>NZ_AP019654.1:1200000-2400000 GCF_009938205.1 Vibrio panuliri | reverse complement strand
TAATGAAAAAAGCCTCTAACGGCAGCCCAATTATTTTTGATGTGACTCACTCACTGCAAATGCGTGACCCATCTGGCGCGGCTTCTGGTGGTCGTCGTGAACAAACGGTTGAACTGGCTAAAGCAGGTCTTGCTACAGGTATTGCCGGTCTTTTCATTGAAGCGCACCCGAATCCAGAGCAAGCACGTTGTGATGGTCCATCGGCTTTACCACTTGATAAACTCGAACCATTCTTAAAACAGATGAAAGATCTCGATGATCTCATCAAGAGCTTTGCTCATATCGATATTCGTTAATATCGTCTGTTGCTATCAAGTTTGAGGCTGCCTTTGGGTAGCCTTTTTTTTGGTAAAAAGGTCGATATGCTGCACGTGACGAGCAATCTAATCTATCGAAAGGTTAAATCCTGGTAATCAGTTAAACGTTTGCTTGTGATCATATTTTCAATCGAATGTAAGTCACCGCTTTTGTTGCAGTTTTTCCTGAAAAATATAGTGATCGATGTTGCATAAACTTGAAAACTGAATGTTCAAGAAAAATGGTTACTTTAAACTATGTCAAGTTTTGCTACTTCAATATCAATCTGTGCTTGCGATAACTGTCGCAACATAATCCTTAAATAGTGGCAAATGGCAGTGGAATCTATTTAGTTCAAAGGTATGACTATGACGCAACGCCTTATCGTAAAAACTGCACTGAGTGCAGCTATTCTTGCAACCTTAGCAGGCTGTGCAACAACCGCGCAAAATGAGTGGGAAGCTGATAAAACTTACAAACTTACTATTCTTCATACCAATGACCACCATGGTCGTTTTTGGGAAAACAAGTATGGTGAGTACGGCATGGCTGCTCGCAAGACTTTGATTGATAACCTACGTGAAGATATTCGCGCAGAAGGTGGCAGCGTGCTACTGCTTTCTGGTGGTGACATCAATACAGGTGTACCAGAGTCAGACCTACAAGATGCTGAACCTGATTTTAAAGGCATGAGCAAAATCGGTTACGACGCAATGGCGCTAGGTAACCATGAGTTTGACAACCCTCTTGAAGTGCTGATGCAGCAAAAAGAGTGGGCAAACTTCCCGATGTTGTCTGCAAACATTTACGATAAGAAAACTGGCGAGCGTATGTTCCAAGCTTACCAGATGTTTGAAAAGCAAGGCATCAAGATTGCAGTTATCGGTTTGACGACTGAAGATACGCAAAAAATTGGTAACCCAGAGTACATCGGTGGTATTGAGTTCCGTGATCCTAAAGAAGAAGCGAAAAAGCTTATCGCTGAACTTAAAGAGACAGAAAAACCAGATCTTATTTTCGCAGTGACGCACATGGGCCACTACGAAAATGGTAACCGTGGTGTTAACGCGCCTGGTGACGTAGCGCTTGCTCGTTACCTAAACGAAGGTGACTTAGATATGATCGTTGGTGGTCACTCTCAAGAGCCTGTATGTATGGAAGCGCCTAACGTTATCAAGAAAAACTTCCAGCCTTCTGATGAGTGTAAGCCAGATATCCAAAATGGTACGCATATCGTGCAAGCTTACGAGTGGGGCAAATACGTTGGTCGTGCAGATTTTGAATTCCGCAATGGTGAGCTAGAAATGGTGAGCTATGACTTGATCCCAGTTAACTTGAAGAAGAAAATTAAAGTTGACGGTGAAAGCAAGCGCGTATTTATCGAAGATGAAATCGCAAAAGACCAAGCGATGGTTGATTTCCTTCGTCCTTACCAAGAAAAAGGCCAAGACCAACTTAATGTTAAGATTGCAGAGACCAACGGTAAGCTAGAAGGTGACCGCAACATCGTACGTTTTGAACAAACGAACCTTGGTCGCTTAATCGCAACGGCTCATATGGACCGTGCGAAAGCAGATTTCGCTGTAATGAACTCGGGTGGTGTGCGCGATTCAATTGAAGGCGGCGACGTTACTTACAAAGATGTATTGAAAGTCCAGCCTTTCGGCAACATCGTGACTTACATCGATATGTCAGGTAAAGAAGTGATCGACTACCTAAATGTTGTAGCGACTAAACCCGTAGACTCAGGTGCTTACGCTCAGTTTGCTGGCATTTCAATGACAGTTGCTGACGGTAAAGTATCGGATGTGAAGATCGGTGGTGAAGCGATTGATATGGCGAAAACTTACCGCTTTACAGTACCAAGCTACAACGCAGCGGGTGGTGATGGTTATCCAAAAGTTTCTACTCACGCGGGCTACGTAAATACTGGTTTCGTTGATGCAGAAGTACTCAAAGAGTACCTAGAAGCAAATAGCCCAGTCGATGTGAACGCATTTGCTCCTAAAGGCGAGATTGTATACAAGTAAGCGCTATTGACTGAAAGTCTTAAATCGCATTAACTAGAGCGGCACCAGTAGGTGCCGCTTTTCTGTTTTATCAAGACACTCATCACTATAAGTTATTGCCGTATACGAATTAAGGCAGTGGTTTATCCTGATTGGTGATAGGAAATTTTTATGACACCCGCAATCAATGCCGCCAAAAAGAAAAAAGTAAATCACACCATCCATCAATATGAACATGACCCGAGAGCGGAAAGCTACGGGTTGGAAGCGGCAGAAGCTTTAGGACAAGATCCCAAGCAAGTGTTCAAAACATTGTTGTTTTGTCTCAATGGAGAGCCGAAGAATCTTGCGGTTGCCGTTTTGCCAGTTGAGCACAAATTGAATTTAAAGTTGGCAGCAAAAGCAGCCAAAGCAAAAAAAGCTGAAATGGCCAATCCCGATATTGCCCAAAAGACCACAGGTTATGTGGTTGGGGGAATTAGCCCACTAGGGCAAAAGAAAGCACTGCCAACGTTTATCCACAACAGCGCAGAAGGGTTAGCAACCATGATGGTCAGCGCTGGTCGCCGAGGTTTGGAAATTGAGCTAGCGCCGAAAGATTTGGCTGAATTGACGCGTGGTCAGTTTGTCGAGTTGTGCCTTTAAGAGCGAGAGCTGAGAGTCGGGAACGTATGGCTGTGCCTCGTTTATGGAATGAAAAAGGGTGACGATTATCGTCACCCTTTTACTTATGGAGTAGGTAGTTTTGAATACGGAATGGAAGTCTTCCGTAAACTCTCAACTCATTTACTTATCGATCTGCGCGTTGTCCACGACGTGGTTTTCACCTAGGTCTTTTGGCAACACAAGGTTGAGTATGATGGCTACAATACCACATAGGCTGATGCCCTGTAGGCTGAAGTCACCAATACCAAATGCCATACCACCGATACCAAATACTAAGGTAATCGCAACAATCACTAGGTTACGTGATTTATGTAAATCGACATTGTTTTTGATTAGTGTATTTAAGCCTACAGTTGCTATCGAGCCAAACAACAGAATCATAATACCGCCCATCACTGGCATTGGGATGGTTTGGAGTACCGCACCAAGTTTGCCAACTAAGGATAGAGTGATCGCTGTTATCGCAGTCCAAGTCATGATTACAGGGTTGAATGACTTCGTTAGCATTACCGCGCCAGTGACTTCTGAGTAAGTGGTGTTTGGCGGCGCTCCGACCATTGAAGCCGCAATTGTCGCCAGACCGTCACCAGTAATGGTGCGGTGCAGTCCTGGCTTTTTCAGGTAGTTTTTACCTGTAACATTTGAGATCGCCAGCATGTCACCAACGTGCTCAACCGCAGGTGCAATCGCGACTGGAATCATAAACAGAATCGCGTTGATGTTAAATTCAGGCATCACAAACGCAGGCAATGCAAACCAAGCCGCTTGATGTACCGGAGTAAAATCAACAATACCGTAGAATAGGCTCAGTACGTAACCGACGACAATACCGCCTAAGATTGGCATAAGCTTGAGAAAACCACGCGTAAAGACACTGATAAAAACGGTAGTCATCAATGAAGCAGAAGAGATGATCAGTGCAATATTCTTGTCGATAACTTGCTCGCCGCCAGCGACACCAAGAGCCATGCTAACCGCATTCGGCGCAAGACCTAGACCGATAACCATGATTACCGGGCCAACAACAACGGGTGGCAATAGTTTGTGAACAATCTCAACACCGCGAAGCTTAATTAAGCCACCCAATGCAACGTAAACCAGACCCGCAACCATAAGGCCGCCCATTGTGGCAGGGATACCCCAGTTTTGAACACCGTAAAGAATAGGAGCAATGAAGGCAAAGGAGGAAGCGAGGAAGATAGGAACAGAACGACGAGTAACGATTTGGAAGATCAAAGTACCGATACCGGCACCAAAGAGTGCAACGCTTGGGTCTAATCCCGTCAATAACGGAACCAGTACCAGAGCACCAAATGCGACGAAGAGCATTTGTGCACCTTGAATGGCATTTTTCATGTTTTATCCCTTTCTGGTGGCAAATAGTCCAATCTTCACTGTCTTTAACCGATGTTGTGGCTAAATCAGGTGAATTTATGGCTCAAAATCAAAATTCGCGGGATTTTATCACCACTGCAAACGATTTCAATCTGAACTAGATCAAAAGTTGATAATTTTGTGGCGTAGGTCTATTTCAAAGTTATCAATAATAGGCTAGGCATCGAGACTTTCATGGCGTTGCCATGACGATGGCTGATTGGATTAAGAAGTACAATTGAGGTCAAAAAAAGGTCAGTTCGGTTGGGCTTTTGTTGCTCGATTTTAAGAAGTTGCTTATCATCAATTCCAAATTTGCTGTAACTGTTTCTAGGATAACTATGCGTTCTATTTTTTTACTCGCATTGGGTCTAATGGGCTTCCCTGCCATGGCTCTCACTAATGTTGACTTATATCAAAGCCAAATTGTGCTGGACAAGAGCCTGGAAAAACCGGATGCACAGGCGCGTGTGAAGGGAATGGAGGAAGTGATAGTTCGTGCTTCTGGTACCTCTGATGCGGTGCAAAACCCAGTGATCCAAAAAGCCTTAAAGAGCAATGCGCAATATATTGCCCAGTTAAGCTACGGACAACAGGGTGAGCAGCAAACTCTTAAGATGCGTTTTAACGGACCACAAATTGATGCTTTGCTCAGTCAAGCGCAATTGCCAACTTGGCCTGCGCAACGCGCCAATATCTTAGTTTGGCTGGTGGAAGAGACTCAGTCAGAACGAGCGATCGCATGGGAGCATTCTAACTCCACTACGCTCGGTCAAATGAAGGCGCAGGCGAATACGCGAGGTCTTCCCCTCACTATTCCTGTCGGTGACTTTAACGACGTGACTGGGGTGAATATCTCCGACCTTTGGGGTGGTTTTGCACTTCCAGTTGGGCAGGCAAGCCAACGTTATCCGGCCGATGCGGTGTTGGTTGTACGAGCGAGCAACAATAATCTGCGATGGACACTTTATGACCAACAGCCCAAAACCATTGGGGTAACGCGTCAAGCGCCACTTTCAGGCAGCAATAATGGCGTTGATGCAGCAGACAAAATGATTAACCAAATCAGTGACTACTATGCTAAGCAAAGTAGTGTTGTTGTGGCGAGCGAATCATCAGAAGCGATCCAAGTGCGCTTTACATCATTAGATAATGCCGTAGATTTCTTTGTACTAGAGAGAAAACTGCAGCAACTCAGTTCAGTTGCGTCACTGGATATTCTCAAGATTCAAGGTAAACAGATTACCTTCCTTGTCCATCTCCTGGCGACACCTGCGGAGTTTGAGCAGCAAGTGCTGCGTATGCGCGAGGCGAAAGCAATAGCAGTTGAGCCGGTTCAACCTGTTTTAGTTCCGCAACCACAGCAAGACGTGTCAATTGTGAATGAGCAAGGCGAAAATGAACCAGCAGTGGAGCAGGCGCTGCCAGAGGTTATCGAGCAAGTTGAGCCAAAGGTTGTAGAGCCGCAGCCGGCATTGATGTTTGAGTGGCAAGGCGGGCACTATGTTGCCCCAGCCCCGACAGAAGTCGAAGAAGCCGACGTGAACGATGAAATGGTAGAGACGGATATTGACGCTTAGCCGCTAATGGGTGAGACGTTGTGACAAAATAAAGGTCTAGCATTCGCTAGACCTTTATATTTTCAGCAGATTACTTTTCAAATTTTGCTCGTTCTTTTTTCTCAACTTCTGATAAACGACTGAGTTTTAAACCTAATTCCTTACCGCGCGCTCGGGCATAAAGAATGTTACCCGCAAATGCACCACTGGTGAGGAGCAGCTCGATGATGGCCAGTAAACGTTCTCCACCATCGACGTAGATGATGGTCAAAGCGTGCAAAAAATAGAGCATCAAAACAAAGTTTGCCCATGCATGGGTATAGGGTTTACCCGCTAAAATACCGGGAAGAGGCAGCAATAGCGGAATACACCAAGCAATCGCCAGTGTGGTACTACTGATATGTGGGTGGGGAGAGAGTGATATTTGCCAAATGGCAACCCAAGCAAGTAAGGCAAGGTTGGCGCTTAACGCCAGTAAACGATAGGCCTTTGTCGCAGGCTTCATATCTTTTAGCAAACGATCTGTTGCGCTTTCGTGCATAGTCACTCCTTGAATAATTTTAATGCGGTTGTGGCTAATCGCTGTCCCAAATGTTTGGCTAAGGCACTTTCGTCTGATGAGAGAGCCTGTTGGCCATGGTGAGATACATGGCTGGCACCATAAGGTGTGCCGCCGGTTTGAGTTGTATGTAATTGCGGGTTGGAATAAGGGATGCCCATCACCAGCATACCGTGATGGAAGAGGGGTAACTGCATACTTTGCAACGTAGTCTCTTGTCCACCATGCAAACTTGAAGAAGCGGTGAACACGCAAGCGGGTTTATCAATTAAATCGCCAGCAAGCCACAAACTACTGGTTTGATCCCAGAAGTGTTTGAGTGGTGCGGCCATATTGCCAAACCAAACTGGACTGCCCATCGCAAGACCATGACACTGTTTCAATTCTTCTATCGTGATGATCGGGTCTTCCGGCTCCCCATATTCAGGCGAGAAGTCCGCTACTGTTCGCAATAGAGCTTCACAATGAGGGATAGATTCTATCCCTCTTGCGATTTGGCGGGCTAATGCTCTAGTTGAACCATGGCGGCTGTAATAAAGAACAATTAGCTGACAAGTCATAGTATCTCTAATACCTGCTCTGGTGGACGGCCATGCTTCGCTTTGCCATTTGCCACTACGATAGGGCGTTCAATAAGTTTTGGATGCTCTACCATGGCGAGAAATAGTTCGTCGTCTGATGCCTGAGCTAGATTCAACTCTTTATAGACATCTTCTTTGGTACGCATCATTTCGCGCACTTCGCTTAATCCTAGCTGTGTAAACAGTGTTTTTAGCTCACCAACAGAAGGTGGTGTGTCGAGATATTTGATGATCTCTGGCTGAACATTATTTTCTTCAAGCAACGCAAGTGTTTGACGGCTTTTTGAGCAACGAGGGTTGTGATAAATCACCACTGACATTTTACATCTCCTTTTTATTGTAGTGCCATAAATCGATCGCGTTGTACCAGCAATTGGTCAATACGCGCATCATATCTGGCTTGTTCTAAACTGCCTAACTCAGCCATTTGACTGGCCTGAGTGTAATACTGTATTGCTTTATTCCAGTTGGCTTTGAGCGCGAGGATTTCTGCACGAGCCGCAAGATCTCCTTGGCTGTCACCCATTTTGATACTGGTTTCTGACATTAGATGCCAACCATTGACGTCATTGCTGTTGTCGTGAGTGTAGCGCTGCAATACGCGAATCGCTTGTTCAAACTTATCTTGAGCCAGCAAACTGTTGGCGTAGTTGATCATCAAAACAGGGTTGTTGGGCTCTGACTTCAATGCTTTCTCAAGCATGCTGCTCGCTTTTTGTGGCTGCTTCTGCGCAATGTAAAGATCGGATAAGGCATCGAGGTAGAAGCGATTGTTATCATCCATTTGATGTAGCTGTTCTAAAATTGGCGCAGCCTTATCGAGTTGGTTATTGTCGAGGTAGACCAGTGCTTGACCATATTGCATTGCTGGCTTAATTGATTGTGGTGCTTTCTCCTCTCGGCGCGAGAGCCAATCGAGTGCAGCATCAGATTTGATTCCAGCATAGCGAGCGACCACTCGCGCGCGCGCCAAATTATAGCCGAGCGACGCACTGACACGCTTTTGCGGGTAGCTTTGTGCTCGTGCTCTTGAGTCGGTTATACGATCTTGTGGCAACGGGTGAGTGAGCAGCATCGGCGGTAGGGTAGTGGCGTAGCGATACTCTTCAGCCAAGCGTCCAAAGAAACTCGGCATCGCATTGACGTCAAACCCCGCTTTCGACAGGGTGGCAATACCAAATCGGTCTGCTTCTTTCTCGTTGCTGCGAGTGTAGTTGATTTGACCTTGTATATTGCCTGCTGTCGTGGCGGTGATCGCAGCCATACCCGCTTCAGGTGCTGCGATGGCAAGCAGTAGCGAGCCAGCAAGCGCAGCCATTGTCACAGGAGAGCGTCTGGCTTGCTCTTCCATACTACGCGCCAAATGGCGCTGGGTTACGTGGGCAATTTCGTGCGCTAAGACTGACGCAAGCTCACTCTCTGAACGAGCGTGTAAGAAGAGTCCCGAATGGATTGCAATATAACCGCCAAAAAAAGCAAAGGCGTTAATATTGCGATCGCGAATCATAAAAAAGGTAAATGGGGTTTTTACATCATCAGCGTTGGCGACTAATTGATGGCCTAATGTATCGACGTACTCATTGAGCACCGGATCATTAATGATAGGCGCCCGATTGCGCAGCATACGCATGTAGGCATCGCCGTATTGCAATTCTTGATCAATGGTTAGGGTGCCACTGGCTGCCGTGCCAATGTCAGGCAAATCGAACGTATTAGCCATCAAAGGGGCGGAAGGGACGCTCAGTGTTGTCGCAATACATAGGGCGATTAAAGATCGCGTCTTTTTAAACATAGCTTGCTGGTTCGTTTCCTGTTGAGATGATGTCTTGTGTCTAGACATCATTTGTGCAATCCGCAGAGAGATAACTCCGCCTGATAAGTTCAGGAGTCAATTTATAACAGCGATATAGTAAATTTGCATCGGTATATCGCTTTGTCGCTCGAAAAGTCTCTGGTTTCTCCTTAGACACTTTATTTGTGAGAGGGTTTCAAAGCAAATAAAGTTGTTCAATCATAACGAGTATTTATCGCAAAAGCCTTTTTACTGCGAGTTGTTTCGACAGCGCGAGCAATTTTGAGCGGTTAAGTATACAATGTTGCGTTGATACTGTTTATTCGGCTTCAGCGAGTCAAATGATAGAGTTAGACTTACGA
Source organism: Vibrio panuliri (assembly GCF_009938205.1). Taxonomy (NCBI): domain Bacteria; kingdom Pseudomonadati; phylum Pseudomonadota; class Gammaproteobacteria; order Vibrionales; family Vibrionaceae; genus Vibrio; species Vibrio panuliri. The sequence continues at coordinate 2,390,801 of NZ_AP019654.1, read as the reverse complement.
GAACAACGTTGCCCCCTTTCTTTGCTTCTTGCCAAGCGCCACTCTATGGCGTTGGTTGAAGGTGAAACGCTGAATATTCTGATTACAGATTCTAGCTCCAAGTCCGATATTGTTCGCTTTCTTAGCCAGCATTCATTTGAAGTTGAATTGAAGCAGTGCTGTGACTATTACTCATTGAACGTAACTAGAGGGAAAGTTCTCGATGTTAGAAATGGTGACTCGTTGGTATAAACGACGTTTTTCAGATCCGCATGCAGCCAGCTTAGTTGCAATCCTTCTCTTCGGGTTTATTACCATCTATTTTTTTGGTCATTTAATTGCCCCGCTGCTGGTGGCGATTGTACTCGCGTATCTACTTGAGTGGCCTGTTTCGAAACTGACTCAGCTTGGGATCCCTCGAACATTAGCGGTGATGGCTGCTATATTGACCTTCTTGAGCTTAGCGCTCGTTGCTGTATTTGGTTTAGTACCCACGATCTGGACGCAGGTTGGCAACTTAATTAATGACATCCCTAACATGTACAGCGGATTGCAGAAAGTGATTGCAGAGCTGCCGCAAAAGTACCCTGAACTGGCGAACTTGCAGATTGTTGAGTCGTTAGTGACTAATGCGAAAAACCAAGTGATCAGCGTTGGTGAGACGGTGGTTAAAGGGTCGCTTGCTTCTTTAGTTAGCCTTGCCGCTATTGCGGTTTATCTTATTTTGGTGCCGTTGCTGGTGTTCTTCTTACTCAAAGACAAAGAAGAGATGATTGATATGGCAAGCGGTATGCTACCGCGTAACCGTAAGTTAGCGACCAAAGTTTGGGATGAGATGAATGAGCAAATCTCGAACTATATTCGTGGTAAGGTGATGGAGATTCTGATTGTTGGTGGCGTGAGTTACGTGACCTTTGCGATTCTCGACTTACGTTACTCGGTACTGTTGGCGGTTGCGGTTGGTTTTTCGGTACTAATTCCATATATTGGTGCAGCGGCAGTGACGGTGCCAGTTGCGATGGTAGGTTTGTTCCAATGGGGCTTATCTCCTGACTTTTACTATTTGTTAATCGCTTACGGAATTATCCAAGCGTTGGATGGTAACGTATTGGTGCCTGTCCTATTCTCTGAGGCGGTAAATCTTCACCCTGTGGCGATTATTGTCGCGGTACTGGTGTTTGGTGGGCTTTGGGGATTTTGGGGCGTATTCTTTGCGATCCCACTGGCGACTCTAGTAAAAGCGGTATGGCACGCACTACCAAGTAGTGTCGAAAGTGAAACCGAGAGCGCATAAAACTGAGATCTTTATTCCAATACTAAAAAAGCCAACCAGACCAAGGTTGGCTTTTTTGTTAATAACTCAAAGACTTAAAATTTACCGTTATCCATTCTATAAATAACCGTATAATTATCTATAAACTTCATATAAAGCATGCCGATATAGAACTTGTTGCTGATTTTTTTATATGAGGTAAATGTGAAGTTCAGCCAAAAAATCGTCGCCGCTTCCTCGGCATTGCTTTTCACTACTGTTGCGCTTTTGTCTATTCAACAATCCATGCTCGTAAAGGCAGAAGTTGAGAGTCTAGTTAGCACCAGTTTGAACGAAATTGAACAAGAGCTTAGCCGCGCGGTTAGCTCTGAAATGGAGGGCAATCGTAAGTTAGCACAATCCACCACCCAAATGATTGAACTGGACCCAACCAACTATGACTACGTCTCTTCGGTCCTTGAAACACCCATTGTAAAAAATGAGTACATCGTTGTAGGTGCTGGTTATGAGTCAGACGCGAGAGTGATCGAAAATGATGATAGCTGGGAAGTCGATTCTAGCTATGCCACTCACACACGACCATGGTATCAAGATGCAAAAGCTCAAGATGGATTGATTATCACCGATCCGTATGTGGATTCATCAACCAACAGTGTGGTGATTTCAATCGCTATGCCAATGAAAAATAAAGGTGACTTTATTGGCGTCGTTTTCTACGACATGGAGCTAACAGCATTAGCTGAGAAGGTTAATCAAACGAATTTGTTTGATGCGGGTTACCTGTTTATCGTTGCTCAAAATGGCACCACAATTGCGCACCCAGATGCCAAAAATAATGGTCAGCCAATTAGTGACTATTTGCCTCAAATTGCGGTTAAAGAAGGAGAACAGCATTTTGAAAAAGATGGCAAATCTTACCTAGTTCGCTTTACTAAAGTGAGTAATGAAAACTGGTATGTGGGCTCGATTCTTGATGAATCAGTTGTGATGGCGACAGTTGACGAGATGCGCAACAGTACGATTATCTATGTGTCGATTGCTGTGTTGCTGAGTGTGCTTGGTCTATCGTTGTTGATCAAATTCCTAATGCGCCCTCTTAATGAGCTCAACAATGCGATTCAAGATGTTGCGTCAGGTCAGGGGGATCTAACTAAGCGATTAGACACCAATACCGATGCGGAATTTGCGCAATTAGCGAGAGGTTTTAATACCTTTACTGAGAACTTGCAGCAGCAAATCATTCAATCTAAAGCGATTGGCGCTGATATTTTGGTTGGAACAGAGCAAGCCCATATCAATGCACAAGACGCTTCGAAAGCCGTAGCAAGTCAACTTGAAGAATTAGAACAGTTGGCCACCGCGATGCATGAAATGTCTGTGACTGCGTCGGATGTGGCTAATAATGCACAAGGCGCTGCAGAGGCTGTGAAAGAAGCGGAGCATGTTACCGATCAAGGCTCACAGGTAGTAAGCGCTACTTCTGAGGCGATCAGTCAACTCTCGCTGCGTGTCGACCAAGCCGTTGAAGAGGTGGCGGGTCTGGCATCGGCAACTAATAATATCGAAACCATTTTGAAGGTGATTAACGATATTGCTGATCAAACTAACTTGTTAGCACTGAACGCAGCGATTGAAGCTGCACGAGCGGGTGAATCGGGACGCGGCTTTGCTGTTGTTGCCGATGAAGTTCGAACCCTTGCTCAACGCACTCAACAATCGACGACTGAAATTCGTGGCATGATAGAGCAACTGCAATCTGGCGCGAGCGCGGTTTCTTCTGCGATGAATGAAAGTAAATCCACAGCGGACATTGCGGTGGGTAAAGCGCATCAAGCGAATGAATCTTTGCAAGCGATTCGTTCAATCATTCAACGTATTACCGACATGAACTTGCAAATTGCCTCCGCGGCTGAAGAGCAAAGTTTAGTGTCAGAAGAGATCAACAGTAATACTGTTCGTATCAAAGATTTGTCGACTCAAGTGTCTGAAGCGGCGATACAGTCCACGCAGGCGACGCAATTGCAATCGGACAGCGTACGCCAGCAAGATGAACTGCTTAACAAGTTCATTGTGTAACAAGCATCAAGAGTTAAACGCCAGCATTTGCTGGCGTTTTTTTTGCCTGCTCAGTTGGCCCTCGCATCGAGGCTAAACGCGCTTCCATCTCTTGGGGGAAACCGCCAAGCAGGACATTAGGAGTGTGCTGATGATGTCCTGCTATCAGTGGATCTGTGTAACAAATTTCAACTCTTCAATTAACGTTTCATATCGCTTTGATTAGAAATTGCACTTAAAGGCTAAAGTTTCGAAAATCGTTGTCGATAAAATAGCTAAATTAATCTCAGTATTTTTGTGGGGCGCATCGTGAAATTTAGTCAAAAAATAGTGTTAGCTTCATCAGCTCTGTTGTTGTTGAGTATTGTATTATTATCTTTGCAACAGTCTGTGTTAGTTAAAAGTGAAGTAGAAAAGTTAGTCGATACTAGCTTAGAGGAATTAGAAAATGGAGTTAGCGCTATTGTCAGCTCGGAAATTGCTCGTAAGAGAGATTTAGCCGAGTCGACCACTGAACTTATCGAACTTGCGCCTAACAATCACAACTATGTCTCTCAAGTGATAGAGACATCCGTCATTAAACGAGGGTTTATTACTGTTGGATTGGGGTATCAAGATAATGGTTTCTTACTGGAAAATGACGCGTCATGGGAAGTAGATTCGAGTTATGACCCGCGCTCGCGAGTTTGGTTTAAACAAGCCAAAGCGCAAGGGGATACCATTGTTACGGATCCGTATGTCGATGCAATGACCAATAAAATGGTGATCTCAATTGGTACGCCAGTGAGAGAAAATGGTCAGTTTATTGGCAGCATGTTTTATGATGTTGAGTTGACTGAGCTCGCTAATATCGTGAACAAGGTTAATTTGTTGGATGCGGGTTACATGTTTATTTTAACTCGTGATGGCAATACCATCGCTCATCCCAATGCGGAACTTAACGGCAAAAGCCTTGCGTCTTATCTCCCTGAAGCTGAAGTACGTGAAGGCACACAGTACTTTGAGAAAGACGGCAAGCACTATGAAGTTCGCTTTACCGAAATAAAATCGGAAGGTTGGTATATTGGTGCGGTTATCGACCAATCCGTTGCATTCTCAGCGGTTACTGATATGCGTAATAGTTCAATGCTATACACATTGATTGCATTAGTGTTGAGTATTGGTGGATTGTCATTTCTGATTAAGTTCTTAATGCGACCTTTACGAGAGTTGCACGATGCAATTGAAGATATGGCTTCAGGGCAGGGAGATTTAACTAAACGCCTAGATACCAATACAGACCAAGAGTTTGCTGAGCTAGGACGAAACTTCAATATTTTCACCGAGAATCTTCAGCAGCAAATCATCCAATCTAAGCAAATTGGCTCAAACATTCTGGTTGATGCAGAGCAGTCTCACATCAATGCTAAAGAGGCATCGGAAGCATTGGTTAGCCAGTTAGAACAGCTCGAACAACTGGCTACCGCGATGAACGAGATGTCGATGACGGCGTCGGATGTGGCAAACAATGCTCAGAGTGCAGCGGCTGCGGTGAAAGAAGCAGAAAACATTACCGACCAAGGTTCGACCATTGTTGGAGATACGACAGAAGCGATTGGTCAGCTTTCGTTACGAGTCGATCAGGCTGTGGAAGAAGTGGTGGGTCTTGAGTCTGCGACGAGTAATATCGAAACGATTTTGAAAGTCATCAACGATATTGCCGATCAGACCAACCTATTGGCGCTTAATGCCGCCATTGAAGCTGCTCGAGCGGGCGATTCAGGTCGTGGTTTTGCCGTGGTAGCAGATGAAGTTAGAACACTGGCACAGCGTACACAAGAGTCAACGACAGAGATTCGTGGCATGATTGAGCAACTGCAATCTGGTGCGAGCGCAGTCTCTTCAGCGATGAGTGAAAGTAAGACAACCGCAGATGTGGCAGTCGAAAAAGCACAACAAGCGAACGATTCTCTGCAAGCAATCCGCAACATCATTCAGAGTATTACGGATATGAACTTGCAAATTGCTTCTGCCGCTGAAGAGCAAAGCTTAGTGACTGAAGAAATCAATAACAACACTGTGCGAATCAAAGACCTTTCCAGCATTGTTGCGGGAGCCGCTGAACATGCAACGGTTGCATCAGAGCAGCAAACCGCTAATGTCCGTCAACAGGACGAATTACTAAACAGATTTATTGTTTAGGATTGATAGATAAAAAAAACGCCAGCAAAAGCTGGCGTTTTTTGTGTCTGAGGCAAAGGAGCTATTTGCCATTAAGGTAGTTCAGCACGACTTCGTGATGATCTTTGGTTTTAAACTTGTTGAACACGTGTTCAATCACACCGTTTTCATCGATCAAAAAGCTAATGCGATGAAGTCCATCATACACTTTACCCATGAATTTTTTTTCACCCCAAACGCCAAATTGTTCAGCGACAGCATGGTCTTCATCCGATAAAAGCGTGAAGTTTAGGTTGTCGCGTTCAATAAACTTACCAAGACGTTTTACAGGATCAATGCTAACGCCTAACACGACCACATTATGTGCGTCTAGCTCGGCTTTAGTATCACGTAAACCTTGCGCTTGAACGGTACAACCTGGCGTCATTGCTTTTGGGTAAAAGTAAAACAGTACTTTTTTGCCCGCAAAATCCGCGAGATTAACGAGATTGCCATCTTGGTCTTGAAGAGAAAATGCAGGAGCTGGAGAGCCTGCCGTGAGCGTGTTCATGGTCATTCCTTTATTGGCTGTTTTTTATAAAATTAAGTGAGCCTTTTACGTCAAGTTCGCGGCAAAGATCAGTAAACTCTTCTTGCAACTGCATCAGGTTAAACTCTGAATCAACGGATGCCGTCAGTGTCAGATGAAACTGATCATGTTGTGACTCGAGTTTCTCTTTATCGATGGTTTGGGCGCTAAGCGAGGATAAATCGATCTCTTTATCAGCAAAAAACTGAGTAAACTTCTCAGTTAAGCCTTTTTTGTCGTCCGCTTCGATTAGGGCTTCGATGGTATAGGCTTTGTCGAGAAGTGCGTGTTTTGCTGTTCGCTTCATCATGGTGATCAGATTTTGCTCTTGCCCAAGCAAAGGCAACGTAGTCTCAACTCGGGTAATGGCGCCGTTACTGCCCGATAGCAACATGATCAATGTAAACTCACTGCCGAAGAGGGCGATGCGGCTATCGACAATATTACAGCCCGATTGCGTGACCAGGCGAACGACTTGGTTGCATACGCCAGGACGATCGCTGCCGACCGCAGTAATTACCAAATGTTGAGTCATACTATCACTTAAGTTTGTTTTGATGGTTAATCAACTACTTTAGCACAGTTATCGCGCGTGAAAATGGTGAATGTGATCACTTTATTCACATTTACCCGTGTTTGCTTATGAAATGCTCAGTGGCTCGGAATTTAGTTCTCTTGCGTGGTTTTTTGGAATTTCGTGCCTCAATGACTAAGTCATTACTCGATACCAGAATTAGGTCAATCGCCGAGCTTAACTTAAGCAGATTTGAGCGTTATGACGGGGATAATCGCACGACACAATATGACACAGATCTGAATTGGGCTATTTATCGCGGTAATATTGGGGGAAATCCTTAGCTTATGGGGTGTTAAGCGCTTGTCTTTGTTTGTCTCGATACAGTACCATGCAGAAAGTAAAAATTTATCGGAGAAGGACATGTTTTCAGGAAGTATCGTAGCGCTCATTACCCCATTTACTCAAGACGGCGAAGTAGATTACGTTAGCCTGAAGAAGTTGGTGGATTTTCACGTTGCAGCCGGAACTGACGGTATTGTCGCGGTGGGCACTACGGGTGAATCAACCACTTTGACTATCGAAGAGCATGTCAAGGTCGTTCACAAGACTGTTGAGTTTGCCGAAGGGCGCATTCCTGTTATCGCTGGTGCGGGCGCAAATGCGACGCATGAATGTATTACATTCAGCCGCTTGCTCAATAACTCAGGCATCGTCGGGTGCTTAAGTGTTACGCCATACTACAACAAACCGACTCAAGAAGGTTTGTATCAACACTATAAAGCGATTGCCGCAGAAACCGATCTTCCTCAGATCCTTTATAATGTACCAGGTCGCACTGGTGTCGATATGCAACCAGAAACGGTTGCTCGACTTGCTGAGATTGAAAATATCGTTGCACTTAAAGATGCGACGGGTGATTTAAGCCGAGTTGCAAAACATCGTGAACTTTGTGGCGAAGATTTTATCTTACTAAGTGGTGACGACGCATCGGGTTTGGATTTTGTTCGTTTAGGTGGACAAGGCGTGATTTCAGTTACCAATAACCTTGCTGCTGAAGATATGGCCACCATGTTCCGATTGGCGAAAGAAGGTCGTTACGAAGAAGCTGATATCATCAACCAACGCTTAATGCCTTTGCATAAGAACTTGTTTGTTGAGTCGAGCCCAATTCCTGTTAAGTGGGCAGCGCACCAAATGGGCTTAATTGAGTTTGGTGGCTTGCGACTACCGCTAACAGACCTATCTGCCGTTGCTCAGCCTATTGTGCTTAAAGCAATGAAAGATGCCGGTATCAACTAAATTTAAGGATTGCTGAAGCACCATGCTTCAGCATTTATTTATCAGGAGTTTCAATGAAATTGTCACCCCAGCTAGTTGTTAGCTCACTAGCTGTTTTTGTGTTAAGTGCATGCTCAGGTAACGCAGACCAACGACGCCAAGCCGACAACGACTTTGACTACCTCGACACAGCACCGCTGGTTGAGTGGAAGTCACTTGAAGGCTCTGATGTACGCTTTTATACCAACTACCAAATTCCACAAGGTAACTACACGGGTGGAATTGGCAATCGAGTTGATATTCGTCCTCCTCAGCAAGTACTTGAACTAATCCCAGGTGCACGCATTGAGCGAGAGAATGGTGACGTCTCAATTTGGTTACTGAAGAAAGATGAAGCTGATAAGGTTTGGCAAACTGCACAGACGCTTATCACTGAACGAGACATCGGCGTACGAGCGCAAAGCGATTCTCGAATTGAGACGGATTGGATCACATGGGTTGCAGAGGATGAGTCTCTGCCATTGAGCACTCGATACGAGTTGGCACGCAGCGTTCAAAATGGTCGTCAAGTGATTAGTTTGGCTTTGATTGATTGGCGTGAAGGCAGTGAAGAACAGCCTGTCACGTTTACAAACAAAGAGCGTTACAGTGCACTGATGGCAAACTTGCTAACCGCAAGATACGATTTGGATATTCGTAAAGAAGCGGAACGTAAAGCAAGTGAACTGATCAAGCAAATTCCAATCTCGATGGGCACAGACCGTTCTGGTTTACCTGTGATTATTGCTCGCTCACCATATGATGTACTTTGGTCTCGATTACCAAATATTCTGCCAGCGATGGGCTTTAAATTGGAAGAGCGCAACCAATCACAAGGTACAGTGAAAGCTTCTTACGTTGAACCGGATGATGAGTTCTGGCAACAAGTTGGTGTTAAGCCAATCGAGCTTAAGCCTGGTACATACACCTTCTTGTTTGGTGACCTTGGAAACCGCACGTCAATCAATGTCACCGACGCGGAAGGCAAACCAGTGGCGGAAGAGTTGTTGAGAGATATGGTTCCAGTGCTTTCTGCGATGGCAAAAAAGGGTCAGTAACTTTCCCTGACTAACAAAAAAGCTGACATGATGTCAGCTTTTTTTGTTTTCGTATTCTGGTGGCTGTTACAGCACCATGGCTGCAATCCAACCAAACGCGATTAACGGTAGGTTGTAGTGAATAAAGGTCGGAACAACCGTTTCCCATATATGCTCATGTTGACCATCTGCGTTCAAGCCGGACGTTGGGCCTAAGGTTGAGTCCGAGGCTGGCGAGCCTGCATCACCCAGTGCAGCTGCAGTACCGACTAGAGCAATAGTGGCCATTGGCGAGAAGCCAAATGCCAATGCAAGCGGCACATAGATAGTGGCAATGATAGGAATGGTTGAGAACGAAGAACCAATGCCCATTGTGACAAGTAGGCCGACCACTAACATCAGCAACGCAGCCAGTGGTTTATTATCACCAATGCTGGTGGAGAGCGCTTGAACCAATGATTCCACGCCACCGGTTTGCTTCATTACTGCTGCAAAACCCGCGGCTGAAATCATGATAAAGCCAATCATTGCCATCATATGCACGCCTTTGGTAAAGACATCGTGGGTTTCTTTCCAAGCAATAACGCCACCAAATGTGAACACCATAAAACCAGCTAACGCACCAATGATCATCGAGCCCGTGGTTAATTGAACCGCGAGCGCCGCGATGATCCCAAGTCCCGCAACTAAAATATTCTTTTTGTTGATCTCTTGCGTCTGTTGGTTGGCCTTGGTGTGGCTCGTTTCAGCATATTCGCGTGGTTTTCGGTAGCTGACAAAAATCGCAGTGAGGAGACCAAATAGCATACCTGCTGCTGGCAATAGCATGGCAGTTGGAACTTGTGATGCGACGACATCTAGGCCGTTGTCATGCAGGTTTTTCAATAGGATGTTATTAAGGAAAATACCGCCAAAGCCAATAGGTAGAATCATATAAGGTGTGATTAAACCGAAGGTTAAGACACAAGCAACCATACGACGGTCGAGTTTTAACTTAGCAAACACGCCCAATAGTGGTGGAATTAAAATGGGAATAAACGCAATGTGCACCGGAATAACGTTTTGTGATGACATAGTGACAAGCACTAGCGCCACCAATACGCCATATTTTAGGCCAGTTGTTGCCGCGTTGCTTTCCTTGCCATTTAGACGGCGGATAACACTGTTAGCCAGGAGGTCAGTGATGCCTGAACGCGAAATAGCGACAGCAAAGGTGCCGAGCATGGCATAACTTAGAGCGATGGTTGCACCACCACCCAGACCGCTTTCGAATGCGGAAACCGCTTCGTTTAAGCTCATGCCGGAAACTAAACCACCAACGATAGCACTGAATGTTAGTGCGACTACCACGTTTACCCGCATCAAGGCGAGTATCAGCATGATACATACGGATATTACTACAGGATTCATAGTTTACTCTTTAAATTGTGTTTGCGTTTATTGTTGTGTTACTTCTGCTTCTTCATCGACAAGCGGCCAACCACCTAAGGCCTTCCATTTGTTGACGATTCCACAAAATAGCTCTGCTGTTTTTTGTGTGTCATATAGCGCAGAGTGGGCTTCTTTATTGTCAAATTCCATACCCGCTGCTTTGCAAGCTTTGGCCAAAACGGTTTGACCATAAGCCAGGCCGCTTAATGTTGCGGTGTCAAAGGTCGCGAAAGGATGAAATGGGACACGTTTTAGCTTGCTACGCTCACTGGCGGCCATAACAAAGTTATGATCAAAGGTGGCATTGTGAGCGACAATAATCGCACGGCTACAATCTGCCGCTTTTTGCTCTTTGCGCACAAGCTTATAGATTTCTTTCAGAGCCTCTGATTCAGGAATTGCACCACGCAAGGGGCTAAATGGGTCGCGAATACCAATGAAATCAAGTGCCTCTTTGACTAGGTTGGCCCCTTCAAAGGGCTCAATATGAAAATGAAGCGTCGATGCTGGATGAAGATCTCCGTGCTCGTCCATTTGCAATGTAACGGCACAAATCTCAAGAAGAGCATCGGTTTGGGCGTTAAAGCCAGCGGTTTCGACGTCAATAACGACCGGGAAATAACCACGGAATCGTTTTTTTAGCGTCAAAGCTTCATTTTCTAAAGTCATATTGGTTTACATTTGTGTGACAAGGCTTGCATTATTGCAGATTCTAGATGCAATACCAATCAAGATTACTTTGCAATTAAGCAGGGTAAGGGCTCGCTTAGCCAAGTTGTGATCAATATGCGGCTAAATCATCGGCAAACTGAGTCTGAAAGGGGAAAGGTATGAAAAGTTGGCGGGAAATTTGCTTTATCTAGTGGGAATATTGTCGCTGACAAAAAGGCTGGCAAATATGCGCCACCACGTAAAACTCTAGAGTAAAGTAGATAATGAAGAATCGGATTGTTCGCAGCTTAGTCGTAACTATGACTGTCCTTAGCGCCAATAGTTGGGCGATGGATAAGTATTATGGTGCCTCGCCCACGCAATCCCAGTGGCAGATGGTTACAAACACCCCATTACAGTGTCAGCTTGTTCACCCTATTCCAAATTTTGGTGAGGCAGTGTTTACTTCGCATGCCAGCAAAAAAATAAACCTAGATTTTGAGCTAAAAATGAAGCGTCCGATGGGGGAGACGAGAGATGTTTCGCTCGTTTCGATGCCGCCAGCTTGGCGTCCTGGCGATAGTGCTGACAGAATGACTAGCATTCGTTTCTTTAAGCAATTTGACGGTTATATTGGTGGTCAAACGGCTTGGAGTATTTTGAGTGAACTGGAAAAGGGTCGCTCTCCGACCTTCAGTTATCAAGAGTGGCAAAGTCGAGAGCAAAGAATTGAAGTTGCACTCTCTTCGGTGCTCTTCCTGCAGAAATATAACGTTTTTAGTGATTGCATTGCCAATTTGTTGCCGTATAGCTTTGAAGACATCGCCTTCACGATTCTACATTATGATCGCTCTAGCGTTCAGTTAAACAAAGCGTCACAAAAACGATTGGCACAAATAGCGGAGTATATTCGTTACAACCAAGATATTGATTTGGTGCTGGTATCTACGTATACCGGTTCGGAAGATAGTAAGAGTGAAAGCCAAGCCCTCTCGGAGCAGCGTGCCGAGGTGATGCGAGACTACTTCAAGTCAATTGGCTTGCCAGAAGACCGAATCCAAGTTCAAGGCTATGGTAAACGTCGTCCTATTGCTGACAATGCCTCACCACTGGGTAAAGACCGTAACCGACGCGTCGTCATTTCTTTGGGACGCACCCAAGTGTAGATTGGAAATGAGAAAAGCAGCCTTTATAAGGCTGCTTTTTTTATTGGTGGTGACAAATCACCAAATTTTAGGGGGATTAGTTCAACCGGAACTTAGCAATTAAGTTGCAGTTAGTTGCGGTATCAATATCCTGCACCAAGCGAGCAATTTTCGCGTTAGGGTGTCGTTTCATAAATTCAACCAGTGCTTTTTTACAGCAACCCATTGAGTCAACAAAAGCGTCGCAATCCGTATTAGGGCATTGGGGAACCAGCGTTAGTACTTTCTCAGAGGCCAACTTTAGGTACTTAAGCTCATACTTCGTATCACCAATCGTTCGCCAGAATGTCGCAAGATTGTGGCAAGAAATCACTGAAATCATCAACCTATCTTCAACGTCGACTTCAACTGACTCACTAATCTGTTCACTCAAGGTGAGCGCCTGTTGATAGTGCAGCACACAACGTAGATGGTCGTGTTCTTGAAGGGCGATGTCGGCAAGTAAAGTATGTTTCTCCCAGTCTGAAATTTCCATTTCTGCAACCTCTTTATGAAACGTGCACAAAGATTAAATGATAACTATTATCGTGTAAAGTAAAAATAAAAGGACGATAATGACCGTCCTCTTTCTATAATGCTCAGCAATACAACTCGTTATCCTTAAAGACCTGCTGAAGCATGAGAGTTTTGAATCAGTTCGATCATGTAGCCGTCAGGATCTTTTACAAACGCAATGTGCGTTGTCCCGCCTTTCACTGGGCCAGCCTCGCGAGTGACATTACCACCCGCCGCTTTGATTGCATCACAAGTTGCGTAGATGTCATCAACGCCAATGGCAATATGACCAAATGCACTGCCAAGATCATACTCACTGGTTCCCCAGTTATAAGTCAATTCGATCACTGCGCCTTGAGATTCATCACCATAGCCTAAGAAAGCCAGTGTATATTTATACTCAGTATTCTCATTTTTGCGTAATAGCGACATGCCCATCACATCAGTGTAGAACTGAATCGATTTGTCTAAATCACCTACGCGAAGCATGGTGTGTAAGATGCGTCCGTTTGACATTGTTCACTCCCGTGTTGGTTTTATCGGCAGATATTAGCATGATTTCCCGTACAAAAGTCAGGTTGAATATCGCAATGAGCATAGATATATTGAAAAATGATAATGATTATCATTGGAGATTGTTGAATTATGTACAGGTATGTCACTTCACTCGTTTTGGTCTTTTTATCATCACTCAGTTTTGCTAACGAGATTGTGGTAGAACATTTTAAAGGCACGCTGAAACTGGATCACACGCCTAAAAGAGTGGTCGCGATAGGCTATGGTGTGGTTGATGCGTTGGATCAGTTTGGTATTAAGCCTGTGGCGGTGGCGAACGCGACACATTTGCCCCATTACTTACAGCAATATGGTCAGGCTTCTTATCCATCCGCGGGGAGCCATTTTGAGCCTGACTTTGAAAGTATTTATTCGCAAAAGCCCGATCTTATTATCGTTGGGCCAAGAGCCGCGACGAAATATGACGAACTGAGTAAGATCGCCCCAACTTTAGTATTTACCGCGAACCTTAAGCATGATTACTGGGCATCGACACAAGCCCAGTGGCGCAACTTAGGTAAAGTCTTTTCGATTGAGCGACAAGTTGAGCTGAAAATTGCCCAACTTGACCAAAAAATTACGGCAATTAAAGCGTACAATCAGCAACATAAAGTTGATGCAATGACACTATTAAGTGTTGGAGAAAACATTACTTCATTTGGGCAAGACTCCCGGTTTTCTGCGATTTACCAAGACTTTGGTTTTGTCGAAACGGTAGACAGTCTTGAGTCGGGCAGCCATGGTGACTTGGTATCGTTTGAGTTTGTGATGCAATCCGACCCGAGCATTATTCTCGCTATTGACCGCAATCAGCTTGATGCGAGTAGTAATCTTGATATGGCCGATATTCTAGATAATGATTTGGTCAAGCAAACTCGAGCTTTCAAAAATGCGCAAATTGCGATGCTTGATGTTGATGCATGGTATCTCTCAATCGCAGGTGTCAGTGCAACAGAAAAGATGGTTGAAGATATTCAACAAGTCCTCAAATTGTGAATACGATAAGAAAAGGCAGCGTTAAGGCTGCCTTTTCTTATACGTCGGTCTTTTCTTTGAACTCGCAAAGGTCTTCGATAATGCAACTGCCACAGCGAGGTTTACGCGCAACACACGTATAGCGCCCATGAAGAATCAACCAATGGTGGACATCGAGTTTGAACTCTTTTGGCACCACTTTAAGTAACTTCTCTTCAACTTGGTCGACATTTTTACCCACCGCGAACTTAGTGCGATTTGATACGCGGAAAATATGAGTATCAACCGCGATTGTTGGCCAGCCAAAAGCAGTATTGAGTACCACATTAGCCGTTTTTCGTCCTACGCCAGGTAATGCTTCCAGTGCAGCACGATCTTCGGGAACCTGACCTTGATGTTGCTCAATAAGAATACGGCAGGTTTTAATGACATTCTCCGCTTTAGAGTTAAATAGGCCGATGGTTTTGATGTACTCTTTTACGCCATCTACGCCTAAATCAAGCAAGGCTTGCGGAGTGTTAGCGACAGGGTAGAGTTTGTCTGTAGCTTTGTTGACGCTGACATCCGTTGCTTGAGCAGAGAGCAAAACGGCAATTAGCAGTTCAAAAGGGGTGCTCCAGTTGAGCTCGGTTTGTGGATTGGGGTTGTTCTCCCGCAATCGGGTAAGAATTTCGACACGTTTTGTATTGTTCATTTGTTAGCTGCTTCTAGTATCGTTTTTATTATGTTTATTATCTCTGTCCTTGATGAAAGGGCAAAGTATAAAAAAGCTCACTACAAGGAGTGAGCTAGATAGATTAGTTGGTTACACGAGCGCGTTCAATCGCGGGTTTTTCTTGCTTTGGTTGGCGCTGCGCGAGTTTTTTATCGATCACGTTTTTAAGAGCAATCAGAAAACCAACGCCAATAAAGGCCCCCGGCGGTAATAGCGCTAGCAGGAAGCTATTATCGAACTGGAAGATTTCGATACGCAGTGCTCTTGCCCAGTCACCAAGCAGTAAATCCGCACCATCAAATAACGTACCATTGCCAATAATTTCACGCATAGCACCTAGTACAACCAGCACGCTAGTCATCCCCAAGCCCATCCAAAAACCATCAAGTGCGGCTGGTATTGGGTCGTTTTTAGAAGCAAACGCTTCCGCACGACCAATAATGATGCAGTTTGTTACGATGAGTGGGATAAAGATGCCGAGGGATAAATATAAGCCGTAGGCGTAAGCATTCATCAGTAATTGAACGCAAGTGACCAGTGCTGCAATGATCATAACAAATACTGGGATACGTACATCTTTTGGTACATAGTCGCGAACGAGTGATACACAGACGTTAGAACCGACCAGTACCAATAGAGTTGCGACGCCCAAGCCTAATGCGTTGGTAACCGTCGAAGAGACTGCCAGTAGTGGGCATAATCCCAGTAACTGAACTAACGCAGGGTTGTTGTCCCACATACCATTTTTGAATAGCTTCATGTTATCAGCCATGGTTTCCTCCACAACCTCGTGGTTGAGCAAGTAGTTGCTCACGGTTTTGGTTGATGTACTCAACGGTGCGTTTAACCGATTTCACCACAGCGCGTGGTGTAATGGTTGCGCCGGTAAATTGATCGAATTGACCGCCATCTTTGCGTACGTGCCAGCTTGATTCATTATCTGCGGTCACTTGTTTGCCGGCAAAATTTAAAATCCAATCGCTGACACGAAGGTCAATTTTGTCACCTAGCCCCGGTGTTTCTTGATGTGAAAGAACACGCGTGCCGGTAATGGTGCCATCCTGTTTTACACCAACAATAATCTTGATTGCACCGTTATAACCATCAGGGGCGATCGCCTCGAGAGCGATTGCGGTTGGTTGACCTTGTTGGGTTGCAATATAGGCAGGCATTGCTGCTTCAGTGCCAAGAGCTGGGTCTTGTACTAAGGTACAAGCTTCATAGAGCACATTGTCATGCATCTCTTGAGGGATCACTTGATTTAGCACTGACAGCAGTTGTTTTTGCTCTTGCAACTGAATTTGATCTTGCGTGAGGTATTGAGTCAAAGCTACTAAACCTGTTGATGCGCAAGCGAAAATCGCCAGTACGACACCATTTTTACGAATTGCGTTTAACATGCTTACCTCAGTGTCCGTATGTGCGTGGCTTGGTGTAATAGTCGATGAGTGGTACACACATATTGGCAAGCAATACGGCAAAAGCAACACCATCAGGGAAGCCACCCCAACTGCGAATAATGAACACCATCATACCGATAAATGCGCCAAAGATGAGTCGCCCTTTGACAGTCGTTGATGCGGAAACGGGGTCGGTCGCAATAAAGAATGCCCCAAGCATTGTAGCACCAGAGAACAGATGAATAATCGGTGATGCAGTTTGATCTGGTGTGATTAACATGAATAGACCACTGAATACAAACAAGCTCACTAAAAAGCTCACTGGGATATGCCAACTGATCACGCGCAGCTTCAGTAGCGCAATGCCCCCAACCAGATAAGCTAAGTTCACCCATTGCCAACCGATTCCCGCGAATGCAGTGAACTGAGGTTGTGATAAAGCTTCATTGGCGGTGCTACCAGCGACTAATGCGGTTTTGAAGCTGTCGAGTGGGGTCGCCATTGTCACACCATCAATACCGGTACGAATTTGTTGTAAAGATAGCCCTTCAACATTAAAGCCAGTAAAAATTAGTGAGAACGCGTCCGCCATGCTGATGGGTGTTGCTTGCAGTTCAACAGGAGATATCCAACTGGTCATCTGAACTGGGAATGAGATCAGTAGCACCACGTAAGCAATCATCGCTGGGTTGAAAGGGTTTTGCCCAATGCCGCCGTATAGGTGTTTAGCAATCACAATTGCAAACACTAAACCAATGGTGATGACCCACCAAGGAGAAAGCGGTGGAATCGCAATCGCAAGTAACCAAGCGGTAACAAGCGCACTGTTGTCACGCAGAGCAGACATCGGTGGGCGTTTGCGCAGCAACATAACCATTGCTTCTAAGCTCAAGGCAATTGCGATTGCCATAACTAATTGGATCACCGTACCCCAACCAAAAAAGTAGGTTTGGGCAATAAGACCAGGCAGGGCGCAAAGCGCCACCCACTTCATTAGGTCAGGAGTGCTTCTGCGACTATGCGCATGGGGTGAGCTGGCAATAAAGAAGGCCACTACTCTTTCTCCTCAAACTGTTTTTGTTGTTCTTGTTGTGCTTTACGTGCCTTGGCGCGAGCAATTGCAGCGGCAACGGCCGCTTTTTTCGGGTCTTCGCTGGCGGTCTCGCTGGAAGGCTCGGTTTGCTCCGTGGTTTGCTGCTCAGCTTTACGTGCCTTGGCGCGAGCAATTGCAGCGGCAACGGCCGCTTTTTTCGGGTCTTCGCTTACGGACTCGCTGGAAGGCTCGGCTTGCTCCGTGGTTTGCTGCTCAGCTTTACGTGCTTTGGCGCGAGCGATTGCCGCAGCAACGGCCGCTTTTTTCGGGTCTTCGCTGGCGGACTCGCTAGAAGACTCGGCTTGCTCCGTGGTTTGCTGCTCAGCTTTGCGTGCTTTGGCGCGAGCGATTGCCGCAGCAACGGCCGCTTTTTTCGGGTCTTCGCTGGCGGACTCGCTAGAAGACTCGGCTTGCTCAGCGGTTTGCTGCTCAGCTTTACGTGCTTTGGCGCGAGCGATTGCAGCGGCAACGGCCGCTTTTTTCGGGTCTTCGCTGGCGGACTCGCTGGAAGGCTCGGCTTGCTCGGTGGTTTGCTGCTCAGCTTTGCGTGCTTTGGCGCGAGCGATTGCAGCAGCAACGGCCGCTTTTTTCGGGTCTTCGTTGGCGGTCTCGCTAGAAGGCTCGGCTTGCTCAGTGGTTTGCTGCTCAGCTTTACGTGCTTTAGCGCGAGCAATTGCCGCAGCAACGGCGTCTTTTTTGTCTTCAGTCGGTAAAGCGGATTCTTGCTTCTCTGCCTTACGTTCACGTGCTTGGCGTTTACGCTCTTCACGCAATTTAGCCATTTCACTGTTGTCAGGCTCGGTTTGACCTTGCTGCATCGCTTCAGCTTGTTTGGCTTTAGCGCGTGCAATAGCAGCCGCTACCGCAGGTTTAACGGCAGGTTCTTGTTGCTCTGTGCCGGCTTTTTGGGCTTTTACTCGAGCAATGGCGGCGGCGATAGCATCGTCCCCACCAGACGACTTCATCTCTTGGCGGCGATCATCTGCGGCTTTCTTAAAGCGATTTTCTCGTTCAGCCTTATCGCGCTCCATACGGGCTTTTTTGTTCTCAAAGCGTTGTTTTGCGCGATCAGATGCTTCTGCTTCCTCTTTGCGAATTCGAATCTCAGCTTTGGCTTGGCGATAGTATTTTACCAGCGGAATTTCACTCGGACAGACGAAGGCACAAGCACCGCACTCGATACAATCTTTGAGGTTTAGCTCTTCGCACTTATCATACTCTTGAGCTTTAGCATGCCATTGCAATTGCTGAGGCAATAAAGAAGCAGGGCATGCTTCTGCGCATTGCCCGCAACGAATACAAGCCATCTCATACTGATCTGTCGGGATTTCACGACGTGTCGGTGCCAGAATACAGTTAGCGGTTTTCGTGATAGGTACATTGGTGTGTGGCAAAGTAAAGCCCATCATCGGGCCACCCATGATAAGGCGAGGTGCTTTTTTGTCCGCACTATAATCAAACTCGTCAAGCAGGGCTTGAACAGGTGTACCAATCAATGCCCAAACGTTTTGTGGCTGCTTAAACGTATTGCCAGTCAGTGTCACAATACGTTCGATCAGCGGCTCGCCATGGCATACCGCACGTTGAATAGCGTAAAGTGAACCAACGTTTTGCACCAAAAGACCAATATCCGCAGGAATACCGTTATTAGGGACTTCTTTATTGGTCAGAACTTTGATGAGTTGCTTTTCACCACCCGATGGGTACTTCGTCGGGATCACTCGAATTACAATGTCTTTATGTTGCGCGGCAAGTTCTAATGCTTTTATTGCCTGAGGTTTGTTGTCCTCAATACCAATAATCGTTAGCTTTGGCTTTAGAATATGCTCAACAATCTCGATACCTTGTATGATCGCATCGGCATACTGCTGCATCAAAACGTCGTCGGCGGTGATATAAGGTTCACACTCTGCTGCGTTTACGATCAGAATTTCAGTGCGGCCTAAACCTGCTTGGATTTTCTTCGCGGTAGGGAAGCCTGCACCGCCCATACCAGATATCCCAGCTTGGCGAATCACCTCAATTAAGGCTTCAGGCGTCAATGCATGGTAATCAGCGATGACTCGGCGCTCGATCCATTCTTCTTGATGATCGGGTTTGATAACGATGCAAAGTTCGGACAAGCCGGATGGATGCGCTGTTGTTCTTGGCTCGATCGCGGTAACGGTACCTGACGTTGGCGCATGAATCGGAAGCATAAAGCTGGTGTCATACTTAGTTAAAGGCTGCCCCTTAAGTACACGCTCTCCCACCGAAACAATAAGGTTACCCGGTTGACCAATATGTTGCTTAACCGGCAAAACCAACTCGTCAGAGACCGACGCTTTCGCAACTGCCGTTTGTAGTGATTGCTGCTTGTTTTCCGGTGGATGTACACCACCGGGAAAATCCCACAGCGCACCAGTTTTGATTTGTTTAATTAGTGACAACATACCAGCCCTTAGTTTGCATTCGTCTGCTTTTGAGCAGAGTCAGTAATATCAACAACAGGAATCGCATTCATTTGCCACTTCCAGTTCGCTGTTGTGGTTTCGACAGGGATCATCTCAATACAATCCGTTGGGCAAGGAGAGACACATAAATCACAGCCAGTACATTCATCTTTGATCACAGTATGTACTGCTTTCGTACCGCCAACGATCGCATCAACGGGACATGCTTGAATACATTTGGTGCAGCCGATACACATATCTTCATGAATAAAAGCGACTTTTTTCACTGCTTCATCAAGATTGTGCGCAGATTCCGATGCTTCCACACCCATCAATGCCGCTAACTTTTCAATGGTGGCTTGTCCACCTGGAGGGCATTTGTTGATCGCATCGCCATTGGCAATCGCTTCAGCATATGGACGGCAACCAGGGTAACCGCATTGACCACACTGAGTTTGAGGCAGTATTTCATCGATTTGGTTGACGATCGGGTCGGCTTCAACTTTAAAGCGAATTGAGGCAAAACCGAGTATGGCGCCAAAAATAGCGGCCAGTACCGCTAGGGCAATAATCGCAATTAGTATTGAGCTCATTACAGTTTCACCAAACCAGTAAAGCCCATAAAGGCGAGTGACATTAGACCTGCGGTGATCATCGCAATCGAGGCACCTTTAAATGGGGTAGGTACGTCTGCTGCCGCAATACGTTCGCGCATTGAGGCAAACAAAATCAGCACTAGCGAGAAACCAACCGCGGCACCGAAACCGTAAATAATCGATTCGATAAAGTTGTGGTTCTCATTGATGTTGAGTAATGCGACACCGAGTACCGCACAGTTGGTCGTGATAAGTGGGAGGAAAATCCCCAGCAGACGATAGAGTGTCGGGCTGGTTTTATGAACCACCATTTCAGTAAACTGTACAACCACAGCGATGACGAGAATAAAGCTCATCGTACGCAGATATTGCAGTCCAAGCGGCTGCAAAATATAGGTTTCGACAAGATACGCGCACACAGATGCCAGAGTTAGCACAAATGTTGTTGCTAACCCCATACCAATTGCCGTTTCTAACTTCTTAGAAACGCCCATAAATGGACATAAGCCCAAGAACTTCACCAGTACAAAGTTGTTGACCAGCACAGTGCCAACCAACAACAAGAGATATTCGGTCATAGTTTTATATTTAAAGAAATCCGATCCCAATATTATCCCGCTTTGCTTAGTTAATAACAACCAAGGAAAGCTAAGGTTTTAGGTTATTGAATAGAAATTATACGCAAAATACGTGCTAAAAGAGTGGAAAACGTTTTCGCGATTACGGTGCCAAAAGTTGAGAGGATTTTATATTGCTATCTATTGAAGCAATTTTTCTACATATAAATAACAAATGACCTCAACTTGCGAGAGGCACTATGCAAAGTTGTTACGACGTGTTTGCCTCGTACTGCTTATGTGAGCATGTGCTTAAAACTTTTTTGACTAAAGACTTACTATTTGCATGGTTAATTTAAGCTTTCTCATCAAGGAGTTTGATGTGTTTTTAATAGAATTTTTAGTCGTTCTTGGATGTATTTTAATTGGGGCTAGGATCGGTGGGATTGGTCTTGGTGTGATGGGGGGGATCGGCTTGGCCGTTCTCAGTTTTGGTTTCGGGCTCAAACCAACCAGCCCACCTATTGATGTAATGCTTATGATCATGGCCGTGGTTGCAGCCGCAGCAGCGATGCAAGCCGCCGGTGGTCTGGATTACTTAATCAAAGTGGCATCTAACATTCTGCGCAAGAACCCTCGTCAAATCACTTTTATTGCGCCGTTAGTTACTTGGTCATTTACTTTCCTCGCGGGTACTGGGCACGTGGCGTACTCAGTGTTACCTGTGATTGCTGAAGTGAGCCGCCGCAGTGGCATTCGTCCTGAGCGTCCATTGGGGATGGCAGTTATTGCTTCGCAGTTTGCTATTGTAGCAAGCCCAATCGCGGCAGCCGTCGTGGCGTTAGTCGCCTTTTTGGAACCGCAAGGCATTACGCTTGCTGATGTGTTAATGGTGACTATTCCGGGCACTTTCTTGGGACTTGCGTCGGCTTGTTTGTTTGTTAACAAGTTGGGTAAAGAACTAAAAGATGACCCAGAATATCAGCGTAGAATGCAAGATCCTAAGTTCCGTCAAGAGATGGAGCAGGAAGTGCAAATCGAAGAAGTGGAGATTCGTCCTGAAGCGAAAAAGGCAGTCGGTCTTTTCTTATTTGGTGCGCTGACGGTGGTTATCATGGGGGCATTCCCGATTTTACGCCCGAACTTTGATGGTTCGCCAATGGGAATGGCACACACAATTGAGATAATCATGCTGGCAATGGGCGCACTGATCATTTTGATCTGTAAGCCGGATGGCAATGAAATTACTCAGGGATCGGTTTTCCATGCGGGTATGCGTGCAATTGTCGCGATTTTTGGTATCGCATGGCTGGGTGACACCTTTATCGGCGGTCATGATGTCATGGTTAAAGAGGCAGTGTCAGGCATGGTAGAGGTTGCACCATGGACATTTGCTTTTGCTCTGTTTGGTTTATCTGTGATGGTGAACAGCCAAGGTGCCACAACTGCAGTATTAGTTCCTGTCGGTATTATGCTCGGTTTGCCACCAGAAGTGATTATTGCCACATTTGTTGCGGTAAACGGCTACTTCTTTATTCCGAACTACGGCCCAATCATTGCTTCGATTGACTTTGACCGTACAGGCACGACCAAAATTGGTAAGTATATTTTCAACCATAGCTTTATGATTCCAGGTTTGCTGAGCTTAGTCTTCAGCATTATCTATGGCTTTATATTCGCAAATATTGTGTTGTAATTCTGGTCGTATTCAGGCAGCTAAGGCTGCATGTCGATATACTAAAGACGCCTGCGGGCGTCTTTTCTATTTGAGCGGTTTAGACACGCAGAAAAAGAAAAAGCCGCGTCATAAGACACGGCTTTTTCTTGGAATTTGGCTCCTCCTGCTGGGCTCGAACCAGCGACCTGCGGATTAACAGTCCGTCGCTCTACCAACTGAGCTAAGGAGGAATTGCATTAAGCGGAGCGAATCTTATCTACCCACTTTATATGTGTCAATAGAAACCGGGAATAAAAGTCAAAAAAATCACGAAGAAAATGCTTTACTTTTTCTTAAGCCTTGCCGTTATTGGGCTACCATTACTTATCCACTAAAATTGTGGATAAGTATGTTAATTGTCTTTTGATAACTATTTTCGACCAAAATTTAAACGGATTCGATCGTCAAATTGATGTGATTGGATCGTGTTTTGAATTGAGGTATTACAGGTGTTTAACGCTTTTTTTGATCAAAAATTAGACGCAGAACAAGAAAAAGATCGTTTTGTGATTTGAACAAATTTCAGAAGTTTTGTGTATAAGCTGTGAATGTTAAATCGGAGGATTTTGCGTTGGGAGCCTGAGTAGGGTCGAGCATATTATCAGCTTCTAGTGCAGGGATCTAGCTCCAAATCAAAAACAATCGATAAAACTAAAACGCGAGTATCAATTAGCGCTTGAGTCTGTATATTTATACAGACAAAATACAGTCAGTATTAAACAAGAATTGAGGAAGCCATGAGCAAACAGTATGACCTAGTCTCTGAGTATAAGCCTTCTGGAGATCAGCCAACGGCAATCAATCAGCTATTGGAAGGACTCGATGCGGGGTTGGCGCATCAGACCCTACTGGGGGTGACAGGCTCAGGCAAAACCTTCACCTTAGCTAACGTCATTGCCACTGCTCAACGCCCTGCAATTTTGTTAGCACCAAACAAAACGCTTGCCGCGCAGTTGTATGGAGAGATGAAGGCATTTTTCCCTAATAATGCGGTGGAGTTCTTTGTTTCTTACTATGACTACTACCAGCCAGAAGCCTACGTACCAACCACAGACACGTTTATTGAGAAAGATGCCTCGGTCAATGCGCATATTGAACAGATGCGTCTGTCCGCGACCAAAGCGCTACTTGAGCGCAAAGATGCGATTATTATCGCGTCCGTGTCTGCGATATATGGCTTGGGTGATCCCCAATCATATCTAAAAATGATGTTGCATGTTCGTCGTGGAGATGTGATGGATCAGCGCGATATCTTGCGTCGCCTAGCTGAACTGCAATATAGCCGTAACGATGTCGCGTTTGAGCGCGGACAATTTCGAGTACGCGGCGAAGTGATTGATATTTTCCCAGCAGAATCCGACCAAGATGCGGTGCGTATCGAAATGTTCGATGACGAAATTGACTGTATCAGTGTGTTTGATCCACTGACAGGTGTCGTTAAGCAGCGCGATCTACCTCGTTACACGATTTATCCCAAAACGCACTACGTTACCCCAAGAGACAAGATCCTCGAAGCCGTTGAAAACATCAAAGTAGAGTTAGAACAACGCAAGAAGTATTTGTTGGACAACAATAAGTTGCTCGAAGAGCAGCGAATCAGTCAGCGTACTCAGTTTGATATTGAGATGATGAATGAACTGGGGTTTTGCTCGGGTATAGAAAACTATTCCCGTTATCTCAGCGGACGCAGTGAGGGTGAGCCGCCACCAACCTTGTTTGACTACTTGCCGGCAGATGGTCTGCTCATCATTGATGAGTCGCATGTGACAGTGCCGCAAATTGGCGCAATGTTTAAAGGCGACCGTTCGCGCAAAGAGACTTTGGTAGAATATGGATTCCGTTTACCGTCGGCACTGGATAACCGACCGCTGAAATTTGATGAGTTTGAGGCGTTAGCACCTCAAACGATATTTGTTTCTGCTACACCAGGCAACTATGAGTTAGAAAAATCAGATGGCGAAGTTGCTGATCAGGTCGTACGCCCTACGGGACTTTTAGACCCTGAATTGGAAGTTCGCCCAGTGGCAACACAGGTCGATGATTTGTTGTCTGAAATTCGAATTCGTGCGGCAAAAGATGAGCGTGTGTTAGTGACCACTCTCACCAAACGAATGGCAGAGGACCTGACGGAGTACCTCACTGAACACGATGTACGAGTTCGTTACCTGCACTCAGATATTGATACGGTTGAGCGGGTTGAGATTATCCGCGACTTGCGCTTAGGTGAGTTTGATGTGTTAGTGGGCATTAACTTACTGCGAGAAGGTCTCGATATGCCAGAGGTCTCTTTAGTGGCGATACTTGATGCGGATAAAGAAGGCTTCTTGCGATCAGAGCGCTCGTTGATACAGACAATTGGTCGTGCGGCGCGAAATGTTGAAGGCAAAGCCATCTTGTATGCTGATCGCATTACAGGTTCGATGAAGCGAGCAATGGATGAAACCAATCGCCGTCGAGAGAAGCAGCATGCATACAACCTAGAACAAGGTATTGAGCCACAAGCGCTTAAACGCAATATCAAAGATATTATGGAGCTGGGGGATATTAGCAAAGGCCGTAAGCAACGCAGCAATAAAACGGTGCCGTTGTCGAAAGTGGCAGAGTCTTCACAGAGCTACAATGTGCTGACACCGCAACAGCTTGAAAAAGAGATCAGTAAGTTGGAAGCACAGATGTATCAACATGCACAAGATCTTGAGTTTGAACTGGCAGCCGCAAAACGTGATGAAATTGAGCAATTACGCGCTCAGTTTATCAGTAACAGCTGAGCAAGCTTGTGGTAAACCGCAGACAAAAAAATAGCCAATAGAAATCGCTTCTATTGGCTGTCATTTGTGAATACTAAGTTCACTAACAACGTCAGTTGGCTAGGTGACCCATTAGGGTCATTTATATAACAGCACTATTCATGCCAATTTTACTCCCTATAAAACTGGGGTTTTTTAGCATATTCACCACTTTTATCGGTCATGATTTGCAAAATGCAATGCGCAATGCAATTATTGATACAAAATGCAATTAAAAAACCTTGGCTAGGCTATGCAACAAAATACCCCTACACAAAAAAATAGATACCTCTTGATGGTGGAGGATACGGCATCGGTTGCCGCTCTTTACCGTTCTTATCTCACGCCTCTTGGCATTGATATCAATATTGTTGGTACGGGCCGTGACGCGATAGACAGTCTTGCTTTCCGTACTCCTGATCTTATCTTGTTGGATTTACGTCTGCCTGATATGACGGGTATGGATGTTCTGCACGAAGTGAAGCAGCAAAACCCCGATGTCCCGGTGATATTTATGACTGCACATGGGTCTATCGATACCGCCGTAGAGGCGATGCGGCATGGGGCACAGGACTTCTTAATTAAGCCTTGTGAGGCCGACCGACTGCGTGTCACCGTCAACAATGCGATTCGTAAGGCGAGCAAACTCAAGACAGAAGAAGGGGTCAATCAGGGCTATCAAGGTTTTATTGGCAGTAGTCAAACCATGCAGGCGGTTTATCGGACGATCGACTCCGCGGCGGCGAGTAAGGCGAGCATTTTTATCACGGGTGAGAGTGGTACGGGTAAAGAAGTGTGCGCTGAAGCGATACATGCTGCGAGTAAACGGGGCGACAAACCTTTTATTGCCATTAACTGTGCCGCCATCCCGAAAGATTTAATTGAAAGTGAGCTATTTGGGCACGTGAAAGGGGCATTTACCGGCGCTGCAACCGATCGTCAAGGTGCGGCAGAACTTGCTGATGGTGGCACACTGTTTCTCGATGAGTTGTGTGAAATGGACTTGGATTTGCAAACCAAGTTATTGCGTTTTATCCAAACCGGTACCTTCCAGAAGGTGGGTTCATCGAAGATGAAAAGCGTGGATGTGCGTTTTGTTTGTGCAACCAACCGTGATCCGTGGAAGGAAGTACAACAAGGGCGTTTTCGCGAAGACTTATACTATCGCTTGTATGTGATTCCTCTACATTTGCCGCCATTACGTGAACGGGGCGAAGATGTCATTGAAATTGCATACTCTTTGCTTGGCTTTATGTCGAAAGAAGAGGGGAAAGACTTTATTAGGCTCTCTCCTGAGGTGGTCGATTGCTTTTCTCGCTTCGAATGGCCGGGTAACGTTCGTCAGTTGCAAAACGTGCTGCGTAATGTGGTAGTGCTGAACAATGGCAAAGAGATTCGTCTGGATATGTTACCACCGCCATTGAATCAACCGATGTATGACAACGTGATTACCTTGCAGCAGGAGAAAGAAGTGCTGTCGGTTCACGAAATTTTTCCATTATGGTTAACCGAGAAACGTGCAATAGAGCAAGCGATTAAAGCTTGTGAGGGGAATATCCCTAAAGCTGCGGGATACTTAGATGTCAGTCCGTCGACCATCTACCGCAAGCTACAAGCATGGAATGAGAAACAACTATAGTAGGGTCGTATGAACATTATCAACCAACACCAAGTTGAACGCTTAAAACAAGAAATCGGCGCTGATAACTTACCAATATTGTTGGATATATTTCTAAGTGAGTTAAAGCAATATGCTGAGAAACTGAGTCAGCCCAATGGCGATCAAGATGTGTATTTAAAAGAGATTAGCCATGCACTTAAAAGCAGTGCGGCAAGCTTT
Organism: Vibrio panuliri; assembly: GCF_009938205.1. Taxonomy (NCBI): domain Bacteria; kingdom Pseudomonadati; phylum Pseudomonadota; class Gammaproteobacteria; order Vibrionales; family Vibrionaceae; genus Vibrio; species Vibrio panuliri. The sequence continues at coordinate 2,363,447 of NZ_AP019654.1, read as the reverse complement.
GGTGCAGAAGCGTTATGTAACTTGGCGATTGATTATGATGGGGCGGCAAAGTCCGGGCTGGCACTCACCAGCCCAGAGTGTAAACAACAGATGATGGACCTCCTTGAGCAGACACATCATCAATATGAAGTGTTACTCAGGCAGTAGCGCAATAATCGCGGCATGAAGTTTCTGACGGTCATGTCGCCAATCACGATTTGGTGATGCCAGATCCGCTTGCATGCAGTTCCATGAACTGAGTTCAGGGTGAGGATCTGCGCCTAACACCACATCGAGCTTTCTTCCCTGACAAGCACGTTCACACCATTCGAGTTTTTCTTGCAGTGACATTCTGCCTGCGGGGCCAAATTCCGGTGATAAGTTTTCGACAAACACCAGTTTCGCTTCTTGATTATTGGCAATCGCGCGCGCAACTTCAGGGAGTAGCAGTGGTGGCATCACGCTCGTTAAGAAACTACCTGGGCCGAGAATAATCAAATCTGCAGCTTCAATGGCTTGCACACCTTCTTTGGTCGCAGGCACTTCTGGTTCCAGATCTAACCGTTGCAAGTCGGCTTCCATTTCATCCACACTGCTCTCACCAGTGACCCACTTGCCTTGCTTTGAGAGTGCTTTTAAATCGGAAGGGTGTTCTGACATCGGTACGATGTTGACGTCGACCTTGAGCATGTTGCGGATGAGGTTGATTGCGTCTAATGGACGAACAGAAAGGTTGTCCAGCGCGGTCAGCATTAAGTTGCCAAGGTTATGGCCATCAAGTTCGCCAGCGCCTTTGAAACGATACTCAAACATCATCGAACTGATGGAGGGCTCAGTAATTAACTGGTTAACACAGTTACGAGTATCTCCCCATGCAATGCCCCCCTGACAATGACGAATACGTCCTGTAGAGCCACCATTATCGGTTGTCGTGACGATGCCTGTGGCGTTACTGCCAAAATCTTTAAGTGCCGCGAGCATGCGACCTAATCCGTGTCCACCACCAATAGCGACGATTCTTTTTGTTGTGTAGATTGTCATGTGCTTTTCTAATTTCCACTAAACCAACTACAATTTAAGGTAATGGATTCACATTAAACGCACAACTTAAAGATAGTTGTTGAGGTGTGATCTTTATTCGCGTGCCAGAGTAATTCGGCGCAATTGTGAACGTGTGAGTGGATTAATTGAGTAATCAGCCAGCTTTTTTTCATTCTAAGGGTGGAATCCCTCACAGAATTTAAGTATTTTATGCGGTAGCTGCTGTTATATTGTCAATTTTATAAATTGCACCGATGTAATGGTTGCCATAACTCCGAGCTCAGTAAGCTAAGTTCATTGAAGAATAGGCTTTGTGAGCCAGTGACATGATGTCACAAGGGCATACTTGGAAATGACTATGCCTCCCGTGTTTGGAAAGGTGTTCCGTGGCGCAACAATTAGAAGATAAATTTCATCGCAAGTTTTACTACTTGCGTCTCTCCGTTACAGATGTCTGTAACTTTAAATGCACATATTGTTTACCTGATGGCTACAAGCCTTCGGGGCAAAAAAACTCGTCTTTTTTATCACTACCTGAAATTCAGCGTGTTGTTCGCGCGTTTGCTGATTGCGGAACAAGCAAAGTCCGCATTACAGGTGGTGAGCCAAGTCTACGTAAAGATTTCACGCAGATCATAGAAACTGTCGCCAGCACTAAGGGTATCCGCAAAGTCGCAACGACGACCAACGGTTATCGCATGGAAAAGCAAGTCGAGGAATGGCAGCAGGCCGGCCTGACTCACATTAATGTCAGTGTCGATAGCCTAGATCCGCGACTTTTCCACCAGATCACTGGTGAGAACAAGTTCAATCAAGTAATGGCGGGTATCGACAGAGCTTTCGAGGTTGGTTACTCACAGGTCAAGGTCAACGTGGTGTTGATGAAAGACCTCAATTCACACCAATTGCCGTTATTTCTTGATTGGATTAAGCACCGTCCAATACAACTGCGCTTCATTGAGTTGATGCAGACTGGTGAGATGGATGAGCTTTTCCAAAATCATCATGTATCCGGTGTACAGATTCGCAATCAGCTGATCGCCAATGGCTGGCTACTCAAGATTCGTGAGAAAAACGATGGCCCTGCACAGGTTTTTGTTCACCCTGATTACCAAGGTGAAATTGGCTTGATCATGCCGTATGAGAAAGGATTTTGTGAAAGCTGTAACCGACTGCGAGTGTCGGCCTTGGGTAAATTACATCTGTGCTTGTTTGGCGACCACGGGGTTGAACTTCGTGATTTGCTGCAGCAAGATGAGCAAGAGCCTTTGCTCATTCAACGTATTCAAGAACAGTTGCAAACCAAATCTGTGAGCCACTTTTTACAAGATGGCAATACAGGTATGACGCCACATTTAGCATCAATTGGCGGCTAGTCAGCACTTCCAACTAATTTATTGTCGACATAGAGCGGCGAACAAAACTAATCACGACAGGTAGGTGAGCAAATGGGTCATGCAGAAAGCAAGTTCCAACCAGCAAATATTGCAGTTCTAACCGTTTCTGACACACGTACAGAAGAGAATGATACATCAGGTCGTTTTCTGGCGGAAAATGCACAAGATGCAGGTCATAACATTGTTGATAAGCAAATCGTTATTGATGATATGTACAAAATTCGTGCGATCGTATCTCAATGGATTGCAGACGAAAACGTGCAAGCCATTATGATCACAGGTGGAACAGGTTTTACTTCACGTGATAGTACGCCTGAAGCACTTAAACCGCTATTCGATAAAGAAGTAGAAGGTTTTGGCGAGTTGTTCCGTCTTGTTTCATACGAAGAGATTGGCACGTCGACTATTCAATCTCGCGCCATTGCTGGCTTTGCTAACCACACGGTGATCTTTGCAATGCCTGGCTCTACAGGTGCGTGTCGCACTGGTTGGACGAAGATCATCAAGCAGCAGCTTGATGCAAGTCACCGTCCATGTAACTTCATGCCACACCTATCAGTTTAATTGCTGTTTTGATTTAACGCGGAGCACTAATGAGCCAGTTTACCCATATCAACGCTTCGGGCGAAGCAAACATGGTCGATGTATCGGGCAAAGCAGAAACAGTACGTGAAGCACGCGCTGAAGCTTTTGTTCATATGGCACCAGAAACCTTGCAATTGATCACATCAGGTCAACATCACAAAGGTGATGTGTTCGCGACAGCGCGTATTGCCGGTATTCAAGCTGCGAAGAAAACGTGGGATCTCATTCCACTTTGTCACCCGCTATTGCTGTCAAAAGTGGAAGTGCAGTTAGAAGCGAACGAGGCGGAAAACTACGTACGTATCGAATCTGTCTGCAAATTGGCTGGTAAAACAGGCGTTGAAATGGAAGCCTTGACGGCTGCATCTGTTGCCGCTCTAACGATTTACGATATGTGTAAAGCGGTACAAAAAGATATGGTGATTAGTCAGGTTCGTTTGCTTGAAAAGCTAGGCGGTAAGTCAGGACACTTTAAGGTGGATGCATGATTAAGGTTTTATTCTTCGCACAAACACGAGAACTCGTCGAGACAGATGAACTGCAACTTGAGGGTGAGTTTGCTTCCGTTGAGGCGTTGCGAGCTCATTTAGCCGCCCAAGAAGGTAAGTGGGATTTGGCTCTTGACCCTGGTCGTCTTTTGGCAGCGGTGAACCAATCTATCGTACCACTTTCGCATCCAATTAGTGCTGGTGATGAAGTGGCGTTCTTTCCTCCGGTTACAGGGGGTTAAGATGGATCCGCGAGTTGCAGTACAGGTAGAAGACTTCAACGTAGGTGATGAGTACCAAGCGCTTGCACAAAGCCATGCGTCAGGTGCTATCGTGACTTTTGTCGGCAAAGTTCGTGATATGAACTTAGGTGATGACGTGGTGGGTCTGTCGCTTGAACATTACCCAGGTATGACCGAAAAAGCGTTGGCAGAAATTTGCGATCAAGCTGAGCAGCGTTGGCCGTTGGAAGGGGTGCGTGTTATCCACCGTGTGGGTGATATGAATGCTGGAGACCAAATCGTCTTCGTTGGCGTAGCAAGTGCTCATCGCGGCGCCGCATTCGAAGCGTGTGAGTTTGTTATGGATTATCTCAAGACCAAAGCACCGTTTTGGAAAAAAGAACGCACGACTGAGTCAACCCGCTGGGTGGACTCGCGCGATTCTGATGCCAAAGCTGCTGAGCGTTGGAATAAGTAACGCTGCGTTTAAACAGGCAAGTTTTAGTTAAGGCCACTGGTTTTCCGGTGGCTTTTTTTATGGGCAAAATAGTTTGATAGTTAACACCTATTAGAAAAATTGCTGCATCCCATTTAGTAAAATCAAGAAATTAGGCGACACTTACAGTAACGAAGTTTTTACTTAATAGATTTTAGTCAGTGGCGTGACATAGGAGACCAACATGGAATCGTTAAAAGTAAGAGACTACATGAAATTACAAGCAGTAACTTTTACACCCGAGATGTCACTGAGTGCTGCATTGGACAAAGTGATGGGTTCGGATTATCTCGGTGGCCCTGTCCTCAATGAACAAAAGGAAGTCATTGGTTTTTTATCAGGGCAAGACTTGCTTGATAAACTGATCAAGGTCAGCTATTACTGCCAAGACACCCATATCGTCAGCGATTGTATGTACCCAGATGTGTTATCCGTTTCACCGGAAATGTCCGTGATAGAATTGGCTGAGATGATGCAAGTGGGTAAGCCAAAGGTCTATCCGGTGATAGAAAATGGTAAGTTGGTCGGGATTATTACCCGTAAAGACGTGTTGCGCGCAATTGCTAAAAATATCGATGCGTGTTTTAAACATCCCGTGTGATAATGATTTTATCAGTTGAAAGGCGCTAAGGCGCCTTTTGTTTTACCCGCGATCTTGACCGTAGGATCGACATTGACCTAAGGAGAGGTAATGAGCGAGCAAAGTGCCAAGTTTCTAGAAGGGTCTACCATGCGTCATATTTTGGTGATGTCTGGTGCAGGTTCTATTGGTTTAATGGCGCTGTTTGTGGTCGACCTACTTGATATGTTGTTTATCAGTATGCTCGGACAAGTGGAGTTGGCGGCGGCAGTAGGGTTTGCGGGTACACTGGTTTTCTTTTCTACCTCAATTTCCATTGGTTCGTCGATTGCGATGGGGGCACTAGTCTCAAAAGCGATCGGCAGTAAACAGTTCACTTATGCTCGAGCATTAAGTGCCAGCACTATGCTGACTGCTTTTGCGATCAGTTGTGTCGTCAGCATCATTATGTACTGCTATATCCCGGAGCTATTAGCTGCTATCGGTGCACAAGGTTTCGTTGCCGAAAGAGCACAAGCTTATTTGGAGATCCTTATCCCGAGTGGTCCTATCTTAGCACTGGGTATGGCGGCTGGAGCAGGGCTTAGAGCGGCAGGGGATGCGAAGCGCTCCATGTGGGCTACATTGGCTGGTGGCATCGTCAATGCGGTGCTTGACCCTTTATTTATCTTTGTCTTTCAGTGGAACGTAGAAGGGGCTGCGGCTGCTTCCGTTATCGCTCGTATTACCGTTTTTGCCTTCTCTATCTATCCGCTCGTGAAAGTACACGATTTGGTTGCGATGCCTTCTTGGTTTGCATGGAAGTGCAATGCAAAAGCGATCTTAGCGATCGCTGTACCCGCTATCATCACCAATATCGCGACGCCAATTGGTAATGCGATCGTGACTTCCTCAATTGCACAATTTGGTGAAGACTTTGTCGCCGGCTTTGCTGTTATTGGCCGTTTAACCCCGGTCTGTTTTGCGGTGATATTTGCCTTGTCCGGTGCGGTAGGACCGATAATCGGGCAGAATTTTGGCGCAGAGCGGTTCGACCGAGTAAAAGAGACCCTCAACAATTCATTGATTGTTACGACTGTTTATACCTTGTCAGTCTGTATCGTGCTGTACTTGGTGCAAGGAATGGTGATCAGTGGCTTCAGCCTAACTGGCGACGCCGCGCTGATTGTGGCTACATTTTGTACCTTTGTTGCGATAAGTTTTATTTTCAATGGTATGCAGTTTGTTGCAAACACGTCGTTTAATAATTTAGGCAAACCCCTATACTCCACCGCACTAAATCTTGGTAAAGCCACACTCGGCACGTTGCCGTTTGTCCATTTGGGAGCTTTGTGGTTCGGGGCTGAAGGGGTTTTGTATGGTCAAGCGGTTGGAACCATAGTGTTTGGGATCATTGCAATGTGGGTATTACACAAGCACATTCAAGATCTGATGCAGGGAGACGTGGCGGAGTTGGAAGTCAAAGATCCTGCGATCACCAGTCTAAACACCGCTCCGTTTTGCAGTCATGATGCGGTTCTGATAGAGGATGTAGCGGCGAATAAAAGCAAATTAACGCAATAACCGCTTGACCTTGGAGTGCACTCCAAGGTTTATGCTCAAGGTGTACTAGATAGGAGAATCAATGATGTGCACCAAACATGAAGCATGCCGCTCAAACAAAGTGGCAATGAACCCCACCCAAGCGACTTCTTGCTCTAGCCCTAAAATTACCAGTATTAAAATGGCAACAGTAGCAACGACAGAACCGGAAAGTTGCTCAAGTTCCGCGTGCTGTAGCGGTACTGATCCAAGTGATGAGGAAAGCGACAGTTTTAGCTCCCAAGCTCGTTTTAGCCATAGCTGGAAAATTAATGGTATGGACTGTCCGTCTTGTGCCAAAAAAATAGAAACAGCTGTCAATAAACTCGATGGCATTGTCGAAGCCAAGGTGTTGTTTGCCACCGAGAAGTTAGTGGTGAAATCAAACGATATTGCAGTGGCAACTTTGGTTGAGCAAACTATTTTAGATACCGGTTTTACGTTTCTCTCCCCAGATCAAAAGTCCGCCCAGTCTCAACCGACAGGGTGGAAGTCAGTCGTTAAGCAAAATAGTCAGATTATTGCGATAGCTTCAGCGATGGCGGTTGCGGCAGTTATTAAACCTTTTCAACCACAAGTTAGCGAATGGTTGTTTATTTTAACCTGTCTGGTTGGACTCTATCCGATTGGTAAAAAAGCCATTTCGTTGGCGAAATCAGGAACCCCTTTTGCTATCGAAACACTGATGAGTGTCGCAGCTCTTGGTGCTTTGTATCTTGGCGAAAGCGTTGAAGCGGCGATGGTGCTGCTGCTCTTTCTGATCGGTGAACGCCTTGAAGCCTTTGCAGCCTCTCGAGCTCGTAGTGGCGTACAAGCATTAATGGAATTGGTGCCAGAGACGGCAACAAAAATTGTCGATGGTCAGCGTGTTGAAGTCTCAGCAAGCGACTTGAATCAAGGCGATGTTATTGAAGTATCGCCAGGGGGGCGATTACCAGCAGACGGTAAAATTTTATCTGGTGCCGCGAGTTTTGATGAGAGTGCATTGACTGGTGAGTCGATTCCTGTTGAACGCTTTGTCAATGAACCCGTGATGGCGGGGGCAGTGGTCGTTGATAAAGTGATTCGCCTAACCATCACTTCACGACAAGGTGAAAATGCCATTGATCGAATTTTGCATCTGATTGAAGAGGCAGAATCACGCAAAGCGCCATTGGAGCGGTTTTTAGATCGATTTAGCCGCTGGTATACACCTTTAATGATGTTAGTGTCAGCGTTAGTTATCATTACGCCGCCATTGTTGTTCGCTCAACCTTGGGAAACCTGGGTGTATCGCGGTTTGGCGTTGCTGCTGATTGCTTGTCCATGTGCTTTGGTGATCTCCACACCAGCTGCGATCACTTCTGGTTTAGCGGCAGCGGCACGACGTGGTGCATTGATCAAAGGTGGTGCGGCACTTGAGCAACTCGGTCATGTGGAATCTGTCGCTTTTGATAAAACAGGCACACTGACTAAAGGTAAACCTGAAGTTACCGATGTCGTCACCGTAAGCGGTGTTGACGAAACTTGGTTGCTGCAGCATATCGCAGCGATTGAAGTTGGCTCAAGTCATCCTTTGGCGACTTCGCTAGTGAAGTTAGCCCAAGACAGAGAAATTACATTGCCTGAGGCTAAAGACAAGCAAGCATTAATTGGCAGCGGTATTCAAGGCTTTATTGCTAATGAGTGCTTCCGTGCGATTGCGCCCAGCAAACTGGAGTTTGCACTTGAACCTGAACTGGAGCAGCAAGCAGCCCAGTTGGAGGAGCAAGGTAAAACGGTGATCATCGCGTTGAGAGAGCAGCAAGTCCTCGGCTTAATTGCATGGCAAGATACCTTGCGAGACGATGCCAAGAAAGCGGTTCAGGCGCTTAAGGATCTGGGTATTCACTCAATTATGTTGACTGGGGATAATCCGCGCAGTGCTGCGGCCATTAGCAGCCAGATTAATATTGATTTTCAGGCCAGCTTGCTGCCACAAGATAAGGTGCATTATGTTGAGCAACTATCGTCGCAACACAAGGTTGCAATGGTAGGTGATGGTATTAATGATGCCCCGGCAATGAAAGCGGCGAGTATTGGTATTGCGATGGGTGGGGGCACCGATGTTGCGCTGGAAACCGCTGATGCGGCAATTACCCATAACCGTTTGGTTGAACTCGCGACAATGATCGAGCTCTCTCGTGCTACCTTGAGCAATATTAGACAGAACATTGCGTTGGCCCTAGGACTCAAAGGGGTGTTTTTAGTGACGAGCTTGCTCGGTATTACAGGGCTGTGGGTAGCGGTGCTTGCTGATAGTGGTGCTACCGCGATTGTTACATTAAATGCGCTGCGTCTGCTTAAGTTCAAAAGTCAGCAAGATTAATTGATGTATCACTGATAACGGATTGGAATAGCCACACTTAGTGGCTATTCTTTTTTATGCAATAGGATGAACTAATACACATCATTATGTGATGCCAACCGTTTTTACGTGCAAGTTCGCTATTCATTACTTAGTTAAGTGTGACTCCAATCACTCTTTATTGGGTTTTAGTTGGTTACATTAGTTGCGTACCCAATGAATTTATAGATCGAGTGTTAAACAACAACTCGACACATTAAGGAGTTTCCTCATGTCTCAAGCTGTATTCCATTTAGGTGTTAACGAAACCGATCTTGCTGGTGCCACTCTGGCGATCATTCCTGGCGATCCTGCTCGTGTACAAAAAATTGCTGAGCAAATGGAAAATCCGGTTTTTCTTGCGAGTCACCGCGAATACACACTTTACCGTGCTGAGTTGGATGGTAAACCTGTCGTTGTATGTTCAACGGGCATTGGTGGTCCATCGACTTCTATCGCAGTTGAAGAGTTAGCTCAATTGGGCGTTCGTACCTTCCTACGTGTTGGTACAACTGGTGCAATCCAACCTCATGTAAATGTGGGTGATATGATTGTAACGACTGGCTCTGTTCGTCTTGATGGCGCGAGCCTGCATTTTGCACCAATGGAGTTCCCTGCGGTGGCTGATTTTGATGTTGCAACGGCAATGAAAGCGGCGGTAGAAGAGTCAGGCGCCCCAGTTCATATGGGTGTGACAGCATCAAGTGATACTTTCTACCCTGGTCAAGAACGTTACGACACATTCACTGGGCGTGTGGTTAAGCGTTTCCAAGGCTCGATGCAAGAGTGGCAAGATATGGGCGTACTGAACTTTGAGATGGAGTCCGCCACCTTGTTGACCATGTGTGCAAGCTCTGGCCTAAAAGCAGGTTGTGTGGCTGGGGTTATTATTAACCGCACGCAAAAAGAGATCCCGGATCATGCGACGCTAAAAGAGACGGAAGCGCGTTCAATCAAAGTGGTTGTTGAAGCTGCGCGTAAAATGCTTTAACTCATTTCGATACAGAGCGTTACCCGTATAAACACCGCTTTGTATTGATGGAAAAGCCCCCAATGCTGAACATCAGTGTTGGGGGGTCTTTTTTTGGGATTAGCCAGCGTACTCGCTAGAGTCTGGACGTTGTGTAAACTGTACTCCGTTTAAAAAGTCACACAGCAACTCATCACCACACACTTTGTAGTTCTTATTGTTTGGCTTGCGGAAGTATGCGCCAATCTCGTATTTGCTGAGACTGATCCCCATCAGTTCAAGAGCATCTAAGACATCTTCATTCTTCATATTTAACGCGATACGCAGTTTCATAAAGATCATGTTGTTGGTGAGGTGCTGCTCAGGTTTAGGTTGTTCACCCTCTTTTTTGCCACGCTTGAGATTAATGAAGCCATTCAAAAATACCGCGAGATCTTTATCCTTCATCTTGGCAAATGACTTTTCACTCTCTGCTTTTAGCCAGTTGTTCACCTGCTCTGCTGCGACAGTGATATCTGCTTGCTCAAAAGCCTTAATGATTTGTGCGTTTTTCAGGTTTAAAGCGTGCTGGATGCGACGCAATATTTCGTTATTAGTCAAAGAAAATCCTAAGTAGCTAGTCATCCGACGGTTTTCGTCGCTGAGTCTTAATATTGAGCGCGACTCTACCAGAGATTGAGTTTGACCAACAGAGTTAATCATCCTGACTTAACGGTGCTTTGCACTTCTGTCACCGAGTTTGCATAATCGATTTCTGGTAATGGCTTATACAAGCTGTGGGTCATTTCCGCGAGCATGTCGTCGTAGACTTGGGCAATCAGTTGCGAGATATGGGTTGTTAAGTTGTAGAGTTGGCTTTGAGTGAGACCCAGTGGATCATTGCCAATGACACTGTCGAGCTCGTCGAGAACCTCGATACCCATCGGGGAACGTATTGGCAATGGGCTGATTAGACTGAGTTGGTGAAGTTTGTGGCGAATTTTATCGCCATAATATTTAATCCGCATCTCACCAATGGACTGGTCGGCTTCTTGAATGCAAATACGCAATTGAGTGAGGACTTCCATGCTATCGAGGATTTGTTGCCAGTTGATATGGTATTCATCGCTTAGATCTGCTCTCCCTGACTCAATGAGCCAAGTCAGCGCGATATCGTCAATGAGGAACATACAGTGGCGAATCGCGGTACCATGAATTCTTTGGTTGCGAGCGGAAGTACGTTGTTGCCAATCGTTACCCAATCCTTTGAGTTTGAGCTGCAGTACTCGATACATGGGTTTGTTGTCGAAACTAGCAAGGCCAATTAGTTTGCCGGATTCTTGGTATAGCGCTTGTTCAAGTTGCTTAACTTCAGGCAAAACCGCTGCGTAATCGCGATGAGAAACGCCTTGATGAGTTAACGCTCTATGTTGGCGGCAAAGCTCCATGACCAAACGTAGTGAGACGATTTGTTGATAGTTGCGCGACTGGTACTGAGAGCGCTGTCGTGAGTAATGGTAGATTAAGACCAAAATTAAAATCGAGACCGACATTGATGCGATGACAAACATAGCGACTCCTTGCTGTTTGTGACTTTATCTAATGACAGCACTAACAATGCCAGTTATTAATGCATTAAATTTCAATATTTTATGTTTTTGTTGTCTCTGCTGATGCGCTACTTTGGTGCAATTGCTCACTAATTGAGTGAATCGATGGCAAAAAAAACCTCGCCTAGGCGAGGTTTTTTATAACGGAATAAGCTTACATTACGCGCATACCCGGTTGAGCGCCTTCATGTGGTTCAAGAATCCACAAGTCAGCGCCGCCAGGGCCAGCAGCTAAGATCATACCTTCAGACATACCGAACTTCATTTTACGTGGTTTCAAGTTAGCCACGACAACCGTCAGTTTACCCACTAGGTCTTCAGGGTTGTAAGCCGCTTTGATGCCCGAGAACACTTGACGCATCTCACCACCGATATCCAACTGGAACTTCAGCAGCTTGTCTGCTTTTGGCACTGCTTCACAAGAAACAATCTTAGCAATTCGCAAATCTACTTTAGCGAAATCGTCAAACTCGATTTCATCCGCGATAGGATCTTTGTCTAGCTCTGTTTGGCTTGCTTGGTTCTTCTCAGCTTCTGCTTTCTCTTTCGCTGCCATTTCGATCGCCGCATCTTCTTTTGATGCTTCGATCATCGCTTCGATGTTTTTCGGATCGATACGGTTAAATAGCGCCTTAAATGCAGTGATGTTGTGAGCAGTCAGCGGCGCTGCAATACCTTCCCAACTCAGTTCTTGGTTTAGGAATGCTTCAGTGCGAGCGGCAAGCGCTGGCATCACTGGCTTCAAGTAGGTCATGAGAACGCGGAATAGGTTGATGCCAACAGAACAGATTTCTTGCAGTTCTTGATCTTTACCTTCTTCTTTCGCCACAACCCAAGGTGCTTTTTCATCAACGTATTGGTTTGCTTTGTCTGCTAAAGCGGTGATTTCACGAATCGCGCGACCAAATTCGCGAGTTTCGTAAAGTTCAGCAATGCGGTCAGCCGCAGCGACAAACTCACTATAAAGTTCTGGTTCTGCAAAGTTCTCAGCCAGTTTGCCTTCAAAACGTTTAGTGATGAAGCCTGCATTACGTGATGCTAGGTTAACAATCTTGTTTACTACGTCAGCGTTTACACGTTGAGAGAAGTCTTCAAGGTTAAGGTCTAGATCATCAATACGGCTATTTAGTTTTGCTGCGTAGTAGTAACGCAGACATTCTGGGTCTAGGTGATTTAGGTAAGTGCTTGCTTTAACAAACGTACCTTTCGACTTAGACATTTTCGCACCGTTGACCGTGACGTAACCGTGCACGAAGACATTATTTGGTTTACGGAAACCTGAGCCATCAAGCATTGCAGGCCAGAATAGGCTGTGGAAGTAAACGATGTCTTTACCGATGAAGTGGTAAAGTTCAGCCGTGCTGTCCTTCTTCCAGTATTCATCGAAGTCTAGGCCTTCTGTTTTGTCACATAGGTTTTTAAATGACGCCATGTAACCCACAGGTGCATCTAGCCATACGTAGAAGAACTTGTTCTCTTCACCAGGGATCTCGAAGCCAAAGTATGGCGCATCACGCGAGATATCCCACTGTTGCAGACCAGATTCAAACCACTCTTGCATCTTGTTCGCAGTTTCAGTCTGTAGTGAGCCAGAGCGAGTCCACTCTTTTAGCATGCTTTCAAACTGAGGCAGGTCGAAGAAGAAGTGCTCAGAGTCTTTCATGATTGGTGTCGCACCAGAAACTGCTGATTTAGGGTTGATCAGTTCAGTCGGGCTGTATGTTTCACCACAGCTATCACAGTTGTCGCCGTATTGATCTTCTGACTTACACTTAGGGCAAGTGCCTTTTACAAAACGGTCAGGTAGGAACATCTCTTTTTCTGGGTCAAACAGTTGAGAGATAGTGCGGCTAGAGATAAAGCCGTTTTTCTTCAGCTGAAGGTAGATATGAGACGCTAGCTCGCGGTTCTCATCAGAGTGCGTGCTGTGATAGTTGTCAAAGCTGATGTCGAAGCCAGCAAAATCTTTTTGGTGTTCTTCACTGACTGCTGCGATCATCTCTTCTGGTGAAATACCCATCTGTTGAGCTTTAAGCATGATCGGTGTGCCGTGAGCATCGTCAGCACAGATGAAGTTTACAGTGTTGCCGCGTAGGCGTTGGTAACGAACCCAAATGTCAGCTTGGATATGCTCAAGCATATGACCAAGGTGGATCGAACCGTTAGCGTACGGAAGGGCACAAGTTACCAGCAATTTCCTTGCAGGAAAGTTTCTTGGATCGTTTGCCATACTTAATATTCGCTTTTCTCGATAGGTACAAAAATAGAAACTAATACTACCTGATCCAACCAGCGACTCCAAGGAGTCAAATCGGCATTCCCTTAGTTTTTTCAGGGTTCTGTATCGACTCGCACAGTGCTACGATGTCATCACTAAAGGAGGACGTATGCGTCAGTTCAATTCCAAACAAGATTTTTGCGATTGGTTAAGCCAATACGAGCATCACTCTGTGATTCAAAACTGGGCATCGACACCGGGTATTGTGAGTGTTGATGCTGAAGGCTTTTTTGATATTAAGTTGCCTTATGCGGCCAATCAGTTGGTGTCTGATATTGATGAGTGGATTCAAGCTCAACAGCAGAGCCAAGCGGTAGCCAAATTTAACTACCGAATTGGCGTACAGGTGAAAACTTTAGTTAATCATGTCGGCAGTTCGGTTAAGGGCGTGAAAAACATTATTGCGGTCACGTCTGCCAAAGGTGGTGTTGGAAAATCAACCACATCGGTCAACCTTGCGCTGGCGATGGCGCGTAGTGGTGCTAAAGTTGGCTTGCTCGATGCTGATATTTACGGCCCATCGGTTCCGATGATGATAGGTCAACTTGATGCCCAACCTAATGTGCGTGATAACAAGTGGATGCAGCCGATTGAAGCCCATGGCATTTTTACACACTCAATTGGCTATCTTGTGTCGAAAGATGAAGCAACCATATGGCGTGGTCCGATGGCCTCAAAAGCGCTCGCGCAGCTTCTTAATGAAACCGATTGGCCGGAACTGGACTATTTAGTGATAGATATGCCGCCAGGTACAGGGGATATCCAACTGAGCCTAGCGCAGCAAATTCCAGTCACTGGCGCTGTGATTGTCACTACCCCACAAGATTTGGCGTTAGCCGATGCCCGTAAAGGTGCGGCCATGTTTGATAAGGTGGGTATTCCTTTGATTGGGTTGGTGGAAAACATGAGTTACCACATTTGTAGCAACTGTGGACACCAAGAGCATATCTTTGGCACTGGTGGTGCTGAGAAAATGTCTGCAGAGTATAACCTCGATTTATTGGGACAAATTCCGCTCGATATTCATGTACGTGAAGATATAGATTCAGGTTGTCCAACGGTAGCATCGAGACCGGACTCTGAGCACACTAAGCAGTACTTAGAGTTGGCAGAAGCCGTATGTGCCCGACTCTACTGGCGCGGCGATGTCCAGCCCGACGCCATTAACATCACCATGTTATAAAGCGAGTGGCATAGCAAGTTTAGTCAGCCTTATGCTGGCTAAACGTTTGCTCAGTGTGTGCTTATTCCATTTTGTCCTCAAAGGCGATTTAATCTATTCCTTTCTGGTATCTCAGCAATGAACTCCCTATAATCAGGCAGTTTAATTTGGCGCTGCTAACCTTTCCATGCCAAACTTTTAGCAGGCCACAGATCACCAATCAATTCATCGGGTGCAAGAATAATGTCTGATAATAATCAATGTGTAATCGTCGGTATTGCTGGCGCTTCAGCTTCAGGTAAAAGCTTAATCGCAAGCACTATTTATAATGAACTTCGCGAGAAGGTAGGCGATCACCAAATTGGTGTCATCACGGAAGATTGCTATTACAACGACCAGACTCATCTGAGCATGGAAGAACGTGTAAAAACCAATTATGACCACCCAAGTGCACTCGATCACGATCTACTATGTGATCACCTAGAGACACTAATTAAAGGTGAAGCGGTTGAAGTACCTGAGTACAGCTACTCAGAACATACTCGTACAGATAACACCACAACAATGACACCAAAGAAAGTGATCATTCTTGAAGGTATTTTGTTGCTAACCGATCCTCGTCTGCGCAAGCTTTGTCATGCGACAGTGTTTATGGATACACCACTTGATATCTGCTTATTGCGCCGCGTTAAACGTGACGTAGAAGAGCGTGGTCGTACCATGGAGTCGGTACTAAAACAGTATCAAGAGACTGTTCGTCCAATGTTTATGCAGTTTATCGAACCATCTAAGCAATATGCGGATATTATCGTTCCTCGTGGCGGTAAAAACCGTATCGCGATTGATGTTCTTAAAGCGCATATTGCTAAATTGCTGAAATCTGGACAGTAGTCTGACAAGCAATACTTTATTTTTTATGAGATAAGTGGCACTTTAGGTGCCACTTTCTTTTTGCTGCAAGAGAATGGTTTTCACACTATTTTTGCGCGAAACCATTATACTTTCAGTTAACTACATTTATTCAAATAGCCGCTAGGCTGTTAGCAAGGACTCTGCTGATGAAGAAAATCGCGTTAATTTTCGCAATTCCTGTCGTCGCCATCGTGGCCTTAGTGTTGGCGTTGGTGTTACTGGTTAATCCTAACCAATTCAAACCTCTGATCGTTGAACAAGCGAAGCAACACACGGGCTTAGACCTAGTCATTGAAGGCGATATTGATTGGCAGTTCTTCCCATCGATCGGCTTTACTCTAGGTAAAACCGAGCTGAAAAACCCACAAGGGTTTAAGCAACCTAATTTGTTTAAAGTAGAGCAAGTTGGCATTGATGTATCAGTGACGCCACTTTTTAGCCAGCAGTTAGAGATCGGCAATGTCACTTTGGATGGTGCTGAGTTTTACATTGAAACTCGTAAAGATGGTGTGAAAAACCTAGATGCTTTGACGCAGCAGCCAGCGACAGATGCGCAAGCTACTGAAGAAACGCCAGCAGAGGCGGGCACAGAGCCTGCGACAACAGAGGCTTCTCCTTGGACAATCTCACTGGCGGGTGTGTCTATCACCAACGCGCTGCTAGATATCCAAGATGACAAGGCAGGCACACATACCAAGCTTTATGATGTTTCGTTGACGCTCACGGAATTTGCGCTTGATGCATGGAGCAAAGCCGATTTTGCGATGAAAGGGGAAACCAATCAGCAAAAATTTGCCGCCCAAGGCACAGCAGAACTGAAACTAATGACCGGTTTCACTCAATATGAGCTGAAAAACCTTAGCTTTGATGCCAGTTACAGTGATGCGAGCAACAAGATTGAGTCGGCATCTATTCAACTGGATACATTTGCTTTCGACCAAGCGAACAATCTTAAGTATGCAGTCAAAGGGACGGCAGCAGATTTAGCGCTTGATTTAAACGGCGGCGCACAGTTGACGGTTGATAAAGCAATCAGCAAAGTCACTATGAAGCAGTTAGGGCTAGAGGCGACTTTTGAAGGTGCCACGTTGCCACAATCGCCAATGAAAGTCGCGATGTCTTCAGACTTGTCATTTGATTTAAACAAAAATCATCTTAGTTTCGTTCTTGATAAGTTGACTGCGAACGCGCTGCAGTTTGATGGCAAACTGGACGTTACACTGGCAGATGTTCCTAAGGTTGTCTTTAATCTCCACAGTCCAGACATTGATGTGGATGCATTTTTAGGACTTGATAAGGGGGCTGAAAGCAACGCCTCGTCTGAGGACGGTAGTCAAGGTGGTGCGAGCAACTCAACCGCTTCTTCTTCCGCGCAGAAAGAGCAGGAACCTGACTTGTCAGCATTAAGAGCACTAGATGTGACAGGCGCAATTACCATTGATAAGTTCAAAGCTGGCAATGCCAAAATGCAAAACGTGGCGGCCAAGTTTAGTGTTAACCGTGGTCTCGTTAAGTTAACGTCATTTAGCTCTAATTTGTACGATGGTTCGATCAAAGCGACAGCAACTCTTGATGCTCGTAAATCACTAGCCACCTATAGTGCCAAGAAGCAAATCAAAGGTGTTAAGGTGCTTCCGCTGCTGATTGACGTTGCACAAAATGACAAGCTGGAAGGAACGGGCAATATTGATATCGACGTGACGGGTAAAGGTCTCGCACCGACAACCATGAAGCAAAATCTAGCAGGTACGATCAAGATTAACTTTGCTGATGGGGCGGTAAACGGTATTAACGTTGCGCAGTTGATTCGTGAAAACTACGCGAAATTCAAAGGTGAGTCTTTAGAAGGGCAAGACCAAGCGAAAAAGACAGACTTTAGTGCCATGACAGCGACGCTAAAACTGAGCAAAGGTATTGTGACTACTGACAACTTACACGCCCAGTCTCCATTGTTGCGTGTCCGTGGGCAGGGTAGTGCCAACTACATCAATGAGACGGCAGATTTTACTATCAGCACTTCGATTGTGGGCTCACTTGAAGGGCAAGGTGGTAAGGATATCGATGAGCTCAAAGATATTACTATCCCGGTGAATATTTCCGGAAAATGGTCTGAGCCGAAGTTTAAGCTAGTGTTTGATGATGTGCTTAAGCAAAAAGCGGAGAAAGAGATTAACCGTGGGCTTGAGAAGCTAGATGAAAAGCTCGGCGAAAAAATCAAAGACGAAAAAACCAAAGAGGCGGTGAACAACTTAATCAAAGGTTTGTTTAATTAACGTGTTAAGAAAAGCCCGCTTTCACTAGCGGGCTTTTTTATGCATGAGGATATCCTACTTACTTAAGGTAAAGTTAAAGAACTCACTCGTGCCATCGTCATTGTCACTGGCGAGCACACCACTGACTTTTTGACTGTCTTCGCTAGTAAAGGCAACCGACTCGACTTTGGTGATGACGCGTTGGTTGTTTTCCATTAGAGAGACAAGGTTATCGGTCAGGTCGATAGTGCGGCTGGTTGAAAGATCGTTAAGTGGAACAACGCCAACAAAACTACCCAAAATCTCGCCATCATTGTAGGCATCCCCTGTCGCTTCGATAGAAGCGGTGACGACTAAACTTTTTGTGTCTTTCCAATACTCTGCTCCAGATAAACCGGCTTCAAAGCCTTCAACCACAGGGAGGTTGACGTGGTACGCTTTGACATCTTGGAGAAGTTCATCATCACCTTCGAGGTAATCTTGGAAGTCATCAAGGTCAATTTCGAAAATGACGTTTGATCCTCCATTTCCGCGGTTAATGATAAACGCGGCATCTTCTGATGATGCGAGCCCTTCGATATTGATCTCTTGGTCAGCGCTATAGCCAGCGGCTTGACGTAATGTTTTGTATAACGGCTTTAGAGAACGTTCAATTTTGGTTTCACGATCTTTGCTGATGACAATTGCCCACTCTCGCACGTCTAACTTACTCCCTGAGCCAAGCATCACAAAAGCAGGCTGGTCATGAACGGAAACGACGTCAAGGGCTTCAAAGTCTGGTTTTACTTTTTTAATGATGCGTCCGTTATCACCCACGGGGTAATCATTAATCAGCGCTTTGTCTGCGATAGAGAAGTCGGGGTTTAACTGATGGAACCATGGTGAGTCGTCGCCGACTGCATAGATTTTGCTTTGTTCGACGACAACGCCCGATGCGGATGGGAAATCTTGGATAGTAGTGCGATTAGAAAATTCGAGAGTAAAAGCTTGTGCCGAAACGACACCGGAGAATAGTGCACTGATGCATAGTGTTAAGATAGAACGCTGCATTTGGTTATTTCCTTATATTCAACCAGGTGCGTTTGAAGCTATCACAACGATGGATACCGAGAAGGGGAAAGAGAGCGAAGTTTGAAATGGATTCCAGTGAGAAAAGTAACAGATGAACGCGCTTTATAAAATTTGGTGGGGGTTATCGTTTTTTACTATCTATATGTTTAATAATAAAAAGTCGGCTGCACCAGGCTTGCCGACTTAAAATGAAAGCGTACGAGGGGAAATGGGTTGTTGTGCGCCTTACCAGTCGACGCCTTTGAGTGCTTTTACACCAGACTCGAAAGCGTGCTTGACGTTTTTAACCTCAGAGACGGTGTCAGCCATTTCAATTAGAGTTCGATGTGCCGCTCGCCCTGTAATAATTACCGACTGCATCTTTGGACGTTTGTTTAGAGCCTCAACGACCTCGTCAAGTTCAACATAACCGTAGTTGACCATATAGGTGAGTTCATCGAATAGCACCACATCAATCGATTCGTCTTGTAACATCCGTTTGCATTCTTGCCAGACTAACTGAGCCGCCTCCGTATCGGATTGCTTATTCTGTGTTTCCCACGTAAAGCCAGTCGCCATGACTTGAAACTCGACCCCAAGTTTTTCCAGCAAGTTACGCTCGCCGTTGTCCCAAGTTCCTTTTATGAATTGGGCAACAGAGCATTTTAGTCCATGCCCCACAGCACGGGCAACGGTGCCAAAACCTGAGGTAGATTTACCTTTTCCATTCCCCGTGATAATCAGTAGCAAACCTTTGACTTCAGTTGCCGCAGCGATTTTAGCATCAACTTGTTGCTTTACTTTTTCTTGGCGCGCTTTATGGCGTTGTTGTTTGTCATCATCAGTTCGCATGAGAATTCCTTTTTTGTCTGTCATCTTTGCTATGATATACCCAAGTTCGCATGATAAAAACCTTCGATAAAACAGGGATTCAGATGAAAAAAATATTGGTCGTGTGTATGGGAAATATCTGCCGTTCACCAACTGGTGAGGCGGTGCTGCGTGCAAAAGCTCAACAACTGGGAGTGGAGGTTGAAATCGATTCTGCTGGCACGATTGGTTTTCATCAAGGCAATCTGCCTGATGAGCGGGCTCGTCAAGCTGGGGAGCGTCGAGGGTACTCGTTTGAGGGAACTCGCTCTCGTCAGGTAGAGCAACGAGATTTTAGCTACTTTGATTTGATTTTGGCGGCAGATAAGGACAATCTGCATGATTTGAAAGCGATTTGTCCGCCTCAATATGCCAATAAGCTTAAGCTTTACCTTAGTTTTGGTAACGCGGGACAACAAGAGATCCCTGACCCCTATTATGGTGGTGAACAAGGCTTTGAATTGGTGTTAGATTTGCTTGAAGATGCAGCAGAAGCAGTTTTACGCCAGCGTTAACGGCATTGTTATGCAGCCATTACCCGACCGCTAAAGTAGTCGTTCGAAATAATATATTCGGTATTTCGAATGACTTCATCTTGTACTTCTGCCCAATTTTGACCATTGGCTTCGCCACATGGCACGACGCCCCCCACTCGAATATTAAACGGGGTAAGCTCTTTGGCCCAGCTTTGGGTAAATCCCGAAACAAACGATGAGGCATTATCCAACCCTGCCATATCTTCATAGTTGGTGTAGCCGATGACGTTGATGATCACTCCCTCTTTGTTCTCTTTACACATCCGCTCAGCCGAAGCTTGACCAAAACCAAATAGGGTACTTGCCATCGAAGAAAGGTTGAGAGCGAAAGTATCATAAGCTCCATGAGCAAAAATATTTGGAATAGCTTTGGTGGTGAACGTATTAATTAATATATCTGGTGACTGCCCGATAGCATGATCAATGGCTTGAAAGAGTTGCTTGATTGAGCCTATCGAGTCATCAGCAAGTGCAAACTGATGAACATTGCTATTGATGTTACGGCAACGCTGGAAGGTTTCATCGAGCAGGCGTTTGTCGCTGTCACACAGAATCACCAGCGCGCCCAAAGATGAAAAGTGAGCGGCTAATGTACTGCCAACTCTAGAACCCGCAGAGGTAACTAATACTACTGCATTGTCTATTTTCATACTTTCTCTCTCCGTCGGCTGAACTCAAAAAATTCTGTCCACAAAGAATGGTAGATTAATTGTTATTTAGATGTGAATAACGTCAAATAAGCTGTGAATGAATAGTGCGAGTTGTCGATTTTTTGCGTTTATTCACAAACTAGTAAACAAATATTGGCAGTGCAGAAAACTATGCTAGCCAACAAGTCGTTATGCTTGTGCTCTAATTTGGTAGGTGCGTTGCGCTTCAATCAGTTGATTGTACAAATCAAACGGCATCAGTTTCTTTGGCTCTTTTGTGCCCATTTGGCGTTGCTGGTGGAGCGAGAGGTTGTGATACACCTCTTCTGGCAAATTGTGGGTTTGCTCTGGAAGGTAGACAAGAGCTTCTGGAACAAGATAATGAGCGAGCTTTGCGCTGGCTAAGCCACCGTGATGAAACTGGTGCGCTTGTTGTGCTGAGATCTGATAAGAACTTTGGTCGGATTGCAGTGGTTGTGGAGATTGTAAATCGAAACGCTTACGCAGGGTTTGATCGGTAATTTCTACGGTTTCAAGTTGTTCGACAGGTGTGTTGTCACGTACATCATTGGAAAACATCGATAGCAATAATGCAAAATCAGCGCGACGACCGTCGTGAACGGCATGGTTAATACCTGTGCCGAACGTCAGTTCGCTGATGGTGCTGATATTATTGATTGCTTCGATTTGCATTGCTTTCCTCACTTTCCAGTTAAGTTAACGGCTAAGTGCTGGGAAACTTTAAGCTAATTTGGATTATTTATTCGGCTAGGTGCTTTAATCTGTTTGCCCTTGAGGGCACAAATGGGGTGGCAGGCTTGGTCAGTATAAGCAGAAAAATCTGAAGCTCGATATGGTGACAAAATGAAAAAAGCCTGCGGATGCGCAGGCTTTTGAAACTTATGTAATCTTGGGGGTTACTTCGCTAGGTTTTCTGCAACGAAATCCCAGTTTACTAGCGCCCAGAAACCGTTCATGTAATCAGGACGAACGTTACGGTAATCGATGTAATAAGCGTGTTCCCACAGGTCAACAGTCAGAAGTGGTGTTGTTCCTTCTTCTGTTAGAGGTGTCGCTGCGTTAGAAGTGTTAACGATTTCTAGAGAACCGTCAGCCTTCTTAACTAGCCAAGTCCATGATGAACCGAAGTTGTTGATAGCAGCATCAGTAAACTTCGCTTTGAACTCTTCGAATGAACCAAATGCTGCGTTGATTGCATCTGCAACAGCACCTGTTGGCTCGCCACCTGCGTTTGGAGCTAGACAGTGCCAGTAGAACGTGTGGTTCCAAATTTGAGCCGCGTTGTTAAATACACCACCAGTTGATGTTTTCACGATCTCTTCTAGAGTCTTACCTTCAAACTCAGTACCTGGGATCAGGCCGTTTAGTTTTACAACGTAAGTGTTGTGGTGCTTACCGTGGTGGAAATCTAGCGTTTCAGCTGAGATATGTGGTTCTAATGCGTCTTTCGCATAAGGCAGAGCTGGTAGTTCAAATGCCATTGCTCGTTTCTCCATTGATATAGAAAGAGATAACACTCTTTCAATTGCTTCCAGATGTTTATTGTTTTATCCAGTTCGCGACCTTGCGAACCGTTGTCAATTTGACTGACTTGTTGCTAGTTTATCAACTTTTTACGTGATTAAAAGCACGCTGAGGTAAATAGTTTTAGAAAATATTCGTTTCTAAGTGTGTATTAAAGCACACAAAAAACGGGGGAATAGCCCGCAATTCAGTGAAATTTGCTTTAGATTATCAGCGCGTAGATATCGTGTTAAGATAACGTAAACGTTACCTGAGCGATGCCGTTTAGTTGTATCAATGGTGCGGGTAGACGAATGTATTGGTGATCTGAAGTCCAACGGAAGATAGCCGCGTGTAATAACCGTAATAATTCTGTGCTTTTTATTCTTAGACAATGGTTTAAAATGTGCGGATATCTTGCAGTAACTCCATCAGAGGAAGCAATGGAAACTATTGAAAAAATCAAACAGCAAATCGCAGAGAACTCAATTCTACTTTACATGAAGGGTTCGCCAAAACTACCAAGCTGCGGTTTCTCTTCTCAAGCTGCTCAAGCATTGATGTCTTGTGGTGAAAAATTTGCGTATGTAGATATTCTACAAAACCCTGATATCCGTGCTGAACTTCCTGCTTACGCGCAATGGCCTACTTTCCCACAACTATGGGTTGAAGGTGAGCTAATTGGCGGTTGTGACATCATTATTGAGATGTTCCAAAAAGGTGAACTTCAAGCACTAATTAAAGAAGCAGCAGCTCGTTCACAAGGCGATGCTGAATAATACTGTTTAAATTTACAGTTTTTCTTGATTTATAAGGGTCACATTCGATAATGTGACCCTTATTTGTTTGTGCCGAATCTAGTATGTCACGTCTATTTATTGCCGAAAAACCGAGTTTAGGTAGAGCAATTGCCAACGCCTTACCTAAACCGCATAAAAATGAACAAGGTTTTATTCGTTGTGGGAACGGCGACATAGTGACGTGGTGCATCGGCCACTTGCTCGAACAAGTTGAACCGGATGTCTATGATGAGCGTTACAAAAAATGGAATTTGAATGATTTGCCGATTGTTCCTGAACAATGGCAGTTAAGACCGAGAAAGTCTGCGAGTAAGCAGCTTTCGGTAGTAAGGAAACTGCTCAAAGAGAGTGAGCAGATCATCCATGCAGGAGACCCAGACAGAGAAGGTCAACTGCTGGTTGATGAAGTATTGGATTACTGCAAGGTTAGCCAAACCAAAAAACAGCATGCTCAGCGATTGCTGATTAGCGACCTTAACTTACCTGCCGTTAAGCGTGCGCTAAATACTATGCGCAGCAATCGCGAGTTTGTGCCTTTATCGGTTTCCGCTCTAGCGCGATCGCGAGCTGATTGGTTGTATGGTATGAACATGTCTCGTGCTTATACCTTGTTGGGACAAAAAGCGGGCTATCAAGGGGTGCTCTCCGTTGGCCGAGTGCAAACGCCGGTGTTGGGATTGGTTGTGCGCCGTGACGAAGAGATTGAGCAATTTGTTCCTCGTGATTACTTTTCGCTTCATGCTTTGATCCCTTTCCAAGGTGACGGGGCAAGTTTTGACATCCGAGCAAAATGGCAGCCGAGTGAGGCTTGCCAACCATGGCAAGATGATGAAGGGCGAATATTAAACCGCAAACTTGTCGAGAATGTCGCCAGCCGAATCGCGAATCAACCCGCCAAGGTCGTAGAGTCGGAGCGTAAGCAAACCAAGCAATCAGCGCCATTGCCGTATTCTTTATCTGCTTTGCAAATTGATGCTGCAAAACGTTACGCAATGAGCGCGCAGCAAGTACTTGATACCTGCCAGTCCTTGTATGAAAAGCATAAGCTTATCACTTATCCACGTTCTGATTGTCGCTATTTGCCGCAGGAACATTTTGGTCAGGCAAGCAGTGTTTGTCAGGCGATTGCTCATAATGCAAAAGAGATGAACTCGACGGTAAGTGGCGCAGATTTATCCTTAAAGTCAAAAGCCTGGAACGATAAAAAGGTCGATGCACATCATGCAATTATCCCTACCCCAAAACAGGCAGCACTGAATGCGCTCTCATCTTATGAAATGAAGGTCTATCAGCTCATTGCTCGACAGTATTTGATGCAATTTTATCCGCCAGCGCTCTACGCAGAAGCGAAATTGGTATTTGATATTGCTGGTGGTGTCTTTGTCGCGAAAGGGCGTCAGCTGGTTGCCGCAGGCTGGAAAGTCTTGATGGGGAAAAGTGATGATGAGGATGCTGGGGTCGATTGCGTACCACCACTATCCAAAGGGACAATACTAACCTGCCGTGAAGGTGAAATTAAGCAGCACCAAACAGAACCTCCCAAACACTTTACTGAAGCGACACTTTTGCAAGCAATGACGGGAATCGCTCGTTTTGTCGCTGACAAAGAATTGAAGAAAATTCTTCGTGAAACCGATGGGTTAGGGACGGAAGCAACACGCGCCGGTATTTTGGACACGCTGTTCAAACGCCAGCTTCTGACACGCCAAGGCAAGAGTATCTTAAGTTCACCAGCAGGGCGTGGGCTAGTTCATGCTCTACCAGATGAGTCAACTTACCCAGATATGACCGCTAACTGGGAGCACCAACTGCAGGGTATGGCAGAGCGAAACCACGCCTATCAGCCGTTTATGCAAGCCTTGCAGCAGAGAATTGACGGCTTGATGGCACAGGTAAAAACCGGTGAGGTGCCAGAGTCTTTACGTCACCTTCCTAAGGTTGAACGCCCCGCCTTTAAAAGGAAGAAGCGAACGTTAAGTCGCAACGGTGGTAAAAAGGGGAGTGCTAACCGCGCTAAATCTGCCAAGTAATAGAGGCGGCGACAGCAGACTGCCGCACTCGAGTTAGTCAAATAAGTTGTCGTGGTCGGCAATGGCGCCGCGAACATCATTTTGTGTTAAGACTCGTTTACCCAGCTCACTTTTGACTTGTTTACCTAAACCGACTAGGGCATCTCGGTTTGCTTGGGTTTGGCGTTTGCCTGCACTTCGAAGGCAGTAATTTAACTCATGCGCTTCACTGAAATTTACCAAATGTTTGTCTGCCATCGGGACTCTCCTTATTGAGTGAAATCATTTTAATTCTGGAAGGAGAGCACGAAATTTCAAGCCAACTTACGCCGTTTGAGTTGACTCAAATCATCCAAGCTAATTAGCTTTTTGATCAACAAAGAATTTTGCCGTTATCAAAATTTCGAAACAGTTGTGAGGGATTGAGCTTGTCGGCGAGATCTATCGAGTTTTAAGGCATTGTAATAAAGTCGACCATCAGCCAAGCGGTGAACATCATGGCGATAAATACGGCGATAGCACCCAGTGTTCCGGCAGCAATACCAAGCAAGAAATAGATCCGATAATAGTTCATAGAATAACATGGTAATGATAACTAATATCAATTAAATCTTTTTTGCAGTGAGATTTCAAGCTGTTAACATATCGCTATGACTTGTTTCTCTGATCGCTGCCATGATCCCGATTGTTTACCATCCCATCTATTCACAACTTGAACTACCTGCACAGCACCGCTATCCGATTAGTAAGTATCGTTTGCTGTATCAAGCATTGCTTACAAGGCAGCAACACGAGCAAACGTGGCGAGATAATTTCACTATTGTTCAGCCGACAGCGCTCAGCGTGGCGAAGTTAAAGTCCGTCCATTGCCCCCATTACATTCAGGCATTGATGGAGAACCAGTTGCCTGCGGCAAAAATGCGTCGGATTGGCTTTCCTTGGAGTGAGCAATTGATTCAACGAACCTTAACTTCTGCAGGTGGGACGTGTTTAAGCGTCGAGTTAGCAACAGAGTGGGGGATCGCTATCCATCTTAGTGGTGGATATCACCATGCCCATTATGATTATGGGACGGGCTTTTGTTTGGTTAACGATTTGGTTATCGCAGCAAAGCATGCACTTGAGTTGAAACACATCGACAAAGTAATGATTATTGATAGTGACGTTCATCATGGGGATGGCACAGCTACTTTATGCTGTGATCAGGAGGATATCATTACATTGTCGTTTCATTGTGATAAGAACTTTCCCGCTCGTAAACCCCATTCGGATATTGATATAGCGATGGCTAAAGGGACGGATGATAAAGAGTTTCTGGATAACTTTTGTTCGGTAGTGCAGACAGCGATTAACCTTCATCAGCCTGATTTAATTCTTTATGATGCTGGTGCTGATATCCACAGCGACGATGAGCTAGGGTATTTCAATGTATCGTCTTCAGCTTTGTACCAGCGAGATCGATTTTTGCTCACTCTCGCTTGGCAACGCTCTATTCCGATTGCTTGTGTTGTTGGCGGTGGTTACCGTAGTGATCATCAGCAACTGGTACCGCTTCACATGCAGTTACTGACAGCTGCGCTCGATAGCCTTCGTTCTTAGCAAAGATGGCGCAACTGTCGATTAACAAGGCAGAGTGTCTATCGTCGGTATGGTGTTTCCAATAGCTTAATGAAGCAAATTGTGCTTTTTAACCGCTTGATAGATTATCTCTTTAATTTCATTTTTGTTGATATTTTCGCCGCTTACATCTTTATCATCTAAGTCGAGTAGTCGATATTCCAGCTTGATTAGATCTGCATAATATTTTAACTCATTTGAAATTACACTGATATTAGATGGAGAGTTATACCCTTTTGTATCACTGTAGAGCAGTAGATATGGACGATCTTGAAAGAACAAGTCAATGCCATCTTTATCTTCTATTGAAATCTCTATCCCGAGAGCATCAAACAATGTAGGAAGCAAGTCTAGCAAGCAGCCTTGCTTGTGGCTAATGTTTGGGAGGCTATCATTGAATATGCACAATGGTATTTTTACTTGCTGGTTAATTGTTGCACTTGAATGAGTGAAATAACCTTCTTCTCCAAATGACTGCCCATGGTCTCCTGTGATAACAACGATGGTATTGCTAAGTAAATCTTGTGATTTTAGCTCTTTAAGTATTGTATGGATAATACCAAGAGACTCATCAACGGAATTCAAGTAGCGACCTTTATCTTCCTTGTTACTATGTCGGCAGTAAGTGCTTTTATCTGTTACATTATATTTGCTATGAGTCTCATTGTTTAGCAGATGGATAAAGTTATTACCCTCTCTTAGTTTTTCTGAAATTAAATCTAAGTAATCTAATAAACGATAGTCATCTTTCTTTGAACTGTTTTTGATAAAATCAAGATCATATATAAAATCAAAGCCAGCATTAGTTAGATTTTCGTTCATATTGAAGAACTTAGTGCTTTGTGTTGTCATAAAACTGGTTTGGTAATGATGCTTGGCTATTTCCGGAAGCAGATTAAAATCATGACTATTACCATACATCGATGTGTATATCTGATTAATAGCTTGGTTTGTATTCGGACTGACGGAATAAAACTGTTCTACTGAGGCTTTGTTTTCGAGCAACTGTAGAATTTCCTGAGCTTTAGGGGAATCCTCAAACGCTTCTTCTGACATTGATTCAACAGTGAATAGCAGAACATTGTGCCCTTTGCAGCAACCAAAGTGTTGGCTTTTTTTTGAGGTATCAACTTCTTTGTGTGGTTCTGCGATTTTCTCGAGTATATGTTTATTAGTGTTACCGATACTGCCTTTAGTTAATTTATTTCCAATCAGGAAGCCGTGAAGCAGACTTTTAAGACTGAAAAACTGTTTTCCTTTAACAATGCATATTAATAGTAGGACTAGAAGTGCGATTAACGGTACCCAACTTGGAATCACGAAACTCGAATAGTTGCAGGCTACGGATATACTGATTGCAACAACCACCCAAGCCAAAAATGTTTTGCTATCTTTAATCTTTGATTTTGAAATAGTGAAAATCAAAGAGCTTATAGATATGGGAAGCAAAGCTGACGTATTGGTATAGATGAAAATAATAGAAGAAATAAAAAACAGATAAGCGCTAATCAGCCAATGGAATCGCTTTAAAAGAGATAGTAGCTGGTTGAACTCTCCTTTAAACGTACTAACGCCTTGGGAAAAAACATTAATATTCGTCAGAGTCACTTTCATTCCAAAATTAAACATGAGAAGCGCATCAACCCACAATATAGTCATCACTAAAGTAATAGCTACTAGATAGGCAGGAGTGTAAATGACCAGCGATAATGCTGATAAGATGCTAATGACTAAAAAGTCCCCCATATTGAGGTATGGGGAGGATGAAAATTTAATGCTATATAACTTTCTAATAAAAAACATGTAGAAAGCCAAAATGATTGGTAACCAGCTCATTAGTGAGTCTTCTATTTCACAAATAATTACAATGTTAACATTTTTGATGGTGTGATGTCAGTCATTGCAGAATATGTTACTAACAAGATTGAGTTTAATTGAATGAGAACTTTTTTGGGAGAACTTCTCTTGGAGCGCTGTCGCTTCATTCTGATGGTTCGGTGTGAGCAACTTAAATCTAATGACCTATAGGTAGGGAATGTGCAAGAGATATTGGGGCACACGACAAGGGATTCGAATCCCTTGTCGAATTTTAGAGTATCCCAAAACGGAAAAACCCCAGTCTTTCGACTAGGGTTTTGGATGTGGCGGAGAGATAGG
The DNA here is from genome assembly GCF_009938205.1 of Vibrio panuliri. Lineage (NCBI taxonomy): Bacteria > Pseudomonadati > Pseudomonadota > Gammaproteobacteria > Vibrionales > Vibrionaceae > Vibrio > Vibrio panuliri. The sequence goes on along the minus strand of NZ_AP019654.1, from coordinate 2,334,338 downwards.
GATTTGAACCCTAGATACGCTATTAACGTATGCCGGTTTTCAAGACCGGTGCTTTCAACCACTCAGCCATCTCTCCGTGTGGTGCGCATAATATAGTGATGGGCTAACCTTGTAAACCCCTGTTTTTACTGTTTGATTTAATTATGAGCGCTTTTGGTGTTTTTCTGATACTCAGTCTTGAAGGGACTTCTTTGTGCATGACTAGAAAGCAAAAAAGAGAGCCGAAGCTCTCTTTCTTAGGTGTATGGTCGGACTGAGAGGATTTGAACCTCCGACCCCCGACACCCCATGACGGTGCGCTACCAAGCTGCGCTACAGTCCGATACCTATAATCTATCTTCAATAATTGTAATGGTCAATTATAACATTATGATTTAACGACTTTTTGTGTAAAAACGTTGCAACTCTGTTAACCCTTGCATGATAACTGGAAGAGCAGGGTTCTCATCGCGTAAACGAGCGTAGTTGCTGTCGTAAAGTTTGTAATTGCCATACTTGTCGATCACAGTGGTGTTCTTGTTAGTGATCAATGCCAAATCGTGGTAGTCGCCAGCTAAGATCCACTTACGTGAACGCTCGTCAAATAGATTGCGACCGCTACTGTAATCGGCAGGATTGGATGATACACCCATCAAATCTTGCAATAAGGTGACGGATAAGTCTAAATGGCTGGTTCTGTGGTTGTATTGTCCGGCGACTTTGCCTGGCCAATGGATAATCATCGGGACTTGCAACTGATAACGGCTGTAGTTCGTGCTAGAACCCCAACTGTTAGTGCGAGTCTCGTTGAACTCTGTACCGTGATTTGACGTGATAACCACGACAGTAGAATCGTCAAGGTTAAGCTTACTGATCAGTTGGTACAACTCGGCGAGTTCTTTATCCGCGGATTGAACCGACTGCTGATAGTTGGCTTTAAGGTCAGCAACCGTGTTACCTGAGTTGGTGTTGTAATCGCTAAAATCGTCTAAGGTTGTGAGTTCAATAAAGCTAAACCAAGGCTGTTTACCTTGTTGCTCTACCCAATGTCCCCAAGCTTGAATCGCATTCTCATCACCTGAGTGGTTTTTGTCTTCGGCAACGGTGGCGATAGCAAGTCCGTTAAATACGATATCTTTATACAGCGGGTCACTAAAGTTATCACCACTAAACAAACCTATTTGGTAATCTTTGGCGGTTAAGGTATCAAGTAAAACAGGTAAAGATTGTTGGGACTTGATGCTGCTTGCATAGCTCGTTGGAAGTCCATAAAGCAATCCAAATACCCCATTACTGTCGTTGCTAGAACTAAAATGGTTGTTGAAGCTTAGGTTGTCCATTGAGTACTGGAATGTGTTGGGCATGCTGGCAGAGTTGAGTGCGTCCGAACGTAAGTTATTGACGCTCACGACCAAAATATTAAGTGAGTTGGAGCGGCGGTTAAACTCGAGTTTTTCTAGTGGGTAACGAACCAGTTCTGCTTCACCCAGATTTTCTTGCTGACGTTTGAGGTACTCCTCTCTATCAAGCAGGCCATGTTTCTCCATAAAGGATTTTGCTGTCATCGGGTAAGACAGTGGGAAGTTTGACTGCTGTGACGTGATAGGGTTGTAGAAATACGCGTCAGCCCAAACATAAATTAGATGGCTAGAAATAAAGCACAAGAAGAATACAGCAGTGATCGGGCGACCAATGCTTTTGTGCGAGAGCTTGCGCTGCTTACGCCAAACCCACTCAGAAAGAGCAAGTTCAATAAAGAAAATTAAAGGAAGTACAACAAATAGGTGCTGCAAGTCTGCACTAACACCACTAATGTTTTCACTGCTATCGGTAAAGAGGACTTCCCAAACTACAGGGTTTAAGTGCAGATTGATCGCCTGATAGGCTTGAGTATCAATTAGCAGTAGTGTCAAACCTAACGTGGTTAGGCAGACCGTCAGCAAGCGGAATAACTTGCGTGACGGCACAACAAAGGTTAACGGAAATAGAACAAGCAAGTAGACAGCAAACACTAAAAAGCCGAAGTGACCAACCCAAGACACCGCTAGGTATAGTTGACCAAGTAGAGTATCTGGCCACGGTGATTGAGTGATATATCGGGTACCGATAAGCATGGCTGCGATAATGTTGAAAAAGGTGAACCAGTGTCCCCAACCAACTAAACGCGAAACTCGCTCGGCGTATGTATTTCCGTTATCTACCATGTAAAGTTCTATTATCCGCTTATAAATTAATGTGCTTTGTCGTCGATAGAAGACAGCAGTGCTTGAGCAAATTTTTCTGCGATTGCTTTGCGCTGAGTAACACCCACGCGCTCGTTAATCACGTTTGTTGCAATGTTGCCAGCGATCATTAGTGATAAATCTGGACCTGCACCATGCTTTTCAAGCACGGCAGCAACTTCCGTCAGAATGTTTTCGTATTTTTCGTCGCTGTATTTAGATGTAATTGGCATAAAGACTCTAATGAACAATAGTAAAGCGGCTTATGATAACCTACAATGCCGAGCAACTGAATCCTAGAACGACGATAAATTTAACATGAGCCTACACCTTTCAAACGTAATTTTACATCAATTGCAAAAAAACGATTCTGATGAGTTGGTGGTTAACTTTCGCGCCGAAGCGTTAGCGAACGATAGTTCAGCAGAAAACCTAGTCGCTGAGTTACATCGAGTTTTCAATTCGAAAGCCGGTAAAGGCTTTGGCTCATTTAAGTCAGACAGCGAGTTCCAAATCTGGTTGCAAGAATTGAACAGAAATGAGCGCGATTTCTATGATTTTTCACAAGTTAGCGCGAACCGACTTAAAGATGAGTTAGCGAAGTACCCATTTGCTGATGAAGGTATCTTGGTTTTTGCTGAATATCAATCACTCGCAACAGACTACCTGTTTGTTGGGATCATTCCATCAAATCAGAGTCTTAAAGTGACTGAAGGCTTAGATATTAGTGCTACGGAATATCTTGACCTTAGCAAAATGGATATCGCCGCTCGCATTGATTTATCAAGCTATCAAACGGATAAAGAATCGAACCGTTACCTTGCATACATCAAAGGTCGCGTCGGGCGTAAAGTTGCCGACTTTTTCCTCGACTTTCTCCAAGCTGAAGTTGGCTTAGACACCAAGCAGCAAAATCAGGTATTGATGCAAGCGGTTGAGGATTTTGTCGCAGACTCAAAATTCGATAAAGATGAAGCAATTAGTTACAAAAAACAGGTCTATGACTACTGTAATGACCAACTCAAATCTGGTGACGAAGTCTATATCAAAGAACTGTCTGGCGAACTACCACCATCTCAAAATGGTTCGAGCTTTTTAGATTACACTCAGGATCATGGCTATGAACTTGAAGAAAGCTTCCCAGCAGACAGAACGACGGTCAGAAAACTCACCAAGTACGTTGGTGCGGGTGGCGGTTTAAACATTAACTTTGATAGTTTGTTGCTAGGTGAGCGTGTGTTTTACGATCCAGAAACCGATACGCTGACAATTAAAGGTACACCACCTAACTTGCGTGACCAACTGACACGTAATCGTTAATCGTCAAATTTCATTCGATAAAGCCTCGCTGGTTGTGAGGCTTTTTTATCACCGCTTTTCTACTCATTAGAGTGACTAACTTCTTCGTCAACCTCGCCCTGTCTGAAAATCAAGGCATTTTCCGAAACACGCAACGTAAGCTTTTTGAGCACAACGACTGCGAACACTTGGTGATACCAACCCATGACATTCTTTGCTCGCTGAGCAATATCTTGCTTGTATCGAGCAAATTCTTGCTCAACTGCTTAGATCTCAAAATATAAAGTATTGAATAAAATAAAAATATTATCTGGTATGTTTTTTGTTTGTTGATTCGGTGTTGTTTACCTCCATAGAAACAGAATAGTTCTAATCGGGCGCATGATGATTCACCTTTCGAGGGCTGGCTCTTACCATCGCTTTGGTACCTGCTGTTTGTTTAGCTTTAGATGATGGGTGTAAACCTAAAGATAGATTGCTGAGATTTTGGTTTTCACGGTCGGGTGATGAGGCAAACACGCAAGATGAAAGGAGTTCTCGATGCGCATACTAACTAACCTAATCACAATGTCACTGGCATTGGCGCTGACGACTAGTGCTTGGGCCATGAATAACTATGACGTAAGCAAAATGTCAGCAGAAGAAGCTTACCAGCATGGTAAGTTGCTGCGCTCCCAGTTTAAAAATAGTGAGGCAAAGACGTATTTACAGTATGCCGCTGATAACGGCTATCCGAATGGCGCTTACTTGTATGCGATGGAATCGATGGGGAATCAGACCAACCCTCGAGCTGTCGAAAATGCGATTGTCTACCTAACTAACGCAGCCGAGCTGGGAAGCCGACCTGCACTAAGATATCTCTATCGACAAGGCGAATGGCTAAGCGAAGCAAAGCGGCTTAAATATCAAACCCAGTATTACAACAGCTTGATCGAGTTGGGTGCTCAATCGCCAGGTGTCGCTTATCTGTGTTTGTCGGACTACTTCTATGCTGAAGATAAAGAGCTCTCTGCCTACTATCTAAGTAAAGCGATTGAATTTGAATTACCAAGTGCACATATGATCAGTGCTCAACGGTTAGAAAGCGAAGAGGGAAGCTTCTTTTTTGCTAGTGATAGAGTTGCGCAAGTTGAACAGCATTATTTGCAAGCCGCTGAATTAGGCTATATTCCTGCTATTAAGAAATATATAACTATATTAGAGCAGAAGGGGAAGTATAAGGAAGCGCTCACTTGGCGAGAGAAAGCACTGACACAGGGAGATATTACTTCGCTTGTTTCTTTAGGTGCTATTTATAGTGGTAGTAGTGTTAGGTATGGATTTGTAGAGCAAGATTTGGCAAAAGCAAAGGCATACTTTGAACTTTACTTAGATAATGCTGGTCAAGATAGTTTAAGTGATATTTATAAACAGACTGAATATAACCATAAAAATATTATTGATAAAATAACTGTAGATAAAGAGCATCAAGTGGAACGTATAAAAGATGGCTTGTCTAATGTGGACTTTTTTTATAACTATGACTTTCTATGGTCAATAAATTAAAGCTTCGTTCCATAAATTTGTAACGTCTTGATGTTTATTACTTCGAATGCTTTAGATTTTTGGGCGGTAATAGAGCAACTTCTATCCAAACCTTAATTCTTATCGCCCTCTTCTGTGAGCACCTTCTGCTCACTACGCTCTAGCCCTTGTTATCCTCTACATCAACAAATCTACACTGCATATTATTGTCAAGTAAGAGGCAATGAAAAAAATGCTTAACTTAATAAGAATAATTTTATAAAATTGACTAAGTCAAAAAAATGTCAAACTTTGTTATTTTTTAAACCCCATCTAAAAATTAATGCAACTCACTGTTGTTCGCCAGGTTAATTTATAAATGCATCAATATCTTAATGATAATACATGTGTTTAGTAAAAATCTAAAATCATGGAAAATCACATTTCACTCAACAAATAAGCTGGGATCTTTATTCCAATTAAAAGCTTTTTGTCACGTTTTGGTTGTGTGTGGAAAATTATAGATTATAAATAAGCCCAATTGGTTTTTCATTAATAACTTAATTGTCAGTATATGATTATTTGATGATTTAAATATCATTATTAATTGTGTGGTAATTCTGATTAATTACTTTTCTATAAGTTGTTCTAATACTTTAGTTGTATTTACTTAGTGTGAAGTGAGTGCATGTTTATCATTATTATCTCATTCATCAGTACGTGCTAATGACTCAGTTTTAAAAGAGAAATCGCCTTGTTTTAATTAAATATCGGAGAACTTTGATTATGTCTAAGGAAGGAAGCGTCGCTCCCAAAGAGCGGATTAATATTAAATATGTTCCAGCTACAGGTGACGCTCAGGCTGAGGTAGAACTACCACTAAAAACACTTGTAGTGGGTGATTTCAAAGGCCACACCGAAGATACGCCTATCGAAGAGCGTAGTACCGTTTCAGTTGATAAAAACAACTTTGAGTCAGTGATGCGTGAGAGTGAATTGCGCCTTACGACGACAGTAAAGAGCAAACTCAGTGATGACGAAAACGCAGAATTGCCAGTAGAACTGCAGTTTAACACTCTGTCTGACTTTGCTCCTGATTCAATCGCAGGCCAAGTTCCTGAACTAAACAAGCTTATTGAGTTGCGTGAAGCGCTAGTGGCATTGAAAGGTCCTCTAGGCAACATTCCTGCGTTTCGCGATCGTTTACAAGAATTGCTGCACTCACAGGAATCTCGCGACAAGTTGCTAAAAGAGCTCAACCTTGTTAGCGAAGAAGCAAAATAAAGTAATTTTATAGACTTAAAACATTCGTCATTTAATGGATTAGGAATTACCTGATGTCTACAGAAAAGGTATTAGAAAAACAGCAGTTGGCTGAAGGCGGCTTACTGGATGAAATCATGGCGCAAACTAAAATCGCGCCAAGTGAAGAAGGATACGATATTGCCAAAAAAGGCGTAGCCGCCTTTATTGAGAACCTGATTGGTTCGAAGCAAGCTGACGAAGCGGTAAACAAAGCACTGGTTGACCAAATGTTGGTTGAGTTAGACAAAAAAATCAGTGCGCAAATGGATGAGATTCTACACGATAGCAAGTTCCAGCAACTCGAATCTTCATGGCGTGGTCTTAAGTTATTAGTTGACCGTACAGACTTCGGTGAAAACAATAAAATTGACCTTCTACATGTAACGAAAGAAGAGTTACTTGAAGACTTTGAGTTTGCTCCAGAAACGGCTCAGTCTGGTCTATATAAACACGTTTATTCATCAGGTTACGGCCAGTTTGGTGGCGAACCTACTGGCGCGATCGTGGGTAATTTTGCGTTTACTCCTTCAACACCTGATATGAAGCTACTGCAATATATGGGCGCGTTGGGTGCAATGGCGCACGCTCCATTCTTATCGAGTGTTGGCCCTGAGTTTTTTGGTATTGAATCATTTGAAGAGTTACCGAACATCAAAGATGTTAAATCGATCTTTGAGAGTCCTAAGTACACCAAATGGCGTTCATTGCGTGAATCAGAAGATGCCCGCTACCTAGGTTTGACGGCGCCACGTTTTCTGTTACGTGTGCCTTATGACCCAACTGAGAACCCTATTCGTTCGTTTAATTACACAGAGAGTGTTGCTCAGTCACATGAACACTATTTGTGGGGTAACACTGCCTTTGCATTTGCAACTCGCTTAACTGACAGCTTTGCCAAATATCGTTGGTGTCCAAATATTATCGGCCCACAAAGCGGTGGTGCAGTCGAAGACCTACCAGTGCACGTGTTCGAGTCTATGGGGGCACTACAAGCAAAAATCCCAACTGAAGTACTCATCACTGACCGTAAAGAGTTCGAACTTGCTGAAGAAGGGTTTATCGCACTGACGATGCGCAAAGGCAGCGACAATGCGGCGTTCTTCTCTGCCAACTCGATTCAAAAGGCGAAGGTTTTCCCGAATACCAAAGAAGGTAAAGAGGCTGAAACCAACTACAAACTCGGTACTCAACTGCCTTATATGATGATCATCAACCGCCTTGCTCACTACATTAAGGTGCTGCAACGTGAGCAAATTGGCGCGTGGAAAGAGCGTCAAGACCTCGAGCGCGAGCTGAATACTTGGCTTAAACAGTATGTTGCTGATCAGGAGAATCCACCAGCAGACGTACGTAGTCGCCGTCCACTTCGCGCAGCGAAGATTGAAGTGGCAGACGTTGAAGGAAACCCAGGTTGGTACCAGGTGTCTCTTTCTGTTCGTCCTCACTTCAAATATATGGGGGCTAACTTTGAGCTATCTCTGGTTGGTCGCTTAGATCAGGCTTAATTGAAATGACGTACTTTGCACCAGAAGAAAGTACGTTTGGTGTCGGCTTCTTAGAACGCTTGGAAGCCGACGCCAAGCATATGTCGGTGACTCAAGGACCTGAGCCGAGTGACGTGATGAGATCAATAAAACTCAATGTTTCGAAGATATTGAACACTCGTATTGGCGGCGCACAAAGTTCACCAGATTTGGGGTTAATCGATTTTAATGACGCAACGTTAGACACGCTTGATCTCTCGGTCAGAATTAAGTTGGCAATTCGCAATTGTTTGCACAACTTTGAGCCTCGACTTAAGAACGTCGAAGTGAGTTCTCAAACCGACAGTTACAGCCCACTCTCACTGCAGTTCAAAATAACCGCGCAGATCAATAGTGAAGCGATCCACGATCGTGTTCAGTTTAGTTTGCTACTTGATCAGAATAGAAAATACCGAGTGATTTAGCTAATGGCCCAAGATAAGTACTTTAGAGAGGAGCTTGCTTTTTTAAAAGAGCAGGGGCGTGAGTTCACTGAAATTCACCCGCAACTCTCTCGTTTCCTACATGGTCGTACCCTCGACCCTGATGTGGAACGGTTGCTCGAAGGTTTTGCGTTCTTGACGGCGAGGCTGAGAGAAAAAGTAGAAGATGAGTTTCCTGAACTGACTCATTCGATGATCAACATGCTGTGGCCTAATTACCTAAGACCCATCCCGAGCATGAGTATCCTGCGTTTTTCGCCGGACAAAAGTGTTAGTGAGAAACAGTTGATTGGTAAAGGAACGCAAGTTGATAGCAAACCCGTTTTCGGCACCAAGTGTCACTTTCAAACTTGTCGTGAAGTGGCGCTTTACCCACTTGAATGTATTGAGGTCAATGCGCAGCATACGCGTGAAGCAACAACCATTGACTTACTGCTAGAAATGCATGGTGAGACCAATGTCGGCAATGCATTACTCGACAGTCTTCGTTTCTATTTGGGTGGAGACAAATATAGCTCACAGATGCTTTACCTGTGGCTAAATCACTATCTTGATAGAGTCAGCATTGACGTTAACGGTACAGAGTTTCAGGTGGGTGAGGGGCATTTTAAAACGGTCGGCTTCGACAGTGATGATGCGTTACTGCCGTACCCCAAAAACGTTTATGAAGGCTATCGTATTTTACAGGAGTACTTGTCATTTGCAGAAGCGTTCCATTTCTTTGACCTGTCTGGGCTTGATAAGGCGATTCCAAAAAGTGTCAGTGGACTGTTTTCGGTCAAACTCTATTTTTCCAAGACGTTGCCTGCGGATGTTCGTGTAACCAAAGAAAACTTCCAACTTTATTGCACGCCGATTATTAACTTGTTTGAACACGATGCTGATCCGATCGCTCTTTCTGGACGCCAGTCGGAATATCGTGTGTTGCCATCGAGTCGTTATCCTTCTCACTACGAAGTTTTTAACATTCAGACGGTATCAGGATGGCAAGACACCCAATCCGATGGACGACGTATTCGCGGCGAGAAGCGAGTTTACTCTTCATTTGAGAGCTTTCAACACGAAGTGGAACGGGTAAGAAACCGAACCGCCCTTTACTACCGCTCTCGCGTTAGAGAGAGCATTCGTGGTGATGGATTTGAAACCTTTATTTCATTTGTTAGAAGTGACGAAACTACCTCAATTGAGGTCGATGAAGCCGTTTCCGTTAAGTTGAACTGCACGAATCGCTTATTACCGTTGGAGTTAGGTGTTGGCGATATTTGTGAGCCAACGGATACCTCACCTCCATTTGCCACTTTCGCCAATATTACGGTGCCGTCACAGTCTCTTAGACCGGTTTTAGATGGCAGCTTGTTGTGGACGTTGATCTCCAACTTGTCGCTAAATTATCTGTCATTACTGTCCAAAGATGCCTTGAGCAGCGTGTTGCGCGCTTACGACTTCAAAGCGCTGGTTGACCGACAGGCGGAACGGGTATCGCGTAGAAGATTGGAAGCGATTCAGAAAATTGAATCTAAGCCCGTGGATAAGATCCTAAGAGGGCTACCGGTACGAGGACTGCAATCGACCCTATACATTGACCAAGCTGGCTTTGGTTCTGAGGGTGACCTATTTCTGTTTGGCTCAGTTCTAAGCCACTTCTTCGCACTGTACGCAAGTATTAACTCATTTCATGAGTTGCATGTGGTCAATATCACTAATAAAGAGAGGTATACATGGGGTACTCAGGCGGGGATGCAGCCACTGATCTAGTGGCACAAGCTGCGCAGCCTGATGGGGTTGCAATGCCTAATGATGTCCATGAATACAACTTTTATCAGTTGGTAGAACTGCTGCAAAAGCTCTATGCAATGAATCCAGAGGAGGATGACTGGGAACGGCAATGTCGCTTGGTGTTTAGTGCTAACACGAGCTTAGGTTTCTCGCCCTCTGATGTAAGTCGTTTGGATGTGCTAGAAGACGAGCGCTTAGTAATGAAAACCAATTTTTTTGGTCTATCTGGTGCCCAGTCTCCGCTTCCAGGCTATGTGGTTGAACAATTGCTCAATGAAGAACCCGGAGGCTCTAAGCAGCCCTTTTTCGATTTCTTCAATAATCGCTTGATCAACTTGGTGTATCGAATTTGGCGCAAATACCGTTATTTCGTTCGCTTTCAGCCCGATGCACAAGATGAGTTTTCATCACAACTTCTCTCTCTTGTTGGTTTGGGCTCTCCGGATTTACGCGGCGATACGCCAATTAACTGGTGCAAGATGCTGGCTTATTCGGGAACGCTTGCGGGGCGTAGTCGTTCACCTCAAGTTGTTGCGGGCATCATTGCTCACTGCTTCGACTTGGAAGATGTGGAGATCAGGCAGTGGGTTAGGCGCAACGTAAAAATTGACCAATCCCAGCAAACCCGTGTTGGCATCGCAAATGCCCAGCTCGGTGTTTCATCAATGGTGGGGGAGTCGGTCGTGGACTGTAATGGCAAATTTGTAATCTGTATTCGACGTCTTTCTCGCAAGACCTTCTCCGATTTTTTACCGTCGGGAAGAGAGTTTGGTCCTTTGTGTAAGTTGGTTGAGCTTATTTTGCGTGAACAAATGGCTTATGACCTCGAACTGACGATGGATGATAACGAAGCCCCTGATTTTGTGTTAGCTGAACCGGCAGAGATTGCTCTGGGTTGGACTTCTTTCCTTGGCACTAGCGAACAAGAGAAGAGCGTACTTATTCAAGTAAGGCAGTAGAGATGGAAACTTTAGAAAAACTCAATTTAAACCTATTGGTCGTGAATGCTCAAAAGCTTGAGTCAGGGCTATCTGCGTTGATGAAGTGGGACGCAAAAGGCGGTGTGATAGGCGCTTCGAAGCTCTCCAAATGGGTATTGAAAGATAACCAAGATGGAGTGCGTCTTCAGCACTGTGAAATCGTCATGGTTGATGGGGCGTTTTGCTTAAAAGACTTGTGTGGCGAAACCTATATAAACGGCACGGAAATGCCGATAGGCAAAGGCTCACTCGCCAAGTTAGTGCATAAAGATCAAATTCAAATTGGTCCTTATGAAATACGTGTCGCTCTTGGTGAGCTTGATGCTGATAGCGTCACTGGTTCTTTGACCAACTTATTCGATAACGCCAGTGATGATCTTCTCTCTGATGATGAACTAGAAAGTGCGCACGAGTTGCCCCAAGAGTCGCTTGAAAATGCGGATCCTTTGGCGGCATTGGAAGAGCGCTTACCAAGCCATCAAGAGCGGTCGCTTATTGAGGATGACAAGCACGAAATTGCTGAACCGGCTGACTCGTCAACACTGGTTCCCGACCAAGATCTAACGTTAAGAGATCCGAGCTTTACCGTACAAGCAGACAGCGACAATGAGATTTCATCATCAATGTCGCTTAAGCGAATTCTTCGCTTTGGTTTTGGACGTAAAAAGCCCAAACCAGCACCAATAACACCAGTTCAATCTGACCAAGCCGATGAGCTTGAGTCACAACATACCGTAATTCAACAAGATTCAGAGGGTTTTCAAATGGACGAGCAAGCACTCGATTTACTAGAGGAAGAAGTAGCAAAGAGCATTCAACCGGAGCAGGCCACTAAGCGCGCTGCGACAACAGGGGGACACCTGTTAACAGGTCCTATGCTGAGTGGTTTGGGCGCAGATGTAAATAATACCGATGATATTGAGCGCATGCATATGCTATCTCAGGAAATGGGTGAGTCATTGCAAGCCTGTATTCAAGGCATTTTAGCCTTGCACCAACAAGTGAGTGAAGGTCGGTTTGGTACGCTAAATCGCAACTTGCAACCGATTGAAGATAACCCGCTACGCTTAGGTTTGTCTTACGAAGAAACGATTAAAACGCTCTACGACTCAGAGAAAAGTGCAGTGCATCTATCTGCCCCCGCAGCGATTGAAGAGAGTTTGAGAAATGTTCAAGCCCACAATGAAGCAATGCAGCATGCGACAGGAGAGGCACTCACGCAAATTCTAGGGGCATTCTCACCACAGGTTCTATTGCGCCGTTTCCAAAACTACAAACGTTCTCACCAAGATGTGTCTCAAAACAGTGACGAGTGGGCATGGAACATGTACTGCAACTATTACCAAGAGCTGACTTCGCACCGCCAACAAGGGTTTGAGAAGCTATTTTGGGAAATCTTTGAGCAGGCTTATGACAAGAAAATCCGTGAGAAGCAAATGGAGTTCTGAACGTGAGAAACTGGTTATCAATATGCTTTATCGCACTATTTTTAAGTGCCTGTAGCAGTGAGCCGGAGACTTATGACCCGACTCAGTTACCGACAAAAGTGACCTTTAGCATCGTTGCACAAGAAGGGATGAACCCGAGTGTGATGGGGCAATCTTCGCCGGTCGAGATTCAGGTATTTGAACTGGTTGATGATTCGATGTTTATGTCCTCGAGTTACGACCAAATGAGAGAAGACTACGAGAAAGCGCTCAAGAGCAACTTTGTTAAAAGTTACGACTACGCCATGACGCCCGGTCAGTTCAAGTTTGTTAATGCCATTGAAGTGGATGAAGAGACCAACTACATCGGCATTATGGCCCATTTCTCTGATATTGAGCTCAGTGAATGGAAGAAAGCCGTCAAGGTTCTTAACAAAGGCAGAGAATACCATCTGCTGATGCTGCTCAATGATTACGACGTCAAGTTGGAAAAGGTGGAATAGACAAGATGTTTTCACGAAATCGTGTTATTTGGAACGAAGGCTTATTTATCAAGCCTCAACACTTTCAACAACAGCAACGTTACACCGAATATTACATCGATGAGCGTTTGAGCTCGGTGAGCCGCTATCTCTACGGCGTGGTGGATTTCTCACTTAATCCGGAGTACCTCTCTTTTGGACGTATCGCGATAGAGCGTGCGGTGGGCATTATGCCCGATGGCACGGCGTTTCGCATACCGCAAGAAGACACGCTGCCGGATGCATTGGAAATTGATGATGCATCGTTGGCAAACCAGTTAGTCTATTTAGCGATTCCTCTTCGCAGCGAATCATTGATGGAGATTAACTGGCCGGAAACACAAGGGACAGGGCGCTACCAAAGCCGCCGTTTAGAGGTTCGCGATGTTCATACTGTTCAAGGTGACATGACCACCATTGATGTCTCTCCGGTGCGCATTCAACTGATGTTGGAAAAAGAGGATCGCAGTGCTTACGCATCAATGGCAGTAGGACGAATCTTAGAAAAAAGGCCTGATGGCAGCGTCGTCATGGATCCTGATTTTATTCCTTGTCATCTGAATGTGGTCGGCAACTTAGCGCTGCACCGCTTCGTGAATGAAATTTCGGGATTGATTCGTGAACGTGCCAAAAACATTGCCCAGCGAATCAGTTCGCCATCTCAAGGTGGCGTTGCTGATGTTTCAGACTTTATGTTGTTGCAAGCACTTAACCGTTTGCAGCCACAAGTTCAACATCTGGCTGAACTGAGAAGTCTACACCCAGAACGCTTGTTTGAGTGCTTGTCGTCCATCGCGGGAGAGCTGTCAACCTTTACTGACGAGAGCCGCATGCCGCCAAAAGCGATTACCTACAATCACGATATGCCAACGGAGTCGTTTTGGCCTTTGATTCGCAACTTGCGTCAGTCATTGAGTGTGGTGCTTGAGCCGAGAGCCGTGGCTATCCAACTCGACAAACGTAAGTATGGTTTGATGGTTGCCGCGATTCAGGACCCTCAATTGATGGATACGGCAGACTTCATTATTGCGGTTAAAGCTCGTATGCCAATGGATGAGCTACGTCGTCAGTTTACTCACCAAACTAAAGTTTCATCGGTTGAAAAAATCCGTGAGCTTATTTCATTACAACTACCGGGAATCCCTTTGATTGCATTGCCAGTTGCCCCGCGTCAACTGCCTTATCACGCAGGGTATACCTATTACCAACTAGATAAATCAAGTAGTGAGTGGGAGATGTTAACGCACTCAAGTGGGTTTGCTTTCCATGTCGCTGCTGCCTTTGAAGAGCTCGATCTACAGTTCTGGGCCATTAGGAGTTAGTCATGGAAGTCAATAAAAAAGAGAGTAAGTACAGCAGTTTACTTTTCGATGATGTAGAGAAAATAAACCATGATCAGGACTATTGGTTTCAACTCAGAGGCAGTTTATCCAACCCACTTATCGATGCAGCAACGCCTTTACTGGGTTTGTCTTTGCGTGTGAGACAACTTGCCGACTGTGAAAACATCGAGGCGATTTACGCGCAAACCATCGAAGAAATAAAGGCGATTGAAATTGAGTTAAAAGAGCTCGGTTATGACCACGCTTTACTCATGGCTTATCGTTACATTCTATGTACTTTTCTTGATGAAGCCGTAATGAGCACCGATTGGGGTTCATCAACGGTTTGGGCAGAGCATTCAATGCTGTCGCGTTTTCATAATGAGACGTGGGGTGGGGAAAAAGTATTCACCATACTCAAGCGTCTCGAGGGCGACCCTGAGCACTATAAACCGTTGCTTGAGTTTCTCTATCAGTGTTTGGTTTTGGGTTTTGAAGGCAAGTACCGCGTGATTGAGTCAGGCAAGTTAGAGCGTGAGAAGGTCATCGCTCAACTGCACAAACTGCTCAACCAAGAGCAAGAAGAGCAATCAACCCATTTGACCAGTGCAACGGAGCATGTGGTGCGTTCTAAATACCAACTGAGTAAGCAACTTCCGTTGTGGTCTATTTTGGCCGGATTTGTGCTGCTTTGGGTAGGCACATTCCTCGGCTACAGCTATCTACTGCACCTTAAGTCCAGTGATGTTATCGAACAACTTAATCAAATCTTATAAATAGAATTATAAAAGGCTAGGTGACCGCCGTGATACGTATTGAACTCCCGACGTTAATCTCGAAACTCAATCAGCAGAGTAAACTTGCCTTAGAGCAAGCGGCAACTGTGTGTATGGAGCGCCAACACAGTGAGATTACTTTTGAACATTATCTTGAGGTGTTGCTAGACAACCCGCTTTCCGATGTGCGCGTTATTTTTAAACAGTCAAACTTGGCTGTCGATGAGGTTAAACAAGCCATCGCCAGTAGCTTTGTGCGTGAGCAGGCGCTAGACAGCTATCCTGCGTTCTCTCCGCTGCTGGTGGAGTTATTGCAAGAGGCATGGCTCTTGTCCACCACAGAGTTGAATCAAACCGAACTTCGCTCTGGCGCCATTTTATTGGCAGCGTTGACTCGTGCTGAACGCTATTTAGACCGTAAACTGGTGCGATTACTGGATGTGATTAACCGTGAAAGCCTCAAAAAACATTTTGATGTGATTTTAGCGGACTCTTCAGAAACACAAGTGACGGAGCCAGTGCAAGGCTCTGCTGCTCATAACTTCAATTCAGACGCTTCTGTACTGGAAAAATACTGTACCAACGTGACTGAGCAAGCGCGCCAGAACGAACTTGACCCAGTGTTGTGTCGTGAAAGCGAAATCAATCTGATGATTGATATACTTTGTCGCCGCAGAAAGAATAACCCAATTGTGGTCGGTGACGCCGGGGTGGGTAAAAGCGCTATGATCGAAGGGCTCGCACTTCGTGTCGTCGCAGGCTCTGTGCCATTTCAGCTTCAAGGTGTTGAGCTTTACTCATTGGATCTTGGCTTACTTCAAGCAGGTGCATCGGTAAAAGGGGAGTTTGAAAAACGCCTCAAAGGCATTATCGATGCAATCAAACATTCTCCTAAGCCAATCATCCTCTTTATCGATGAAGCGCACTCGTTAATTGGTGCCGGTAATCAAGAGGGTAGCGGTGATGCGGCGAACTTACTGAAACCGGCTCTGGCTCGCGGAGAGCTCAGTACTATCGCGGCAACGACATGGAAAGAGTACAAGAAATACTTCGAGAAAGATCCCGCGCTTACGCGTCGATTCCAACTGGTCAAATTAGATGAGCCGAGCGTTGAGCAGGCCGTCGATATCCTGCGTGGACTTAACTCTGTTTATGAGAAGACCCACAATGTGCTGATTACTGATGATGCGTTGAAAGCCGCGGCGGAGCTTTCTGTTCGCTATATCTCGGGTCGTCAACTGCCCGACAAAGCGATTGATGTGTTAGATACGGCGTGCGCGCGTATTGCCATTAACTTAACCGCGCCACCGAAACGCTTAGCGTTTATTGAAACGGCATGTCATCAACGTCAACTTGAAATCAACATGCTCGAACGTGCCCAGTTGCTGGGTAAAGATGTCAACCAACAAAGATTGGATGAGCTCAAAACCGAAGAAGTTGCCGATCAACAAGAGCGGGATTTATTGACCGAGCAGTGGCAGCAGCAAAAGCAATTAGTGGAAGAAATTATTGAGCTAAGAGCGAGTTTAAGTCCTGCTAGCGAAGAGGAACGGCTAGATGAAGAATCGCAGCAAGCAGCGCTAACTCAGATTCGCATTAAGTATCAGGAGCTTGAGGCGATTCCACACGATCAACGTTTGATCCACCCCCAAGTAGACGCCCAACAAGTGGCGGAAGTTATCGCTGATTGGACTGGTGTCCCAATTGATCAAATGAACAGTGATGAACTGCATAAAATCACACATCTCACTTCCATCCTTGGTGAGGTGATCAAAGGGCAAGATGTCGCGATCCAACGCGTTCACAAACACCTGCTTACTGCGCGTGCTGACCTTCGTCGACCTGGTCGTCCTAAAGGGGCATTTTTACTGGTGGGACCAAGTGGTGTGGGTAAAACGGAAACAGTGGTTCAACTGGCACAAAACCTATATGGCGGTAAACAGTTCCTGACCACAATTAACATGTCTGAGTATCAAGAGAAGCATACCGTGTCACGCTTGATTGGCTCGCCTCCGGGCTATGTGGGTTATGGCGAAGGTGGTGTACTAACCGAAGCGATTCGTAAGATGCCTTATTCGGTGGTGTTATTGGATGAAGTCGAAAAGGCACACCCAGAAGTGCTTAATCTATTTTATCAAGCCTTTGATAAAGGGGAATTAGCCGATGGGGAAGGGCGATTAATCGATTGTCAAAATGTCGTATTTTTCCTTACCTCCAACTTAGGTTTCCAAACCATTGTTGACCATGCGGAAAAGACCGAGCTACTGGACGATGCGCTGTACCCTGAACTGGCGGCTTTCTTTAAGCCTGCTTTACTTGCCCGTATGGAAGTGATTCCTTACATGCCGTTGAATAAAGAGGTATTAGAGCAAATTGTTCGCGGCAAGTTAGCCCGCTTAGAGCGACTGTTTAGTGAACGCTACGACGCAGAAGTGGTGATTGAAGATTCGTTAATCGATGAAATTTTAGCAAGAGCAACTCGTTCTGAGAACGGTGCTCGCATGCTGGAAGCGATTATTGAAGGTCAACTTCTGCCACCAATTTCACTGGCGTTGCTCAACAAGTTGTCCGAACAAAAACCAGTGACACGCATCTATCTCGCGGCTCAGGAAGGTGAGTTTATTGGTGAGGTGGAGTAGTTATGTCTAGGTGGCTAGAGCGAGTGACTGAACTTATCGGTATAAAAACCAAGAGTGAACTGGCAATGCAATTTGCTCAGGCTCTGACCGATGAGCTCAGTTTATCCAGTTGCTTGATTCTAATGCCGACCCCCGATGGCCGTCGGCTTGTGCCCCATGATGCGCAAGTCAATGCCTCTTGGGCGGTGAATGATCTCAATACGCCTTTTGCCCATGTACTGCAAAGTGCCAGCCCCATGTCACTTTCTGCTGATGAACTGCTGTTTTGGCAATCTGATCGCGCGTTTGCCGAGTTAGTGGCGAGTGTCGGGATGTTTGAAAGCGTTTGTATACAGCCGCTGCCGATCGGCTCCAACCATGTGCAACTGTTGTTGCATATGCAGGGTGACCCCAAAGTCGTGTCCGCTGCGTTTGGTTGTGATGATGGTAAGAAGTTTATCGATGTGTTCACTAAACAATGGCATTTGCTGGAAGAAATAGAGCAAGAGCAACGAGATATCCAAGTGCTGACCGAGTCTTTGCATGATATGCAGCGAGATACCAAACAGCGAGATCTGGCTGACAAGCTATCTCAGTCATTGATTGGTCAAAGTGCGGTGATGCAGCGGTTACGCCAGCAAATTATCAGCGCGGCTGAATCTCATCTCTCTGTGATGGTGCAAGGCGAGACGGGGACGGGTAAAGAGTTGGTGGCGCAAGCGATCCATCAGTTGTCGAATGTCAGTGCTAAACCTATGGTGGCGATCAACTGTGCTGCGATTCCTGAAAACTTACTCGAGAGTGAATTATTTGGTTACTGCAAAGGGGCCTTTTCAGGTGCTGATTCGGACCGTGAAGGTCTGATTGCACAGGCTGATGGTGGCACCCTGTTTCTCGATGAAATTGGTGATATGCCGCTCTCTCTACAAGCAAAGTTGCTGCGCGTATTAGAAACGAAAAAGTTCCGCCCAATCGGTGGGAAAGAGGAGCTGAATTCGGACTTCCGCCTTGTTTCGGCAACGCACGTAAATTTGTTAGCTCAAGTGAGAAGTAAGCAGTTCAGACAAGATCTTTATTACCGTTTATTTCAGTATCCATTGACGCTACCCAAACTGGCTGAACGACTTGAGGATGTTGACTTACTTAGCCAGCATTTTGTCCGCGAGTTCAATCAGCAACACGGCACGCAAATTCGAGGGCTTCACTATCGGGCGTTAGATTGCCTCAAACAGTACTCTTTTCCGGGCAACGTACGAGAACTGAAGCATCTTGTTGAGTTTGGTTGTGCACAATGTCGTGAAGAGTTAGAGGTGAGTGAAGCCAGTTTTGCTAACCGTATTGCTTGTCTAAATGTCGAGTTACAAAGTTCAGAGCTTGCTTTTAATCCGCCTAGCGCTTCGGCATCAAGCACTCAAGATGAAGTCGGTTCGGTTCTAAATGGAGACTTCTCAGCAATCAGTGACCTTAAAAAAGCGGTCAATGATTATGAAGAGGTGATCATTCGTGCGCGGCTGAATCAGTTTGCAGGTGATCGAGGGCGAACGGCAAAAAGTTTGGGGATTCCTAAGCGGACATTGGCATACAAGTGCCAGAAGTTGGAGATAAAAGCGCTATGAAGATGTTCAACTCTTTAGGCTTTCTGCTGGTGGTCGGAGTGCTGCATTCAAACCTTAGTGTGGCAGGCGATAAGGCGCTGGAACGATTAGGCCAAGCACAGCAGTGTACGTCTATAGCGGAGCGGTTAGAGCGGCTTAATTGCTTTGATCAGTTGTTTAATACACCGATGGTGATGGTGCGCAACGAGGACGTGGCAGATGACAAGCCACAGGCTTGGCACATGGCGTTTGACTCTACATCAGACAATCAAGTGCTGAACTTAGTGAAAAACGGCAGTGAAGAGAGTGGCGATGCTTGGTTAACACTTCGCGCACGACATGTCGAGGGTGAACAGGCTCCGGTGCTGCTGATGAGCTGCATTAACAACATTAGTCGGATTGAGCTGGCGTTGCCTGAAGCGATGGATGCCGCTCGGATTCGTGTTTCTATCGCAAGAGGTCCTGCACAAAGTTGGCGCAGTGATGACGTTGGTGTGCTGTATTCATCCGCTCAGGGGATGCCAGCAATTGCAATGATGAAAGCGATGTCAAAGGACTCAAGGTTAATATTACGTTCAAATGCGCCTCAAGTGGATGGATTACATTTTGATACCGCGCAACTGAGTCAAGCATTGAAACCTCTTAAAACACGGTGTGGGTGGTAATCATGGAGTTAACCCAATATCGAGCAAGTATCGTTCGACCCATTAGCAATGACTCTCCCGTTGGAGAACGGTTACTTGATGAGCCCTTGTTTGATTTTATTGAGGATCAAATGATGAAAGTGGGCTCCTTGTCTCATGCCAGTGTGCAATGGCAAGAAGTTGAACATAGCGCTATAACCCTGCTCAACGAAAAAAGTAAGGACGTGAAACTCTTGGTGTATTTGCTTCAGTGTTTACATCATCAGTTGACGCCGAACCGCTTAATTGTCTCTTTTGGAGTGATGAGTGATTTTATTCAGCACTACTGGGATGAATGCTATCCCGCTCCGGGCAAAAGGGGCAACTTGCCGCGCAGAAAATTCTTTAGCCAGATGTGCCAGCGCTTCTCAATGGCGATGGAGAAGTTTGAGTTTGCGAGTTTAGATGCTCAGGCAAGAGAAGAGTTACAAGCCGCGGTGGAGCTTTGGCGAGACGTGATTGAAGGGCAAAACCTCGCCTCCGATCTCTCCGAGTCTGTCGTCACCCATGTATTAAACCAATTGACGCGTCAGCAAGAGCGAGAAAAAGCTCAGCAAAATGCTGCGCAGACAGCGGCGACTCATGCCAGTGAGCAAACAAGCAGCGGAGCGGTTTCCTCTGCGATAACCGTTGATAACTCGAGCGATAAGGCGGCGAAGCAAACCTTGCTGAAAGTCGCCGAGTATCTTGCTGAACAAGAGTTCGGTACCGCATTGGCGATACGAGTGCGTCGACATGCGCTATGGGGAGCGATTACCGCCCTTCCCGATCATAACAAGCAAGGTGAAACACTACTTAGAGGGATGCAAACGGAGCGGGTAAAAGAGTATCAAGATCAACTGCAGCAGCCAGATCTCGCGTTATGGAGAAAGGTGGAGCAGAGCTTAGTCAATGCGCCGTATTGGTTTGAGGGGCAGTTGATGAGTTATGAGATCGCTAAAGCACTAGGACAAGAGCGATGGTGTCATGCAATTCAAGAAGAAACGCAAGCATTTGTAGAGCGCTTTCCAAGTGTTAGTGAGCTTAAGTTTAAAGATGGTTCGGCATTTTTGCCCGACGCTGTCCGTGATTGGTTAAGTCGGCGAGATGCCTCCTCAGGGGGAGCACCGATCACTGGAAGCTGGCAAGACAAGCGTGAAGAAGCGTTTAACTTAGCCAGAGACGGTGGTATCGCTGTGGCGATGTCGATGCTCAATGACGGGCTGGTCAGTGCAGTTGAGCCACGCGAGCGTTTTTACTGGCGTTTATTGAGCGCCGATCTTTTGCAGCAATATCATTTAGAGGCGATGGCAAAAGGTCAATATCAAACCTTACAGCAAGAAATAATGCAGACGAGCGTCACTGAGTGGGAGCCGTCACTGATAGCACAGCTAGAGCGAAATACAGCGGCAGATTAAGCAAAGGGATTTATCCATGTGGAAATTTATCATTGGGATTGTTAGAAAGTTAAAGCCGGGCATGGCAGCTGCCCTTCCTATTTTGCTGTTTACTCTATTTATCTTGCTCAACGTGGCTATATGGTGGGCAGGACCTTGGCTAGAGGTATTCGGCACAAAACCGTTAGAGACGCTAATGGCGAGGGGCATTGCAAGTGCACTATTTACGCTGCTTGCTTTGTCGATGTGGGGCATTGGACAGTGGCGTAAACTACAAGGGTTTAAGAGCCAGCAAAAACGAGAAGAACAGCTAAAGCATGACCCTATTTCTGTTTATGAAGAGCGTCAGGAAGCTGAGCTAAACGGCGTGATGAAAGAGTTGAAGCAAAGCCTCAACACACGCAATTACCTCTATTCTTTGCCTTGGTATTTGGTACTCGGTCTTGAGAATGCGGGGAAAACAAGTCTAATTAACCGTTCAGGGCAAAGTTTTGCACTCTCCTCTGTGATGCGTGCATCAGGACAAAAAAGTGAGAATCCATATTCATTTGATTGGTGGATTGGGGACGAGTCGGTACTGATTGACCCGGACGGCGAACTCCTGACCCAAGGTAACCGTAGCGAGGAAAATGACGGTGAGCTAGAGCGTCGTTTGTGGCTTAATTTTGTTACCTGGTTAGAAAAAACGCGTAGCAGAAGACCTCTGAACGGCATTGTTTTAGCGTTAGATATTTCTCATCTTGCAACGTCGAGCACTTCAGAGCGTAAGGTGTATGCCAACCTTCTTAGAGCTCGTCTGCGTGAGCTGATGGAAACCTTGTCAACTCGTTTGCCTGTCTACATTACTTTGACCAAGTTGGACCTGCTTTATGGATTTGAACCCTTCTTTAAGCATTACTCCAAAGCTCAGCGTGACGAAGTCTTGGGCTTCACGTTTTCGTTGGAATCGGTCGATAACTTAGATCATTGGCTTGAGGAGTTTTCAAACGACTACCAGCAGTTTGTTACGCGAATCAATCAACTGTTCCCTTATGCTGTCGCGGAGCCGCTAGAGCAAGAAGAGCGCGATGCGATCTACAGCTTTACCCGTCAAATTGCAGGGCTGCAGGATATTCTTAAGGCATTTTTCCAAGATGCACTCTCCAGTGATCAGTTCTCTACTTCGGCGCTAGTGCGAGGTGCCTATTTTACCTCGGTCTATCAGCAAGGCGTGCCAAGCAACGCGTTTGGTGACTCGGCATCACGTCGTTATGGTCTTTCTCATGCGGTAAACAAAGCGCAGAACGCGAAAAACTCAACGATATATTTTACGCAAAAGCTGTTTAGTAATGTGATCTACCCAGAGGCAGGGCTCGCTTCAGACAACTTCCGCGTTGCTAAGCATAAACGCCGTTTGGTTGGGTTGTCGGTCACCGCATGTTTGGTGGCGACGGTACTACTAACTGGTACATGGCATCGTTACTACTTAACCAATGTTAATCAGTCAGACGCCGTGCTAACCAAAGTGAACGAGTACAAATCTCAGTATCCTTCGAATCTTTCATTGGCTTCGCAAAAAGACATTCTTGAACCACTCAACAAGATTCGTCAGGCTACGCTTGAGTTTGGCTTTTTCCGCGATAAGCCTCGTTACATCTCTGACTTCGGTTTGTATCAGGGGCACACCATTGGCCCAATGGTTGAAGATACCTATTTGAACTTACTCGAAAATCGCTTTTTACCGCTTTTGATGGCGGATGTTGTCGTCGCCCTTGAGCAAGCAGAGAGCGAAGAAGATAAGCTCGCGGTACTTCGTGTTTATCGAATGATGGTAGATAAGAGCGGACGTTATGAAGAGTATGTGTTGGACTACTTTGGCAAGTACTGGCAGCGTGCGTTTGCAGGGCAAAAACAGGTGCAAGGCGAGTTGCTTGATCACCTTGACTATGCCATGCGTCATACAGATATTGCTGGCGCAAGGTTTGCGGGGGACGAGTTAGCTGAGCGAATTATGAAGCCGTATGATCGGACAATCGCAAGTGCTCAGGCAGAGCTGAGTACCATGCCTAATGATCAGCGCGTTTACCGCAACTTAAAATTGAATGCGCAGACGGTACTGGGGCCCTCAATCAGTATTCGCAATCTTGTTGGGCCTATCTTCGATATCGTCTTTGAAGAACGCGCGGTGAATAACAGTTTGTATATTCCTCAGATGTTGACGCGTGAAGGTTTTGAAAACTACTTTATGCCGCGTACCGAGTCCGTTTCTGAACTGGCATTGATTGATAGTTGGGTATTAGGCCAATCAAAAACCGCTCAGTTTAGTGAAGCCGATAAGCGAGTATTGCGAGAGAAGATCCGCAGTCTTTATGTCGCGGACTACGTTAATACATGGCGAGCGGCGCTCAATGATATCGATGTGAAATATTTCACCGATATTAATGAAGCGGTAATGGTTCTTGAGAACCTGACCGGTAATGTTGAACCATTACAAAGGTTACTAAGAACGTTAGAGAACAATACGCACGTAATCGCAGGACTTGAGGCGGATAGTGAAGCGAACGAGGAGTTGATCAAGAGCTCTAAATATAAAGTGGCCTCAAGCATTCAATCGCCATTTTCAGAGCTGAATTTGATGTTGAAATCGGTTGGTGATCAACCTGCCTATATTAATGAAGTACTGGCATCGGTTGATGAACTGAAAACCTACTTAAAAGCGATTCAAGAGTCTCCGGATATCGGTATGGCGGCGCTGGATGCCACCAAGGCTCGCGTTAAGCTGGTGAGTGTGGACCCAATCTACACACTAAAACGTATTTCCTCGGGTTTACCAAGACCACTCGATAGCATGGTTGCCAAGTTGGCCGATGAGAGTTGGTACGTGGTGAAGCAAGAAGCGATTAAGCACTTGGAAGTTCGTTGGTATGAAGATGTTTATAAACCTTACTACACGAAGCTCGCTAGCCGTTATCCGTTTAAGCCAGGCTCAGAGAAAGATGTCGCGTTAGAGGACTTTGAAGCGTTTTTTGCCCCACAAGGCACCTTGGACAGTTTCTACAATAATCAGTTGAAAGTGTTTATTGATGAAAACATAGCCGTCGATGATTACGATGCCTCGCAATCGCTGATTCGTCCTGAAGTGTTGGCGCAAATCGAACAAGCGCAAAGAATCCGTCAAGCCTTCTTCAATCGTAAAGGCATTTTGGATGTGAACTTCTCGGTTGAGCCGCTGCATTTAAGTGGCAACAAACGCAGAAGTATTCTCAATGTGGACGGGCAGTTCTTATCTTACAGTCATGGGCCGCGTGAAGGTGTCGAACTGATTTGGCCAAACACACTACGAGATTCTGCGGTATCTAAGGTGACATTGGTTCCGACGAAATCGAACCTATCACCAAGAAGTATCAACTTAAAAGGACCGTGGGCATTTTTCCGCTTATTGGAACAAGGCAGCGTGATGTCTGCGAGTAAAACTTCAGTGGACTACCGATTCGCGGTTGATGGTGGTGACATGATTTATCGTATCAACGCTGAATCAGATGCCAACCCATTTACGGAACGATTGTTCAAGTCGTTTAAGTTATCAAAGACCCTCTATTAAAAGCAGTGCAAGGAGCGGGGAGACTCGCTCCTTTTCATCGGGACGAAGTATCCATGTCCAAGACAGTTTTACTGGACCAAGTTGTCTATCATATTACTCCGGATTCGCAATCCATCCGGAATCGAGAAGAATACCAAAAGGTTAGAGATGAAATTAACGGTCGTTTTAATCCGTTATCAGGGGGAACGCAGTGGCTTGAGGTCTATCATGCCTGTGAGCAACTCGCTAAAGGGCCAGGCATTGATTTACTAATGTGTGGGTATTTGACGGTGGCGAAGCTCAAAATTGAAGGGTTATCGGGCTATGCCAATGGTTTAGAACTTCTGATGCAGTGCTTGACCATACTGCCCAAACCTGACAGCAAAACGGCGAAGAAACGCAAAGAGGTGTTGAGTTGGGTCAATAGCAAGGTTTTACCGGAACTTAAGCAGCTCAAACCTACTCAAGAGCAACTTCGCGCGCTTTACCGTTGCGAAAATATGTGTGACAGAATCCACCAATGGATGGCATTGCAACAGCCCGATGTCAGTGTGGATTTTGATGGGGTCGGTTACGTTTTGTTTGAGCATATTGATCACATTGAAACTCGCTACCACACGGCAATAAAGCGCCAGGATAAGCAGAGTAAAAGTGCAGGTTATATTACGCCTAAGCGACATCGATTAAGTTTGTTGGCAACTGGCCTCCTAACGACAATGACTAGCGTGACAGCACTTTGGCTCTGCTACAATCCGAACGTGTTTAACCCTTATCCGTTTCAACAAACCGTCACAACGCCAGTATTAACCCAGAGTAACCTTGACGATTATTTGGCGAACACTAAGCCTGCAAGGGTGTTGGCTGTGCAATCTGAGTTAGTTCCTTTGTACCAAATGGCAATAGAAGCGAACTCACATGTGTCTGTCGAACAGCCATACCTAAAAGCGATTGAGCAGCTCAATGTGCTGCAAGCCTTGTATGCCAATGATGTTCAAGTTGAGCAGATTGGTCATAAGTTACAGAAAAATCAGCATGAGGCGATAGAGCAGGCGGATCAGTTTGTTGCTCGGTTTAGTGAGATGCGCACTAGAATGGCCAATATTGCTTTGCTGGCCAAAAAACAGCGTTGGTCACAAGTCGCGAATGAAACCAAGTCGCTAGAAGAGTTTGCTGTGAGTTTGTCGCCTATCTACGGACGTGTTGGTTACGTTGAAACATTAATTGCTAACGACCAGCAGCAATTGGCGATGGAAGAGTTTGAGGAGCTAAAAAGGCGGTTAAATCATTTAAGTTGGAAGGTGGTTCAGCTGCAGCAGTTACTCGCGGAGTAATCAATATTACCCATGCAAGCCTTGTGGATACACAAGGCTTTTTCGTACCGTTTCGACAAAACGGTCAACTAACCCTACCGATCGAGATTTTTATGTATATGCTTGTATTGGTGGATAATTAAAAAGAAAGACAGCATATGGATAAGCGTCAACTGACAATCGGTTGGTCATTAGTACTACTGTGGTTTGTGACTATTGCCGCAATCACATATAACTTCCAAGCGACAGAGCAGCGAGTCGAGCAAATCGAGCAACTGGGTGGACACATTCAGGAGTTTCGCAATTCGCTCTATTTTGATAAGCCATATCGTAGCGATATGACGGCTCAGCAAAAGCAACGTTTGACGCAAATTACAGAGTTGTGTGAGCAACTCAAGAAAACGCCTCATTTAGCATGGTCTCAGCCTGATATTGAGCAGTTGTTGTTTTCCACACAACGCTTCGTTGAGTTAAGCCAAGCGTATATTGATACTGAATTAGCACTCAAAGAATTGATCGCTAGCATTCAACAAAGACGCCTGCAATTCAACACCGACCCAGACATTCAAGCCTTCTACTACAAACTTAGTGCTTATGTGTTTGAAGCGCTGTTTTCCGCCCAATCTTCGAACTCAATGGCCTACCGCGACCTTGATACGCTCTATAGCCAATCTTTAACTTTGCAATCTGATCAACGTCAGTTGTTACAAACGGCACTCGCGCAGACTTCCAGTGTGATGGGGAGCTTTGCTCAAGGCGGTTATCTGGTTGAGCAATTAGCCAATCACTCAGTTCATCAGGAAGTGCGAGATATTGAAACGCGCTATCATCATAGTATGACGATGGCTGTTGTTGTCGGTGTAGTGGTCAGTGGCGCACTTATTCTATTTTTGATGACGTTGTATCATCGTCGATTAGTGACGAAAACAACATCGGATAGTGAGCAAACTAACGAGTCATCATCTCAATCATATCGTCATGAAGTTGTCGCTCCTAGTATGGCGTCGCCAACCCCAGAACCAGTTGAGCCTACAACGTCAGACGAGGTTCAAATTGACTTTGCTGTGATGCTTGATTCTTTGGGTGATGATAAAGAAGCAATGTGTATGTTACTTGAGGTGTTTATTAATGATCATCAAGATGACGTAGCGCAGATTTCATCATCACTGCAAAGTGCACCGGATGAAGCCAAGCGTAAAGCACATAGCCTAAAAGGGGTTGGGGGTAATTTGGGGGCGTATCAACTGCGCGACATCGCGGGCCAGATTGAAGTGGCCATCGAGCAAGATGTCACCCAAGTTCCCCAATTGTTGCCACAATTAGATAGCAAGCTCAAATTGGCAATCAAAGAAGCACAAGATTTTATCCAGCGTGAAAATGGCTAGCAACCTGCAACAGCTAAGGGTGTGTGCAGACGTTGGCTGATAAATCTCTCAAACCTTGATGTTACTCTGACCTAATCAGTAACGGTTTGATGTATAAATATGCAACCTAGCTTGACGTTGTAGTGGTATGGGTGAGTACGCCCAGTGACAACATTTTTATTGCCTTTGCTTGGCTCCCTACCTCTCAACCTAATTGCTCGGTTTTAAGACGTATGCTGAATGCTTACTACAGAGTGCACAGCAGTAACGATTGGTGGTCTATAGGTTGGATTATGTTTATTAGGCGCGCGGTTTCACTCTTTACCCTTTTATTAGCTGTTCTTGTTTCAGGCTGTTCACTACTTGAAGTGAAAATTGATAGCCAAACCGTTCCTTTGACTAAGCAAGAACTCAACATGCGCATTATGACACGTGAGTACGCGCAGCAGTTTTTTGCTCAAGTTGAACAAGCGGCAGATGTACTGCATCAGCAATATGACTCTCGTGATCAGGTGTACCAATCCTATGTGCTGTTGTGGAAAATCAATGCAGAAGAGGGGCTGCAATCTGCCGCTTATCAAGTCTCACCAATGGCAGCTTTGATTGATACTTGGGTATTTACTCACCAAATGAACCAGTTCTACCAACAGGGTAAAGGTAAGGATCTATTTGAGTTGGACGCCGCTAAGCAAGTGTCGGCTCATCTGGCGAATGAAATTGATGACTTAGCTCAATCGCTGCTTAAAGGGAGCTCTTATAAAAAATCTCGCCAGTTTGTTGCAGAGTTTGTCGAACAATATCCATTTAGTGACTTAAGTTTCATCCGAACTCCGGCTTATCGCGCATGGTTGGCGGCCAACCAAATTAGTGAAGAAGATGCGGTGACAACATTAGGAACCATGCCGGAAGCCATTGGGGATGTCTCAGATCGTTTGAGCTTAGTCTCAGAACAAACACCGAAGATTATGACGTGGAAGGCTCAGCTTTTGGCGCTGAATAGCAGTGCAAGCATTGAGCAAGTAAACCAAGCCTTGGATAGTCTCAAAGTGACGTCGGATGCGTTGAATGATTTCATTATCAACAACCCTCAATATATGACTGACTTAGCGCAGAAGATGGCGACCGAACTGCAACCGCTGGTAGAAGATATCGATCAAAAAACCGAGCAGCGCTTAGAACAGCTGAGTGAAGAACGTAAGGCTCTCGAGGCGATGGTGGCGCGTGAACGACAAGAAGTGGCAGCGATTATCTCTTTAGAGCGTGAGAAGTTTGCTCAAGACTTAGACCATGTTTCTCAACAAGTGGTCACGTTGGCGATGGATAAGTTAATCGAACTGATTAAGAGTACTATTTTGTACTTTGTGTTGTTTATTGCGGTGATCTTTTTCGCTCCACTAGGGTTAGGTTATCTACTAGGGAAACGATCAGCAGGCAAAGCAAAAAGTTAGTCTGGGCTGACTGGGAAAATAAAAAAGCGCAGCTAAATTAGCTGCGCTCAAGTAATGTTTTTATGCGGTTTGCTGTTTTAGTTCAGCTTCTTCATCTGTGGTTACTTGCGCTTGTGGCTCGCAACGGTCAATGAACCAACCCATGTATGAGCAAGTAATGGTGACGATAATACAAACAAAGCTTAACCACATAAATGGTGCGTAGGATAACGTCGCGACACCAAGAATGCTCGCCATGTAAATACCGTTATCACTCCATGGCACCATACCGGATGTTAATGTACCGCCGAACTCAGCGTTGCGTGATAAGTTCTTGCGCTTAAATCCAAGGCGATCGTAGTTTTTAGCACAGATCTTTGGTGTCAGGATCAAAGAAACATACATTGCCGAGCCAAAAACATTACCCATAAAGGCTGTGGCAATTGTTGAGGTCGCCAACGAGCCTGCGTTGTTTACTCGACGCTCGAACAGTTTGGCGATGGTTTCTAGCACACCGACTTTATCCAGCAGACCGCCAAAGCCTAGACCAAATACAATTACCGCGACAGAGCCAAGCATTGAAGACATCCCGCCTCGGTTTAAAATCGAGTCAATAAAATCCACCCCAGAAGAAATGGCAAATGGTGCCCAAGCGGTGTTAAACGCTGTTAGAAAGTCAACATCTTGCACAGTGACTGCCCAGATGATGCCGAGCAATGAGCCAAAGCTAATAACAGGGAACGACGGCATTCGCATCGCTAGCAATACCAATACAACCACCACGGGTACAAATGAAAGTGGCGTAATGTAGAACTGATTGTCCATTGCTGCGATCACATCTTGTACTTGTGACATATCGACGTTGCCGGCGTAGTGGAAACCAAACAATGTAAATAGAATACCAGTGATAACATAGCTAATGAGCGCGATAGGTAGCATACCTTTGATGTGTTCCATGACTTCTACGTTAGACATAGAAGAAGCAAGGATCACTGAATCAGATAATGGTGACATCTTGTCGCCAAAATAACAGCCAGAAAGAATCGCACCGGCAGTAACAGGTGCAGGGACTCCCAAACCTTGACCGATTCCCATCATCGCGATACCCGCTGTACCTGCTGCACCCCATGAGGTGCCCGTTGCCAGTGCGGTTAATGAGCAGATCACCATGGTAGCTAAAAGGAAAATTGAAGGGTGGATAGCTTTAAGACCATAGTAAATGATGGTAGGTACAATACCGCCAGAGATCCAAGTACCAACCAATGCTCCGACGGCGAGTAAGATAAGTACCGCGCCAAGGCCATTCGAAATACCATTTAAGGCGGCTTGTTCAAGTTCTTTGTACTTGTGACCAAGTCTTAAGCCTAAGGTAATGATAATGAACCAGCCGATGTAAAGTGCTAGCTGGATTGGTAGATTTAACTGGGCTGTGAACGAAAAAGCCATCAGTAGAAATAAACCAAGTGAGACAACGACTTGTGTCAAACTTGGCAGTCGAGGTAGATGTTGCGTCATAGCGAGCCTCTTTGCTATTGAAATCGAACTCCTTACCCAGTTTATGCACTTTGTGACATAAATGGCGTGTTCGCTCTATTTTTAGTGAAAATCATCAGTTTGTGATGGTTTTCTATTGGAACAGTTGCATTAGGTAAGGACTTTGAGTGTTAACTCCTTTTTATTTGCGGCGAAACCATACATCAAGTGAGTGAATAATTCGAGAATATGAGGTCTAATTGTATAAATTAGCTTCTGATTGGTGAAAATATAGTTAATTTGGTTAAAGTTGTGCATTCGAGCTGTAGCTTTGCTTTGGTTGAAGTGTAATCTTAATGTGCCACAGTGGCGGTGGTTATTTGTTCAGTTGCATGGAGTGTCAGTGACGAGAGCAAGCGTGAAAACGCGATAAAAAAGGTTCGATAGCAACATTTTATTAAAAATAACTGACTAAAGTTCAATTTTTAGCTTGAGATTTTTGTTTGAAAATTGAAAGATGGTCAGAGTATACCCAATTCACTTTATTTAAGGGGATGAGCGCTCTGAGGGGAATTGGGTATACGCAATTTAATTGAATACATGGAGAGTTGATGATGAGAGTAGGTTTAGTTGGGTGGCGCGGCATGGTAGGTTCTGTGCTGATGCAACGAATGGTAGAAGAAGGCGATTTCGACCTTATTGAACCCGTGTTTTACAGCACCTCACAAGTGGGCATCCCCGCGCCTTTCTTGGGTAAAGATGCTGGTGATCTGCAAGATGCATTTGATATTGAGAGTTTAAAACAGCTTGATGCAGTAATTACTTGTCAAGGTGGTGGCTATACAGAGAAGGTTTATCCTGCTCTTCGCCAAGCGGGTTGGAAAGGCTACTGGATTGATGCCGCTTCAACTTTACGCATGGCATCTGACTCTATTATCACGCTTGATCCGGTTAACCATGCTCAGATTCAACAAGGTATTCACTCAGGTACCAATACCTTTGTGGGTGGTAACTGTACGGTCAGTTTAATGTTGATGGGATTGGGCGGTCTGTTTGAAAAAGGTCTAGTCGAGTGGACCAGTGCGATGACCTACCAAGCAGCATCAGGTGCAGGCGCGCAAAATATGCGTGAACTTATCTCCCAAATGGGTGTGATTAATGATGCAGTGAGTTCAGAATTAGCCAACCCTGCAAGCTCTATCCTTGATATCGACAAGAAAGTTGCAGATACAATGCGCAGCGGTTCTTTTCCAACAGACAAGTTCGGCGTGCCGCTTGCGGGCTCATTGATTCCGTGGATTGATGTTAAGCGCGATAATGGTCAGAGCAAAGAAGAGTGGAAAGCGGGTGTAGAAGCTAACAAAATTTTAGGCTTCCAAGACTCGCCAGTGCCAATTGATGGTACCTGTGTTCGTATCGGTGCGATGCGTTGTCACTCTCAAGCGCTTACCATCAAGCTAAAGCAAAATGTGCCGATGGATGAAATCGAAGAGATTATCTCGACGCATAACGATTGGGTGAAAGTGATCCCGAACGACCGTGATATTACCGCGCAAGAGCTGACACCGGCGAAAGTAACCGGAACGCTATCTATCCCTGTAGGCCGTCTACGTAAAATGGCAATGGGCGACGATTTCTTAAATGCGTTTACAGTGGGCGACCAACTTCTTTGGGGGGCGGCAGAGCCACTACGTCGTACGTTGCGTATCATCCTTGCAGAAAAGCAATAACCGACTACTTACTTAATCGTTAGTGATTGATAGCCACCGTATTTCGCGGTGGCTTTTTGTTTTCTAGGCCAATATAGGGTTTTGTTTTTTGTTGATGCTTTTGTAAGTGAACAGCGAAAAACTGAGGTTTTGCATGAAAGTGCGATCAAAAACAAAAACTTAGAGTGACACAATTGCTCGAAGGATATTGACTCAATGTTGACTTCTCTCTGACGTGACCAACTTAGTGTGGCAACTTTGTGACGAATTGCGGAGGAAAAAATGAGAGTGTACAAGCAAGGTTTTACTTTGATTGAGTTGGTGGTGGTGATAGTGATCTTGGGTATTTTATCAGCGGTCGCGATGCCTAAGTTTCTCAATCTCAGTGATGACGCCAATCGCGCAGCATTACAGGGTGTATCTGGCGCAGTGCATGATGCGGTTGAGCTTGCACACAGCAAAGCGCTTGTATTAGGGAAAGAAAACGAACCAACCTATACCATTGATGGGTACGGTGGCATTCAATTTGGTTATCCTTCGGTCAACAAGCAAGGGTTAGTGGAGTTTCTAGAGCTCGATGAGGGCTACCATGACCTAACAAAAGAATGGGTGTGGGCTGCTCAGAACCAAGGCAGCATTGCAGATCCTGATTACTGGATTGTTACTCGTTCTAGCTACTTAAAAAATTACTCCGGTTCTGATTTTAATGCAGAGATTGAAGCGACAGAGTGTTACGTAAAATACACCGCAGCAATGGAAGTGGGGGCGGATGTTCAAATTGAAACGGTCGATGATGGTTGCTAGCGATTAGCAATAGAAGAAAAGCTCCCGAGGGAGCTTTTTTGCTATTTATCAACAGGAACGACCCGTTCATCCGGTTCCGCTAGGTCACTACCACAGTGTTTACAGTACATTGCGTCCGCCTCATGGCCCGTTTTAGAGCAGTTAGGACATTTCACCAGAGTCCGGTGCGACTTCATTTCATTGTTGAGCTCGGCGGTGATAATCCCTGTTGGTACCGCAAGAATTGAGTAGCCCAAGAGCATTGTCAGCGAAGCTAGCCCTTTGCCTAATGCGGTTTGTGGTACTAAGTCCCCATATCCCACCGTTGTAATGGTAACAATTGCCCAATAAATACTTTGCGGAATACTGGTAAAGCCATTTTGTGGCCCCTCGATTACGTAAATCAAAGAGCCGAAAATAGTCACTAAGATGGCAACCGTATTAAAGAAGATAAAAATCTTACGTTTTGCCATTAACAGCGAGCGTAAGAGAATATTCGAATCTTGTAGATAACGAACTAATTTAAGCACGCGGAAGATCCGCATAACACGCAACAAGCGGATGACACCCATAAATGCTACAGACGGGAAGAAAATAGCGATATAGGTGGGCAGGATGGCTAGTAAATCGATAATGCCATAAAAGCTGGTTGCATAAGCTCTTGGTTTCGGAGAGCAGTAGAGGCGCAGGATATACTCAATCGTAAATAGCCCGGTAAAGAAATATTCACCGTAACGCAGTTGAGTGCTCCATTCGACCATCACATTGGGCAGTGACTCGAGAACAAGGACTAGCAGCGAGGTTAAGATAGCGATGATTAAGCCAATATCAAATACTCGACCTGCAGTTGTGTGAGTACCGAAGATAATGACGTATAGCTGATGCTGTAAAGAAGATTTAGGCATGACGCAACATAGTGGTTTTCTTTATGTCACATCATACCAGAAAGCAAACGTTAGGCTAATCAACATAGCCAACGGGATATTACCCCATTAATGCTGGAAACAGTCCGCGTAAACCATTCGCAATAAATTCAATACCCAGCGCACCTAAAATCAAACCCATAATACGGGTAATAATGTTGATCCCTGTTTGACCCAGAAAACGCACGATAAACGGGGCAGAGCGGTAGAGAAGCCATGAGCAGAAGCAAAAAACCACAATAGTCAGCGCGATGCCGACCGTATCAAGAAGGTTAGGGTGACGAGCTCCGTAGACAATCGTCGAGCTGATTGCACCAGGGCCCGCTAATAGAGGCATGGCAAGTGGCACAACGCCAATTTGCTCGCGGCTAACGTATTCGCTTTTTTCCTGATTGTTCTGTTTATCTTCACCCAACTTACCGCTCATCATCGAAAAGGCAATAGTTAGGATCAGCAATCCACCTACCACTCGGAACGAATCTAGCGAAATGCTGAACATATCCAGCAACACCTGACCTGCAACCAGCGAGATAATCAAAATACTGGCAATGGCAATATGGGCGGTGCGTGCGGTCTTACGTTTTTCTTCTAAAGTCATATGACCGGTCAAAGAAACAAAGATAGGCATGATGCCAATTGGGTTTACTGCAGCAACCAGTCCTAGAAAGAACTGAAGGAAAATAGCTAGCTCAATAGTCTGCATAGTCGCGCTCAAAGGTCCACAGAGTTGAAATGATAAAGATGTAAATTGCGGCGCATAATGTAGTGCATAACGGCTCAGTAAACGAATGAAAAAAACTAACGTATAAAGGTTGCTACGAGTGAGAAAATCTTATCGTTTGCTTGTTGTAAATACAGATGAGGTTGAATGTTAATCAACAAGGCTTTCAATTCTGAGTTTTGCTTCATAAACGTTAACATTCGCACACTTTCAACAAAAATTATGTCGAGTTGTAGAGAGATAATGTGGTTGCGATATACTCCTAGTAGCACAAATTTCAGGAGCTACATGAAAGTGTGTGGCTAAAAAATGAAATTTTTTTACAGATTATTGTCGTTTTCTATGTTTTTTGGTTCGATTGCTACTTTTTTGTTCAGTTTTTGTTTTGGGTTTTTATTGTTTTATTTCAATTAGTTATGGTGATTTGTTTCCAGTTGGCACCACTTTAGGGTTAATTAGATTGCGAGAACTGATCTAAGTCAATTTTTTTCACAACTTGAAATAATATACTCAGCCCTGAAAGCAATTTACTAAGCGTGTTGTAAGTCGGACTTCAGACAGTATTGGCGAAGCAATATAGAGCAACAGACTTAATAAAAAGTTTTTAATATTTGTTAATTTTAGGAGATTCCCTATGCCTGTAACTAACTTAGCTGAACTAGATGCTCTAGTAGAACGCGTAAAAGCGGCTCAAGCTGAATTTGCTACTTACTCTCAAGAGCAAGTAGACAAGATCTTCCGCGCAGCATCTTTAGCAGCTAACCAAGCTCGTATCCCGCTAGCACAACAAGCGGTTGCAGAGTCTGGTATGGGTATTGTTGAAGATAAAGTAATCAAGAACCACTTCGCATCTGAGTTCATTTACAACAAATACAAAGATGAGAAAACTTGTGGCGTTCTTGAAGAAGACGACAACCTAGGCACAATGACTATCGCAGAGCCTGTAGGTATCATTTGCGGTATCGTTCCAACAACTAACCCAACCTCTACAGCGATCTTCAAATCTCTAATCTCTCTGAAGACTCGTAACGGTATCATCTTCTCACCACACCCACGCGCTAAAAACTCAACTAACGATGCAGCTAAACTAGTTCTAGATGCAGCAGTTGCAGCAGGCGCACCAAAAGACATCATCGGTTGGATCGACCAACCTTCAGTTGAGCTTTCTAACGCTCTTATGAAGCACGATGGTATCGCTCTTATCCTTGCAACTGGTGGTCCAGGCATGGTTAAAGCAGCTTACTCTTCTGGTAAACCAGCAATCGGTGTAGGTGCAGGTAACGTTCCAGTTGTTATCGATGAAACAGCAGACATCAAACGTGCTGTAGCATCTATCCTAATGTCTAAAACTTTCGATAACGGCGTAGTATGTGCTTCTGAGCAGGCTGCAATCGTTGTTGACTCTGTATACGACGAAGTTAAAGAGCGTTTCGCTTCTCACAAAGCTTACGTTCTAAACAAAGCTGAAGCGGACAAAGTTCGTAAAGTTTTGCTAATCGACGGTAACCTAAACGCGAAAATCGTAGGTCAGCCAGCAGCAGCAATCGCTGAAATGGCAGGCGTTAAAGTTCCAGCTGACACTAAAGTTCTTGTTGGTGAAGGTCTTGGTAAAGTTTCATACGATGACGCATTTGCTCACGAGAAACTATCTCCAACTCTAGGTCTATTCCGTGCAGACAACTTCGAAGACGCAGTTGCTCAAGCGGTAACTATGGTTGAAATCGGTGGTATCGGTCACACATCTGGCCTATACACTAACCAAGACGTAAACGCTGATCGCATCCGTTACTTCGGCGACAAGATGAAGACTGCACGTATCCTTGTAAACATCCCAACTACTCACGGTGGTATCGGTGACCTTTACAACTTCAACGTAGCGCCTTCTCTAACTCTAGGTTGTGGTTCTTGGGGTGGTAACTCTATCTCTGAGAACGTAGGTCCTAAGCACCTAATCAACAAGAAAACTGTAGCGAAGCGAGCTGAAAACATGTTGTGGCACAAACTACCTAAGTCTATCTACTTCCGTCGTGGTAGCCTTCCAATCGCTCTTAGCGACCTAGAAGGTAAGAAACGCGCATTCCTAGTAACTGACCGTTTCCTATTCAACAATGGCTACTCAGATGAAGTTGTGAAACTACTGAAAGCTCAAGGTATGGAAGTTCAAACGTTCTTTGACGTTGAAGCTGACCCAACGCTATCTGTAGTTAAGAAAGGTGCGGATGCAATGCAAAGCTTCCAACCTGACGTAATCCTAGCGCTAGGTGGTGGTTCACCAATGGATGCGGCTAAGATCATGTGGGTTATGTACGAGCACCCAGAAACAGCATTTGAAGAACTAGCAATGCGCTTTATGGACATCCGTAAACGTATCTACAAGTTCCCTAAAATGGGTCAAAAAGCTGAGCTTGTATGTATCACTACAACTTCAGGTACAGGTTCAGAAGTTACGCCATTCGCGGTTGTTACAGACGACGAAACTGGTGCTAAATACCCACTAGCTGACTACGAACTAACTCCTAACATGGCTATCGTTGACGCGAACCTTGTTATGAACATGCCTAAGTCTCTAACAGCATTCGGTGGTTACGATGCAGTAACTCACGCTCTAGAAGCTTACGTATCAGTTCTAGCGAACGAATACTCAGACGGTCAGGCTCTACAAGCACTTAAGATGCTTAAAGAGTACCTACCTTCAAGCTACGCGAACGGTGCTAACGACCCAATCGCTCGTGAGAAAGTACATAACGCAGCAACTATCGCTGGTATGGCATTTGCGAACGCATTCCTAGGTGTTTGTCACTCAATGGCACACAAACTAGGTGCTGAGTTCCACCTACCACACGGTTTGGCTAACGCGCTACTTATCTCTAACGTGGTACGTTACAACGCGAACGACAACCCAACTAAACAAACTGCGTTCTCTCAATACGACCGTCCACAAGCACGTCGTCGTTACGCTGAAGTTGCTGACCACCTAGGCCTAAGCCAAGCCGGTGACCGCACTGCTCAGAAGATTGAACGTCTACTAGCATGGTTGGAAGAGCTTAAAGGTGACCTAGACATTCCACTGTCTATCCAAGCGGCTGGCGTAAACGAAGCTGACTTCGTAGCGAAAGTTGATGAGCTAGCAGTAGAAGCGTTCGATGACCAATGTACTGGTGCGAACCCACGCTACCCTCTAATCACTGAGCTGAAAGAAGTTCTACTAGCTTCTTACTACGGTAAAGCTTTTGTTGAAGGTGAAACTTTCGAAGGTACTACTGTAATCAAGAAGAAAGCAGACCAAGAAGCAGCAAAAAAAGGTAAGAAAGAGAAAGCTGGTGCTTAATTAGCTTCTCCGTTATGAATTAAGTTTTCGCTAGCACGTAACCTTAATTCGGGAAAAAGGTTCAAAGCCCTCATCGTAAGATGGGGGCTTTTTTTATGCGCGTTATTTGGGATTGCAAAGGGAAGCGTTGTACGCCTTTTTGAGCGTGCTTGTGCCTGTTCTGTAATTTCATAGAGTGGGTTTCTGCTTTTCTTGTCACTACATAGAACACGCTTATCCTTTACCTGCTACTCCATAGAACATGCTTATGCCTTTTCTGTCAGTTCATAGGGCGTACCTGTTCTGTCATTCCATAGAGCGCGTAGCGCGAGTAGGGAATCTTATTCTTGGTGTGAAGAACGAGATCCCCAACTCGGTCGTTCCTCCCTCTCGGGGATGACAATTTTGGGGTTTGTTTGTATCCCTTTTTGTGATGGCAAATGTTGGGCTTTGTTGTTCTTCCCTCTTGAGGATGATAACTTTTTGGAGTAGCGCTCGCTTATTCCCGGAGCGAAGCTCTGCTTCGCGTTCTCGCATCCCGAAGTGGAGCGCAGCGAAACGTTCTCAAATCCCAATCTTCAGCCAACAAAAAAGGCTGATGCTTGCACATCAACCTTTTAATCACTGCTTGAGTTAGCGTTGCCGCTTACTTCTCATCTTCCGGCAGTTTAACATTCAGCTCTAACACTGAAATATCATCATCTTTATGTTCGAAAGAGAGCTCAACCATCGAAGGGTCGATAGCCACGTACTTACTGATTACCTTGAGGATATCCTCCTTCAATTGTGGTAAGTAAGATGGCGCTGGGTCGTCATGGCTGCGGCGCTCAGCAACGATAATTTGCAAACGCTCTTTGGCTAAGTTTGCTGACGTCTTCTTTTGTGGACGGAAAAATTCCAGTAGTGACATGCCTAATTAGCCTCCAAATAGTCGTTTAAAAATCCCTTTCTTCTGCTCGGTTAAGAAGCGGAAGTCAATTTGCTCACCAAGCAGACGATCAACGGTATCAGAGTAAGCTTGGCCTGCATCAGACTGATCGTCAAAAATTACTGGTACACCTTTGTTCGAAGCATTTAGCACCGCTTGGCTTTCAGGAATAACGCCTAAAAGAGAAATGTGTAGGATCTCTTCCACATCTTCAACGCTAAGCATTTCGCCTTGATTAACGCGCGCTGGGTTATAGCGTGTCAATAGAAGGTGCTGTTTTACTGGCTCTAGGCCCTGTTCTGCGCGTACTGACTTAGAGTCAAGGATGCCGAGGATGCGGTCTGAGTCGCGAACAGAGGAGACTTCTGGGTTAGTAGTGACGATTGCTTCATCGGCGAAGTAAAGTGCCATCAGTGCGCCTTGCTCGATACCAGCTGGAGAGTCACAAATGACGAACTCAAAGCCCATTTCATCAAGCTCATCAAGCACTCGTCTAACCCCTTCTTTGGTTAGCGCATCTTTGTCACGAGTCTGTGATGCAGGCAGAATGAAAAGGTTCTCTGTGCGTTTGTCTTTGATCATCGCTTGGTTCAGCGTTGCTTCACCATTGATAACGTTAACAAAGTCATAAACGACACGACGTTCACAACCCATGATCAAATCAAGGTTACGTAGACCAATATCAAAATCAATTACCGCGGTCTTTTTGCCCTTGAGAGCAAGACCAGAAGCAATTGCAGCACTAGATGTAGTTTTACCTACGCCGCCT
The DNA here is from genome assembly GCF_009938205.1 of Vibrio panuliri. Taxonomy (NCBI): domain Bacteria; kingdom Pseudomonadati; phylum Pseudomonadota; class Gammaproteobacteria; order Vibrionales; family Vibrionaceae; genus Vibrio; species Vibrio panuliri. The sequence goes on along the minus strand of NZ_AP019654.1, from coordinate 2,294,717 downwards.
TTACCTGACGTCACAACAATAATGCGTGCCATTATTTATTCCTTATAATTTTTAAATCTTTAACAACTCAAATTTGAGCGAGTCGTTTTCCAAACTAAATAAAACTTTTTGCTGCCAAAACTCTTCGGCAAATTGTTCGGTAAGCCAATAGTGACCAGCGATAGACATAAGCTCTGCGTGTAGCTTGTTACACACTATCACAGCTCCTGTATTACCGCTCGCGCCGGCGATAGCGCGTCCACGCAACGTACCGTGGATATGTATCGAACCATCAGCAATGACTTCTGCCCCTTCGCTGACGTGATTTAACACCACAAGATCGGCATCCTTGGCATAAATTTGTTGCCCAGAGCGAACGGGAGTACGAATAATCTTAGTTGGCCCCATTTTAGCGGGTGCCTGTGCCGGAGATTTACTCGCCGACATAATGGCGAAACCTGCGTCACGCGCCATATTTTGTGTTCGTTTGTCTTTGCTACCGGTGATCCCTACCGGAATCATACCCACATCAGAAATCCCTTGTTTTAACGCAGCGAAATCAATATCACCTTCCGCTAAAGAGACATTGATTACGACAGGGGCCGATGTGAAAAATGCGGGAGCTTGTTCGACCTTTTCTTGTAGAAAACGAATCGTTTTTTCGACATCGTGATCAGAAAGGTGCAAAACTGACAAAGTAAAACTACTACCTTTTAAATCCGGTGTATGTGACATCTTTTACTTTGGACCTCGTTTATTAATCGCTGTTGCAGAAATGACGTTGCCTGCGAGTAGGGGTATCATGTTATATTCCCTCAATAAGCTCAGCAAGTTATCTTGCTGTCAATTGAGTGTTTTGCTAAAAAAAAATACAAAACATACATATTTCCAATGATTGATGAACTAAAGGCTTCTCATGCTTTGTGCTATTTACAAAAGTGCTAAAAAAGAGGGTGCATACCTATATGTGCCAAAAAAGGACGACTTTTCACAAGTTCCTGACCAACTAATGCAGATGTTTGGTAAACCGACTATGGTGATGGTGGTGAACTTATCGGGTCGCATTTTGGCACAGGTTGATATCGAAAAAGTGAAACAGTCCATGAATGAGCAAGGATATTTCTTGCAATTGCCGCCGCCACCAAAGAACCTATTAGATGAGTACAAAGAGCAAAAAGCCCGTCTAAAATCAGAATAATGCACCGTCGTCCAAGGAGGCAATCGTGAAGAAAGTGCTGTCAGTTGTTTTAGGTTTAACTTTGAGTTCTGCTGTTTTTGCGCAAGACAAAGACTTTGATCAATATGTCGAAGGCTTAAAAGCTCAAGCGCTTGAGCAAGGAATCTCGCAACAGATTGTGACTGATGCTTTTGCTGACGTGACCTACAAACCAAGAGCGGTGAAAGCCGATCGGAACCAACCAGAGAAGCGTTTAACGCTCGATGAGTACATCCCACGAGCGGTACCTGATTGGAAGGTAAAACAGGCGAAAGAGCTCTACCAAAAACACCAAGCTGAGCTTTCTCGAATTGGTGAAGAATACGGTGTACAGCCAAGATTTATTGTCGCGCTTTGGGGAATCGAGAGTAATTTTGGTCGCTTCACGGGCAATTACAGTGTGGTTGATGCTCTCTCTACCATGGCTTATGACGGCCGCCGCGAAGAGTTTTTCCGCTCGGAGTTGATGGCTGCGTTAACCATTTTGCAGCAAGGGCACATTCAAGTTGAAGATATGAAGGGCTCTTGGGCTGGCGCGATGGGACAATGTCAGTTTATGCCAAGCTCATTTATCAACTTTGCTGCTGATGGTAATGGCGATGGTAAGAAAGATATTTGGAACACTGAAGCAGATGTATTTGCCTCGGCAGCAAATTATCTTCATCAATCTGGTTGGGATGATACCTACACATGGGGTCGCCAGGTTAAGTTACCTAAAGGCTTTGACATGAGTATTGAGGGACGTGTTGAAGGTAAAGAGAAAACATTGGCAGAATGGAATCAACTCGGTATTACTCGTTTTGACGGCTCGCCATTGCCCAATGTTGACGTCGATGCTTGGTTGACGGCCCCTGATAATGCTAATGGTCGAGTCTACTTGGTTTACAACAACTACAATGTGTTGATGAAGTGGAATCGCTCATACTACTTTGCATTGGCGGTGAGTCACTTAGCTGACCGTATTATGCTCGACTAAACGTGTTCAACACGCGCTAGCCTTAGTTAGCAACTCAAACTATAGTAAGGGGCTCATTGAGCCCCTTTGACTTTTCTAGGAGACGCTGTGCTTTCAGAACGAGCCGCCCAAATGGTGGTGTTTGCTGCACTACTCAAACATAAAAACTTTACTCTCGCAGCGAAGAGCTTAGGAGTATCGGTATCTCATGTGAGTAAGCAACTTGCTTTGTTAGAGCAATCCCTTGGGGTTAAATTAGTTCAGCGAACAACTCGCAGTTTTACGGCGACCGAAGCGGGTGAGCGATTTTTCCGCCATTGCCAACAGATTGTACTCACTATCGATGAAGCGCAAACCGAGATTGAAAGTCAACGTGATGAAGTAGAAGGCTTAGTGAAAATCGGACTTTCACAATCATTTGGCACCTTGCATATTATTCCGGCGATTCAAGAGCTTCGGGCGCAACACCCAGATTTGCAGGTAGAAGTGCACCTGTTTGATTACAAAGTCGACATGCTCGAAGAAGGGCTTGATCTATGGATCACCAATAATGAGCGGTTGCCTGAGGGCTACGTAGCGCAGCGTATTGCGGATTGCCAATTCGTCGTTGCCGCTTCTCCAGATTATCTTATGCACCACGCCGCTCCGACTCATCCGCAAGAGCTAGCAGAGCACAATTGTCTGATCTATCGCAGTTGGGAACGTGACTACACCAACTGGAGTTTTAGCAATACTGAGCAGCAACTAGCGGTTAAGGTGAGTGGTAACTATTCTGTCGACTTAGCTGAAGCGGTGCGTGATGCTGCGGTTGCAGGGTGGGGGATTGCTTATTTAGCGACTTACCTAATTCGTGATGAGTTTAAACAAGGCCAGCTGATCCAATTACTGCCAGAGTGGCGCGCGAGCCAAAGCATGCCGTTTTATGCAGTTTATCCAAGCCGTCACTATATGCCGAAAAAAACCTCTGCAGTCATTGAATTCATCAAAAAAAAGATTGGTTCACCATGCCATTGGGATGTTCAATTAGCTCCGTATATTAGCCGACCAAACGTTTAGTTATTATTTCTTAAGTCAGAAACATATTTTCCATTTGGAAATAATAGTTTTTGGCAATCGTTTATCTCTTTATAAAACATGTGGTTACACTGATGGTTTAAAAGTAACCACTCAAAACCACAACTTTGCAACAAATGTGATTTGCATCTCATTTTTTCGCGGTTATTATCCGGCGCCAATCTTATTCCCCCACTTTTGTCGGATTCATTTTATGAACTCAATCCTTGGTATTGTGGCTATTTTGCTTACCGCATGGCTACTATCTACAAATAGAAAAAATATTAATTACCGAACGGTATCATTAGCGTTTGCTTTGCAAATCTCTTTTGCTTTGCTTGTTCTTTACGTTCCTGCGGGCAAAGAAGCTTTAGGTAACGTTACTGCAGCGGTTTCTAACCTAATCAACTACGGTCAAGAAGGTATTGCGTTTCTATTTGGCGGTCTCGCGACAGGTGGTTTTACTTTTGCAATCAACGTACTCGGTATTATTGTCTTCTTCTCAGCGTTGATTTCAGGTCTGTATCATATTGGCCTGATGCCAAAGGTGATTAACCTAATTGGTGGTGGTCTACAAAAACTTTTGGGTATTGGTCGTGCTGAATCCCTTTCTGCAACAGCAAACATTTTTGTTGGCATGATCGAAGCACCTTTAGTTGTGCGTCCTTACCTAAAACATATGACGGACTCTCAGTTCTTTACGGTGATGACATGTGGTCTTGCATCAGTAGCAGGTGGTACCTTGGTGGGTTATGCGTCACTGGGTGTCGAGCTTAATTACCTCATTGCTGCAGCATTTATGTCAGCGCCTGCCGGTTTGCTGATGGCAAAAATCATGATGCCAGAAAGTGAAGAAGTGAAGCCAGAAGTGTTGCTTGAAGACGAAGATACAGCGAAAGCAACCAATGTGGTAGAAGCGTTAGCGGACGGTGCGATGTCAGGCCTACGTATTGCTGCTGCTGTTGGTGCGACTTTGTTGGCTTTTGTGAGTGTGATTGCACTGCTGAATGGTCTACTTGGTTGGGCTGGTGGGCTATTTGGTATTGAGCTGAGCTTCGAGCTGATCCTTGGCTACCTATTTGCGCCTGTTGCCTGGTTGCTTGGTGTGCCTTGGAGTGAAGCTACGATTGCTGGTGCATTGATTGGTAACAAGATTGTCGTGAACGAGTTTGTGGCATTTATTCAGCTAATTGAAGCCAAGCCATTGCTTAGCGCGCACTCACAAGCGATTGTGACTTTTGCACTGTGTGGTTTTGCCAACATCTCAAGTATGGCAATGCTGATTGGTGGTCTAGGTAGCTTAGTGCCAGAGAAACGTACTTTTATTTCTAAGTTTGGCTTCCGCGCAATTGCAGCGGGTGTAATGGCAAACCTAATGAGTGCATCTCTAGCGGGTGTCATTCTGAGTCTTTAAGAGCAAAAGAGTGCGAGTAGGGAACTTGGCTTTCATCGTTCCTTATTTCTGTCATTCCATAGAGCGCGTAGCGCGAGTAGGGAATCTGGTTTTCGTTGCGTGAAACTAGAGATCCCCAACTCGGTCGTACCTCCCTCTTGAGGATGACAACGTAAAGCTAATACTATTAGCAAATGGAAATAAAAAAGGGCTGACAGTTATCGTCAGCCCTTTGGTTTTTTAGCCAGTGTTGCCGTTTGTTACTTCTCAGTATGGAACTGCTCGCAAGCCAACATAGTATTCTCAATCAGGCTTGCAACGGTCATCGGCCCCACACCGCCAGGTACAGGCGTAATAAAGCTCGCATTTTCTTTGGCTTTATCATATTCAACGTCGCCAACCAACTTGCCAGTATCGAGGCGGTTAATGCCCACATCGACCACAACGGCACCTTTTTTAATCCACTCTCCAGGAATAAAGTTTGGTTTACCAACGGCTACAACCACGACGTCAGCTTGGCGAACATGACCTTCTAAATCTTTCGTAAAGCGGTGGCATGTTGTGGTTGTACAACCAGCAAGCAGTAGCTCTAGTGTCATTGGACGACCGACAATATTTGAAGCGCCAACGATCACCGCGTGTTTACCACGTAGGTTGATGTTGTAACGGTCTAGCAGTGTAATGATACCTTTAGGCGTACATGAGCGCAGTTTAGGAATACGCTGTGCAAGGCGTCCCACATTGTATGGGTGGAAACCATCCACATCTTTCTCTGGGTGGATTCGTTCTAAGACGTGAGTGGTATCAATACCGGCTGGTAGTGGTAACTGTACAAGAATACCGTCAATCTCAGCATCGCCATTCAGTTCGTCGATTAGGCTAAGTAGTTCTTCTTCTGAGGTAGAAGCGGGCATGTCGAATGATTTAGAGACAAAGCCAACTTCTTCACACGCTCTACGCTTGCTACCTACGTAAACTTGCGATGCAGGGTCTTCACCCACGAGCACTACAGCCAAGCCCGGCGCACGTAAGCCGGCTTCCTTGCGCGCTTTTACTCGTGCTGCAACTTCAGATCGCACTGTTTGCGATATTAACGTCCCATCTATGTTTTGAGCTGTCATGACTTTCCTTCACTATTGAATGGCGAGAAATACGCGGTGCATTGTCGCAAAAAATTTGACGAACATCTATAAGCAAACGTTTGCTTCGTGGTGATTTTAAACAATAACGCGGCTGGTGCACTTTTTTTAAGCATTCAGATCAGAATGTTAGTAAAAGCCCTTGTTTTAGCCGCTCTAACTCGTATAATCCTGTCCCTGTAGCGCGCCCTTAGCTCAGCTGGATAGAGCACGTCCCTTCTAAGGATGTGGTCGTAGGTTCGAATCCTACAGGGCGTGCCATTTATTTAAGAAGGCCCCGATAACTCAATGAGTTGTCGGGGCTTTTGCTTTTTAAGAGCTATCTCTAACCTTTGCTTGGGACTTCTTACTGACTCAGTGCTTCAACAATCGCTGGTACGAATTGGTGGAACTGCATTACAGCAAAGCGTGGTGTTTCAGCCATTGGGTATGCGCCATTTAGAGCAATAACCGAGTTTGCTTCTTTGTTCATGACACACATTTGGCCGTTCACCCCCACCATCGCAAGATAGCGCTTGCCACCGATCTCTAGCATACGGAACTGGTCTTTGTAATAACCATCAGCTAGGCCAGATTCTTTACCTTTTTGCCATGCGCTGCGAACTGCGTCGTTGCCTTCCCATAGATCTTGAACGAATTTAGCCGGCAGTACTTGTTCACCTTTTTCGTTTTTACCTTGGTTGAGAAACAGAAGACCAACACGTGCGAGGTCTTTAGTTGGCATGTTCATACCAGTAGAGCCCATACCTAGACCATGCTTATCAGACATAAAGTAGGCATCTGCGGCGACGCCAACTTTTTGCAGTAGATCTTGCTCTAGAATGTGAGTGAATGATTTACCCGTTGCTCGATCAACGATTAGGCCTAATAACTCACTATTGACGTCCTGATAGTCGTACTTCTCACCCATAGCGTAGTCTTGGCGTTCTGTGATCAATGGGAAAAAGTCCATCGTACCGCCTGGATATTTGGCTGACATTTCCTGACCATAATAGCCCTGCGCTTCAGATAAGCGTGTATCCCAATACTTTTCAGCCGTGCCAGCGGCTAGTACGACAGCGGTACGCATATCGGATATTTCTTGAACGGTTGCAGTTTCAAATGCTGTCCCTTTTAGTTCTGGCACGTATTGGATCGCTTTATCTTCCCAGTTAAGTAACCCTTTGCCGACAGCAATCGCTGCGGACATTGCTGTAAAAGACTTAGATACCGACATACCTAGATGTGGAGAGAACTCATTCAGACCGTTGCTGTAGTGCTCGTGGACGATTTCTCCATCTTTTAGAATAACGGCGTTGTGGTTTTGGAAACGATTCATTAGGAACTGAGTGGCGGAGATTGGACCATCGTAGTCTTGAATGATTACCTTATCAAGGTTGAGCGGCTTAGCACTCTTTTTAAGGTCAAGAACGTAATCGCCTTTGTGTAGTGTGTAGCTATGGGCAAACTTGTAAACATGTGGCATGGAAGCAGAGACGTACTCAGGTGCATCCCAGTTTTCTCCTGTCATACCAATCGTTTCTGCTGCTGCAATGTAATCTTGATCTGGTTGATTAAAGGTGACTGCATGGGCACTGAATGCGGCGGTTAGGGCAATGGCTGTGGCTAGAAGTGTTTTTTTCATAGTCAAATCTCAACTGGGGTGGGTTTACCGATGAGTAAAATCAAGTTCATCTCTATTTTTCGGATGTAAGCCAGCGAAGCATCTAAATTCGCATCGCTGGCTTGCTGGATTAATCTGGTTATTTAATGTTTGCTTTGATTGTTGGGATGGCCATGTGTAGAACATCAACAGCCCAACGTGCATCACTTGGCAGGTTATAGTTGCCCATCATCGCAATAACGGTCTTAGACTCTTTCTCTACGGCGATAACTTGGCCGTTAACACCAATGGCAAGTAGCCATTCTTCGCCACCAAGGTTGAGTACGCGGAACTGGTCTTTGTAGAAGCCCTCTGCGAGTGGCGCCTCTTTTCCTTTTGCCCAAGCGGCTTTTACTTCGTCGTTACCAGCCCAGACATTATCTAGCCACTCTTTAGGCACAACTTGTGTACCGTTTTGTGACTTACCATCGTGTGCCCAAATATCGCCCATATTAGCGAAGTCACGAGTCGTCATACCCATAGAACCACAGGCGATAACCGTACGTTCTTTGTCAACCATGATCGAAGTATCTGAAGTGAATTGACCTTTCTCCCAGATCTTCTCTTGGAAGTACTCTGTCCAATGCTTACCCACGGCGCGCTGGGTGATTAGACCCAAAGCTTCGGTGTTGTATGAATGGTACTCGTACTTTTTACCTTGCTCGTAAGAAAGCTGAGTAAGATGAGGGGTGTAGTCTTTGATGCCAACCCACTCGGAGTCAGTGTGACCTTTCCACGAAATCGCGTGTTCCATAGAAGTATCCCAGTCGCTTCCGTATACGTTCTTAGTGTCATCGATCAAATCGAAGCCCGAACGCATATCAGATACGTACTGAATTGGATAAGCGCCGATCACCGTCCCTTTCGCTTCCGGTAGCCACTTTTCCACGTTGTCACTGAATTTGAAGTAACCTTCCGCTTGCGCAATACCCGCTAATGAAGAAGTGAAAGATTTCGCTGCTGACATAGTCAGCTGTTTGGTCTCTTTATTGATACCAGACCAATAGTGTTCATGAACGAGTTTACCGTCTTGTAGGATGACCATAGAGCGATTATGCATGCGGTCACGAAGCAAATCGTTTAGAGACAGCTCCCACCCATCAACGTCTTGCACCATGATGTGGTTGAGGTCGATAGACTTGTCAGATTGATCAAATGTGCGTGGGTTAGAACTTTTAGCAATGATGGCATGTTCACTGACACGTTGAGGTTCGATGAAAAACATTGAAGCGAACTCGTTTGAATCCCAGTTGGACTGAGAAATGCCCAGTGCAGCGACTTTTTCCAGCATTGCTTTATCTTCAGAATGGAATGTCACTTTGTCTGTTGCTGCATGTGCTGCAAGCGAAGTAGAGAGTGCAATCGATAGTGCAATCATGGTCTTTTTCATTGTCTTCCCCATACTCTGAATTGTCTTTGCGTCCAAATCATAAGTTAAATGAATGTATTGGATGCGTAATATTCTTAAGATTTAGAGGCATCTTAAGCGACTCTTTTGGGATGACAAACTTCGCTATCGTGCGTACTATGCATGATAAGTTTAATTAACGGACGTCAGATATGCTCGACACTTTAGACAGTTTAGATATGGCGAAACTGAAAGCGTTTATATTCACCTATGAGCTAGGTAGCTTTTCGTTGGTGGCTCAAAAATATGGTAAGCACTCTTCTACATACAGTCGCAGAGTCAGTAATTTGGAAATTGACTTAGGTGTAGAGCTGTTTGTGCGAAATGGCGTACACCTAGTGGCTACTGAACATGCCAAGGTGTTATATCATCCGGCGAAGTCTTTGCTAGCAGAGGCTGAACATTTTGCTCAACGCGTTGAGCTCTGCTTAGCTGACGATGAAACACAGCTCAATATTGCCATCGACTCTGCGTTGCATTGTTTTGCACCGAACAAAGCAATAAGTCTGGTAATTAAAGAGTTTCCGGCAACAGAAGTGAACATCTTTAGCGTTAACTCGACCCAAGTTATGGGCTTGATGAATAAGCAAGAAGCGGATGTAGGTTTGGTGCTGAGTAATTTCAAAGTACCGAGTAGCTTAATGAACAACAAGTTGTTTGAGTTTGATATCGTGCGCGTTATGGCACCGAGTTACGCGGAGCAAGCGGGGATCAATAGCGGTAAAGAGGTTGAGTCAGCGCTTATTCGAGGATTAACGCAAATCGTGTTGTCGCCATTAAATGAGTTGGGGGTAAGCACACAAAACTACAGCAGCCGTTTGTTGAATGTTGATAACTTTGAAATGGCAAAGCGACTCGCAATGGATGGTGTTGGCTGGACTAACTTACCGAGGGTTGAATGTGAAAAAGAGCTTCGCCAAGGTGAACTGATTGAGTTTATCGGGGTACACGAGCACAACTTAAAATGGTCTGTCGATGCGCTGTGGCCAATGGATAAGCCCAAAGGCACAGTCGCAACGCGTTTTGTTGACCTGATCACCGCCCAAAATGGCAATCCGCTTTGATTATTTCACTTCTTGCTCAATCAGCGTGACCAGCCAATCGAGGTAGGCGTCGCCAGCGAGTTGCTGCTCTTGTGGTTGCTTATGTTGCTCAAACTGATGTAAGGCGTAGAGCAAGTTCAGTGGCGTGGTGCTTTCATTTCTGAGTAAGAAAAAATAGTAATTCGCGGATGTTTGCTCGCCACTCTCATCTTCTTGTATCACCAGTTGCAGCGTCGATTGCTCAGTGGCTGAGTTGGCTTGTGCTGAGTACAGATAGACGTTTGATCCAATCTGCAGGTAGTCAATAAATGCGGTCAGCACTTTTGTCAGTGGCGGTTGCACGTCTTGGTAATGAAGGTTGAGTTTATTGGCTAACTGTATCGCGGCGAACTCGGAGATTTGCGCTCGAGTCGCACTTGAGTGTATCCAATGAATGTCGGCGTGAGTAAACCAATTGGGTTGCAGATAGTCGGGTTGAGTATCGTCAGAAAACAGCGCAGGGTACTGGCTTAGCAATGCCCGTTTTAATGGTTCGTACGCGACGTCTGTTGCATGATCTTGCACCGTGCAAAGCAGTTCATTGAGCGAGAGTCGCTCTAATGTTGAGACCTGTCGAGACTGTTCGACAAATTGATGTATTTGATGAAGTTCTTCGTTTCTGAGAGGCTCAGGAAGCCAATGTTGGCAGTTGGAAAGCGCGTCGACGGTAACTTTATACTCATGGCACTGTTCAATGTCATGATTTAAGACGGACTGTAAACGCACGTGATTTTTGATTCGATAGATCGCTGATGGCAAATATTGGCAAAGCTGAGTGTGCAGTTGCGTTGTTTGGCTATGAGATAAGGATAATCGTGGTCTGATCTCGCGTAGAAACAGCATCGCGCACATCTCAACGCGTACTTGATTTTCATGAAAGTTGTCTGTTGCGCAGCCACTAAAAAAGTACTCAGTTAAGTGCAAGTGTTCAAATTCAAGTTGTTGATTAATAAGCAGGCTTAATTGGTGCTGCACCAGTTTAAATTTGTCTGTTTGTCTAAGGTAGTCAGCATTGTTCTTTTGCAAAATCAGATGTCCTTGATTAATTCGATGCAAAGAAATACTTAAATAGAGAAACATCAATTTAGTAAAGTGGACAGGAAACTTACCGCCAATGGCTTGCGAAATATTGCGAATAATTACGTTGATTTCTTTGACTGGTAATCTTGCGAGTAACTGAGACATCACGCGTTGAGTGTGATGCTGCAGTGGTGTGGTTGCGATGCGATACGTTATCTGTGGTTGAATCGCAATGACTTGCTCGTTAATTCGCTCCATCATTAGGTGGCGCAACTTTTTCTCGGTTCCTTCAATTGCAAAGCCGTTGTCGAGGTAGCGCAGCACTAATCCACTGAGTTGTAAACGTCGTTCTAGTTCACTGAGATCCTTTTTGAGTGTTGGTCGTGATATCCCCAGCTTTTTCTCGATTTCTAAGTATCTGTATTGCTCTAAAAACAGATAACTGTCGAGCAAATAATCTTGTCTCTCATTCGAGATTGGTCGGTAGTGATTAAGCGGAATTTCAGTGATTTTTTGTGCCCATTGTTCAGGGGTTAATTGCAATGAAGCAATGCCTTTTGTCACGCAGATCGCTTGGTCAATGTAATAGTTGATATTGGTAATATAGTTGTGGACATGGCGACGACTGACAGCCATTTTCTTCGCGAGGTCAGTAATGGGGTAGTTCCCCTGTAGTAGGACACCGATCAACTTAACTTGGTTTGAATTGATACTCACACACTCTCCAACGCTCGCATCCAGCGATAAACTATGGGCTAAATCACACAAAACAGTGAGGCAGGACAGTAGGGTTCGCTTAGTGCCCTGAAGAATGTGATTATAAGCGTAATTTTCGCATAAACCACTCAATAATATGAAAATTCTCTTCCACTTTTACAGAAGCACATTTCGATTTTGTTTGTTGAGATTGTTTCGTACTGTATCGGCGAAAACGACATCGATTTCCCTACAAAATATAATAATGTGAATCAAAATGGAGTGGCTATATGAGTCATAAAACAAAGCTTTGGGGCTTTATACAAGGGCTGGGTAAGACGTTTGTCTTGCCGATCGCGCTTCTCGGAATCTCCGGTATTCTATTAGGATTAGGCAGTGCACTTTCTGGCGCACAGTTGCAAAAACTGTGGCCGTTCCTCTCTTATGAACCGATCAATATTTTCTTCCAATACGTCACCATGGTTGGCGTATTCACTTTTAAAAACATGCCTGTTCTTTTTGCGATTGCGATTCCTCTTGGGTTAGCAAAAGAAGAGAGAGGAGTGGCTGCATTCTCCGGTTTTGTTGGCTACCTCATTATGACGATGGGGACAAACTTTGCTCTTAAACATACCGGTATGTTGGTCGGTCCTGATGAAATGCGTGAAGCAGGACAAACCATGATCTTAGGTGTGCAAACAATTGGTACTGGCGTATTAGGCGGTATCTTCTCAGGTGTGATTGTTGCTCGCCTGCATGAGCGTTATAAAGATACCAAACTGCCGGATGCATTTGCCTTTTTCGCCGGCCCTCATGCTGTGCCAATTGTCTCGCTGGTGGTGTTGTCTGTATTTGGTATGCTTATCCCTTACATCTGGCCACTATTTGATGCGCTGATTAAAGGCTTGGGTTACATCATCCAAGAGTCTGAAATGTTTGGTCCAATGATCTTTGGCGCGAGTGAGCGTTTACTGATTCCTCTTGGCTTACACCATATTTTGACCGCGATGATTCGTTTTACGCCAGTGGGTGGTGAAGCGATTATTGATGGGCATCAAGTGATTGGTGCGTTGAACATTTTCTATACCAACTTAGCGGCTGGACATGAAACGCCTATGGAAACAACGGCTTTGCTTTCTCAAGGTCGTATGCTGAGCTTCTTCTTTGGTTTGCCAGCTGCCGCGTTTGCCATGTATCGAACCGCGAAAGTGAAAAACCGTCCTCTAATTCGCGGTTTACTGATCTCTGGTGCGGTTACTGCGATTGTCAGTGGTATTACCGAACCGATTGAGTTTATTTTCCTCTTTATTTCGCCACTGCTTTACCTGTTCCATGCGTTTATGACGGGGTTAGGCTACTTAACCTTGTCTCTGTTTGACGTCAATATTGGTCCTGCGGGGGATGTGATTGGTTTCTTTGTCTTTGGTGTGTTGCAAGGCTTCAAAACCAATTGGTTCTTTGTTCCGCTACTGGGCATTGTGTGGTTTGCCGCTTACTACTTTGTTTTCACATACGTGATTATCAAGAAAGATCTGAAAACGCCAGGGCGTGAAGATGACACCGAGTCTGTTGCCAGCAAGTTAGGTGCTGATGGCCTTGCTATTCATATGCTTGAGGCGCTTGGTGGTAAAGATAACATCGTGACGATCGACAACTGTGCGACCCGTCTGCGACTGGTGCTACGTTCGACAGAAATTGTTAATGAGAAGCAGCTCAAGAGTGCCGGCGCGATTGGTGTGGTTCGCCTTGATGCAACAAACTTGCAAGTCGTTATTGGCCCTCAAGTGCATACAATGCGCAAGAAAATAGAGTTGGCAATGGCATGAAGATAGATTTCAACGGCGTAATCGATAGAACCAATACGTATTGTACCCAGTGGGATTATGTTGAAGATCGTTTTGGTCAGCCGGGGCTTTTGCCTTTTACGATATCTGATATGGATTTTGCCTCACCGGTTGAAATACAACAGACCTTGAAGGCGCGTGTGGAACACCCGGTTTATGGTTATAGCCGTTGGAATCATGATGACTACAAGCAGGCTATCTGCCATTGGTATGATAGCCAGTTTGCGAGCCCGATTGAGGCGGGCTGGATCGCTTATAGCCCGAGTGTGATTTATTCAATTGCGACGCTCATTTCTTTGGCGAGTGAGCCGGGTGAGGGGGTAATGCTATTCACCCCAGCTTATGACGGATTTTTCGGTTGTATTGAACATTCTGGTCGCCATATGGTGACCTGTGACTTGCTCGATAACCAAGGTTACTTTGAGATTAACAAACCTGATTTTGAAGCCAAAATAGCCGATTGCCGAGTTTTGTTACTCTGCAATCCGCACAACCCAGTAGGTCGCGTGTGGCAAAAAGACGAACTCAGCTATTTATTGGACGTATGCCAACGGCACAATGTGTTTGTGATTTCTGATGATATTCATATGGATATCTGTTTTGGTGTGCCGTATTGCCCAATTACTAATTTGAGCAAGCAAGGTGTTGCCATTTGTACGTCGGCATCGAAAGCCTTTAATACACCCGCTCTCGGTGGTTCTTATGTGCTTATCCCAGAGACAGAGCTGTATGAGCGTTTTATTCAGGTATTGAAGTATCAGCAGGGAGTGTCATCCCCCTCAATTTTTGGGGTTTTAGCAACCATGACGGCCTATCGGCAATGCAGCTACTGGATCGATGAGTTAAAAAACTATTTGCAGGATAACTTGCACTTCGTTCAACAATATTTAGGACAACAGTTACCTGAGTTGACGATGCGGTTTCCAGAAGGTTTGTATTTTGCGTGGATAGACTATTCATCACTAAATGTGAGTGTTGAACAACTGAAAGAGCAAATGGTTAAAGCCGGTGTCGCGATTATGACGGGCGATGTATATGGCGTTGGTGGACAACGCTATCTGCGACTCAATGTTGCTTGCCCACGAGAGAAATTAGAACAAGGACTTGAGCGTTTACAACAAGCGATAGAGGCAGTAAGGAGAGAAAATGACTAAGGTAATCGACCATTTTTTAGCGATGGCGGCGTTGAGCTCTCCCTCTTATCGTGAGGCACAAGTTTGCGACTACATTCAAACGCAATTATCCCAACATGGTATTTCGTGTTACCAAGACGACGCGCACTTGCATTATCAAGCAGAAGGGGCGCAGTGTGGCAATCTAATCGCGGTGTTACCCGGCTCTCTAACCGGCACGATTGCATTGTCTGCCCACATGGATACCGTGACGCCTTGTGATTTGATCAATATTGTTGAACAAGGTGACTGGATAAAAACCGATGGTACCAGCGTGTTGGGGGCGGATGACAAAGCGGGTATTGCGGTTATTTTGGATGCATTGATTCAGTTAGCGGCGAGCCCGAAACTGCATCCTACAGTTGTAGCGATTTTTACTATTGGTGAAGAAGTGGGTTTAAAAGGCGCCAAGATGCTCGATTTCTCACGCTTACCACCGATTGACCTCGCCTACGTGATTGATGCTGGGGGCGATATTGGTACCGCATATATTTCAGCGCCTTATTCAGCGAAAGGCGTGGTCACGATCACCGGTCAAGCTGGGCATGCCAGTGAGCCAGAAACGGGCTTTAACGCGATGGTTGCCGCAGCACAACTGATCACGCAGTTACCGATTGGGCGTATTGATGATGAAACCACAAGTAACATCGGTATTATTCATGGTGGCAGCGCAACTAACATCATTATGGAGCAGGTTGATATCACCTTTGAGGTGCGCTCTCGAGTGCAAAGCAAAGTGCAGGCTTTCATTAAAGAGGTGTCTTGTCAGTTAGAAGCGCTTCAGGAAAAGATGCCTATCCAATACCAAAACAGTATTGCTGAAGGGACACCGGGTTTTCGTTTAGAGCAAGATTCAGAGTTGCTCAATCGGTTTATATTCAGCTGTCAGCAGCAAGGAATAACGGTGCAGTTCAATGATGGAATGGGGGGCTCAGATGCCAACATTTTCAACAAAAATGGCATTCCTTGCATGGATATCAGCGTTGGTATGATGCACATTCACAGCGTACAAGAATGCATTAAGAAATCCGATATTATTGCCTGTCGTGATTTAGTGCTGAAACTGCTGACTCAACCTCTAGCGGCTAAACCGTAATCTTGCCGGTGCGTAAGCTTAAAGTTGCTCTGCTGCTTATTGGATAGAGCGACGCTCAGTTTACGCTTGCGCACGCAAAACTACTCAACATCAATAAAGTAAGTGGATTGCGAAGCTGGGTTTAAGTAGTGGTATTGATCAAGGGTTAACTCTTTGCTTTCAAGTACCTTGAGAATAGTTAAACCATGTTCTGCAATGTTAATAATCGCTGCTTGTTCGCGAGGTACATTTTGGTCGTAGACCAAAACGTAAGGGCTCAGTCTAGCCTCGGTATTGGTTGAAATAACCACACCCGTTTGATGGTCAGAGAGCGTGACTAATGTGCCTGGCGGATAGACACCAACGACACGAATCAACGCCATTATATCTTGAACGTCATGCTGCCCTCGGCACTTATTGTATAAGTGGGTAAGCGCCGCATGCGGGCTATATTGGCTCGCAACCCCGTTACAAAGATTGTCGTAAGCATTCGCTAATATTAGGATGCGCGCGAGCTGGTGTATTTGGTCTTTGGTGAGGTGATTGGGGTAGCCTGAGCCGTCATTGAGCTCATGATGTTGTCCGATCAGCTTCAATGCCGCATCGGGGAAATTAGGTAGCTTAGCGCAGATTTTTAAACTCTTTTCTAAATGAGTGGCCAGCCGTTGCTTTTCGCTCTCGTCGCTAGGCGTTGTACTGAGTAAACTAAGCGGTAACTGAGTTTTACCTATGTCGTGGTATAAGGCTGCAAAAGCGACCAACTGACATTGCTTTGGTGTTAGCCCTTTGGCTTGACATATTAATACCGACAGCAAAGAAACATTTAGAGAGTGGTAGTGAAGCCTGCTATAGCCAACCGAGTCATTCATTAAGTGTATTGCGCTGCCGCTTTCAGTATCGATGTTTTTATAGATAAAATTGACGATTGCCAACGACTTACTGATGCTTGGTTTTTTGCTAGGGTCATCGATAGCAAAAATCTCTTCAACGTCATTTAACGTGTTAGTGAATGCTTCCTTTGAACGGTGAATACGGTCTTCAATTGCAGCAAACTGATTGCAACTCTGTTGCTTTTTTTGCCACATCTCATCAAGAGCCAAAGTTTCCACCGTTGTCGGGGGATTTTCTGACGGTATATCAACTCTGCTGTCACTATCGCATTGCGCATCTGGCAGTTCATGAACATCACTTTTAAGCGCATCGATGGTGATGGAGCTTAACCCTAGCTGCTTGATGATGTTCAATTGTTCTTTATTTTTCACTTTGAATGAGTTGAGCAAGAAAGGGTGCTGATCCCATTTAAGCGGTAAATAGATATAGTGGCCAATCTGCAGTTGTTTTACGTCAAGTCTTACTTTCATGCTCTTTTCAAATCAAGAAGTTAAAATAATCTCCTATCAACAGGCGAACTTTAGCGCTGTGATAATGGCTCTATTGTAGTGAAAATACTTGGAACCCTTGAATCAACGACCTAGAGAACAACAGATTTCAGCGAGACTGTACTCCTGAGTTGAAAATATTTCTACTTTAAAAATCGAAAGTTAGGCAAGAAAGTAGAAGGCACTCACGCTTTAAATGGGCAACAAGGTGGCAATCAACTTTACTCAGCAGAAAGGGAAGGTTGTGATTGTTGTAAGCCGCTAATTTTATACAACAAGTTAGGGTAATGGTGCTGCGCTTAAACTGGGTTTATGAATGAAGTTTGAAGCGAAAAACGTAGCAAAACGTTGTCTCTTGTTCTTAACCTAGTTTGGCTTATCGATAAGAAGACACAGCGTTGTGCCGCTGTGCCTTAAGTTTCAATGTTTACGAGAGCGCTTTACTGCTCAAGCATTTTCATTTCAACAATGATTGGAAGGTGGTCGGTCACTGCTGGCCAGTTTACATCACTGTATGGTGTTTGAACTTGAGGAACGGTGATATCTTCAACCTGCCATTTTTGCGCTTTACCCGTCATGATGTAATCAACTTGGATCTCAGGGTTACTTGCCGGCCAACTGCGAAAATCAACAGTTTCATCCGTAATCACGTTCCAGTAGCGAGTTAACTCTTGGTAAGTCGCAGAGTAAGGCACGTCATTCATATCACCCATCAGGATTTTGATACCACGAGTATCTATTGCCGTGTCATTTAACTTACGCACTTGATCAACACGCATTGCTGGATCTTCTTTAGTGTCTAAGTGCGCATTAAATACCGTAATTGGCGCGTCGAATCCTGGTACATCAACATGTGCTTCAAACGCAATACGTTGTTCTCGGTTGCCGGAAGGAAGTTGAGTGACTTCAGTTTTTAAGATTGGGTATTTAGAAGCGATCGCTAGGCCATATTGACCACCATCAAAATCAATCGCTCGGCCAAATTCGATATTGAGTCCGGTCAGTTGTGCTAATTTCTTCGCTTGATCCACTTTTCCGCTGCGGCCTGTTAGAACATCAACTTCTTGAATAGCGACGATATCAGCATTGAGTGCTTTGATTGCTTGAGCAATATCAGTTAATGATGAAACTCGGGATGCCGCCATATTAAAAGTTGCGACACGTAATGTCGGCGCTTCTTGAGCTGAAAAAGTTTTATTAATCAGGTCCGTTTGGGCTTGATAAGGTTCACGATGTCCTCCCGCCATTGCGGTTGCAGAGACGACTAGAGACAGAGGCAATAGTAAGTGTTTGTATTTCATTCGTTTCCCTCAATGTGTAACAATTTGTTTCGCGAGGAAAATTATTGACTAAAAATATGTCGTGTCACTGTGATTGAAGTCTCAATGTGCAAATGGTTTTATGTTTCACGTCACATTTTCTTGTAATTATTTTGTGGTTCGAATGAATTATTGCGGTGAAGATAACGATTTATTGCGAGAAACGATGGCTTTTTTAGTTGGCATAAAAATCATCCATAGCACTAAGTTGCCGCACGACTTAGCGGCTATTTGATGATGAGTGCTCTCTCTAAAAGCAAGCTAAGGTTGCTTTTAGAGCAGCCACTAGGATTCGATAAAACTCATGAATAAATAACGGGTTTTACAAGGCTAGTGGCTGGGATTTTTGTGCGTCGATAGTGCTATTGAGTCGCTAATTTTGCTTGCTGGTTAGCAGCGTATCGATGCGCGGCGACACCGACCACCACCATGACGACTGTCGGGCAAATCCAACTAGCAAAATAATGATACAGCGGCATATTTCGTACTAACCACTGATCGATGCCTTCTGGCATGTAGCCAAGAATATGAATGGCATCAACACAGCCAAATATTAAGGCAGTAAACGCAGTAATCACGACCATAGCTTGTGACATCTTGTTGCGCACAGGCGCCATAATCATTAATGCAATCGCAACGGGATGCAGCGCTACCACTGCAGGTAAAGTGATCGCCAATAACTGCTCTAACCCAATGTTTGCCACCAATCCCGATAATGTCATGGTCACGATCACGCAGGTTTTGTAGTTCACTTTGCTAAAAGTGTTGTCATAAAACTCGCTACCAGCGGTAGTTACACCAATGGCGGTGGTTATACATGCTAGTACCATTACTGCACCCAACAGCAATGAACCTAAAGCGCCAAAGTGGGCGAAGGTAAATGCGGTTAGGATATCACCACCGTTAGTGAACTCGTGTCCTAAGTATGAACTGGTCGAACCGATGTAAGATAGTGAGATATAGACGAAGGCCATTGCAACTGCGTACATCAGCGCTGCGATTAACGTGTATTTAGCGGTCGCTTTTGGACACTCGACGCCCATACTGCGAATCGCGCGGAAAATGATCCAACCAAACCCAATCGAGCCTAGCGCGTCCATGGTCATATAACCTTGAGTTAAACCTTCAGCAAACGCCCCTTCAACGTAAGCGCCTGTTGCCGTAGTCAGCTCTCCGGCAGGGTACACCAGTGCAGTTACAGACAGAATGATCAAGATGCCCATCAATGCTGGTGTCAATATTTTCCCCAAGTTATCGACCAACTTGCCAGGGTAAAGGGCAAAAAGCACCGTGATAATGCAAAACGAGAGCGTAAATGGTACCAAAGCGGCCTCTCCAAATATGGGAGCAAAACTGAACTGATAAGCCACTGTGATAGCACGAGGGATAACAAACGCAGGACCAATCACGATGAAAACCATCACCCAAAAACTGGTGGCAAGCGGCTTAGGTAACGCGGCGGTCAACTTGTCTGAGCCATTGACGATTGCCACCATAACTAATGCTAAAGCGGGTAAGCCGACGCCAGTTAAGAGGAAACCAGACATTCCACTAAGAAAGTTTTCACCGGCTTGGTAGCCTAAAAAGGGTGGAAAGATAAGATTGCCAGCGCCTAAATACATGGCAAAAGTCATAAAGCCTAAGGCGGCGATGTTGCGTGCGCTTAACATTGTTTTTCCTCTTAAGTTTCGCTTGGAAGAGACTGAAAAGGAAAATGGGGGAATTGAGACATTTCCGTCAGCTTCTTCTCAAGCTGACAGAAATTTTAGATATAGCCTGTCAGCCCTGAATCAGGTTCAGAGAGAGCAGGAGGATCGCAGCAGCAACGCCTGAAGGGCGTTTCAATGCAAATTGTAATTGCGTTGTAGCTGACATAGTTGATCCTTAATAACGAAAACGGGCCAAAGCATACGTTTGCCTTGGTCTGCTTTTACCCTACCTAACATCTAGCTATTGATACAACCCTAAAGTATAAAATAAGTTAATTTGCTTATAGATCATTTTATGTGTGGTGTTTACCACTGGTTTTAAAGTTAATTTTTGAAGTTAATGACTTTTCAAATTGATAACATCAGCAATCTAGAGTGTGTGTGCTTAACCGCTCATAAGACAATCAATTTACAAACGAGATGAAAATGCCCGCTCGATATCACCTTCAATTAATGTACGTTGAGCATAAGAACCTGTGGAATGAAGCATGGCATCCATAATTTTGAAGGCCGATGAGCCGACCTCTTGATAGTCATGTTTTACATAAGGAATGCTATAGCCAAAGATATCGGCGCCAGGGATCAAGTCAAAACTGAACACCATTGAGTTTAGGCCGTGATGGTTGAGCGCTTGAATCGCGCCTTTCGCAATAAGGTTGTTGAGCGCCAGAATGGAAGAGTATCGCTTGGTATCAAACAACTCGATACAGCGCTTCTTGGTTGCTCTTGAGTTGAAATCAATTTGCACGACGTCGTAGTTATAGATTTGTACGCTTTTAAGAAATGATTCGACCCCCCGCAATCTCTCGTTTGACACACTACTGTGAGCGCTTCCTGCCAAGATTAGAAATTGCTTTCTGCTATCCATGGAGACCGCTAACTTGGTTAAGTCATAAGCGTTGGAGGCATTATCAAATTCCACTAAAGGGTAGTCAGTGCCTTGGATGATTTGTTCAATAAACACCACTTTAACGCCAGAGCTCGCAAGCTGAGTTAGGTAGGCGGGCTTGTAATTTTCGTTCTCAAAAATGGGTGATAAGAAAATGCCTTTTACTTTGTAACTGAGGAGGCGTTTAATCGCGATCATCTCTCTTTCTTTGCAATTGCCAGTATCGATTAGGATGCATTGAAAGCCTTTTGCCATTGCTTGGTTATTGATTTCTTTGAATGTTTCCGCGAAATAGGGGTTACCACTGTCGGGAACAACAACGCCAAGCAAATTGGCATTTTCAAGGGGGAGGGTGACAGAGCGAGAGCTGTGAACATAGCCAACCTTTTCGCACACCGATTCGATTTTCTCACGTGTTGATTGGGATACTTGATCTGGATGGTTAAAATATCTGCTCACGGTCATCATGGAAACTTCGGCGAGCGCAGCGACATCTTTGATGGTAATCATCAACACCTCTAACTAATAAAAAAGAATTTTTTGCCACGACAGTGTTCCATGGCTTTTGAAATTCTTGAAAGAGATTATTTGTAAACTGTGGTTTCTAATCGGGCTTAAGCATCGAGAGCCGCCTCGGTAATGAGGCGGCCAATATCGATTTATTGATTATAGAGGCTGCGTATCCGTGTTGCGATAACGTCCGATTTCGTGCCGAAAATACTCTGCACCCCGTTGTCTTTGAAGATGACGCCATGGGCACCGATGTTTTTGATCAAATCCTCTTTTACTTTAGAACGATCTTTAACGGTGATGCGCAAGCGGGTAATACACGCATCAATATTGGACATGTTCTCAATACCACCGTGAGCATCAACAATCTCTTTGCAAATTTCAGGGGTAATTTCATCGAGCTCTTTGGCGGTTGTTGCGCTGCCTTCACGCCCAGGTGTTTTGAGGTCGAACTTACGAATGGCGAATCTAAAACCAAAGTAATATAGAGGAATCATAATCAGCCCGGTAATGACCGCGTAGATCCAACCCGAACTGTGTTCGTTGAACACACCAAAGAGTAGGAAGTCGATTAACCCGCCTGAGAACGTGTGTCCAATGTGGACTTGGAGTGTTGCCATTAGCCAGAAACTCAATGCGCACATCACCACGTGAATACCGTATAGCACTGGCGCAATAAACAGAAAGGCAAACTCTAGTGGCTCAGTCACGCCGGTTAGTGCACATGTAAATGCTGCACCAAACATTAAACCACCCACATACTTCTTGTTCTCTGGTTTTGCCTCGTGGTACATCGCAAGCGCTGCTGCTGGCAAGCCGAAAATCATAAATGGGAAACGACCAGCCATAAACGCGCCCGCAGTAATATCCACACCATCTTGCAATTGGGCTAAGAAGATTGGGATGTCACCTTTGATCACTTCGCCAGCTTGCGTGGTGTAGGAGCCAAACTCCCAGTAGAAAGGTACATTCCACAAGTGGTGCAGCCCGAAAGGCACTAAAGCACGCTCAACAAAACCATACAAGAATGCGGCGGCTTCAACGTTGGAATGGCTGGCCCAAACAGACATGACTTCCAGTCCGCTTTGGATAGGTAGCCAGATAAATGGCAGCACTAAGCCCACACCAAAACCCACCACACCTGAAATGATTGGAACGAAGCGACGTCCACCAAAGAAGGCGAGGTATTGTGGTAGTTCGATGTCTTTAAAGCGGTTACACATTACCGCACCGATTACACCAGCAAGTAAGCCTCCAAACACACCAGTTTGCAGGGTAGGTATGCCGAGCACCATTGCGTATGCGCCGCCTTGTGCTGCCATTTCTGGTGTAATTCCGACTACGTTAGACATGGTAATGCACATGACCAACATCGCGATGGTGGCTGCCAATGAGGCTATCCCTTCGTTTTTACTCAATCCCATAGAGACGCCAACGGCAAAGATCAATGGAAGGTTAGCCAAAATGACGCCGCCAACGTCACGCATAGTAGCAATATCTAAGTGTGCTCCAATTGCTAGAAATAGGCCCGCTGCGGGCAATATCGCAACGGGAGTCATCAGTGCTCGACCTACCATTTGTAGGCGATCAAACGAAAGATAATTTCGTGTACTCATACCAAACTCCATGTTTAGCGTGTCTTGTCTGTAGGGTACAAAGACACCGAATTGATTTAATCGAATGTAGCTTTTATATGTTGTAATTTTGTATTGAACTTCTCCGATCTTGCTTGAAGTAGCTCTATATCTTTAGTGATAGGGGCTATCATCCTCCCCTTAGGAACGCAGTGGTCTGTCGCTTCTTTGAACGTTGCAAACTCGCCTGCGCCAACTGCGGCAGTGATCGCGGCACCTAGTGCCGGAGAACAGGTTTCCGGCATAACTTCAATGCTTTGATTTAAAGTGGTAGCAAAAATTTCAGGGCAGATACTTCGGGTGATTGGACTACCGGTTAATCTGACTCGTTGTGGACTGCCCATCATTTGCCAAAGATTTTTCATACTAAAACTCACCCCCTCGATCACACTGCGTGCAAGATCGCCGACGTCTGTTGCGGCATCTAAACTGGCAAATGCACCTCGAGCGTTAGGGCTATAGAATGGGTTACGTTCTCCTGATAAATAGGGGTAGAACAGTGGTGTTGTGACTGGATTTGCGTTTTTTAACTCGGTATTGAGCTGTTCATAGCTAAGACCAACAATGTTCTTGAGCCATTGGTAGCTTTTGGCTGCGCTGAGCATGACCCCCATTTGGTGATAGTTTCCTGTCGCATCGCAGAAGGTGTGCTGGAAGCCATCGCCTGGGTTTGGGTAGTCTGCTTTGGGTGCAAAGATGACTCCGGAAGTGCCAATAGAAGCGGTTGCCATACCCTCAGAGACCACGCCACAAGCTACGGCGCCCATCGCGTTGTCACCACCTCCGATCACCACCTTGGGCTGACAACCTAGCGAGAGCTGCTTTACTACTGAACTTGAAACCGAGCCAATCACGGTGTCGCTTGGATAAACATCGGGTAATAGTGATTGGTCTAGTTCCAATTTGTCGAGCATATGCGCTGACCAGCGTTTTTCTCGGACATTGAACAGCATTGTGCCAGATGCATCAGAATAGTCGGTCGCAACAACGCCAGTTAACCGATAGGCAATGTAATCTTTTGGCATCATAACTTTATGAATCAGCTTTGCTTTTTTTGCATGATGTTCTTTTAGCCATAAGATTTTAGAGGCGGTAAATCCAGCCATGCTTACGTTACCAGTGTGTTCAATCACAGCGTGTTCGCCAACGTGTTGATTGATGTAGTTTGACTGTTCGGCAGAGCGTCCATCACACCAAAGAATGGCAGGATAAATGGGTTCACCGAGGCTATTTATCATCACCGCGGTATGCATTTGCCCAGTTAAACCAATGGCATCAATTTGACCATAGTGATTTGAGGCAATACTGCGAATCGCATCAGCGGTGGTTTCCCACCAGTCTCGTGGGTATTGTTCAAACCATCCCTCACATGGAGAGTGGGTCGAGTAGGTGCGAGATTCGGTACAAAGCACTTTACCATGTTCAATTAGCACGGCTTTGACTGATGACGTACCGACATCAATGCCAATATATTTCCCCATAACTACCTCGTGATCTCAGGATCAGTAAAAATATCGTTTTCATCACTAGAGGTGGATGAGAACTCAGAAACAATCGCTCCCTCCGGTCCGGCTTGAAACCAGTGTTTGGTATCTTGAGCAATGGTGTATTGTTCTCCGGGGCGCAGAATGATTTGGTGAAAGGCTGAGTAGGTAGCTTCGCGACCTGCGGGTAACGTAGCACTGATAGAAGGCGTAGCATCGCCTTCTACATATAAGTAAACAATGCCTTTTCTGCAACGAAACGTTTCCATTTTCCCATCTTGACCATTGACGGGAGGATGACGATGTTCAGGGCAGGTTTGCCCAGGCGCCAAGTAAAGCTCTTTGGCGCAATAGCGATGATTGTTTTCGTAGGTGTAGAGATACAAACCTGTGGTTTCAAAATCATTGAGACCAAAGTCAGCGATCTCAATGTTTTCTGCTTCTTGGTCGGTTAAAAAGAAACCGTTGTTTTTTAGCACTTGGTGCATGTGTGTTTGTCTGTCGCTTAGCATGGTAGTTCCTCAACCTTAAACTTGAGTTTGATGGTTTTTGTTTCGAATGGCGCTAAAACAAGTCTTGAATAAGCAGGCGTAGGATCTGCTTCGCTCGCAGGGTATGCGGTGCCGCTTTCCAACCCCAAAACATAGTCGCCAGCACCAAACTGATTCCATTGCGTGATACAAGGAAGGCTTTGGTTCTCGTATTGATAACTGAACTTCAGCCCTAGCTCCGGATTGGAGATGCCAAGTTCGACCGTGGCACTCTCGTTAGCTTGGTGAAAATACACTTGCTCTTGGTATCCGCATTGCGGGGGAGATACTTGTTCAGAAGACTTTAGATTCTGCTGTGCGATGCAATCCCTAGGCACCACACTGGTCGTTGGCAGAATCATTTCACTGCAAGTATCGAGTAACGGAAAACCAAAATTCACGTGATACAACAGCTCTATTTTTTGAGGTTGGAAAGCGAGATTTGTAACCTGGTCTTCGATCTCTACCCAATCGGCGAGATGGTTAAGCGAAATGGTTCGTCGTAGTTCGATATTTTCGCCAAACATCGTTGCTTGCTTAATGGTGCCAGAGATACGCATGGTGAATACTTCACCTTGCCAAGTTTGTTCAACCGAAACATCTTTTGCGCGCGTGTTTGAGGCAAAGCCATGCAAACCTCGCTCTGATGTTGGTGGCCCAACATGGTCGAGACCACAGGTCGTTAATAAACCGCAATAAAATTGGCGTAGCCAGTTAAAGCCTTGCGAGTTATAGGACTCAGGGTTTTTAAGACCAGTTTTGGATATGGGTGAAAGAGGTATACCTTTGTAGCTCATATCAAAGATATCCATGCAGCGGTCTGGTAAGACAGTAAATCTCAGCCCGCTTGCGGTTTTCACATCACAGATCCTGACTCCGTACCCTTCACCATCATGGATAGTGCTTTGGGTAACACCAGCGACTTGGCTAATGTCACCAATGCGCTTCATGAGCTCCTTACGAGTCAAACGATCAAAATCAAAACTGGTCATCATGCATCCCTACATCTTGTTGTTTGAGCCACACATATTGATGGCGTTGACGATGGCTTTAATCATGCCTTTGTTACCCGCATTGAAGATATCCATTACCATTAGGTCATCAGGATTCTGGTTGAGGTACTCTTTCATATCGTCAAGGAATGACTTACGTAAGATGGTAGAGAAGTTGATTTTGGCAACACCCAAAGAGATTGCTTTCTTGATGTCAGCTTCAGGTACGCCAGTACCGCCGTGCATTACAATCGGTAGGCCCGTTAGTTCTGATAGGGCAGCAACACGGTCAAAATCCAGCTTAGGATCGGACTTGTAGAGGCCATGCGCAGTACCAAAAGAAGCGGCTAGGCAATCAATCCCAGTTCGCTCACAGAACTCTTTTGCTTCAGCCGGGTCGGTGAGTGTTGCAGGGCCGTTGCTCTCGCCAAATTCGGTATTACCAATGGCGCCGAGTTCACCTTCAACGGTGACGCCAACCGCATGTGCCATTTCGACTACTTGCTTAGTGATAGCCACGTTTTCTTCGAAAGGCAGTGATGAGCCGTCATACATCACAGAAGAGAAACCTAAACGCACGCATTTGGTCGCTTCTGCAAAAGATTCACCATGATCCAAATGAATCGCATAATCAATTTCGCGGTATTGATCGCCGAGAGAAATAATAGCGTCAATCAAAGGTTGACCTTTACTATAAATTACTTCTGAACCATGAAGTTGAATAATAACTGGAGATTGAGTTTGACGAGCGGATTCAAATACACAAATCGCATTTTCTAAATTGCAGGCATTAAATGCACCAACCGCATAATGTCCTTGTTTTGCTTTTTCAAGCAAAGATTTCATAGTGACTAAAGCCATGTTTAACTCCAAATGATGAGTGGTTTGTTGTTGGAGTTAATATCTAATAAATAGAGTTTAGATACTTATCAGGCAGTCACGAAAAAAACTGTTAGCGACTAACATTGTTTAAAATCAATTAGTTATAGTTAATTTTTTCTTTCTGGTGGTTCAAGGCGACTAAAAAGAGAGTCTGGCTTTCTATGTGGCTATCTCTCGATTCTCTTGGTATGAATTTAATTTAATATCATGAGGTATTTTCTATGATTGAATGGATAATATCTTGATTAATTACAGCTTTATTATAATTGAAAATATATAAATACTATTGCTGAATAGTGTTTTGATTAAATTAAAAGAGAATATGAATCATATCTGGGTTGTTTATTTTTAACGCAATGTTCTAGTACGTTAAGTAATTTAATTATTGAGTTAAAAATAGGGTTTCTAGTTACGTTGGATTCACTTTATCAACGTTGATGGTTTGCTGTAAAAAGTGAATAAACGCCTTGGCTGCGGACGATAGATAATGACTGGATTTCCACCCAATGCCTAACTTCAAAGGGATGGGCGGATCAAACGGTATCGCTTTCAATTGTGGCTCATTGGCGACCAAGACGGGTAAACAAGTGCCGATACCAATTTCTCTTTTGACCATGCTTTTTAATAATTCAGGTAAGTTGGTTTCAAAGTGGATATCGGGTTTTACCTTGTGGCTTTGGCAATAGCGATTTACCGCCTCTCGCAGAAAATAGCCGTTTTTAAACAACACCAACGGTTGTTGACAGAACTCTTCAAGGGTAACACTTTGTTGGTTAGCAAAGGGATGATGACTTGGGACACATGCTGAAATATGGTCTTGGGCCAAGAAGATTCGTCTTATTTGTTCATGTTCTCGATCTCCGCGGATCAACGCTAAATCTAATTCTCCATTAATCAGCATTTGCTCAAGAGTGGCTGTCCCCGCCTCTTGAATCTTAATTTGTATGCCGGGATAGGCTTTTTTGAACTGCTCAAGGGCGTCAGGTAGGAAATAAGAGGCGAGCATTGCCGATGCGCCAAAACTGACGACACCACTGGTTAATCCTTTTAACTCTTGCAACTCTTTTTCTGCTTGTTCGACATCTTCGAGAATGATTTTGGCATGGCGAAGCAGTACTTGCCCTTCTGCGGTTAAGCTCATTTGGCGCTCAGTACGATTGATCAGCTTGAGTCCGGTCTGTTGCTCGAGTTTCTTGATACTCGTACTTAAGGCTGATTGCGCAATCCCTAATTGATCGGCGGCTTTAGTGAAGTTTCCGGTTTGTGCAAGCTGATGAAAATATTGAAGCCGTTTAAAGTCCATTTTGCTGCCCAATCTATTTTATGTATGGAAAGTATATATACCATATATTGTTAATATAGGCTTGCGGAAGTTATAGTTTTGTTAACTAAGGCGGTGAGCGTTTAACTCAACCGCGATGACAATAAATAACGTGAAATGCAGGTTGCCTGCTCAGCCAAATAAGGAAGTTTATCCATGAATATTGCTAAGGTTTTCAATCATAACGTTGAAGAACGTTGCGGCTTTAATGTATCTGATCATCCAGAAAATGCTCGCCTACAAGTGGTGACTTTGAGCAAAGAAACCTTAGATACATTTGCCGACCTTATCCAGAATTACAGTTTGCAATCTTTGGAATATAAGCCATTTCTTCGCTTTGCTGTTGCTGATGCATTGGATAAAGCATGCGAATACCAACTGGGTAAATTTCTCGTAGAGTTGATGGAAGATCGTGAAAGAGCGGCTTTCTTACTTGAGCCTTCTGAAGAAGCGACAGAGTTTTTTGAAGATAGCGACGCGCAGCGTGACTTCTTTGTCATTCTGTCTACGGCGATTTCTCATCTTATTGGTTTGCCAAACTTTGATGCAATGTATGGCAAATATTATGCGCGTTTTACGGTAAAAAATTCTGATAATAGCGACAGCTACTTACGCCAAGCGCATCGCCGTATGGAACTACACAATGATGGTACTTACGTTGATGAGCGTACTGATTTTGTACTGATGATGAAAATGGATGAGAAAAACATGCAGATGGGCGATTCACTACTACTGCATGTGGATGATTGGCAAGATCTTGAAAAGTTTTACCATCATCCAATGGCGAAACAAAACATAGTGTGGAGTGCGCCACCAAGTAAGAATGTCGGTTATAGCATTGAGCATCCGGTATTCTTTGAAGAGGATAAAAATGGCAAACCTCATATGCTGTTTATCGACCAATTTGCTCAGCCACAAAATATGCAGCAAGGTTTGTACCTTCACCAAATGAGTGAATCGCTAGAGAGTGATAGCAACTGTTTCAATGTACGTGTGCGTATCGGTAGCATGCTGGTGGTGCAAAATCACTGCTGGCTGCACGGTCGAGACAAATTTGTTGCCCATGAAGGCTTAAAGCGTGAGCTATTGCGCCAGCGTGGTCACTTTACCCGTTAAGCATTGATGCGGTTTAAATAAAGCGTTATCTCCTTAAATTGAGGTTGCAGCCGGGTTAGCTGCAACTTCGATTTATTTGTCGAAATGGAATCATTGTTTTTGTGCGATACCCAAGAGACTTCTCATCCCTGCATCGATAGTGTGGTAATAATCTCCACGAGGTTTCTTGGTTATAACTAAAATAAAGAGAGTGAAGGAGTACCAAAGTGAGCAAAATGTATGATTACGTCGTGGTCGGTGGCGGCATTGTCGGCGTCTCAACGGCATGGCAGCTGCAAAGCCGCTTTCCTGAGAAATCGATTTTATTGATAGAGAAAGAGTCGGGCTTTTCTTGCCATCAAACGGGCCATAATAGTGGCGTGATTCATGCGGGTGTTTACTATGCGCCCGGCAGTCTTAAAGCTGAATTTTGTAAAGCTGGGGTGGAGGCAACCACGGCCTTTTGCGCCAAGCATGATATTCCAGTAGAAAACTGCGGCAAGTTACTCGTCGCCACCTCAGAGCTTGAAGTTGAGCGGATGCAGGCGTTGTTTGAGCGTTGTCATCAAAATGGCTTAGACGTCGAGCTGTTGGATCAGCAACAGCTTAAAGCGCGTGAACCGAATATCGTCGGTTTGGGGGCCATTTTTGTTTCGACCACCAGTATCGTTAATTATCGCCAAGTGACGGAAAAAATGGCGCAAGAGTTTGTCAATGCAGGTGGTGTGATATCACTAGAAACGGAAGTGACAGGCTTGAGCGAGCAACCGGACAAAGTGGTTATCTCGACCTTGTCTCAAGGGGTTGCTAAAACGTTTTATAGCCAGTTTATCGTGGTCTGTTCCGGTTTAATGGCAGATCGTATGACGCGCTTGATGGGCATTGAAACCGACTTTCAAATCATCCCATATCGCGGTGAATACTATCGTTTACCCGCCAAATACAATGACATTGTTAACCACTTAATTTATCCCATCCCAGATCCTGATTTACCATTTCTAGGCGTGCACCTAACGCGAATGATTGATGGCTCAGTGACGGTGGGTCCCAACGCTGTGCAAGGTTGGAAACGAGAGGGCTATGGAAAGATCAATTTCAGCTTGCGTGATGTGATGGAGATGTTTAGTTTTGCCGGCTTTTGGAAGGTATCCGCTAAGCATCTAAAAACTGGTTTGATAGAAACCAAAAACTCTTGGTGGAAGCCTGGCTACCTCAAGTTGGTTAATAAGTATTGCCCGAAAATCAAAGTTGAGGACCTAGAGCCGTATCCGGCAGGTATTCGTGCCCAAGCGGTATTGAGCGACGGGACTTTGGTTCACGATTTCCTTTTCGCAGAAAGCGCGCGCAGTTTGCATGTGTGCAATGCCCCATCGCCAGCGGCAACCTCAGCGATTCCAATTGGCGGTTATATTTGCGATAAAATTATGCAAAAACAAGGCATTGAACATCCGCAAACCTCTTCTGCGCAAGTGGCTTAAACTGACTGTGTCCCCATTAAACCTGAAGCATCAAAGCTTCAGGTTTTTTTCGCTTAATGGTTACTCATGTAACTCTCGATAGAAATCACGCATGGTTTTAACAAATAGTGAGCGAACCTTGTTGATTGAGTTGGTTTTCTTGGTGATTGCCATGATCTCAAGATAGTAGTAGCGCTCCTTTGGGGCGATAGGTACTAACTGCCCCGAATCAACGTACGGCTTGGCGTAGTTTTCCGGCAGGTAACCAATGAACCTAGAAGAAAGCACCAATGCCATCCGTGATTCGTAGTTATAGGCGGTGGCCTTCAAGTTCATTTTCGCCAAGTGTGAATTGAGCCGCTCTTGCGTTTTAATTCCCGCATAAGCGACGGGAAATCCATTGATCACCTCATCAGAGAGCTCATTTTTATCGAGCTTAGCCAAAGGGTTATCTTTACTGGCGTACAGATAACAGATGTCGGTATAGATATGCTCATACTCCAAGCCATCTAATTCGCGATGAAAGGGGATAAAGCCAATATCGGCTTCTTCTTGCAGCACTTTACGCTCAATTTCAGTCATGCGGGCGACTTCGGCCGTAAGGTACACTTCTTTGGCTATTTTGGCGAACTTACGAATGACTTCGGGCATTTTTGCCCGAGTATCTAAGCTAATGTTGTCGCTAAATAGAACCGTTAAACTGCCGGAAGGTTGAATATCTAAATGGTTAATTGTATTTCGAAAATCATCAAGCTCTCCGAGTAGTTTGACCGTCGCTTCATACACCACTGTGCCTTCTTCAGTGAGTGCAAATCCTGAGCGTCCCCGGCGACACAAGATAAGGTTTAAGCGCGATTCAAGGTTAGAAATATGAATACTGATGGTCGAACGACTGACGTTTAGCTCTGTTTCTGCTGCAGAAAAGCCTCCACAGTCAGCTACCACTTTAAAAATTTTCAATTGTTTGATTTCATAGTCACCAATGTGACCGATGGGCACAGGATTTTTAGTCATTGTTTTAGATCCGTAAAACTTTATGTTTATCGAGGAACATTTATGTTCCCTAATCGCTTGTTATAATTTTGTTACGTTCTGGCGTAATTATGCGCGATTCGTTTTTTTAAATCTTTGACATTGTTAATAGTTATAACAGTAGGAATGGAATTAATGGCAGATTTGGTCTTATCCCGTGGTTTTATCAATGGGGAGTGGGTTGAAGCCCAAGATGGCAAGCAAGTTGATGTTGTGAACCCATCCACTGGTGAGCTTATTACCACTGTGCCTGATATGGGCAAAGAAGAGTCAGAAGCAGCAGTGAGTGCGGCTCACACTGCATTTCAAGAGTGGCGCTCAACGACGGCGAAATATCGCGCGGGGTTGTTGAGAAAGTGGTTTGACTTAATTGTAGAAAATGCCGATACGTTAGCTAAGTTGCTGACCACAGAGCAAGGAAAACCCTATAAAGAAGCCTATGGCGAGGTGCTTTACGGTGCGTCGTTTATTGAATGGTTTGCCGAAGAAGCAAAGCGTATTTATGGCGACGTTATTCCGGCGGCAAATCCTAATAACCGTTATATGACCATTAAGCAGCCAATCGGCGTTGTTGCCGCGATCACGCCATGGAACTTTCCTGTCGCGATGATCACTCGCAAGGTTGGCCCTGCGCTCGCAGCAGGTTGTACTGTGGTGATTAAGCCCGGTGAAGATACTCCGTTATGCGCGCTGGCAATGGTGAAACTTGCGCAACAAGCGGGTATTCCCAAAGGTGTGGTCAATGTTGTTACCACGTCTCGACCTGCGGTAGTGGGGGATGTGCTGTGTCGCCACCCTTTGGTGCGCAAAGTCTCATTCACAGGTTCAACGCCTGTCGGGAAACTGATTCTGCGTCAAGCAGCAGATACAGTGAAAAAAGTTTCGCTTGAGTTGGGCGGTAACGCGCCATTTATCGTGTTTGATGATGCCGATATTGATAAGGCAGTATTGGGTGCGGTGATCTCCAAATATCGTAATGCTGGTCAAACTTGTGTTTGTACCAACCGTTTGTATATCCATGATGCGGTTTATGATGAGTTTCTCGCTAAATACACCCATGCGGTCAAAGCGCTAGTGGTTGGCGACGGTTTGGTGGAAGGGACAGAAATTGGTCCTTTAATTAACCGCAAAGCGCACGAAAAAGTGGCCGCTTTGGTGCAAAGAGCGATTGAACAAGGTGCGACGCTAACGCTTGGTGGGGCGGGGCATGAGTTTGGCGAGCAATTTTATCAACCGACCATCTTAACGGATGTGACAGAAGAGATGGAGATAGCTCATCAAGAGTTGTTTGGTCCGGTCTCGACTATTTTCCGCTTCAATGATGAAAAAGATGTGGTACGCCGAGCTAACGATACCCCTTATGGCTTAGCGGCATACTTCTATACTCAAGATCATGCGCGCGTTTGGCGTATGAGTGAGGCGCTTGAATACGGCATTCTTGGCATTAATGAGGGCATTATTTCAACCGAAGTGGCTCCGTTTGGTGGCGTGAAAGAGTCGGGCAGTGGCCGAGAAGGTTCGAAATACGGCATTGATGACTACCTAGAGATCAAATATTTGTGTCACGGTATTTGATGGATTAACAGATTTCCCTTTCTTAGTTTTGACATGTTTTCCCTAAATAGTCCCCTTCCAGACATTGGGGCAAAATGTTTTGGCAGCACTTAAAGTGCTGCTTTTTTTTATCTGTACTACAGCACTAAGCCAGAGGTTACGGGAACTCACGCAATGGTTTGATGGTGATAAAACTTTAGGTGGAGAAATATGAATTTAAAGAATGTAAACAGAATGTAATTATAAGTAACACAGTGACAACTAAGGATTAATAGGTCACGACAAGCTGTTACTGGCCGAGCCAGAGCAAACAGAATAATCAAGGAGAAAGTCGATGTTTAAAACCTTAAGTAAACTGAACAAAAGAAGCTTAACTAAAAAAGTGGCGGCTTGCGCGATTGCTATCTCAAGCTCTTTTTTAACCGTTTCTCAAGCTTTCGCCGCGGAGCACAACTGGCGCTTTGTAAACCTTTACCCGCGTGGCACAGCCTATGGTGAAGTGTATAAGGGCTTTGCTGAGAATATTGAAGCAATGTCAAACGGTCGCATCTCGGTTCAAGTTATGTACTCAGGGGAAGGCGTAGGTCAAACCGGTGTTCTCGGCTCGGTAAAATCAGGTCTTATCACTATGGGAGCACCTTTCCAACCTATGCACGCAGGTGAGTTTCCTGCGGGTGTGGTAGAAGTGGGCTTACCGGGCATGACTGATGATGTTGGTGAGCTAAGTGCATTGTTCCATGAAAAAGGTTGGGGCGAAGTACTTGAAGAAGCGTATGACAAGCAGAATCTGGTTTGGTTAGAACCGTATATCCAGCTTCCAGTTTATGTACTGACCAAAGAGCCGATTAACTCAATTGAAGACTTCCAAGGGTTGAAAATCCGCGCTCCTGGTGCCTATGGTAAGTTCTTGCGTAACTTAGGCGCTTCTCCTGCATCACTCTCCTACAGTGAAATCTACACCAGCCTTGCGACAGGAGTTATCGATGGCTCTATCGGTAGCAACATCATTGACCACCGCGATGGTAACCATGTCGAAGTGGCTAAATATATGTACCGCCTACCAATTGCAGGTGCACAGACGTTGCCAATCGTGGTTAACAAGAGTGCATGGAACAAATTACCTGATGACTTGAAAGCGATTGTTCGTGCGGCAAGTGCCGTTCACGCTCGTGAGCAGATGACGAAGTCACGTCTTTGGGAATCTCAAGCGATCGCCGATATGCAAGCAAAAGGCATGAAGTGGAGCCCAGAGCCAAGTACAGCAGATACGGCTAAATGGAATGAGGCAGCCGGTTCACTTTGGACTGAGTACGCAGATTCAGACAAGTACAGTCAACGCTTAATCAAAATCGTGCAAGACACACAATAACAATCAAAAGGTGATTTGAAGCCCATTGTACCCTCAGGTTGAATCACCGACTAAAAGGGGGCGAGTTGCCCCTTTCTCTTTTTATGCTGTTAGGGATGAAGTTTATGTTGAGTACGGTGTTAGCAACATATTGTCGCGGCGTGAATCAGGTGATTTATTGGATCGGTGTTTCAGCATCACTCTTAATGCCAATCTTAGCGGTTACCGTCGCCTTTGAAGTCTTCTCTCGTTATGTGCTTGGTGCTCCAACTATCTGGGCGTATGACGTTTCACTTTTCTTGTTTGGTTATATCGCTGCCTTGGGTGGTGCGCTGGCTCAACAAAAGAAAGCGCACATTAACGTCGATGTACTCTATCTATCAGTTTCGATGCGAGTACGTTCACTGTTTAATCTTTTTTCATACTCTCTCGCGATCTTCTTTCTTGCAGTGGTGCTGATGATGGCACTGGGTAAGTTTGAAGAGGCTGTGGAGTTTAATTACCGCCGCCAGTCAGAGTGGGCTCCATCGATGGCGCATTTCTGGGTGATGATGGTGGTCGCTTGTGGGGCGTTCATTGTTCAGTTCACTAGCGACATTGTACAAGATCTCTACTACTTGCTTACTGGGAAATCGCTGATTGAGCAGACACCAGAAGAGAGCGAGGAGAGTGAAACCTTGGTTGAGCAGGCGGGGGATTTATGAGTATCGAAGTATTGACGTTGTTACTGATCGGCTGTGTTCTTGCTAGTTTCGCTTTAGGTGCGCCTGTGGGTCTAGCGCTTGGTGGCATCGCGATGGGGATGGGTTACCTTACTTGGGGGGAGGGTATTTTTAACCTTGTCCCCACGACCATCGAAAGTAATTTCTTTAGTTTTATCCTGCTTGCCATTCCGCTGTATATCTATATGGGGCAGTTGTTGACTCGCTCAGGCATTGGTGACGCAATGTTTAATGCTAGTCAAATGGTGATCGGGCGTATCCGTGGTTCCTTGGCGGTGAGTGTTATTGGTGTTTGCTCAATGATTGGCGCCATGGTTGGCATTATCGGTGCAGGTATCATGACGTCAGGCAGTATCGCACTTAAGCCGATGTTAGAGCGCGGGTACGATAAACGTTTGGCACTGGGCGTGATTATGGCGGGTGGCGGATTGGGTATCTTAATTCCGCCTAGTATTCCGATGATCATGTACGCGGCGACTACGCAAAACTCGGTGGGGCGTATGTTCCTTGCGGCGATTATCCCTGCACTGATCTCAATCATCTTGTTGATGGCTTACGTTGTGATCAGCTGTAAGCTTAATCCCAAGAAAGCGCCACTGGGTACGGGCAGCGAAAGCCAAATGAGTGGTAAGGAAAAGTTTACCACTGCTCGTGATGGCCTGTTCTCACTCTTACTTATCGTAGCGGTGTTGGGCAGTATTATCACCGGCATTGCCACGCCAACTGAGTCTGGGGCGATAGGGGTTGTCGGGGCGATTATTCTTGCCATCGTTTTCAAACGTTTCCGCTTTGAAATGTTCAAATCTTCCGGTTTTGAAACCGCCATGCTCGTTAGTGTTTCGATGTGGATCATTCTCGGTGCGTCTCTATTTAGCAATTTCCACATGTTAAGTGGTGTGCAAAATATGGTGGCGCAAATCACTCAGGACCTTGGGTTGCCTCCGCTAGGTGTGATTATTTTGATGCAAGTGATCATGCTGTTACTCGGCTTTATTATCGATGAACTCATTATCGTTTTAATGTGCGCACCACTGTTTACACCTATTGTCGTCTCACTCGGTTATGACCCAATTTGGTTTGGCATTCTGATGATTTTGAACATTGAAATTGCAGTGCAAACGCCACCGTATGGTTTCGCACTTTTCTACCTGAAAGGTATTGCCCCACCAGGGGTCAGTATGATGGATATTTATCGTTCAATATTGCCATTTATCGCCCTCAAGTTATGTGTGCTCATTCTCTGCATGATGTTCCCTGAGGTCGTGATGTGGTTACCAAATAAAGTGATGGGAGTGAACTGATATGAGCCTTAAGCGAATCTTGATGCCAGTAGACCTTGCTTACCCAGATGTGGTGAAAAAGGAGGTGGATATGGCACTTAAGTTAATTGATGAGCAGGGCGTTATTGACATGCTGTATGTCGATGAAGCGCGAGTTCATCGCAGTATGGTTCCCACCGCTTCAGGCAGTGCTTTTTCTGCGCAACACCAAAATGCATTTGATAGTGTGCACACCATGCTTGAGATGTATGTGCCCAAAGCACATCGAGGCAAGGCGATTGTGCGTAATGGGGTCGTATTTGATGAAGTTGTCTTGCAAGCCAAACGCTCACAGGTGGATGCGATTGTTATGGCTTCGGCAAAGCCCAAGTTTCGTTCCTATTTTCTCGGTTCAAATGCCGCCAAGATTGTTCGTCACTCCCACTGTTCAGTGTTCGTGGTGAAAGATGATCCGGCATAGCTAATCTTCGCGCCAGTTTGGCGCACATAAAAATAACTACAAACAAAGTCGCCACAAAAGGAGTAATTCCTGGCGGAGGTACACTCACAAACTCAAGGAATAGACAATGACCAACCAACAACTGCACCAGAGAAGAAATCAGGTATTTTCCAACGGTATGGGGGCGCTGTACCCACTGTATGTTGCTAAAGCTGAAAATGCTTTGATATGGGATGTGGAAGGCAATAAATACATCGACTTTGCCGCAGGTATTGCAGTCAACAACACCGGTCACTCCAATAAACGGATTACGGAAGCAGTCAAAGCTCAGTTGGACAATTTTTCGCACACATGTGCGTTGGTGACCCCCTACGAATCATTTGTTGAACTGGCGGAGAAGTTAACGCAAGTCGCCCCGGGAACGACACCTAAGAAAGTCGCCTTCTTAACCACAGGGGCAGAAGCGGTTGAGAATGCCGTTAAGGTTGCTCGCGCACATACGGGACGAAGTGGTGTGATTGCGTTTAAGGGGGCTTTCCACGGACGGACAAATTTGACCATGGCATTAACGGGTAAAGTGACCCCTTATAAAGCCAGTTTTGGTCCATTTCCGGGTGAAGTGTTCCACGCTCCTTATCCGAATGAGTTTCATGGGGTAACGGTTGAGCAAAGCCTGCAAGCATTGGAAGATCTGTTTACTTGCGATATTGAAGCATCACGTGTTGCCGCGATTATTTTTGAACCAGTGCAAGGGGAAGGCGGTTTCTATCAAGCCCCTGCGGTGTTTGCTCAGGCTCTGCGTCAGATCTGCGATAAGCACGGTATCATGTTGATTGCTGATGAAATTCAAGCGGGCTTTGCACGTACCGGTAAGATGTTTGCCACTGAGAACTTAGGGATTGAGCCCGATATGATGACGCTCGCCAAGGGCATTGCTGGTGGTTTTCCTATTTCAGCTGTAGTCGGGAAAGCAGACGTGATGGACTCAGCACCGGCAGGCGGTCTTGGCGGGACATATGCAGGTTCACCACTGGGCTGTGTTGCGGGTTTGGAGGTACTGAAAATCATCGAAGAGGAAGATCTGTGCGCCAAAGCGATGGGCATCGGTGAAGTGGTGAACAGCCGAATGACCAAACTACAACAGACTGTGTCACAAATTGCTCAAGTGCGCACTCATGGTGCAATGATGGCGATTGAGTTTGCGGATCCGCACTCGGGTCAACCATTGCAAGATTTAACCAAGGCCATTATTGGTAAAGCACAAGAAAATGGGGTGATCTTGCTGTCATGTGGGGTGAAAGGTAACGTAATTCGCCTTCTTCCACCATTGACCATTGAATCAGAAATTCTAAATGAAGGTCTGGATAAACTCGAGAAGATCATTAAAGAACTGGTTTAGCGTTTAACCCATTTATCTTTCGTTTGCAGGGGCTTGTATTCAACAAGCCCTTTTTATGTCTGCAATTATTCTTTGGATAAATCAGCCGATAAGCAACGGACTATCTGTCAACTCGCGTTGCTTTGGCTCTGTAGAAGTCTAACGCAATGAGTGAATCGCGTTAATCAAGCCTTCAATTCCTTTCTCTACCTTATCTCTTTGGCATCCGACATTAAAACGTAGATGATTTTCACCCAAAGGGCCGTAAGCATCTCCCCGCATAATCGCGATTTTTTGCTCATGGATGAGGGCGTGTTGCAGTTTATCCATATCAATATTGAGCGCAGAGAGGTCAAGCCACGCTAGGTAAGTCCCTTGTGGTGGATGCAAATTAAGTTGTGGAAACTCCTGATTGAGTCGCTCTGTTACCCAAAGTAAGTTGCCATGCAGATACTCTTTGAGGGCATGTAACCATGTAGCTCCTTCGCGATAAGCCGCCATTGTGGCAATCACACCGAGAATGGCTGGCGAAGATAAACCCTCCGTTTGTTTAACAACATTTAGATACGCTTGCTTGGTTTCTTCACAAGCGATAGCAGCGTACGCACCAGTTAGGGCAGGGATATTAAATGACTTTGATGCTGAACTGACCAGCGCCCATTGATCGTTTTGAGCCACCTTACTCCACGGAGTATAGGGGGCGAAACAGATATCCATATGGATATCGTCGCTAATGACTTTAAGGTTGTGGCGCTGCGCAATGTGGGCAATTTTGCTGAGTTCTTGATGGTTCCAGACTTTACCTGTGGGGTTGTGTGGGTTGCAGAGCAGCAAAATGGTACAACGAGGATCAGAAGCTTGCTGATCCAATTTATGCCAATCAACCTGATAGCTCGATGATTGCTCGTCCCTTTGACATGTTAATGGGCAAGGGACGGCTCTGCGCTGACTGGTTTCTATCAAAGGTCTGAAAGCGTCATATGCTGGGTCAAAAAACAGCACACTGTCATTTGGTTTTGACCATAATTGGATCAATTTTGCGATGATGTAGATGACAGAAGGACCATAGACCAAGCTGTCTTGATCAATTTGAGCTTGGTACTGGCTTTCGAACCAGTGACAGATAGCTTGTTTAAAATCAGAGTGATTCCAGCGACTATAGCCAAAGATGCCATGATCTAGGCGATG
This sequence comes from Vibrio panuliri, assembly GCF_009938205.1. NCBI lineage: Bacteria > Pseudomonadati > Pseudomonadota > Gammaproteobacteria > Vibrionales > Vibrionaceae > Vibrio > Vibrio panuliri. Next base: position 2,254,901 of record NZ_AP019654.1, on the reverse strand, counting down.
TTGAAGGGCTTTGATGATACAAGGCGCAGCAGCAAAATCCATGTCAGAGATGGTAAAAGGCAGTAGGTCAGAACAGCCAAAACGATCGCCAACATAATCCCATTGAGTTGAGTAGCTATTTAATCGTTGGGTCGGTGTGGAAAAGTCAAATTGCATGGCATGGATACCTGAACAAGATCAAAGAGAAAGACGCGATGACGGAGCCATCGCGTCAGCATCACTGCAGGAGCAATAAGTCTCGGGGGGAGAGATTATTTGTTCAGCAATGCTTGTTCTAATTTGTAGAGGCGGCGGTTTTGCTCGATCATTTTACGGATCAGTTCGCGCTCAGATAGGGTCGTCATAAGATGGTCTTGAGCGTGCACCATAATCATACTTACCACGATTTTTTCACCACTGATCTCTTGGCGAATCAATTCAGTTTGCACAGCATGTGCTTTACGAACACTAACGTTACATTGCTCCATCATATCTTCAGCTTCATCAAACTTACCCTCTTCAGAGAGTGTTAAAGCCTCATAAGCGTAGCCCTTAGCTTCGCCAGAATAACTGACAATCGATATTATGACTTTCTCAAAATCTTCATTCATTTCTTGGGAATTGCTCACGGGATATTCCTTGGTGTTCATTGGACGCTTTCACATTAACAAAAGCGTTATAAAAAGCGACGAAACTTGATTTCACAATATTAGTGAAATCAAGTTTCGTTGACGAATGTAAGCAAATATTTATTAATTAACCTGTACTCAAATGTAAACCACAAAGGGTTGTATGATGAATATTTTATTGGTGTGTGCGGGTGGTTTTTCAACCACGATGATGATGGAAGAGATGAAGAAAACCATCAATGGTAGCCAAAAGCTAAATATTGAAGACTTTACTCTTGAAGCTATTTCTGTTGACCGTCTATCAGAAAAAATTAATAGCTTTGATGTTATTTTGGTAGGGCCTCAACTTAGTCATAAATACAAAAACATCGAAGCATCAGCACTAGAAAATAATAAACCATCTGTGCTGCTTTCAGCAGAGATTTACGGCGCGATGGATGGAGCAACAGTGCTAAAACAAGCGTTGTTAGCACACAAAAAGCACCAGATGAGTCTTACTGACTAAGAGATACCTCACTCCCTACCACCTGCGAAAACACGCAGGTGTTACCTATAATAATGAATGAAGGTTACGTATATGAGCCTATTCGCATCTTTTGAAAAGCTGCTCAGCAGTATATTACTGCCAATAGCAGAAAAAATAGATAAGCAAGTCCATCTTAGTGCTGTGAAAAAAGGCATGGTTGTATTAACGCCAATCCTATTGCTCGGCTCGATGGCTTATCCATTAAAAGCACTTAAAAACGTATTTTCTGATTCGGCTGCGGTGCAAGAGTGGTTTATTAATAACACTTATCTTATCGATCTTTTAATTAAATTTTCACTCGGTTTTATCGCCATTTACACTGTGATAGCAATCGCTTATTTTCTAAGTGAAGGCTACAAAATATACACAGTTGGTGCGGTGGCCCTATCCCTTTTTGCTTATTTGATCATGACCACCTCAGTGAATCCTGATGGCTCACTTGATATTCGCTTCTTTGATTCAAAAGGCTTATTTACCGCCATATTTGTCGCGATTGCCAGTGTTGAGATCTATCGATTCTTTACCGAAAAGAGGCTGGTGATCAGAATGCCAGAAGGTGTGCCTGATTTCGTTTCAAGCTCATTCGAATTAATCACTCCGACTGCTTTTATCGCCGTTCTGTTTGTTTCTGCCCGTTACTTTATTGCTCAATGGACCGGTGGCTTGCTGCTACCAGAGATCTTAATGCAGGTACTGGCGCCTGTGGTTGGCAGCTTAGACAATCTGTGGGTGGTCTGGTTTGTCATTATGTTGCGTCTGTTGTTCTGGTTCTTTGGTATCCACTCGGCCGTGCTTAGCCCAATTCTATCGCCGATTTTTGTCCAATATCTATCGGAGAACATCGCTGCGAAAACGGCTGGGGTAGAGCTTGCTCACTTCGTTACTGGCGGTACATTCTCAGCATTTGTTAACTTCACTGGGTCAGGGGTTACCTTAGGCTTAGTTATTGCGATGATGATTGCCAAAACTCAACGTTATCGTAAAGTTGGTCAAGTATCTCTAGTGCCAAGTTTGTTTGGCATTAATGAGCCAGTATTGTTTGGTGCGCCTATTATCTTAAACCCGATTCTGTTTATTCCGTTTGTATTGGGTGGCTCGCTAATCGGTATATTCCCACTGGTACTGATGAAATATGGTTTCTTAGCCAAACCGTTCTTTGATCCCCCGTATCTGCCTTTGTTCTTTGAAGGTTACTTAACAAGCTTTGACTGGAAAACACCATTCGTTCAAGCACTGCAAATTGTCGCTTCATTCTTCGTCTACTACCCATTCTTCAGAATTATGGATAGACAAGAGATGGCAAGAGAGGCCGCGCTAAAAGCTGAGCAAGAGAAGAAATCGGTGTTCAGTAAGAAAGATGATGAGCTGCTGGATGAGCTCGGGCTGGACTTCTAACGCCAAGCGCAGAGTAACGAAGAGTATCAATTGAGTGGAAATCAATATGCAGACATTTAGCCTAGCGCCTTATCAGCAAGAGTTTGATGCTTTACTGGTTAGTGATACGCACCACAAGCGCTATTTAAGTGGCTTCACGGGCAGTGGAGGGTATCTATTGCTGACGCCCTCGGGCAGTGAGTTGCTGGTGGCGGGAAAATATTGGCAGCAAGTTGCCGAGCAAAGTCCCCAATGCCAGAGATTCTGTACTGATCAAGATGGCTGGTTGAATGTTCTGCAACAACGTTTGGATGTCCATTCGATTGAGCGACTCGGTTTCGAAGCTCATGCGCTAAGTTATCAGCAAGTAATGCAGCTTACGCAGGCATTATCACAACAATTGGTGGCAACAGACCATGTTGTCACCCCATCACGACGCTGGAAATCAGCACCGGAAATCGCCTTGATTCGCAAGGCCTGTGAAATCACTGAAGCGGCTATTGAGCAAGGGCTCGCTCATTTCCGGTTTGGGATGAGTGAGCGTGAGCTAGCTGCGCACCTTGAGTTCTACGCTCGTATGCTTGGTGCAGAAAGTATCGATTTTTTAATTGTGGTCTCGGGGGAGCGAGGTGCATTGCCTCACGGACGACCCTCTGAGCGAATTATTGGGCGTAATGAACTGGTTACCATAGATTTTGGTGTGGTGTACCAAGGCTATCATTCGGATGTCACCAGAACGTTCTGTACCGGTGAAGTCGCACCGCAGTTGCAACAGCTGTTTGACGCCGTTTACTGCGCACAAAAACTGGGTGTTGAGATGCTTGCGCCAGGTATTGCGGCAAATCGCGTGGATCACACTGTGAGAGAGTATCTCGGCTCATTGGGCTATGGCGAAGCATTTTGCCATGGCTTGGGGCATGGTGTTGGGTTGCAAGGGCATGAGTATCCACTGCTGACCCCCGACAGTTTGGCGACGTTGGAAGTGGGTATGGTGGTGACGGTTGAACCTGGCGTTTACCTAAGTGGATTAGGCGGGGCGCGAGTGGAGGATACCTTAGTCATTACGCCAAGTGGCTGTGAGAGCCTCACCAAATTACCGAGACAGCTACGCAATATTTTTGAAGTAGCAGATATGGTCAAGAACCGTCAGGAGTAACAATAATGAAAGACTTTAGTTTGTTGGTCGAGTTGAACAATGCCCATGGCCCATCAGGTCGCGAAGATGAGGTTCGCCAAATATTAAGTGGAGTGCTTAACCCCATTGTTGATGACATTAGCTTTGATGGGCTCGGTAGCTTGATTGCACGCTTTAATCGTCATGCCACTGGTCCCAAAGTTGCAGTGGTTGCACATATGGATGAAGTTGGCTTCCTGATCAGAGAAATTCGTAATGATGGTCTGCTTAAACTGTTCAAGTTGGGGGGAATTGACCCTAAAGTGGCAGTAAATAGTGAGATTGAAGTTAAAACGCGTTGTGGCAATAAGTTTACTGGTCTGATTTGGACAGATAAACCATTGGCTGAGTTGAGCATTGATGATTTATGGCTTGATGTTGGTGCGTGTAGTCGCGAAGAAGTCATCACTATGGGGATTCAAATTGGCGACAGTGCCGTGTTTGCGACTCGCCATTTTGAATTAAATAACAGTGGTGTGATGATCGGTAAAGCGATGGATGATCGCATTGGGTGTTGGGTAGGGGTTGAACTACTACGTTCACTCGATAAACAGTCACTCGCTTGTGATCTCTATTTTGTGGCGACCGTGCAAGAAGAAGTAGGCACCAAAGGCGGTAAAACCGCCATCGAACAACTCAATCCGGATATTGTCATTGTGCTTGATGTCGCGACCGCAAAGCACCTTGAAGTAAAATCGGGAGCGCAGCGGTTATTTGGTCAAGGGCCTTGCTTGGTTGTCGCGGATAAGATGGCGTTAGGTCATTATTCGCTATTGAATTATGTCAGTGATGTCGCCAATGAATTTGGTATCGGCGTACAACGAGATTTTCTTGCTGGGGGCGGTACAGACAATGGGCCAGCCACCTTGGTGGGTAGCGGTATCGCGGGGCTTGCCATTATTCTGCCTGTCCGCAACTGTCACTCAGCTTACACCCAAGTTAATCCCAATGATGCGATCAGTTGCGTTAAGTTGCTAAGTCACGTTGTTACTCAACTGGATGAAAGGCAGACAGCGCACTTGTACTCCTATTGCTAAGTGGCATTTCTCTATCCGTAGCTAGGGCGAATGGCCCTTGCTCGGTGAGCTTTTGATGAAGTTGGTGCACAGCTCGAACATGTTGGACATTATCCATATGGCTGATCAGCATCACTTGACGAATATTACGCTGGAATATATCGGTAATTGGTTTTGGTAACGGTAGATGCACAATCGCAATCCCTTGGCAGTGACTGGCACTTTTTCCGTGACAAACCAATAAGCCATGTTGAGCAAAATAAGCGTGATTTCGAGCATAGTAAAGGCTAACGATTCCACCGCTATACTCATGATTGACCAGTCCCAACCTCTCCATTTCACCGCTGAGCCAAGATAAAACGGCCACTAAGTCGGTCTCGGTTATTAGCTGAGAAGTATCTTTAAGTGTAATAAGTAGGTCGTCGAGGCCGGGTAAGGTTCGGTCATCAATCACTTGATCGCCCAATTGCTCCACTAACTGGCTGACAAAGCCTTCACTGTTGAGTTCGCGACAATGATTCTTCGCAATGGCTAACAACTGTTTGAGTGATACAGACTGCTGATTACGTACCTCGATAGTTCGATTTACTAACCGTGTAATGTAGCCAATTTCTTCATTGCGTAGCGGTTCAACTAAATGATGACGATACTGCTCAGCGACCGCTTTTATCTGTTCAAATAAGGCTTTTGAGTAGGCACTTTGTGCGCCAATTTGAGTGTTGAGATTGTTCTTCGCCCGATAGACCGCGGTGGTGAGATAGTTGACGATATCGTTGAGTAATGTTGTATCACACAGCAAGTCTTTACCGCAGTCATGGCTAACTTCACTGAGTAGCTGGAAAATAAAACTTTCAGCTTGAAAACGCTTTTCGTAAAAACCATCGGTATTGATACCGCCGAGGAAGTATTCCGCAAGATGCAAGGCTTCATAGTGATGGCTCTCTTGTTGCCAACCAAGCGCCTGCTTAATGTATCCAAACGCTTTCGTTGACTGCAAAAACATACCGTTATTTTTGCGGTTAATTAACACGCCCTGTTCAATGCGACTCAATGTGACCATCAGGTAGATGGTAAATAGATTTCTAAACTCGTCACTAAGAACGCAGTTCGCATTCTGCTCAATTCGACTCACCGCCGAAAATGCTGAATATGGCCGATATTTCTCCAAATATCCCTGCACGATCGCCACAACATCTCGCTCGTAGAAATAGCGTTTCTGAAGATAGTGAACCTGCTCATTTTTGCAAAATAGGTACTTGGAGGCATAACACATCTGTAGATAGCGGATTTGCTTCTCTTTGCCTGAGACGTGCAGTTGTTGTTCGATAACTTCCAGCTTAATCGCCAAGTTATTGAACATCTCATTGATGTTACGTAAATCCTTATTCAGCGTTGGGCGGCTGACACGTAAATATTGTTGTATATCGCTAAGTAGGGTTTGCGGAGAAAATAACGCAATGACAGCAATGTATTCCTCACGTTCATGTTTTGAATAGATAAAATTGTTGGCAACGACATCACTAAAAAACTGGCTGGCATCATAGGGATAATGCAGTTCACCGTTAGTCAGTTCTATCGGTGTCATCGCCAGTTTTTCGAGATAGAAATTAATGTTCTCTATCGCGTAGCGAAGGTTACGCGAGGTCATATTAAAAACAGAGGCAAGGGCATTGATACTGGTCCCTTGCATGGTCAGTGCTGTCACAATATCAAAGTGCTGTTTATTTAAGCTCATGTGAGGATAAATCTTTAAAATTTATTCAATTCTATCAATATGGCAGCGGCAAAGATGAGAGCTGTGCGACTTAATAATAGATTGGCGCAAACCCACGTCGCACAATGGTTTAAACGAGGGGCTTCAATAGGAGAAATAGCGGTTTGGTGTGGAAAATCGAGGGCACACTCTCTCTGGTGAAATATTACTTTGCTTAATTCGCAGTTGCAGTGTGTTGGAATGTGGTCACTATCGCGTTTCAAACCTTAAATCTTGTTTGGCGCCGCAATTTAATCGTGACTCGTATGACGTACATCAAAATGAGTGTGTTTCGTAATTGAGATTGCAGTTTTGCTTTGCAAGAATTTGAGATTATTGTTAATAAAACCAACTTATTTGACTATGCCCAAGTTCTCAGACATAAAAATCCGAACCAAACTTGTCGCGATATTGGTGTTTTTTGGCGTAATACCACTATTAGCTGCGACGATGTTCAACGGAAAAATCGCTTCAGATGCTTTGATTGAAAAATCCTTTGAAGAATTGCTCGCGATTCAATTGCTGCGTAGCAATGAAATCGAAGAGTTTTTTCTTGATCGTACTCTTGATGTTGAAGTTTTTGCCCAAAGTGAGCAAGTGAAAAATCTTTCTCAGATTTTGTCAAACAAGCAATCACTAATGGTCGATGAAGAGTACAACCAACTGGTGGGCAAGTTTGTTCAAAGCTATCGTTACAGCGACTTATTGATCCTCAGCCCAGACCGCGGCGAAATTCTCTATTCCTATCAAGACAAGCAACGTCTCGGTACGCGACTGGCTTCCAACAATAGTCTTGACTTGGCATTGAGCCGAGTTTGGTCGGAAGTTGAGCGGACTGGCAAGCCCGCGTTTTCGGATTTTAGTTTTAGCGAACATGAGCAAAAGCAAGTCTCCTATCTTGCTGCTCCAATGTTTGATCAGCAAAACCAAATGCATGCAATTGTGGCAGTAAAAATCTTACCAGAACTGATCAACCATATTTTGGACTCTCGGGTTGGGCTAGGCAAAACTGGTGAGTCTTATTTGATTGGCAGCAATCGACTAACGGGGCAGTTTGAATTGCGCAGTGACGTGACTACCATGGGTAATGGTCAGTATGTCGTTGGTTATCGTCTCCCCACAGAGCCGCCATATTGGGGAGATGCGAAAGCAGCAGGAGACAAAGGCGGGCATGACGTTTATTTCGATAGCGCAGGAAAAAACGTCTTGATTGCTTACAGTAAGATCCCTGTTCCAGGTCACAACTGGTACATGATCTCCAAGATTGATCAATACGAGGTGACTCAGCCTGTTTATTTTCTCTATATCAGCTTAGTGGTGGCGGCATTAGTACTGATTGCCGTGGTGGGTCTGGTTGCAGTTAAGTTTGCTAAATCGGTCACCGATCCTTTGGAGCAAGGCATGGCGTTTGCCAATGATATCGCTTCTGGCAAGCTCAACTCGACATTAAAACTGGAACGCAACGATGAGTTGGGTCAACTCTCTGGCGCTTTGAATGATATGGCGGTTCAGTTACGCGATCTTGATTGGCTCAAAGTCGGCAAGGAGAGCTTAGATGACCAGTTGCGTGGTGATCTCACCTTGGCTGAGCTTGCTAAGCGTTTCGTTACCTTTTTCACTAAGCATATGAGTGCCGAGTTGGGCGCTTTGTACTTGTATGATCAAGAGAGCAAAACTCTCGCTTTAACCTCAAGTTACGCTTTTAGTGACCGCAGCGGTAATTTCAATCTGGTCGAGTTAGGCGAGGGCATGGTCGGCCAAGCGGCCGTTGAGCAAGAGGTTATCGCTTATAGTGACATCACCCATGACGCGCCAACGTTAAACTATGGTGCAGGTGAAGTAACGCCAGCGAACTTTATGTCGATTCCATTGGTGACAGATTCTCATCTCATCGGTGTCGTGCTGCTTGGTTCTTTAACCCCGTTTAGCAAACTGCAAAAACGCTACGTGAATGAAGCCTGCACCAATGCTGCGGTGATTTTTGACGCGGCGAACGCACGCGAGACGATCAGTGCGTTGCTTGAACAGTCACAACAAGATCAAAAAAATCTGACCCAAGCAAATAAAGACCTTGAAGAGCAAGCCGCGGCGTTGCGTGAGTCGGAAAGTGCGCTGCAAACTCAACAAGAGGAGTTGCGTGTCACTAATGAGGAACTTGAAGAGCAGACGAAAGTGCTTAAAGAGTCCGAAGCTGAACTGCAAGCTCAGCAAGAAGAGTTGCGTGTCACCAATGAAGAGCTTGAAGAGCGTACTAAAGCACTTGAAGACCAAAAGCTTGAGATGCAAGAGAAAAACAGCGAGTTGAATCGCGCTCAGCAAATCGTTGAAGAAAAAGCGAAAGAGCTTGAGATTGCAAGTAAGTACAAGTCTGAGTTTCTTGCCAATATGTCGCACGAGTTGCGTACACCGCTCAACAGTATCCTGATTTTGTCGCAACTGTTTGCCAATAATAAAGACGGCAACCTCAACGATAAACAGATAGAGTCAGCCAAAGCGATTAACTCGTCAGGATCTGATTTGCTATCGCTTATTAATGAAATTTTGGACTTGTCCAAAGTAGAGGCGGGTAAGGTTGATCTCCATATCGAAGACGTACCGTTTGCAACCATTGAGCAAGATATTAATCGTCTATACAAAGATATCGCCGCGGATAAAGGGCTAGATTTCTCGGTGTCGATCGCGGGCAACTTGCCGGCAAGTATCGAAACCGACTCCCAGCGCCTACAGCAAATCTTACGTAACTTATTAACCAACGCCTTCAAGTTTACTCACGAAGGGTCGGTATCACTAAGCGTTGCGCTGCCTTCGCCAGAAACCGCAGAGCGGATGCAAAGACCAAGAGAGTCTTTGGTGGCATTCCGCGTTAAAGATGATGGTATTGGCATCAAAGAAGAACAGCAGCTTGCGATTTTCCAAGCATTCCAACAAGCCGATGGTAGCACCAGTCGTAAGTATGGCGGCACTGGCTTGGGGCTTTCGATTTCCAAAGAGCTTACCCACCTACTGGGCGGTATGATTTTGCTCAAGAGTGAAGAGCGTAAAGGCAGTGCCTTTACCATTGTCTTGCCGCTTGAGTACTCAGGTAAGGAGCGCGCGAATGCAACTGGAGAGGTGTCGCTGAAACCGATCATCAACATTGTGCCTCAGCAAGATGAGTCATCGGCAGTACCACCACTCCCTTCTCAGCGGATGTCCGCCGTTAAGCAAGACCAGCTTGAAGCACAAGCTGTCGAGCCACCATTACCGATGGCGGTCAAGAACGAGAACTTTATTGAAGATGACCGTCAAACGATAGCCGCTGAAGATAAGACCTTACTGATCATTGAAGATGATCGCGCGTTTGCCGGCGTAATGCGTGATTTTGGGCGTGAACGCGGGTTTAAGTGCATCGTGGCTGAGACGGGCGAAATTGGTCTCCACTTTGCTGAGTACTATAAGCCTAGTGCGATTATCCTCGACATTGGTCTACCGGGTATTGATGGCTGGACGGTTATGGAACGTCTAAAAGACAATCCTGCGGTGCGTCATATTCCAGTGCACTTTATGTCGGCCAATGACGCCAATTTAGATGCGATGCGGATGGGGGCGATTGGTTATCTAACCAAACCCGTGGATATGAAAAAACTCGATATGGCATTTGCTAGCATTGAAAACATCATTTCCAAACCGGTCAAACGCTTGCTTATCGTTGAAGACGATGAAGTTCAGCGCGACAGCATCCGCCAACTGATTGGTGAAGATGATGTGCATATTGTCGCGGTATCAACGGGCAAAGACGCGTTGGATGAGCTCGAACTGCATAACTATGACTGCATGATTTTAGATTTAGGCCTAGAAGATATGACGGGCTTTGATCTTCTGGAGAACATTCGCCGCAGTGAAACCGCAGCGAGAGTGCCAATTATTGTCTATACCGGTCGTGAATTAACGCGTGAGGAAGAAAAAGAGCTTAACCAGTACGCAGAAAGCATCATCATCAAAGGGGTGAAGTCGCCAGAGCGGTTGCTTGATGAATCAGCCCTGTTTCTGCATCGAGTAGAATCGGCATTACCGGCAGAGCAGCGTGGCATGCTGAAAGCAGTACATGACAAAGAAACCTTGCTTAAAGACAAGCACATCTTGTTGGTTGATGACGATATGCGCAATGTGTTCGCGCTATCCAATGTCTTAGAAGATAAGGGCATGAATGTCACGATTGCCCGAGATGGATTGGAGAGTCTCGATAAACTGAAAGACAACCCAGATATTGACTTGGTGCTGATGGACATCATGATGCCGAAAATGGATGGTTATGAGGCGATGCAGGCTATTCGCCAACAGAAAAAACATGCGTCACTGCCAATTATTGCCTTAACTGCCAAAGCCATGAAAGGAGATCGCAGTAAATGCATCGAAGCAGGCGCCAGTGATTACTTGGCTAAGCCAATTGACACCAGCAAGCTAATTTCAATGATGAGAGTGTGGTTGTACTGATATGAGTGATGTGATTGACATTGACGACGAGCAATTGGAAATCCAACTGTTTCTAGAAGCGATTTATCGCAAGTACGGCTACGATTTTCGTGAGTACTCTGTGGCGCATACTCGCCGTCGCTTAGAGTATCGACGCGCATTAGAGGGCATGACGAACTATTCGCAAATGCAACATAAGGTGATTTACGACCCACGCTTTTTCGAACAGATTTTGCTGGATCTCTCGATTAACGTTACTGAGATGTTTCGTGATCCTTGGTTCTATAAGAAAGTGCGTGAGATCGTTTTGCCGCATCTACACACCTATCCATTCGTCAAGATTTGGCATGCAGGGTGTTCTGCTGGTCAAGAAGTCTACTCTATGGGGATCTTGCTTGAAGAAGAAGGCATGACCTCGCGGGCACAGTTGTATGCAACGGACTTTAATGAAGCCATTTTAGAGAAGGCGCAAAAAGGGATCTACCCGATGGATCTGGTGCGTCAGTACACCACAAACTATCAGGCGGCCGGGGGGATTAACTCTTTCTCTGACTATTACACTGCTGATTATGACCACGTCATTATGCAGAGCCGTTTACGCGAGCGAGTACTGTTTACGCCGCACAACTTAGCCACAGACGGTGTTTTTGGCGAAATGAATGTTATCTTCTGTCGTAACGTTTTGATTTACTTTAATCGAGAGTTGCAAAACAAGGTGTTTCAGCTTTTCTACGACAGCTTAGTCCCAGGTGGTTTTTTATGTTTGGGTTCCAAAGAGAGCCTGCGCTTCGCCGATGTCGCCGATAAGTTTGAGTTGGTCTCTGAACGAGAGAAGATTTATCGCAAGAAGCGCTCAGCGTTGAATGTGTAGCGGAGGTCGTGTGGCAATCAACTGTGGTAATGAGCAATATCATGCTGTTGTGATTGGTGCATCAGCGGGTGGTTTAGCGGCAATGGAAAAGGTATTGCGGGAGCTAAAATCAAGCTTCTGTCTACCAATCCTGTTGGTGCAACATATCAGCCCAAATGTAGAAAGTTATTTGGCGACCCACTTCGAATATCGTTCTCAACTTACGGTTAAGGAAGGGGAGGATAAAGAACCGATACGCCGTGGCACGTTGTATATCGCGCCACCTAACTATCACATGATGGTGGAAGTTGATGGATCAATTGCCTTGTCTATTGACCCTCCAGTGAACTATTCGCGTCCTTCTATCGATGTGTTGTTTGAGACTGCAGCTCAGTATTATGGTCAACACTTAATCGGGGTGGTGTTGACTGGGGCAAACTCGGATGGTGCGCAAGGACTCGCCCGAATCAAACAAAAAGGAGGCATTGCAGTGGTTCAGTCAATCGAAAGTGCTGAAGCGCAAGCTATGCCACAAGCAGCTATTGAAGCTGTGGAGGTGGACCATATTGTTCCTATTGAGCAAATGGGTGATTTTTTAAACAGCCTATGTGAGTGTGAAAAATGACGCAACGTCCGAGTGTTTTAATCGTGGATGACCGTCCTGAAAACCTGATTGCGCTAGAAGTGTTATTGGAGTCTTTTGATGTCGATATTGTGCGCGCAAGCTGCGGTGAGGAAGCGTTAGCACATACGCTGGATCATCAATTTGCTTTAGTGCTACTCGATGTGCAAATGCCGGGAATGGATGGTTATGAGGTCGCGGAGTTGCTGCGCGGCAATAAGAAAACCAAAACTATTCCGATAATTTTCGTTACCGCACGTTCAAAGAACGAAACCCAAGTTTTTCGTGGTTATGAGTCTGGTGCAGTCGATTACATGTTCAAGCCGCTTGAACCTGTGGTGTTTAGAGGCAAAGTAAGGGTGTTTATTGAGTTGTATGAGCAGCGAGAAGCCTTGCGCCGTAAGACCATTGAGTTTGACCAAAAGTTGGCAGAGCTTGAGGAACTGCAGCAGCAACTAGAAGAAACCAACGAGCAGCTGTTGATGCTTTCAACCACAGACAGCTTAACTGGCTTGTACAACCGTCGTCGTTTTGAACAAATCTTTGCTGAAGAGTGGGAGCGAGCGTCACGTGCTGGAACGGCATTGTCGCTGATCATGCTCGATATTGACCATTTCAAACTTTATAACGACACCTTTGGTCACCATCTTGGCGATGATTGTTTAAGAACTGTCGCGAAAGCGCTACAAACCATGCAACTACGAGAACTCGATAGAGTGGCGCGAGTAGGTGGGGAAGAGTTCGCGATTGTGTTACCAGATACCGAACAGTCGGGGGCTGAGTTGGTTGCGGAAAAAGTGAGAAACGTGATCGCTGAACTGCAAATCCCTCACAATGATGAATCGGGAAGATCCATCGTAACAGCGAGCTTAGGAGTGAGCTCCATCTATCCTAATCGGGATCTTTCTCGCCGTTATTTGGCTGAGGCAGCAGACGAAGCTCTGTATGAATCGAAGAGTAATAACCGAAATTGTGTGACTTATAAAGCCTGCATAACTGCACAAGAAATGGCGTAATTACTCTTCCCATCGCTTAATTCAATCACAACCTTATCGCGTTGGATTGAACTAAGCGCATGAGTGATTCGCGATGATAAACTGACTCTCTAGCGATAGATGAGATTTGCCCAGTGGGTCAGTCCCGCGGTAACAGAACCAAAATAGTTACCACTGATAATTTCGGTATTAGGTAGCACGGAAGCAACGGCTGACGTCAGCGCTGTTGAGCGTGAAGAACCCCCTGTCATATAGATAACATCGGGCTTAATCCCACTTTGAGTTACCGCCTCTTGGACGAGTGCACGAATTTTGTTCATTGGGTTTTCAATCGCAGCATCGATACTGGCGCGATCGGTCGCAACTTCAAAGGCTTCACTGACCAAATCAATATTGGTGACATAGTCGGTTTGCTCTGACATGGCAATTTTAGCCAACTCCGCCTGATGAATTACGCTATGCCCAAGAGTCTCTTGATGTAATGCGACCAGACGCTGCAGTTTTTGCGGCTCAAGTGCTTCTTTGTGAAACTGACGTAACATCGACAAGTTATCGTGGGCATAGAAATCGCGCTGAGCTTGTACATCATTGATTGCAATCGCATTCCAGAATTGAATTAACGGCAGATCCAATCCACTCTTCAGTTTGCTGCCAAGACCAAATTCCGTCATCAGGCAGCGAAAGGCAATAAAGATATCAAGATCATTACCGCCCACCATTTGCCCCGTGTGCGCCAATAGTGACTCTTTGCGTTCCATTTTACCCTGCCACGATGGCCCCATTTGGATCATTGAGCAGTCGGTGGTACCACCGCCAATATCGACCACTAACACATTTTGGTCAGTGGTTAGTGTTGCTTCAAAATCCAAACCCGCTGCGACAGGCTCATATTGAAATTCAATATCTTTAAACCCGGCTCGTTTCGCTGCGCGAGTTAAGATGTCGACGGCTTGAATATTTGACGCTTCACCGCCGCGTCCCAAGAAGTTCACTGGTCGGCCAATCACGGTTTGTTCAAACGACTGATTAGTATTGGCCTCGGCGCTGCGTTTGATGTTGCTCATCATTGCGCAAACAAGATCTTCAAAATAAGAGAGTTGCATGTCTCTAAGTCCCATCGCACCAAGAAAGGACTTTGGTGACTTAACGAAGTAAACGTCTTTAGGGTCCTCTAGGTAAAGCTTGAGTGCTTGATGACCAAATTTTACGTCGTCAGCGTGGATATCCAGCCCTTCTTCGCGGTTGATCTTGATTGCTCGTCTCAACACGGCTTGGTTAGTGTCATTGCTAGGGGTAATATCTAAACAACGAAATAAATACTCCGAGACAGACTCAGCATTGGGGGCGCACAAGGTTGAGGGGAGGTAGATATTGTCATCGACCAATGGGATAGGGGACACTTTGCCTTCAACAAGGTGGGCGACGCAGCAATTGGCCGTGCCAAAATCGAATCCAAGAGACATGATTTCCTCAACATTTACTATTTAGGGCCGCACACTAAACCCTAGCTCAGTAGATGGGTCAAGGAGAAATGTGACCAGCATAAGTAAGACAATAACAAATTGGTTAATTAAAGGTTGTATTTGCGCAAGTTATCGCCAGATAATTGATCGCGATAACCCAAGTTGGCTGTTTGCTGCGATTGAGTTCCTCGCTTGAGTTGAGCTTGTCGATGTTGTAGAACGTTTAAGACTAAAATGAACAGACACTAAGTGACTTGGGCACAAACCACAATCGATAAGGAATGGTCATGGCAAGTGAATATATCCCACCAAAAGTGTGGACTACGGATACCGAAACAGGCGGCACTTGGGCTAGTATCAATCGTCCAACGGCAGGCGCTCGACATGAGCAGCAACTCCCAGTGGGGCAGCATCCATTGCAGCTTTACTCGATGGGTACGCCAAATGGTCAGAAAGTCACCATTATGCTCGAAGAGTTGCTCGCGCTGGGTGTGAATGAAGCACAGTATGATGCGTATTTAATTCGAATTGGCGATGGCGATCAATTTTCCTCGGGGTTTGTCGAAGTTAACCCAAATTCAAAGATTCCAGCCTTGGTTGATCGGTCGGTATCACCGCCTGTTAACGTATTTGAATCGGGACATATCCTGCTTTACCTAGCCGAGAAATTTGGCTACCTATTACCCAAAGACCCAGCCAATAAAACCGTGGCGATGAACTGGCTATTTTGGCTACAAGGTAGTGCCCCATATTTGGGTGGTGGCTTTGGTCATTTCTATGCTTATGCGCCAGAAAAGTTTGAATACCCAATCAACCGTTTTACGATGGAAACCAAACGCCAACTTGACTTGCTTGACCAGCATTTAGCTGAACACCGTTATTTTGCCGGGGATGAATATTCCATTGCTGATATTGCCATCTGGCCTTGGTATGGCAATTTAGTGCTTGGTAAGTTGTATGATGCCGCAGAGTTTTTGGATGTTGCGAGCTATCCGAATCTACTCCGTTGGGCAGAGGATATTTCTGAGCGCCAAGCCGTTCAACGTGGTCGAATTGTGAATCGTAGTTGGGGAGAAGAGTGGGAGCAAGTCGCTGAGCGTCATAGCGCTGACGATATTGATCAAGCTCTAGCTAAGCAACCTAAATAATAGTGTCGATGCCCTCCTTCGTTGAGGGCATGTTGCTAATATAGCGGGACGATAATATCGGCATTCGCTCGTGCAAATGACGCAGCGGCATTTTCGCTGCCCTGCTTACCGATGTTTGATGCTCGCGGAATGACGACAAAGATAATTTCAGGGCGTGATGTAACTTTCGCGCCCCTTTCTCCATTGGCATCGAGTTTATACCCTTCAATATACACAGTGAGCACCGTGTCTTTGCGGTCTCGTTGGTGAACAAAAAATGATCCCAGTTCATGGACGGCGCCCCAAGTGTAATCAAGCGACACTTCTTGAGTGCTCGGCAGATAGATATCATAGCTGCGATTGGGCATATTGGAGCGAATACTGTTTATCGCCACTTGAAGTCGATTCTCGACGAACTGCCCACCTTGGAACGGCTTACCTTCTTTGGTTTTGTTATCAATACTAAGCCCATTGCAACGACGGCTCTCACCGTCACCTGCATGAAATCGGTAGGTTGCACAAGCAAACTCATTGACTAGTTGTTGAATGCCTTTGATAAGGCTAGGGGAAGCAAACGCGTCCAGTTCAAACTTACCTAACGTGTTTACTTGCCGAAAGAGATCGGCAGATGCGCTTTCAAACTGAGAGTGATAAGCCAGCGAAATAAAGTTGTCTTGCTCAATTGCGGCCTTGATGACATTGCTGGTGTCATAAACTCGGTTTCCTGCTTTATCACTGATTGACCAAGCAAAGTTTTTGTAATCGGCACTCGCGCCAAAGCTGCAGGCAAGCAGAGCACTGATGATTATCTTTTGCATCTCTCTTCCCTCAATGTGAACGACCAGTTGAGTGGGATACTCGCGCCAATGATAAGTTGAAACAAAGTGCGCGAAATGAGGAGAAAAACGTCCCTCGATTGCATGAACAATGATTGGCAAGCTGACAATCTGTTGTGGTTCGGTTTAATTACGGAAATAGTTAACAAAACACAACATCGCTGTTGTTGCTTTTTATGCTCGTCGAGTAGCATAGCTTCTTTGTATGAAACCTTGGAGAATATTGTGTCACTATATGACATCGAGCACGCTACAAAGCTGTTGATGGGGTGGCAAAGCCGAGACAAAGATGCAAGCCAAGAGCTATTTCATCATGTTTATGATGATATTAAAGCGGTCATTGCAAACTTAATGCAAACTCAGCGCCCAACAGACACCCTGCTGCGTGAAAGCTCCGTAACGGAGCTCGCGAATGAATCCATCGTCAAGCTTCACCGTTGGCGACATGATGAAGTGCCAATGGAAAGTCGTCGCGATTTTTTTGAATATGTGCGGGTTTCTGTGTGGCATTTATTGTTTGGTAAAGCGCACCATAATTTAGTGATGCTCAGCTCATCTGAACAACTGCTTGACCAACTGGAAGAGGCGATTCCCGCTGAGTTCACCAGCCAGCACGAGTTAAATCGCGATCTCTACATCGCCTTGGAAGAAATGCGCGCCCGATACCCGCGACAGTTTGAAGTGTTTGAGCTAAAACATTTTTCTACCGCATCCATTACGGACATTGCTGAGTTGAAGGGGGTATCTAAGCGTACCGTCGATAATGATTTAAAGTTTGCCCAAGTATGGCTGCAAAAGAAGTTAAGTTAGGATTATGAATCAGGGTTTGGACGCAACAGAGCTGTATATCGAGTTATTGTCATTAAGTGCGGCGGATCAACGTGAGCGCTTAGCGCAAATTGCTCAACTCGATCGCGATCTTGCTAATGATCTGGCGGATATGTTGGCACTCAATGTGACCGAGCTCAATGATGACGGCTTACGCTCTTTCGTTCGTTATGTGCCTCAAGAAAGTGATTTAACTGGCTACTGTGCGATGGGGTTTGAAATTGTTGCCCCATTGTCTGAGTCGGGGGGAATGGGGCGGATCTATCTAGGCGAGCAAATCGTCAATGGCGCTGAAGGCCAAACCAGCAAGCACCAAGCGGCAATTAAAGTTCTGCGAAAAGAAGTGATCAGTGCTCAGCGATTAGAAAAGTACTTTTTCCGTGAAGCATCAAGTTTAATTGAACTGGATCATCCCAATATTTGCCGTGTTTATGGCTTTGATAATATTCAAGGCAGCGCCTGCATTGTGATGGAGTACATTCAAGGCGTGACACTTGAGGCGTGGCTGGCACACAACCCTACGCTAAATGAGCGTATCGCGATACTTCATCAGTTGTGCCAAGCGCTAGAATATGCGCACTCTCGGCATATTTTTCATGCGGATCTCAAGCCGCAAAACGTTATGGTGACGTCGAGTAACCGACTTAAGGTTATTGACTTAGGGTTAGCAAAACGGATTGAACAATCGCAGATTTCATCAGGTGAGCAGGCTTATATTCAAGGCTACTCTGAGCAATGGTCTTCACCGGAGCAAAAAAAAGGGCGCTGGAGCTACTCACAATCTGATGTCTTTTCTTTGGGGCTGTTGATAGAAGCGTTGTTCACCGGTGTTGTACTTAAAAAGCAAACTCGTGCAGAGTTTAATGCCATTATTACTAAAGCCACCGAACTCACCCCTCAAGCGCGTTATTTCTCTGCCGCTGAACTTTACCTCGACTTAAGTCGCGCATTAAACCACTACCCAGTGGATGTGTATCGACAAGATGTTTTTTACCGTTTGCAAAAGCAGTTTCGTCGTCATCCGTGGCGATTTGGCAGCGTTGCAATTGGTGTTGCCAGTGCGGCGATTTTTGTTGGTTTGACTTTGAATCATAACGCGCAGTTAATGAGAAAACAGCGTTCCAGTGAGCAGATTATTGCGCAAATGGAGCAAACCCTCAGCAATAACTTGCCTTCATTAAGCTATTACTATCAGTCTCAAAGCGTTGATTCTCTTTACCAGTTTGCGGCGAAAAACTGGCTGAAAGGTGAGGCTGAACTAGAGCCTGAAGCTAAATACCAAACTGGACTTGGATTAATTTCAGGCTTATTCGACACACAGCAAATTAAGCTCGCGAAACAGTTGTTGTCGGTATTGGTGACGCAACCAGTTAACCGTTCAGAGAAAATTGTTTTAGATGGTTGGGGTTTTCGCCTGGCGGGGGCGAGTTATATCGAAACCAACTATGCGTTGGGTGGCAGTTATTCGAATCAAGAAAAGTGGCTGGCAAATCCTGAACTTATCGAGCCCACCGAGTTTGATCAAAACAAGCTCGACGACTACTTGACTCGCATAGACAACAATCAATTGGAGAATGAAGAGCTGCTCACAGCGTTTTATGCTCTGGGTGTGATTCGCCCGTATCAAAAAGAGCAGCAAACCGAGCGGTATAACAAGTTACAACAGCGACTACTCTCTTGGTTGGAGACATCCAGTTGGCAAACCCTCAGTATTAACCAGCAGATTGAGCAGATGAGCCTGTTCGCCAGTTATGTTAATCATAATATTATCCTCTCTCATCTTGCGATAGAGCAACTCCAGACACCACTGCCGGATGCAGTGGATCGAGAGGTGTTGCGTTTGGCACAAAATAACGTCCAGTACTCTCTAGGGACGTTAACCAAGTTGCAGCACATAATGACCCGTTCGCACCATTCACAGGTGAGGGAGTTTGGTTCGCAAGTCGCCGAGTTATTGACCTCACAAACCGATCGTCAGCCAACCGAATTGCTTACCATGACGAAAACCGCAGGTATGATGATGGTAGCGACAAGTTACGCGGAAAATCGACAACTGCTTCAAGACTATCAAGAGACGTTGTTGGCTCAGTTTTCCACTCAATCTGCCAACCTCTATGATGCGGTGAATCGACAGGCTCTGAATGCCTTAGAACTGGGGCTAATTGGCAAGGCTGAGCAAATCGGGCGCTTAGTTGAGGATGTGCAAATTGTGCAAAATCCACAATATAGCCAGAGTGGCCTACTGCGCTCAAATATACTGCTCGATTTGTACCAGCGTGAGTTAACGAACATCGAAACTTCAGTCGATCAATATATGCAGTTTGAGCTGCAGCGGTTCAAGTATTCCCTCGACTACATCGGCGAGGTGAGCGATGAGGAAAAGCGCAACCATTTCGCCTTGGAATACCCGTTGTTGCTTGCGGCAAGCAATCATCAATGGTCTCGATTTGAAGAGATAATTAAGCAAAACAAACTCACCTCAATCGGTTGGCGTGCATTCTCCAGTTACCTCTATCAAATGGGGGGCGAGAGTGGAAAAGCGTTGGCGATATTTGATGATATTCCGGACGTTTATCAGTTTAGAGATGTGCCGATCTGGTTGGCAGAAGACGTGAAAAACGAGGTGCTTTTTTTCTATGGACGAAAGCTACCAGGTCGAGCTCACAAAGCATTAATCATGTTAAGGCAGCAGGCTGAGTTGCAACGATATGACGAAAAAGCGGCCAGTTATCATGCGGCTAAGAACTACCTTTTCCAGCTCGGATTAGCGCTACGCAGCGGTGAACAAGCCGAGACGATACATCAGCTAAAACAGTGGCTACAGCAATCAACGGGCGTACAAGAACTGCCTACACAGTATCAAGATTATTACCAACGATTGATCGAGCTGTAATTTTTTTGCGTGTTTTTTTAGTAAAAACGTACATCGTTTAATCGCGTCATAGTGCTAAATTGGCGTCAACTCAATTGTTGCTAGTGACGCTTCAATCTCTGCCCTAAATTGCAGTTTTTCAGGGCAGAGATTGAATCAAGATCGGACGTCCTAGCACGCTATTCTGTAAAGGACTCCAAGATGCACTTCAAACACACTCTATTATCGATATTAACCGCGTGCTCGATGCTCTCCGCTCCCAGTTATGCCTTTTTTGGTTCAGGTTTACCCAGTGGCTCAGAGCTGGAAAAATCGATTCAGAACGATATTTCGCATTATTCCGATTGGGAAGTAGTAGATGTCGATATTGGTAAAGAGATGCCTGTCGATAAAGAGTGGTTATTGGCACACAAGCTAGGTCAATCACTCGGCTCGGAGAAAAGCGAGATCAAGCAGTATCGACTCGAGGTTGAGCTTGAGTATGTGGGTGATAAGGATCTATTGGCTTATTTAGGGACAATTGATGGCAAAGCGTATCTAACGCCTTTCATTGAATCTGGTGACAACCATAAGTTTAAAGGCGCACTTGTCTTTGTTGATTATCAAGACTCAAAGGATGAGTTTGCAACGATTTTTAATAGCAAGCGTTTAAGAGATGCGAATAACCAACACGCGAAAGCGTTGCAGGCAATGAAATCCCAGCATCAACTGGTTAAGCAGCGCAATTTAGATGATGTCGCAGAGATTGCCGACCAAGCGATTAAACGAGATGGCGCGTCACTCAAACAAGTGCAGGCGCAATTGGAAACATTGCAGCACGAACTTAAACAGTTGCAAGAGCAGCAGTTTGCGATGCGACAAGAGAGCAATCAGGCAAAATCGACGTTAGCGCAAAAGCTTGATGAAGAGAAAAAAGCATTTTACGCCACAGAAGAAACGCGTTATCAGCAAGCTCTCAAAGATAATAAACAGAGTTTCGAGCAAAAGCGTCAACAGCTGGCAGAACAGAAAAAGGACCTTAGCTCGCAGATAAAAAGTATTGAAAAGCAACAAAAAGAACATATTAAACAGTTGCTTGATGAAGAAAAACAAACGACCAAGCAGGCAATAGCGGAACTTAAAGATGGCTATAAACAGTTGAAAGCGGAGGCTTCGAATGAGAAAAAGGCCCAGATATCTGCTCTGAAGAGTGAAGAGAAAAACATACTGAATGAGAAAAAAGCGTCGTTGGATAAAGAGTCGTATAAAACGGCAAGAAACCAAGTTCGAGATGACTACAAACAGCGTCGTGATGCCGTAAATGCTCAATACAAGCAGACTGTTGACCAGCAGAAAGCAGAGCAAAAAACGCAAACGGACGGGGTAAAATCATCAAGCAAGCAGCGTCAAGAGCAGATTAAACAGGCCAATTATCCTCAGTTTTCACAAGCGATTGAAGATGCGGCTAAGCAACTAGAATCCATCTCTCTTGCTTATGATAACAGTCGTGATGAGCAAAAAGCGCAGGCTAAGCAATTAACCGAGCAGTATCGTCAACTCCAAACCAACTTTAAGGAAGGGCAGGTGAAAGCAAAACAGGAGCTAAAGGCGCAGCTTTCTGCCAAGTATGAGGGACTCAATCGCCAATGGTCAGCGAAAAAAGAGCAAGTTAAGCGTTCTACGCAGCAAGCGCGTAAGGTGAGTGAGCAAGTTCGACAAGCTGAGCGGGTGAAAAAGCGAGCGCAGCGTATTGAAGAACTTTCCTAATTAAAAAATGCCAGCGTTTGCTGGCATTTTCAACGAAGGAAGCTTAAACAACGATATAGCTATGCAACGTTTTTAACTTCTTCGCTGGCTGGTTCATGCTTTTGCTTTGGTAAAGGGTTTCTGGAACCAACGGCTTCCGCTATTGATTTAAACCCGTCTTCTTGAAGCAGTTTAACTAAGCCGCGATTGATTTCATTGATATTCTGGGGGCCATCGAAAATCATGGTGGTAATCATGTGCAGTAAACTCGCACCAGAAGTAATCTTCTCGTAAGCATCTTTAGCACTGAATACCCCACCAACCCCGATGATAGTGAGTTCGCCACGAGTCCGTCGATATACATGACGAATAACGTTGGTTGAGATTCTCTGTAATGGTAAGCCACTCATTGCGCCTTTATGATAGGGCAATTCTTGTTTAATAAATTCTTGATTGTGGCTTGGTTTTGCGAGATTGGTTAATACTACGCCGTCAACTTTGTGCGCGACACAGCAATCAACGATAGTGTTAATTTCATCCAACTCGAGATCCGCTGCGAGTTTAACGTAGATGGGGCGACCGTCAACGCGGTTTTGGTTGACGGCGATTAATAGAGCATCAAGGTTATTTTTGTCGACAAATGGCTCCCCATCTTGAGTATTGGGACAACTAATGTTGATAGTGTAATAATCGCCAATATCCTTGAATAGTTGCATCGTTTTTACATAGTCATCGATTGAGTCTTGTAAATCGAACTCAGGGGTAATATTTGATTTCGCAGCATTAATACCGACTCTTAATTTCCCAAAGTTTGTTCCACGTAATCGACTGGATATCTTCTCTGCACCTTGGTTGTTTAATCCATACCAAACTAATATAGATTTAGATTTAACCATTCTGAAAAGTCGTTTTCCTGGATTTCCGGGACATACCTCGCCAGTAAATGAACCCAATTCAGCTAATCCAAATCCAATCGAAGGATAAATACTGGTTAGCTCGCCATCTTTGTCAAAACCCGCCGATAGACCGACTGGATTACGATACTCGATACCATCAACAGTGGTATTGAGGCTTTTATGCTCATAATTGAACAACAATGA
Organism: Vibrio panuliri; assembly: GCF_009938205.1. Classification (NCBI taxonomy): domain Bacteria; kingdom Pseudomonadati; phylum Pseudomonadota; class Gammaproteobacteria; order Vibrionales; family Vibrionaceae; genus Vibrio; species Vibrio panuliri. Next base: position 2,231,580 of record NZ_AP019654.1, on the reverse strand, counting down.
GGTGATTGAACGGGTGATAGGGTTTGAGCCGAGAAAGACACCCACTTTTTTGAACATGTAGTGTGCATCTTCTGGATCCATTAAGAATATTATTGGGCGTGCGATTCTATAGAGGATCTTGAGCAGAAAATTCCTCACACCGACGATGAAACTCATAGGTTTCTCCTTTACTTTCTATTTCACATGATTGTTTTAGCAACTTATACCTAGTTGCTTATAAATCGTAATGGTAATTATTATCATTTGGATCTATATTAGGTGAAATTTGTGATATGAGGAGAGGTAATGCGCAAGATTATGGGCCATTTGATGAAAAGAGAGCCGAGAATCCATCAAAGAAATGATGCCGTTGTCGCGGCCTGCCAACCTCAAACCTGGCGTTTTACTGGGCATATTTATTATTTGCTGGATACGCTAAAGCTAAGTTACTCAAGTCAAGCAGGACTAGTAACCTATGAGAATGTGAATGAGGAATCGCTCGCTTCGTTATGTCGTGAAATTTCGCGAGGAAACTGGACTCAACCGCGAAAAACGGCAGATATTCCAGCCCTATTTACTCTCTCTGTTTGTGCCGTTAGTTGGGAAAAACGGCAAGGAAAACTCCGAGTAAAAGCTATTCCTGATGCTGCTGCATTGAGATTTGAAGATATTGATTATCAAGTGAGTGAAGCGAAGTTTCAAAGTCAATATCGACCATGCGATGACATCACAACTCCTATGGCCGATGTCGGAGGTTTTGATAAATATATAAAGCGAGTACGCAACCTTTCCACTAAAGAGTTTTTGCAAATTTTAACTGAAAATAACCAAGCACTCCCTATAGCATTGCGCCACTCAATAAACGTCACAGCGAAGAATTTTGAATATCGATTTACTCATAGCGAGCGAGTTGTTTTTTCGCAAATTATTGGAAAATAAACATTATAAATAAATATGATGGACTGTAACTCATCCTCGGTTTTCATTGTGCAATGTGATCAACTAACAGAGTTAATCAGGGATGTCACTATCATTAGCTCTGGCAATGTTTATAATCTTGAGTTTATTAATGATATTGAGAATTATTAACATGAAGGCTTTTTTGACCGGTCTCTTTGCGTCTTTGAGTATAACTGCAGTGCATGCGTCTGATTTGATGGAACAAACAGTGACTATTTCTGATGCTTACACTGCCGAAATCCATGTTGATGAAATGGCTTATTTCCGCGGTAGCATTGAGAGTGAGCGTCCTTTGGGTGTAGCGAAAATTGTGGATGTCGACGGTAATGTCGTTAAAACGATAGTCGACTATGGTCAACGTGATGGCGAGCTTTTTTGGTTTGTTAAACAGCCGGGTTTATATACGTTAGAGATTGACTCAATTGAAAAAGATAACCGAGTGACTATCAAGATAAATGAAAAATCACTCAAGTCAGATCAATACGTTAATCCTAAGGAAGCACTCATTAGCCCACTATTAATGGCGTTGGAAAAGCAACTACAGATTGATCCTGAGTATGAAACAACTTTTTGGCAACAAATAAAAAGCAAAGGAACACCTCTTGTCGAACCCAATATCGACGGTAGTGCCATAGTGACTTTTCTATGGCGTGGTGATGAGAATAACGTTCGATTATTTGGTGCACCTTATGATGGCCACGTCTACCTATCTAGGCTAGGGGAGAGCAGTGTATGGTATAAAAGCTATCAACTGCCCAATGGCACGCGAATGTCATATCGTTTTGCTCCCAATGTACCTCAGTTATCAAGTTTGGAATGGATTGAACAGCGCAGAGCTGTATTAGCTACCGCTCAAACTGACCCTCTGAACATTCGACCTATATTTGCTGCGAGTCAGGACAAGTTTGGTGATGCATCTACGCTGGAATTTGGAGATGTCCCTTCAGACCAATACACCAAAGAGAGTGGGGCACCGAGTGGGGAGGTTTTAACTTATCAATTTGACAGTCGAGTGTTAGCCAACCAGCGTTCAATCAAGGTCTATTTGCCGAATGCGACTCATCGTGTAGAAAGAGATGCTCCGTTGTTAATCGTATTTGATGGTGACCAATATTTAACGCGAGTGCCAACGCCAACGATTCTTGACAACTTAATTGCAGCTAGGGAAATTCCCCCTTTACGCGCAGTGTTTATTAACCATCCCACCAACAAATTGCGAGGAAAGGAACTTCCGCCTAATCAGGACTTTGCCAAATTTTTAGCGACAGAGTTAGTCCCATGGCTAAAGCAAGAATTTCAAATTGAACCAAAGGCAGAGACAACCATTCTAACTGGGTCGAGTTACGGCGGTCTGGCTTCTATGTATATTGCGCATCAATATCCGCAGATATTTGGCAACGTATTGAGTCAGTCGGGTTCGTTTTGGTGGGCCCCTAGTCGTTTGCAAAAGGAATGGTTAATTGATCAAATTAGCCACTCTCCTCAGAACTCAATTAAGGTTTACATGAATGCTGGATTGTTTGAACTCAAACCAGACCGAGCAAGCATTATTGAGACTAATCGTAAGCTCTATAAAGTGTTGCAAGACAAGCAGTATGATGTGAAGTTTGACGAACTGGCGAGTGGGCATGATTATTACAGTTGGCGTGTAACTTTTGCTAATGGGTTAGACTATCTGTTTGAAAACTAGCATTTGGCAGAAGCATTTAAATTAAACCTGTAAAATAATTAATTAACTCACTTGATTGGAGTGTTTTCGACTGACTTATTGTGATCTTGTTCAAGTAGTGTCACAAAAAATTCATCATTAATCTGATTGTCAATTAGCCAAATTTTCATATTATTGTAATTAAGATGTCATATTAAGTGAGGTGGTTATGAGAGAACAAGAAATGATACAACCTTCCAATTTTGGAGTGATTAGCCGTACTTGCCTTTTTTCTTTAGTAGGTATTCTCGGCGTCTTTTTAATGGTTAATTGATAGATTTTAATTGCCATAACAAGTGTGTGGGTACTAACTTTTCCACGATATTTGCTAGCACCCACCTGCTTTCTTTGCTAATTTTAAGTCTGTATTAGCGTTTAAACGGACGATAAATGGCTAACCAATCATCCCCTAAATTTTCAAATCGTTTTGCCCAACTTCCGCAATCCTTCTTTACCTTAGTCAATCCTCAACCACTAGAGAATGCCCGTTGGATTATCTGGAATAGTCAACTTGCTGATAAATTCGGATTTCCGACTGATGTTCCTCAAAATGCTTTAAAACAACAGTTATGCGGAGAAACTGTTCCTGACCATTTTACCCCTTTAGCAATGAAGTATGCAGGGCATCAGTTCGGCGTATATAACCCTGATCTGGGGGATGGACGAGGTCTGTTGTTGTGTGAAGTGGCCGATAAGCAGGGCAAATTGTTTGACTTACATTTGAAAGGGGCAGGGCTAACGCCGTATTCACGTATGGGAGATGGACGAGCCGTGTTGCGTTCCACAATTCGTGAGTATTTGTGTAGTGAGGCAATGGCCGGTTTAGGAATCGCGACAACCCGCGCGCTTGGTATGTTGGAGAGTGACACGCCAGTTTACCGCGAGAAGCAAGAGCGGGGAGCACTACTATTGCGGATGGCGGAAAGCCATGTTCGCTTTGGTCATTTTGAGCATTTTTTCTATACCAATCAAATGGCTGAACTTAAGTTGCTAGCAGACAAAGTGATTGACTGGTATTGGCCTGAGTTGGCGAGTGCAGAAAACCCTTATGCAGCGATGTTTACAGAGGTGATGGAGCGCACGGCGTTAATGATTGCTCAGTGGCAGGCGGTCGGATTTTGTCACGGCGTCATGAATACCGACAATATGTCTATTCTTGGTCAAACCTTTGATTATGGTCCATTCGCTTTTTTGGATGATTATGATCCAAGTTACATTTGCAACCATTCAGACTATCAAGGGCGTTATGCGTTCAATCAGCAACCACGGGTGGCGTTATGGAATTTGAGTGCACTTGGTCATGCGCTTTCTCCATTGATCGATAAGGCTGAAGTAGAGCAAATATTGGCGCAGTATGAACCGCGCTTACAGCAATACTACAGTCAACAAATGCGTGCCAAGCTAGGCCTACATACCGTTTGTGCCAATGATGGTGAGTTCTTTAGCTCCTTTTTTGCTTTGATTGAGACGACCCATGTCGATTATCCACGCTTTATGCGTGAACTGTCGAATCTTGATAGCGGTGATGGTTCTGCAGTGGTAGATCTCTTTGTTGACCGCGAGCGAGCGCAGCAATGGCTAGATAGCTACCTAGAACGCACGACCCTAGAAGTCGACAATGTCGGTCAACCAGTTTCACCACAGCAGCGCTGTCAGCAGATGCGAAGCGTTAATCCTAAGTATGTCCTGCGTAATTACCTTGCTCAGTTGGCGATAGAGAAAGCCGAACAGGGGGATTTTAGTCAAGTCAACGCCTTAGCCTTGTTGTTAGCTCATCCGTACGATGAGCATTTCGCTTATCAAGACTATGCCAATCTACCACCAGACTGGGGAAAAGGAATGGAGATTAGCTGCTCCTCTTAGCGGACGATTACGTGGGGAAAGTTACCCATTTGTTAAATAGTAATGGGTGGATTATCACCCATTATTCACTGCTTGCCTGTTTATTCAGGCTCTTATCACGCAAACAAGCCCGTGTAACTAACTGTAAAACAATAAATTTACATTGCATTAACTATTTTGGCGTGCATTTTGCCCTTAGTTAAGTATCAACACCCAGTGATGGGGTTGTTTACTTAACAAGGAGAATAACAATGTCTAAGCCTTTGACCCTACTATCTGTATCCGTATTGGCAGCTACGAGCTTTAATGTCATGGCAGCCTGTGACCCAGGTGAAACCGTGATTAAGTTCAGTCACGTGACTAATACAGATAAGCACCCGAAAGGCATCGCCGCTTCTCTTCTTGAGCAGCGTGTTAACGATGAGATGAATGGCAAAGTCTGTATGCAGGTTTTCCCAAATTCAACACTCTATGATGACAACAAAGTACTCGAAGCTCTGCTGAACGGTGATGTGCAACTTGCTGCTCCTTCTCTCTCTAAGTTTGAAAAGTTCACGAAAAAGTACCGTATCTTCGATCTTCCTTTCTTATTTGAAGATGTCGATGCGGTGGATCGTTTCCAAAACTCGGAGTCTGGCGATAAGTTAAAAAATGCAATGAATCGTCGTGGTCTGCAAGGTCTGGCGTTTTGGCATAACGGTATGAAGCAAATGTCTGCGAACAAACCGTTATTGACTCCGGAAGATGCGAAAGGATTGAAGTTCCGAGTACAAGCGTCAGATGTATTGGTTGCTCAGTTTGAACAACTTGGCGCTAACCCTCAGAAGATGTCATTCAAAGAAGTGTATGGCGGTCTACAAACCAAAGTTATTGATGGGCAAGAGAACACTTGGTCAAACATTTATGGCAAGAAGTTCTTTGAAGTCCAAGATGGCATCACGGAAACCAACCACGGCATCCTTGATTACCTAGTCGTGACCTCAACTGACTTCTGGAAAGGTTTGCCAGACGATCAGCGTGAACAGCTCAATACCATTATTCAAGAAGTGACGGCAACGCGTAATGCCGAGTCGACTAAGGTCAATAACCAAAATAAAGCCAATATTATCGAAGCGGGTGGCGTGGTGCGTTCTTTAACGGCAGAACAACGTCAACAGTGGGTTACAGCTCTACAACCTGTTTGGGCGAAGTTCGAGAAAGACATTGGCTCTGAGCTTATTCAAGCAGCACTGGATTCTAATAACTAATAACAACAATTTAGGCCCTTTTGTCGGGAAAAGGGCCATTTTTTTCTTTCTCTTTTAGGGAAACAATTAAGAAGCGATTAACTATGGAACAGTCATTTTTTGCCAGAGTTGGACGGGTAACTGATGCCATTGAAGAGTCTTTAATAGCCTTTTTCCTTGGGGCAATGACGCTATTGACCTTTGCCAATGTCATTTCACGCTACGTGTTTAACGACAACATACTCTGGGCGCTTGAACTTACAGTGTTTATGTTTGCTTGGATGGTGTTAGTTGGCGCCTCATATGGTGTCAAAAAACATTTTCATATTGGTGTCGATGTCATCATTAATATGGCACCAGATAACCTACGTAAGGTTTACGCCTTACTCGCCGCAGCTTGCTGCTTAGCGTTCTCCATCTTGTTATTAATTGGCTCTTGGAACTATTGGTTTCCATTTGTCACAGATCGAGCATGGTACGAAACCGATGATATCCCTATGCCAGAAGTGCTGCAGTTTTTAGCGGACTGGCTAAATGAGGGTGAGCGTTACGAAAAAATGCCACGCTTTATTCCTTATATGGCACTGCCTATTGGTATGGCTTTGCTCACTTTCCGTTTTATACAAGTGACTTGGCAGATTGCGACGGGCAAGTTGGATCGCTTGATCGCAGGGCATGAAGCGGAAGAAGACCTCGAAGCGCTCAAAGCCGAAATGGCCGATGCCGCGGATGCACTGGATACCAAAGACAATAAAAACGGCAAGGAGAGCTAACCAATGGATATTTTGTTGCTATTCGTTATGGTGGTCGGCTTTATGCTGATTGGGGTGCCTATCGCTGTATCGCTTGGTCTATCGAGCATGTTGTTCTTAATGATGCACTCGGATGCGTCATTAGCTTCAGTCGCTCAGACTCTTTTTAACGCCTTTGCTGGGCACTACACGCTCTTGGCTATTCCTTTCTTTATTCTAGCGTCAAGTTTTATGTCAACTGGAGGGGTGGCAAAGCGGATCATTCGTTTTGCTATCGCTATGGTTGGTTGGTTCCGTGGTGGCTTAGCGATGGCGTCGGTGGTGGCATGTATGATGTTCGCTGCCCTGTCGGGTTCTTCTCCTGCCACCGTGGTTGCGATAGGTAGTATCGTTATCGCAGGTATGATTAAAAATGGTTACTCCAAAGAGTTTGCCGCGGGCGTAATCTGTAATGCCGGAACGTTGGGTATTTTGATCCCCCCATCCATCGTAATGGTTGTTTACGCCGCGGCGACCGATGTATCAGTGGGTCGGATGTTCCTTGGTGGGGTTATTCCGGGCTTATTGGCTGGTGTGATGCTAATGATCGCCATTTACATTGCTGCGCGAGTCAAGAATCTACCGAAGCAGCCGTTTGTTGGATGGGGTGAAATGTTTGCCGCAGCCAAGGATGCCAGTTGGGGATTGTTGCTGGTGGTGATTATCCTCGGTGGTATTTATGGCGGGGTGTTTACGCCAACGGAAGCGGCAGCCGTGGCAGCGGTATACTCATTCTTTATCGCCAATTTTGTCTATAAAGACATGGGACCATTCGCTGACAAAGGGAATACTAAGCCTGTATTGGTCAAAATCGTCCAAGCCTTTGTACATAAAGACACCAAACACACTTTGTATGAAGCGGGCAAATTGACCATTATGCTGCTGTTTATCATTGCTAATGCACTGATCTTGAAGCATGTTCTGACCGAAGAACGCATCCCACAAATGATCACCGAATCAATGTTGTCGGCGGGGTTAGGGCCGATCACCTTCTTGATCGTGGTGAACGTGTTGCTGTTAATTGGTGGGCAGTTTATGGAACCATCGGGGCTACTGATTATTGTCGCACCATTGGTTTTCCCGATCGCTATCGCGCTTGGTATCGACCCGATTCATTTGGGTATTATGATGGTGGTGAATATGGAGATCGGCATGATAACGCCACCAGTTGGGCTTAACCTATTTGTGACAGCGGGTGTGGCGAAAATGTCCATGATGCAGGTCGTGAAAGCCGCGCTACCTTGGGTTGGGGTGATGTTCCTCTTCCTGATTATCGTTACCTATGTTCCTTGGGTTTCGACATGGCTGCCAACCACGCTGATGGGGCCTGAAATTATTACCAAGTAATTAAGCAGAGGTGAGGGCTACACCTCCTCATCAATCTGTTTTGCTTGCGGGTGGCGGGGGTCACTCCCTTGTCGCCTTTCATAAAATCGCCATTTTATATGGCGATTTTTTCTTCTATCTTTCCCGCTGCGATTGTCTGTTTGATACACGCCGTCAATCAGAGTTGTTTCGGCGATGGCTTTGATCTTAATTCTTTCACCCATAGGCTCGTCCTTTCGTCGATAACATGAAGTTTAAGTATGGAAGAGTTGTGAAGAACTGGCAAAATCACCACTAATTCAGTCGCGTGAATGCTGAGTTGAGGAGGGGCCAAAATGCATCTAACATTGAGGTCGTTATACTCTCAAATAAGGCATGATATCCGCTTCGGTGTCACTTTCTCGCCAATGGAATAGGAACAAACTGTATGAACTCAGACAACAAGCCAACAAATAGAAAGTCACAAGAAGAGGCTGAGCGCCGAGCTCGTTTGCAAAGTCGCTTGGGTGAAGAAGTTCAGCAGTTTCGAGATTCAAGACAGACGCTGCAATTGGCAACCATCGACGCTCAAGGTATGGCGAATGCGTCATACGCACCGTTCGCATTTGACCGCCAAGGTTACTATATCCTAGTCAGTGATATCGCTGCCCACGGACAAAACCTGAAAGTTAATCCAAACGTATCTATCTTGATGATTGAGGATGAAACCGAGGCAAAGCAGATATATGCTCGTAAGCGCCTGACCTTTGATACCACGGCTCAACTGATTGAGAGGAAGAGTGAACAATGGCACCAAGGATTAGCGGCGTTAGACAGACGTTTTGGTGATATCATCGCGAGCTTGAGTCAACTTGGAGACTTTAATCTTTACCGACTCATACCGAAGTCAGGGCGCTACGTAAAAGGATTTGGCCAAGCTTATGACGTTTCCAGTGATGATTTGCTTGATTTTGTTCACCTTCAGCAAGGGCACATTTTCCCTGCCAAGGGCGAACAGTAAATACCGTCGCCTTGCCAGTGAACATACCTTTCGTTGGTTGCGACTACTCTTTAAAGTCACTTTTATCTAGACCGTATTTTTGCATTTTGTCATAGAGTGTTTTTCTCGCCACTTGCAGTTGTTGCATGGTTTCGTTGATGCGCCCCTCATTTGACGATAGAGCTTGTTCAATCACCATCTTTTCAAAGTCAGCAACTTGTTGAGCGAGGGGAGATATCCCATCACCATCATTGCTACTTGCAGACAATTCTCCCAACTTCCCAAGTAATACAAAGCGTTCGGCGCAGTTGCGTAGCTCACGAACATTGCCCGGCCAATCATGGCTTACAAGTGTATTTAAGTCTGCACTTGGTATCGAAGCCGCATCCTTTCCATAGCGTGCTGCTGCCACCAGTAAAAAATGGTGGAATAGGGCAGGAATGTCATCTTTGCGTTGGCGCAGTGGCGGTAAATCAAGCGTGACTACATTGAGGCGGTAATACAAATCTTGGCGAAACTCGCCCTTTGTTGCTGCGTGTTTCAAGTCGACTTTGGTTGCCGCAATCACGCGAATATCAATGGGGATGAGTTGATTCGAGCCGACTCGTTCAATCACCCGTTCTTGAAGCACGCGTAATAACCGGATCTGGGCTTGCATCGGCATGGCTTCGATTTCATCGAGAAATAGCGTGCCACCGTGAGCATGTTCAAACTTACCAATCCGCTTGCTATCAGCACCCGTGAACGCCCCTTTTTCGTGTCCGTACAGTTCACTTTCAATCAGGTTTTCCGGTACGGCGCCACAGTTGATTGCGACAAAGTTTTGCTCACGACGCGAGCTTTGCTCATGAATTGAACGTGCGACTAACTCCTTGCCTGTTCCTGTCTCGCCAAATAGGAGAATATCCGCATTGGTATCGGCGATATGAGAAATGGTTTGGCGTAAGGCTTGAATATGGCCGTTATCGCCAATAATCCTTGGTCCTAGAGTTTGGCTGGCTTTAAGACTGCGTTTAAGAGCATGGTTTTCCAATGTTAAGTTACGTTTCTCCATCGCACGCCTTGTGGTGTCAATTAGACGGTCGATAGCGAACGGCTTCTCGATAAAATCGTATGCCCCATTTCTTAGTGCATTGACAGCCATGGCGATATCTCCATGACCAGTGATCAAAATAACCGGCACATCGGGATCTTGATGCAATATGCTGCTTAGCAAATTTTCTCCAGAGAGTCCTGGCAAGCAGATATCGGTGATCACGACTTTCGGCATCCCTGATTCTTTGATGGCCATCAAAGCACTTTCGGCGTCAGCAAAAAAGCGTGCGCTTAGGTCTTCCAGTTCGAAACTCTGTTCGATTGCAACGCGAATATCACTCTCATCATCAATAAAGAAAATGTCTTCCATTATTTATCCTTATACGGCAGCGTGATGGTGAATCTGGCTCCGCCGAGAGGCGAAGTGCTAATGGTGAGCTCGCCATCCATCGCGGCAAGAATTTGCTGCGAGATAGAGAGCCCCAACCCCAAGCCATTTTTCTTAGTAGTATAAAAAGGTTCGAATAATTTCTGTCGCTGTGAAGGTTCAATACCTTCGCCACTGTCATCGGTATGGATCATGACCATCTTTGGGGTGACTTCGACGGTTAACGCCACATCATGGCGAGGAGAATCACTGACGGCTTGAATGGCATTGGTCAGCAAATTAACCATGACTTGTTCGAGTTGAATTGGATTGACGGTAACGAAAATTGGCGTGTCTGGTGTATCTATCGACAAACTGGCTTGTTGTGATTTCACCTGAGGAGCAATCAGCTCTTTGACTGAGATTATCATTGGGGTCAGAGCGAGTTTTTGTCGCTCTTGGGAATCGGATTTACGGGTGAAGGATTTAAGTTGGTCGCTGATCTTTGCCATGCGTTCAGTTAAGGCGGAAATTCGGCTGAGATTATCATCGACCCGTTCGGTCTGCTGTTTGGCTAAAAAGCGTCGACCATTGTCAGCAAAACTACGAATTGCGGCAAGGGGATTATTGAGTTCATGACTGATGCTGGCAGACATCTGACCCAGTACAGCGAGTTTGGCGGCTTGAATCAACTCATTCTGAGTCTGCCTAAGCATCTGCTCTGTTCGGGTGCGTTCATTGATCTCTGCATGCAGTTCTGCGGTACGTTCCATCACCAAAAATTCAAGTTTTTGCTTCGCTTCCGATTGGATTTGTTCAAACTGTCGCTGCTTCAACTGTTTTTGTAGCACCAACTGTAGCGACAGAAATGCGATAGCAAAAACCAACGTCAAGACTAATAGAAAACTGAGGGTTGACCATAAGATGGTGTGTTTAGGCGTTAGCACGCGGATAGTGAGTTGCAACTTGTCAATTGGTCGAGAGGTAACGATGAAATCACCCTGTCCACCGCCTTTACGCAGATTGCTTAGTTCCGATTGTGCCACGCTTAGGTCACCAAGCAGACCAAGTGAGCGTATTTCGGTGTCTAAGTACTGGCGACTGGCAAGAACTTGCTGTCTCACTTGAGGCGACAAATCACTGAAACTATGGAATAGCCACTTCGGGTTGCTCGACATAAAAATAATGTTGTTTGGGTCTGTGACCACAAACAAGTTGCGCTCACTTTGCCAACTGCCTTCGATGGCGGAAAGGTCCATTTTTATCACGATAACACCGATTATTTCAGCGGCGTAAACCACAGGGTAACTATAGTAATAGCCACGCTGTCCCGAGGTTGAACCAAGGGCAAAATATTGGCTCGCTTCGCCCTGCATTGCTTGATAAAAATAGGGACGCCATGCGAAATTTCTACCGACAAAGCTGCGGTCGATATTCCAGTTGCTTGCCGCAATAGTAGTGCCTTGGGCATCCAGCAAATAAGTGTCGGCAGCGCTGATGACTTGGTTTACATCTTCTAAATAGCGATTGGTGACGTCGATTTGTGCTGAATTGTGCGTAGTGAGAAGAGCGGAAATGATGTCTCTATCTTGGGCGAGCAACTTAGGTAAGTGGGCGTATTTGTCCAGCTTGGTAGCAATATGACTCGAAAAACGATCCAACTGCGACTGATGTTGTGACAGTTGGTTTTGATAGCTGGTGTTCCATACCCAGCGCCCACCGAGAATGGCACATAACAGAAATAGCACTAGTAAGTACAAAAAAGTGCGTCGGTTTGAGCGCATGCGAAATCCTTATCCTTAAGTGGAGCGCCTGCCTATCGAGAGAAGGACGCTAGCTTAATGGCGCAAATCCAATCCCCCTTAGCGTAACTTTTTTTGTTACTGAGGTGTTGTGATAGGTTAACAAATTGGGCGGCAAAACCGGACTTAGATCTCCTTTTATTACTTGAATTAAAAAAAAGGCTAGTTTCTCTTGAAAAACACATTAATGTCCCCATTTCTGACACGGTTGGAAATCTCTCCCCAGAATACTGAATGACCCTTCTTAGTGTTTTGGTACCACGTCAGCTGAAATGCTCAAATTTGTAGCATTCAGTAGAGAATTTAGGATATTCGCAGATGTTAGCAGGGGTTCGGCTCGACAGTGCTAGTCAAGGTCGTTAGAATGCTGCGTCTAAATCTATGTCCTGAGACTAATCGGAGATACCTTTAGCCATTCGGCAAAAGATATCGCTAATTAGTTCGGTAACGAATTCACGTTACCGATGCTCGAATTTAAAGGTGCTCTTAGAGTACAAACAAGGATGCAGTTACCAAGCTACGCTTAGGTAACTCATACGCTCAGCCATACTGAGCCAGTATTGAGGTTAATGAATAATGCAAGTTACTGTTGAAACGCTAGAAGGCCTAGAGCGCCGTCTAAACATTACTGTTCCAGCTGCAAACATCGAAGACGCTGTAACAGCTGAACTACGCAACATCGCTAAAAACCGTCGTTTCGATGGTTTCCGTAAAGGCAAAGTGCCTCTAAAAATGGTTGCGCAGATGTACGGTAAAGCAGTACGTCAAGACGTGATGGGTGAAGTTATGCAACGTCACTTCATCGAAGCGATCGTTAAAGAAAAAATCAACCCAGCAGGCGCGCCAACTTTCGCTCCAGTAGCAACTAAAGAAGGCGAAGACCTACAGTTCACTGCAACTTTCGAAGTGTACCCAGAGATCGAACTAAAAGGTCTTGAGAACATCACTGTAGAAAAACCACAAGCAGAAGTGAAAGACGCTGACGTTGAAGAGATGATCGACACTCTACGTAAGCAACAAGCAACTTGGACTGAAGTTGAAGAAGCTGCAGAAGCTGGTAAGCGCGCAACGATCGATTTCGTTGGCTCTATCGACGGTGAAGAGTTCGAAGGCGGTAAAGCTGAGAACTTCCCACTAGAAATGGGTGCAGGTCGCATGATCCCAGGTTTCGAAGACGGTATCGAAGGTAAAACTAAAGGTATGGAATTCGAAATCGACGTAACTTTCCCAGAAGATTACCACGCTGAAAACCTAAAAGGTAAAGCAGCTAAGTTCGCAATCAAAGTGAACAAAGTTGAAGCTCGTGAACTTCCAGAACTAAACGATGAGTTCGTTGCTAAATTCGGCGTTGTTGAAGGTGGCGTTGACGCACTTAAAGCTGAAGTTCGTAAGAACATGGAACGCGAACTTAAGCAAGCTGTTAAGAACCGCATCAAAGAGCAAGCTATCGACGGTCTAGTGAAAGAAAACGACACTGACGTACCAGCTGCGCTAATCGACCAAGAAATCAATGTTCTTCGTCAACAAGCGGCTCAACGTTTCGGTGGCAACCCAGAAGCTGCTGCTCAGCTTCCACGTGAGCTATTCGAAGAGCAAGCGAAACGTCGCGTAGTTGTTGGTCTACTTCTAGGTGAAGTAATCAAGTCTGAAGAGCTAAAAGCTGACGACGCTAAAGTTAAGTCTCTAATCGAAGAGATGGCAACTGCATACGAAGATCCATCAGAAGTTGTTGCTTACTACGAGCAAAACGAGCAAATGATGAACAACATGCGCAATATCGCTCTAGAAGAGCAAGCAATTGACGCAATCATCGCTAAAGCTCAGGTTTCTGAAAAAGAAGTTGGCTTCAGCGAGCTAATGAACCAACCTGCTTAATAAGCAAGATCTTGCGTAGAAAAGTTGACTAGACGTTAACTATTCTGCTAACAATGGTCCGTATGATATTAATCATCCGGGCCATTTATTTTAGGGACATCAGAATATGAGCTACCAAGAACAAAATACTATCATGAATGCACTAGTGCCGATGGTAGTTGAACAAACTTCCCGCGGTGAACGTTCTTACGATATTTACTCGCGCTTGCTTAAAGAACGCATCATCTTCTTGACTGGTCAAGTTGAAGACAACATGGCAAACCTGATTGTTGCCCAACTACTTTTCCTAGAGTCTGAAAACCCAGACAAAGACATTTACCTATACATCAACTCTCCAGGCGGCAGTGTAACGGCGGGTATGGCTATCTACGATACCATGCAGTTTATCAAGCCTAATGTTGCGACTCTTTGTACTGGTCAAGCGTGTTCAATGGGAGCATTCTTGCTGGCAGGCGGCGCAAAAGGTAAGCGTTTTGCTCTACCAAATGCACGAGTGATGATTCACCAGCCGCTAGGTGGTTTCCAAGGTCAAGCATCGGATATTCAAATCCACGCGCAAGAGATTCTTTCGATCAAACAGAAATTGAATACCTTGCTTGCTGAGCACACAGGCCAACCGATGGAAGTTATCGAGCGTGACACTGATCGTGATAACTTTATGTCTGCTGCACAAGCTGCTGAATACGGTATTATTGACGAAGTATTGACCCATCGCGGTTAATAAAACGGTCTTTGAGTGCAATTTAGCCGAATTGAGACGAGCTTTCACTCAATTCGCGGGGGCATTTTGCCCTAAATTGATATACACTCAAAGCGTATAGATTTAAGGCTAAGAGGTTAGCGAATGACAGATAAAAGCAAAGAGGGCGGTAGTAGTAAGCTTCTGTACTGCTCTTTCTGCGGTAAGAGCCAGCACGAAGTTCGCAAGCTGATCGCCGGCCCGTCAGTCTACATTTGTGACGAATGTGTCGACCTATGTAACGACATTATTCGCGAAGAAATCAAAGATGTGCTTCCTAAGAAACAGTCTGAAGCGTTGCCTACGCCACGCGAGATTCGTGAGCACCTTGATGATTATGTGATTGGCCAAGATTACGCTAAAAAAGTGCTAGCCGTAGCCGTTTACAACCATTACAAGCGTTTACGCAATGGTGATACTACGAGCGAAGGTGTTGAGCTAGGTAAAAGTAACATTCTACTAATCGGTCCAACCGGTAGTGGTAAAACTTTGCTAGCAGAAACGTTAGCGCGTTTCTTGGATGTACCATTTACAATGGCAGACGCTACTACCCTGACAGAAGCAGGTTATGTAGGTGAAGACGTTGAAAACATCATCCAAAAACTCCTGCAGAAATGTGACTACGACGTAGCGAAAGCAGAGCGTGGTATTGTTTACATTGATGAAATCGACAAGATTTCACGCAAAGCTGAAAACCCATCTATCACTCGTGATGTATCCGGTGAAGGTGTTCAGCAAGCGTTGCTAAAACTGATCGAAGGTACGGTAGCTTCAGTACCACCTCAAGGTGGCCGTAAGCACCCTCAACAAGAGTTCCTGCAAGTTGATACGTCTAAGATCCTATTTATCTGTGGTGGTGCATTCGCTGGCCTAGATAAAGTGATCGACCAACGTGTTGCTACTGGTGCAGGTATCGGCTTTGGCGCGGAAGTGCGTTCTAAAGACGAGAACAAAACAGTTGGTGAACTGTTTACTCAAGTTGAGCCAGAAGATTTAGTGAAATACGGTCTGATTCCTGAGTTTATCGGTCGTCTACCAGTTACAACGACACTGACTGAACTGGATGAAGAAGCGCTAATTCAAATTCTTTGTGAACCAAAGAATGCGCTGACCAAGCAGTACGCAGCCCTATTTGAACTGGAGAACTCAGAGCTTGAGTTCCGCGAAGATGCCCTACGTGCGATTGCGAAGAAAGCAATGGAACGTAAAACCGGTGCTCGTGGTCTACGCTCTATTCTTGAAGCAGTACTACTTGAGACTATGTACGAACTGCCATCAATGGACGACGTAAGCAAAGTTGTTATTGATGAATCAGTGATTAACGGTGAATCTGAACCTTTGCTGATTTACAGCAATTCAGACAACCAAGCAGCAGGTGCTGAGTCGTAACTCGCTAAATAGCAATTGTTATCAAAAAAGGAGGCCGCAAGTCCTCCTTTTTTTTATTCCTCCATTGATTCCAACCAATTAGCCCCCATATACTGCTCATAAGACTAAGCGGAAGAGAGAATAATATGAACTTGGAACGTTCCGAACGTATCGAGATCCCCGTACTACCTCTACGAGACGTAGTAGTTTACCCGCATATGGTAATTCCATTGTTTGTTGGTCGTGAGAAATCTATTGCCTGTCTTGAAGCTGCAATGGAAGCCAACAAGCAAGTGTTGTTGGTCGCGCAAAAAGAAGCGGAAACCGACGAGCCAAGCAAAAATGACCTATTTGAGGTTGGAACCGTTGCGACTATCTTACAGTTGCTAAAACTGCCTGATGGCACGGTAAAAGTGCTGGTAGAAGGCCAGCAGCGAGCTCAAATCCATCAATTTATCGACAACGAATTCTTTGTTGCTGACGCTGAATACCTCGTAACTAACGAGTTAGATGAGCGTGAGCAAGAAGTGATTGTTCGTAGCGCAATTAACCAGTTTGAAGGCTTTATCAAGTTAAACAACAAGATTCCACCTGAAGTGCTAACGTCACTCAATGGTATCGATGAAGCTGCCCGTCTTGCGGACACCATTGCTGCGCACATGCCACTTAAGCTAGTCGATAAGCAAAAGGTGCTTGAAATCCTAGATGTGTCAGAGCGTCTAGAGTTCCTAATGGGACAAATGGAATCTGAAATCGACATCCTTCAAGTTGAAAAGCGTATTCGCACTCGCGTGAAAAAGCAGATGGAAAAATCTCAGCGTGAGTACTATCTGAATGAGCAAATGAAAGCGATTCAGAAAGAGCTTGGTGAAGGTGAAGATGGTATCGATGAGTTCGAAGCCCTCAAGCAGAAAATCGCCGAGTCAAAGATGCCGCAAGAAGCTCGTGAAAAAACCGAGCAAGAACTGCAAAAGCTAAAAATGATGTCGCCTATGTCGGCAGAAGCAACCGTTGTTCGTGGCTACATTGACTGGATGTTGGGTGTGCCTTGGAGCAAGCGCAGCAAGGTGAAGAAAAACCTCGCCAAAGCGGAAGAGATCTTAAATGAAGATCACTACGGTCTAGAGCGTGTCAAAGAACGTATTCTAGAGTATCTCGCGGTACAAAATCGTATCAACAAACTGAAAGGTCCGATCCTTTGTCTTGTTGGTCCTCCGGGTGTGGGTAAAACGTCACTTGGACGTTCGATTGCATCGGCTACTGGTCGCCAATACACGCGCATGGCGCTTGGTGGCGTGCGTGATGAAGCGGAAATCCGTGGTCACCGCCGCACTTACATTGGCTCAATGCCTGGTAAGCTTATCCAGAAAATGTCGAAAGTTGGTGTGAAAAACCCACTGTTCCTGTTGGATGAAATCGACAAAATGTCGTCTGACATGCGTGGTGATCCATCATCGGCTCTGCTTGAAGTACTAGACCCAGAGCAAAACAATGCGTTTAACGACCATTACTTGGAAGTGGACTACGATCTGTCAGACGTGATGTTTGTTGCGACGTCAAACTCAATGAACATTCCAGGTCCACTTCTAGACCGTATGGAAGTGATTCGTCTTTCTGGTTATACCGAAGATGAGAAGCTTAATATTGCTAAGCGCCACCTTGTTGAGAAGCAGGTTAAGCGCAACGGTCTTAAGCCAAACGAGATTGTGATTGAAGACTCGGCAATCATCGGCATTATTCGTTACTACACGCGTGAAGCGGGTGTACGTAGCTTAGAGCGCGAAATCTCTAAGATCTGTCGTAAAGCAGTGAAGAACATTCTATTGAATCCAGAGCTGAAATCAGTGACGGTATCAATGGATAACCTAAAAGAGTACCTAGGTGTTCAGCGCCATGATTACGGTAAAGCCGATGACCGCAACCGTATTGGTCAAGTGACAGGTCTTGCATGGACAGAAGTGGGTGGCGATCTACTGACGATTGAAACTGAGTCTATGCTTGGCAAAGGCAAGTTGGTGCAAACTGGCTCGCTAGGCGACGTGATGCAAGAGTCGATTCAAGCAGCGATGACGGTCGTGCGCACTCGTGCAGAAAAACTGGGTATTAACCCAGATTTCTACGAGAAGCGCGATATCCACGTCCACGTTCCTGAAGGGGCAACGCCAAAAGATGGTCCAAGTGCGGGTATTGCAATGTGCACCGCGCTGGTTTCTAGCTTAACGGGTAATCCGGTGAAAGCCGAAGTGGCAATGACGGGTGAAATTACCCTGCGTGGTGAAGTTTTACCGATTGGTGGTTTGAAAGAAAAACTACTCGCAGCTCATCGTGGCGGCATCAAAACTGTGCTAATTCCGAAAGACAACGAGCGTGATTTGGAAGAGATTCCTGAGAACGTGATCGCAGACTTGAAGGTTATTCCAGTACAGTGGATTGATGAGGTTCTGAGCGTTGCGTTGGAAAGAGATCCATCAGGTGTGGAGTTTGCTGTAGAAAAATAGTGATGTGCAGCAAAAATAAGTAAAAGATTACGCTGATAAGCAGAAAAATGCTTGTCAGCGTTTTTTTTGGACGCTAACGTTAGCGACTGTAGCTTGAACCCTTGTATATCAAGGGCTAAGGCTGAATTTTAAAATGAAATGGAACGAAAAGTCGTCTTACAAAATAATAACTGACGGCGTAAAGGGGAATCACCGTGAACAAAACTCAATTAGTAGAAAAAATTGCAGAAAACTCAGATCTATCTAAAGCAGCAGCTGGCCGCGCACTAGACGCATTTATCGAAGCGGTAAGTGGCACGCTTGAGTCTGGCGACCAAGTTGCTCTAGTCGGTTTCGGTACTTTCAGCGTACGTACTCGCGCAGCTCGTACTGGTCGTAACCCAAAAACTGGCGAAGAGATCCAAATCGCTGAAGCGAAAGTACCTTCTTTCAAAGCGGGTAAAGCACTAAAAGACGCTTGCAACTAATCTACTGACGCTACTTTTTTAAGTAGTTTGTTAGAACCTTTTTAAATTATGCGCATCCTACTGATGCGCATTTCTTTTTCTGATATTATCGCGCTACTGAATTTTAAATTAATAATGAACATCGTATTTCCTCACTCAGAGGTGTGTACGGGTCATTCGCGGAGAGTAACAAAAGTATGATGGATCGATTGCGCGAGGGCGTGAATAGCATCGCGGTTAAAATTATCCTTGGCCTGATTATCTTATCTTTCGTATTCGCTGGTGTAGGTAGTTACATCGTCGGTGGTGGCAACGATGTTGCCGCGAAAGTAGGCAATGTCGAAATCAGTCGTGGTCAGTTCGAACAGGCATACCAAAACGAACGTAATCGCATGCAAGCTCAACTTGGCGATTATTTCTCAAACATGCTAGCTGACCCTAGCTACGTTGCGTCATTCCGCAAGTCAGTTTTGGATCGTATGGTTAACGACGCGTTGCTAGAGCAACACGCAAGAACTTTGGGCATGCGCGTGAGCGATGGTCAAGTGCGTGAACTGATTCTAGCGATGCCACAGTTCCAAGTTGATGGACAGTTTAGCCAAGATGTTTACCAATCAGCATTGCGTCGTGCGGGCTACAGCCCTGAGAGCTTTGCTGAATCACTACGTCGTGATTTGGTACGTAACCAGTTACTAACTGCTATGCAAGCCAGTGACTTCACTCTACCAAGTGAAGTGTCTGCGCAAAGCCAACTTATCCTCCAAACTCGTGAAGTTAAAACAATTAACCTTGCGTTAGCGGATTTTGCGGCAAAAGTAGAGCTGAGCGAAGAAGAAATTCAGCAATACTACGAGCAGAATCCAGAGCGTTATACTCGTCCAGAGCAAGCGAAAGTGTCTTACATCGAACTGTCGGCAGATTCGATTAAGAGCAACATTCAAGTGAGTGACGAGCAGGCGCAACAGTACTACCAAGAGCACTTAGACAAGTACTCTTCAGATGAGCAACGTAAAGTTAGCCACATTCTGGTACAAGGCGATGATGAAGCGAAAGCACAAGCGATTCTTGACGAGCTGAATGCAGGTGCAGATTTTGCAACGTTAGCTGAAGAAAAATCTGAAGATATCGGCAGTGCAGAAGAAGGTGGTTCACTAGGCTGGATTGAGCGCGGTGTGATGGACCCTGCGTTCGAAGAAGCAGCATTTGCTCTAGCGAAAGTAGGTGATGTGACTGGGCTTGTTAAGTCTGACTTTGGTTACCACATCATTAAGTTGGATGAACTGAAAGATTCTCAAGCAAAACCATACCAAGAAGTTGCTGAGAGCATTAAGCAAGATTTACGTGACCAGCAAGCGGCAGATGAGTTCTATGAACTGCAAAGCGAACTAGAGCGTGTGGCGTTTGAGTTCCCTGATTCACTTGATGATGCTGCGCAAGCAATTAACGCTAAGATTGTGACCACAGACTTTATCTCTCAAATGGATGCGCCAGAATTGCTTAAGACTCCAGCAGTGATGCAAGCGATTCTAAGCCCTGAAGTTCGTGAAGATGGTTTGAACTCAGAAGTGATCGAAGTAGCTCCTGAGCATGTAATGGTGGTTCGTGTTGACGATACTCGTGATGAAACAGTCCTTCCGCTTGAGGAAGTTCGTGAGCAAGTGATTGCTCAGCTATCACGTGTGAAAGGCGAACAGCAAGCGATTGAGTTAGCGACTAAGGTGGTAAGTGAGCTGAAAGCTGGCAATACCGATGTGTTGGCTGACAATGGTCTAGCATTTGGTGAGGTAGAGACTATCGACCGTAGTTCACCATTGGCAAAAGTTGTGTTTGCGATGCCTAAACCTGCTGAAGGTAGTGTTGGTTATGCACAATCTAAGTCATTCAACGGTGACGTGGTTGTTGTTGAGCTAGATGCCGTTTCTGACGTCTTTTCTACTCAGTACAATGAGCAAATCGCTAACCAGTTAATGCAAATGAATGCTCAGCAGACCCTAAGTGGTGTGATCAGCATTTTGCGTAAAACAACCGATATTGAATATTTTGCTGTGACTCAGTAAGACGTATCGTTGTAAGTTACATTCTTATCAAAACGGGCTACTTCGGTAGCCCGTTTCGTTTCTCACAGTTGAAATTAACAAGCGGTATCAACAAGGTTTATCGTGGTTGCGAACTCTCCCAACAAAAGGAATCGCAATGAGAATCACAACTTTGTTTGTCACGTTTCTACTCGCTTTGACCTCGACATTTGCACTCGCTGATGAGCAGCCAAAAGAGAACCCGAAATATGAGGGAATCGAGGTTGTCGTCAATGTTAATCAAGCATCCGCCCAAGAAATAGCAGACTTACTCCAAGGGATTGGGCTTAAAAAAGCGCAGGCCATTGTTGAGTATCGCCAGCAACATGGGGCATTTGAGAAAATTGATGATTTGGCGAAGGTCAGTGGTATTGGTGAAGCGACCGTAGCGAAAAATGTTGCGCGGATAAAGCTTTAATCAGCGTGAGCCTAAGAAGTGCTCACGCTTCTTAGGTTCGCGATTCTCAACTTCCGAATCGTGATTTAATCAAAAACTTCCCTAGAACCTGACTCCATTTAGCTCTATAATTTCCCGCCGAAAAAGTCAGGGCCGTTTGCTCTGACGAGGAGCAACTTGGAGTATTTCATGTCCTCTCATACACCGGTTATAACTGTTGATGGACCAAGTGGTGCGGGCAAAGGCACGCTTTGCATGCAGTTGGCGAATAAACTTGGCTTTCACTTGCTTGACTCTGGTGCGATCTACCGAGTACTGGCATTGGCAGCAATTCATCATACCGTCGACCTTGAGTCTGAAGATGCCTTAGTTGCATTAGCTACCCATCTTGATGTGCAGTTTATTGCCGAAGGTGACTTGGTGAAAGTTATCCTTGAAGGTGAAGATGTTTCAGGCGAACTGCGCAAAGAAGAAACGGGCATGGCTGCGTCTAAAGTTGCCGCTTTGCCACGCGTGCGCGAAGCGCTATTGCGCCGCCAACGTGCTTTCGCTGAAGGCGTAGGCTTAGTTGCTGATGGTCGTGATATGGGTACGGTTGTATTCCCGCAAGCAGAAGTAAAAATCTTCTTGGATGCGAGTGCAGAAGAACGTGCCGAGCGACGTCTTAAACAGTTGCAAGATAAAGGGTTAGATGTTAAATTTGCTGACCTTTTAAGCGAGATCCAAGAGCGAGACGACCGAGATCGTAATCGCCCAGTGGCACCATTACGCCCTGCAGAGGACGCGCTGTTGCTTGACTCGACGTCGATGAGTATCGACGAAGTAGTCGAAAAAGCACTACAATATATTGAATCTAAACTGACTGCGTAATTAGCGGGGTCAGCTCAGAGCGTTGGTCGCATGGATGATGACTGGCGAATTTAATAACCCCATGAGGTAGGATACCCGTGGACGTTTAATTTATTGAAGATTAAATAAATGACTGAATCTTTTGCTCAACTCTTTGAAGAGTTTCTAAACGAGACTGAATTCCAACAAGGTACTATCGTTAAAGGTACTGTAGTAGCTATCGAGAACGGTTACGTTCTTGTTGACGCTGGTCTTAAGTCTGAGTCTGCAATCCCTGCTGAACAGTTCAAGAACGCTGCTGGCGAACTTGAAGTTGAAGTTGGTTCTGAAGTTGATGTTGCTCTAGACGCAGTAGAAGACGGTTTCGGTGAAACTCAACTTTCTCGTGAGAAAGCGAAGCGTCACGAAGCTTGGATCGTTCTTGAGAAAGCTTACGAAGAAGCTGAAACTGTTGTTGGTATCATCAACGGTAAAGTTAAAGGCGGTTTCACTGTTGAACTTAACGGTATCCGTGCGTTCCTACCAGGTTCACTAGTAGACGTACGTCCTATCCGTGATACAGCTCACCTAGAAAACAAAGAACTTGAGTTCAAAGTTATCAAGCTTGACCAGAAGCGTAACAACGTAGTTGTTTCTCGTCGCGCAGTTATCGAATCTGAAAACAGCGTAGAGCGTGATGAGCTACTAGAAAACCTACAAGAAGGCGCAGAAGTTAAAGGTATCGTTAAGAACCTTACTGACTACGGTGCATTCGTTGATCTAGGTGGTGTTGACGGTCTTCTACATATCACTGATATGGCATGGAAACGCGTTAAGCACCCATCAGAAATCGTTAACGTAGGTGACGAAATCCTAGTTAAAGTTCTTAAGTTCGACCGTGAGCGTACTCGCGTATCACTAGGTCTTAAGCAACTAGGCGAAGATCCATGGGTAGCAATCGCTAAGCGTTACCCAGAAGGTCACAAGCTTTCTGGTCGTGTAACTAACCTAACTGACTACGGCTGCTTCGTTGAAATCGAAGAAGGCGTTGAAGGTCTAGTTCACGTTTCTGAAATGGATTGGACTAACAAGAACATCCACCCATCTAAAGTTGTTAATGTTGGCGACGAAGTTGAGGTTATGGTTCTTGAGATCGACGAAGAACGTCGTCGTATCTCTCTAGGTCTAAAACAGTGCAAAGCTAACCCTTGGCAGTCTTTCGCTGAAGCGCAAGCTAAAGGCGACAAAGTTACTGGTAAGATCAAGTCAATCACTGACTTCGGTATCTTCATCGGTCTAGAAGGCGGCATCGACGGTCTAGTTCACCTATCTGACATCTCTTGGAACGTTCCAGGCGAAGAAGCTGTACGTGAGTACAAGAAAGGCGACGAGATCTCTGCAGTTGTTCTAGCAGTAGACGCAGAGCGTGAGCGCATCTCTCTAGGCGTTAAGCAAATGGAAAATGACCCATTCAATGCTTACGTTGCAGAGAAGAAGAAAGGCGTTCTAGTTAACGGTACTGTAACTGCAGTAGACGCTAAAGGCGCAACTGTTGAGCTAGAAGAAGGCGTTGAAGGCTACATCCGTGCATCTGAAGTTGCACGTGACCGCGTAGAAGACGCATCTCTAATCCTAAGCGTTGGTGACAGCGTTGAAGCGAAATTTACTGGTGTTGACCGTAAGAACCGCGTAATCAACCTATCTATCAAAGCTAAAGACGAAGCTGAAGAGCAAGAAGCAATGGCATCTATCAACAAACAAGATGACGCTGCATTCGGTAACGCTATGGCAGACGCTTTCAAAGCAGCTAAAGGCGAATAATTTAATTCCCTTTAAGCAAAAAGGAGCCGAAAGGCTCCTTTTTTATTTGTGTGGGCTAATACCAATTTCTGCAACTGGTTATTAAGAAAGCGATTCATATTTGCACATCTTGTGCAAATATTGTCTAGAATTAGTAGCAAGTGTTTGTTGGAATTGGTATTAGTTACTATAATAAGTGATAAATTACTCTACGAGGGAAACTATGACTAAGTCTGAACTGATTGAAAGACTTTGCGCTGAGCAAACTCATCTATCTGCTAAAGAAGTCGAAGATGCGGTAAAAGACATTCTTGAGCATATGGCATCAACACTTGAGAAAGGCGAACGTATTGAGATCCGTGGGTTCGGCAGTTTCTCGCTTCACTACCGTGAACCGCGTGTTGGACGTAACCCCAAAACGGGTGAGAAGGTTGAGTTAGAGGGTAAATATGTCCCTCACTTTAAACCAGGCAAAGAGTTGCGTGAACGCGTAAACCTAGGTTAACAAAACCGGCGTTTAGTACAGTTTTCTTGACGAAAACAAAAAAAATCGATTTCTTGCTATGAAACGGCATGCCTTTTGGTGTGCCGTTTTTTTATTCAAAATTAGAAGTCAGACCACTATTTTTGTCCAATTCTTGATCTTTATCACTCGATGAGAATTTCCAGAGAACTGTGATCTTAAGACAAAAATTATTGATGGATTTGACAAAAAATAATGTATTGATATTATTTTCCGCGCTGTAATTCGGAGTCGTTCATAAACTCCACTGATAATATTCTGCCTTTTAGTCTTTTCTTAGACACATAAAACGTTCACGACCATCGTGAAACTAACACTACAGAGTGCAGAAAATTTGTCTAACTAGCGTGCTGAGCGCACGACTAAATCTACATCCTTTCTCGGGCCAATTAGCCCTTATTCAACATTTATCCAGAGGTTTAATTTGGAAGTATTAACTTTTTGTCTGGAAAATTGGGAGATCATCGTATCGAGAACGGTAGAACACCTATCGTTAGTTAGCCTCGCAGTGGGGTTAGCGATTATTACTGGCGTGCCAATTGGTATCGCGATCACCCAAAATCAACGAGCAGCGAATATCGTTTTATACGTTGCTTCGATAGTGATAACCATCCCATCGATAGCCCTATTTGGCATCATGATTCCTGCGCTTTCTCTTATCGGTCAGGGCATCGGTTATCTACCAGCTGTTATTGCGGTGCTGCTCTATTCGCAGTTACCGATCATTCGAAATACCTATACCGCGATCAACAACGTTGATCCATCGCTGCGCGAAGCGGCGCGAGGTATGGGGCTGACCAGTCTCCAGCGTTTACGTTTGGTAGAAATCCCATTGGCTATTCCCGTCATTATGGCAGGGGTCAGAATGGCCGTGGTGATGAACATTGGTGTAATGGCCATTGCTACCTATATCGGCGCGGGTGGGTTAGGCACTTTTATCGCAAGGGGCATCAGCCAGTCTGATCCACGCCAACTGATCGTGGGTGCTTTTGCGGTGAGCTTATTGGCGATTATTGCTGATAGTGGCTTAGCTAGAGTGCAGAAAAAACTAACACCCAATGGTGTTGTGATTAATAGCTAACTCCTTGTGAGACGAACAGATTCGAAGAGACTGATTTTATGATCCAACTAGAAAACCTAACCAAGATTTTCGAAACGCCTCAGGGTGTGATTATGGCTGCTGACCACATCAGCATGGAAGTGCCAACAGGTGAGATTTGTGTACTGCTTGGTCCATCAGGCTGTGGCAAAACCACTACATTAAAAATGGTCAACCGTTTGGTTACCCCGACATCGGGTCGAGTATTGATTAACGGTGAAGATACCACGGGCATCGATACTGTTACGCTACGTCGTAACATTGGCTATGTGATTCAGCAAACTGGCTTGTTTCCAAACATGACCATTGAAGAGAACATCTGCTTGGTGCCAAAGCTAATGGGATGGGATGCAGAGCGTTGTAAACAGCGTGCAAAAGATCTCCTTGATATGGTGGCGCTTGACCCAAACACGTTTATGAAGCGTTTTCCTAATGAGTTATCTGGTGGTCAACAACAACGTGTTGGTGTGATTCGTGCCTTAGCCGCCGATGCGCCCGTGTTATTAATGGATGAGCCATTTGGCGCTATCGACCCAATTAACCGTGATGCTATTCAAGAAGAGTTCCTGAAAATGAACAAGGAACTCAAAAAGACCATCATGTTCGTATCACACGATATCGATGAAGCGGTGAAGATGGCGGATAAAATCGCGATTTTCCGCGGTGGTAAACTTGAGCAATTCTCAAGTCCAGACCGCTTGCTTGCTCAGCCAGAAACAGACTTTGTTGCGGACTTCGTTGGTAGTGACCGCACGCTTAAACGTCTGCAATTGGCTACTGCAGGCGAGGTTATGGAAACTCACGTCCCAGTTGTGACTGCGGGTGAGACCTTGCAAGAAGCAGCGAAGAAGATGGAAGAGTATGGACATGGCATGATTGTTAAGGTTAACAAGCAACATCAGCCAGTGGGCATCATCACCAAAGAGATGTCTTTGTCATACCGTGGTCTATGTGGCGAGCACTATGCCGGTATCCAAGCGGTGATTAAGCGTGACGAGGATCTGCGCTCTGTGGTCTCCAAAATGTTTGCTTACGACTTATCTTGGTTACCCGTTGTTGACCAGCAAGGTCGCTTGTGCGGCGAGGTATCACAACGTGGTATCACGCACCATTTGGGCGCGAAATATCAAACGAAAGGGTAGGCTATGAAGCAAGAAAAGATTCGTAACGCCCTATTGTTCGTCGCATTGATCGCCGCTTTCTGGCTCGGTTCGAGTCTGCAAGCGAACGGCTTTATCGAAGAGTTTATGTATTACAGCGAAGATATTGCTTACCTTGCCGGTGAGCATATCAAACTGACGCTAATCTCTGGTTCGATTGCCGTATGCATTGGTATTCCCGCCGGTATTTGGTTGAGCCGTCCTTCGATGCAGCGCTATTCTGAACCTGCAATGCAGGTGTTCAATATTGGTACTACGGTACCAACATTGGCAGTGCTTGCGTTATCAATGACATTACTGGGAATCGGCAATACCCCCGCTATTTTTGCGCTCGCAATTGCGACCATTTTACCGATTGTCCGCAATACCTACACAGGCTTAATCTCTGTTCCGGACTATCTAAAAGAAGCGGCAACCGGAATGGGGTTGACCCCATTTCAGCAGCTGATTCGGGTTGAGTTACCCAACGCAATGTTTGTAATTATGGCGGGTATTCGTACTGCATTCGCCATCAATATCGGCACTGTGCCATTGGCTTTCTTAATCGGCGGCACAGGGTTAGGTGAGTTGATTTTCACCGGTATCGACCTCGATGAGCTGAGCATGATGCTCGCAGGTGCAATTCCAACTGCCACACTTGCGGTTGTGATGGATATGGTTCTAGGAATGCTAACATTCCTTGTCGTCCGCAAAGGCGTGAACCCACTACGCAACTAGTTAAGCGGAATTTTCCGCATTCGCTTTTTAAACCAATAATTAGAACTTTGAATATAGGATTGAAACAAATGTCTAAATTTACCCCTATTTTAAGCGCCGCTTTAATTGCGCTTACCTCTACTTTCGCTCAAGCAACGGATTTGGTCGTTGGTGGTAAAGGTTTCACAGAGCAACTGGTTGTTGCTTCAATGACAGAGCAATATCTTGCCGAAAAAGGATACAAAGTCGACAAGCGCGATGGCATGGGTTCGACAGTGCTGCGTAAAGCACAGGAGAATGGTCAAATCGATCTTTACTGGGAGTACACCGGTACATCTCTGATCACGTTCAACAAGATCAAAGATCGCATGTCAGCAGAAGAAGCTTACGCCAAAGTAAAGCAACTTGATGGTGAAAAAGGCTTGATTTGGCTAACGCCTTCTAAAGCGAATAATACTTACGCACTAGCAATGCGTGCCACTGATGCTGCTGAAAAGAACATTGTCTCTATCTCTGACTTTGCGAACTACGTAAAAGGCGAGGGTAAAGATACGGTATTTGCTTCAAACGTCGAGTTTGCAGCGCGCCCAGATGGTCTAAAACCGCTACAGAAAGAGTACAAATTTAAGTTTGCTCGCAAGAACATCAAGAAGATGAACTCAGGTCTGACTTATCAAGCACTAAAAAATGGTGATGTAGACATCTCACTTGTGTTTGCAACCGATGGTCGCATCAAAGCATTTAATTTTGCAGTGCTACAAGATGATAAAGGCTTCTTCCCTAACTATGCGCTTGCCCCTGTGGTACGTAAAGATACGTTGGAGAGCAATCCTGCCCTTGCTGAGCAGCTAAACACGCTTTCTGCACTGCTTAACGATGATGTGATGGCAACATTGAACGCAGCAGTTGACGTGGAAGGCAAAAGTGTTGAGTCAGTTGCCAAGCAATTTCTGATCGATAACAAACTGATCTAATCACACGCTCTTACTGTCAAAGGGTCGACACTTGTGTTGGCCCTTTATTATTTGAGATTCAAGGTATACTCGATGACAAGAAACAGATTGAAAGTGGCAGTCGGGCAAATTGCTCCGGTGCTGGGCGAGGTTGAAGAGAACATCGCAAAGCATTTAGAGTTCATCTTGCAAGCACGCAAAAAAGACGCCGATGTTTTGCTTTTCCCCGAGCTTTCATTAACTGGTTATAGTCTCAAACAACATGTTGCGCGAGTCGCACTACACCGAGACTCCCCTTATTTTCGTCAATTGTCTGATGCCGCGCCCAAAATGCAAATCAGCGTCGGCTTTATTGAACAGGCTGCTCCGGGTGAGTTTTACAACGCACAGGCGCTACTCAGTGGTGGTAAAGTGATTCACGTGCATCGTAAAATCAATTTGCCAACCTATGGTGGTCTCGAAGAAGGCAAATGGTATGGTCAAGGGACGGAGTTGACTATGTGTGAGCATCGACAGGGGTGGCCAATCCACACCTTGATTTGTGCTGATCTCTGGAATCCTGCATTGCCACACTTAGCGATGCTCGATAGACCTTCATTGCTGCTTGCACCAATCAACTCCGCTGCGGATATCGTCTCCGATGAGTTTTCAAATCCAAGCGGTTGGAAAACAAATACAGACTTCATCTCAATGACGTATGGTGTGCCTGTACTGATGGCAAATAGTTGTGCCTTGGAAGGTACTAGTCGTTTTTGGGGTGGATCGCGTATTTTAAACGCTTATGGTGAGGTCATTGCTGAAGCTGGGGCTAGCGAAGAATTGATCACTGGTGAAGTCACCCTAGAGGAGATCACTCACGCTCGTTTTCAACTGCCGACCATACGTGATGCAAATAACTTACTGATTGCAAAACTGTTAAGCCAGCGGGTGTGATTTTCTTAGGACAAAGTCCGGTTTTAAACTCGAGAAGCGCGTACCGTTGTGACGCGCGATTTGAGTATAAGATAGCCACTTCAGAGCGAAATTCGAGAATATTGCTAATATCCGTGGTTTGAATGTCCGTTTTGCTGCATAATCTTAGCAATCGATTTTAGGATAGGTAATGGACTATGAAAATTATAAAAATCGTTATCGTATTAGCTTTGTTCTTAATAGCGTTAGCTTTAGGCTCGCAGAATCAAGCAGTTGTGACATTTAACTACCTGTTAGCTCAGGGCGATTTCCACTTATCTACGCTGCTTGGCGTAGTGTTTGTGACAGGCTTTGCGATCGCATGGATTATCTTTGGCAGCCTTCATCTAAAGTCTCAACTGCAAGTCCGCAAACTGAATAAGCAACTTAAAAAGCTAACACCAACCTCGACAGAGGTCGAGCAAAGCAAAGCATAATCGAGACTGGTAGGCTTTTTCCTCAATGCTAGAAATACTCTTCTTGTTATTGCCGATTGCTGCAGCCTATGGCTGGTACATGGGTAATCGTAGCGCTCAGCAAGACAAGCAGAAGCACTCAAATCAGATCTCCCGTCAATATGTGACGGGGTTGAACTTGCTGCTGTCAGATCAATCTGACAAAGCGGTCGATCACTTTATTGAGCTGCTTCAAGTCGACAATGACACCATAGATACGCATTTGGCATTGGGTAACCTGTTTCGCTCCCGCGGTGAAGTTGACCGCGCAATTCGTATCCACCAAAACCTCATTTCACGTTCGGGTCTAACCATCGATCAGAAAAACATCGCCCTACAGCAGTTAGCGAAAGATTATATGGCATCGGGTTTCTTAGACCGCGCCGAGAAGATTTTCGAGCAACTGGTTGAAGAGCCGGATCATCGTGAAGCAGCCCTGCAACAACTGGTGGCGATTTACCAGCAAACACGCGAATGGCAGAAAGCCATCTATTACGCGACCCAGCTTTATAAGTTGGGGCGCAAACGCATGCGAGTGAGTATCGCGCACTTCTACTGTGAAATGGCGATGCAAGACCAAGCGGAAGGTGAGCGTAGCCAAGCAATCAGCCATTTCAAGCGCGCTCTAAGTGAAGATCCTAAGTGCGTGCGGGCAAGCATTGCCTTGGGTAAGCTCTACCTTGAAAGTGAAGATTACCTGCATACCATCAAATACATGACGATGGTACTCGACCAAGATTCAGACTTTGTCAGTGAAGTGCTGCCAACATTAGCCGACTGTTATCATCATCTTGGACAAGAAGATGAGTTGCTTGATTTCTTACGCCAATGTATTGCTAACAAGTCCGGTGTATCTGCAGAGCTAATGTTAGCGCAGTTGGTTGCGCAGCATGATGGTTCGGGCGCGGCTCAAGAGCTTCTAACTCGTCAGTTAGTTAAGAACCCAACCATGAAAGGCTTCTTCCGCTTGATGGACTATCACCTGATGAATGCGGAAGAGGGCCGAGCAAAAGAGAGTTTGGCGACCTTACAAAAGTTGGTGGGTGAGCAACTGAAAGTGAAACCTCACTACCGCTGTCGTAAATGTGGGTTCTCAACACATTCAATGTATTGGCACTGTCCTTCATGTAAAGGATGGGGGACGATCAAGCCAATCCGTGGTTTAGACGGTGAATAAACTATTTTTTTAATGCAGTTGCTTTTCAGTAACTGCATTTTTTTAAGCACAACAAAATTGATAGCGATAAGTTAATTAGGAGATGAGATGATCGACCAAAAAGTCATTGTGGCATTGGATTATGACAACCGTGCGGATGCATTAGCTTTTGTTGACCGTATTGACCCAGCGTCATGCCGTCTAAAAGTAGGTAAGGAGATGTTTACGCTGTTTGGTCCTGATTTCGTCAAAGAGCTTCATCAACGTGGCTTTTCCGTGTTCCTTGACCTTAAGTTCCATGATATTCCCAATACCTGCTCTAAAGCAGTTCGCGCAGCAGCAGAAATGGGTGTATGGATGGTGAACGTTCACGCGAGTGGCGGTGAGCGCATGATGGCGGCATCTCGTGAAATTCTTGAGCCATATGGTAAAGACCGTCCACTGCTGATTGGTGTAACGGTACTGACTAGCATGGAGCAACCAGATCTTGCCGGAATTGGCTTAGATATGGCACCGAAAGATCAAGTGATTCGCCTTGCTAACCTAACCAAAAATGCGGGTCTAGATGGCGTGGTATGTTCTGCTCATGAATCTTCAATGTTGAAAGCAGAGTTGGGGCAAGAGTTTAAATTGATCACTCCGGGCATCCGCCCTGCGGGTTCTGATCAAGGCGACCAGAAACGCATTATGACACCGGTAGAAGCTATCCAAGCAGGCTCAGATTACCTTGTGATTGGTCGTCCTATTACTCAAGCCGCCGATCCTGCCGCAGTATTAGCCGCGATTAATGCCACTTTGGCGTAATTGATTCGAACAGAAAGCAAAAGGTCAGCAAACGCTGACCTTTTTTACTTTTTAACCATGGTTAAGTTGGGTTCGGCACACCACTATGAAACTTAAAGTCGTTATCCGCAGTTGAGATCAGCTCTGCTTCTACTCGACCAAACATCGCGATACGCTCAGAAATGTCTTTCCCCGCGATTTCTTGCGCTAACACTAAGTAATCTTGATAGTGACGCGCTTCAGAGCGCAGTAGCGAGATGTAGAACTTGGCTATGTCATCATCCATGTAGGGGGCAAGTTTGGCAAAACGCTCACAGGATCGGGCTTCGATATAGGCACCAATAATCAACTTATCCACCAACGTTTGCGGCTCGTGAGTTGCCATTTTCGAGATTAGCCCTTTGGCATAGCGACTGGCTGGAATAGGCTCATAGGCAATACCGCGACTTTCCATGATTTCCAGCACTTGATAGAAATGATGTAGCTCCTCTTTAATCAGAAGCATCATTTTGTCGATCAGACCTTGGCTATACGGTGAGTCTGATTTTGCCATTATCGCTTTGGAGATATGACTCTTTCCTTTCAATGTGGCGAGGGAGCCGATTCCGCGATAAGCAAAATCTTCGTAGGGCTTAAACCAGTCTAAGAGATTGTGCGCGCTACTTTTATCGACGGCATATTTGCGAATAAGGAACATTGCAGATTGCCCTGCCTTTAACTCACAAAGTAGATGATCGATCAGTATGGTTGCCAAGCTGTCAGGTTGACTGGCTTTTTTAATCCACGCATCGGGGGTGGGGCAGTGTAGAAACTGGTTTATTGGTGTGAGCAGTTGTTGGTATTGTTCTAGTGATTGCATGACTTTACTTCTTATAAAAAAAGGCCGCAGTTGCGACCTTTTAAAACAATAATAGTGATTATATTACCACTTTTTCTTTTCACCAAAGAGCACGTCCATATCCTCTTCGCGCTGTTTGTCGAGGATTTGTTGTTGCTCAGATGCGTTTTGAGTCTGACGGCGTTTTTCGAGGTCGTCAAACATGGTTTTTAACTTCTCTTTAGCTTGCACTGAGTATGGGTCATTTTTAGTACTCAGTACATCAAGCCCTTTACGCAGTAACTGAATGGCAGTGCCTGGTTGTCCACGTACAATCGCATCATTTGAACGCTTGATGACGTTTTCGATGTTAATACGAATTTGAATGGTCTCGAGGCGTGCGTTTTCTGCAACATAGGCTTCGGTATCAAAACGACCTTTGTTGTGTTCGTTGCGAATTGTATCGCGTAGGCGTTTCACCAGTTTCAGCATCACAATCGCTTGTTTGTCATTGCTTGGCACCTTAAACGCTGCGCTTTCGCCACCTTGGAAGTTTTCTCGCAAGTTTTCGATTTGCTGTTTTACATGCTCAACCCGCTGTTCTAGTTGCTTGTTCTTAGGATCAAGCTCATGCATATTTTGCACAGCATCAAGAATACGGTTGTTCAGGCAAAGCAGCAGGCTCTTGCTGTACGGCATGTGATGGGCGTGTCCGATCAGCTCTTCGGTGGCATCGATAATCGCGATATAACGTGCACTTTCTTGCTTTTTCGCTGTGGCGACTTTTGCGTTGTACTGCAGGATGATGTTGTAACCCAGCACGAGTACCAACAAAATCGCTACAAGAGCAATGATTAAACCAATATTCATAAATTCCGTTATCTTATGTTTACTACGGCTAGCCGATAAGAATACACGATTCTGTAGACTGACGGCACCAAAACTTCCTACACACAAACTATTATCACACTGATGAATGTGCGATTGACATCGAAAAACAGTTTTTAGGTTAGAAACTGAGCTTTCGATTGCAAAATTCGTTTATGTAAACCTCAATTGCTTATTGTGTATCGGGCAAACTAGCAATTTAACTACCAATTTACCTAAAGAGACGTTATAACTAAATATTATAAACTATGTAGCGAATCATTTAACCAATCATAGTTGCTACCTAACTTGGTTATATTCACCAGCATATCGATAAGGGATTACGAGGCCAAAGAATGAAGTTACAACAACTGAAGTACATTGTTGAAGTAGTTAACCATAATTTGAATGTCTCAGCGACCGCTGAGAGTTTGTACACTTCACAACCTGGTATTAGCAAACAGGTTCGCTTACTTGAAGATGAGTTAGGTATTCAAATCTTTGAGCGCAGCGGTAAGCATTTAACTCAAGTAACTTCTGCCGGCGAAGAGATCATTCGTATCTCACAAGAAATTCTAGCTCGCGTGGAAAGCATCAAAGCAGTGGCTGGTGAACACACCCATCCAGAAATGGGAACACTCAACATCTCGACCACTCATACTCAGGCCCGCTACGCGCTTCCGGATGTGATTAAGGGCTTTACGGCGCGTTACCCTAAAGTGTCGCTGCACATGCACCAAGGTACGCCAAGCCAAATGTCCGAAGCGATTGCCAAAGGAACGGCTAATTTCGCGATTGCTACTGAAGCTCTGCACCTGTATCAGGATGCGATTATGCTGCCGTGTTACCACTGGAATCGCTCGATTGTTGTCCCCAAAGATCACGCGCTAGCACTGAAATCACACATCACGATTGAAGATCTCGCGACTTACCCATTAGTGACCTATGTGTTTGGCTTTACGGGTCATTCTGAGTTGGATACTGCGTTTAATAAAGTGGGCTTAACCCCACGAGTTGTATTTACCGCCACCGATGCCGATGTCATTAAGACTTACGTGCGTATGGGAATGGGTGTTGGTGTGATTGCAAGTATGGCGATTGATAAGGAGCAAGATGATGATCTTGTCGCTATTGATGCTAGCCATATCTTCGGCGCAAGTACCACCAGTATTGGTTTCCGTCGTGGTACATTCCTTCGTTCTTACATGTTTGACTTTATGGAGCGTTTTGCCCCGCACCTTACGCGTCCTGTCGTGGAGCAGGCGCTGTCACTGAAGTCAAACGCCGAAATTGAAGACATGTTTAAAGACATTGATCTACCCGTGCGATAATTGACTACTCAAATCGAGCACTTCCCTCTAGAATTGGCGCTTGCAATGCCGCCAACTAGAGGGAAGAATGCAAAACCTGTTTCACTCCATAGATACCTATCTAACCCAATATCAAGATTATTGGCGTTTTGAACCCTTCTTTGCCTCAAAGCTACCTCATTTGCCTTGGTTACAGCACAATCCATCGCTTTGTGAATGGCTTAGTCAGTTAACTCCCCAGCAAGTTGAGTATTACAAGCAAAATGGCGATGCATTAACTCAAGCTTGTGCCCCATTTTTCCCTAAGTTGATTCACTTCCTTGAGCAACTTCGTTTACCGCAAGTCTCTTTGTCTGGTTTACAACTGGAACGGGGGATTGATACCGGTGTTCCTGGACGTAAGTTGCAACAAATACTCGCGATGGGTGAGTCTGCTCTGCAGTTAAAAGCGGGGACTGAATGGTTGGAGTGGTGTTCAGGTAAAGGATTTCTCGGGCGTATTCTCGCCAGTCAAAGCCAACAAAAAGTCACCAGTTTTGAGTTTCAACAGGCACTGTGTGAGTCTGGGCAAGCCGAAGCGATTAAGCAGAAATTACCCATGCAGTTTATCCAAGGCGATGCGTTTGCGGAAGAATCGATAGGTGTCTTTAATCGCCAACAGCACGCTGTAGCATTGCATGCTTGCGGCGATCTGCATGTCAGTTTGATCGATAAAGCCGTCAAGAGCCAATTGCCTGCAATCAGCCTGTCACCATGTTGTTATCATCTGATTCAATCAGAAAGTTATCAAGCGCTGTCGCAACCGGCAAAACAGTCGGCATTGCGTTTAAGTAAGTCAGAGTTGCGTATCCCATTGCAAGAGTTGGTGACTGGTGGTGAGCGAGTCAAACGCCATCGACTTGAGGAGATGAGTTACCGTTTAGGTTTCGATATTTTGTTGCAAGAAAAACTCGCTTTGTCCGAATATGTGCCGATTCCAAGCATTAAAAAATCGCAACTGAGTGAGGGCTTCGAGTCATTTTGCCACTGGGCAGCGACAGAAAAAGACTTAGTGTTACCCGCCTTTGACAGTGAGGAATATCTGGCGAAAGGAGAACTGCGCTTTTGGCGTATGGAAAAACTTAGCTTGGTACAGCAACTGTTTAAGCGTGGTCTGGAGTTGTGGCTTGTACTCGATAAAGCCATCTATTTGCAGCAACACGGTTATCAAGTCACGCTACGAGAGTTTTGTGGCCGTGACGTGACGCCACGCAACATTTTGCTTCAGGCGAATAGACAGGCAGATTAAGACATCGCGATTTGCTGATTTTTGTTGCTTTGATGTTAAAACTCACTTCCCATTTGAGGAAGTTATTGGTAATAATGATGGTGACGTACAAAAAGTACGCAGAAAAATACTAATTATATAAAGCCAACTCGATTGGCGAAAACACAACATCCCCATCATTGCTTAAATCAAGGAGTTAAGATGAAAGCAGGCAAAGCAATCGCAACTGCCGTTCTTGCAGGTATCGCATTATTATCGTCGCAAAGCGTTATGGCAAAAACAGCCAAAGTTGCCGTATCTCAAATTGTTGAACACCCCGCACTGGATGCAACACGTCAAGGTTTGGTTGATGGCCTTAAAGCGAAAGGCTATGAACAAGGTAAGAATCTTGATTTTGACTACAAAACAGCACAGGGCAACCCTGCTATAGCGGTGCAAATTGCCCGCCAATATGTGGGTGAAAGACCAGATGTCTTGGTTGGTATCGCGACGCCTACCGCTCAAGCTCTTGTCTCTGCGACGCGGGATATTCCTGTCGTCTTTACCGCTGTGACAGACCCCGTTGGTGCCAAATTGGTGAGCCAGTTGGCGCAGCCGGGTAAGAATGTTACTGGTCTGTCTGACCTATCTCCCGTTGGTCAACATGTGCAGTTGATTCAAGAGATCCTACCGAATGTGAAGTCAATTGGCGTAGTGTTTAACCCGGGTGAAGCCAATGCGGTGACTTTGGTTGAGTTGCTAAAACAGCACGCGCAGCAGCAAGGTATTGAAGTGGTTGAGGCGACAGCACTAAAAAGTGCGGATGTTCAATCAGCAACCCAAGCGATTGCGGCAAAATCAGATGTTATCTATGCGCCAACTGACAATACCGTTGCAAGTGCGATTGAAGGAATGATCGTCGCTGCCAATCAAGCTAAAACGCCAGTCCTTGGTGGGGCAACGTCTTATGTTGAGAAAGGTGCCATCGCCAGCTTAGGTTTTGACTACTACCAAGTAGGGGTTCAAACGGCAGATTACGTTGCCGAGATCCTCGAGGGTAAGCAACCCGGTGAGCTGGATGTCAAAGTCGCCAAAGGTTCGGATCTTGTGGTCAACCTTACTGCGGCAGATAAGCTAGGCATTGAGCTTCCTCAATCTGTTCTAGAGCGCGCAACGAAAAGCGTTAAGTAAACCGACATCGTATTAAATAGGGCGGGTGGCTTTGTCGCTCGTCCTACTTAAGCAGAAAGGGAGTTTTTATGTCTGCTTTTGCTTTTTTCGGTGCGCTTGAAATAGGACTTGTCTACGGTTTGGTGGCGCTTGGCGTCTACCTGACCTTTCGCGTACTCGATTTTCCTGATCTGAGCGTTGATGGTAGCTTCCCCATGGGAGCTGCGGTTGCCGCGACAGCCATCGTTGCTGGTATCGACCCTTGGGTTGCGACGGGCATGGCGATCATAGCTGGGGCCATGACTGGCTGGGTGACGGCTTTTCTTGCGGTTAAATGTGGCATTTTGCACCTATTAGCCTCAATTCTTACCATGATCGCCGCATTTTCTATCAATATCCGCATTATGGGACGGCCCAATATGGCGTTACTCGGGGAAGAAACCATTTTGACTCCGTTTGAAACTATGGGTGATCCCGTATTAATGCGCCCGCTGGTGGTTGGGGTGTTGGTTCTGTTTTCAGCTTGGTTTGTGGTCAGGCTGCTAAACAGTGATTTTGGCTTGGGGCTGCGCGCGACAGGCGTGAATGCACGTATGGTTTCAGCGCAAGGCGCGAGTACGTCGTTTTATACCTACTTCGGTTTGGCGCTCTCTAATGGCTTTGTTGGTTTTGCTGGTGCACTGTTTGCTCAAACCAATAGCTTTGCGGATGTGACCTCAGGAACGGGTACGATTGTCGTCGGTCTTGCGGCGGTGATTTTGGGACAAACCTTAATTCCGGGGCGTAAAATCTGGATAGCGGTGGTTGCCGTTATTGTTGGTTCGGTTCTCTACCGTTTGGCGGTGGCGTTTGCCTTGAGTACTGGCATGTTTGGTTTGCAAGCGTCAGACCTCAACTTAGTCACAGCGGTATTGGTCGCAATGGCACTGATAGCCCCTAAGATTCGCAGCCATTATCGGGCAAAAAAGCCACGTAGCGTCGGTATCAGCAGCACCGGCGCCAAAGGATCAGGAGAAGCGGTATGATTCGTTTAGATGATATTCAAGTGACTTTTAACCCCGGCACGATTTTGGAAAATCGGGCCTTGAAGGGAGTGAGTCTTGAGGTGCCTGAACACCAATTTTTGACTGTGATCGGCTCCAATGGGGCGGGGAAATCGACTTTATTAGGTGCGGTGACTGGTGAAACCCCAATGGTTGGCGGACGGGTAGTGATTGATGAGCAAGATGTGACACGTCAAACCGTGGCGCAACGGGCGACTCGGTGTGCGCGTGTGTTCCAAGACCCGCTGGCTGGAACGTGTGGTGACTTGACCATTGAAGAGAACATGGCACTCGCTTATATGCGTGGCAAGCGGCGAGGGTGGAGTCATTCCTTATCTACCAACCGACGTAAATTGTTCCAAGAACGCATCAGTATTTTGGGGTTAGGTTTAGAAGATCGTTTAGGGGACAACATTGGTCTACTTTCTGGTGGTCAGCGGCAAGCAGTGAGCTTGGTGATGGCAACATTGTCAGACAGTAAATTGCTTTTGCTTGATGAGCACACCGCAGCCCTCGATCCACGTATGGCAGCGTTTATCATCGATCTCACGAAGCGTATCGTAGCCGAATTTAACCTTACGGTGATGATGGTCACTCACTCAATGAAAGATGCATTAGCGTGCGGTGATCGAACCGTTATGTTGCATCAAGGCGAGATTGTTCTTGATGTAACGGGTGAACAGCGCGCAAATATGGGAGTGCCTGATTTACTGGAGATGTTCTCCAAAGTACGAGGTGAAGAGTTGGCGGATGATAGTCTGTTGTTGAATTAGATATCAGTCTATATACCCGTGACTAGAGACAATAAAGCCCATCGAGTGATGGGCTTTATTTGTTATGCGGCGACGAGTTGATCGCGGTAGCGTTGCAGATGCTCAACGATCGGCGCGGCTTTGTTGAAAGTGCGAATTTCACGGAATAACTCGGCAGCTTCAGGGTATTGGTTACGCAAATATGCGAACCATTGTTTAATACGGTTTGGGTAGTAGAGCCCTTTGTCGCCTTTGATTTCGTATTGTGAATAAACCAACATCAATTCGACAACTTCCGACCATGGCATCACAGTGGCGTTATGTTTCACGACATTGCCAAGGTTTGGCACATTGAATGCGCCGCGACATACCATCAGTGAATCGATGCCAGTTGTGGCAATACAGTTCTGACCATCTTGATAGTTCCAAATCTCACCATTGGCGATTAAGGGAATCGAACTACGTTGGCGAATTTGATTGATATAGTCCCACTTAATCTCACTCGCTTTATATCCACCTTCTTTGGTGCGGGCGTGAACAGTCAGTTCGTTAGCGCCAGCAGATTCAATGGCACTAACGATTTCAAAACAGTCATCAGGGTTTTCCCAACCAAGGCGAATCTTTGCTGTGACAGGAATGCGCTCATCAACCGCTTCTCGACAAGCTTTTACAACGCGATGAATCAGCTCAGGGTGCTGCAACAAAGCGGCGCCCCCTTTGCTCTTGTTAACCAGTTTAGCGGGGCAGCCAAAGTTTAAATCGATGCCTTTCGCGCCAAGTTCTGCCGCCATGACGGCGTTTTCAGCCATCCAGTGAGGGTCTTGACCAAGTAACTGAATGTGGACTGGCACACCCGACTTGGTTTGTGATCCTTGCTCAAGTTCAGGGCAGAGACGTTTAAATACATGTTCTGGTAGGCGTTGATCGACAACTCGCACAAACTCAGTGACACACAAATCGTAGTCATTGATGTCGGTGAGAATCTCACGCATTAGGTGATCCAAAACGCCCTCCATAGGGCCCAAAACAACTCGCATAAAAAACGCCTCCAGTTAGGGAGGCGTGATTTTAGAGTGATGCGCGTCAAATGTCACGTAAGCTATTTGGAAGGTTTCGCCACGCTTCTCGTGGTTTCACCAGTCACGGGATTGTAGTAGAGAGCAGGTAGCTCCTCTTTCGCTTCAAAACCCTTGGTGTAATAGTAGTAGCATTGGTTTCCAGTATACCAAGAGACAATATCGTTTTTATTACCGTATACAGGGTCACTGTCTTTATGTGGTGTGATGGTTAGATCAGTATTGAGTAACGACTGCCAAACATCGAGACAATCACTACCATGAATTTGATCGGTTCCTTGGTTCGTTGAGCGATCTTTTGTCAGCGGGTAGCCGGTGCTTGAGGGGTATATATCGCCAGTCCCGTAATCAACCACGTCTTTTGTTTCGCCTTGGGTTAGCCATTTCGAGTGATATAACTGAATGGCATTATCCAAACTGGCAAAAGCCGCATCCGCGCGGGCAAGATGAGCATCGCGTTGGTAGTTTAAATATCGTGGCAGGGCAACCACCGCCAACACTGCTAGTATCACAATTATGACGACTAGCTCTATAAGGGTAAAACCAGAGTTTTTGTTGTTTTTCATCGTATTCAAGCAGCAAATTATAAATGTAAGTAAATGTTTCGCTGAAATAATGCACTATTATTGATGGAATAAACAGTCAATTTTTCGTCAAGTGTCAGACAACGAACAAAAAAAGTGCTCAGATTCTGCTCAATACTGAGTAATACATTCATCTGCTATTCATCACCAGTTTGTTAGGTTGAAAATCAAGCGACATAGAGTGATGGGGGCATTAACCGTGACCCTGTAGGCTTCACGGGGTATAATCGCCACTCTGTTCATAAATTAGATTGCAAAATGAATTACCAACTTATCGCATTAGCTAATACTCAATGCCAAGAATCCCAACTATTTATTGAAGGCGTCACCCTTGCCGCAAATATGGCAACTAAGCCTTTGCAACCAGAAGCGTGGTTGGAGCAAGTATTTGGCGACAATGCCGATGAGCTATCTAAGCCGATGGTTGGGCAAATCAACCATCAGTACAGCTTCCTCAAGCGAAATGAATACTCATTGCTTGACTTGGTTGCTGGAGAACATCAAGCGGAACAGCTAGCAGACTTTGCTGAAGGCTTTATGTCGTTGTGGCCAATCATCGAACCACAATGGCTTGAAACCAATATCAGTGATGGTACCTTGCGTATGCTGCAAGCGTTGTTAACCACATTAATGCTCGCCATTGACGAAGAGCAAACCCAAGCTCAAATGAAACAAGCTGGGGTTGAGACCCCACCAGCTCTTGCTGATTTTGTTGACCAACTGGACTTGATGGTCAATGAAGTGGCTCAAGCAGCCGATGAGGCGTTGGTTGGTGCAAAAGGGCAAAGTGTCAACCCATACAAAGAAGTGGGACGTAACGACCCATGTACTTGTGCAAGCGGTAAAAAATTTAAACAGTGCTGTGGCAAGTAACCGCAACTATGTTGACTTTATTCGGTCATAACTGACACAGAAATTGGTTATAACCTTTGAACCGAAAGCATTCAGGAAAGAATTAAATGAAAAAAACACTGTTACTGTTATTGGCGAGTTTTTCCGTTTGGGCATCACCGCAACAAGAGTTAAGTGAACGCCTTCAACTGACCGATGGTTTTAGTGCCAATTTTGCCCAACAGGTGAAAAGTCCTGAAGGTGAAGTGGTCATGGAAGGGCAAGGCAAGGTTGAAATTGCTCGACCAAGTTTGTTCCGCTGGACCACGACACTGCCTGATGAAAACGTATTGGTTTCCGATGGCAAAACGCTGTGGTATTACAGTCCGTTTATCGAGCAAGTCAGCATTTATTGGCAAGAACAAGCGACTGAGCAAACACCTTTTGTATTGTTGACGCGCAATCGCGCTAGCGACTGGGATAACTACAAGGTGGCGCAGCAAGGTGATGTATTCACATTAACGCCAACGGCAGTAGACAGTAATCAAGGGCAATTCAAACTAGAAATCAATCAGAAAGGGGCGGTTAAAGGGTTTAGCGTGATAGAGCAAGACGGACAAACCAGCGC
Organism: Vibrio panuliri; assembly: GCF_009938205.1. NCBI lineage: Bacteria > Pseudomonadati > Pseudomonadota > Gammaproteobacteria > Vibrionales > Vibrionaceae > Vibrio > Vibrio panuliri. Next base: position 2,189,439 of record NZ_AP019654.1, on the reverse strand, counting down.
ATTTACTTTCTCCAATATTGATTTAAGTAAACCAAGTGCTAATCGCTTCACTTTCATCATTCCTGAAGGTGTAGAGGTTGATGACCAAAGGAACTAACAAGTGAGTAATTACTCGTTTGATTTTTCAGGGGACGAAGATTTTCGTCCCCTTGCTGCTAGAATGCGGCCGCAAACACTTGACCAATATATTGGTCAGCAACATATCCTTGGTGAAGGTAAGCCGCTGCGTCGTGCGTTAGAAGCCGGTCATATTCACTCAATGATCTTGTGGGGACCGCCAGGCACGGGGAAAACAACATTAGCCGAAGTGGCTGCCAATTACGCGAATGCTGAAGTAGAGCGCGTTTCTGCTGTGACCTCTGGGGTAAAAGAGATCCGCGCGGCTATTGAGCGTGCGCGAGAAAACAAGCTGGCAGGTCGGCGTACTATCTTGTTTGTTGATGAGGTCCATCGCTTCAATAAATCACAGCAAGACGCGTTTTTGCCGCATATTGAAGATGGTACGGTTACCTTTATTGGTGCCACCACAGAAAATCCCTCTTTTGAGCTCAATAACGCACTGTTATCACGCGCTCGAGTGTACAAGCTGACCTCCCTCGCGACGGAAGATATCCATCAGGCACTTCAGCAAGCCATCAACGACCAAGAGCGAGGTCTTGGTAAGATTGAGGCAAACTTTGCTGATAACGTGCTTGATAGACTGGCAGAACTCGTGAATGGCGATGCGCGTATGTCACTCAACTATCTTGAGTTGCTCTACGATATGGCTCAAGACAATGCGCATGGCGAAAAACAGATCACCTTGCAGTTGTTGGCGGAAGTTGCTGGTGAAAAGGTGGCGCGTTTCGATAACAAAGGTGACATTTGGTATGACCTGATTTCGGCTGTGCATAAATCGATTCGTGGTTCCAATCCTGATGGGGCGCTTTACTGGGCAGCACGAATGATCGCTGCGGGTTGTGATCCTCTCTACATTGCGCGTCGCTTATTGGCGATTGCTTCCGAAGATGTCGGTAACGCTGACCCACGAGCAATGCAAGTCGCACTTTCTGCATGGGATTGTTTTACCCGCGTTGGCCCTGCTGAGGGAGAGCGTGCGATCGCTCAAGCGATCGTTTATCTAGCTTGTGCGCCAAAAAGTAATGCCGTTTATACTGCTTGGAAACAAGCTCTCACCGATGCGCATAACTTGCCAGAGTACGAAGTGCCACACCACTTACGCAATGCGCCAACGCATTTAATGAAAGATTTAGGCTATGGAGCCGAGTATCGCTACGCTCATGATGAGCCGGGCGCATACGCTGCTGGTGAGCAATATTTACCCCCAGAAATGTTAGGAACCCGTTACTATCAGCCGACAAATCGAGGCTTAGAGACCAAAATTGGCGAAAAGTTAGATTACTTGGCTAATTTAGATGCAAATAGCCCACAAAAGCGCTATGAAAAGCCGTGATTTTTGGATACATTTGTTCGGTTAATTTTTTAGTGTGCACGCATGATGCGAGCGCGCGATTTCACAACTCAAAGCATAGGATTAACAATGCTGGATTCTAAATTACTTCGTACAGAGCTGGATGAAACAGCTGCTAAACTGGCGCGTCGAGGCTTTAAGCTAGACGTAGAGACAATCCGTACACTTGAAGAACAACGTAAGTCCATTCAAGTAGAAGTTGAAAATTTACAATCCACGCGTAACTCCATCTCCAAGCAAATCGGTCAACTAATGGCTGCTGGCGATAAAGAGGGTGCTGAAGCGATCAAACAGCAAATCGGTACTCTTGGTAGCGATCTTGATGCAAAGAAAGTTGAATTAGACGCAGTGATGGCAAAACTGGAAGAGATCACTATGTCTCTACCAAACATCCCTGCCGATGAAGTGCCAGATGGTCAAGATGAAAACGACAACGTAGAGATTTCTCGTTGGGGTGAGCCAAAGACTTATGATTTCGATCTGAAAGATCACGTTGATCTTGGCGAAATGGGTGACGGTCTTGATTTCGCTAGCGCAGTAAAAATTACTGGTGCACGTTTCATCGTGATGAAAGGTCAATTTGCACGTCTGCACCGTGCAATCGCTCAGTTTATGTTGGATCTTCATACTGAAGAGCACGGCTACACAGAAATGTACGTGCCTTACCTAGTGAACGCAGACAGCCTATTTGGTACAGGTCAGCTACCTAAGTTTGGTAAAGACCTATTCCACACTGAGCCACTAGTGGAAAAAGTGAACGATGAAGAACCTCGTAAACTGTCATTGATCCCAACGGCAGAAGTACCGGTAACGAACCTAGTGCGTGACACCATCTCTGAAGAAGCTGATCTTCCACTTAAGATGACGGCTCACACACCATGTTTCCGTTCAGAGGCAGGTTCTTACGGTCGTGATACACGCGGTCTTATCCGTATGCACCAGTTCGACAAAGTTGAGCTTGTGCAAATCACAAAACCTGAAGACTCAATGGCGGCGCTAGAAGAACTAACTGGTCACGCAGAGAAAGTTCTACAACTTCTAGAACTGCCTTACCGTAAAGTTGTACTGTGTACTGGCGATATGGGCTTTGGCTCACGCAAAACTTACGACTTAGAAGTATGGGTACCAGCTCAAGAAACTTACCGTGAAATTTCATCTTGCTCAAACATGTGGGATTTCCAAGCTCGTCGCATGCAAGCGCGTTTCCGTCGTAAAGGCGAGAAAAAGCCTGAACTTGTGCACACGCTAAACGGTTCTGGCCTAGCGGTTGGTCGTACTATGGTTGCGATTCTTGAGAACAACCAAGAAGCTGATGGTCGTATTCGCATTCCAACAGCACTGCAAAAATACATGGCTGGCGCTGAGTACATCGGCGGTTAGTTCCAGTATTGATGATGAAACCGGCTTGCGAGCCGGTTTTTTTTCGCATAATCAAATCGTAGAGTGTGTGATAGACAATGACAGAATTTGACAAAATGATTGCAGGGGAAGCATTTGATGGTGGAGATGCTTCAGTTGACTCGGTGCGTAATCATGCTTCATTACTGCTGGCAGAACTGAACGGTGCGACGGATGATACTCGTCGCAGTGAGCTCTATCAGCAGCTTTTCCACCACTATGGAACAGGTAGTATTATTCGCTCGCCATTTTTCTGTGAGTTTGGTCAGACGATTGAGATTGGTGCAAAAACCTTTATCAACATGAATGCGACCTTTTTAGATGGCGCTCCGATTAAGATTGGCAATCATGTGCTGATAGGCCCCAATGCCCAGTTTTATACCGCCAGTCATTCTCTTGACCATATGAGCAGACGCAATTGGGAAACCTTTTGTAAACCGATTGTGGTTGAAGACGATGTTTGGATTGGAGGAAACGTGGTGATTAATCAAGGGGTGACGATCGGAGCTCGTTCCGTGATAGCCGCGAACTCTGTTGTGACTAAAGATGTCGAGCCAGATTGCCTTTACGGTGGAACACCAGCTAAGTTGATACGCCGTTTACAAGCAGCAGAAAAATAGCGCAGTGATCACAGTTAAACTTGAATTTTCTCGCGGAGTGAGAAAATAAATTTAAGTCAAGTCGCGCTCAGGTGGTCAAACTGGCATCATGGTCACTCAGCCCTATTCTGGGCTTGTGGCTTACCTCCAAGCCCCTTTAATTAATTGAATGCACTGTGAGCGCCTATAGTGAAATCGGAACGAAAAGCAGCAACCATACTTGTAATTGCGACGATCTTGTCGGCATTGGGGTGGATCTTTTCCAAAGAGACGATTCAGGGCCTACCACCGTTTGGATTTGTTGGATTACGTTTTCTCACCGCTTCGCTGTGTCTTTTGCCGTTCTGTTTAGGCTCTTTGCGCCGTGCAAGTTGGCGTGATATCCGTTCGGCAGCGTTAGTCGGCTGTTTGCTGGCAACGGCGTTAATGAGCTGGATTCATGCCATTTCGATTAGCGACACGCTGGGGGAAGGGGCATTTATCTTAAGCCTCTCAATGCTCATGGTGCCTTTTGTCGCTTGGATCTTGTTTGGGCAAAGGCCGAAGCGCATTTTTTGGGTTTCACTGCCGATAGCCATTAGCGGTTTGGCATTTCTGTCACTGAAGGACGGTTGGCAAAGTTCGAGTAGCCAACTGTGGTTTTTGTTTAATGCGGTTATATTGGCGCTGCACTTTAATGTGAACAGCAAATACTCACAAACGTTGCCCATTTTGTTGTTAACTTGCATTCAACTGTTTGTCACCGGTGTCATTGGTTTGAGTGCCAGCGTGATGTTTGAATCCGTGCCCGTGCACATAGAACCATCTATTTGGGGTTGGTTTACCGCCAGTACCATCTTAGCCACGGCATTACGGTATGTGATGCAAACCACCGCGCAAAAACAGATAATCCCTGGAAACGCTGCACTTATCATGATTCTTGAACCAATCTGGACCGTGTTTTTGAGCATTGCTTGGTATGGCGAGCAGATGTCTTTAAATAAGATGGTTGGTTGCGGGCTTATCTTATTTGCTTTAATCCTATATCGCACCGATGGAAAAGTGACAACCTTGTTTCAACGAGGTTAAGCTTGCGCCAGTTATCCCTCTTTGTATCACCTCCTTATTATCGGTAATGTTACGACAAGCATTTATTTATCTCTGTGAAATAAAGCCTTTGTCACCGATAAAACTGCTAAACCGGGAAAACGCCATATTCTATTTCGCCTTAATGTGATGCACATAAAATTCGCATTACATATATGTTGCAAATGTTTCATCATGAAGTGATCGATGTATGGTTGCTAGGGGTGAAATGTGTCTTAAAAGTGAACAATTGATTTCCATCAATTTTGTAGGGGATTGCTGTGTTAACTTGACCGCAATTATAAAAACTTAGGGCTTATAGCACGCGAGTAAGGCAGTGGTGTTTTCTTTCGTGCATGTGAGCCCAGTTGTAAAACAAGCCCTATAAGGAAATAACAATGAAAAAAGCAATATGTTGTCTCGCTGTACTTACTGCTCTAAGTTCTGCCCAAGCGTTTGCCCATAAAGAAGGTGATTTTATTGTCCGTGCTGGTGCCGCGATGGTCTCACCTAATGAAAGTAGTGGTAATATCGCAGGAGTTCCGGGTACCGAGTTTGGTGTTGATTCAAATACTCAGCTTGGTTTGACGATTGGTTATATGTTGACGGATAACATCAGCGTAGAACTGCTTGCCGCAACGCCTTTCCAGCATAAAATTTCTTCTAATCTTACAGGTGTAGATGGCGATATTGGTGAAATTAAGCACTTACCACCGACCTTAATGTTGCAATACTACTTTGGTGAAGCGAACAGCAAGTTGCGTCCTTATGTTGGGGCGGGTTTAAACTATACCTTCTTCTTTGATGAAGAAGTGGTTGGGAAAGGTGTCGGTACCGTCTCTAACCTGTCACTTGATGATTCGTTTGGGTTAGCGGCTAACGTGGGTATTGACTATATGATCAACGATAATTGGTTTATCAATACATCAGTCTGGTACGCTGATATTGATACCGAAGCAAGTTACGATGTTGGCGCAACAAGGGTCACCACTGATGTCGACATCGACCCGTGGGTGTTTATGATTGCGGGTGGCTATAAGTTTTAACGTTAACGATGTGAGATAGACAAAAGCCGACATAGATGTCGGCTTTTTTGGTTCTTGCTGACGAGTATAGTGGGAACTAGATGCTCATTTCACCGCGCAATACACGTTGCATTTCCACTTTCACCTCTTCGTAGCTTAAATCTTGACTAAGCAGGAAGTGAAGTTTTGCCAGCGCCGCTTCAGGTGTCATATCGTAACCGCTAATCACGCCTGCCTCTGCAAGCGCACAGCCTGTAGCGTAACCGCCCATATTGACTTTGCCTGCCAAACATTGAGTTAAGTTGACGACGATAACACCGCGCTCAGAAGCATCTTTAAGCTGTGCCAATAACTGCGGGTTTTGCGGCGCGTTACCAACACCAAAAGTGAGCAAAATCATCGCATTAACTGGTTGCAGTAGCGTGTTGCGAATCACCTCATGGGAGATGCCTGGATACATGGTGATTACACCAATAGGTTGCGGCGTAATATCATGGACTTTAAATGGGCCTTCCGGCACTTCACCAACATTCACATTATTGCTGACTTGAATGTTGATCCCCGCTTCGAGTAGCGGTGGCAAGTTAGGTGAAGTAAAGGCATTAAAACCGTCTGCGTGAGACTTGGTACTGCGATTGCCGCGCATCAACTTATTGTTGAAGAACAGAGTGACTTCGTTGATGGGGTAGTTCGCCGCTAGATGCAGCGCATTCAATAGATTTGCCTGGCCATCCGAGCGCAGTTCCGCCAAAGGTATTTGTGAACCAGTAATGATTACCGGTTTGCCGAGATTCTCGAGCATAAATGACAGTGCTGACGCGGTATAAGCCATGGTGTCTGTACCATGCAAAATCACAAAACCGTCATATTTATCATAGTTATCACGGATATCGTCCGCGATCTGCTGCCAATCGGCTGGCGTCATATCGGAAGAGTCGATAAGCGGCTCGTACTCATGAATGGTGAATTCTGGCATTTCAGGGCGGTGGAATTCAGGCATGCTTGCTAACTGTTTCTCCATGAAGCCAGCAACTGGTACATAGCCGTGGTCATGGGATTTCTGCATACCAATGGTACCGCCAGTGTAGGCGATATAGATGTGTTTTCTTGCCATTGTTCGAAACCAGTTATTGTTGTAGGGGGAACAGAGGCGGGGATTATATACCCAACTACAGTATAGATGCCATACCGAAAAATGAAGGGGCATATTCTGAAGATATGCCCCTTGTCTACTATTAAGCGGTACTGTTGCTCAGAAAATCAGCGAATCATCCTTACTGAACTTGGCAGTTTAAGCAGAATGTATACTGACCTTTAGGGTCGTTAAAGCTCTGCATTAGCGTCATATCTTGGCTGAGTTGCTGAGCCGCAGGCTGTAGTGCAGCCGGAACAAACGCAGAAATATCCAGTCCGAGAGAGACGCGAACTTGATTCATAAAATCTTGGATAAATTGCTGCGCTGGAGAGAGAGGCTCCTCAACCCAGTAAATGTTGTAGCTATCCAACTCTGCCAATTTGGCAGCCAGTGCAACAGCGTCGTCAAAGTCACCCATTTGGTCAACCAAGCCTAAACGCATAGCGTCTTGACCCGTCCAAACACGGCCTTCCGCAATCTCTTCCATCTCGCTTAATGGAATATTGCGATTGCTGCTGACTAAGTTGATGAAGCGGCTATAACCATGCTCAATACCCAGTTGGATTGCATCTGCTGCTTTCTCTGGTATGCCCGTCGTAACACCAATACCTGATAGTGGTGTAGTACCAATACCATCGGTATAAACACCAAGGTTATTCAAGCCTTTCTCGAAGGTGGTGATCACGCTGAAAATACCAATTGAGCCAGTAATCGTGGTTGGCTGAGCAACAATCTTATCGGCACTCATGGAAATCCAGTAGCCACCAGATGCCGCCACACTCGACATCGATACCACCACAGGCTTACCTGCTTGTTTTAGCGCTTCAATCTCATTGCGAATCACTTCAGAGGCAAAGGCACTGCCCCCTGGGCTATCGACACGCAGTACTACCGCTTTCACTTTGTTGTCGTTCCGGGCTTCACGTAGCAGAGAAGCAACGGTATCGCCGCCTACTGTGCCGCGAGGTTGTGAACCATCCATAATGGCGCCACTTGCCACAACGACAGCGACATCGTCGTCATTGACATCAAAGCTAGGCGGAATAGAGGCAAGGTACTCATAGTAATCAACGTATGGGTAGCTATCATTGTCATCGCTGCCGAATACGTCGACCATGGCTTGGCGTACTTGTTGGCGAGTCGCTAACTGGTCAACAAGGCCGAGTTTCAGTGATAGCGCGGCAAGGTCACCATTGGTACTTTTAACCAGTTCAACGAACTCATCCATATTGGGGTTAAGCGTATCGGCATCAATTGAACGGTTGGTTGCCACGTCATCAACAAAGGCACCCCAAAGTTGAGTGAGCCAACGAGAAGCAGACTCTTTCGCTGCATCAGACATATCGTTGCGAATAAAAGGTTCAATCGCAGATTTGTAGGTGCCGACACGGAACACGTGCGTGTTGATGTCCAGTTTCTCAAGTAGTGTCTTGTAGTACATTGAGTAGGCACTATAACCTTTAATCATCACTGCACCATCAGGAGCGAGATAGATTTTGTCTGCATAACTGGCGAGGTAATATTGGCTCTGGTTGTAAAAATCACCAGCGGCGAAAATAGGTTTACCAGACGCTTTAAAATCATTGAGAGCTTTGGCGATGTAACGCAGCTTCGTCAGACTTGTTTCAGGCATATCACGCAGTGACAACACGATACCGGTAATATTTGGGTCATCTTTTGCGTGGCGAATGGTGCTGACGATTTCGTACAACACGTTTTCTCTAGGTAAATCTTGACCAAAAATAGACCCAGTTAATGAGTCCATTGGGTTTTGATAAGTTGCCTGTTCAACGATCGGACCTGAAATATTGACGATCAGTGCTGACTTTTTCGGCGGAGGTGGCGTAACCGTTGACTCGACGTTGGTATACGCAAAGTAAATTAACGCGATAAACGCGAGAAACAGCAGGTTTGCAAGCGCGACGCGAATAAAAGTGACTGCTTTCCATATCCCCTTAAAAAACAGCCCGATGTATTTAAAGATGGTTTTCATTGTATCTCCGCTGTGTTCCCCACAGGTTCTAATGATTAACCTTACATCCTACTGAAACTTAAGGGGTATCACCAGAACCTTTAAATGATTCTTTATTAAATCTAGTCAAGCTTGAATGGATCAACTGACAATTTCCCTAAAAAGGCACCAAAGCCAACCAAATCAGTATCCGGTCATTTCCCATTGATTTCGTTGGTATCCTTTTCTGTTGGCGAATGTTGGGCACCAACAAGAGTTATACGTTGCCTCGCTCGAAAAGTGAGTGATGTTTCAAAAATGTAAACGTATGTTTGATTTTTGTGTTGTTTAGTCTTAGTCTGGTCAGACCACAACTAGAATAATGAAAGCGATGTCTGCCATGTACCCAAACTTACTCAAACCATTGGATTTAGGCTTCACCCAATTAAAGAATCGTGTGTTGATGGGCTCGATGCACACTGGGCTTGAAGAGGATAAACAAGGGCTCGATAAACTGGCGGCTTTTTATGCTGAACGTGCCAAAGGCGGTGTCGGCTTAATTGTTACCGGTGGCTTTTCACCTAATCTGCGCGGACGTTTGCACCCGTTTAGTGCGGAATTCAGTAAACCTAAGCATGCACAAGCCCACAAAGTGGTGACTGAGGCGGTACATCAGTACGGCGGCAAAATTGCGTTGCAGTTGCTACACGCAGGGCGTTATGCAATGCATCCTTTTGCGCAAAGTGCCTCTTCAATTAAAGCGCCTATTGCACGTTTCTCGCCCAGTGAAATGAGTGAGCGCCAAATCAAAAAGACCATCCAAGCGTTTGCTAACAGTGCATCATTAGCTCAATTGGCTGGATATGATGGCGTAGAGGTGATGGGGTCGGAAGGCTACTTGATTAACCAGTTCATCTGCCAACGCACCAATACCCGTTATGATGATTGGGGGGGGAGCTATCAAAATCGCATTCGTTTTGCCTTGGAAATTGTCAAAGCGATTCGTCAAGAAGTGGGCGAGCGATTTATTATCATTTTCCGCCTTTCGATGCTGGATCTGGTGGAGCAGGGCAGTACCTTTGATGAAGTGATTGAGCTAGCGCAAGCCTTAGAGAAGGCCGGTGTGAGCTTAATTAACACCGGCATAGGTTGGCATGAAGCTCGTATTCCAACCATCGCAACTCAAGTGCCTCGCGGCGCATTTGCATGGGTAACCGAGAAAGTCAGGCCGCATGTTTCAGTGCCAATCATTACTTGCAACCGTATCAATATGCCCGAAGAAGCGGAGAAGATTTTATCTTCTGGGCAAGCCGACATGGTATCAATGGCTCGCCCATTTCTTGCCGACCCCCACTTTGTCGTTAAAGCAGAGAAGCAGCAGTCTCGTTTGATCAACACGTGTATTGGTTGCAACCAAGCCTGCTTAGATAACGTATTTAAAGGTAAAGCCGCAAGTTGTTTGGTGAACCCTTACGCATGTCGCGAAACTGAGTTGATCCCGTTATCAACTCACACCGCCAAAAATATCGCAGTGGTGGGGGCTGGTCCCGCAGGTCTTGCCTGTGCAACCACTTTAGCCAGCCGAGGACATCAGGTTGACCTCTTTGAACGTAATGACCGAATTGGTGGGCAGTTCCGTCTTGCGATGCAGATCCCGGGCAAAGAAGAGTTTCGTGAGACCATTCGTTATTTCGCCAATCAGATCGATGAAACTGGCGTCAAACTGCATCTTGAAACAGAAGCCAACTTTGATCTGCTCAAAGAGTATGATGAAGTGATCATGGCGTCGGGCGTTGAGCCGCGTAAAGTGGAGATAAACGGCAGTCAGCAATCGGATAAAGTGATTGATTATCAGACACTAATTAGAGACAAAACTTACCTTGGTGATCGAGTAGCCATTGTTGGTGCTGGTGGCATTGGTATCGACGTAGCCACCATGATTACCGAACCTGATAACCATCAATTAGACGATTGGCTGCACGAGTGGGGAATTGATAAAGAGATGGCTCACCCCGGAGGCTTGTACCCATACCCGGATTCATTAAGCGATAAGGAAGTTTGGGTGCTGCAACGTCGCAAAGGGCGAGTGGGTAAAGGGCCGGGTAAAACCACCGGATGGATTCATAAACGCACCTTGGAAAAGCGCGGCGTTAACTTGTTGGGTGGTGTTGAATATCAAGGTATAACGGCAGATGGGCTTAAGATTAACTACCAAGGTGAAACTAAGACCATTAATGCCGACAGCATTGTTATCTGCGCCGGACAAGTTTCGGTACGTCCATTTGAAGATAAGTGGGCACAGTTAGGCGATAAATTACACGTGATTGGTGGTGCTGACCATGCCGGAGAGTTGGATGCAGTGCGAGCCATTAGACAAGGTGTCGAGTTAGGTTTAAAACTTTAGATACTCGGCAAAAGTAAAGCCGCCCTCTATTTATGAGGGCGGCTTTCCTTCAGAGTCACCAGCGTGATTATTTAGCCAGTTCGTAGTTCTCTTGCATCTCTTGTGGCGCAATGCCGTATTCGTAATCTGCTAAGTAACCACCTTTGTAAACCTTCATGCCTTTGTCGTCCCAACTGACTTTAATCACCGCCGTTTCGCCATCATTTGAACCAAGCAGTTTCAGCATGGCATCGTCAATTTTGATCGCTTTGATTGTGGCAATGCGTTTGAATGGTTTGAACTCAGTCGAAGTAGGAAGCTCGCCATAAGTGCCGGTCCAAACATCTTTTGGTACCAACCATTGGTTGTAGACATCGGCAACAATTGGTTTGCTCATGCTGGCGATGACCACGTCATCAGTCATCACATTGTTGGTTTCAAGAGTATAACCTCCTTTACCATCAGAAACGTAGGTTGGAAAATCTTGGCCTAGTTCTTGTTGCTTTGGTAGACGACCCAATGTTGGTGCTTTCTTTACATACAACTGCGCAGACTCAAATTGCTGCATAATTTGTGGGATCTTTTGAAATTCCACAGGATCAGCAGCGGAAGCAATAGATGGGAATGAAAGGGCTGCGGTGATAGCAGCAAGTACCAATGTCTTTTTCATTTTGTTGCTCGTTTTTAGTTGGTTGTCATTGGCTATATCGCCAAGTGACCAGTATAAAAATGCCGAGTCGGCAGAGGTGTTTTAAGTCTTATCTATGAGACCATGGTCACGAGCGGGTATGATAAGTAGAGAACGCAATCGTTTCACTAATTAATTGCGAGCTTTTCTCTGGAGATGCAAAAACGCTGATCCCTGCTAGGGATCAGCATGTACAGCGGGTTACAAAATGACGGTTTTGTTGCCGTAGACAAACACGTGATCGTTGACCACTTTATTGAGCGCTTTACTCAGGACATTCTTTTCCACATCACGGCCTGCTTGAGCCATGTCTTTGGCACTAAAGGTGTGGTCGACAGGAATCACATCTTGTTTGATGATCGGCCCTTCATCAAGGTCGTTAGTGACAAAGTGAGCCGTCGCACCGATGATTTTTACGCCACGGTCAAAAGCTTGTTGGTACGGTTTTGCACCGATAAATGCCGGTAGGAAACTATGGTGAATGTTGATAATTTTGTGATGGTACTTTTCAACGAATCCAGCAGTCAGAACGCGCATGTATTTTGCGAGAACCAAAAAATCCGCTTGGTATTGGTCGATCACTTTCAGCATCGCCTGCTCGTGCTCTTCACGCGATAACCCTTCATGACTGACATGGTGATAAGGGATATCAAACTTCTCAGTGAGAGCTTGTAACGTATCGTAGTTGCCAACGACCGCTGCAATATCAATGTCTAAACTACCATCATAGTTTTTCATCAAGATGTCGCCCAAACAATGGGCTTCTTTAGTGACAAGAACCACGACACGCTTGCGGCTTGAATCGACTAACTTGCGTCTTGCTCCGCTTGGCAAGGCTTGGTCAAGGTCCGCAAGGAAAGTTTGATCATTGAAGTAGCCTTCCAGCTCGGTGCGCATAAAGAAGTGGCCGCTTGAGTTATCAACAAACTCATTGTTATGAATAATGTTTAGCTGATGCTTATAACAAATATTGGTGATTTTTGAGATCAATCCTGGTGCATCACTACAGTGAGTTAGCAGTGTTTTCTTTTCCATTTCGTATCTACTTCCGTGAATTATTTTTTTCGTATTCTGAAATTTTTCGGCGCTTCCGAAGGGTGAGCTGAGCCGCAATAATAGGTTAACAATTAAACTAATATCAAATGGAATTCAACAAGTTATTTGGTTAAAACCAAGTTAGTTAGCGAATGTTGATGTTTTCTCTCCTCATTGAGTGTCTTAAGGTGGTTGTTATGGATAAAGAATTATTAGCCCGTAAACTTTACAGCGAACGAGTAACCAGCATGCTAGGTGATTGTCAGCTAGATGAATCCATTTTGACCGAGATGTGGGAATCTAAAGCGTCACCCAGTGAAGCTGCAAGAGCGATTATCGATAGTCAAAATGAGTTTGATGGACCAGCGTGGCTTTCCCGTTATCTTAATAAACGTTAATCAGACATAGAGTTCGAATTTTAACGCGGCGCTTCGGAGTCGCGTTTTTCATTTTAAACAGGGTATAATTAATTTTTTAATACCGACGTTCCCGCATCATGATTTCAAAAACCTTCTCCCAAGATGGCGCTTTAGGCAAAGCCATTCCCGGTTTTCAGCCGCGTCAGGCGCAACTCGATATGGCAGAAGCGGTTCGTCAAGCTATCAAGCAGCAAAGCCAATTGGTGATTGAAGCGGGTACGGGAACCGGTAAGACATTTGCCTATCTTGTTCCTGCGCTGCTAAGTGGGAAAAAAACCATTATCAGTACCGGTTCTAAAAACCTTCAAGAACAGCTTTTTCATCGCGATCTCCCGTTAATGACGTCTGCGCTCGGCTTTTATGGTCAAGTGGCATTGCTCAAAGGGCGGGCGAACTATCTCTGTATTGAGCGCCTTGGTCGGCAGATGATTGAAAGTCATGGTACTCACACTGACCCCACCTTATTGACTCAATTGGTGAAAGTACGTTCGTGGGCATCAGAGAGCAAAAGTGGCGATTTAGGTGAGTGTGATGCGATAGCCGAAGATAGCCCAGTGATTCCGACGATTACCTCGACCAACGAGAATTGCTTGGGTAAAGATTGCCCTAACTACACCGATTGTTTCGTGCTTAAAGCGCGTAAAAAAGCATTGGATGCCGACGTGGTGGTGGTGAATCACCATCTGTTTATGGCAGATCTAGCGATTAAAGAGACGGGCTTTGGGGAGTTAATTCCTGAAGCTGAAGTGTTTATCTTTGATGAGGCACATCAGATCCCCGATATCGCGAGTCAGTATTTTGGTCAGTCGGTATCAAGCCGTCAGATCCAAGAGTTGGCGAAAGATATTGAGATTGGCTATCGCACTGAAGCGAAAGATATGCGTCAACTGCAAAAAGTGGCGGATAAGTTGGTGCAGTCGGCGATGGACTTACGCATTTGTTTAGGAGAGCCCGGATTTCGCGGTAACTGGCGTGAGGCAATTAACTCGCCATCGATTGCGAGAGAGGTTGAGCGCGTGCGTGAAGCTTTAGATTTCGCCATCGAAGTGCTCAAAATTGCCTTGGGCCGCAGTCAACTTCTGGATGTTGCATTTGAACGCGCACACACCATCAAAGGGCGGATTGATAGAGTATGCGATGTCTCGATAACTGGTTACTCCTACTGGTTTGATACTACGCCTCGCCACTTTAGCTTGCACATTACCCCATTGAGTGTGGCGGATAAGTTTCATGAGCAGATCGAGCTCAAGCAAGGCACATGGATATTTACCTCCGCAACCTTAGCGGTAAATGAAGACTTTGGTCACTTTACATCACGCTTAGGTTTAAAGCCTTCTGCGCAGTTTTCGCTTCCCAGTCCGTTTGACTATCAATCTCAAGCTCGGTTGTGCGTACCGCGCTACTTGCCAGAACCCAACAGCGCCGGTCTAGCAGACAAATTGGTGCGAATGCTTGTTCCGGTGATTGAGCAAAACCAAGGGCGCTGTTTCTTTCTTTGCACGTCGCACAGCATGATGCGTGAATTGGGCGAACGATTTAGAGAAGTGCTCTCGGTACCGGTGCTGATGCAAGGCGAGACCAGTAAACAAAAGACGTTAGCGGAGTTTATGGAGCTAGGAAATGCTTTGCTGGTGGCAACGGGCGCATTCTGGGAAGGGATTGATGTTAGAGGTGATACGCTGAGCTGTGTTATTATCGATAAATTACCGTTTACCGCGCCCGATGACCCGCTATTAAAAGCGCGCATTGAAGATTGTCGCTTAAAAGGTGGTGACCCATTTGCACAAGTTCAATTGCCAGATGCGGTTATTACGTTAAAGCAAGGGGTTGGGCGTTTAATCCGGGATAAGAAAGACAAGGGTGCACTGATCATTTGTGATAATCGATTAGTGACACGTGAGTATGGCGGTGTGTTTCTCGCGAGCTTACCGGCTATTCCTCGCACACGCGATTTAGGCGTGATAGAGGACTTTCTACACCAAATTTCAGTAACAAATAATCAAGATTAGAGATTTCAATGAGCGCAAAGATTCTTGCCCTAGATACATCAACTGAAAACTGTTCAGTTGCCCTCCTTATTGGTGACCAAGTGTATGCACGTAGCCAAGTGGCGCCACGTGACCATACTAAATTGGTACTGCCAATGGTTGATGAGGTGCTAAAGGAAGCGGGTGTGACTCTCGCACAGCTTGATGCGCTCGCGTTTGGTCGTGGTCCAGGCAGTTTTACTGGTGTGCGCATTGGCATCGGCATTGCGCAAGGGTTAGCTTTTGGTGCTGATTTGCCAATGATTGGTGTGTCAACGCTGGCAGCAATGGCGCAAGGGAGTTTTCGTCTTAGTGGCGCGACACATGTCGCAACTGCTATCGATGCGCGCATGAACGAAGTTTACTGGGGACGTTACAGCCGTCAAGAGAATGGTGAATGGTTAGCGGTTGATAGCGAATGCGTTATCCCTCCAGCGACATTGTGTGAGCAAGTGGAAGCCGACGAGCATGAGTGGATGATGGCAGGAACAGGCTGGGAGGCGTATCAAGACGCGATGACTGGTTTGGCGTTAACTCGAAACAGTGGTGATGTACTCTTCCCAGATGCGCAAGACATTGTGCAAATCGCAAAACATATGCTGGCAAAAGGCGAAACCGTACCAGTGGAAGAGTCTAGCCCTGTTTACTTGCGTGACAATGTCGCGTGGAAGAAATTGCCGGGTCGCGAATAATTCGCCCAACCTAAATGGTAGGTAAATAGTATGGTGTCAATTAATGGTTTACCTTCTTCGATTCCTGGCTCGGGTAAGACTCAACGAGTTGGGAAAAAGAATGAGGTAAAGAAAGCCCAACAGAAGGGCGATGTAGCTCAACCTTCGAAGGTGGCGAATGCCGTTGCCCATACTATTCGACATGTACAAGAATCTGACATTCACAAAGCGCAAATCCAGTACGATCTTCCAGAAGGTCGAAGCCGTAAAGCATTAGAAGAGTACATGCGGGTAATGAATCAAGCTAAGCGCGATGAACTGATTCAATTACTCGGTGTCGATATTTACATATAGCTTTGACTGAATATGCCCAATCTGGGTGGGTATATAATTAACCAAACAGTTCAGATGAGTAATGAATATGAAAGATCTGCGATTTGTAAAATTAGCCCTATGCTCTGTTGCCTTGCTTGCCCTTAGTGCCTGTTCGTCGCTACCTGAGCAGTTGGTTTCTGACAATCCCAACCTAATTAGTGACTATGCCACTTGGCAACAACAATCTGCTGTGCAGAATGAAGTGCGTATGGGTGGGGTGATTGCTGAAGTGGAAAACCTTGCTGACCGAACCCGAATTGAGGTGGTGAACTTGCCGATCGATTCTGTTGGTAAGCCTGATATTGGACAAGAGCCAAATGGTCGATTTGTCGCTTACTTACAAGGTTTTGAAGATCCGGTTGCTTTTGCTCCTGGGCGTTTGATTACGTTCTTGGGTGAATCTAATGGCTCGGAAAACGGCAAAGTGGGCGAGTTTGACGCTACTTTCCCAGTGATGAATGCGCGCGGCTACCGTTTGTGGCGAGTTGAGGAACGCATCATCATCAATGATCCGGGCAGTTATGTTTATCCATGTCGTACCATTTATTGCCGTGACAACTACTATAACTCCCGCCAAGGACGAGTGATTAAAGACGTTCGATAATGTTTAAGGAAACCCGTTTTCAGCTGTTGGATGTTCGAATCGCAGCGCGCGAGATTGGCTTTGCGCAAGGAAATGAGCCGACGGTGGTCTATTTACATGGTTGGCTCGATAATGCGGCGAGTTTTGAGTCTGTCATGATAGAGCTTAAACACTTGGCTCCCCATTGGCATCAGTGCGCGATAGATTTAGCCGGACACGGTTTATCTAGTCACAAGTCTGGTGGCAATTATTACCCTTTCCACGATTATATTGACGACCTTTATCAGTTTTTGGCTAATCTTTCGCCAAACAAGTTGATTTTAGTGGGACATTCTCTTGGTGCTTTGATTGCAAGTTGTTATAGTGCCGCCTTTCCTGAGCAAGTTGCCGCCTTGATCCAAATTGAAGGTAATGGCCCGCTTGCGGAATCGAGTGAAAATAGCGTCGAAAGGTTGCGGGATGGAGTCAAGAGTCGCCGACGTGTACGCGCTAAGCCTCAACGTGAGTTTGCGACAGTTGAACAGATAATTGAACGCAGAGCTTCGGTAAATAATCTCACTACCGAGCAGATTGCTCCCATCGTTTGGCGAGGCAGCGAAGCAACAGCATCGGGCTGGCGATTAAGGCACGATATCAAGTTGCAGAGTGACTCTTTGTATCGAATGTCTTTTGCCCATGCGGCGCACGTTCGTCAGCATATCCTCTGTCCACAACAGATAATCTTGGCTAACAATGGCTATGCCTACTTGCAGCAAGATAGCGACAAGTTAGCTAACGTTGTCTACATTGAAGGTGGACATCACTGCCATTTGCAGCATCCTGCGCTAGTGGCGCAACATATTTTTGCTTTAGTTAACAAAATTTAAACAAGTGTTTGAGCTTTTGGTGCTCGAGCACTCAGCCTGTGTTGTAATAGAGCTTGAATGACGTGCTATAAACACGTTTCAACGCTGAACATTGAATTACAATACCTGTCTAATTCGAGGAGTAGTATCGTGGATAAACCTTGGTTATCTCGTTATCCAAGCGAAGTGCCTGAGCACATCAACCCAGACCAATATCCTTCATTGGTTGAGATGTTTGAGCAATCAGTACAAAAATACGCTGATCAGCCAGCATTTATGAATATGGGTTCGGTTATGACCTTCCGTAAGTTGGAAGAACGTAGCCGTGCTTTTGCCGCGTACCTACAAAACGATCTGAAACTACAAAAAGGCGATCGCGTCGCGCTAATGATGCCAAACCTGTTGCAATATCCAGTCGCACTATTTGGTGTGCTGCGTGCAGGTCTTATCGCTGTGAACGTGAATCCTCTTTACACGCCGCGTGAACTTGAGCATCAACTTAATGACTCAGGGGCTAAAGCGATTGTTATCGTTTCCAACTTTGCTAACACGTTAGAGCAAATCGTCGACAACACGCCAGTAAAACATGTTGTTCTAACGAGCTTAGGGCAAATGCTTCCACGTGCGAAAGGTACCATCGTAGACTTTGTGGTTAAGTACGTAAAAGGCATGGTACCGAAGTACGACTTGCCGGGTGCTATCTCCATGCGCAAAGCTCTGCACAAAGGTCGCCGCTTGCAATATGTGAAGCCATTTATGTCAGGTGACGATATTGCATTCTTGCAATATACCGGCGGCACAACAGGTGTGGCGAAGGGCGCAATTTTGACGCATCGCAACATGGTGGCGAATGTCATGCAGGCGAAAGGGGCTTATGGTCCAGTACTATCTGCGGGTCAAGAGTTGGTAGTAACCGCATTGCCGCTTTACCATGTGTTTGCTTTGACCGTGAACTGTTTACTGTTCATTGAAATGGGTGGGCGTAACCTACTAATTACTAACCCACGTGATATTCCAGGCTTTATCAAAGAGCTACAAAAGTATCCGTTTACAGCGGTGACTGGCGTTAACACGCTATTTAATGCCCTAGTGAACAACGAAGACTTCCATGAGCTTGACTTCAGTAAGATGAAACTGTCGGTTGGTGGTGGTATGGCTGTGCAACGTGGCGTGGCTGAAAAGTGGAAGAAAATCACGGGTATTCATCTACTAGAAGGCTACGGTTTAACCGAGTGTTCGCCATTGGTAACGGGCAACCCATACGACTTGGTTGATTACACGGGTGCGATTGGTTTGCCTGTACCTTCAACAGAAGTGCGTATCGTTGATGAAGAGGGTATGGCTCTGCCATACACTGAAGTTGGTGAGCTGCAAGTTCGTGGCCCTCAAGTCATGCAAGGTTACTGGCAGCGCAGCGAAGCGACCAAAGAAGTATTAACCGAAGATGGTTGGTTATCGACGGGCGATATCGTTAAGTTTGATGATGAAGGATTGATTCACATTGTCGATCGCAAAAAAGACATGATTTTGGTCTCAGGATTTAACGTGTATCCAAATGAGATTGAGGATGTGGTTTCGCTGCATGGTAAGGTGTTGGAAGCGGCAGCAATTGCTCAGGCACACGAAGTGTCGGGTGAGATTGTTAAGCTTTACGTGGTTAAGCGTGATCCAAGCCTGACTAAAGAAGAAGTGATTGCTCACTGTCGTCAGCATCTGACCGGTTATAAAGTGCCGAAATTGGTTGAGTTCAAAGAAGATCTACCAAAAACCAATGTTGGCAAAATCTTACGTCGAGTACTTCGTGAAGAGAACGATGTTAAGCTTGCAAAACTGGCTGAGGCAAATGCTGAGTAAGCCAAGCAGTAGCAGATAAATAGTGATAGAATGCCGGCAAACCATGCCGGCATTTTTAATGCGAGAATTAAGTGAACTATCAGATTATTACTCAAAGCGCAGATTTAGAGGCTGTGTGTAGACAAGCACGAGCTGTAGATGCTGTGATGCTTGATACCGAATTTGTGCGTACGCGTACTTATTACCCGCAATTGGGACTTATCCAATTGTTTGATGGCGAAACGCTTTCATTGATCGACCCGTTAGAAATCGAAGATATGACAGCATTTGTTGAGCTACTGAAAGATACTTCGGTAATGAAGGTTCTGCATGCCTGTGGTGAGGACCTCGAGGTATTCTTCAATAGCTTTGAATGCTTACCTCAACCTATGGTCGATACTCAGATCATGGCGGCTTTCTTAGGTAACGGCTTGTCGACAGGATTTGCTGCCTTGGTGGAAGCGAATCTCGGTGTGGCACTAGATAAGAGTGAGTCGCGCACGGATTGGATGGCGCGTCCATTGTCGCAAAAACAGCTTGATTACGCTGCTGCTGACGTATACTACCTTAAGCCTCTGTATGAAAAACTGCTGCAACAAGTTGAGCAAGCAGGCTGGTGGAGTGCAGCTCAACAAGAGTGTGAACTGATTGCCGCCAAGCGTATCAAGACCGTGGATGCTGAGAATGCTTATTTAGATATCAAAGGTGCATGGCAGTTAAAGCCGCGAGAATTGGCTATATTGAAGCCGCTCGCGACGTGGCGCTATAAAGAGGCGATCCGTCGTGATTTAGCCCTTAACTTTGTTTTTAAAGAGAACGACCTTTTGACGATTGCACGCTTGGGTTTAACCAATCGTCATCAAATGGAACAAGAGGGGATGGATCCTCGCTCACTGCAACGTCATAGCGCACGGATTATTTCATTGGTGAAAGCAGCAAAAAACACACCTGCTGATCAATACCCAGAGAAAATAGTGCGTTTAATGGATAAGCCAGGCTACAAACAACTATTTAAAGTCCTCAAGGATGAAGTGAAGAAAGCGTCTGAACGTAGTGGCCTAGCCAGTGAGTTTCTTGCGTCGAAAAAGCAGCTTAATAGTGTGATTAGCTGGGTATGGAAACGTCAGCGCGACACCAGCAAACTGCCGGATGTGATGCAAGGTTGGCGTTTAGAGTTGCTAGGACAAAATTTAGATAAGTTGATTAAATAGTTTAGAGCAACTTATTGCACAATTCGCTGCACAAGGAAAGGCTGGGCAACATTCCCAGCCTTTTACATTTTGCTGGTGTCTATAAAGATCAGCAAATGGCCGAAACAATGGTTGCGACATGTTGGCAAAAGCCTCAGAATGTCGCACTTTTCAATCCGAGCTAGATTTTAACGCTAAGCTTGGTGTGAACCACTTTATACTGAGAAACAATTTATGGGTTTTACCTCACTCGCTCTTTCTGCTCCAATTCTTAAAGCCATTAAAGAACAAGGTTACGATACACCTTCGCCAATTCAAGCTAAGGCGATACCAGCCGTTCTTGAAGGCAAAGATGTGATGGCAGCAGCTCAGACTGGTACAGGTAAAACAGCGGGCTTTACGCTGCCGATTCTTGAGCGTTTGGCAAACGGCCCACGTGTAAAGAACAACCATATTCGAGCTCTTATCCTAACCCCTACTCGTGAGCTTGCCGCACAAGTACACGAAAACGTACACAACTATAGCCGCTATTTAGATCTCAACTCTGCAGTGGTATTTGGTGGGGTTAAGATTAACCCGCAAATGCTTAAGTTGACTCGTGGTGTGGATGTACTGGTGGCAACGCCGGGTCGTTTGATGGATCTTTACAACCAAAATGCGGTTAAGTTTGATCAACTTGAAGTGCTCGTGCTGGATGAAGCTGACCGTATGTTGGATATGGGCTTTATTCGCGACATTCGTAAAATTCTCGATTTATTGCCAAAAGAACGCCAAAATTTACTATTTTCGGCGACGTTCTCTGACGAAATTCGCGATCTAGCGAAAGGACTAGTCAATAACCCAGTTGAGATTTCAGTCAATCCGGCAAACTCAACAGCGAAAACCATCGAACAATTTATCTACCCAGCAGACAAACGCAAGAAAGCACCCATGCTGGTGAAGTTAATTAAAGACGGTGATTGGCGCCAAACCTTGGTGTTCTGCCGCACCAAACATGGAGCGAACCGCCTAGCGTTTTATCTAAATGGCGAAGGCATTACTGCGGCGCCTATCCATGGTAACAAAAGCCAAGGGGCGCGTACCAAGGCACTGGCTGATTTTAAATCTGGAGAAGTGCGAGTGCTAGTGGCTACCGATATCGCTGCGCGTGGTATTGATATCCCTCAGTTGCCACAAGTGGTTAACTTTGAGCTGCCTCATGTCTCAGAAGACTATGTTCACCGTATTGGTCGTACTGGTCGCGCAGGTGAAGTGGGTAAAGCGGTGTCACTGGTTTGCTCTGATGAGAAAGCAGAACTGTTTGGTATCGAGCGCTTGATTCAGCAGGTACTACCTCGTCTTGAGCTAGAGGGTTATAAGGCGGTCAATGAGTTACCTGAGTCTGTGCTTGATACACGCCCAATCAAGCCTAAGAAGCCGAAAAAACCGAAGAAGCCAAAGACAGAACATGCCGATGGTCAGCGTTCAGGTGAGAAAGCTCGCGGTCATAAACCGGCTGGCAAAAACAAGCGCCACTTTGGCGACAAGCCTGCTGAAGGTAAGAAACCAAATAGTCATGGCGGCAAGCCAAAAGCAAAAGGTCAGGGCAAACCGACCAATAAAGGCGGACAAGCTAGCCGCACTAAACCTTCAGACAGCGGCAATGACACTCGTTCACGCAATGGTGGAAAACCAAACGGGCAGGCAGCGCGTAAGCCAGCACAAAACCGCAAGCCTCGTCCTGCGAATGGCAGTCGCGGTTAATCATTTAAACTAAAGAGTTAAATTAGTAAGCCCTGTGATATCACGGGGCTTTTTATTCGCTAGTCATCGATGACAACCACTTTTCCGGTTGTTTGACCATTTCAAATTCTTAGGCTCTGCGCGATGCACATAGCATCATCAAAAAAGGCTTCCCGAAGGAAGCCTTATAAATTTGAGCTTAATAGTTAGCCAGCGAGAACGTCGGTGGCGACTTTATAGCTTGGGTCTTCTTTTACGTTGATTTCAACTAAGCTACCCGCTTTGTGCAATAGCGCGCGACAATCTTGGCTTAGGTGGCGTAAGTGCAGTGTTTTACCAACCGCAGCGTAACGCTCTGCCAATGTCTCAATCGCTTCAATTGCAGAGTGGTCTGTAACGCGAGAATGGGCGAAGTCAACAATCACATCATTCGGGTCATTTTGCGCGTTAAACAGTTCAAGGAAGTTAGCCGCGCTACCAAAGAAGATAGGGCCATGAACTTGATACTCTTTTGAACCATCTTCGTTGATTTTGCTTGAAGCGTAGATATGTTTTGCGTGCTCCCATGCAAACATTAGTGCCGAAGCAATCACACCAACGGCAACCGCCACTGCAAGGTCAGTCAGTACAGTTACTACTGTTACTAGTACGATAACGAAGAAGTCTTGTTTCGGTACACGGCGAGCCAGTTTGAATGTTGCCCATTCAAAGGTGCCAATAACCACCATAAACATAACGCCAACCAGTGCTGCAAGCGGGATCATCTCGATCAGTGATGAAGCAAATAGGATAAATACCAAAAGCATGACTGCAGCAACGATACCCGACAGTCGACCACGACCACCTGAGTTCACGTTAATCATTGACTGACCAATCATCGCACAACCACCCATAGCACCGAATACTGAACAAGTGATGTTCGCAAGACCTTGACCCATACATTCACGGTTTGATTGACCGCGTGTGTTGGTCATCTCATCCAATACTGTCAATGTAAGTAGCGACTCAATTAAGCCAATCGCAGCAAGAATAATCGCATAAGGTAGGATGATTTGAAGTGTCTCCAGCGTTAATGGAACTTCTGGAATAGAGAAGGTTGGTAGTGTGCCCGCCAGCGTCGCAGCTTCATCACCAGACATAGTGCGTAGGAAGTCAACTACGGTACGAGTTTCAAGATCCAAACCAACCACAAGTGCGGTAACAGTGACAATCGCAACGAGTGATGACGGTACGGCAGTGGTGAGCTTTGGCAAGAAATGGATAATTGCCATCGTTAGCGCCACAAGACCAAGCATCAGCAGCATTTGATCGCCAGGTAGCCAAGTCAGAGCTCCGCTAAGATCCGGCGCTTTGAATTGCCCCAACTGAGCAAGGAAGATAACAATCGCTAAACCGTTTACAAAGCCAATCATTACTGGATGCGGCACCATACGGATAAACTTACCAAGCTTAAATAGGCCCGCAGTGATTTGTAAGATACCTGCAAGTAAGATCGCGGCAAAAAGGTACTGTACACCGTGTGTGGCGACAAGGCTTACCATCACAACGGCCATTGCACCCGTTGCACCTGAAATCATGCCTGGGCGACCACCAAAAATAGAGGTAACGAGGCCGACAATAAATGCCGCGTAAAGACCAACCATTGGGTCAACGCCGGCAACGAAAGCAAACGCAACCGCTTCAGGAACTAACGCTAGGGCAACGGTTAAGCCCGATAACACATCGTTTTTGACAGAGTGTTTGGAAAATTGTGGAAATTCAAACATATTTGCTCAGTTTGGCTAAGTGTTAAAACATCAACTAAGCGTGCAGAACGCTTAGCTATAGGCTGAATCTATTGTTGAATGTCACTGGAGCAAAATGAGAATTTAAAGAGCAGAGTGACTTAGTCATAATTCAGTTTGAGTCGGCGCATGCTACCGAAAACTGTGATTAAGTTCAAGAATAAACCAGATGTAAACCGATAAATAGGCTAAATATTTGTTATCGGTATGGGTGGAAATAGTAGCTAAAAGAAAAGGCTGCTATTGCTAGCAGCCTTTGTAAGTTGGCTGTGAAATTAGAAACCAGTTGGCTTCATCATTCCTGAACCTGCTTGGCTTTTTGCTACTTGGCTACCTGCGCCTTTAGGCTGGTAACGCTCAGTGCGCAGTGGCGCAGCATTGATAGTGATTTCTTTTAGCTCTTGAGTACCCGGCGCTTTTGCCATTGGTGCACTCGCATGAGCTTTAACGGCGTTTGCATTTGAAGGCTTAGCTTCCGTCACTTGAGTAACGTTAGCCACTTCAGCCGTCTCAACTGCTTCTTTGGCTTCAACAACCGGTTCAGAAGCGACCACTTCCTCAACCTCAGAAGGTGTTGCCTCTACGACAGCGTCTACTACCGGAGCTTCAACTTCTTGAACCACTTCAACGATTGGCTCGTCGATAACAGGAGTTTCAACAATCGCTTCTGCAACAGCAGGGGTTGTGACTTCAGTGATCACCGGCTCAACTACAGCTTCAACAGCGACTACTGGTTGCTCACGACGGATAATCACTTTACCCATTGCCATTTCAGGGCAAGCAAATCCACCTAGTGTCGCAACGTTTGCAACCGCGACAACTTCAGGTTGTTGGTCTTGATTTTGCTTGGCACGAGGTGCTGGCTTCGCAAGATCGTAGCGCGGCATCACTTTACCCATTGCCATCTCTGGAGAGGCAACCCCACCTTTACGTAGGCGGAATGGGTTAGGACGACGATCGCGACCACGACGACGGCGTTGACCACTTGCACGTAGATGGCGTGGAGAGCGACGGTTACGACGCTGTTTACCTTCCTGTGCTTCGTTATCATTGTTAGAAGCTTCGTTGTTCGTTTCTGCTTTTACTGGCGCTTGCGCCTTTTCTGCAGCAACGGTTTCAACAGCCTCTACTGCCGCTTCAACTGGTGTCTCCTCAGCTTGTGCTTCTGCTGCCAGTTGCTCTTTCACGCGAATTTGCTTACTTAGCTTGCGGCGTTGACGACGCTCTTTCACTTTCACCGCTTTTTCTTCGCTGCGAGTGTCAGGTTTGTCAACTTGAGCTTCAGCTGCTAGCTTCAGACCTTCTTCAGCAACTTTGCTTGGCTTAGCATCATCACGCTTGTTACGGCGCTCTTGCTTAGGCTTGCGGTTTTGCTGTTTACGTTCAGTCTGTTTCTGCTCGTTGTTCGCTTCGTCACGGTTGTCACGTGTCGGTTTACGTCGGTTATCACGTTTGTCTTCACGATTCGAATCGCGTTGGTTGTCACGGTTACCATCACGATTATTATCGCGATTGCCGTCACGGTTATTACGACGACGCTGATCACCACGCTCGTTGCGGTTGTTACGACGATTGCGATTGTTGCGATTTGGCTTTTCTTTCTCTACCGTTTCTTCTTTCTTCGATTCTTCTTTGTTGTCAGAACCAAACAGGAAGTTACCAAGTGCTTTAAAGAATCGACCAAATAGACCTGGTTGCTCTGGTTTTGCTTCTTCCGCTTTTTCTGGCGCTTTCTTAGCAGCAGGCGCTTTCACAACTGGTGCTGGTGTTGGCGCAGATTGAGCTGGAGCAGCAAAGCCTTTTAGCGCAGGCTCTTCAATCTTCTTCGGTTTGTATTCGGTATCCGGTGTTTCTTTACCTTCCGCTTCCTTCATTGCTTCAAGCTTCTTCGGAAGTAGGTAAGAAAGAAGATCGAATTCTTCACCTTCACGGACGCGAATAACTTCAAAGTGCGGTGTTTCCATATCAGAGTTAGGAACTACCGTGATTTTCACTTCTTGGTTACGCTCGATATGGTTTACAGAGCGGCGTTTTTCGTTCAGTAGGTAAGAAGCGATTGGCACAGGAACAACAGCCAAAACTTGTGACGTGTTGTCTTTTAGTGCTTCTTCTTCAATCAGACGCAGAACAGAAAGTGCAAGAGATTCGTTGTCACGAATAACGCCAGTACCTGTACAGCGAGGACAGATATGGTGGCTTGCTTCTGCTAGAGAAGGGCTTAGACGTTGACGAGACATCTCAAGTAGACCAAAGCGAGAAATGCGGCCGATTTGAACGCGAGCACGGTCCATACGAACTGCGTCACGTAGACGGTTTTCAACTTCACGCTGGTGACGAACTGGTGTCATATCGATAAAGTCGATAACCACTAGACCACCAAGGTCACGTAGACGTAGCTGACGAGCGATCTCATCGGCTGCTTCTAGGTTGGTGTTAAGCGCTGTTTCTTCGATATCGCCGCCTTTAGTAGCACGAGCAGAGTTGATATCGATTGAAGTTAGAGCTTCAGTCGGGTCGATTACGATAGAGCCACCAGAAGGCAGACGAACTTCGCGTTGGAACGCAGATTCAATCTGGCTTTCGATTTGGTAGTGGCTAAATAGTGGCACTTCACCATCGTATTTCTTAACACGGCTAACGAAATCTGGACGAACTAGACGAATATGGTCAAGCGCGCGCTCAAACATAGTGTTGCTGTCGATTAGGATTTCACCGATGTCACGACGCAAGTAATCGCGGATCGCGCGAACGATAACGTTACTTTCTTGGTGAATTAGGAAAGGCGCAGGATTCGAATCAGAGGCTTGCTTGATCGCGCCCCAATGGTTTAGAAGAACATTTAAGTCCCACTCTAACTCTTCAGCACTTTTGCCAACGCCAGCCGTACGAACAATAAGACCCATACCTTGAGGCAGTTCTAGGGTGCTTAGTGCCGCTTTGAGTTGCGTGCGTTCATCGCCTTCGATACGGCGAGAAATACCGCCAGCTCGAGGGTTGTTTGGCATTAGGACTAAGTAACTACCCGCAAGAGAGATAAACGTGGTAAGTGCAGCACCTTTGCTGCCACGTTCTTCTTTTTCCACTTGAACAATTACTTCTTGGCCTTCGGTTAGCACTTCTTTAATGCTAGGACGGCCTTGGTAGCTGTAACCTTCAGGGAAGTATTCGCGAGCAATTTCTTTAAGAGGGAGGAAACCGTGTCTTTCTGCGCCGTAGTCTACGAAAGCAGCTTCAAGACTAGGTTCGATTCGAGTGATACGTCCTTTGTAGATGTTGGCTTTTTTGGATTCATGGCCAGGGCTTTCGATATCAAGGTCGAATAAGCGTTGACCGTCCACTAAAGCAACGCGCAACTCTTCTTTTTGAGTTGCGTTGATTAGCATTCTTTTCATTTAAAAATCTCGTTGTCATTTTTTTATGTGCTTGTTGCTTAGCTTTCTCTTTCACGGTGCCAGATCCCATGGTTTGTTCGGTGCAGCCTCCCGGCTGGAGGGATGCTCTGGGGCACTCCAGTTCTCACAATCTCTGGTTGTGAGCCGCGATATCGGCGGAATATACTCAACGTGAAAGGTATCGAGTAGAGCAACAAGTAAGCTAATGTTCGAAAGGTCTTACGCCGTGTGCTGCACTTTCTATTGATTAGCGATCTACTCTTTTATTGCAATAACAACTTGGAATGTACAAAAGTCAACCAAATTAATCATTGCAGGTGTGAACTATAGCAGTACCCACTAAACTCAGCAATCTGCTTTATAATAAAACGCTAAATAATCTAGTTTTATTTTTTGTAACACACTGTATTTAAGTTTTTTTGTTCAAGATAACCTCAGTTTTATAAATGGGCGCTGGAAAAACAGTTCGTAGTTAGATTGAAAACAAGTAAACTGCACGTTTGTTGCCAAGAAAATGTGAAATTGCGCAGCTTTGAGTGATAGAATAGCCCGATGAGTGAAATAAGAACCCAAGTCCAGTTTGTCGACATTGATTCTGACATGGCTGGCCAGCGTATTGATAACTTTCTACGCAACCATCTGAAAAGTATCCCAAAAAGCATGGTTTACCGTATCCTTCGCAAAGGAGAGGTTCGTGTAAACAAAAAACGCGTTAAAGCAGAATACAAACTGCAAGCGGGCGATTTGGTGAGAATTCCACCGGTCACGATGGAAGAAAAAACCGAAGAAGTGGCGCCGAGTACCAAGTTAAATAAAGTGGCAGAACTCGAGCATATGATTATTTTTGAAGACGATCATATGTTGATTCTTAACAAGCCATCAGGCACGGCTGTGCATGGTGGCAGCGGCTTGAAGTTTGGTGCGATTGAAGCCTTGCGCGCGCTGCGCCCTCAAGCACGCTTTCTTGAGTTAGTGCACCGTATCGACCGCGATACCTCTGGTATTTTGTTGGTCGCTAAGAAGCGCTCAGCATTGCGCCATCTGCAAGCACAGTTTCGTGAAAAGACCGTTCAGAAATACTATTTTGCCCTTGTGATGGGGGAGTGGAAACCAAGCTGTAAAGTGGTGAACGCCCCGTTGTTGAAAAACGAAGTCAACAGCATTGTGCGTGTTAACCCAAATGGTAAGCCTTCGGAGACTCGCTTTAAAGTGCTTGAAAAGTTTGCTGATGCGACATTGGTTCAAGCCAGTCCGATCACGGGACGTACCCATCAAATTCGTGTTCACACCCAGTATACGGGTCACCCAATAGCATGGGATGATCGTTATGGTGACCGTCGTTTTGATGCTTACACAGGTAAAGTGGGCCTAAACCGTTTGTTCTTGCATGCTGCTAACATCAAGTTTGTTCATCCTGGCACGGAAGAGCAGATGGACATCAGTGCTCCGATGGGCGATAAGCTAGAGAAAGTGCTGGTTGGGCTTAGAAAGCTTGCGAAGAATTGAGATTTGAGACGCTAGAGTCGAGAAAAATAAAGTTGAGACTTTAGAATCAAGACTGAAAAGATTGGGAGCAGATAGCTCCCTTTTTTGTTGCTGATATTTCCGAACTGGCTCGTGCCTGGGCTAAATTTTGTCATTCCCGATAGGGCTTACAGTCCGGAGTCGGGAATCTCGTTTCTCAAATCTCAAGCGAAGCTCTCAATTCCAAATTCTCCACTCTCAACTCTAAATTCTCGACTCTCAATTCTTACAATATGTTAAAACCTTCTGCCTCAAGCATATCAATCAAATCAATCAGTGGTAGTCCGACTAATGTATTAGGGTCTTTGCCTTCCAAGCGCTCGAATAGCGCGATACCAAGGCCTTCGCTTTTGAAGCTGCCGGCACAGTAGAAGGGCTCTTCTTTATCGACGTAGTTTTCGATTTGCTGTTGGCTTAACTGGCGAAAATGTACTGTGAACGTATCCAGCTTAGATGTCACGGTATTTGTCTTAGAGTTGTATAGCGCTAAGCCAGTATAAAAAGTGATGCTTTTGCCACTTTGACGAGTTAATTGCTCGATAGCTCTATCGCGGGTGTGGGGCTTGCCAATGATTTCACCATCGATAACACAGACCTGATCGCTACCAATAACAAGGCTGTCTTGTCTTACAGGGCAGGACGTTGCTTTACTTTGTGCCAAGCGCAGCACCAGTTGAGTCGGGGTCTCGTTCGGCAGTGGGGTTTCATCACAATCTGGCGTTGCCGCAGTAAAAGGTACTGCGAGTTTATTGAGCAGTTGCTGCCTAAATGGTGAAGTTGAGGCTAAAACTAGTTGGTAATTTGTCATTTTAATTTACAATCTAAGCGAGCTTGGGAAGCAGCATAATCGATGTTATGACTGTTAGCCTAGCCTTAACCGCAGAAAGGAAAAAAAGTACAACTTTTTAGCCTTTTTCTTTGACTCTAAACGATTTGGAAGATAGAATTCGCGCCCTATGCAAAAGGTAAAAATACCGCGAACGGTTGATCCGGCTCGAGCGGCTCAGAAACGACTAGATTATGAAGGTATCATTCAAGTCAGTCTTTTTAAGCGCTTGTTGGAATCGGTCGAAGGCGTTCAACGCGACGCTCAAGTGTCATTGTCATTTGGGTTAGATGAGCAGCGACTCGTTGTTATCTCTGGTAAAGCTAACATCGAAGTTGATTTAGAGTGTCAACGCTGTAATGAGGTTTTCGCACATGAGTGCGAAGTTCAATTCACTTATACTCCTTATTATAATGAGAAGAGTGAAGAGGACGCACCGGAAGAGTACGATTTGGTAGATCTGAACGAGTACGGTGAAATCGACCTAATACAGTTAGTTGAAGACGAGTTCATTCTAAACTTACCCCAAGTAGCTATGCATGAAGTAGCTGATTGTAGCGTTGATTCAGATAATATGGTGTTTGGCGAACTTCCAGAAGAAGTTGTGGAAGATAAACCGAATCCATTCGATGTTTTGAAAAGCTTAAAGAAGTAATTCTTTAAGAATTTACATAGGAGTAGGGTCCATGGCCGTACAAAAGAGCAAGAAATCACGTTCAATGCGTGGCATGCGTCGTTCACACGATGCTCTAACTACAGCTGCACTTTCTGTAGACGCAACTTCAGGTGAAACTCACCTACGTCACAACGTGACTGCCGAAGGTTACTACCGCGGCAAGAAGGTTATCAACAAGTAAGGTTGACCTTTGCAAAGTATTACCGTTGCACTTGATGCAATGGGCGGGGATTTTGGTCCTCGCGTAACAGTGCCTGCCGCCGTGCAGGCACTGTCGCATTTCCCAGAGCTAAAAGTGATCTTATTAGGTGATCGGACTTCGATCACAACTCAATTATCCTCTCTTGGTTATCAGCCAGATACTCGCTTGAGTATTAAACACTGTGACCGGGTGATCTCCAACTCGGAAAAACCTTCCCTCGCCCTTCGTAATGGACAGAACAGTTCCATGGGTAAAGCGATTGACCTAGTGTCTGTTGGTCAAGCTGACGCGTGTGTCAGTGGCGGCAATACAGGTGCCTTAATGGCACTGTCACGTTTTCGTCTTAAGCTATTGCCCGGTATTGAACGTCCAGCGCTTGTCTCGGCTTTACCAACGATATCCGGTAACCGTACGTGGATGCTCGACTTAGGAGCGAATGTCTCCAGTGATGCAGACTCTTTGTTTCAGTTTGCGGTGATGGGCAGTGCGTTGGCTGAGCAAAATTTAGGTCGACCACCGCGTGTGGCGATACTGAATATTGGCGCAGAAGAAATTAAAGGTAATGACCTTGTTAAACGTTGCGCAGAGATGCTTTCACAGACAGAATCGGTTAACTTTATTGGCTATATCGAAGGTAATCAGCTGTTTAATGACTATGCTGATGTTGTAGTCTGTGACGGTTTTGTTGGCAATATCTGCTTAAAAACCAGTGAGGGTACAGCCCAGCTTTTTATAGATAAGTTGAAAAACACTATGATGGCCTCATCTATAAAGGGTTGGATAGCAAGAAAATTGTTTTCTGGGTTAATTAATGAACTAAAAACATTGAACCCCGACCAGTATAACGGTGCAAGTTTGCTAGGATTGCGCGGCATTGTGATAAAAAGCCACGGAAGTGCAGATGTAGAGGCGGTCGTGAATGCCATCGGCGAAGCCCTACACGAGGTCAAACGACAGGTACCAAGCCGTATAAGCGATCGTTTGGAAGCGGTTTTACTCGAGAGGCATTATTAGTCTTCATGTTTAGCAAAATATTAGGTACTGGCAGCTACTTGCCATCTCAAGTGCGTACTAACGCAGACTTAGAGAAAATGGTAGAAACATCCGACGAGTGGATCGTTGCACGTACGGGCATTAAAGAGCGCCGCATCGCTGCTGAAAACGAGACCGTTGCCGACATGGGTTATCATGCTGCTGTCAACGCAATTGACATGGCTGGCATCGATAAAAATGACATCGATTTAATCATTGTTGCAACAACCAGTGGCAGCCATACATTCCCTTCGGCAGCTTGTCAGGTACAAGCGCAGTTGGATATCAAAGGTTGTCCTGCGTTTGATTTGGCCGCTGCATGTTCAGGTTTTGTTTACGCGTTGTCTGTTGCTGATCAACATATCAAAACGGGTATGTGTAAAAACGTACTAGTGATTGGCGCTGACGCATTATCGAAAACGTGTGACCCAACCGATCGTTCAACCATCATCTTATTTGGTGATGCAGCCGGTGCAGTGGTACTTGGTGCTAGCGAAGAGCCGGGCATTATTTCTACCCACATTTATGCAGATGGCGCATTTGGCGATCTACTGAGCCTTCCTGTACCAGAGCGCGGCAAAGATGCTGACAAATGGCTACATATGGCGGGTAATGAAGTGTTCAAAGTCGCGGTGACTCAGCTTTCTAGACTGGTAAAAGACACCCTTGAAGCGAACAATATGCATAAGTCTGAGCTGGATTGGTTAGTACCACACCAGGCTAACTACCGCATTATTTCAGCGACAGCGAAGAAGCTGTCGATGTCGCTTGACCAAGTAGTTGTGACACTTGACCGACACGGTAATACCTCTGCGGCAACTGTACCAACGGCATTGGATGAAGCGGTGCGTGATGGTCGCATTAAACGCGGTCAAACTCTTCTACTTGAGGCGTTTGGTGGCGGTTTTACTTGGGGCTCTGCGCTCGTTAAGTTCTAAGTTTAAGATTTCAATTTAAGGTGCACAGATGGTGCATCTTTCTTTCTTCTCTTTGTTTTAAGGAAAACAACATGAGCAAGTTTGCTATCGTATTTCCAGGTCAAGGTTCACAAGCTGTTGGTATGCTTGCAGAACTTGGCGAACAATATGACGTAGTTAAACAAACTTTTGCCGAGGCTTCTGAAGCACTAGGTTACGACCTATGGGCACTGGTTCAAAATGGCCCAGTAGAAGATTTAAACCAAACTCACCGCACTCAACCTGCGCTATTGGCATCTTCTGTTGCTATTTGGCGTGTATGGCAAGAGCTAGGCCTTGAGCAGCCTGCTAACCTTGCAGGTCACAGCTTGGGTGAGTACTCAGCACTTGTGTGTGCGGGTGTTATCGACTTTAAACAAGCGATCAAATTGGTTGAACTACGTGGTCAACTGATGCAAGAAGCGGTACCTGCTGGTACTGGTGCAATGTTTGCTATCATTGGCCTTGATGACGAATCAATTGCTAAAGCATGCGAAGAAGCGGCACAA
This sequence comes from Vibrio panuliri, assembly GCF_009938205.1. Classification (NCBI taxonomy): domain Bacteria; kingdom Pseudomonadati; phylum Pseudomonadota; class Gammaproteobacteria; order Vibrionales; family Vibrionaceae; genus Vibrio; species Vibrio panuliri. The sequence continues at coordinate 2,156,123 of NZ_AP019654.1, read as the reverse complement.
GGCGAAGTGGTTTCTCCAGTGAACTTTAACTCACCAGGTCAAGTGGTTATTGCTGGTAGCAAAGCGGCTGTAGAGCGCGCTGGCGCGCTATGTAAAGAAGCGGGTGCGAAACGTGCTCTGCCACTACCTGTTTCTGTGCCATCTCACTGTGCGTTAATGAAACCAGCAGCTGACAAGCTTGCTGTCGCACTGGAAGAGATTGAGTTCAAGGCACCGCAACTGCCTGTCATCAACAACGTTGATGTTGCAGCAGAAACAGACCCTGCGAAAATTAAGCTCGCGCTAGTTCGTCAGCTATACAGCCCAGTTCGCTGGACTGAAAGCGTGCAGCTAATGAGCGAGCAAGGTGTTGAGAAATTGCTAGAAGTTGGTCCAGGTAAAGTACTGACTGGCCTAACTAAACGTATCGTTAAAACGCTAGATGCAGCAGCTGTGAATGACGTAGCTTCTCTAGAAGCGGCGAAATAATCGGTTGTCGATTAAGCATAAGGAACGCAAAAAATGATGAACCTAGAAGGCAAAATTGCCCTAGTTACTGGTGCGAGCCGTGGTATCGGCCGTGCTATCGCTGAACTGTTGGTTGAGCGTGGCGCGACGGTTATTGGTACTGCGACGTCGGAGAGCGGCGCAGCGGCAATCAGTGAGTACCTTGGCGCGAATGGCAAAGGTCTAGCACTGAACGTGACTGACGTTGAATCTATCGAAGCAACACTAAAAACCATTAACGATGAGTTTGGTGTTATCGATATTTTGGTTAACAACGCTGGTATCACACGCGATAACTTACTGATGCGTATGAAAGATGATGAATGGAATGACATCATCAACACCAACTTAACGCCAATCTACCGCATGTCAAAAGCGGTATTGCGCGGCATGATGAAAAAACGTGCTGGCCGCATCATCAATGTGGGTTCAGTTGTTGGTACTATGGGTAACGCAGGCCAAACTAACTACGCAGCTGCGAAAGCAGGTGTGATTGGTTTTACTAAATCAATGGCTCGTGAAGTCGCTTCTCGCGGTGTAACGGTTAACACTGTTGCGCCTGGTTTTATCGAAACTGATATGACTAAAGCGCTAAACGATGACCAACGTGCTGCAACGCTTGCTAACGTACCAGCGGGTCGTCTAGGTGATCCTCGTGAAATCGCATCGGCTGTTGCATTCCTCGCATCGCCAGAAGCTGCGTACATCACAGGTGAAACTTTGCATGTTAACGGCGGCATGTATATGGTTTAATAGCTAAGTTTGTGCAAAATTGGCGAGGATCTTCTAAGCTTCTTGCCAAGAACATGTAAAACTTGCTATTGGCTTGCACAACATTTGTGCATGATATAAGTCAAAAATGTATTGAATTTCGGTTAAAATCGCTAAAATTGTGGTTTGACCAGCAAGGTCCCCCTTGCAACTTTCAATAGTTCTAATAAACTACGGAATCATCGCATTGAGCGAAATCTGTAAAGGAAAAGAAAAAATGAGCAACATCGAAGAACGCGTAAAGAAAATCATTGTTGAACAGCTAGGTGTAGACGAAGCAGAAGTTAAAAACGAAGCTTCATTTGTTGATGATCTAGGTGCTGATTCTCTAGACACTGTTGAACTAGTAATGGCTCTAGAAGAAGAATTCGACACTGAGATTCCAGACGAAGAAGCTGAGAAGATCACTACTGTTCAAGCTGCAATCGACTACGTGAACAGCGCTCAGTAATCTCTCCCCCCAGGCGGCCATCTGGCCGCCTGAGTTTTTTAACACTCTTCTATATCTCTCATAGAATCATTTCATTTCCCGGAGAATAAAATCGTGTCCAAGCGTCGTGTTGTTGTCACTGGCATGGGTATGTTGTCACCGGTAGGCAACACTGTAGAATCATCATGGAAGGCCCTGCTAGAAGGTCAAAGCGGCATCGTTAATATCGAGCACTTTGATGCTACAAATTTCACTACTCGCTTCGCAGGTCTAGTCAAAGATTTCAACTGCGAAGAGTACATGTCTAAAAAAGATGCTCGTAAAATGGATCTATTTATCCAGTACGGCATCGCAGCTGGTATTCAAGCTTTAGACGATTCAGGCTTACAAGTTAACGAAGAAAACGCAGCACGCATTGGTGTTGCAATCGGTTCGGGTATTGGTGGTTTGGACCTAATTGAAACAGGTCACTCTGCGCTAGTCGAAAAAGGTCCACGTAAGGTGAGCCCATTCTTCGTTCCATCAACCATCGTAAACATGGTTGCAGGTAACCTATCTATCATGCGTGGTCTACGTGGTCCGAACATCGCTATTTCTACAGCATGTACAACGGGTCTACACAATATCGGTCACGCGGCGCGTATGATCGCTTACGGTGATGCAGATGCAATGGTAGCCGGTGGTGCTGAGAAAGCGTCTACACCACTAGGCATGGCAGGCTTCGGTGCTGCTAAAGCGCTATCTACTCGTAACGATGAACCGCAAAAAGCGTCTCGTCCATGGGATAAAGATCGTGACGGCTTCGTTCTAGGTGACGGTGCTGGCATGATGGTACTTGAAGAGTACGAACACGCAAAAGCACGCGGTGCTAAGATTTACGCAGAGCTTGTAGGCTTTGGTATGTCTGGCGACGCTTACCACATGACTTCGCCAAGTGCGGACGGTTCAGGTGGTGCGCTAGCGATGGAAGCGGCAATGCGTGACGCGGGTATCGTTGGTACTCAAGTTGGTTACGTAAACGCTCACGGTACATCAACACCAGCGGGTGATGTAGCGGAAATCAAAGGCGTTAAGCGTGCACTAGGTGAAGAAGGTGCTAAGCAAGTTAAGGTGTCTTCAACTAAATCGATGACTGGCCACCTACTAGGTGCTGCTGGTTCAGTTGAAGCAATCATTACTGTTTTGTCTCTTGTTGACCAAATTGTTCCGCCAACGATCAACCTAGATAACCCAGAAGAAGGTCTCGATATCGATCTTGTGCCACATGTGGCGCAAAAAGTTGATATGGAATACGCAATCTGTAACTCTTTCGGTTTCGGTGGTACTAACGGTTCTCTAGTCTTCAAAAAGATTTAATCGAGAAACGGATTTGTGATAAAACGGCCTAATGCTTTTGGTATTAGGCCGTTTTTTTTAGATTAGGACATCAATGGTGTATTGGCTTAACGGACAACCTTGCGAATCAATTTCTCTGCTTGATCGCTCATTTCAATATGGTGATGGCTGTTTTACCACGATGCTCACTCGAGAGGGCGAGTTGGATTGTTGGTTATATCATCGCGAGCGAATGCAAGCATGTTTAGATACACTTGCTATTGCTCAGCCCAATTGGCAGGTTGTAGAACAATGGTTGCGCAAGGCTGCTCTGCATCAACCACTGGCAGGTTTGAAACTGCACATTAGCCGTGGAGAAGGCGGCAGAGGCTATAGCGCTACTCAAGTGAGTGCTCCTAATGTTACTATTAGCGACTTTGCTTTCCCTCAACATTACCACCAATGGCAACGGGAAGGCATTAAATTAGGCGTTTGCCAAACTCGACTAGGTTTGATGCCTTTATTGGCTGGACACAAACACAATAATCGATTGGAGCAAGTGTTAGTCAAAACGGAAATTGATCAACGTCAACTGACGGATGGCGTGGTATTGAACTTGTCTGAGCATGTGATTGAAACCAGTATGGCAAATCTGTTTTGGCGGCAAGGTGACACGCTCTTTACGCCGAGTTTAGCAATGTCCGGTGTGGCGGGTGTTGCAAGAAGGCGTGTGCTCGAATATCTCGAGCAAAGCCAAGTAAACGTGCGTGTTGGCGAGTTTGCATTGGCAGACTTGTTGGCTGCAGAAGAAGTATTTATAACCAACTCGATTTTAGGTGCCGTCCCGGTGAAGGGAATTGAGGGTCAAAGTTTTCCCTTTGGAGAGCTGACGAGAAGTATTCAGGAGATGTTGTCCCCGTGATTAAAAAGATCACTCTATTTTTGGTTCTGGTTGCGATTGCTGCAACTGGAGCTTTTTTCTATGTTACCAAGCAAGTAGAACAGTTTTTAAGCCAGCCTTTGCAGTTGACCCAAGAACAGATCTTTACCGTAAAACCCGGTACAAGCTTTCAAGGGGTGTTAAGCGATCTCAGCAAGCAAGAGATTATTACCACCAGTGATGTGGTAAAGGTTGTGCGTCATTTTCATCCTGAGTTGACTCAGTTAAGAGCAGGGACTTATCTCATCACGCCTGAGATGGACTTAACTCAAGCTCTCAAACAGTTTAAAACGGGCAAAGAGCATCAGTTTTCACTGACGTTTGTCGAAGGTTCACGCTTTAGTGAGTGGCGTACAATTCTTGAAAATGCCCCTTATCTTGAGCACAAAACCAAGCAGATGAGTGAGGCAGAGATAGCCAAAGCTCTGGGTATTGAACATGACAAACTGGAAGGCTTGTTCCTCGCGGAAACCTTCAATTACACCTACGGTACTTCTGACCTTGAGATTCTTAAGCGCTCTGCAAATAAGCTGCAATCAGTGCTGGATCAAGCTTGGCAGCACCGCCAAGATAAGTTGCCTCTTGCCTCTCCTTATGAAGCGTTAATCCTTGCTTCAATCATTGAGAAAGAGACGGCGGTTGAGTCTGAACGAGAGCGTGTCGCATCGGTTTTCGTCAATCGCCTCAATAAGCGCATGCGTTTGCAAACCGATCCAACCGTTATCTATGGTATGGGTGATAAGTACGATGGCAACATCCGCAAAAAAGATCTCCGTACACCGACACCATACAATACATATGTGATCGCTGGGCTGCCACCAACGCCAATCGCGATGGCGGGTGAAGCATCGATCAAAGCGGCACTCAACCCTGAAGATAGTGACTACTACTATTTTGTCGCCAGTGGTAAAGGAGGACATGTGTTCTCTAAAAACCTGACCGAACATAATCGCGCAGTGCGTGCTTACTTACGACACTTAAGAAGTAACAAATAATTTTATGAAACAAGCTAAATTTATCGTTGTAGAGGGCCTTGAAGGCGCGGGTAAAAGTACGGCAATTAATGCGGTACTCGATGTACTCAAGCAAGCGGGCATCGAATCGATTAGACATACTCGTGAACCTGGTGGCACCGTGTTAGCGGAGAAGCTACGTGAGCTGGTTAAGCAAGAGCATGAAGGTGAAGTTCTGCAAGATATGACGGAGCTTTTGATGATGTATGCTTCTCGTGTCCAGTTGGTTGAGAATGTCATTAAGCCTGCTCTTGCTCAAGGAACGTGGGTAGTGGGTGACCGTCACGACATGTCTTCGCAAGCTTATCAAGGCGGTGGTCGTCAGATCCCGCGTAAGACAATGCAAGCATTGCGTGAAACCACGTTGGGCGAGTTTAAGCCAGACTTTACTCTCTACCTTGATTTAGACCCGCGTGTGGGTTTAGAGCGTGCTCGTGGTCGTGGTGAGCTAGACCGCATTGAGAAAATGGACATGAGCTTTTTTGACCGCACTCGTGAACGCTACCTAGAAATCGCCGCGAGTGATGACAGCATTGTCGTCATCAACGCAGAGCAAGCGATGGAAAAGGTTGCGGAAGATATTCAGAACGCGCTCAAGCAATGGTTGGACACTAAGTAATGACGTCGCTTTATCCATGGTTAACACCATTATGGCAGCAATGGCAGACCCATTTAGAGGCTGAGCGTTTCCCCAATGCCGCCTTGTTGATTGCTAAGCCTGGATTTGGTGAAGAACAGTTGATATCGCTGTTCAGCCGAACCGTGATGTGCAGCAATTACACTTCTGAGCCATGTGGTTTTTGTCATAGCTGTCAACTGATGGAGTCAAGCAATCACCCTGACTTTCACTGGGTAAAACCTGAGAAAGAAGGGAAGGCGATCACGGTCGATCAAATTCGACATTGTAACAGACTCGCACAAGAGTCTTCGCAACTGTCTGGTTATCGAGTGATCGTCATCCAACCCGCAGATGTCATGAATGAATCTGCTGCCAACGCATTACTAAAAACACTGGAGACTCCGTCACCAAGCTGTCTGTTTTTGCTGGTCAGTAGTGCTGCGAGTCAGTTGTTACCAACCATAACCAGCCGTTGCCAGCAATGGCATATTAGCGCTCCAGATGCGGCTGAGTTAGCGGATTGGCTAGCGACACAGACACAACAGAGCGTACCGAGTTATGCGGTGCATATTAATGGTCACTCACCGTTAAACACATTAAGGTTTATCGAAGAAGGGGAGCAGCAACGCTACCTTGAGATTGAGCGGCAACTTACCGATATTGTCTGCCGAGGCGGTGATGCGGTGAAGCTAGCAAAGGAGCTTAGTGGTGATATTGAAAAGTCATTACAGTGGGTGTGGTATTTATTGACTGACGCCCAAAAAGCGCATTTTGCTTTATTGTCTTCTTCAGCGGTACCTGGGGCAAAGGCGTTGTCTGAGCAAATTGATTATAATCTGTTATATCAACAGACTCAGGCATTGCAACAGTTGATAGAGCAACTGACTGAGCACACGGGACTTAACCGTGAATTACTGATTTTAGACTGGTTATTTAAATTTAACGGGGAAACATGTTCGTAGATTCTCACTGCCATCTCGATAAGCTGGACTATCAAGAATTACATCAAGGGATTGCAGATGTGGTGGCCAAAGCGCAAGCTGCTAACGTCACGGAACTTTTGTCGGTAGGCGTTACGCTAGACGCTTTCCCAAATATGATCGAAATGATCACTCCTTTTGATAACGTATACGCCTCCTGCGGCGTACATCCGTTAGATGTGGAGAGTGATTTTAGTTTCGACTTAATGCAGCAATACGCTCAACATCCTAAAGTTGTTGCGATTGGTGAGACGGGGTTAGATTACCACTATCAGCCTGAGACTAAACCACTGCAACTTGAACGTTTCGAGCAACAAGTTGAGTTGGCGGTCGAGTTGAACAAGCCGCTGATTATTCATACTCGCAATGCGCGTCAAGATACGTTAGATATCTTACGCAATGGTGGCGCAGAGAAATGTGGTGGGGTGATTCACTGTTTTACCGAAGATATGGCTTTTGCCGAGGCTGCGATGGCACTTGGTTTCTATATCTCTATTTCAGGGATCGTCACATTCAGGCAAGCCACCGAGCTTAAAGAAGTGGTCAAAAACATTCCGCTCGAACGTTTACTCATTGAGACCGATTCTCCGTACTTAGCACCTGTCCCTCATCGCGGTAAGCAGAACCAACCAGCTTACGTTGTAGAGGTCGCGGCCTACATTGCGCAGCTCAAAGGTGTCGCTTTATCTCAGGTTGGGCAAAAAACCAGCGAAAACTTCCGAAATCTTTTTTTGAAGTAGAAAATGGAAAATGACTAAAAAAGGGGCGAAAGCCCCTTTTTTAGTTGAATAAATTTGATGTAAACGATTTTATGTTGATTGAAAACGTTAAATGTTAACCATCTCGATTAAAAATCGAGCGAGTGTAATTTTGTGATAAAAAATAACATTGAGTGGTATTTTATTCGACGGCTAAAATTAATGCTTTTTTGAAATTAATTTCTATAAATCAATAATTTAAGCGCGTTTTTTGTATGTTAAAATGTGTTTTTGCGTGTGATCTATCTATTAGTTTGAAATTAAAATTAATTGTCCACTAGCAAATGCGATGAACCTCAAGATATATTTAGAGGCAGAAAATATAACGTTACAAGTGGTTACATTTTCAATGGGTGCTAACATTTAGGCTACGGGGGTGTGCCGTTAGAGCCCAGATAACTCTAATAATCTTTCAGGAGCATAATCATGTTTAAGAACCTTTTTGCTAACCTGCAAAAAGTCGGTAAAGCTCTGATGCTTCCAGTATCGGTGCTTCCGGTTGCAGGTATCCTACTAGGTGTAGGTGCAGCTCATCTTAGCTTTATCCCAGAAATCGTTTCTAACCTAATGGAACAAGCGGGTGGCTCAGTATTCGGTCAAATGGCTCTGCTATTTGCTGTGGGTGTTGCGCTTGGTTTCACAAACAACGACGGTGTTGCAGGTCTTGCAGCAATCGTTGGTTACGGCATCATGGTTGCTACGCTAAGCGTTATGGCTGGCATCATGGGCGTTGAGAAGATCGACACAGGCGTACTAGGTGGTATCCTTGTCGGTGGTGTGGCTGCTTGGGCATTCAACCGTTTCTTCAAGATCCAACTTCCAGAATACCTAGGCTTCTTCGCAGGTAAGCGTGCAGTGCCAATCATCACTGGTTTTGCTGCAATCATCCTAGGTGTTGTTCTATCTATCGTATGGCCACCAATCGGCGGTGCAATTTCTGCATTCTCTGACTGGGCTGCACACCAAAACCCACAACTAGCGTTCGGTATCTACGGCGTAGTTGAGCGTTCTCTAATCCCATTCGGTCTACACCACGTTTGGAACGTACCATTCTTCTTCGAAGCGGGTACTTGTGTGAACGCAGCAGGCGAAACTCAAAACGGCGTACTAACTTGTTACCTAGTAGCAGACGAAGCTTCTCGCGCAGCGGGCAACGGTTTCGGTCAGCTAGCGGGCGGTTACATGTTCAAGATGTTTGGTCTACCAGCTGCAGCAATCGCGATTGCTCACTGTGCTAAACCAGAAAACCGCGCGAAAGTAATGGGTATCATGGCGTCAGCAGCTCTGACTTCATTCCTAACAGGTATTACTGAGCCAATCGAATTCTCATTCCTATTCGTTGCTCCAATCCTATACGGTATCCACGCTCTACTAGCTGGTTCTGCATACGTGGTTGCTAACACTCTAGGTTTTGTACACGGTACTTCATTCTCACACGGTCTAATCGACTTCCTAGTTCTTTCTGGTAACTCTCAGAAGATGGGTCTAATGGTCGCTGTAGGTCTTGTTTACGCAGCTATCTACTACGTGGTATTCCGCACAGTTATCACTGCGCTTGACCTTAAGACTCCTGGTCGTGAAGACGAATCTGATGACGCAGTAGCAGCAACTTCTGGCTCAGACATGGCTGGTGAACTAGTTGCGGCATTCGGCGGTAAAGAAAACATCACTGGTCTAGACGCATGTATCACTCGTCTACGTGTTGCAGTTGCTGATACAGCAGCCGTTGACCAAGACCAACTTAAGAAACTAGGTGCAGCAGGCGTTGTAGTAGTTGCAGGTGGTGTTCAAGCTATCTTCGGTACTAAGTCTGACAACCTAAAAACTGAAATGGATGAGTGGATTCGTAACCACTAATCTATAACGAATTATACCTTCCCCTATAGGTATACAAAGGAGGCTCAGGCCTCCTTTTTTCGTTTCTGCTCATCACTAATGGTGCTATCCGTTGCACTCCATCAGGTCATACTTCCTGCCACCTTTTCTTGAACCTAGCCTTAGGCTAACTTTGCTCTGACTTATATACGGGCTCTACCACGACAATAGAGGGGTACAGATACAACCATTAAGTCGGAGGACAAATGAAAGCAGTGGTAACGAGGTTTGCCCTAGGTAGCATGTTAGGTGCAATGACGTTCGTAGCACAGGCGAGCAATAACCAACCAGCAGAGTTGGCAGTAGGGCTTGCGGTTGACCAGCAATTGAGTGTGGTCGTTGAACTCGATAATCAGTACCGTTTTATTATCGGTAATCAAGGCGCTGCGTTTGACTACATCGCCAAAACGGGCCAGTTTGAGAGTGACGAACCGATAAGTTGGTATGTTGGTGTCGGCGCTTGGGGGGAATGGGAAGATGGTTTTGGCGCTCGAGTCCCACTAGGCATCAATTATCAAGTCAGTGATGGCTGGAAACTGTATGGACAAGTGCAACCTGAGTTAAATATGCACAAGGGATGGAAGCTAGATATTGGTGCGGCACTGGGTGCAAAATACCATTTTTAAACACGACTGCTTGTTGCATCAGTGGACCGCGATTAAAAATGCCGGCATGACGCCGGCATTTATCAGTGAAATAGGGTTACTCTCTATTCATCGCTCGCTTGATGCAGATAACCGCGCCACCCCAAGTGATGCCTAGCCCAATCACCATCATAATAATTGCACCTGTTGTCATGATTGTACCTCCTGTGGCTTGCTTGATGCGCCGTTGATAATGAATCCGAAGACAAGTAATGCACCCATCACTACCCATCCAAGAGTTAAGTCATAACCACCATAGCCTTCAGTAAATAGCGCTTGTAGCTTAGTGGCTAGAATGATGGCTAGCATCACTGGTGTGACAAAGCGGATACAGACATCAAACCATTGACCAATAGTAAAGTCAGACTTCGCGTTGACGTATTCGCGGACACTTGGCACTTTATTCAATAGCCAAGCCATCAGTACGACTTCAACCAACGCACCAACCATTATGCCGACGTTGTTCGCGAAGTGATCCACGAGGTCTAGTAGTAACAGACCGCCATTGGTTGCAAATGCCATAGAGAGAATAACACCCGTGCCAACAACGACATTGGCCGCTTTTTTACGGCTCCACTTAAGCTTGTCGATAATCGCAGAAGTGACGGCTTCCATGATAGAGATATGTGAGCTTAAACCTGCTACTACAAGAGCAAAGAAGAACAGTGGGCCAAGAACATAAGGTGCTGGCAATAGATTAATCGCAGCTGGCAAGGTAACAAATGCGAGGCCAACACCTGCCGATACAACTTCGGTAAGTGGTTTGCCTTGCTCTTGCGCCATGTAACCTAGCACAGAGAAAATCATAATCCCGGCTAAGATAGAGAAGCCGCAGTTAATCAACACGGTCATAAAGGCGTTGTTGGTGATATCTGACTTTTCAGGCAAGTAGCTTGAGTAGGCCAGCATGATGGCAAACCCGATACTTAGAGTGAAGAAGATCTGACCGTACGCGGCAGCCCAAACTTTTACATCCCAAATCTTGCTAAAGTCTGGTTCAAACATATAGTTCACGCCATCCAGTGCGCCTGGTAGGAAAATCATGCGACCAATAAGCAGTAATACCATAATAAACAGAATTGGCATCATGATCTTCGAGGCACGCTCAATCCCCGCTTTTACGCCACCGACGATTGCCGCATAGGTGATTGCCCATGCAATGAGCATCGCAATCGCGATCTTCCACTGAATGCTACCCAATGCTGTTGGAGAGTTGTCACCCCCAAGCTTTAAGTACTCGCCGAAGAAGAAAGCGTTTGTGTCGGTTCCCCAACTTTGGGTAAATGACATCCCAAAGTAAGAGATAGCCCAGCCAATGACCGCAACGTAGTAGATGGCGATAACTGCCGCGACGCCAACTTGGAACCAGCCAAGCCATTCGAACTTACTGTGGATCTTAGCTAATGTTTTTGGTGCGCTGCCACGATACTTCTGACCCATACTGAATTCCAAAATCATAAATGGAATACCAGCGGTCAGCATGGCAAATAGGTAAGGAATGAAGAAGGCGCCGCCGCCATTCTCATAGGCCATATATGGGAAACGCCAAATGTTACCCAATCCGATAGCAGATCCTACTGCCGCTAGAATAAATCCAGCACGGGATCCCCATTGTTCTCGCTTCATAGTTGACTCCTGTATACAACTCCCTGAGATATGAAGCTTTTCTTAGGCTTGGTTGCCTAGTTCTGAATGTAGGAAATAATGTGCTGTAAATCACACATGTTGCTTTGCTCTATCATCCATGAAATGGCAAAAGTTTGAATTTAAATTTTATGGGCCTAAAGAAAACTCAGAATATTGTTCTTAATATTACGATGTGTGTTTGCGAAAACTGAAATAATCAGCTACGCGTAAGGCAAAGATTAACGAGAAAATGTGGTTATGGCAATAGAATCGAACTGTTAACGTTAGGTTTCTTTATGGTGTATAAATTGTGTGTTTGGCTTTGTTGTGGTCAATTGATGTGGTTTCATCCCGATTAAACCTAGATAAATAACTTAAGAGAAGAGTTTTGTTGAAATAATAAACTTTTTTAATTGATAGCGAGTATGACTGATTTCTAGATGAACCCTTCGTTTTTTCGCTAGTACGTGAGCCAACAGTAAAACAATACACATATGGGTTGGCGTTTTGACTGGAAGGCCACGAATAGGTGGTTTGAATGACTGATCACTAAAATTGTCAGTTTCATACGCATATCCTTTCATTTGAGCTAATCTAAATGTGATAGTAGCGTCATAATTGCACTCAAAAAAAACGCATAAATTGAATGGTTTTCAAGCAAGTGTTATTTTTTTGTTAAGCGTAAAGGGAGGTGCTTATGGAAACAGATCTAAAGTATGCATTAGTCATTACAGCGACCATTTTTGCTGTACTAATTGGCTTTGGTATTATTGCCATCGCAACCGCTTAAGAGGCCGTTGTAAATGAGTAACAGCGGTGTTATTACGAACACTGCTAGTTTGGTCGACATCGATCGACTGTCCAAGTACACCAGTGGAGTGAACGCTCTGGTCGCTCAAGGAGGCGGACAAAGAGGCATATTCACCGCTGGTGTTTTGGATGCGTTTCTCCTTTCTGATTTTGATCCTTTTCACCGTTTTTATGGCACCTCTGCGGGGGCGCTTAACCTGTCCGCTTTCCTATGCCGGCAAAAAGGGATCGGTCGGTCGTTTATTCTGGAACTCACCACCTCTGCTGAGTTTTTCCATCTGTTTAGTTACATTCGACGTAAGCAGTACCTAGGATTGGATTGGGCGCTCGAGCAGATCTGTGATTTTCCATATCGTCTTGATATTGATATGGGGCGACGAGTGCTCGGCTCACGACAAGCTTTTGCGGCAGTGACGGATTCAACGCGTTTAATTGACCGCTACTTACCGATGCTGGGTGAAGATTGGAAAAAGGTACTGATAGCAAGTTGTGCAATACCTCGCTTGTATGAGCGCGAAGTGGCGTTTAGTCATGGGCGTTATATTGATGGGGGAGTGTCTGCTTCAATTCCCGTGCAAGAGGCGTGGCGGCAAGGTGCGCGCTGCATTGTGGTGATACGTACCGAAGAAGACGATACACCGATTCCCGAACCTTTGGTGAGCGAGCAGACCAATGTTGAGTGGTATCGTGATTCGTTAAATCTGGTGCAAGAACATTGGCAACAGAAGTTAAGCCAATGGAAAAACGACTGGAACGTCTTTTTTAACGAGCGAGTACAGCGTTCGAAGCAGGAAAAGCAGCAGCATTTGTTCGATTCACTCAATGGTGGACGCTGGTTGTTTGGCGCAGATGATATCTACCGTTTGAGCCACCTTTTGGGCGATGGCTTTGATTCCAGTCTAATGGATATGTTGATGGTACATTATCAAACATATTCGTTAACGCGGGATTTCCTTCTGTCTCCACCAGATGATTGCTATATCGTGCAGATTGCGCCATCACAACCATTACTTTCCAGTTCACTGATGAGTAGCCGAGAAGATATTCTGCACGATTATCAGCTTGGTTTAGATGCAGGATTGCGCTGCGTTGAGTCATTCGATTTATGCGGTCTTACCCGTTTGCCTAACGCGTTTAATTTCACTTCGTAATTGTATGACTGCAAATTTTTTTGCGCATTTGCGGTCAATATCTATGCAAAATTGTGTAGAAGCTCTAAAAATTCAATTTTTTCACAACGCAAAATAATATGTTTGCGGAGGAATTTATTGCTCCGCTATATGACAGGGAACACAAACAATTAGTCTTATACGTGATGCCTGTCACGGCGATCTACCAAGGCGCTTCACAATTACTTCGCAAAGTAAAAAAATTAGTTAGTTGTTGATTCTCGGAGTTTCTTTATATGTACATGGCTCAACCTGGCCATATTGATCACATCAAGCAGGTCAATGCTGGCCGTGTATATAAACTCATTGATCAAAAAGGCCCTATATCTCGAATCGACTTGTCGAAAGAGAGTGAACTTGCGCCAGCAAGTATTACGAAAATCACCCGAGAGTTGATTGAGGCACACCTAGTTCATGAAACCACTGTTCAGGAAGCGACCAGTCGTGGGCGTCCTGCTGTCGGTTTACAAGTGAATAATGAAGGTTGGCAGTTCTTATCAATGCGTCTTGGGCGTGGATATCTGACGATTGCTTTGCATGAACTTGGCGGCGATGTGCTGATCGATAATAAGATTGATATTCATGAAATCGATCAAGAAGATGTACTTGCCCGTTTACTGCACGAAATTGAAGAGTTCTTCCAGACCTATTCCGATCAACTTGATCGCGTGACCAGCATTGCCGTTACACTACCAGGCTTAGTTAACTCTGAGCAGGGCATTGTGCTGCAAATGCCGCACTACAATGTTGAGAATCTTGCCCTCGGTCCTGAAATTTACAAAGCGACCGGGTTACCAGTGTTTATTGCTAACGATACGCGAGCATGGGCGCTGGCGGAGAAGTTGTTTGGTCACTCGCAAGAAAACGAAAACTCAGTTCTGATTTCAATTCACCATGGTTTGGGTGCAGGGATCATTCTTGATGGCCGAGTTTTACAAGGGCGTCATGGCAATATTGGTGAGTTAGGGCATATCCAAATCGATCCTAACGGTAAGCGTTGTCATTGTGGTAACCGCGGTTGTCTTGAGACGGTAGCGAGCTCCCAAGCGATTCGCGATGAAGTCAAAGAACGTATTGCAAATGGTGAGTCATCGGTTCTTGCAGACATTGATGATGTTTCAGTTGAAGAGATCTGTGAGGCGGCTGTGAATGGCGATCCTCTTGCGGTTGATGTGATTGAAAAACTCGGACGCTATCTAGGTTCTGCTGCGGCTTTGATGATTAACCTGTTTAACCCAGAAAAAATTCTGATTGGCGGTGCGATTAACCAAGCTAAAGAGATTCTTTATCCAGCTATCCAGCAGTGTATTAAAGAGCAGAGTTTACCCGTTTATCACCTTGATTTAGAATTAGTTGAGTCTCGCTTCTATAAACAAGCAACTATGACTGGTGCTGCCCTCGTAAAACAGGCACTATATGATGGCTTATTGCTTATGAAAGTGATAGAAGGGTAATCAATTTATCTCGTTGAACGGTCTGTTTTTAAATATCGGTTATCAGCGAGGTGTAACACATCGTGCAATCTAGATAACTGCTGTAGAGATTCGATATGACTGGAGTATTAAACACTGTAGACCAACGCACTAAGCTGGTTGGTGAGAACCGCTTGGAGCTGTTGCTTTTTAGTTTAAATAGTCGCCAGATGTTCGCCATTAACGTGTTTAAAGTACGTGAAGTAATTAAAGTTCCACCTCTAACTAAAATGCCAGGCGCCCATTACAACATTACGGGTGTGGCATCCCTACGCGGTGTTTCTGTCCCAATTATTGACTTACGAGCAGCGATTGGCTTTCCACCATCTCGTCTTGAAAACCAAGAAGAAAACCTCATCATCACGGAATACAACCGTACGGTGCAAGGCTTCTTGGTGGGGCAGGTGCGTAATATCGTTAACACGACGTGGACGGATATTCAGCCACCACCTCGCACTGCGGGTCGTTCAAATTATCTCACTGCGATTACTCGTATTAAAGACAATGAAGGCGAGCACATCATCGAAATTATCGATGTGGAGAAAGTGCTAGCTGAGATCATTGATTATGATGTATCAATTTCTGAAGGCGTGCTGGACGAACAGCTAGCGGGCCAAATGGTTGGACGCAATGTGTTGATCGTTGATGACTCTTCGACTGCGCGCGCACAAGTGAAGGGAACCCTGTCTCAACTTGGTTTGAACATCATCGAATGTTGTGATGGTCTGCAAGCTTTAAGATTGCTTCAATCGTGGAGTGATGAAGGTAAGAATGTTGCAGAAGAGCTGTTGCTGATGATTACTGACGCGGAGATGCCTGAAATGGACGGCTATAAGCTGACCCATGAGGTTCGTTCAGATTCGCGCATGAAAGATCTGCATGTAGTGCTCAACACCTCACTCAGTGGTAGTTTTAACGATGCCATGGTGAAGAAAGTCGGTTGTGACCGCTTTATTTCCAAGTTCCAGCCAGATTTGTTGGTTGAAGTTACCCAAGACCGATTAAAAACGGTGTTAGGTTTGGATTGATAGAAAGGGAGCTTAGGCTCCCTTTTTTGATCATGGTTTTTAATGAAAATCCCGCGATTTGCTTTGTAAGCCATGCAGCGAATCGGTCAAGTCTTCTAGCCGACCGGCAATGACATGAGTGACTTCTCCCTCGCGTTCAAGGATGCCTTTAACGCGCAATATTTTTGCTGTCAAATAAGCTTTTTGTTGCGCTCTTGCTGTGGCTTGCCAAACCACGACATTAATATTTCCGGTGTCATCTTCGAGAGTAAAAAAGGTCACGCCAGCCGCGGTGCCGGGTGATTGCCTACCTGTGACCACACCAACCACAGTGACTAACGATTGGTGTGGTTTATCTTTTAACTGAGTCATACGAGTAAAGCGACCGAGCACGCCCGCATTGGCTAATAAAGTAATGGGGTGCTGAGTAAGAGAAAGCCCCATTGAGGCATAGTCTTCTAAGAGTGTTTGCACTTCACTTGGAGCATTAACCGGCGTAGCTATATCAGCCTCGGTGAGATTGTGAAATAACGGTAAATCTGACAGTGAGTCCATCATTGCCCAGCGAGTTTGATAACGGTTATTGGCGACCGTCTGCAGCGCATTAGCGGATGCAAGCAACTCAATATCACGTCGATTTAATCCAATCTGCTTAAGTTGAGTTGGATGATGAAAGCCCTGTATTGGGCGGGCGCGGATAAGGCGCTCGGCACTGTCTTGGCTCAGTCCCTTGACCTGTCGAAATCCAAGCCGAATTGCAACCCCATTTGGTGTACTGATCACCTGATGGTCGAAGTCTGAGTGATTAACACAGACCGGTAAGATCGTTAAGCCATGTCGTTTGGCATCTTGAATCAATTGTGAAGCGCTGTAAAAACCCATAGGTAAGCTATTGAGTAATGAGGTATAGAATGCCTCAGGGTAGTAGAACTTGAGCCATGCTGAGCAGTAGGCGAGCACCGCGAAGGAGGCCGAATGGCTCTCTGGAAAACCATACTCACCAAATCCCAAAATTTGGTCGAAAATGCGTTGAGCAAATTCTTCTTCATAGCCGCGACTGAGCATACCTTCGACCAACTTAGTGCGAAATTTTACTAAGTCTCCATTTTTCTTCCATGCCGCCATCGCTCGACGCAGTTGATCGGCTTCACCGCCAGAAAAACCTGCGGCGACCATCGCGAGTTTGATCACTTGTTCTTGGAAAATCGGTACACCCATGGTGCGTTCTAACACCTGTTTAACCTCGTCTGAGGGATAAGAAATATCCTCTTCACCATTACGGCGTTTTAAAAAAGGGTGCACCATATCGCCTTGAATAGGGCCCGGACGGACGATAGCAATTTGGATCACCAGATCATAGTAACTGGCGGGCTTGAGCCTTGGTAGCATGCTCATTTGTGCGCGAGACTCAATTTGGAATACGCCGACGGTATCCGCTCGCTGAATCATGCTATAGACGTTGGCATCGTCTTGGCGTCGGGTGATCTCGGCAATTGACAAGCGCTCACCATGAAAACGCTCAACCAATTGGAAGCATTTGCGTATAGCGCTGAGCATACCTAATGCCAGCACATCGACCTTGAGAAGAGCCAAGCTTTCTAAGTCGTCTTTATCCCACTGAATGACGGTTCGCTCTGCCATAGAAGCGTTCTCAATGGGCACCAACTCATAGAGAGGGCCGGATGAAATAACAAAACCGCCCACATGTTGAGATAAGTGACGAGGAAAACCGATGATGGCATTAACCAGTTGAATAAACTGCTCGCCTTTAAGAGAGTTGGGTTCAATACCGAGTTGAACGATTTGAGCTTGCCAGCCTTGTGCGCGGTCACGTCGATTGATGTTTTTAATAAAATAATCGAGTTGGCTTTCTTCAATACCTAGTGCTTTGCCGACATCGCGAACAGCACTTTTAAAACGGTATGAGATCACCGTCGCGGCCAGTGCTGCGCGCTCGCGACCATATTTTTGGTAGATATATTGGATCACCTCTTCGCGGCGTTGATGCTCAAAGTCGACGTCAATATCTGGTGGCTCATCACGCTCTTTACTAATAAAACGTTCAAATAGAACCGAGATTTGTCTTGGATCTACCGAGGTAATCTCAAGGCAATAACAGACAACCGAGTTCGCAGCAGATCCTCGCCCTTGGTAAAGAATACCACTGCGTTTAGCAAACATAACGATGTCGTGAATCGTCAAGAAGTAAAACGGGTAATTCAACTCTTCGATCAAGCTTAACTCTTTCTCGATGGTTTCTTCGATATCAACAGGGACACCTTGAGGAAAACGCAGTTGCGTACCGTAATCAACGAGTTTGCGTAGATGACTCATTGGTGTTTCACCATTGGGGATCAGCTCACTCGGGTACTCATATCTCAACTCGCTCAAACTGAAGGTACAACGTTGAGCTATGTGTACGCTCTCTTGTAACCATTGTGGTTTAAAGAGCTTACTGAGTTTATCGATACTGCGTAGCGAGCGTTCAGTATTCACCAGTAGATGCCCGCTGAGCGCATTGACACTACCGCCATGTTTGATTGCGGTTAAGGTATGTTGTAACGGTAGGCGGGTAGCGGTGTGCATCAGTACGCCCCCACAGGCAGTGATCGGTAGTTGTAACTCGGCGGCTAACTGTTGGCAGTGGGCTAGATAAGTGTGGTCATCACTGCCTAGATGACGCTGTATACCAAGCCAAAGGCGACCATCATGATGTTGTGCTAGCCAGCGTCCCCATTTTTGATCATAGGTTTGTTGAGTGGGCAACCATAGCAGCAAACAGTGGCGTATCGACATTAAATCCCACTCAGAAAGCTGATACTCGCCTTTGTCACTGCGGCGGCGCGCGTTGGTGATAATACGGCACAGCTCGGCATAGGCTTGGCGGTTTGGGCACAAGAGCACCACTTGGCACTCTTTATTGAGCCAGAACATGCTGCCAATAATCAGTTTTACCCCAAGTTGATGGCTCTTTATTGCCGTGTGCGCTCTTACTACGCCGGCAACAGAGCATTCATCGGTGATCGCCAGTGATCGATAGCGAAGAAAATCGGCTTGTAAAATCAACTCTTCAGCATGGGAAGCGCCAGTTAGAAAAGAGAAGTTACTTTGGCAAAATAGTTCAGCGTAGGCCATAGTCGCTCCTTATCTAACTAAATTGCCCGTGGAGGAACCACTGCTTATCTTGGTTACGAAAAACCCATAGCCAACGACCACTGTGACTGCGGGCGATAAAGTAATCTCGGGTAATATCGTCACCATCCCACCAACCCGTGACAAAGCGTTCAGGACCTTGCTCAATGGTCACTTTCTCTTGTAAAGGTTCCGGCGTAGGTAAGAGAAAACTTGGTCGGCAGCGATTGACATGTGGTTTGACTGGGATCGGCAGCGTAGGGTCACACAATTGGGTCGCTTTTTCTGGGCGAGGGTCGTGGCTCAGCGCCACTTTACGCACTTTCTCTTTACCAAGCTTAGCTTGCAGCAAACCGATTAACTCCAGTGATGACTGTTTGCCTTGAGTTCCATTAAACATATCGCGGCTGGTGGCATCTAACTGACCTCCACGCACAATGGTGAGGGTTAACCCCTGCACGGGGGCCGTTAACTTGAGAGACTCCAATGTTAACTGGCATAATTTAAGCCATTGATGTGCCATATAGTCACCACAAGCCGAAGTAAAGTGAATAGTATCGGTTTGCTTGTCTCGTTGATGTAACGTGAGTTGTAGCTCATAGGCAACACGGTTACGTAGCGTTAAAAACAGCTCTAAATGTTGCAATAGCTTTTTGAGTGGTCTTTCTAGCCATTGGATATTTTCAATTTCATACAGCAGCTCAAGGTAACGATGGAACTTCTCTGGCGGGTGATAAAAGTCTACGGGATGCTTAAATTGCCCCAGTAGGCGCCCTACATAGTTCACCAAATCAATATCAAAACGACGTGCCAACTCAGACATAGGTAGGTTCAACAATTCAGCTAAGGTGTTGACGCCAACCCGTAGCAGCGAGTCCACTTGTTTCTCTGGTAGCTCCGTGGCAGAGATCGGGTAGCTATCGAGCCTTTCTCGTAATTGTTCTTTGTCGTTGGAGATAAGCATCGTCGCCGATTTAGCGAGTAACATCGCTGAATAAGGGGAAAATCCAGTGGAATAGTAGTAACGATAGCCCAATTGATCGAGGTGCTGAGACAATGTGTGCCAATAGTCATTCAACCCGCCATAGAGCGAAAGCATATTGCTGACTTTTAGCAATACACCTTGCGGTGGTTGCAGTACGATATCGGAGGTCACTAAATAAAGCCACTGTGCAATATCGAGTAAAGTTTGCTGTTCTTGACCCGCTTGGTAAGGGTGAACTTGTAATTGGTGGCACAGTGCGCTCGCACTGCCTAATCCCATACCAATCTTGATCCCATGTTCCAATGCCAGCGAATTCGCTTGGGTGATTTGAAAGCGTTGTCCATCGACCAACACAATCGGCTGGTCGCTTTGTTCGGCAAAAAGTGCATCCAGTTGTAGTGCTGGAAAATGAAGATAAAGCCACAATTGCATCAATTAACCTTGCTTGCGCAGTGGGAAAGGAATCACCACCGGCTCCGGTTGTGTCATGGTTAACTGTGACCAGCGTGAGCGCATATCTAGGACAAAACTGCCGTGTGACCATCCCCCTTTACGTTTAGTGATGGTGACGGTTAAACCATGAATATGCGGTTCTAAGCGCATGCTCAAGCTGACTGGAAGAGAAAAGATATCTTGCTGGTTCTGTTTAAATAAAAAATGGAGGCAGTGGCCTGTTTCACTCGCGACCTGTAAACGACGAGCTTGGTGTACTTCCAGCTCTGATTGCCATAATAGAACATTGCTGCAAGCGCCGCTTTTTAAACACTGCTCAGCAGCCCATAGCGCATGCTGTGGGCTCTCAGGGTAAATCAGTAGGATTTGGTTAAGATCGAACCCTTGCTCAATAAGCATTTCGGCGCAGAGGTAGCCCGGTGGCTGAATAAACACACTCATGCGCTCTTCGCTGGTTGCTAATAGGTGAGGAAGCAGTAATCTTAATTCGCCAATACCAGAAGCACTTTGCAACTCAACCACGCCATGCTTAGGGAACCCCCCTTCGAGTTTGCTGTCGAGCAGTGCAAAACCAGTCGGATAACTTTCGGTTGGCTCAGGTTGCGCATTACCTTGCCATAGCAAGTGTTGCTGCTTTAAGTGTTCAATCAGTTCAGACATAGGCGGTGGATAAATAAAATACCTGTATATTTGTACAGTATAATTTATCCTGTCAGCACTGCAATAGGGAAGAAATAAAAAACGCCTTGCTCAGTTGCAAGGCGTTGATTTACCAGCCGAGTAATTTCAGTGATTGTCTTGAAAGTGTTACTGGGCTTTCTTTGGTTGCGCGTCTAAACATTGGCCGTGAACGGCCTTGCCTTCTGGCGCCATCAAATAAAGATAGAGGGGCATAATATCCGCCGGTGTCTTCAGTAAATCAGTATCTTCCGCTGGGTAAGCTTTGGCGCGCATACCGGTACGAGTACCGCCGGGGTTAATGGCATTAACGCGGATATTCGTATCGCTGAGTTCATCGGCGAGTACCTGCATCATACCTTCTGTCGCAAATTTTGAAATCGCATAAGTTCCCCAAAATGCGCGTCCAATATGGCCGACAGATGACGAGGTGAAAACCATACGAGCGTCATTCGATTTGCGTAGCAGTGGCAGCAGCGCTTGTGACATCAAAAACTGTGCTTTGACATTAATTTGCATCACATCATCAAAGCTATCTTCGCCAATCTGATCAAATGGGCTGATCACACCTAGAATACCAGCATTGTGCAAAACGCCATCTAGGCGACCAAATTGACTCTCAATAGTGTCAGCCATATCTAAGTAGTTTTGCTTCGTTGCGCCTTTCATATCGAGTGGGATAATCGCTGGCTGAGGGTAACCAACCGCTTCGATTTCATCGTAAGTCTGCTCAAGTTTCTTCACCGTGCGACCTAATAAGATCACCGTTGCACCATGTTGGGCAAAGCTCATTGCTGCTTGTTTACCGATACCGGCTCCTGCGCCAGTAACGAGGATGACTTTATCTTTTAAGGCGTTATCAGCAACTGAATAATCCACGCTATGCTTCCTTTTTGTTATGAACTACTTTTTGTCTTCGTGACAAGATGGTATACCCAGTCCTACTTGAAGTGGTTTGGGTATATGTGGCTTTAATGATGGCTCAGTGACTCACTCCCAATGAAGCTCGCACCTTGAGGTTACTTGGGTATACAATACACTAATTCGCATATTGAGAGGATAATCAGCTTGGAATTTTTGTTGGACTACGGCTTATTTTTGGCCAAGATTGTGACTGTGGTAGTCGCATTGGCTGCGATTCTTATTATTGTTAAAAGCGCTGGTGGACGCAGTGGAGCTGCAAAAGGTGAACTGGAAATTACAGACCTAACCGAGCAGCACAAACATACGGTCGAACAGTTAGAGCATCATCTCCACGATGAGGCGTTCTTAAAGGCGCGAGGCAAAGCCGAGAAGAAGCAAGAGAAAGAGAAAAACAAAGCGCGCGAAAAAGAGATCAAACAAGCTGCCAAAGAGGGAGAGCTAGAGAGTAAGCGCGAACCTCATCTTTTTGTACTGGATTTTAAAGGTAGCATTGATGCCAAAGAAGTGGCCTCACTGCGTGAAGAAGTGACGGCTATATTAGCGGTTGCATGTGAAGGGGATGAAGTACTCCTACGTCTAGAGTCTGGCGGTGGTATGGTACATGGTTACGGCTTAGCTTCTTCACAACTGGATCGTTTGAAAGCTGCGGGTCTACCCCTAACGATTTCTGTCGATAAAGTGGCGGCAAGTGGTGGCTACATGATGGCCTGTATTGCCGATAAAATTGTCTCTGCGCCATTTGCTATTGTGGGCTCGATTGGCGTGATTGCCCAGTTACCGAACTTTAATAAAGTACTGAAAAAATATGATATTGAATATGAGCAACTGACGGCGGGTGAATACAAACGTACGTTGACAATGTTTGGTGAAAATACCGATAAAGCTCGTGAAAAATTCAAACAAGAGCTAGAGGAAACTCACGTTCTATTTAAAGACTTTATTCGTGAGCGTCGACCAGATCTTGATTTAGAAAAAGTAGCAACAGGTGAGCATTGGTTTGGTTCACAAGCATTGTCACTGGGTCTGGTTGATGAAATCAAAACGTCAGACGATTTAGTGGTTGAAGCGTGTAAAGACAAGACTGTGCTGGCAATTCACTATGTTGAGAAGAAGAAAATTACCTCTAAGCTTGCTGCGCTAATGGGTGAAGCTGCCGACAATGTGCTGATGAAATTGATTGACCGAGGCCAACGTCCAATTGTGTAGTTGAGTTGTTGTCTTTAAGAGGCCGCACTTTGATAGTGCGGTTTTTTATTATCTGAACCATTCGCTCCCGCCAGTTTCATCAAAAATATGATGAAACGGCAGTGTTAATGCTGAAAATAGCGATAAACCATCACAATGAAATCTATCATGCACAACTGATCGGCTAAAACTTTCCTACCGTAGAACACCTTCGATTGGATGGAAACAGTAATTCCATATTCACTACAGAGGAAAGTATCTATGTTAAAACGCATCTTAGTCATTATGACCGCCATGTTTGCCACGCTCGTAATGCTGTCACCGGTTCACGCCCATGACCATGGAATGAAAAAAGCCGACATTGTTGATGTTGCGGTTGAAAATGGTTCATTTAATACTCTTGTGGCTGCGGTCAAAGCGGCGGGGTTGGTTGATACGTTGAAAGGGGAAGGACCTTTTACCGTTTTTGCGCCTACCGATGACGCGTTTGCTAAGCTACCGGATGGGACTGTTGAGATGCTATTAAAGCCAGAGAACAAAGATAAGCTGGTAGCAATTCTCACTTATCATGTCGTGCCGGGTAAAGTGATGGCAGCGGATGTAGTGAAGTTGGATAAAGCCACAACGGTGCAAGGTCAAGACGTGATGATTGCGGTGAAAGGTGACAAAGTGATGGTCGACAATGCCACGGTTGTAGCCACCGACGTTAAGGCAAGTAATGGTGTGATTCACGTGATTGATAGCGTAATCATGCCGAAATAAAAAAAAGGGAGCTGTGACTAAGAGCTCCCTGAAGTAACACCTATAGGGGGTGGGTGTTACTTCCTCTTCTTGCCAGAGCGAACAAGGCGAGGAAGTTAGGTTTTATTACAGTTTACCTTCGCTACCACACATGTGGATTTTATCCATCACCACTTGTTTCATTGCCGTTTTACCCGGAGTGATATATTTACGCGGATCGTTGGCATCGGGATGCTCAGCAAAGTGTTGCTTCACTGCATTAGAGAAGGCAATTTTGAGTTCAGTTGCGACATTGACTTTACAGACACCAAGGTCAATACAACGACGAACCATCTCATCCGGTACACCAGATGCGCCGTGCAGCACAAGTGGAATATCAACAACCGAACGAATCTTCGCTAGACGGTCAAAGTCAAGTTTAGGCTCTGCCTTGTAAAGACCATGTGCAGTACCAATTGCCACGGCCAGTGAATCAATGCCAGTACGACGCACAAATTCAGCGGCAGAGGCAGGATCAGTCATTAATGCATCTGCACTGTCGACAATCAAGTCATCTTCTTGGCCGCCTAAGCGTCCCAGTTCCGCCTCAACGCTGGCATCGAAACGGTTACAGTAATCAACCACTGAGCGCACGATTTCGATGTTTTGATCGAAGGCATAGTGTGAACCATCGATCATGACCGAGCGGATACCGTGGTCGACTTTGGTACGGATATCTTGCAGATCTTCATGGTGGTCAAGGTGCAGTACCAAAGGAATCGAATGCTTATGCGCAGCTTCTTTACAGATACTGATTAAGTAATCGGTGCCAGCGTAGTCATAAGTACCTGGTGTGCCCGCAAGAATCACAGGAGAGCCCATCTCTGATGCTGTTTCGACGATCACTTGCACAGTTTCTAGGTTATGAATATTGAATGCAGGAACTGCGTAGCCACCTTGCTGAGCACGTTTAAGCATTTCACGAGAAGAGATTAGATACATAAAGCCTCCTGACTTGGTACTGAGTCAGCCTCGAATACAAGACGTCCGTTTACCCAAGTTTTTGCAATTGAGAAATCTGATTGAACTGCCACCATAGAAGCACGTTTGCCGACCTCTAAGCTGCCCAGTTGATGTTGTAAACCTAACGATTGAGCCGGTGTTAACGAGGCCATCAGCCAAGCCTGCTCAAGGGGTAATTGAAGCCACTGCGCAATGTTCTGTACTGCGCGAGATAGCGTTAACGCACTGCCTGCAAGTCCACCACTGTCTGTAGTGACGACGCCATCTTTCATATGCACCGTGTACTCGCCGAGGGTATAGTCGCCATTTGGCATGCCTGTGGCGCTCATCGCATCAGTGATTAGGGTCATGCGATTGCCGCAGCAACGATGTGCGATATCTATTGCGGCGGGATGAACATGGTGCCCATCGGCAATCATCTCGACATAACTGTTCGGGTGGACAAAACCTGCGCCAACCACTCCAGGGTCACGATGATGCAAACCACGCATACCGTTGTAACAGTGAACCAAACCACTCGCGCCAGCATCCAGTGCTTGTTTGACAATGTCATAACTGGCATCGCTGTGACCCAGCATCACCTTGATGCCTTGTTTTTTTAGGTAGCGAATCGCCTCCAGCGCTCCCGACTTTTCTGGTGCGAGGGCGAACGTAATCAAATGGTTGTCACTGTATGAGATCCAGTTGTCGATCTCTTCAATAGAGAGATCTCTAAACCATTCTGTTGGTTGTGCCCCTTTGTGTTTTTCGGTGAAATAAGGGCCTTCTAAGTAAGCCCCTAGGATTTCGGCACCACCGACACCGATTTGCTTACTTTTGGTAATTTGTTGTAGTGCAGCGCGAATTTTAGCCACCGGCGCTGTGAGGGTGGTTGGGACGAATGCGGTCACCCCAAGGCTGGCAAAATAACGCGACATGGTGTCTAAACTTTCATGCTTAGCATCCATCACATCACAGCCTCTCGCGCCGTGAACGTGACTGTCGATTAGGCCTGGGAGTAAACTGACGTCGCCCAAATCCATGACGTTGATATGTTGTTTAGCATCAAAAGGTTCAATCGTATTGATGATGCCTTGCTCATCGATTTGAATCACAGCATCGTTGAGCCATGTGTCACCGTGTAATATGCGTTCAGCTCGATAGCTAAATTGAGTCACGCTTTTTCGTTCAGATTCCATCTTCTTCTACCGTGTCTGCGTGTTCGGCTTTGAGTGCCATTTCGGCAGCCAAAGAGGTGATTCCTCGATGTCCACACTCAACTGCTTGGTCACGGAATTCGATTAAGTTGAGTTCATCGCGTTCAAGTAACATTTCCGCTGCCATTTGCATGTTTGTGCCTGTAACAACTTGAATATCGTCGCGCTCTTGGCTGATTAGTGATGCGGTTCTAAATGGAGTGCCACCTAGTAGATCAGTCAGGAATACAATGCCTTCACCAGAGTCGATTTCTTTGATAGCGTCACGCATCGCCGCTTCAAGTTGTGGTGTGGTTGCTTCTTCTGGAAAGTCGATAAATTTAAACTGAGGTTGTTCACCAATTACTTGAAAAACCGCTTTAGCAAGACCTGAAGCGAAGCCACCGTGGCCAGATAAAATAACTGCAATCATTTTTGTTTCCTTAGGGGGGCTGATAAATCAGCCCCAGTGTTCTTGTGTGGAGAAAGTGACTTATAGGAAGCCCATAAAGCGGCCAACAACGCCAAGTACCACAGTGATACCGATAAGTTTTAGTGGGCTCCAACCACGTTTAACAAGGGCGTACATACCTAAGGTGTAAACCAGTGGTAGGAACGCTGGCATTAGCTTGTCGATAACGTCTGCTTGGAGTTTGACTACTGCGTCACCAGCGGTGATTTCAGCGGTGGTTGATAGGCGTACGTAAGTTGCAACCAGTGCACCGATAACCGTCATACCAACCATGGATGCTGCATGGCCGACTTTCTTAGTGTTGGCCTTGATGACAGGAATTGCTGCCACACCCATACGGTATGCGTAGTGAGCTAAGCCAAAACGTAGACCAAAGTGCACCACGTTAAATAGGACGATAAAGAACACCGCACCCATGATTGAGCCTTGCAATGCCAAGTCGGCACCGATACCACCACAGATAGGGAGTAGCGTTAGCCAGAACATTGCATCACCGATACCGCCCATTGGCGCACCAACGGCAATCTTGGTGCTTTGAATACTGTTGATGTTCTGTTTAGAACGTTCCATCGCCAGTACGATACCCATAACGAATGTCACCAAGAATGGGTGAGTATTGAAGAAGCCCATATGACCTTGCATAGCTTTGGAAAGGTCAGCTTTATTGGTGTGAATCTTCTTCAGTGCAGGAAGTAGGCCGTACAACCAACCAGAAGCCTGCATACGTTCGTAGTTAAATGATGCTTGGAGCAGTAGTGAACGCCATGCCATGCGGTTGATGTCCGCTTTCGTTAGCTCTGCGCCAATCTCTTTGTTCTCATACTCATCTTGAGCCACGCCTGGAGCAGGTTGCACGTCAGCGTTTTGGCTACGGAGGTCGAGTTCGTTGCTTACATTAGATTCCATCTTCAAAGTCCTCAGCTGGTGCAGTTACAGGAGTTGGTTCTGTTTTGCGCATAAAGTCGATAATTGCCATCGCTGTCGCAGCGGCTGCAATTGCTAGGATAGGGAGTTGTAGCCATGCTGCTGCGACAAAACCTAGGATGAAGTAAGGGATGTAAGCGTTCTTCATCATGATTTTCATCAGTACGGCAAAACCGATCGCTGGCATGATACCGCCGGCTACACCCAGACCATCAATCAGGTCTTTTGGTAGTACTTCAACGATTTTTTCTGCGTGTTCAGCTCCTAAGTAGACGGGTAAGAATGCGCATAGGAAGTAGAAAGAGCCCAGTACAGCAAGTGCCATGTAGTTGACGCGTTCGATGCCATCAGTATCGGCATTTTGCGCATACTCATCACATTTAGACATCACTGCTGACATAGCAGAGAAGAGTAGGGTGATACCCATCTGTACTGCGACCGCGAATGGTACCGCGACACCAACCGCGACATTAGGCTCAACTTTGGTAGTGATAGCGAAAGCCGTACCTACGATAGTACCGATGATAACGTTTGGTGGCTGAGCGCCTGCAAGTGGTGCAAGACCCATCCAAATCAGTTCTAGCGTACCGCCGACTAAGATACCCGTTTGCAAGTCGCCTAAAATTAGACCAACGAGCGGACCAAGTACCACAGGGCGGTGGAAGTGAGTGAGACCGTTAAATAAATCTAGGCCAGCAAAGAAGGCTAGGATGCCGAGCATCAGTGCCTGTAAGAGTCCTATTTCCATGATTGGTGTCCTTATTGTTAGATAAGAGTAAAGAGGTCAGTTGCGCTTTCAGTTGGCACACCTTGAATGGTGCACTTCACTCCTAGCGCTTTTAATCGTTCAAATTCCGCGACGTCTTCAGTGCCGACTGAAACTGTTTTGGCAATTTGTTTTTTTCCTTCTACGTAGTGCATGTTACCTACGTTGATATTGCTAATTGGCACGCCGCCTTCCACCAACTGACGGAAGTCTTTTGGTGTGCGGCAAACCAATAGAATGCGTTGGCGATCTGCTGCTTTATGGATGGTGTCGATGGTTTTTTGCACCGTCCAAAAACGGATAGCGATGCCATCGGCAAGTACCATTTCCATTAGGTTTTGTTGAATGCTGTCTTGAGCGACTTCGTCATTCACCACCACGATGATGTTGGCATCAGCAAAACCTACCCACTGCACACCTACTTGGCCGTGAACTAGACGCTCGTCAATACGACTTAAAACGATATTTGGCATGGTCAATTCCTTATTAAATGAGTTACTGATTGAATGGGTAGATAGTGACGCCTTGCACCACACGGTTTACTTCACCAGTTGGGCATGGGTTATCTGGTCCAAAGCCTAACTGGAGTGATTTTTCAAATGCCAACATTTGGCAGAACAGAATGAATGGGAAGCAGAGCCATTGGTCGCCTAGACCAAGGTGTCCGAGTTCAAATACGTTTTCTTCATTGAGTGCAATTTCACTGATTGCAATATGAGCAAGAGCTTGTTTGTCACCACGGATTTCGTTGAACAGATCCATATCGTATTGACGGGTATAGCTCTCACTTGAAAGCAGTTGGATAACCAACGCTTTGTCGTTGATAGTGAATTTTGGACCGTGACGGAAACCCAATGATGAGTCGAATGTTGTCATCACTTGACCAGCACTAAGCTCAAGAGACTTAAGTGATGCTTCACGTGCTAAGCCTGC
This sequence comes from Vibrio panuliri, assembly GCF_009938205.1. Classification (NCBI taxonomy): domain Bacteria; kingdom Pseudomonadati; phylum Pseudomonadota; class Gammaproteobacteria; order Vibrionales; family Vibrionaceae; genus Vibrio; species Vibrio panuliri. The sequence goes on along the minus strand of NZ_AP019654.1, from coordinate 2,126,839 downwards.
GAAGCCGCCACTACCAAGCACAATTAGGCGTTCGTATGGTTGCTCAGCTAAGGCTTTAATCGCCGATTGCCACTGTTCAAGCTTGGCTTCACACAGTGCTGAGGTCGCTTCAACTTGTTGGTGCCATTGGGCTGGTGTTTGACCGCCAAGTAGTGTCAGTGTTGACATCAACATGCAGCTAAAGCTCGAGGTCATCGCAAAACTTTTATCGTTTGAACCTTCAGGCATGATCATACAGAAGGCATTTTTCGCGGTTTGGGAATAGCGCGAGAGCTCACCTTCACCATTACAAGTTAAGAACAGGTGATGACAATCTGGGACCAGTTGATCAACCAATGCCACTGCTGCGACACTTTCAGGACTGTTCCCTGAGCGAGCATAAGACACCAATAGTGTTGGGCGAGTGGCATCTAAGTACTGCTCTGGGTTAGAAACCAAGTCTGTGGTTGGAATCGACTCTACTTGAAAGCGTAACCCTGCTTGAATAAAAGGTGCTGCGGCGTCACCAACGAAAGCCGAAGTTCCTGCGCCAGTTAAGATGATGCGCAGATCTGGGCGAGCCAACAGTGGATTTAAGAACGCAGTGACTGCGTCGTATTGTTGTTCTAACTGGTTAGAAAGCGCACGCCATAAACGAGGTTGGTGGCTGATTTCTTGAGCAGTGTGAACACCGTTACGCGCTTCTAGCCACGGTAATTCATAGCCTAAAAACGAACTCATTTGATAGTCTCCTTGCTAGCCACTGCGTTTGCATAACAGGCTTCGGAATAGACTTGTGTCACTTCCATAATCTTGTGTATGACAATCTCAGCGGGCTGATTCTGAATTTGGTGTTGAGAGATAGCCTTAGCCTGATTAGGGAGATATTGGCTAAGGAGTGTTACTGGCAGCGGCTTAGCTGCTAAGTTGTCAAATAGTGCTTGCTGCGCCGCTTTCACTTCTGGATGAGTCCAGTAGTAACGAATGCGATCACTCAAGCTATAGCTGCAATCAAGATATTGTTGATGACCTTTGCTTGAGTAATGAGAACGCCAGTAATTGGGTTGTTCGTGCATTACCTGTTCAATGGTGTCGCGTAGATGCGAGGCGTGATGAGTACCTAGCCATTCAATTTCTGCTCGTTCTAAGCCATAAAGGGCTTCGCGAAGGGCAAAGGTGAGTGCTGGGCCAACTTTCAAAATCGCAAAATGGTCGCGCACCAATTGATGGTATGCCGGTGGGTTTTGGTAGTCAGTAGAGTGTGCTTCAAACACAAGATTTGGCTGACTATCGATCATATGGCTTAATGATTGCGCTTCGCTGCTGTCGTAGTGGTGGACAGTATGATGGTCAAATTCAACACCCGGCTGCACAACTAAACCAATCACTCGAGGCCAAACGTAGCCCAATCCTAAATCGCTAAATGCTTGGTGATGGGCATTTAAGGTTGCAAGTGCTTGTTCAGGTTTGGTGACCTCAATACCTTCTTCTTCTAAAGATTCAAGAGCACCACCTGGCGTTGGGACTTCTGTTCCTACGACATAAACTGGCGCTTCGCCACCCACCTTTTTCCACGCATCTTCAGCTACTAGACATAATTGTGCGGCACGCTGCGCCATGATTTCTTCACTTAGCGGTGTCACGTCATCGGCACATGGCATTGAGCAATCAAGGTGAATTTTCTTAAATCCAGCACTGACATAGTCATGAATCATCTGCGCGGAATATTCCATCGCTTGGCTTGCTGGAAGGCTTTGCCAGCAGTTTGGACCAAGGTGGTCGCCGCCGAGTACCACGTTCTCAGCGGGGAAGTTTAGACGCTCAGCAAGCGAAAATACGTGGTTAGCAAAATCTTGCGGTGTCATTCCCGTGTAGCCACCAAATTGATTGACTTGGTTTGAGGTGGCTTCTATCAACACGAGTTGCTTGTCTTGTGCAGCTTGTTTAATTGCTGCTTCAAGCACTAAGGGGTGTGCAGAACAGACAGAGTAGATGCCTGTTGCATGACCTTGCTTGTGTTGTTCGATAAGAGAAAGTAACGCTTTCATTTTGATTCCTAATTAACAGTTTGGTCAGCGAGAATGACTTCGACACCCATTTCAATCAGAGCTTGATGAGTGGCATGTGGAATGTTGCTATCTGTGACTAAAACGTCGATCTGATTAGCCGCTCGGATCATGCAAAAGCTTTTGCGACCGAATTTGCTTGAGTCGGTCACAGCGATCACTTGGCGAGCAACTTCGCACATTGCGCGGTTCACTTGAGCTTCATGGTTGTCGGGGGTGGTAATTCCCGCTTGTAGGTCGAATCCATCGACGCCTAAAAACAGCTTATCGAACAAGTAAGAACGAATTTGTTGTTCGCCATGATTGCCAATCAATGAGCAAGAGGCTCGGCGTAAGCTGCCTCCTACGACATGAAGATCGACATTGTCGAGTTTGCTGAGCTGGTAAGCGGTGTTCAGTGCGTTAGTCATGACAACGAGATGTTGTTTATTGACTAAATACTGAGGCATCAGGCCGATGGTGGTACCTGAATCTAAAATGACCGCTTCACCATCATGGATAAGGTTGGCAGCTGCTTGAGCAATAGACTGCTTTGCACTGCGATTAAGTTGGTCTTTACGATAAAGAGGCTGGTCAAAAGCGAAGTTAGGGTTAAGTGTTGCACCACCATAGCAGCGGAAAACACAGCCTTCTTTTTCCAACAGGTTGAGGTCATGGCGAATCGTGACAGCGGAAACATTGTACTGTGAGGCAAACTCGTCGACTTTGCCCGCGCCATGGCTGCGAATATGCGCCATGATTTGTTGTCTTCGTTCTGCACTGGTCATTTACCAATTCCTCTTTCGTTGCATTTCATTTTTAAGATTGAAATGTTTCGATTTCTTTTGATTGGTATTAAAGCAGGGCAAACGAAGGAAAAATGAAAGCTAGATCACACTCGCCTTGCTTTCGGTTTTAAGCCTTATTTGCTTTCGTTTTAAGAAAAGTGAAAGGTCATACTTTCACTTTGTTGTATAAATAAGACACTGAAAGGGGCATGAAAGCTAGTATTGGCGGTTAAAGCAGTGAAAGCGGGATGAAAATGCAATCAAGTGAAAGGGTTTCGGAATGCAACATGCGTGAGATCACAAAATGGGACTTTAGCTCATTTTTGGACGGTGAAATTGTAGGAAAACCCGCCGATTTGTTGCTGCTTTAAAGGATAAATGAGTTGAATGTTATGCAATAACCATAAACTGGTGTGAATCTAACTTTTGCTTAATCACAGGCTTAAGGTCTGCTCCACAACAATCCGTTGTATCGGAATGTCCTGCTTAAGAATGAGTCATTAGAAAGGCGCTTTGGTTTCGTTGTTGTTATCCACCTTGTTTTAGTTGTTTCCGACACCGAAAATCTCCGGTGTAAGATCGACAGAACTACATAGAGAAGGAATATCGACGAGAGTGATATGATTTCCTGATTCGATGATATAACCGTCGTCTTTAAGCTTTTTGATGCTCCTAGAAAGGGTTTCTGGTGTCATACCTAGTTGAGTTGCTAGGAGCCTTTTAGTCACCGGAAGGTTAACCCAATCTTGTTTTGTCTCTTGATTTCGGTAAATATCTGCTAGCTTCATTACCAACCTTTGGTTTGCATTTACCTGTGTCAGGATATCCATGGTATCCATTAAATGGCAGATACGGTTACTCATAAACCCCATCACCTTGAGTGATAGTTCAGGTGAACTACTGATTAAATCAAGCACGTCTTGATAGTGGAAAATGGACAGTTCACTACTTTGGTCAACTCGAGCACTCATCGGGTACGTTCTCGGCTGCATAAACATTGCCATTTCGGCAATAAGACCACCTGCAGTAAACACTTTAAATAGCTTTTCGTCACCATTTGCCATCAGGCGATAAAGAGAAATCTTACCTCTATCAACAAGATACATATGATCCGCACGTTCACCTAATTCAAACAGCTGCTGCCCTGCTTGCAAGGTAATTTGCTTTCGCGTTGCAAACAATAGTTGTTTTTGCTCTTCATTGAGCAGAGAAATGATCGAGCCTGGCACACTGCTTTCCTTAGCTTGATAATTATCAAGCTGTAATCGTTGTACCACTGCATAGAATGATAACCATTATCAACTAAAGTGCAACTGACATAAGGATTAACAATGGAGACGGTAAGCCCAGTTTTTCGATGGATATTTTTAGTCGCCATATTGGCATTGTTTATACCCTTAGTGTTATCTGCCTGAGAGGAAAGCACCGATGGCACAAAAGCTAGTTACACCTAATGAAGGTAGAAAGGTGTCTAAGACCCCCGGTCACTGGGTTCTTGCCCAACTAGGCAAGAAGGTTCTACGACCCGGCGGCAAGGAGTTAACGCAGAAAATGTTGCACGCTCTCGATATTACCTCATCAGATAGGGTAATTGAGTTCGCGCCGGGGATGGGGTACACCGCACGCCTATGCCTTGAAAAACACCCCCAAACCTATACTGCGATTGAGCAAAATGAGCAAGCAGTAGAAATTGTACGTAGCTACCTAAATGGTGTAGAGCAGGAGTGCAAAGTTGGCAATGCTCAGCAGACGGGGCTTGAGGCTGAAGTTGCGTCGGTTGTGTACGGTGAAGCGATGCTCACTATGCAATCAGACAACCGAAAAAATGAAATCATTGCTGAAGCATGTCGTGTCTTAGCCGCTGGTGGTCGTTACGGTATTCATGAGTTGTGTATTGTCCCTGATGATATTGATCTTGGGACAATGAGGGCGATTCAGAGAGAGATTTCTGAGACCATCCAGCACCCTGCGAAGCCTGTCACTCCTTCCGAATGGAAACAGTTGATGGAAGATAACGGCTTCGAGATAGAGTTTGAAGCGATCGCCCCAATGCATCTGCTTGAACCAAAGCGAATGATCGATGATGAAGGCATATTAGGTCTCCTAAAAATCGTTAAGAACCTCCTCATTAGGCCTGAAGCAAGAGCTCGAGTGGTAGGTATGCGTAAGATTTTCCGTAAACACAGGTCTCACCTAGCGGCAATCACACTCGTTGCGAAGAAAAAGAACCACTAAGATAAAGGATGATAAATAATGCTTGAGTATACCTATTACGAAAATTTGGCAGATACAGTAGACATCCCCAAAGCAGGTATTACCAGCCGACCAGTATATAAAAGCGACCGGCTTAGAGCGGTAATTTTTGGTTTCGCGGCGGGTGAAGAAATGAGCGAGCATACCGCGGCAGTACCAGCAATTGCTCAGATAGTTGAAGGCGAATGTACTTTCACTTTAGAAAACGAAACAAAAGAGATGAGAGCAGGAGCTTGGGTGCTAATGGATGCACACCTGCCGCACAGTATTGTTGCTCATACGCCTCTCAAACTGATGCTCTATTTGTTGCGTGAGCCGAAATAAGCCCTTTAGTTCAACTTGCTGAGTTTGTAATTACTGTGATGATAAAAAGTAGGGAAAGAGATTTGAAAGAGTTCTGAGACAGTTAATGATTCGGGGTTTGGCGAGATAGAACAACGCCTAGCCGAAAGTGTGGGTAACGATATAAATACAGCATCCATCGCGACTATAAGCGATGATGCTGTATTTTACTTCGGAGCTTAATATTGTTGACTATTGTATGCTTTAACGTTGGTTCATTTGTGCTTGTACCGAAGTCGCTCCTAGCTTGGTGATGCGGTAAGGTTTTCCACCTTTAGAGCTTATTAGTTTCTTGCTTTTTAACTTATTAAAAATGTCTATATTGCAATTAGATAGACCATAACCCTCACGGGTGAAACAAGTGATTTGAGCTAATTTTCTGTCGTCGCCTATATAGCGACGAATTTCCCCGCCCATTGCTAGAGTATGAAGAACGCGTTGTTCTTGTTTAGATATATTCACAGGATCTCTCCAGGTATGTTTAAAAATTATTCCTTCTGGTTGTTTGGAAATTGTGCCTGTCGCTCTCGGCGTCAAACACCGCTTTTATACAATGCTAAATAGTTTTTTAGTCAAAAAATAACCTTATCGTTCTGTGTATACCCAAATAATATGTTTTAGGTGCGAATGGCTTGCTGAATTAAACCTGCTCGCTTGGGTGTCCCCACATTAATGGCTCCGCATAAGGTCCTTTAATCGATGAGGTTGATTCACCGATGCCGTCTAGTGCGCCTGGAGTTAGTTCGCGAGCGAACCAACACTCCAAAGGTGCTTGAGTTGTTACTGGTGGCAATACCTTGTGAGGTGTGTTGTAACGGTTTCCGTAGTGGAAGGGTTCACCCATCACAAAGATGACATCAGCGTCTAGTTGCTTTTCTGCTTCTTCCATCAGTTTTGTCGCATAACCTTTCCCTTGATATTCGGGTAGCACGGCAAGTGGTGCTAGTACGTAACATTTTAAGTGTGGTGCCGCATCAATCTTTATAGGGGTATAGCATGCGTGTGCTACTCCTTGGTAAACGATTGAAAAACTGCCATCTTCAATAAGATTATCGGCAAACTCGGCGTAGAGTTTTGCGTGTCTTTCATCGTATAACCCACCTGCGTTAGCAAACGCTTGGTATTGAATTTCATATGGTGTATTCATTGTCTTTCCTTTTGTTTGATATTAATGCTGACCGTCTAGTCGGTCAGTGTGTTTGGTCAAAAAAATCACGCACTGAAATTGGCATGACTTTTGATTTTGTTAACAGTATTTTTTGATGAACTCTTGTCGGATTTCTTCAATTGGAAAGTCATCATTAAGTAGGTAGTTCATGGCTATACCATCTATCTCAGCAATGAACATTTTTGTCACAACAGCGGCGTTTGAATAGCCTGAAGCATGAAAGATTGCTTCAGTCGATGCCTGCAAACCCTGATATCGTTCATCAATCAAATCGACAACGATGGCTCTGGTTGTTGGATGAACCATTACGCTAAAATTGAACTGATAAATTTTACGATGCTCAGCAACCGTCATTGCATCAAAGATTGAATTGATCATGAGTTCTAGGGCATGATCACTCTCAACAGCATCTTCATCACCCTTATCCGCTTCTTCGATAATTTGAGAGATGTAAATAAACACTTCTCTCAACAGTTCATTCTTATTTTTGAAGTGATGAAACACCAAGCCTTTTGAAATTTCCGCTTTTTCACAGATAGTCGAGACTGGTGTCTTTTCAAACCCGTGTTCCGAAAATAACTGTGTTGCCACTTCAATGATCTGTTGCCGTTTATCCATTGTATTAACTCGCGTACCTAACTGACCGTCCGGTCGGTTTTTGGATGTTAGTGTATTTATCAACCTATAGTCAAGAGTTCGTAAATAAATTACTTCCGCCTCACGCTTATACGGACGCGCTTATAAGGACACACACTCAATGTGGGACTGCCAAACAGATAAGTTCAACTCAGTCTCTAATTCAGGCGAAAGCCATAGTGTCGTCGTACCGATACTTACGTTTAGTCAATATGGTGAGCAAAGAACGTGTTAAGATGATGAGTAACAAAGACTTAGGACGGAATAACTATATGCGAAATGACGTTAGCTTTAGAGCTTATTCTTCAAATGATAAGAGTGCTTGCTTGGACATTTTTGATACAAACTGTCCTGCGTATTTCGCAACAAATGAGCGACAGGACTACGCAGACTATTTGGATAGTAACCCAGAGGGTTATGAAGTTTGCCTGCTAAATGGCGATGTCGTTGGTGCGTTTGGTTTGAGCTCCCGCACTAGTGATATTCAAGGGTTGAACTGGATTTTAATTTCGTCTAACTATCGCGGTAAGGGGCTTGGTCATCAGTTTATGCTAAGAGCAATGAACAAAGCAGAACAGCTAGGCGCCAAGCAAATAAAAATAGCGACCAGTCACTTATCGGCTCCTTTTTTTGCAAGATATGGTGCGACAGAAGTGACCAACATACCGGATGGATGGGGAAAGGGGATGCATAGAATCGACATGGATCTTTTCGTTGGTATCTAATATCACTGAAATTGTTCAAACAGGTCGGCAACTGAAATAGTGGCTGTTTCTGACAATATGGAATAATCATCGCAAACTATACGGAGAGTTGCGTAATGGATGAAAACAACCTTTTCCCTATAAAAGATTTCAAGAACACTGTCTTATTGAAACCTCTTATCGCTCAAAGCAGTGTGACTAATGTACATGCTGGAGAATATAGTTACTACAGTGACTTTGAAGACCCAACCAACTTCTTAACTAAGAATGTGCTGTACAATTTTGGTATTTCAGGGAACTCACTTTATATCGGAAAATTCTGTGCATTTGCTAGTGGCGTTCAATTCATAATGCCTGATGCAAATCACGCCACTTCTGGTATCACGACCTTTCCATTTGCTATTTTTGGCGATAAATGGGCTGACGCTTTGCCCTTATCAAACTACCCATTTAAAAAGCACAAGGACACTGTTATAGGAAATGACGTTTGGTTGGGTTACGACGTTACCGTCATGCCCGGAGTGTCCATTGGCCATGGTTCAATTATTGGTTCTAAATCGGTCGTATCAACAGACATCCCACCATATAGCATCGCGGTTGGTAATCCGGCAAAGGTCGTTAAAACTAGGTTTAATGATGCAGACCAAGAACGGCTACTAAAGCTTGCATGGTGGGATTGGGAAGTAGAAATCATTGAGCAAGCCATACCAATCTTGGTGAAAGGTGATATCGCCAGTTTACGAGAGTTTGCTAAACAAAATGGAATGATAATCTAGACTCTAGGTCTACTTTCGGTATGTCAAATCAACGCGCTAGAAATGAATTCTGATTTGTTTATGCCCAAGAGCCTTTTCAAAGATCAGGCCACGATTCGCACATCGACACCCATCGCTGTTAGTTCATCAACATAGTCTTGTGGGATACCGCTGTCGGTGATCAGCATATTCAGTTGCTCAGGGCGTGCGATAAGGCAAAAGCTTTGGCGGTTAAACTTCGATGAGTCAGTCACAGCAATGACAGTTTGTGCCGCTTCTATCATTTTACGGTTGATATCAGCTTCGCCTTGATGGGGCGTGGTCACCCCTGCGGACTTATCAAAACCATCCACACCGAGAAACAACTTATTAAAGCGGTAACCAGTAAGAAACTCTTCACCACCAGTACCATGTACTGAATAAGAGTTCTTGCGCATCGCGCCTCCGGTGATCATAACCGAAACGTTGTTTTGGTTTGCCAGATGGTAAGCGATGTTAATGCCGTTAGTCATAATGACTAGGTTATGCTTTTCTTCAAGATGATAAGCAATCTGCTCGGTTGTTGAACCAGAGTCGAGGATCACCTTATCGCCATCATTAATCAGAGAGGCTGCGTATTCTCCGAGTTTGGCTTTGATTGTGCTGTTAAGTTGTTTTTTGTCGTTAAGAGGTTGGTCAAAGGCAAACTGGTTATTAAGTAAGGCTCCACCATAGCATCGAGTGACACAGCCTCTTTTTTCTAAATGATTGAGGTCATTGCGAATAGTCACTTCCGATACGTTGTAACGTTCGGCAAAATAGTTCACCTCACCTTTCTGGTGGGTTTGAATATGATGAAGAATTTCTTCGCGACGTTGAGCTGTGGTGGTCATTAATTAACATGGTCAAATATGGGGCGTGTAGCATATCAGGCTTTATCGCTTTGGCAATAGTGCCGGATAGCACGAGTGCGACTTAGGGTACGTTTTTATACCTTGAGTGATAGAGAAGGGCAAAGCCTATTCCGCTGAGTAAGCCAAAAAGGTGCGCATCCACTGCCACTGGCGCGTTGATTGCAACTTCACTAGACAGTGGTGAGCCAGCATACTGTTCCCACGTCACTTTAATTATCGCGCCAGCAACGAGCAGCCAACTGCTTTTGCGTCCGTTTAATGCTTCTGTCAATGCAAAGAAGATAAACATACCGTGCAACGAGCCAGAGAGACCTAAATAGGCTTGGGTATCGGTAAACAAGAGCCCGAATCCAACGGCGACGCTTATGATCAGAAGCAATAGTCCATAAATCCGAGCAGTAGGACGAAAAATAAATGCGACAATCCACAATGCGGCAAGGTTCATTGCAAGGTGGGTAAAGTTGGTATGTGTGAAGTTTCCTGATAGGATGCGCAACCAATCTCCTTGTGCGATAGAATCGGCCCGCCATTCGTAAAGTGTCGAAAGGCTTGGAGTTTGCAGCGTTATACAGACAACACTCACTATCACTAACAGTAAGATTAACTGCACATCATGTCTCGATATTGTTCTCAATGCGGAAAGTCACTCAAAGCGTGTATTTGTCAATGGATACAAAGCCTATCATCGAATGTTGAGTTAATCATCCTGCAACATCCATCTGAAGCCAAGCGCCCGATGGGTACCGCGCGTATTTTGACGCTTTCGTTGCCCAACAGCCACTATTTTGTTGGTGAAGATTTTAGCCAGCATCAACCGCTAAATCAGTTATTATCGCAGCAAGATGTCGCTCATTTTGTGCTATATCCTGGAGAGTCATCCCAAGAAGTTCAAACTGAGTTGGTGAAGAAGAACCACAAAATGCGGGTGATTTTGCTTGATGGTACCTGGAAGAAGGCCTACAAAATTTGGCAACTGTCGAGCAACTTACAAGCGCTACCACTGTTGCGTTTACCGACCGAGCTGAAGGGGAACTACCGCATTCGTAAAGCGCCGAGTGATAATGCCTTGTCTACGGTGGAAGCGGGATTTCATATTCTGACGCTGCTTGAACCCCAACGAGACTTTACCCCCTTACTGACAGCATTTGACAATATGATTCAGTTTCAAATTGAGCAGATGCCACACGGGGTGTTTGAACGAAATTATCGCGGATAAGTTTTAGCATGCTTGTCAGTTGCGATAACGCTGACTATAATCTCGCGCAATCGATTGATTGGTGTCTATAATTTAGTTAACCAATCGCGATGCTTCGTATAATCCTGCTGATAAGGTGCAGGAGTCTCTACCTGGAGCCGTAAATTCCAGATTACGAAGAGTTAAGTGCCTAGCGCTTTTCTCTTTGTAATGTCTAAAATTCTTGCCGAGAAAAGTGCTTGTTGCAGACCAATCTAATTAATGAATGGGGAGACAAGCGTGAATCAAACTCAATTTATCCAACAACTGCCAAAAGTTGAACTTCATTTGCATATTGAAGGTTCACTCGAACCCGAAATGATGTTTGCTCTAGCTCAGCGCAATAATATCGAATTGCCATTTGCAACGCCCGAAGAAGTCAAAGCTGCTTATGAGTTTAATAACTTACAGTCCTTTCTAGATATTTATTATCAAGGGGCAAATGTGTTGGTTCATGAGCAAGATTTTTATGATCTGACCTGGGCCTATTTAAAGCGCTGTCAGCAGGACAACGTCATACACACAGAAATCTTTTTTGATCCACAAACACACACTTCACGCGGTATCGCCTTTGCCACGGTCATCGAGGGAATTTCTCGCGCGCTGCAAGAGGGTGAGAAACAGCTTGGTATTACCAGCCGTTTGATTATGTGTTTCCTTCGTCATCTTGATGAGCAAAGTGCATTTGAGACACTCGAACAGGCACTACCTTACAAAGAGAAAATTATTGCCGTGGGTTTGGACTCTTCGGAGCTAGGTCATCCACCGGAAAAGTTTATGCGAGTCTTTGCTAAAGCTCGCGAGGAAGGATTTCTCAGCGTGGCTCATGCCGGAGAGGAAGGCCCGGTCAGCAATATTTATGATAGTTTGGAGCTACTCAATGTTTCGCGTATTGACCACGGTGTGCGCTGCTCTGATGATGCGGTGTTGGTTGCGGAACTGGCAGAAATATCCATGCCGTTAACCGTATGCCCACTGTCGAATACTAAGCTGAAAGTGTTCGAGAAAATGGAGCAACACAATATTGTCGAGTTATTGCGCCAAGGGGTAAGAGTGACAATTAACTCAGATGACCCTGCCTATTTTGGTGGGTATATGACCGATAACTTTATGGCGGTCGCACAAAGTCATGATGTGACGCTGCAAGAAATGGCGCAGTTTACTCAAAATGCGATTGAAGCAAGCTTTATCTCTAATCAAGAAAAGCAGCAACTTTTAGCTAAGTTGCATGCATTTGTTGAACGATCGAAGCAAGTTTAATCAAGAAAGCCCCAGCCTTGTAATCAATATGGCTGGGGTTTCGCTGTTACTGAGCGGAGAATAACTGCTGGTGTAATCGCTTAGCGCGCCCATCAGTCATCGCTGAGATGTAATCTGCGATAATTCGCATTCCTTGGGTCTCACACTCAAGGCTTTGCCATGAGTGACGAATCTCTAGTGGGAGTAAGCGTTCTGGATCGGCACTGAGTGCCTCAAAGATATCCATAATGATCTGTTGCCCTTTATACTCCATCACCTGAACATGCGGTGCTTGGATGACATAGAGGCTGACAAAGCGTTTAAGTATTTCGAGTGCGTTCGCCATATTTGGCTCCAACACAGCATTAAACGCGAGTAAATGGGTTTGAAATGGCGCATCAATCGGTTTGATGGAGATACTGGTGAGTAGCGCATTCACGATGCCGCCAATCGCGTCCTTACGTTGATGATGTTGGTTAGAGAACAGCATTTCACTTAGGGATTTTACGTGCTCTTCAAACCATGGCGCACCACACTCGGCTAATTGACTAGCAGCGGCTTCGTGCCACTGATGACGCGTGACCATCCCAAGTACAATCGCATCTTCCAAGTCATGAACACCGTACGCGATGTCATCGGCCAACTCCATAATGGAGCAGTCGAGAGACTTGTAGCGAGTCTTTTGATGTTGGTGACTCTCGAGCGATTCTTCACGCATTTGGGAGAAAAGGGCTTTCTCTTCACTACAAAGCGGTTGGAGGACCCAATCAAACAAGGCACTATCACAATCATAAATCCCTTTGGCTGGTGACCACTCTTTGGCGCGCAGTTTGCGTTGGTGAGTCACTGGCGCGGGCCTTGAGTCTGATTGCGTTGCGCTGATTAATGCCGGATATTTCATCAGCCCGAGCAGTGTGCGTCTAACCAGATTCATACCAAAATGTTCGGTATAAGGCTCAAGTTGGGTGACGATACGAAATGTTTGTGCGTTACCTTCAAAACCACCGTGGTCGCGCATCATGTAGTTCAACGCCACTTCGCCACCATGCCCATATGGAGGGTGGCCGATATCGTGGGCTAAACAGAGTGAATCAATTAGGCTATCAGAGGGAAGTAGGGTACGAAACTCAGCCTGCTTTTTCTTGAGTTGTGCAACAATCCCAGTACCGATTTGAGCCGCTTCCAGCGAATGGGTTAAGCGAGTACGGTGAAAATCATCCATACTGGTGCCGTGGATCTGAGTTTTGGCTTGCAGGCGACGAAACGCAGCCGAGTGCAGTATTCTTGCCCGATCTCGTTGATAGGGGCTACGGTGGTCATCGCGGCGAATCTTATGTTCGTCATCATGACGTTGTTGCCATAAGGTGCTGATTTCAAACGTCATACTTGCTCTCCGATGTTTTTTCTAACCGTACACCCTTCCGTGGGTTTGTGCAAATATTAATCGCTTATCTATGCTTGAGCGCGATATTAATCTCTCATTGCTAAGATTAGCAGCGCTGCGAGAGCCAAAAATCCGGTCATTACCAGAAACACATCGTTGTACGCCATAATGGCGGCGTCACGTTGCATGGTAGCCAACAAACTGGCTTGGGCTTGCTGCATCGCCGTTGCAGCGTCACTACCTGATTGCATAAAGAACGCTTGTTGTTGATGGAGCGTTTGCCAACCGGTTTGACTGACACTCGTGATCGACTCTCTGATATGGCCAAGATGCTCACGGGTTTTGTTATCCAACAACGTCGCGATAATCGCGATACTAAACGCGCCACCTAGGTTGCGCATCACATTCGTTAGGGTAGATGCATCGGGCGTATCGATCTTTTTAATGTTTTTCATCGCAACCAAAGAGAGTGGCACCATAATAAATGGGCTACCTACCGCGCGAAGAACCATAGAAAGGATCAGTTGTTGTCCGCCAAAATCCACACTCATATGCGTGTTCACGTAGCAACTAAAGCCAAACATGACAAAACCAAACGTGACTAGATATTTGGGTTTAATGACCTGAGTCAGTTTCGGCACTAACGGGAAAATCAGCAGTTGCGGAAGCCCCATCCACATCAGGACTTGACCAATTTCCATCGCGTTATAGTGCTGAATTTGCGTCAAATAAAGCGGCAGTACATAGATCGAGCCAAGTAATGCCATACCCAAAATAAGATAGGCTGTACAAGCCATTGCAAACTGGGTGTTAGCAAGTAAGCGTAGGTTAACTAGGGGCTTTTTGTGCTGAAGTTCATTAATCACAAAATAGACCAAGCTCACCGTGGATATGATGCTCAAAGTGACGATCAAGCTAGAGCTAAACCACTCTTCGCGATTGCCTTCTTCAAGCACCACTTCTAAGCAGCCAAGACCCATCGCCATGGTAGTGATACCAAACCAGTCTGCTTTTTTTAGTAGATTAAGGTCGAGTTTCTCATCATCCAAGCCATAGCGAATCATGGCGATCATCAACAGTGCTGGCGGAATATTGATATAGAAAATATAGTGCCATGACAGGTTTTCTGTTAACCAACCACCAAAGGTGGGGCCAATAGATGGCGCAAAGGTGGCGGTAATACCAAACAACGCCATTCCAACAGCACGTTTATGGATTGGCAGCAACTGCACCACCAAAGAGAACGCCAATGGGATTAAGGCGCCGCCGCTAAAACCTTGCATTGCGCGAAAAACGATCATCGACGTCATGTTCCAAGAGAAAGAACAGAGCAGTGATGAAAGGGTAAAAATAACGGTAGTCCAAGTAATATAGCGGCGTTTACCCAGTGATTTAGATAGCCAACCACTGAGTGGAATGGCGATCATTTCTGCAACTAGATAGGAGGTCGAAATCCACGAACTCTCATCGAGAGTGGCCGATAGGGCACCTTGAATATCTTTGAGCGATGAGTTGGTGATTTGGATATCAAGGATTGCCATAAACGCGCCAATCAGACCGCCAAATAAAGCGATCCAATTGCGCATCGGCACTTTCGAGCTTTCGAGTTCTAATTCACTCGGCATCGAAGAAGCAACGCTACTCATGGTTTAGCCTCGAGTATCGATAGTCGCAACCACCGATAGCCCAGGAAGCAGTCGTCCTTGCAATGCGTTATCTGCAGGCAACACGATTTTTACTGGTACACGTTGCACAATTTTAGTGAAGTTACCTGTTGCATTTTCAGGGGGTAGCAAAGCGAACTTTGCACCAGTGGCAGGGGAGAAACTGTCTACTACCCCTTCTAATGGCTGCCTGGGGAAAGCATCCAGTTCTACGGTGACTTTTTGCCCTTTGTGAATACCGCTAAGTTGCGTTTCTTTAAAGTTTGCTTCAATCCAGATCTGATTGTTTGGTACTAAGCTCATCAATGGTGTGCCCGCTTGGACAAGGAGGCCTTGGCGCACACTTCGTTTACCGATAATACCGTCGGCAGGGGCATAAATTTTGGTGTAATCAATATTGAGTTGAGCTTGCTCCAGTTGTGCTTGAGCTTCGGTGACCGACGCTTGCGCTTGTTTGATCTGGCTGGCGATTACCGCCAATTGATCATTGCTGGCGACAAGGTTTGCTTTAGCTTCTTCTAGCTCGGCACGGGTGACTTTTTGTTGCGCTAACATGCTGTCGACTTCGTCTTGGGACGCATAGTTGCGCTTTAACAGGCTGCGTGATCGAGCCACTTGTTGAATGGCACGATCATATTCAGCTTGGGCTGAGTCAACACGGCTTTGCGCTTGGTTGATTTGACTATGTTGTAGATTTTGCTGAGCGATAAGGTTATCGACACTCGCTTTAGTGACACTAAGGTGCGCAATGGCTTGGTCTAATGCAGCCTGAAAGTCGCGGTCATCAATTTCAACCAGCAGATCCCCTTGCTTAACGGTCTGGTTATCGACTACGTAAGATTTGACGATATAGCCAGAGACTTTTGGACTGATGTTTGTAATGTCACCTTGCAGGTAGGCGTTATCGGTAGATTCAAAGTACTGTCCGTAGCCAAACCAGTAACTGCCACCTAGCAGACCAAGTGAAAGCATAATTGCTGTTGCTATCATTGGGGCTTTGCGCGTTTTTTTTGTTTTCGGTGCTTGGGTTGGGGCAGTGCTGTCAGCCATATTTTCGTCTCTTGCTCTCTACTTTTTGAAGAGGGGCAGTGTAATGATTGAGACATTGGTTGATAAGATAGGAAAAAAAGGAAACACTGTTGCACAGATATTACTAATGATGAATTGGAGTCATGCGATGGATTTAAATGCAATTGCGGTATTCGCTCAGGTGGTTGATTGCGGCAGCTTTACTCAAGCGGCTGAAAATCTAGACATGACTAAATCTACGGTGAGCCGCAAGGTGGCGGAGCTTGAGCAGCATTTAGGTGTGAAGCTGCTCACAAGATCGACACGCAGTTTAGTGTTGACGCCGGAGGGAGAGAAATTTCATCAAGCGAGCATGCAAATGTTGGAGGTGCTTAATCAAGCGGAGCTAGAAGTGTCGGCCAACCAAGATTTGGTGCGTGGGCCGCTGAAAGTGGTTTTGCCAGTTGAGCTTGGTCATCAGGTGTTGGGCTCTTATATACACCAATTTCTTCATCAACACCCTCATGTGACGATGAACTTAGAGTTGAGTAACCGTGAAGTGGACATTATTGGTGAGGGGATCGATCTCTATGCTCAAATCGGTGAGTTGGTTGATTCAACGCTAGTTTCTCGCCACTTAACGAAGTCGCCCCGAGTGCTGGTGGCGAGCGCGGAATATTTGCAGCAGTTTGGCACAATAGAAAGTTACCTTGACCTGAAAGCTCCCCATCAACAAGTGGAGGTCGTGAACAAAGCTGCGCGGATTCCTAAGTGGACCATTGAAGCTGAAAACGGTGAGAGCTATCCATTTGAACTGCCTAATCGATTAAGAGTGAATACGATTACTGCCTGCTTAACAGCTTGTCTAGATGGTTTGGGGGTCGCAATTTTACCCGAGTTTATTTGCCGGGAGCATTTTGCGACAGGCAAGCTAGTGCGGTTGTTACCGAACTACGCCATGCCAGAAGTCGAAGTCAGTTTGGTCTATACCGACCGTCAATTGATGCCTAAACGCAAAAAAGCGCTAATTGATTTTCTTTTAACGTCGTTCCAATCGCGCCATTAAGCAGTAACCGTTAGCTTATTTCATCTAAAGAGAGTTCAAAGCTTGGGGCGAACGTATGCAGAAAGTACTCCATTTCAGGGCTATGGCGTTCTTTTAACGTAATATCGAGACGTTTTTTGGCTAATGCATATTCATGGTTGCCTGCGCTGAGCTCTTCTAAACACTTTAAGTAAGCACAAATGGTATCGGCTTGTTTAACGATGTCGGCATCTTCTTGATGGGCTGAGTGGCTCAGCAAATAGGGGGCAAAGTCTTGTTGAAACTCTTCCGGTAGCATTGATAACAAGCGCTGCTCGGCTGCTGCTTCAATTTTTTTATACTCTTTGGCTATTTCTGGATTGTAGTACTTAACCGGAGTAGGTAGATCCCCTGTGAGCACTTCACTGGTATCGTGATACATACCAAGTATGGCAATCCGTTCAGGATTGAGCGTCCCACCAAACTTCTTATTCTTAATCAATGCTAATGCATGGGCAACAAAAGCAACTTGGAGGCTGTGTTCAGAGATGTTTTCAGTCGAAACTGAACGCATCAATGGCCAACGTTGAATTAACTTCATGCGGGCGAGGTGGGCGAAAAAATGGCTCTCTTGCATTGTATTCCCTTACTACTTGAAAAATGCCCAGCGCTTTTGCGCAATGAATGGGTAGCGCGTTGGACAATAAAAAGGCACTCAGTGAGTGCCTTTAAGAATATGTAACTTAGCGCTAATTTGCTACTGCCATTACTGGCTGTAAGTAGATAAGAAGCGTTCAAAACGACCAATCGCTGTTTCCAGATCTTCGACATGCGGTAGCGTGACTATACGGAAGTGGTCGGGTTTTGGCCAGTTAAAGCCGCTGCCTTGTACCAATAACACTTTTTCCTGAACCAAGAAATCAAACACCATTTTTTGGTCATCATGGATTTTGTATTTCTTCGTGTCGATTTTCGGGAAAAGGTACATTGCGCCTTTTGGTTTCACACACGATACGCCCGGTACTTGGTTGATCAGTTCCCATGCGCGATCACGTTGCTCAAGCAGCCGCCCACCCGGCAGAATCAGTTCATTGATACTTTGGTAACCGCCTAACGCGGTTTGAATCGCATGCTGCATTGGAACGTTAGCACACAAACGCATTGAAGAGAGAATCTCTAGGCCGGCGATATAGCCTTGTGCGTTTTGCTTTGGCCCCGTTAGGAACATCCAACCGCCGCGGAAACCACAGACACGGTATGCTTTGGAAAGACCGTTAAAAGTCACGACCAAGACATCTTCAGTCAGCGTCGCAACAGATGTGTGCGTTGCACCGTCATAAAGGACTTTGTCGTAGATTTCATCAGCAAAAATGATCAGCTTGTGCTGGCGAGCCACTTCAATCACTTCTAAGAGGAAGTCACGGCTATATACTGCGCCCGTTGGGTTGTTCGGGTTGATCAGCACAATACCACGCGTTTTCGGCGTGATCTTGCGTTTGATGTCATCAAGATCTGGATACCAGTCTGCTTCTTCATCACACATATAGTGCACAGCTTTACCGCCAGATAGCGCGACTGACGCTGTCCACAATGGATAATCCGGTGCGGGTACCAGCATCTCGTCACCGTTGTTCAGCAGTGCTTGCATCGACATAACGATCAGTTCAGACGCGCCATTACCGATATACACATCTTCTACATCCAGTGAGCGGATACCTTTTTTCTGGTAGTGCTGTACAACGGCCTTACGAGCCGAGTAGATGCCTTTTGAATCACAGTAACCTTGTGACGTTGGCAAATTACGGATTACATCAACTAAAATCTCATCTGGGGCGTCGAAACCAAACGGGGCCGGGTTACCAATATTTAGCTTCAGTATTTTATGCCCCTCTTCCTCCATGCGCTTAGCATGTTTGAGTACTGGTCCCCTAATGTCGTAGCAGACATTATCAAGTTTTGACGACATCCCGATATTTTGCATTGTGTAAAACCTAAAAATTATTAAAATCCTTTATTAAAGTACACCAAAATCATGTTTGGTAGAATTAAAATCTGTAAAAGAGGCTTTTTTTAATTGGCTCAGGTTTGTTTATTATCACAGGAATCTGTAAAAGATTGAGTACATCCTTGATTTGGGCTCGCGGTAGAAATACATTACTCAATTATTTTGTTAAACCTGAACAACTTTTGAGTTGTCGGTAGATGAGCAACGTAAAAGTCCCAGAGTATAGGTGGCTATATAATGGGTTTTGTCGCCGTCAACGCCGTTGCAACTTTTAGCCGCAAGGCATGGTTCGAAATCTCCAGTGAACGAGGTTTATTTGTCATATTTTCAGCAAGCCATTACCGAACTGATTGAACGAGTAAAGGATGCAAAAGACGAGGCGACTCGTCTGGTTCAAGTTCTGGAGTACAAGCCTGATTTTGCTTTCATTGATTGGTTGCAAGCTCAGCCTCTTTTCCCCAAGTTTTATTGGCAGTCGCGCGATACGCGCGAAGAAGTGGTCGCATTAGGTCAACTCAAAACCTTCAAAGAGCCAGCGCCAGCATACGCTTATCTTTCTGGCTCCCAAAGAATCTGGGGTGGGCGCTCATTTGATGGTCAAAGTGCCAAAAATCCACATTGCCCAGCATCGTTTTTTTTCCTACCACAAGTGGAGTTGGTTCGTGAGGAACACACTTGGTCTTTGGTGGCAAATATTGTTGCTGGATCTAAGTCATGTGTCATAAAAAGCTTACAGCAGCTTCGTTGCGAGGTGCCTCGTCTGCTGCCTCTATCTGCTCATATTGATCATATTGAGCATACGCCAACCCAACCTGAGTGGAATCGGTTGGTTGAGAAAGTGCTTCAAGGTATCGATGCGGATGAGTATAAAAAAGTGGTGTTAGCGCGCCGTACTACCTTAGGGCTTCATTCCCCAATTTGTGCGGCTCAATTGCTGAAATCCAGTTCTGAGCATAATCAACATAGTTTTCACTTTATGTTGGCGCAAAATGACCGCCATAGCTTTCTTGGTTCAACACCGGAGCGTCTTTACTATCGAGAGGGCAAAGACCTCTATACGGAAGCACTTGCAGGCACTATCGGTCGTGGTGACAACGCCACTCACGATATGGCGTTGGCTAATTGGTTGACTCAAGACAGCAAAAACCTCAATGAAAACCAATATGTGGTCGACGATATTATTGACCGTCTTACCCCATACTCTGACTTAGTGGAAGTCGAGCCAGAAGCGCGTTTAGTGAGATTGCGTAAAGTTCAGCACCTCAAGCGCAGTATTCACGCACACCTTAATGATGGCGTAAACGGAGTACAATTACTTGGCGCGTTGCAGCCAACCGCTGCTGTGGCAGGTTTGCCGCGTCGCGAGTCGATGGACTTTATTCAGCAACATGAGCCATTTGAGCGCAGTTGGTATGCCGGTTCGATGGGTTTTATTAGCTTACAACGTGCCGAGTTTTGTGTTGCGATTCGCAGTGCGCAAGTGGTGGATGATGAAATCTCACTCTATGCAGGAGCGGGTATCGTTCCGGGCTCAGTTGCAGAGCACGAATGGCAAGAATTGGATAAAAAAATGGCGACCTTGTTATCACTGATTTCTGATCAGCCCCCATTAGGAGTGGCGTCATAATGCATGATCAAGCCGTATTAAATAGAATTTGGTGTCAAACATTGCTCGAAGAGCTCACGCGCTTTGGCGTTGAGCAAGTATGTGTTGCCCCAGGTTCGCGTTCTACGCCACTGACGCTAGAAGCTGATGCAAATAGTAAATTGACTATCCATACTCATTTCGACGAGCGTGGATTAGGTTTCCTTGCATTGGGAATGGCAAAAGCGAGCCAAAAACCGGTCGCGGTGATAGTGACTTCAGGGACTGCTGTCGCCAACTTATTACCCGCCATTGCTGAAGCGAAGTTAACGGGTGAAAAATTGGTGGTGTTGACTGCTGACCGCCCTGTGGAGTTGGTCGGCTGTGGTGCGAACCAAGCGATTGTTCAAGCGGGCATTTATTCCAGCCATGTCTGCGCCGAGCTGGCATTACCCAGCCCATCACAACAGGTTCCTCTGCGCTGGTTGCTGACTTCGATTGATGACGTTATGCATCAGCAAGCTCGTGAGGGCAGTGCGATCCACATTAATTGTGCCTTCCCTGAACCGCTATATTCAGATCAAGCTAAATCACTCTATCAAGATTACCTCGACTCGGTTGCTCATTGGCAGCAGAGTGGGGAACGTTACACTGAGCAATATTGCGCGGTTTCAACCCCGTGGTTTGATGTGTCGCAATGGCAGGGGCGCAAAGGGCTAATCATTGTTGGTAGTGTTTCTAAGTCGCAGGCTGAGCTTGCTAAAAAGTTAGCGGAAAAATTGGCATGGCCAGTGCTGTGCGATCCCCAATCCGGTGCAAGCAGTGACTGGGCATACTACGATGCATGGTTACAAACAGAAGCGGGTCGTCGTTTGCTCAATCAAGCGGATTTAGTCCTGCAAATTGGCTCACGCATTGTTGCAAAACGTTTTAATCAATGGCTAGCGCAGGCAGATGTTGAATATCACTATGTGAGTCCCAGTGCGGCGCGCAATAACCAAGATCATCGAATGCAGATTCACCATCTGACGGACATTACCTCTTGGTTGAATCAATCACTGAGTCATCAGTGGCGTGAGACTGGAAAGGGATGGGCTGAGTTTGGTAAGCAACTCAGTGATCATGTTGCTCAGTCGGTGTTAGAACAAACTCATCAAGATAGCCGTTTAACTGAAATGGCACTTGCGACTTCATTAGTTGAGTTACCGGCAGATACCGATGTCTTTCTCGGTAATAGCTTGTTTGTACGCATGGTTGATATGTTTGGTCGCGTAGAAAGCGAAGTCTACTCCAACCGTGGCGCGTCAGGGATCGATGGCTTGGTTGCGACTGCCGCCGGCACAATGCGCATTAGTGACAAACCGAGTGTACTTTACATTGGTGATACTTCTTTGCTGTATGATCTTAACTCGCTAGCACTATTTACCCAGCAGCAAACACCTTGTGTGATTGTTGTGACCAATAATGATGGCGGGGCGATATTTGACTTATTGCCAGTCCCTCAAGCTCAAAAGCAAAGTTTGTATCAAATGCCACATGGCTACGATTTTGCGGCAGCAGCTCAGCAGTTCAAGCTCGCTTATCATCGAGTGACCACACTTGCTGAGTATCAAACGCGGGTTGAGCAACACCTAACCCAAGGTAGAGGTTGTTTGTTGGTGGAAGTGCAAACGCCACCAGAACAAGCTTCACAACAGATTAAAGCGGTTATCCAAAACCTTCATGCTCGCTTATAGTTACCACCGCCCAAAACAGGATAATGAAGAGACACCAGTCTTGGTGTTTCTGCATGGCTTGTTGGGCAGTGGTGCTGATTGGCAGGGGTGTGTTCAACACCTCCGCCATATGCCAATTCTTACTCTTGATCTTCCCGGACATGGGCACAGTCAAACTATCTCGTGTGATAGCTTTGAGCAAGTCTGCCAGCAAGTTAAGCAAACCGTACAGAGCGTGGTCTCACCGCAGCGACCGGTTATTTTAGTCGGTTATTCGCTTGGCGGGCGCATTGCCATGTATGGTATTGCCAAACACCATTTTGATGAGCTAAACCTAATCAAGGCGATTATTGAAGGTGGTAATTTTGGTTTACCTGACGATGATGCACGCCACGCACGATGGCAAAACGATCTTGTCTGGGCTGAGCGTTTTGCCGCAGAACCAATTGAGCGGGTTTTAGCCGATTGGTATCAACAAGCGGTGTTTTCTTCATTAAACCATGAGCAAAGACAAACACTGATCGCCAAGCGCAGTGCTAATCTAGGGGAAGCGATTAGTCGAATGCTTAAAGCGACCTCATTAGCAAAACAGCCGTATCTGTTATCAGCGCTCAGCGCAGCTAACATCGATTTGCACTATATTTGCGGTGAGAAAGACGACAAGTTTAGCCAACTTGCTAAACAGAGTGGGTTGTCTTTCTCCCAGATTGCACAAGCTGGACACAATGTTCATTATGAACACCCGAGAGCTTTTGCGGTCGAAGTATTAAATCAATTCAAACTCGCGAAGGCGAGTGATTAACAACAACAGGAATCACCATGGCTAAAACAGTAGGTATTTCAGAAGAAGAACTATACGCACCAGTAAACTGGAATGACTGCAGCGGTGAATATGAAGATATTCAGTACCACAAATCAGACGATGGTATCGCGAAGATCACGATTGCGCGTCCTCAAGTGCGCAATGCTTTCCGTCCGCAAACCGTCAAAGAGATGATCAACGCGCTTGCTGACGCTCGTTATGATGAGCAAGTGGGTGTCATTATTTTAACGGGTCTTGGCGAAGATGCATTCTGCTCTGGTGGCGACCAGAAGATTCGTGGTGACTACGGCGGCTATCGCGATGAAGGTGGCACTCATCACCTAAACGTGTTGGATTTCCAACGTCAAATTCGCACTTGTCCTAAACCAGTGATTGCCTCGGTAGCGGGTTGGGCAGTCGGCGGTGGTCATGTTCTGCATATGATGTGCGACCTAACCATTGCGGCTGAAAATGCACAGTTTGGTCAAACGGGTCCTAAAGTTGGTTCGTTCGACGGCGGTTGGGGTGCTTCTTACATGGCGCGTATCGTTGGCCAGAAGAAAGCGCGTGAAATTTGGTTCCTATGTCGTTTCTACAACGCTCAAGAAGCATTGGATATGGGGCTAGTCAACACAGTTGTGCCGCTTGAAGATCTTGAGAAAGAGACAGTTCGTTGGTGTCGTGAGACACTCCAGCACAGCCCAATGGCGCTACGTTGTTTGAAAGCTGCGCTAAACGCTGATTGCGATGGTCAAGCTGGTCTACAAGAGCTTGCCGGTAACGCAACCATGATGTTCTACATGACAGATGAAGGTCAGGAAGGTCGCAACGCGTTTAACGAGAAGCGTCGTCCGGACTTTAACAAGTTTCCTCGCAACCCGTAATTTAAGAACACTTAGGTCGTCAGAGCCATTCTAGCGTTGTCGAAGATGCTCATTTACGCTTGTAAATAGCGCCTCTTCTCCTAGCTACAATGACTCTGATTTATTAAGTGCTACTTAAATGTTGCACCAGTTAGTTATAACAATAAAAAAGAGAACAAGGGAAAGATTGGTATGAGATCTGCCAAACTGTATCGCTACGCATTACCAATGGACAGTGGCGTGATCCTACGTGACAACCGCTTAAAAGAACGTGAAGGTTTTGTCATTGAACTGACCGAAAATGGTCGAGTGGGTCGCGGAGAAATCGCGCCATTACCCGGTTTCAGCACCGAAACCATGGATGAGGCTTACACGCAAATCGTCGAACAACTGACGAGTTGGAAACAAGGCAATCAGCCAGACTATCAGTTACTTGCTCCTTCGGTAGCGTTTGGTTTATCGATGGCATTACTGGAGCTAGAAGAAGGTCTACCTCTCGAGGGGATTTATCGCTCCGCACCACTATGCAGTGGTGACCCTGATGAACTATTGCCAAAACTGATGGCGATGGAAGGTAAAAAAGTCGCCAAAATTAAAGTTGGTCTCTATGAGCCAATTCGTGATGGTATGGTGGCGAATCTGTTTCTTGAATCGATTCCAGATCTTAATCTGCGCTTAGATGCGAATCGCGCTTGGACCAAAGAAAAAGCGCTGAAGTTCGCCAGCTATATCACCCCGTCATTCCGTCAACGTATCGAGTTTATTGAAGAGCCTTGTGAAGTTCCAGGCGACAGCTTCTCGTTTGCCATCAGTACAGGCATTGCGATTGCTTGGGATGAAACCTTACAACACTCGGTGCGCAAGCCTGACTTTAAACTGGAAGATTTTACTGGTGTTAAGACCATCATTATCAAACCGACGTTGATAGGCTCAGTGCAACTTTGTTTAGAACTGATCGCGCGTGCAAAATCGCTAGGTATCAAGGCGGTGATCAGTTCAAGTATTGAATCGAGCTTAGGCTTAACGCAGCTCGCTCGTCTAGCTAAATGGCAGTTGCCTGATGAAGTGCCAGGGTTAGATACGATTGGCTTGTTTACGCAGCAACTTGAAACGCCTTGGCCAGACTGCCCACTGCCGCTTGCTAAATTGTCAGATCAAGCGCTCATCTGGCAAGTGTAATGCAACCAGACTTCGATACCGAATCACCTTTGCACTATTGGGCTCGTAAGAGCCCAAATTGTTTCGCGTTAAGTACCCAAGCCCGACGCTACTCTTGGCAACAGCTTGAGCAAGCGGTACTGCGCTGCGTTGCCACGTTGCAGCAACAGGGAATCGCAGCGGGGGACGTGGTCACTTGCGTGGCGAGAAATAGCGCTGAACTGGTTTTCATCTATCTTGCGTGCATGGAGATTGGGGCAGTGTGTGCGATTACTATGCCTCAGCCTCGAGCTAGCCTGCAAAGTAAGTTGGCGACCCTATACGCCAAGGACGAAATCGCTAGGGTTTGGTTTGGCAATGGCGCGCAGCCTTATCGACTATCGAACATTCAATTGATAGATTTCGATGAAGCCAGCAGCGACACAGTTGTTGGCTATCGTGCCGATGGCTTGGCATCAATTATTTTCACCTCAGGCTCTACCGGGGCACCCAAGGCTGTCGCACACACCCATCAACAACATCTCGCGTCCGCTCAAGGTTTGCTGGAGCGTTTTAGCTTTACTGCACAAGATACTTGGTTGCTAAGTTTGCCTATGTACCATGTTTCTGGTCTGGCGATTATTTATCGTTGGCTATTGGCTGGTGCGGGTTTAAAAGTCGGTAGTGGAGAATTGACTGCGGATATACAAGGTGTGACGCACGCTTCACTGGTCGCGACCCAACTTAGCCGTTTACTGGCAACAGAGGCATCACTTACTCTGAGCCATGTCTTGCTTGGGGGGAGCCATGTGCCGCTAGCCCTGAGCCAGCAAGCTGCGCAGCAAGGTATAGAAACATGGCTCGGCTACGGTATGACTGAAGCCGCATCGACAGTAACCGCGAAGCAAATTGATGCTCAGTACAGTGCTGGAAGAGTCTTGCCACGACGCCAAATTGAGCTCAGAAATGGGCGCATTTTTATTGCTGGTGATACATTAGCAAGTGGTTACTATCAGCAAGGAGAGCTTACTCCGATTGTTGACCCGCAAGGGTGGTTTGATAGCAAAGATTTGGGGGGGTGGCTGGATAATCAAGAATTGGTGATCAAAGGTCGAGCGGACAATCAGTTTATTTCTGGTGGCGAGAACATCCACTGTGAAGAGATTGAGCAAGCCATTAATTCCCATTCAGACGTGCAACTTGCTTTGGTGGTTGCAGTGCAAGACGCCGAGTTTGGTGCTCGCCCGATTGCATTTATCGACACTTCAGTTGCTATTGAGAAACTGGATCTCAGCGTTTGGTTAGCCGAGCGCTTGGTTAAGTTTAAGCATCCCTCTCATTATTTCGCTCTGCCGCAGAGTTTGCAGACTGGCGGGATTAAGGTGTCGCGCAGCGAACTCAAAGCTTGGGTGAGTGCCAATACAGACTTTACAGTTATTTAATAGAGCAAAACTGAATTTCTCATCTTTATAACTCTAATTCATAATTACCGCTAAATTATAGCGATATGGATATAAAGCGATGAAGATTGGATTGATAGTGTTTGTTTTGTTGCAAATCGCACTGGCGACACAGACGGAAGGGCTTTATCGCGCGTTAGCAGAACTGGCTGGATTTATTGCGGTGATTGCTTTGGTGGTGAACTATCGGAAAGAGAAAAAAAGCCGCTTAGTTATTGAGCCTGAAGATCTTTAACATCAGGCTCATATTCGTGATTGCTGTACTCTGCTTAAGCGAGCATCAGCCAAGCTAGTGAGCTGACCGAAATCATCACCCATAAACTCACACCAAACATCAATGGTTTCATGCCAGCTGCTTTTAGTTTAGTCACCGAAATTCCGCAACCAATCAAGAATAAGCAGATCACCAAAGCGCGTTTTGAGATATCGAAGATAAGGGTGTAAATCGTCTCAAACTGTGGCAGTAAATCGCTAAATGCAATGGCAGCGCAATAAAATAAGATAAAGTATGGAATGGTGATTTTTTTTGAGTCATTGCGGAAAATAAACGCACTGACAAACGCCACTGGAATAATCCATAACGCGCGAGCCAATTTAAGTGTGGTTGCGGTAGTCAGTGCTTCTTCACCGTAGGCAGAAGCGGCACCCACCACAGACGAAGTGTCGTGAATTGCAATCGCTGCCCAAGTACCAAAAGTCTGCTGATCCAGTCCTAAGGCGTGACCAATTACAGGGAAAATAAATAGCGCGAGCGAGTTAAGTACAAATACCGTTGCTAAAGCTAAACCAATATCCTCATCTTTGGCTTTGATGGCTGGAGATACCGCCGCAATTGCACTACCTCCACAAATCGCGGTACCCGCCGAAATTAAATAGCCCAACTTTTGCTCAAGTTTGAGTAACTTGGTTAACCACCAGCCGACAGTTAAGGTGCCAAGAATACTGGTAATGATAATGCCAATTCCGTTTGAGGTGACCGCCAGTGCTTGCTCAAAATGAATGCCAAACCCGAGACCAACAATCGAGTACGCCAAAAGTTTTTTGGTGATTTTAGTCAAGTTGAACTGTTCAGGCACAAGGCCAAGTGACGCGAGTAAAAAGCCGATAATCAGGGCCGTTGGCGAGGTTACCCAAGGCGTGACACACACCATTAAAGCGAAGAAAAAAGGAAGAGTGCGTTTATAATTGGTCATGGTTCATCTGTGTTAAAAAGAGAGAAAAGCGAGGAAGTACTCCTCGCTTTTAGAAAGGATGGCATTCTAACTGAGTTGTTGAGATCAGTAAGTCTGAATGTTTTGAACAATAGTTCAATTTAATTGAACAACTACTCAGGTTGATCTAATACCAATCACCGCGAAGTTCCGCGACCTTGTGTTGCATTAGCTGCGTTGTTGCATCTTGTGGTGCAACTGGAACCCCAGCTTCAATCTCAATTTTCGACCAAAAACGGGTAGGGCGTCCTTGGCAGGCCCGTCCCTTATAGCGGCTGAAGTAACTGCCCCATAACCCTTTGAGTGCCATCGGTATTACCGGAACCGGACTGCGGCGCAACACAATGTCCATTCCTCGCATAAAGTCGTTCATTTCGCCATCGGCGGTCAATCGTCCCTCTGGGAAAATACAAACGATGTGACCTTCACTTAGCGCCTGTTCCACCTCATCGAAGGCGCGGCGAATGCTGCCTCGGCGGGTGGCAGAGATAGGAATAACCCCAGCTCGCTTAAGGAAGCCCCGAATCGGTGGCAGGTTTGCGTAATCCTCCTCCATAACGAAGCGGATCAAGCGTGGGCATACGGCACTAAGCAATAAGGCATCCATGTAGCTTACATGGTTGCAGACAATTAAGGCACCGCCTTTCTCTGGTAGATGGTGCAAGTTTTTGTGCTGAACGCGATACATAGTATGAGTGATCACCCAGACTAAAAAGCGCACAACAAAAATAGGCACTTGAATAAACAGATAAACTGCCACCAGCAGATTCAGTGCCGCGAGTAATAAGAACAGTTGCGGAATCGATAACTCAAGCACTGATAGGCAAACAATGCCTAACACAGCACTCCCTACCATAAACAGTGAGTTATAGATATTCAGCGCCGCGACAACTTGTGCACGCTGAGTTGCTTTCGCACGTTGTTGCATCAGCGCATAGAGTGGAACAATAAATACACCGCCAGATGCACCTAGCAGTAATAGGTAGGCAAATACAGGCCACAACGCTTGGTGGCTAATAAACTGGGTAAAGGTTTCAAATTGAGGGAGATCAGCAGGTATTGAGCTGGCCATTAACCACCCAAACAGTGTAATACCAAAACTGCCTAATGGGACGATCCCCACCTCGATACGATGATTGGACAATTTGTCACACGCCAATGACCCAACCGCAATGCCCACAGAAAACAAGGCTAGCAAGAAAGAGACAGCGCTCTCATTGCCGTGAAGGTACACCTTAGTGAAGTTGGGGAACTGGGTTAGGTAAGCGGCACCTAAAAACCAAAACCAACTGATTGCCATCAACGCTTGGAAAATTACGCGGTCAGCTTTGGCAATAGCGAGGGTTTGCTTGGTATGTTTGATCGGTTGCCAGCGGAACTCAAGCTCAGGCGCAGAAGCAGGCGCTTCAGGAATCGAACGGCTGGATAAATACCCCAACACCGCAAAGAGCACCACGCAAGCGGCGGCGACATAGTTAGCAGACTCAGCAGAAGCAATAATGCCTGCGCCAAGTGTTCCCAGCAAAATGGCTAAGAAAGTGCCCGTTTCTACAAGGGCATTGCCGGGGACCAACTCTTTTGCTTTGAGTTGCTGCGGCAGTAAGGCGTATTTTACCGGCCCAAAAAAAGCAGACTGCGTTCCCATCAAAAACAGCAGGAGCAGCAGAATAAGGTAGCTTTGAGTGATAAAGCCGATGGCACCTAAGGTCATTATGGCGATTTCAGCCAGCTTTACTTTACGAATAAACCAAGACTTTTCATATTTATCAGCCAACACTCCGGCAGAGGCTGAAAAAAGGAAAAAGGGCAGAATAAACAAGCCAGCAGCGAGATTTATAAAGAGGTTGCTTGAAACCGGCAATGCTCCGGCCCCTGCAAACGCAACGAACAGGAGTAAAACATTCTTAAAAATGTTGTCATTAAATGCCCCAAAAAACTGAGTAATAAAATAGGGCAGAAAACGGCGCTGCTTTAACAGAGACGTTTGGCTTTGCTGAGGCATTGCTCTTCCTTGTTTGTCTTACCAGTTCTTCAAGTAGTTAGAAATCAAGTTTTCGATCAGTTCCTTGCCATCGACAGGCTCGGCAGCGAAAAACTTGTCATCGACACTTAGAAGAGTAATACCGTGAACTCCTGCCCATAACACTCGACTGGCTTGTAACACTTCGTTGTCAGAACGGTTTGGCGCTAATGCTCTTAGTAGGCTTTCTAACATTCCGGTCATATGGTTGATGCGGGCATCTTGCCATTCTGGTAATGGATCCCCGTTCATATTGTGCTCGAAGATCAGTTGCCACCGAAAAGGATGACGCAAAGCAAAGTCGTGATAGCAGTACGCGAGTTGATAGAGCGCTTCGTTAGGTGCCGAGCTTTTGGCAACCACAACTTTTGCCTCAGCTGAGAGTTCATCTAAGGTCTGTGCGACAACATGCAACAGCAACAAGTTATAGTTACCAAATACGTTGACCAGCGTGCTTGGTACGTAACCAATCATTTGGGCAATCTTGCGTAAGCTCAACTCGTGATAAGAGTTTTCATTGAGAAACTGCTTCACTTCGTTAAGTGTTAATGCGACCAACTGTTCTCTTGTGTGGTCGTTTCTTCTAGCCATAATGAATCAAATATAATGAACGTTGTTCAATATTCTATGGGGCGGTTTTTTGAGCGTCAACCAAACAACACATTTAAATTGCAATATTCTGATACATGATTACAGTTGCGGTATCTATCTTTCTCCTATCTATAAAGCTAAGATTAAGATCCTAACTAAAATGAACGTGAGTAAGTACAACTCAGTCCAGTACCCTAAAGGAAATACATGAAACGACTTTTTTCTCTAGTGGCGTTGTTGATGGTCTCGGTCTCCGTGGTAGTCGCGCCCGTAGCGGAAGCTAAAAGGTTCGGTGGTGGTAAGTCTTTTGGTAAAAGCTTCAAGACGGCACCAGCGCCTAAACAGCAAAAGCAGAACACCAATACCATAGGTAAAGAGCAAGCTGCTAAGCAGTCTTCAAGCAAAAAAGGCTTGATGGGCGGCATTTTAGGTGGTTTGTTAGCCGGTGGTCTTCTCGCGGCATTCTTCGGTGGCGCGTTTGAGGGTATCCAGTTTATGGATATTCTTATTATCGGCCTTATTGCCTTTGTGATTTTCAAACTGATGCGAGGGATGCTTGGTGCCAAGCAAGGCAGCATGAATCAGCAGCGTCAGCAACACGCTTATGGTGGTTCAACGCCTAAGTTTGAGCAACCAAACGTACACAACTTTGAGCAACCTCAAAACGTTAATCAAGGCGGCTTTGGCGGTTTCGGTGCACAGACTGACGTACCACATAACTATCCACCGGGTTTCGACCAAGCGGCGTTTGTGAATGGTGCGCGTGAACACTACCGTATTCTTCAAGGTGCTTGGAACCACAACCAGCTTGATACTATCGAAGAGTATGTTTCGCCAAGCCTATACACAGATTTGGTGCAAGAACGTGCCAAGCTAGACGGCGATCAGCACACTGACGTAATGTACGTAGATGCAGAGATTGTTCGAGCGGACTACGATGCAAGCAAAGCTCAACTGAGCTTGCAGTTCAGCGGTCGCTACCGTGACGCGGTTGAAGGTATCGAAGAAGATATCACCGATATCTGGCACCTTGAACGTGATTTAACTGCGCCAAACGCGCCGTGGTTAATCGTTGGTATCCAAGGTTAACGACAAACAAATAACAATCCGCCCAAGCCAATCGCTTGGGCGTTTTTTTATCTGCCAGTTGGCGTATACTGGCAGATAAAATACCAATAAGGAAAGTAAAGTGGCTGATTTTAAATACAAAGAGTTATCTCAATCGCAGCAAGACCAGTTGGATGCAGCGGTCTTCCGTAAACTTCTCGCTCATCTTGATGAAAACAAAGATGTGCAGAATATCGACTTAATGATTTTGGCTGGCTTTTGTCGTAACTGCTTTAGTAAGTGGTACAAAGCTGAGGCGGAAAACCAAGGTTTAGATTTAGACATCGATGATGCTCGTGAGCGTGTGTATGGCATGACGTATGATGAATGGAAGCAAAACCATCAGCCAGCGGCGACGCCAGAGCAGTTGGCGGCATTTGAAGCGCGCCAGAAAAAATAGTGTTCAAGCGCTCGGGTATCATCACTGATACCCGTTTGTTTAAATCCGGTCTAGCCATCTAACGCAAGTTAGTTACCTCTCGATTAAACTCAACTCTAGTATTGTTATCAGCAACGCGACAACGTCATGAAATTTCGTTGAAATTTTCTATATTGATCAGTATCAATAATGTTAATGGAGTGCTGTGAGAGACTGTCTCTCGCTATCTGTCATAAGTGAATTAGGTGAGAATCCTAAACTGTACCCGCAACTGTAAACGGTGATAACCGTGAGTCAGATCCCGGCAGATAGCAAAACGTATTTATCTGGGCGGGAGCACTCAGAAGGTTATTCAGAATGATTACCCCAGGTTTATTAGTGCAAATCTAATGGCGTCTTGACGTCATATTAATGAATTAAGGGTAATTCATGCATATTGTCGATGGTGTACTCAGTATCCCTGTCGTGGCAAGTGGCATCATAGTGAGCGTTGTCGGCACCGTGATCGGACTACGCCATCTGACCGATGACAAGGTTCCTCAAGCCGCGATGTTGGCTGCCTGTTTCTTCGTTGCTTCTCTAGTTCATATCCCCGTTGGACCGTCGAGTGTCCATCTTATTTTCAATGGTTTGATCGGCTTATTATTGGGCTGGAGTGTTTTTCCTGTCGTCTTGGTGGGACTGATTCTACAAGCGGTGTTTTTTGGTTTTGGTGGCATTCTAGTTTTAGGAGTCAATACGTTAAACATCGCTTTGCCGGCGGTTGTCGTTGGCGTGATGCTTAAACCCTATATCGATAAATGGCCGCCTTCTCGGGTTGGTTTTCTTGCCGGCTTTTTGGCCGTGTTCTTAACCAGTGTGCTGGTCTCGATTGCTTTAGTTCTCTCTGGAGATGTATTCGTAAACAGCGCTTCTTTGGTCATCATCACGCACTTACCCATCGCCTTATTAGAAGGCTTCGTTTGTGCCTACGCTTTTTCTCTTCTCAAGAAAGTCCGTCCCGAGCTGGTTAAGCAACCTTGTCAGAGTGAATTTCAATGAAAAATCTCATAAATCGGGCGGGATATGCCGCACTCGTATTGTTATTACTTAGCATCAGCAGTGCTGCGAACGCGCACAAGTTTCGTTTATCAGTGTACGTTGAAGGTAACCTGGTTGAAGGAGAGGTCTACTATGTTGGAGGCGGCAGTCCTCCGGGAGCAGGGGCAGGCATTGAATTGATTAAACAAGGCGCGGTGGTTCAATCTGCGATTGCCGATGAGGAAGGACTGTTTAGTTTTGGTGAGATAGCTCCGGACACTTACACCGTGCGAGCGGATGGAGGACAGGGGCATGTCGCACTCTACGACCTCGAAGTGACAGAGTTCTTACCCCAAGAAGCCATCGCTGATAATGAACCATCGCAGCAGGAGAGCTCGCATTCTAACTCGTTGACACAACAAGAATTGCAAAAAGCGATAGCGCAAGCTATCCGCCCGTTGCGTGAACAGATTGACCGCTATGAGGCGAAAACTCGCTTACACGATATTTTAGGTGGAATCGGATACATATTTGGCCTATTTGGTGTACTGGTTATGGTCAGAAATCGCAAACAACTGAGCAGGCCATAGAGACTCCGATGGAAGCATTGCTCTCTGGCTCAACCTCAAAAAATACCCTCAGTCTGATGCCGGTTCACGCGCGTCTGTTGGTCGCCGTGGTGGTGACTGTCGCCACGGTAGTGTCAGAGCAAACATGGGTATACGGCTGCTTTGCGTTGATTGCCTGTGTGCTGTGGATACAGAGTTCAATGGGCGTAAGCGCGGGCTTAAAAAGAGTTGCCATGATTGATAGTGTGGTTGTGCTCACCATACTTCCGCTGCCTTTTACTTTTGTTGGCGGGCAAATCATCGAACTCGGGCCATTGACGCTATCACAAGTCGGGGTAGACAAAGCGCTCGACATTCTAATCAAAACGACCATTAGCAGCATTGTGATGATGAGCCAATGCAGCGGGGTCTCCAGTCTTGAACTGGCACGCGCACTTTCTGTGCTTAGAGTGCCGAATAAATTGATCCTGATCCTACAGTTTTGCATTCGCTACCTTGAAGTGATTGAGCAAGAGTTATTGGTGCTGGAAACCGCAATGCGAGCCCGCGGCTTTGGTAACGCTTCGATGAGACGAAATTGGAAAAATTATGGCTATCTGTTTGGCATGCTACTGATTCGCTCATTAGCGCGAGCAGACCGTATTTGGTTGGCAATGAAGTGTCGCGGTTACCGCGGCATTTTCCCCGCTACGGCAGGTGAGCGTGCCACGGCGTTGATTCCGCCTAAGGCGCTAGGCTGGATTTTACTCGCGCTAATTCTGGTGGCGCTTGATTGGCTTACCACTGGCGCATGAGCAAAACGGAGTAAGGAAACGGATTTGAAACCACTGCTTGAACTCAAACAACTGACCTATAAGCGCCCCAATGGCAAGCTATGTGCGCAAGGGGTGAATTTAGCCCTTAGTGCTGGGCAAAAGGTGGCGATAACCGGTAGTAACGGCTGCGGAAAAAGTACCCTTTTGATGATGATGCTCGGTTTGATTGATGGGGTAGACGGGGAGGTTAGGCTGTTTGGTCAGCGATGTGACAGTGAAGCGGCGTTTGCTCACGCACGGACGCGAATCGGAATGTTATTTCAAGACCCTGATGATCAGCTGTTTTGCCCCACCATACTCGAAGACGTTTGTTTTGGACCGCTTAATCAAGGTTATAGCAATCAAGAAGCGAACAAAATGGCGCTGCAAACTTTAGATGAACTCGGGATTGGGCATCTAGCGCAAAGCGTGGGTTACCACTTGTCTGGAGGGGAGAAAAGGCTAGCCTCACTTGCCACTATTTTAGTGATGAAACCGGAAGTGTTGCTCTTAGATGAGCCGACTAACGACTTAGATGAAGAGAACTGTCAGCTGTTTATCGACATTATTCAACGACTCGACCTGCCTATGGTACTGGTCAGTCACGATGAACAATTGCGCCGAGCATTAACTACGCGCGAATATCATTTTAAAGATGGAAAATTATCGTTAACGACGATTTAAGGGAGAGAAATGAAAAGATTAAGGCATTACGATCAAGGGACCGCAATTGTATTGAGTTGCTTTGGCTCGGTTGTTGAACAAGACCGTTATGAGGAACTTAAGCGCAAGGTTGCCAGTCGTTACCCTGAGTGTGATGTACGACTCGCGGTGAGCTCGCGTATGGTGATAAAAAAGCTCAAACAACAAGATAGAGACTATCAGCATCTTCCTGCGGTGTTAGCCGCGCTGGATCTTGCTGGGTATCAACGGATTTTAGTGGTTTCTTGCTACTTGTTCCCAACCGACGAACACAAGCAGGTTGAAATGATAGTTGATGGTTTCCGTCATTTTTCGCTTGCTCACATCGATTATACGCCAGCCATTATCCATCATACCCATCGCGCTAATGAGCTGTTATCCGAGCTTAATCAACACTTCTCTCAAGGTTCAGACCTCAACTTATTTATTCATCATGGTGCGCCTTACTTAGATAACGCAGGGCATCAAGCGGTCAGCTACTGCGACACATTATTGAGCCAGCTTTCGCATAAAAACCTCTCCTGTTCACTCGAAGGTGCGTTGCCTTTTGAAGTGCTGCAATCTGCCATCAAGCAGCGAATTCAATCTATCACTTGCGATGGCGTACCTGTGGTGCGAATTGTGCCGCTGCTTTTGGTATCGGGAAACCATTTTGTCAAAGATATGGTCGAGATTCAGCAGCAGTTATCTTCGCTGTGCCGAGTTGAGATTGCTATGACCGAACAGGGTGAGTCATTCAACTTATTGGCTTTCCAGCGGGTTACGGAGATTATTTTCCTTCAGATTGATCAAGGACTTGAGCGGCTAAAAGCACCTGTTAGTGAACGGGCGAATGAGCGTTAACTTGCACCACAAGGGCAATAGAAACAGGGTTTGAATCGTGGCGAAGCTAAAGCGTTCTAGAAGCAATCAAGATTTGCGTGGAGGGTATACCACCGGCGCGTGTGCGGCGGCGGCGGCGAGAGCAGCACTTCGATTTTTGCTAACGGAGCAGGCATTTAAAGAGATTGAAATCCAGTTGCCTAACCGTGAGTTGGCAAGCTTTCAACTCGCTCGTCTCGGGACTGTTGATCAATCTGGCAACCGTGCTGCGGTGATTGCTGGTGTCGTTAAAGATGCGGGGGATGACCCTGATTGCACCCATGGCATCGAGATTCAATGTATTGCGCAGTGGGTGACAACTCCCGGTATCCACTTAAAAGGGGGGAAAGGCGTCGCCACGGTGACTTTACCAGGGCTGGAACTGCCAGTCGGTGAGCCAGCGATCAATCCAGTCCCCCGCGCTAACATCCATGAAATGGCAATGTTGGAGTTGGAGCAGCATGGTCGTCGCGGTGAGCACAACTTAGGTTTGGAGTTGGAGATAGTCGTTCCGCAAGGTGAGCTAGTAGCCAAAGAAACGATAGGCGAGCGGCTTGGCTTAGTGGGTGGGATCTCAATTTTAGGCACCAGAGGAACGGTGAAACCTTATTCAACCTCAGCATTTGCGTCTTCGGTGAGGCAGTCTGTGCAGATTGCCGCTGCGAATGGTTTGAATCATCTGGTGTTAACCACAGGAAGCCGTTCAGAAAAAGCGGCAATGGCTTTGCTGCCAGAACTGACGAACTTAGCTTTTGTGCAAGCCGGAGACTTTAGTGGTATTGGGTTAAGAGCGGCAAAACGATATGGCGTTTCCCGAGTCTCTTTGGTGGTCATGATTGGTAAGTTGGGTAAGTTGATCTCAGGACGAATGATGACACATGTATCTGGTCATGCGATTGATTTTACCTTGATGAGTGCACTTGCTCAGCAAGCTGGGCTTTCGCCTTCTCTTTGTCAGCAAATTGCCAGCGCAAACACAGGTAGGCATGTGTTGGACTTAGTTCGTCAACAGTTGGTTGGTGGTGACGAAGGTGGTGCTTTTTTAGAAGGGTTATGCCAAGAGGCATGGCAGCACGCGAATCACTACACCTCCCATCAGTTGACCATTGATATCACCTTAATTGATTTTGATGGTGTGAAGCTCGCTGGCTATCCCAATGACGCGGCTAAACGCTGCGACGCTTTGGCACAAAGCCACAGATAACCTCAATAGGTAAGAATATGGAAAAGATGCAGCAAATGACGCGAGGCGGACAAGCCATTGAAAATAGTTCGTTCTCGATTATTGACCGAGAAATTACCACGCTTCATGGTGGGCATCAGTTTGATAGCAAGCAGTGGCCAGTCGTTCGGCGCGCCATTCATACCACTGGCGATTTTGAGTTTGCTAAGCTGTTTCGCTTTAGCACTAACGCGGTGGAAAAGGGGATAGAAGCTCTGCAAACGGGATGTCCGATCATCAGTGATGTGACGATGATAACCAGCGGAATTAGCGCTCAACGACTCGCGGTGCATGGCAGCAAGGCTCACTGTTTTATTAGTGATGAAGATGTGATTGAAAGTGCCAAGCAACATGGCACGACGCGAGCCATATGGGCGATGCGTAAAGCGCGTGATCTTGGACTTTTGGATGGCGCAATTATTGCGGTAGGTAATGCGCCTACTGCGCTGTATGAAGTGATCAGAATGCTCGAAGCGAATGAGGTTCGACCTGCGCTTATCATCGGCATCCCGGTTGGGTTTGTTAAGGCCGAAGAGTCAAAATTGGCACTGGAGAGTCAAGCTAAAGTGCCGTTTATCACCAGTTTAGGGCGTAAAGGAGGCAGCCCTATTGTGGTATCGACCATTCACGCCCTTCTATATCAGAGTGTTTAGTGCTTATGAGTTATACACCTAGCCCAATTAGTATTACCGTTGTGGGTGTGCCGGAAGATGGTTGTCTGGGGCTGACTAGCCGAGCCAGCAATGCGGTCTCATCGGCACGAGTCGTCGCTGGTCATCCTCGACATCTTGAATGGTTTCCACAGTTTGATGGTTTGTTCCTCGATATGACGCAAGGCTTCGCGACTTGGTTTAATCAAGTGATTGATGAGAGTGAAGAAGGCGATGTTGTGGTATTGGCCTCAGGTGATCCGCTGTTTTTTGGTATTGGCACGCGTTTGCTGACCATATTGGATGCGAAGGAGCTGCGTTTTATCCCCTCACAGAGCTGCGCTCAGTTAGCGTTTTCCCGTTTGGGTTTGCCTTGGCATGACGCGCGATTTTTATCCTGCCATGGTCGCTCATTAGACGGTTTGACCAGCAAACTGCAACAAGGCGATCTATTTGCGATTCTTACGGATGGAAAAAACACCCCACAAGTGATTGCGCAACACTTAACTCACTATCACGAAACGCATTGGACTCTAGCGGTTTGCGAGCAACTGGGAGGTCTTGACGAACGAGTGCGTCGATTTGACGTCGCCGCACTGGCATGTTGTGAAACTGAGTTTGCGCCACTCAATGTGATTGTGGCAATCAGAGGGGACAGTCAGCGGTGGGGTGGTAACGGACAATTTGCGGCTGACAGCAGTTTTGCCAAACGTATGCCACAAAATGGATTGATCACCAAAATGGCGGTTCGCCATTTGGCTCTGACCAGTTTGAAAATCAGCCCCGATGACACCGTTTGGGATATAGGAGCAGGCTCGGCTTCGGTGGCCATTGAGTCAGGAAAGCTGTGTTGGAATGGTCGCGTATTTGCTATTGAAAGCAATGAACAGTGCTTTGAGTCGATTGAAGAAAACATCCGTTGCCATGGTACGGATCATGTCAAGCTAGTGCGTGGCAAAGCACCTGTCGCATTGGTCGATTTGCCTCAGCCAGATGCCGTTTTTGTCGGTGGCAGTCGCGGAGAGATGGTCGCGATTTTAGATATGGCTTGGCAACAGTTAAAACCGCGAGGTCGCTTAGTGATCACGGCGGTGACGATTGATACCGTGACAGAAGTCTATCAGTGGGCAAAACAACACGCTTTGAACATCAACACGTTACTTGCCAATATCTCACAAACCCAGCCGCTTGCGCATTATCAGCGCTATCAAGCAGAAAACCCAATTCATATATTTTCACTGGAAAAAACACCACAACAAGACTGCGTAGGAGTCGTTAATGAACAATAACAGATTAGGCCAGCTATACGCAGTGGGTCTTGGTACCGGAGATAGTGAACTGTTAACGCTCAAGGCGGTTCGGCTGATCAAACAAGCGGATATCGTCGCCTTGCCAGAAAAAAGTAAAGGTAAAGCGGACTCCTTTGCATGGCAGATCATTTCAGGTGCTATCCCTTTAGAGCAATTAAGTGGCGAGCGTTGTTTTTTGCACTTTCCGATGACGCGCAATGCCGCACTTAATGTGCCAGCGTGGCAGCAGGCTGCGCAAACTATTCTCTCCTTTTTGCAAGCAGGGAAAAATGTCGTGTTTGTGACTGAGGGTGACCCTTCCGTGTTTAGTACATGGGCGTATGTCCAACAAGAACTTGCCCTGATTGCGCCGCAGATTGAGCCGATTGTTGTGCCGGGGGTGACGTCGATTACCGCCGTTCCAGCGGCGACTAAAATTCCGTTGGCTGAAGGACAAGAGCGATTTTGTGTCGTCCCTGCCACTTATGGTATCGAGTGTTTGGAATATCTAGTGGATGAGTTTGATACCATCATGTTGATTAAGGCCGGTCGGGTGATTGATAGCTTGACCGCTAAGCTTAAGACGCTTGGTTTGTTGGAGTGCGCCACTTACGTTTCTCATGCCAGCACTGAACAAGAAGAAATTTATGCCTGCCTTGAAGATGTTCCAGCAGAAAACCGCTATTTCTCAATGGTGCAGCTTTCAATACGCTCAAGACAGGGTGTATTGCGTGGCACTTCAACGGCGGTGGCGTAATCACTATGAAAAAACTCGCGATTTACGCCATTACGGTCAATGGTGCTCAGCAAGCAGAACGTTTAAAAAGAGCATTGCCATTTGCTGATTTGTTTATTTCTGATGCGGTTAAATCCAGCAATAGTGAAGCCCAAGAGCTTGTGCTACCTCTGGCTCGTTTTGTGGCAGAAAAGTTTCATCACTATGATGGTCATGTCTTTATTTGTGCCACGGGAATCGTCACCCGCGTGATCAGTCCTTTACTTCAAGACAAACGACAAGATCCGGCTATTGTCTGCCTTGATGAACAAGCGACCTTCGCTATTTCACTGCTTTCTGGTCACCGAGGGGGGGCCAACGAGCTAACGCAGCGCATTGCTCATATTGTAAAAGCGACGCCAGTTATCACGACGGCTTCTGATGTCTCGGAGGGGATAGCCGCGGATATGCTAGGCGCCCCGTTTGGATGGGTGTTAGATCCTGTATCGGAAGCATCGCTCACTCCAGTATCAGCGGCCTTGGTTAATCAACAGCCTGTGGTGATCGCCCAAGAAACCGGGGAGAAAAGTTGGTGGAAATATGACAAGCGCATGCCTGCCAATGTGATTTGCCATTCTACCTTGCAAGATATTGAACCGAGTGATTACCAAGGCGCGATTCTAATTAGTGATAAACATGAAATTCCTATCAAGCAGTGGTCACGTAAGTTGGTTGTTTGGCGGCCTAAGTCATTGGTTTTGGGATTAGGGTGTGACCGAAATACGCCGCTGTCGACGCTCCAAGCAGGACTTCGTGCATTCAGCCATAAGTTTGATCTCTCATTAGACTCTGTTGGGGCGATTGCCAGTATCGACCTTAAAGCGAATGAGCTGGGGTTGATTGCTCTTTCTCAGCAAAACCAATGGCCCTATGTGACTTATCCTGCCGAGCAGCTCGATGGTATTGAAGGGATTGAAAACCCTTCCGATTACGTTAAGCAGGTGACGGGGAGTAACTCAGTCGCTGAGGCGGCGGCGTTAAAGCACTGCCAGAGTGATCATTTGCTGGTGGCGAAATGGGCGTTCAAGTTGGATGGATACAACATGACCATCGCCTGTTGTCGACGTTCCTATTCAGAATCGTTAGTGCAGCAAAAAAAGAAAAACTGGTTTGGCAGCAAAATCCACGGCAGTGCGCAGCGATATGGTGAAAAGCCTGCGTCGGGGGATGATAAGGTGCCTGTCCCTGTAAAACTCAACGCGTATGGAAATGAGGTGGTTGAGGGGTATCAGTGCAAGCCCAAGCATGTAGACCTCAATCGCCCGATGCTTCACCACAGTCATCATCTGCTCCTGTGCGAGGGGACGCGTTGTGCCAAAGCGGGCAGTAAAAACTTGGCGCATGATCTGCGTAATATCCTTAAAGAAATGGATCTTGCGAGCGGCGAGCGGCGGATAAAAATTAGCCGTACCCTGTGTGCTGGAGCGTGTCGTAACCGCGCGACGTTAGTGATTTATGAGAGAAAACAGTCGGGCTCGGTCACTGCAAACAATGCGCTGTGGCTTAAAAATGTTGACCAACTGTCAGATGCAGAGTGGCGCGCAATGTTTAATGCATTAGCGAATCAGGGATTGGTGACAGACGTACTAGACCAAAAGTATTTCGCGACGGTGGAGTCCGCGACAGGAGAGTATAGCAATGGCTAAATTATCATTAGTGGGACTTGGGCCAGGAAGCTTAGATCTTATGTCGATTCGGGCACAGTCAGTGATCAAACAAGCGGATGTTGTCGTCGGTTATGCGCCTTATGTCAACATGGTTGAACCATTGATTGATGGGCAGAAGCTGGTCAAAACGGGGATGACTAAAGAGTGGCAAAGGGCTGACTCAGCGATTCAGTTGGTACAGCAAGGGTATAAGGTTGCGCTAGTATGTTCCGGTGATGCTGGCATGTATGCCATGGCCCCTCTTATTTTTGAACTGCTGGCCTCACAGGCGATCAATATTGAGGTAGAAACCATTCCGGGGATCACCGCCGCCAACGCGTGTGCATCATTGGTTGGTGCGCCGCTGGGTCATGACAGTTGTACCATTTCATTGTCAGATCTATTGACCCCTTGGACGGTGATCACCCAACGCATAGAGGCCGCCGCGATAGCGGATTTTGCCATTACCTTCTATAACCCTCGCTCTAAAAAGCGGCAACATCATATTGTTGAAGCGCAACAGATATTGCTTAAGCATCGAGCGGTCAATACGCCTGTCGCAGTGGTCAATGCGGCCTATCGCGATGAGCAGTCAGTCCAGCTTTCCACTTTAGAGAGCTTCACTCAGTTAGAGTTTGGCATGAATGCGGCGGTGATTGTGGGGAATAGCAGTAGCTTTCGCTTTGATGATTGGATTGTGACACCACGTGGATATCGCAACAAATACAGCCTAGCGGATGGTGAAACCCGTGATGGACAGACGCCGGGGCGCTCACTTAACGATATCGAATTCCCCGTGATGTCAGATAAATAAGAGGTAATGGCGATGAAGGTTTACTTTATTGGTGCTGGGCCGGGTGACCCCGACTTAATCACCGTAAAAGGGGCTAAGTTAGTGGAAACATGCCCAGTGATTCTCTATGCGGGCAGTTTGGTGCCCAAAGCGGTGATTGAACGTGCCCACCCTGACGCCTTAGTGCTCAACTCGGCAGATATGGATCTTGATGAGATAACCGCTGTTTATCAACAAGCGCAGCAAAATAATCAAGATGTGGCTCGGGTACAAACTGGCGATCTTTCTATTTATTCATCATTGGCTGAGCAAACTCGCCGTTTGAATCAACTGGGTATCGATTGGCAAGTGATTCCAGGTGTCTCATCTTTTCAGGCATCCGCCGCGGCGCTTGGGCAGGAACTCACCTTGCCGGAGGAGTGTCAGACTATCATTTTGAGTCGAGCATCCGGGCGAACTCCTGTGCCAGACAAGGAGAACTTAAAATCTCTTGCTCAACATGAAGCGACGCTGTGCTTGTTCTTAAGTGCGACACTGATTCGAAAAGTTGTGCGAGAGCTGAGTGAGGTCTATCCGCAAAACTGGCCAGTTTGTGTGGTCGAAAAGGCCTCTCATCCTGAGCAGAGGATCATTCGAGGAACGCTGGCCGATATTGCTGAGAAAATGCATCAGGCTAAGATTCGCTCGACGGCGATGATTATTGTCAGCAAGGTGTTTGCAATTGATGACTTCGTTGATTCCAAGTTGTATGACCCTAGCTTCTCGCATGGATGTCGCAAAGCGAAAGTGATTGATGAGTGATCTCAATATCATGGCAGGTATAGGCATCGGTGACGCGCCATTATTGGTCGCAGCGCTGATTGTTGTTGGCGCACTGTGGCTTGACTATTGGTTGGGTGAGCCAAGCAAGTACCACCCGTTGGTGGGATTTGGTGCCTTTGCTAATGCGGTTGAAAAACGCTGCCGGGGTTTCAGCGCGCTCAACGTCCGTTTGCAAGGCGTGCTGGCATGGTCAGTTAGCGTTTTGCCTTGGGTCGCAATCTGCAATCTCGCTCTGGGCGAGATTGAATCACAATCCCCATCTCTTTGGTTAGTGCTAAACATAGTCATTCTATCGATGACTATTGGGGGCAGAAGTTTGCTCGACCATGCGCAAGCGATTTTTGTCCCGTTGAAAGCAGGTGACCTTGAAGGTGCGCGCTATGCCGTCTCAATGATTGTGAGTCGCAATACCGACAAGATGGGTGAAAAAGAGATGGCTTCTTCTGCGATTGA
This sequence comes from Vibrio panuliri, assembly GCF_009938205.1. Lineage (NCBI taxonomy): Bacteria > Pseudomonadati > Pseudomonadota > Gammaproteobacteria > Vibrionales > Vibrionaceae > Vibrio > Vibrio panuliri. Next base: position 2,083,252 of record NZ_AP019654.1, on the reverse strand, counting down.
GTCGGTGTTGGAAAATGGTAACGACGCCGTGTTTGCACCGGTCGTGTGGTTTTTAATCCTCGGTGCGCCTGGAGCGGTTTTGTTTCGTCTTGCCAATACTTTAGATGCGATGTGGGGCTATAAAACGGAGCGCTATTTTCACTTTGGATGGTGCGCCGCTCGAATAGACGATGTTTTGGGTTGGGCTCCTGCTCGAGTGACAGCGTTGTTCTACGCGATTCAAGGTAGCTTCTTCACTGCGCTTCGATGCTGGAGGCTGCAAGCGAGACAGTGCAGTAGTCCTAATGGTGGAGTCGTGATGACAGCCGGAGCCGGAGCGTTAAAAGTCACTATTGGTGGACCGACTTATTATCATGGTGTATTGCACGACAAGAAACCGATGGGGATTGGCTCTGTCGCAACTTGGCGAGAAATTCCACTGGCGAATCAACTAGTCTTTCGAGGCAGCCTCTATTTCAGCCATGGTTTGTTGATTATGGCATGGCTATGTCGCTAATTAGGTGTGATGAAACCATGTTCCTTAAGGAGAGTAAATGGCGATAGATCACGGGGGCAAGCTCAATCAATTTGCCCGAAAATATCACAGTGATCCAAAGGATTGGCTTGATCTTTCAACAGGGGTTAGCCCTTTTCCTTATCCTGTTGAGAGCATTCCTTTGTCGGTATGGAATCGTTTACCAGAGGTAGACGATGGCTTGGCTGTCGCTGCGAAAGAATACTACGGCGCGCCTTGCTCACCCTTGGCCGTTGCGGGGACACAAGCCGCAATTATGGTGTTGCCCAAGTTGGTCACTTTATCATTGGGACGATGTGGCACTGTCGCACTACCGCGTATAGGTTACAAAGAACATCAACATGCTTGGCAAGAAATGCGCTTGGGTGAGAATCAATGGCGTGTGGAACTCTATGATGACTTGCAATCCCAGCAGCAAATTGAGCACTGTGATGTGGTGGTGATTATTCACCCTAATAATCCCAATGGGCGATGTTACCAGCCTTCGGAGTTGATGCATCTCGGTGACATCATGACAAAAAAGGGCGGTTTTTTGGTTGTTGATGAGGCGTTTGTCGACTGCACGCCAAATGTCTCGCTGTTTAATCATATGCAAGAAAGGATGTTGTCTGGCGTTATTGTGCTGCGCTCGGTCGGGAAGTTTTTTGGCTTGGCAGGCGCGCGGGTCGGTTTCGTTTTTGCTCAGCAAACAACGCTTGACCAAATGCAGGATCTCCTTGGACCATGGACTGTAGCGGGCCCCGCACGTTGGGCCGTTAAACAAGCGTTACTAAATAGGGATTGGCAAACCCAAGCGCGGAAAAACATCCACTTTGCTTCGCAAGCCTTAAATCGGCTACTCGACCAATATTTACCGTCAGAGAGAGTGGGAACCGATCTATTTACCACAGTCTACTTACACGATGCACGTCAGTGCCATGAGTGGTTGTGTCAAAGCCGAGTACTAACCCGACTGTGTGATGAGAACAACGCATTGCGTTTTGGTCTGCCGGCAAATCCACAGCAGTTTGCAACACTTGAAGCGGCGCTGCTCAAACTCTCTGAGCGTCGCAACAGAGCGCTCGACTTACCCCAAGGAGACAATGGATGAACCCTGACATATCTAATTCAACCAAGGTCTGCTGTCCTGCGCTGGTCGTTGCTGCCCCTAGTTCTGGCAGTGGAAAAACGACGGTGGTGGCAGCGATTGCTCGCTACTTTACAAATCAGGGCAAGAGAGTGCGGGTGTTTAAAACTGGACCAGACTTTATTGACCCAGACTTTTTAGCGTTTGCGTCTCGTCATCCGGTCTATCAACTGGATTTTTGGATGTGTGGCGAAGAACATTGTAAAGCGATGATCGCCAAAGCGGCGCAGCAAGCGGACTTAATTCTGATTGAAGGTGTCATGGGGATGTTTGATGGTCAGTGCTCCAGTGCAGATATTGCGGCAACATTGGGTATTCCCGTGTTGGCTGTGATTGATGCAGGTGCAATGGCTCAGACCTTTGGTGCGATAGCTTATGGGCTGGCGCATTTCCGTTCAGACATTGATATGTATGGTGTGTTTGCCAATCGAGTGGGCTCATCTGCTCACGCTCAAATGCTAAAAGATTCGCTGCCACACTCATTAGCTTTTTGTGGCTATCTTCCAAAAAATAGTGGCCTAACTTTACCCGAGCGACATCTTGGACTCGTACGAGCTTCAGAGTTGGACGACCTTGATCAAAGGCTCGATCTTGCGGCTGCGCTGCTTGCCGAGCATGGGGATATCCATATGCCACCGGCAATTGAATTTGAAGCGCTTGCTGAAAATCCTATCCCCCGGCAGTTGGTAGGTGTGACCATTGCGATTGCTCGAGACAATACGTTTTGCTTTCTCTACCAAGCTAATCTTGAACTGCTTGAGCAGATGGGGGCAAAGATCGTTTACTTTTCACCACTTGCTAGAGAGGGGCTTCCGGATTGTGATGCGCTGTATCTACCGGGCGGCTATCCAGAGTTATATCTTGATAAGCTGGCAAGTAACACTCAGTTGTACGCTCAGATTGCGCAGCATATCGAGACCAACAAACCGGTGCTTGCCGAATGCGGCGGTATGCTTTTTTTGAATAAAACCCTAACAGATTGCAGTGACCAGATTGGCGATATGTGTGGGGTGTTGGATGCACACTCACGAATGGAGAACTCACTGCAAGCGCTGGGCTTGGTAGAAGGGGTATTTGAGGCAAGCTTGCATGATGCAGCATTGCGAGGACACACATTCCATTATTCAAAAACAGACTCGAATGAAGAGGTGTTATGTCATCCTATCTCACAAAGAGGAAAGAAACTTGATCCGGTGTGGATTCACCGCAAAGTGGTGGCATCGTATGTTCATTGGTATTTCCCTTATAACGCTGCGTTGACAGCGAAAATTTTCAAAGGTGAGATTTGAAACTGGTCTTGTTACGCCATGGGGAGACAAGTTGGAACATCGAGCGTCGTATTCATGGGTGGCTTGATAGTCCTTTAACTCCAGCAGCTATTGAGCAAATCAATCATATTCAGCTTCCCACTGCCGCCAGTTTTGTGGTGTGGAGTAGTGACTTGGGGCGTGCGGCTCACACCGCGCAAATTCTTGCCGATAAGTTGGGCACACAAGTTAGGTATGACGTTCGCTTGCGTGAGCGTAACTTTGGCTTGCTGCAAGGTGAGCAGATTGATAAAAAACCGCAGTTAAAAGCCGCTTGGCAATGGTATCACCAGCGCTATCACAAGCCGTGTAATGGCGAGTTTTGCGTTGAGGACGAGAGCGTGTTTGAGCATCGAATTCGCACATTTCTCTCGGGTTTATCATCTGGCCATGCGCAGGATTTAGTGGTGGTTGTCGGACATGGGGAGTGGTTGCGGGCAGCGCTCAACCTGATTAATGGTCGCGTGTCATGGCATCAAGGTGACGGGATTATCAAGCAAGCAGAACCTATCTTTTTCGACTGTCTACCTCCAGCTTTAAGTGAAGCCTAACAGCTTACTTAAGGTGTCTGTCCTTATAACTCTTATTGATTTACAGAGATATTAAAGCGTCTGTCCCTATAAGCATTAAGTGAAGCCTAACAGTTTACTTAAGATGTCTGTCCTTATAACTCTTATTGATTTACAGAGATATTAAAGTGTCTGTCCCTATAAGCAGTTCCTTTAGGTAGAGGTGTGTGTCCCTATAAAAACGGGTATCGTTATGGATACCCGTTTTGTTCGCTACACTAGCAACAACCCGTCGTTTCAATTACGGCGAGTTTGTCGAGATAGGGTTGCAGATCGCCAATATTTTCGGCTACCCAAGATGGGTTGTAATAGGTATCCAAATAACGTTCGCCACTGTCACATAATAGAGTGACGATCGAACCTGTCTCACCACGCTGCTTCATTTCGCACGCTAATTGTAAAGCGCCATAAAGATTGGTGCCGGTGGAGGCACCTACTTTTCTACCCAGCAGCGTTTCTAGCCATTGCGCGGTGGCAACTGAGGCGGCATCGGGGATTTTTCGCATTTCATCGACCACGCCTGCGATAAAGCTTGGCTCAACGCGCGGACGGCCAATACCTTCAATTCGACTGCCTTGATCAGAGGTAATGTCACAGTTTCTTGTTTGGTAGTAGTCATAGAATACGGAATGTTCTGGATCAACGACGCACAGACGAGTGGTATGTTTCTGATAACGAATAAATCGTCCAATCGTTGCTGATGTACCGCCAGTGCCCGGGCTCATCACAACCCAAGTTGGTACTGGATGATCTTCGAGTTTCATTTGGTTGAAGATCGAATCCGCGATGTTGTTGTTACCGCGCCAATCTGTCGCGCGTTCTGCATAAGTGAACTGATCCATATAGTGACCATTCAACTCTTTAGCCAAACGGCGGGACTCGGCATAAATTTGGTCAGAACGTTCTACAAAATGGGCTTTACCACCGTAAAATTCGATTTGTTCGATTTTTTTTCGTGCGGTCTTTTGTGGCACGACAGCGATAAAGGGTAAGCCAAGTAGTCGAGCAAAGTAGGCTTCTGAAACCGCGGTGCTACCAGAGGAGGATTCAATAATGGTTGTGTTCTCGTCAATCCAGCCATTACTGAGTGCATAGAGAAATAGTGAACGAGCGAGACGGTGTTTCAGTGAACCCGTTGGGTGGGTACTTTCGTCTTTTAAATAGATATCGATACCCTGAATACTAGGTAAATCGAGTTTAATTAGGTGCGTGTCGGCCGAGCGTTGGTAATCTGCTTCGATTTTACGTACCGCATTGTTGATCCAGTCATGGTGATTAGGCATTGGCTTTCTCCTCAATTTGCTTAGGTATAATTTAGCCAGAATTGAGGAGAAATACTTTGCTTTGTTTCCTACAATTTCATACGCGAGTAGAAAATTTTTCTATTAACTAAGGTAAAATAAGCGTTGTGTTTTATTGTTGCGCCTATTGGTGGAATTAAAGTGCTAGCTGGTAAAGCGCATAACCCCTTCTTGAACGGCAGTCGCAACCAAATCGCCTTGGCGGTTATAGATTTCACCGCGAACCAAACCACGGGTATTACTCGCAGTTGGGCTGTCGATAACATACAGCAACCACTCATCCATTTTAAACGGACGATGGAACCAAATAGAGTGGTCGATAGTCGCGACTTGCAGTTTTGGCGTAAGTAGTGAAACCCCATGAGGATGAAGAGCTGTGACAAGAAAACCCCAGTCAGACGCGTAACCCAATAGGTATTGGTGGATCAGTTGGTTGTCTGGTATTTCGCCATTGGCTTTCATCCAAAGATATTGTTTCGGCTCGACTTTTTCAGGTTTGAGTGGGTTGACCACGGTAACCGGACGCATTTCGATAGGCTTCTCTCCGCAGAATGTTTTCTGCAGCTTTTCCGGTAGGAAATGGGCGATTTTTGCTGCTAACTCAGATTCTGAGGCGAAGTTCTCCGGCCCTGGAATATCCGGCATGGTATTTTGGTGTTCAAAGCCAGGTGCTTCACCATGATAAGAGGCAGTTAGGTAAAAGATTGGGCGTCCATTTTGCACCGCTTTGACTCTGCGGGTGCTAAAACTGCGTCCATCACGTAGATTTTCGACATCGTAAATAATTGGCTTTTCCGGATCGCCAGGGTAAAGGAAATAGCTATGAAATGAGTGCACGGTGCGGTCTGGGTCTACGGTATAGCGAGCCGCTGAGAGTGCTTGGCCAATCACTTGACCACCATAGACTTGAGGAAGACCAAGGTTTTCGCTTTGCCCGCGAAATAGCCCCTCTTCCAGTTTCTCTAATTGCAGCAAACTTAGCAGTTCGTTAAGAGGTTTACTCATAGCGTTGTTTTCCAATATATATTTTTCTCAATTGACTTTAGCGTATAGCTAAATGAATGGCAGCTTCAAGCGCTTTGATTGCCTCTGACATAAAATCTAACATAGTTAATTGTTCGTCAAGAGACGCTAAATCTTCATGACACTATGCATAATCGCGACTATAATTTTCGCCGTATTCAATCTCATAGTGAGGCATTATGAAAAAAGCACTGATGTTAATGGCGTCGGTTGTTTTCGGAGCGACTCTAATCGGTTGTCAATCTGAACCAACTTCACAAGTTCAAATGCAGCAATCTGTTACAGGTACGGTCGCGTATCGTGAGCGCATTCTTTTGCCAGACAACGCGGTGGTGACCGTTCGTCTGCAAGACATCTCATTGGCCGACGCACCAGCTAAACTGGTGGCGGAACAAGTGATGGAAACCGAAGGCAAGCAAGTGCCATTTGCGTTTACCCTTGATTATGATGCAGACACCATTTTACCAGGCCACACTTATGCCGTTAGCGCGCGCATTGAGGTGAACGGTAAGCTTCACTTTACAACTGATACGGTATATCCAGTGATTAACGATGAAGCGAAAACACAACACCGTGATTTGATGTTAGTGGGCGTAGGGCGATAAGTAAACGCGCACTCACAACGAACCAATGGCAGCCTTACGGTTGCCATTTGTATTTTCGGAGGTTTATTTTTCCTTGTTCACTGCATTCCACACCTTCAGCATGCAGCCGTTTTTTTTGTCTTTCTAAGTCATTTCCTTTTAATGAAATTTGACCCTGACTGTTGACCACACGATGCCATGGTAGCTTTGAACCTTCGGGTAAGTTGCCCAGAGCTTTGCCGACATGGCGCGCATAGCCTGGATAACCCGCCATTTTGGCGACTTCGCCGTAACTCGTAATTTTTCCTGTGGGAATTTGTTGAATTACTGCAAAGATTTGCGCTAAAAACTGATCCATACTTATTGAGTTACTCTAGAGTAATATTAATAAAGTACCGATTAAGCAAGGGGATGCTTCGGTACTGGTTTCTAAAGGTCTATTAATACATAAATAACCGATTTCATAAATTCCAGGAAGGAATAAGGAGCGGGAATGTTGGTTTCTACCATACAGTTTTTCATAGCAGCACTACTATCTATAGTGTGTGCGCGAGTACTTGGAGTGAGTGAAGGAGACATTCCTTTAGTCGCTGTGCTGGTGCCTGCGCTGTGGCTCATCCAGAAACGCAGCTTTGCTTCTGCGGTCTTTTTTGTCTCCGTTTTGGTTTATGGTTTAACCCTGCCGCATCAGCCGATTACTCTGTCAGTGAGTGTCTGGATCCTCTTTCCGTTGTTGATGGTGATCTCTTCCAAACGTTCAAACCTTGTTGCGGTGGCAATTTCAGCGCTTATTGTGTTGACGTTGCAGGTCGGCATCATGTCGACGCAAACCTCAGGTAAGTTGGAAGGTTCAGCGGTGATGACAGGTTTTCAAACTCTGGCGGTTATCTTCATTTGGTGGTCTGCGAGTCACTGGAAACCAGCCAAGGAGCATCGCTGGTGGGTATTGGTGTTACTTCTTCCGCTCTGGGTGGCGCAGTTTACTTACGGTATTTTGTTTGCCTTGTCGGCGATAGGGATAATGTCGTCGTTGGAAAGTTTGTTAAGAAACAAAAGCTTCAAATGGGGAAAACTGATGTGTTGGACTTTGCCAACAGTGGGCTTTGCCGCCTTGGTCATTAGCCCGCAAGTTGAAGTTCCTAATCCTGTTTTCGTGGTCTGGCTGTGCTTACTTGGTACAGCATGGATTACCGACTACGTGCTTCAAACTGCGGAGTATAACGAAGAAATATGAGAGTTGTTGCTATTCATGGCTGTTGTTTATAGCGACTTTGTGACACAATTGTTTGATATTCATACAGCGAATTTGGCGTGTAAGCGTATAAATCAGTTCAACTAAATTAGCGACGCGACATTTCTCTGACAGTTGGAACAAAGGTTAGGCTAGGATTGCTACAACACACTCTTCTATGGATAGTAGCGTTATGTTTCTCGCTTCCCCTATATGCTGCCAATAGCATCCGGGTTGGTATGGAAGCGGACGATATTGTTACGCGTACTTTATTTAATGCAGTTTCTGAGCATTTTGAACTGCCGATAGAGTACGTCTATTACCCAAGTTTCAACGATATCCTTACTGCTATCGAAACGGGAGAGAGTGACTTCGCGGCGAATGTTACCTTTACCGAAGCTCGTCAAGAGCGATTCGACTTCTCAAGCCCCACCAATATCGAATACACCTACCTTTACAGCAGCAATGGCGCCACGCTAAGCAGCATTACAACGGTTGGAGTGCCTCACGGTACCATCTACGGGGATTTGATCGTCAAGAATTATCCTGAGCTTAAGTTGATAGAGTACAGTGGGCACCTTGAAGCCCGACAGTTACTTGAGCAGGGGAAAGTGGAAGGTGTGGTGGATGCGATAAATCAGCTTAAACCTATGCTGCTGGCAGGGTTTGATGCGAAGTTGCTCAATCACCAAATATCGATCAAGCCTGTGTCTCTAATCGCAACGAAAGGACTGCACTCAGAGCAATTGCGCCAGTTCGAACAGTATATTCACACCGCGAAAGTGCAGAAAGCGTTGCGAGAATCTGTTGAGGATTACCAGTTCGAGTTGCGTCAATCGGCGTTGCGGGAGATGGTGACTCGCGCTGGTATTGATAGAAATCAGCCGTTAAGAGTCAAGATAGAGCATACGGGGCAGTATGCTACCTATCACGATAATGGCAGCGTGACTGGGGTCACTCCCGAAGTGATATTCTCTGCCTGTCAAATCTTGCTACTTGATTGCCAGTTGGTGAGCCACAGCAATGAGACTTGGGAATCAATGTACGATGACTTTTTATCACAGCGCATCGACGTGTTGTCTCCCATCGCTATTTCTGAACCCCGTAAAAGCATTGCCCATTTTAGCCTGCCTTATTACACCTCTACTGGAGTAGTCATCAAGCGAGAGGGGTACAAAGACAACGTCTACAGCAGTGTCTCTGAGATGATTGTCGAGAAAATAGGCGTGGTGAGGGATGATATTTACCACGAGGTATTAGAGGAAATGTTGCCGCAGAAAAGACTCTATACCTACAACAACGACAGCGAGCGACTAAAAGCCTTGCTCAGTAGGGAAATCGACTATTTGGTCACCACGCGCTCCAGCTTTAACAAGATCTTAAGAGAATCAGAGAATGTGCTGCCAATTGTGGAGGATAAACTTATTGGCGAGTTTTACTCTAACGATATTGCGATAGGGTTCCCTAAAACAGCACTGGGCTCATCGTTGGCGCCGTTGTTTTCGCAAGCGATTACCATGCTTGACCTTGAACGTATTGTGAACAATCACTATATATTGCCTGACTGGAGGGCGACGTTGCAAAGCGAGCAAAAATTGGCTCGACTCAGCTTATCGATCATTATTTTGGTTTTGTTTGCCTCACTGCTACTTAGTTTTTATCTCAACCACCAATCCAACACTGACAACTTAACCAAGTTAAATAACCGTAGAGCGCTTAAACGCCGTTATAGCAAAGGTGTACCGCCGGAAGCGACAGTGATTTACCTCGACGTAAACAAGTTTAAGCCAATCAATGATACTTATGGTCACGAGATTGGTGATCAAGTCTTAAAGAAATTAGCGAGAAACATTATTCGTTACTGGACAGGGCGCAGTTACCGCATTGGTGGCGATGAGTTTATTCTGGTTGGCGTGGTGAATGGTGTTGAGCTGGGGCATGCTTTACTGCACTTGCAAAAAATCAAGTTTTCCTCGCGAACAAACGACATCACACTCGATGTTTCGGTGGCCTTCGGTGTCTCTAAACCTCGCGGCGAACTCATGTCACTTGAAGATGTGATGCATGAAGCGGACTTGTCGATGTATTCAAACAAACGCAAAGCCAATCATGTAGAGACGAAGTTACTTAAGTCTCAACTTCAAACCAGATTAGATGAGTCTTTGGTGTCATGATGTCCGCGTTGGATTTCGTTTAGATATCATACGCAACTGATTAATTGCTAGGCACTTGATTTAAAAACCGCATTTTTCTTCATTGATGGGGTTGCATTGCCCGCACCGATACCAGATAATCCCCTCACTCTCTGGTTAAACAGAGATGAACTATGGAGGTCTGGTCCTCTCGCAACAATAGCTCGTGAACTCGGTCAGGTCCGGAAGGAAGCAGCCGCAGCGGGTGACTTGTGTGCCGGGATGTGGCTGGGTCTCCACCCAATTTAGAAAAGCCGCTTTTAGAAGCGGCTTTTTGCTATCTGTAATTCCTGTTTTTCTCGGGACACACACCGCAACACCTCCTCATTGTTTTCTTTGCTCGTAAGACACACACTGTTCTTAGGACACACACCATTCCTTTAGAGATCAAATAGGGACAGACGTGACAAAGAAAGGAAAGTATGATTTGCTGATACTCTTGTTGGAGTTTGACTCGACGAAGATTGTCATCGCGCCTTACGATCTTATTCTGACCAGACAAATCACTGTTTGGGTTACCAAATGACTACCGCAAGAAAGCACCAAGTCTCTGTTGATGCAACTCCATATTATCATTGCGTTTCCCGCTGCGTTAGACGCAGTTTCTTATGTGGGATTGATCCGTTCACGGAGCGAAGCTACGAGCACCGGCGAGAGTGGATAAAACGGAAAATCGAGTGTCTTGCGCAAGTGTACTGTATTGACGTTTGTGCTTACGCGATTATGAGCAACCATTACCATCTAGTGGTTCATATCAATCGAGACAAAGCACAGTCGCTCTCTCACTTTGAAGTGGTTGAACGTTGGCGGCAGGAGCACAAACTGCCAAGCCTAGTGTCACGTTGGTTAAACTCGGAGTTGACCAGTCGTGCAGAAATAGAGGCCTCATTGACCATCATTGAATCATGGCGAACTCGTCTGTGGAGCCTGAGTTGGTTTATGAAAGAGCTGAACTTTGATATTGCTTGCCAAGCGAATAGGGAAGATGAGTGTCGAGGACATTTTTGGGAAAGCCGATTTAAAAGTCAGGCGCTATTAGATGAGCAGGCTTTGCTGACAGCAATGGCATATGTTGACTTAAATCCGCTCAGGGCTGGCGAGGCTGAAACACCAGAAAATGCCGAATTTACCTCCATTCGAGCAAGAATGGTGGCTTTAAAAAGAGGTCAAGAAACTGCGCCGTACCTTTATCCATTTACTGGAGTTTCTGCTAAGGAGTGCCAAAACGGAATTCCATTTAGACTGTTGGACTACATCGAGCTTGTTGATTGGAGCGCAAGACAATATCGTGAAGGCAAAGCATCAATGAGCTTAAATACGTTACCGATATTACAACGTCTTAATCTTACGCAATCGACCTGGCTTATTGCATGCAAGCAACTGGAACGACAGCGGTGCACGGCGGTAGGGTGTAGCCGTACGATTGAGCCTGCTAGGCGTGTATTCAATAAAAAGCGTATACATCTGTTTCGTCTCGATGGTTAACTAGCTTAAATCGAGCAGTGCTGATGGTTCTTAACGACCGAATCGAAGCATTGAACGCACAAATCTTTTATCTTCAGTTTTTTCCAGCGAGTCCGCAATACGATGCGAACCAATGTCACTTGCTGATATCCATTCTTAGTTTGAAATCGAGGACGAGTTCGCTAGTTGCGGCGATTTCGAGCTTTCTTGAAGTGTCTGTCCTTCTAGCATTTAAGTATTTTAGTCATTTGCTAGCCGGAACTTACGGCTTTTGTTTGAGGTGTCTGTCCTTTTAGGCTTGTCCTAGAGTTTTCTGTTTGTGGTGTGTGTCCCTGTATAAGAAAGTATTCCTACCTAGGAAGCGCTGTAGTCGATTGTGAGAGGTGTAGCGGCGATACAGTATAACTTCAGGCTAATTACACCGTACCGCCTTATAGGGCTATTTGAGTGGCAAAACAGTGGTGAACTTGAGTGATTCCATAGCAAACGTAGAAGTCACGTTAGTAAGTCCATCAACCTGATTGACCAATTGCTTATAGAAACGGTCAAATGCGGCCATGTCTTCGACTTGCACCCGCATCATATAATCGTATTCACCAGCCATGCGATAAAAGTCCATAACTTCAGGCATATCAAACACGGCAAGTACGAATCTTTCATACCATGCATGTGAGTGGTCACAGGTTTTTACTTGCACAAAAGCGGTGAAGTTGATGCCGATCTTATCGGGATCAAGCAGTGCAACACGCTTGGTGATTACCCCTTCTTCTTCTAGACGCTTCAATCGCTTCCAGCAGGGGGTTGTTGTTAGGTTGACCGTTTTTGCCAATTCGTTTAATGGCATGGTCGCATCTTCTTGTAAAGCGGCTAGCAACAGCCGGTCTACTTTATCTAATTTGACTCGCTCTCCCACCTTGTCCTCACATTGCTCATAAAGTTGATAAGTAATATTTACTATAAATTCACAAAATCAGGGAATTTTCGTGATCAAGATCACTCATTGTGTTTTTGTCGTGAAGCTAGGCCACATATGATTTTGTTTGCGTTGATTATCGTTATTTTAGCAATGCTTTGGTAGGAAAATTTTCTCTATATTGACTAAAATCGAGAAAAATTGGCAAAAAATTTCTTCAAGTATTGAATTAGAATAGAACTAAATCGCGGTCCCTCTGACCCAAAGCTATAACTATTACTGGAAGCGAGCCAATACATGAAACAACACCTATGGCCTTTATTTATTGATGTAATCAACCGTGAAGTCGTCCCTGCACTAGGCTGTACTGAACCAGTCTCTGTAGCATTAGCGACAGCTATTGCTATTGATCGACTAGGTGTAAAAGCCGAAGCTAGCTCAGTAAACATTGAAGCAAGCGTGTCACCAAACCTAATGAAAAACGGTATGGGTGTGGGCATCCCTGGAACAGGCACAGTCGGTTTAACGATGGCTGCCGCAATTGGTGCTATCGCCGGTGATCACACTGCTAACCTAGAAGTGCTTAAAAATGTGACCGCTGAAGATGTCGCAATCGCGAAGCAGATGCTGGAAAACAAGCAAGTTTCAGTGGGTGTCGCGGATGTCTCTAATATCCTTTATGCAAAAGTGACAGTGTTTTACCAACAACGCAGTGTTGCGGTAACCATTGCCGATGGCCACACTAATATCGTTGCAATCGAAGAAGATGGTATCACTGTATTTAAAGCAGAACCGCAAGTGAAAGGTGAGAGTGCACCAAGCACAAATCCATTTGATGAAGCGACAGCGCAAGATGTTTACGACTTCGCAATGAACGCAGATCTAGAAGATATCCGTTTTATCGAGCAAGCTAAAGTTCTTAACACAGAGTTGTCTGAAGAAGGTCTTTCTGGCCGCTATGGCTTAGAAATTGGTGCCACATTCCGTAAAAATGAAGAGCGTGGTCTGCTATCTGGTGGCTTGCTAACAGAAGTATTGATTCGTACATCTGCGGCATCAGATGCGCGTATGGATGGTGCAATGAAGCCAGCAATGAGTAACTCTGGCTCAGGTAACCAAGGGATCGCCGCTACCATGCCAGTGGTTGCAGCAGCGGATTTCCTTAAAGCATCAGAAGAGCAAACAATTCGAGCTCTTATGCTATCTCACTTGATGGCAATCTATGTGAAGAGCTACCAGAACAAACTATCAGCATTGTGTGGTGCAACGACAGCGTCAATGGGTTCTGCAGCTGCGATCACTTATTTGCTGGGTGGTGACTTTGAGCAAATTAGTGCGTCGATCTGTAGCATGATTGGCGATGTAGCTGGTGTGATTTGTGACGGTGCAAAAACTTCATGTGCGATGAAAGTGTCATCTTCAGCAGGCTCAGCGGTTAAATCAGCATTGATGGCTATTGATGGTATCCGTGTAACGGGCAATGAAGGCATTGTGGCAAACGATGTAGATGCATCAATCGTTAACCTATCGGCATTGGCAAATGGTTCAATGACTCAAACTGATGTGCAAATTCTCGATATTATGATGCAAAAGTAATCGGATAATATCTTCCTCTCAAACCAAGCTCTCTTGCCTTTAGGTCGGTTAGCTTGGTTTTTTTATGCCTGCCGTTCGGTGTCTGTCCCTCTTATTATTCTTCACTAGTGCCTGTCCCTTTAACTGCGTGTAACTCAATAACGTTCTCTTTTCGTGTTATCTAATCGACTGTTTTAATTGTGACTGTCCTAGTTGCTTGAAGTGTCTGTCCCTATTACTACTTGTCCTTATAACTTGCGGCGAGGTGGTGGGGCGGTTTAGTGACTTTCTGGTGTGTAGTTGGTTAGGGTGTTAAATAGCTATTTATCTCAAATGATATTGCTCAATAACGCTGACTTATGTGTGGTCAGCTTGAATTTGGTATCTGATACTCGCTAAAAGGGTTGAAATGGTAACTATTGCTATTTTAAGTCACGCTATTTATGACCTAGGTCTTTGGTCAACTTTAACTTATGGTCGAATAGTGAGCGTAAAATCATTCAAATAATATGATAAATATTGAATTTAAAGTTTAAAAATGTACATTTGCCGAAAAATAGTGACTTTTTGCTTTTTAAATCGGTGGCTAATTAATAAAAGTGTGAACAAGCTCTCGTGCTGAGAGTACGAAATCTAGCACATAAAAAATGTTGAAAGGTGAGGTCGATCATATTTTGCTGGTGATTAGATTTTAGGACAATTGATCTATGTCAGTACAAAGAAACCATCAAAGAAAATAGGGTTATTTATAGTAATTTTTCCTACCTTAAGCTGTTTTGACGATATTTTTAATAAACAATTTCTACTAAACCTCGAGTATGCTCCTAACCAAATCCAGTCAGACACTGTAATCTGTCGGCGAATACTAAATAAAAAACCAAGCAAAATGGAATCTAATTATGAGTGAAACAATGCAAGCTGTCCCTACCGGCGCGAATGACACTAGACCGCTCCATGAGCGTGCAAACATGACCAAACAAGAGTGGCAAAAAGCCATCAAGTTCGACAGCGTCGATGTAGGTTGGGTAGTAATGAGTATCGGTATGGCTATCGGTGCTGGTATCGTATTTCTGCCTGTACAAGTAGGCGTGATGGGGCTTTGGGTATTCCTCCTTTCTTCGGTCATTGGCTACCCTGCCATGTTCCTGTTCCAAAAACTGTTTATCAATACCTTAGCTGAATCAAAGAAATGTACTGACTACCCGGGTGTTATTGAAGGTTACCTCGGCAAAAACTGGGGCGTAGCATTAGGTGTTCTTTACTTCCTAATGTTGGTTATCTGGGTATTGGTATACTCTCTAGCGGTAACGAACGATAGTGCTTCATACCTACACTCTTTCGGAGTGACTGAAGGCTACCTAAATGACAACGTGTTCTATGGTTTAGCACTGATCTGCGTACTAGCATTTATTGGCTCTAAGGGTGAGAAACTACTATTCAAACTGTCAGGCTTTATGGCTGTAACCGTGCTATCTCTTGTTGCTGTGATGGGTATTCTTCTAATGGCTCGTTGGGATATGGCGAACATTCCAGCTATCGGCAGCTTTGGTCCGATGCTAAAAGACGCGATCATCACACTACCATTTACGCTAACGTCTATCTTGTTTATCCAGTCGCTAAGCCCAATGGTGATTTCTTACCGTTCTCACGAGAAATCAATTGAAGTTGCTCGTTACAAAGCTGAGCGCGCAATGAAAATCGCATTTAGCATCTTGTTTGTTATCGTGTTCTTCTTCGCTGTATCGTTCACTTTTGCGATTAGCCAAGAGCAAGCAACTGAAGCGATGAACAAAAACATCTCTGCGCTAGCAATTATTGCACACTACTTCCCAGGTAGCTGGGCGACTGTAGCAGGTATTGTTATCAACATCTTCGCAGTAGTGACATCTTTCTTCGGTGTGTTCCTTGCGTTCCAAGAAGCATGTCGTGGTCTAGCAATGAACGTTCTGCTTCGTAGCCGTGATGAGTCGCAAATCAACAAGGACCTAGTAAACAAGCTGGTAACCGTATTTATCATCCTACTTGCATGGTCTGCAATTGCACTAAACGCTCCAATTCTATCGTTTACGTCAATCTGTAGCCCAATCTTCGGTATGGTTGGCTGTTTGATCCCTGCTTACCTAGTTCACAAAGTGCCTCACCTAAATAAATACAAAGGTGCAGCGACGAACTTGATTATTGTAACGGGTATTCTACTTTGTATCTCTCCGTTGCTAGCATTCATGTAATTGAATAATTAACAGTGGTACCAAAGCGGCTCAGTTGAGCCGCTTTTTTTTATCTCGCGATGAATGCGTCGTATTGGTAAAGTGCGTATTGCCATAAACGACAGCAATTCAATGAGGTAAGGATGGAATTCTTAGAGTGTTCGTATACTGTGTTGCCACAAGATCTATTGCTTGAAGCCGATCCCGACTGGCAAAGTATCGCGTCATACCTTGATGGTAGCTGGTGTTTCATTGCACAAGATAACTCTCAAATTCTCGCCGCGTGTGTCGTTAAGGCGACATCGGCCTCAGTTGCTGAAATATTCAATATTGCCGTCTATCCGCAATGGCAACAGCAAGGCATAGGGTCACAACTTCTTAAGTTCGTTTTAGCGCAGCTGTCGCTAAAAGCGATAACGCGAGTTGAACTCGGGACAGGCACTTTTGGTTATCAATTGACTTATTACCAACGGCTAGGTTTTCGCGTTGACGGCGTGATCAAAAATCACTTTGTCGATCATTATCCTGAACCCATCTACGAGCACGGTATTCAACATCAAGATATGTTGCGGCTCTCTATCTCGTTGGAGAGTGAACAATGACTTTGTCCATCGACCATTACGAAAATAGCCTACTTGAATACGCAAAAGCGCAGATGCTTCAAGACCCCGCCCACGATATTGCCCATGTGCTGCGCGTTGTTCGCACCGCTAAACAACTGGCTCAAAATGAAGGAGCGCAACTAGAAGTTGTCGTACCTGCGGCTTATCTGCATGACTGTGTTTCGTTGGCAAAAAATCATCCTGACCGAGCGAAAAGCTCCCACTTAGCTGCGGATAAAGCGATCCTATTTCTCCAGCAACTTGGATACCCTGCTGAGTATTTTCAGGACATACATCATGCGATTGTTGCGCATAGTTTCAGTGCCAAAGTGATTCCCAAAACGCTTGAGGCGGAGGTTGTTCAAGACGCAGACAGATTGGATGCATTGGGCGCAATTGGTGTGGCGCGTTGTATTCAAGTCGGCACAGCCTTAGGCGTGGCTTTGTATAATCCGCAAGACCCATTTTGTCAGCAGCGTGATCCAGATGATCGCCTCTATTCGGTTGATCATTTTTATACCAAGTTGTTTACGCTAAAAGACACCATGTGCACTGACTCTGCTCGTCGTGAAGGTGAGAAGCGTACAGAGTTTATGCGTCAATATTTAGCGCAATTGGCAGGCGAGGTATAAAAACGGCTACATAAAGTAGCCGTTTGAGAAGTTAGAGTTATCGTTTTACAAAGAGTTATAACTCAGCGCTGAACGTGGGGCGGTAGGTAAGTTGAGTCGTTGAAGCGCTTGTCGACCCTGCTCTGTAATACCGCCGCTGTAATCGCTCTCACCATTTGGCAGATCGGCTTTTACTTCACCAGGGTTCCATTGTTCAAAGAAGTCTCCTAAATCGAACCCTGACGCGTAAGACGCGCAGAGCATCATAGTATCGCTAGCGTTTAAACCAGTACTTTGCTGGCGGCAGTAGTTTGTTTCACCGAAGAAGGTTTCTTCACGCGCCTTACGATGCATCAGCTTATACAAGTTCCAACCTTGGTCGTCGCTATAAATTGAAGGGATCGCTGAGCCATCTTGGTACCAATCTTGGATATCGAAGTGCTCATCAGCCCACAATTTGAGTTGGGCAAACATCACCAAACGAAGCCCTGCGTCTGCTTCACTCCATGCGTTTCCTCCGTGCATTGACATCCAGTGGCCTACTTTCTGGATGTCCAGTTTGACACGAGTCATCTCCGGTAAGTCTTCACGCTGTTCCTGCATATAAAGAGCCAGAATGTTGTTGGTCACTTCCGTTGAACCTGCAACATTAAATGGAGCTGCGGCAAGGTTATGTCCAACTTCATGCCAAAGTAGCCAGTCGTTGACGGGGTTGGTCGGTATGGTTGTTGCGTCAACGTTGAAAGAGGCACTTTGTACTGGGTAACCGGAGTGCGCAGCGCCAATAGAGATCTGGCGATCATTAACAAAATGATGGCGGTGATCTGGTAATACTTCAGGGCTGGTAAAGCGACGATGATTGCCTGTTAAGGCATCTTGGTCTCGCCCATAAAAATCACTCGCCGCGTCTGCAAAGCGGTTCATTTGCTCAGAAAACTCGGCAACATGTTGCTCGTTGCTGGCGTTTTTGACTGGCGTAGTGTAGATAAAATGCCCAGTATCAATATCGGCTAACGGTACATCCTCATGATAGCCATGCACCCATTTGCCTTGTTTCCAGTAGGAGCCTTTGACAACGTTGCTAAAGCTGTAAGTGACAGTCTGTTGCTGATCGCTGGCGGTTGGTGAGATATAAATCAGTCCGCCGTAAGGTACGGTGAACGTAAGAGATTGGCCGTCGTAATCGAAGTTGCTTTCGACACGAGGAGGGCGATTTAATGCCATTTCGTGATTGTTGCGGCCAGTAAGGTCGTCAACTAAAGCAACAGTGATGGTACCCGCCGTACCACCAGTGACGCGCACTTCTTCAAGCTGTGGTGCCCACAAACCGGTTGCTTGGCGATTGTTAGCCGCAAAGGTCACTGGGTTTTGATAGGTTTGAATTTCTACCTCAGCAGACGTTGTTTGATTTTGAGGACGCCCCGGGTAACGGGTGGTATCAACCTTGATATCATGATCCCAATAAGAGCGTCCCAACATGATACGCGTTAATGGTTTCTCCATGTAATTTAATGGATAACTTGGGTTAAGCTCGCCATTGGCGTGAAGAAGGCCGTATTCGACCAGTGATTGACCTAATGCGGCAGGACAAGAGACATCGGCACCAGTTTGATGTTCATTACTGGTGTAGCAGTTTAGGAACTGTACCAGTGTTTTGAAGCCCAACTCATCATGCTGGACCGTGCTTTCGTACAGATAGTCCTCATTATTCCATAACCAGATCGACAGGTTATCGTAAACCGCATTCAATTCGGCACTTGGTAGGCGTTTACCTTGTGTCGCTTTAGTGCGGTAGTAGAGTTCGTGATTGTAGAGCGCAACAAGGTTGTCACCCAGATTAGCAGCCTTGACCATCGCATCAACGACCACACTGCTCATCGGGTAGCGCGTAAAGTCTGGGCGTTCATAGTTACCGCGGGTTTGGATTCCATGGCCTTCGCGATACTCAATACAGTTGACTTCATATGGGTACTCGTCTTTACAGACCGGCACTCCAGGAAACTCTGCTTGGATTTTCTCTATAGCTTGAGCGCGCTCTTTCTCATCCTTGACTGCAAAGAAGGCGTACTCACCAGTTGCTTGATTGTTTTCATCTTTAAAGCGAGGAATTTCAAGTGTTGGCATGTCAACCGGCCCTGGCCATACTACCGTGCCTTGACCATTTTCTTTTTTCTTTATGGTGATGTTTGAGGTATCGGCGTAGCGCTCATAAACCACTAATCCACCGCTTAACTGAGCGTGTAAATTAGGCGTAATACTATCACCATGACAGAAGTAGCTTGAGCCACAGTAAGCTTGTCGAGTAATGACGGTATTGCTTTCACCGACGACCATACCTGCAGAATCGAATAAGCGAGCAATCGGCTCAGGGTTGCGTGGTCCAATTGCTTCCATCACAAGAATATTACCACCGTTGGTAACGTAGCGAACTAAGTCACTGATGTCGTCTGGCGTTAGAATTGGTTCATCAATGTTTGCCATGGTTGCCTTGCTATCATAGCCGCTTGTAAGCTGCTGATAACCTTGCAATAGCAAAATTGGTGTGGTGTCAGGGTCAAGATCACCAAACTGGTTGGTTGAGTAAAACTCGAAATGGTTGATGCCAAATGTCGCGTCAACGAAGAACGGGTAGGTTTTGTCTTTGTGCCAAGTTTCAAACGCATAACCAAGTTCAATATTAGAAGCGATAGCCTTGGTTCTATAATCTGCATCAAACCATTCAAACATGTTGGTGAAAAATGCCGCCATTGAGCCGTTGTCGTTGCGACTATCAGCCTGTTGTTCTGCTACTGTACCTTTATAAATGCAGCGTTTTTCTTCGCCATTAATGGTTAACTCCGCACCTGCCCAATAGTTGTCTGGGCAAGAGAGGATACTTGGGTACATCGAGTTGCCCATATAAACCACTTTTCCTTTGCCAATTTCACCACTGGTAACAAATGGCAGGTTAAAGGTGATATTGTCTGCCACCAACTCCATTGGGCGTTCTAGTGTAATCGTGGCATCTGCGTCCAACACGGTTGCATCGACAAAGTAAGCTTTTTTATCGCTGCCAGCACCGCGTGTCCAAGCGGCTTCTTGACCAATACCTAACCAATGACTGTTATCGTTGCGTGCCATCATGATTGGGAAAGCACGGTTCGACAAGTTGAGCGCGCGTTGTCCACGAGCTTCGCCGCTGGCACCATACCAAGAGTAGGTGTCATGAAACACGTGGAACTGATCAACACCTTGGTAAAGCGCTTGAAGCGTTTTGGTTACGTAGCCACCAGAATGCAGAGGTACGGTTTTGGTTGGCTCAAACATCTGGCTAAATTGGTAGCTTGTTGGTTTATAGAGTTGGGCGTCAATCAGTGCTGCAAGACCCCGATCAAACTGTGCTATAAACTCATCCGGTGTGAAAAATTCCGTGGGATTACCTTGTTCATCGAGCAGGTTTGATTTGCTTGGCAAACTGAGGTTAATCGCCTCATTCACCACATTTGGGTAGAGAGCAAAGACTCGATGCACCTCTTCTCCCATTGTGATGGTATCGAGTTGAGTGTCTGTGTCATAGCGTTCAAGCAGATGTTGAATGTTTTGCTTGATAAGTGGATTTGACGTGACGTCACTGAGTTTAAAAGTGACTTGGTTACCTTTGACTTTACCAAATGTAAATGTATCAATACCGAAGGTGATATCTTCACCCCAAACGAACTCAAACTCGCCCTTGTCGCTGGTGATGCCTTGTTTACTGTGAGTGTAAAACTGGATGCCGACGATCGGTCGACCTTCTGCATCGGTCAGCGAAGCAATGGTGTAAATTGGGTTCTCTGGATTGGGTTGATAAGCTAAGTTATTTTCTACGTTGGGAGAGACAAATGCTCCCTCTTGTCCAAACTTATCGTCTTCTGTCCCTTCAGTGACTTCTGGTACGACTGTATCGTCTACGTGGGAAGAAGGGGCTTCGCCAGTATTTTCTTCTGGTTTAGGTGTGAGGAAATCTTGCACCAACTCTTGGTTGTTAAGGTTATTGTAGACCTCTTCAATATCAATACTATCAATGGCTTGTAAGCAAATGCTGGTTTGAGTAGGGCACGCGTCAATTTTTTTTAATACGCGGTGCGCATTGTCAGAGAAAGGGCCGGAAATAGTCAGTTTTTTTCTTGCCAGCGAATCAAGCTTTGATGGGGTAGGCTCCGCTTCGATGGCAGCAAAGTGTCCAAGCTCTACTTGACCAAATAGGCAAGTGACTTCCTCACCATAAGCCAACTTTACGCTGCCAGTATGATCCAAATTGATATCATTACAGACGACATCACCGACAATGGTTTGATTGCCCACTTCGAGTGTCGCTAGATAATTACTTGGTACGACGATATCAGGATTATCAGAGGATGAAAGCGTTATGCTTTCATCGTTGCAGCCAGTGGCCAGCAAAATTGACACTGTGCTGGCCAAAAGTTTGATCTTCATTCAGGAAATTCTTATGGTTAAGTTATTAAATTTGCAGGGATTTTATCCATGTAGCACGTCATCAACTAATTAATAAATTTAATCGTGACGAGTAATATTGGGTGGTAAAAATGACGGGTTTTGTAGGTCAATTCCGACAAAAAACGGATTGAATTTGTCGCGAAGTTGAACCGATATTGAGTTGGCTAGATCGTGAGAGGAATGAATGGCAAAAATTGCGGCGATATGCGTAAGTGACTTTAAGATACCGGATTCAGAGTATTGTCACGGGGTCGTAGAGGCTGTTAACGATTTTGGGTTTAGAACCACTGGAGCTTCAACTCGTTGTCTGTCTGCAAACCAAGTCCTTCTTGCTGCATTAAGTGCATTGAGTTCATCTAAGTACAAAAAAAGTCCCCGAAGGGACTTAACGATCAGAGTAGTTATCAATGATTGAGGTGTAGAGTTGTTGATAGTTGGCTTTGTCCAGTTCTTCCGGTTCCATCAACTGTCTAATTAAGCCATCGCACTGTTCAACGACTCGCTTGAGCATATTGATATCGGCTTCTCTTGGTAAACGCTTGGCTAATAGCTTGATTATACTCATGCAAACAGACTGCAAAAACGGACACTTTTGATTGATTTCAATGTAGATCTTAAGCAGTTCCGTGAGCGTCATTTTGTTGGCTTGGATATACTTATGCTTACTTTCAAGCCATTGAAGTTTATCTACATTTGCTTGTTGCAGTTGCTCAAGCATTGTGATTTGGCTGGCGTAAATATTCTCATTTTGCTTGCGCTGAATACTTTCACTGCACCTAGGGATAAGCTTACTAAACTCAGTATCAAAATTCATATGATTGAGTAGCCAAGCGAATTGGTTGAACGGGTAGAAGTGCGCCAATTCAAGTTGACGATGCACTTGGTTCAACTTGCTGATCGCCAATCGATACTGTTGCTCTTCGAGGGCAATATGCGCCAACATCAGATCGAGTTCAACTTGCAGTTTGGCTGCTTCCTTCATTCCTGCGACTTGAGTATAGAGACTCTTCGCTTCGTTCAATCTCGCGACTTTTTGCTCTGGTGCGCAGTTATAGCAAGAGTAGAGAATGATTCGAATTAAGTTGAGTTTTGCGTATATCGTATTTCGGTAGGTTTCTTTGTTGATCTCCATGTAAATACGATAGCGCTCCAGCGCATTTTGGTAGTCTCCGACCGCTAAGCAAAGGTTGCAAATAACCAGTTCACGTTCGGAGTTGCCACGCACTATTTTACTTGCCAATTCAAAGTGACGAATAGCGGATGGGATCTGATTATTGACCAAACTGAGGTTAGCAGCAGCGGTACGAAAGACGGTACTGTTCGGCTTTGATGCGAGCAATTTATTGATCATCGCTTGGGCTGTTTTCTTGTCCCCAAGATGCATCAGCGAGTTGGCTAAGCCAATCGTTGCCCAGTCATAGTTGCGGCGCTCTAGAATACTTTCGTAAAGCTTCTTCGATTCATCGTGCAATTGTAAGCGGTTAAGGAACTCACCTTTAAATCGCGCGATGATGAATTGATACTGAGGGTAAAAGGGCAGCAACTCATCACACAATTCAAGCCCTTGCTCAAACTGATGTTTACTTTGCATTTGATACAGCTGGTACAGCGCGTGCTTACGATTCAGTGCAGACGTCACCCTCTCTTTCAACGACATAACGTTGAAAGGTTTGAGCAAGTAATCATCCGGTTTCAGTTCAATAATGGAATGAACGACAGTGGACGAGCTTTCTCCGGTAATCAAGATAAACACGGATTTATCATGCAGCAGGCCGTGATATCTCATCTCTTCAAATACTTGCTTGCCATTCATCCCACGACCTAAGTTGTAGTCGCACAAGATCAAATCGTACTGTTCTTGGCGGGCGATTTGGATGCCCGCTCTGGAGGTAGAGCAATAGTTAATCAGCCGATCATTGAAGCCGATTTTGACTAACATGCTTTTTAGCGTGACGATAACAATTGAAGCGTCATCAATGATTAACACTTTTAAATTGGAGAAAGATTTCATTTACTTACTAAATTGCGCCAACTCGATAACAGATTGAATGTCTAGTTTTTTAAATATTCGATTTTTGTAGGTACTTACTGTCTTTTCACTGATCTCAAGTGTGGCAGCGATTTTCTTGTTGTTATAGCCATTTAATAGCAAGTTGGCAACGTTGATCTCTTGTGTTGACAGCAGTTGGTAAATTTTTTGGATGCTCGCTTTGTCCCTATCGCTCAGTGTCGAGGCGATGGTTTTGACGTAGCGAGGGTTTTTATTCGCGACAAAGCAATAGTAGCTCTGGTTGCTTACTTCATGGGCGATAGGGTTATTGCCTTCCAATAGGCAGATTGAGCCAACAAAGTTAGTCGCACTCAACTGAGCAATCATCTCATTGACATCGCCTTCGATAAAATCCATATCGATAACTAACAGACTGATATGTTGAATGTTTTGGTTATCAGTTAATTGATTAATCACGCGAACGATTTCGATGCTGGCAAACAACCCTTCTTTTGCCATCGTCTTGCAAATGGCGTGCGATGAGGCACTGTTTGGACTCATGATCACCGCATCGTGCTGATGATGCGTCGTGGTCAGTGTATCGGGCTCTAAGTGGTGGCCAACATATTCCCACAAGGCTGAGATTGGCAACGGTTTGCACGCGTGGAAGCCTTGATAACAGTCCACCCCAAGGCTAATGAGGTATTGCAGTGTTTCTTCGTCTTCAATGCCTTCGACGACGCAATTCAGGCCAAGCGAGTTCGCCAACTGAACGCACATCCCGGCCAATTGCTGGTTGCGATAATCATTAGTGATGTTTTTAACGAAACTGCGGTCAATTTTTAACTCTGTAAATGGCAACAGCGCCAGTTGACTCAGAGAAGCATGCCCCGTTCCAAAATCGTCAATCGAGAGACAAATACCATGCATACGCAAACGAGCAAGGTTTGCTAAAGAGTTACGGGTATAGCTGTAGGCTTCATGTTCCGTCAACTCCAGTACCAGTCTGGATGGTGAGAAATGGTAATCCTTGCAAAGAGCAAGCAGATCATCACACATATCTTCTTCAAAGTTGGACTGACTCAAGTTGATTGACAGATGGATGCTGTTGTTGAGTAACGAAATCGCAGAAATAGATTTTTCCGCGACATGCCAGAACAAACGACTGCTTAACCCCAGTTGATGAATCGTATCGAGGAAACTGGCAGGTGTTAGCACCCCATATCTTGGATGAATGCATCGAATTAGCGCCTCAACACCGACAACTTGTTTGGTTTGCGCGTTGAACTGGGGTTGATAGTAGTTAGTAAACCAATTTTGCTCGAATGCAGTGAGCACTTCTTGCTCAGTCAGCTGAATGTGTTTTGCGTCTTCTGTATATGTTTCACTGCCGCTTTTCAAGCGTTCGAACACTTGTTGCAGCGCTGCGAGTGAATGTGGTTTGTTGATTGTGGTGACGAACTTAAAGCCCGCGGCAACACACATATTGCTGGTTAGTTCTATCACGTCCTCTTTCATCGCGCTGTGAATAGCGATATTGAGGTTAGGCGCAATAGCAGACAACTGGGAAAGGACTTGAACACCGTCCATGTCGGGCAAGTTGATGTCACAGATAATAAAGTCTATCTGTTCATTTTGGCAGATTTCCAATGCGGTTTTTGCTTCTCTTGCCAAAGCAATTTCATGATAGCCCAAAGCAATGAGAGACAGCTTTAGCTTAGTCGCTTGGATGATATCATCTTCAATAATGAGTATTTTCATGCATTTTGCCTTTGTTTAGACCACAGCTCATGATGCTTTGCTACTGAGTCGGCTTTAAGAGACGCTCATAATCTTAATGAGAGATAAGCGCTAACAAATAACCGGAAGTACCGTAGATAAGTGATGAGCAAAACCTACCTTGTGCGAATGTGAAGCCCTATGGTGTTTGGTGTGTTAACCACGAGTTTTTAATGCAAAAGTGCAGTGATTCGGGCGGAATATGAAAAGAAAAATGTACGGTAAACAACCATTGAGGTCGATACAAATTTGGGCACGGTAGATCTTTTTAGTCACTATTAACGCGGCGATTTTAGCAGCAATAAAGTGACTGTCAAAATAAAAACAGACTATGTAAAAAATTCATAAATTACAATGGTTTATTTTGTAGGTTTTCTCTGACAATTTTGCATAATCCGCCGGGTTTTATATATTTGCACGATCAATGTTTGTAAGTGAATAAAGTTAGCGATGTAATGAAAACCATTTTGTAACAAAATCAACAAAAACTCGTATTCTTTGTGGTTGGTAGCGATCTTTGTGGAAAATAGCAGAAAACGGAACACTATTGATGCGCCAATCAGCCATTACTGGTACCAGTTCGCCGCGGTTGATTTCATTTTCGCAATAGATCTTGGGTACACGAATTAAACCGTTACCCAGTAAACAAGCCTTGACCAATGCACGCCCATTTTTACAAGTAAGTTTGCCTTTAACGTGACAATCGTAATGTTTGTCAGCCTGCGTCGCATGGACAAAGCTCCATTTGGTTACAGAGCCTGTTAGGGTTCGATGTTCAACCAACTCTTTAGGGTGGGAAGGTGAACCAAATTTAGCAATATAGTCAGGGCTTGCCAGTGTCACCATTTCAACATTCATTAGCTTGCGCGCAATAAAGCCCGCGTCTTCCAATTCTCCCATGCGAAAGGCGATATCAAATTGATCTTCAATCAAGTCGATACGGGGGCTAGAAAAGTCTAAGTCGACGGTCATTTGCGGATACTGCAACATAAACTCGCCAATCGCTTGAGCAATCATTTCTTCACCTAAGTAGCCTCCGACACAGTTGACGCGTATTAATCCCTGCGGATTTTGAGTGTCGTCAACCGCCGCAATTAAGGCTTGGTCTATCTGCTGCATGGCAGTTTCACATTGATGGAAAAAGCGCTCTCCTGCCTGAGTTAGGCGAAGCGTTCGCGTGGTGCGAGTCAACAACGTGACACCCATCTGTTTTTCCAACGCACTAATTTGTCTCGATACATGGGAACGAGAAACTTCAAGCGCATTGGCCGCTTTAGTGAAGTTCCCGAGTTTGGCTATCAACACAAACGAGCGAATATCAGCGAGATTAATATTGTTCAGCATAATCCAAGGACAAAATAGTAAGGGAGGCGATAATCGCAGTATGGCAGATTGTTGCACCTGTGCAACAGTGTTTGAACTTAAATGCTATATATCAACTATCCGACACTGAGTAATATGTCGTTATTGCCGCAGAAGGTCTTCGGCAAATCAGAATGTTTGGAGATAATAATGAAAAAATTAGTTGTGATTACAGGTGCAAGTTCTGGTATTGGTGAAGCAATTGCACGTCGTTTAAGTGAGGCTGGCCATCCATTGCTACTGATCGCGCGCCGAGTTGAACGCCTGCAAGCATTAGATTTGCCAAATACGCTTTGTGAGAAGGTCGACGTGCTGGACAATGTTTCATTCGCAGCGGCAATCGCGAAAGCAGAAGAACAGTTTGGCCCAACAGATTGCATTGTTAACAACGCTGGTGTAATGCTGCTGAGTGAACTTGATGTTCAAGACCCACAAGAGTGGAAACGAATGTTTGACGTGAACGTCATTGGTTTGATGAACGGTATGCAAGCAGTACTGGCTCCGATGAAACAACGTCGTGCGGGAACCATCATCAACATTAGTTCTGTTGCTGGACGCAAAACGTTTCCAAATCATGCCGCTTATTGTGGAACTAAGTTTGCTGTGCATGCTATCTCAGAGAATGTTCGCGAAGAAGTGGCGAACTATGATGTTCGAGTGACCACTATTGCGCCTGGAGCCGTTGAGACTGAACTGCTTTCGCATACCTCTTCAGATGAAATCAAAGCGGGTTACGATAGTTGGAAAGAGGAAATGGGTGGAGTATTAGCCTCTGATGATATTGCTAGAGCAGTAGAATATGCTTATAACCAGCCGCAAGGTGTTTGTGTGCGTGAAATCGTGATCGCACCGACTCGCCAACAGCCTTAATTGATCACCTTTTGGATGAACAAAAGCCCCTTTTGAAGGGGCTTTTTTGTGTAAAAAATAACCAGCTTAACTCAGTTTCGTTAGCCACCATACTTGACCTAACTACTCATGTCACAACATCTGTGATGTGTTTCTCAATTGCCAAATCTATTCGTGTGGATTGTGTTATATTGCCGCCACCATGTGAGAATAATGTTAATCAATTATTCGCTGGTGTGGTATAACATGCTAGGAAAAAGATCATTTCCAGTTTAATTGGTAGTTCACGCTATCGGTTTAACCAATTTCCATTATTTATGTCATTTATTTAATGATACGCAGATTTATTTGCTATTCATTGAACGTATCAAAAGAATTATTCTATTTTTTAATACATTTTAATGGCAAATCACGTCGATGATTGATAATGTGTGCGCAATCTCTGTATGTTTTTAGAGTAATATGCTTCTTTTGTGAACTGTATCACTTTAAAACACTGCCGTTCAGTAATCATACAGAGCAGTCATGGATGCAAATGAAAAACTCGGAGTTTTACGCATGTATAAGAATAAAATCACACGTTCACTATTTGTTGGTGCTGGCCTTTCGCTTGCACTCGTAGGATGTGGTGAGCAGGCAGAGCCTAAACAAGCAGCACAACCTGCTGCTGCGCCTGAAGCGACAACTGAAACAGCAGAACCTAAACTAGCCGCAGTACAAGAACTGGTTCGTGGTAATGGTACTGAAGTTGCAACAATCGACCCGCACAAAACTCAAGGTGTTCCAGAGTCTCACGTGATTCGTGACATCCTTGAAGGTCTAGTGAACCAAGATGCAGATGGTAATCTACTTCCAGGGGCAGCAGAAAGCTGGGAAACCTCTGACAACCAAACCTACACTTTCCACCTACGTAAAGACGCACAATGGTCAAACGGTGATCCTGTCACTGCAGAAGACTTTGTATATAGCTTCCAGCGTCTAGTCGATCCTAATACCGCTTCTCCATACTCTTGGTATATGGAATACACTAAGATGAAGAATGCGAAAGCAATCATCGCTGGTGAAGCAGACAAGTCAACGTTAGGTGTTAAAGCGCTAGACGATCATACGCTCGTTGTTGAACTCGATTCGCCAGTACCATACTTTGTTATGATGATGGGACACCAATCGACAGCTCCAGTGCACAAAGCCACTGTTGAGAAGTACGGTGACCAATGGACTAAGCCTGAGCACTTTGTTGGTAACGGTGCTTATGTATTAGACGAGTGGGTTGTGAATGAGCGTTTGACGCTTAAGCGCAATGAGAAGTACTGGGATAACGCTGATACCATCATCAATAAGGTAACGTTCCTACCGATTGAAAACCAAGTATCGGAAATGAACCGTTTCCTATCGGGTGAAATTCATATTACCAATGAACTACCACTTGAACACTACAAGCGTCTAACTAAAGAGCATCCTGAATCAGTATCAGTAGTGGGCAACCTATGTACTTACTACTACCTATTCAATACTAAGAAAGCGCCATTCGACGACGTTCGCGTTCGTAAAGCGATTTCTTACACCATTGACCGCAACGTGGTTGCGAATGCCATCATGGGCCAAGGTCAAAAACCTGCTTACTTCTTAACGCCTGAAATTACTGCTGGTTTCGATCCAGAAATGCCAGCATACGGTAAAATGACTCAGGAAGAGCGTAATGCAGAAGCACAACGTCTTCTTGCTGAAGCCGGTTACGGTGCAGATAACCCTCTGGACTTCTCACTACTTTACAACACGTCTGAGAACCACAAGAAAGTCGCAGTAGCACTTGGTTCTATGTGGAAGAAGACACTTGGTGTTGATGTAACGCTAGAGAACCAAGAGTGGAAAACTTACCTATCAACTAAAGATTCTGGTGACTTCCAAATCGCTCGCGCTGGTTGGTGTGGCGACTACAACGAAGCATCATCTTTCCTAACGCTAATGAAGAGTGGTAACACGACAGGTGGTATTCACTACGACAGCAAAGCGTATGATGAGATCATGGAAAAAGCGATCACTTCTAAGTCTGAAGAAGAGCGCAAAGCGCTTTACGCAGAAGCTGAGAAGTTGATGGCGAATGATATGCCTTTGGCACCTATCTACCAATACGTGAAATCTCGTCTTCTTTCTCCGAAAGTTGGTGGATTCCCATCAAACAACCCAGAAGAGAAGATCTACTCGAAAGATCTATACATCATCGAGTAATTTTCTAATTCAAACAACTATAACTATAAAGACACTGCGCGTGATTTATCACGCGTAGAGTCTTGTTACATTTAACTGTCACAGACTGAAAGAGTGAGTTTATGCTTAAATTCATCGCTAAAAGGATATTTGAGGCGATCCCAACAATGTTGGTTTTGATCACCGTATCTTTCTTTCTTATGCGTTTCGCACCGGGTAACCCATTTTCAAGTGAGCGTCCTTTGCCACCTGAAGTAATGGCTAACATTGAAGCTAAATATGGCTTGGACAAACCGGTATCGGAACAGTATTTCACTTATTTGACCAACGTTATTCAAGGTGACTTTGGTCCATCGTTTAAGTACTTAGATTACTCAGTGAATGAGCTAATTTCAGTGGCTTTACCAGTATCTGCAAAGGTGGGTGCGATTGCCTTTATCTTTACCGTTATCCTTGGGGTAGCTGTCGGGACAATTGCGGCGCTGCGGCAAAATACCTGGATTGACTACGCGGTTATGTCGACCGCCATGCTTGGGGTGGTGTTACCGTCGTTCGTACTCGCTCCGGCATTGATCTATATTTTCGCGCTCAACTTAAAAGTGCTACCTGCTGGTGGGTGGCTTGATGGCTCGTGGCAATATTTGATCTTACCGGTCATTGCGATGTCACTGCTGTATGTTGCAACATTTGCTCGTATTACGCGCGGTTCAATGATTGAAACGTTGAACAGTAACTTTATCCGTACTGCTCGAGCGAAGGGACTAAGCTATCGTTACATCATTATTAAACATGCGCTAAAGCCAGCGCTATTACCTGTCGTTTCTTACATGGGTCCTGCATTTGTAGGCATCATCACGGGTTCGGTTGTGGTTGAGACCATTTTTGGTCTGCCGGGCATCGGTAAGTTGTTTGTTAACGCTGCCTTTAACCGTGATTACTCGCTAGTAATGGGTGTGACCATTTTGATTGGTTTCCTCTTTATTTTGTTCAACGCTATCGTTGACATCTTACTAGCTATGATCGATCCGAAGATTCGCTACTAACAGGGACGTATATGGTTATGTTAACGAAAAAAGAAAACCTTGAAGCGATCGAGAAGTTCTCGGAAAACCTCGAGATTGAAGGTCGCAGCCTTTGGCAAGATGCTCGCATTCGCTTTATGCGTAATAAAGCGGCGATGGTGAGCCTATTTATTCTTCTAATAATGATCTTGGCAGTGATTTTCTTGCCAATGGTCGCGCCATACACATTTGATGATACAGATTGGTATGCAATGCACGTGGCTCCTAATGCAGAGCATTGGTTTGGTACTGATTCATTGGGACGAGACTTATTTGTACGGACTCTTATCGGTGGTCGAATCTCGCTGATGGTTGGTGTGATGGGGGCATTTGTTGCGGTACTGATTGGTACATTATACGGTGCAACCTCTGGCTTTATCGGTGGTAAAGTCGACCGCATTATGATGCGTATCCTAGAGATCTTGTACGCAGTACCGTTCATGTTCTTAGTGATCGTATTGGTGACCTTCTTTGGCCGCAACATCGTGCTGATTTTCGTCGCGATTGGTGCTATCGCATGGCTAGATATGGCGCGTATTGTACGCGGTCAAACGCTAAGTCTACGTAGCAAAGAGTTTATCGAAGCGGCTCACGTATCGGGTGTGAGCAACTGGAAGATCATTACTCGTCATATTGTTCCAAACGTTTTGGGTATTGTGGCTGTTTACTCAACGCTACTTATCCCAAGCATGATTCTGACAGAATCATTCCTTTCATTCCTTGGTCTTGGTGTTCAAGAGCCTATGACTAGTTGGGGCGCACTGCTGCAAGAGGGTGCTCAGACAATGGAAGTGGCAATTTGGCAGCTAGCATTCCCTGCGCTGTTTATGGTTGTCACGCTATTCTGCTTCAACTACGTAGGTGATGGTCTGCGCGATGCGCTTGATCCAAAAGACAGATAAGTAAAAATTATAAGATTAAGGAAGCAATGATGAGCTTATTAGATGTCAAAGATCTGCGCGTAGAGTTTACCACTCAAGATGGTATCGTCACCGCAGTAAACGATTTGAACTTCTCACTCAACCAAGGTGAAACCTTGGGTATTGTGGGTGAGTCAGGTTCAGGAAAATCACAAACTGTTTTCTCTATCATGGGGTTGCTGGCAAAGAACGGCAAGATCTCAGGTAGTGCGAAGTTTGAAGGGAAAGAGATCCTTAACCTGCGAGAAAAAGAGCTGAACAAAGTTCGAGCTGAGCAGATTGCGATGATCTTCCAAGATCCGATGACTTCACTCAACCCATACATGAAAGTTAGCGATCAATTGATGGAAGTATTGATGCTACACAAAGGTATGGGTAAATCAGAAGCGTTTGAAGAGTCTGTACGCATGCTTGAAGCGGTTAAGATTCCTGAAGCGCGCAAGCGTATCACCATGTATCCGCATGAGTTTTCTGGTGGTATGCGTCAACGTGTCATGATCGCGATGGCGCTACTGTGCCGTCCAAAACTGTTGATTGCTGATGAACCTACCACGGCACTTGATGTAACAGTGCAAGCGCAAATTATGGATTTGCTTAACGAGCTAAAAGCGGAGTTTAACACTGCGATTATTATGATCACCCACGATTTGGGTGTGGTTGCTGGCTCGTGTGACAAAGTATTGGTCATGTATGCTGGTCGTACCATGGAGTACGGCACGGTTGATGAAATCTTCTATAAACCAAGTCACCCATACGCGGAAGGTTTGCTTAAAGCGATTCCTCGTTTGGATACGGAAGGCGAAGTTTTACCGACTATCCCTGGTAACCCGCCAAACTTATTACATTTGCCACCGGGCTGCCCATACCAAGAGCGTTGCCATCGTGTGATGGATCGTTGTAAGCGTGAAGCGCCAATCTTGACGCCATTTGGCGATGGCCGCCAACGTGCTTGTTTTTCTGAATGGGAGGCTTGGAGCAAATGAGTGTAGATAAAAAATTACTGTTAGACGTCAAAGACCTAAAAGTGCACTTTAGCATCGCTGCCAAGTCAGCGTGGCCTTGGACCAAACCGTCTAACTTGAAAGCCGTTGATGGTGTGAATGTTCGCCTGTTTGAGGGTGAAACCTTGGGCGTAGTGGGCGAGTCAGGTTGTGGTAAGTCTACCTTTGCTCGTGCCATCATTGGTTTGGTTGAGGCGACAGATGGTGAGGTCGTTTGGTTAGGGCAAGACTTAACTAAAATGAAGGAAGTGAAACGTCGTGAAACTCGTAAAGAGATTCAAATGATCTTCCAAGACCCGTTGGCATCTCTCAACCCGCGTATGACGGTAGGGGATATTATTGCTGAGCCATTAGAGACCTTCTATCCAGATCTTTCCAAGCAAGAAGTGAAAGACCGAGTGAAGGAAATGATGGCAAAAGTGGGCTTACTGCCTAACGTCATTAACCGTTACCCGCATGAGTTTTCTGGTGGTCAATGTCAGCGTATCGGGATTGCTCGCGCACTTATCTTAAAGCCTAAGATGATTATCTGTGATGAGCCAGTTTCAGCATTGGATGTGTCGATTCAAGCGCAAGTTGTCAACCTATTGAAAGAGCTACAAAAAGAGCTAGGTCTTTCATTGGTGTTTATTGCCCATGACTTATCGGTGGTTAAGCACATCTCTGACCGTGTATTGGTGATGTACTTAGGTAATGCGGTGGAGTTAGGCGAAGCTGATGCACTGTTTGCCGATCCTAAGCACCCTTATACTCGCGCGTTGATGTCAGCGGTGCCAATTCCTGATCCAGCGATTGAGCGCAGCAAAAAGATTCAAATGTTAGAGGGTGACTTGCCGTCCCCAATTAACCCGCCATCAGGATGCGTGTTCCGCACGCGTTGTCCAGAGGCGACCGAGTCTTGTGCGCAAACTCGACCGACAATCAAAGGTTCGGACGTTCACTCCGTTTCCTGTTTAAATGTAAGAATTTAACAAATTCAGCCTGTGACGGGCTATGGCGCGGCTTCTTAGTAGGCCGCGCTTTTTTTATTTCTGGCGTTAGTTTATTGGCTTAACTTGTAATAAGTGACATTCAAATTGTGACTTATGTCACTAGGTGATTACGCAACATCTTGAATTAAGTGTTTGCATACTATCTAATTTTGCCACGGCGTAATCCTGCGTCATGACCAATTGATAGTATGTTAACGTAAAATGAAAAAAACACTTGTTCCAGCAGCCCTAGTGGGCCTTATCGCTTCATCTCCAGTTTTCGCTTCAACCACACTGAATGTGTACAACTGGTCTGAATACCTTCCTCAATCAATTATCGAAGATTTCACCAAAGAAACGGGCATCAAAGTCAATTACGCGACATTTGAAAGCAACGAAACCATGTATGCCAAGCTTAAACTGCTTGATGGCAAAGGTTTTGATATTGTTGTGCCTTCGACTTACTACGTTTCTAAGCTGGCAAGTGATGACTTGCTACACAAGTTGGATAAATCAAAGATTGAGCAGTTTGCGAAACTAGACTCAACGATTTTAAACCAAAGCTTTGACCCAGATAACACTTACTCTGTGCCATATATGTGGGGCAGTACTGCGATTGCTTACAATGCAGATGTTATCGATGGCAGCAGTTTAAAAGGCTGGGCAGACCTATGGAACAGTGAATATGCTGGTCAACTACTGCTAACTGATGACGTACGTGACGTTATGGGTATGGCGCTGATGATTGATGGACACAGTGTTAACTCGCAAGACGATGCTGAGCTGCAACAGGCGTTTGAGCGTCTACAAAAAATTAAACCGAACGTGACTGTGTTTAACTCAGATGCACCGCACGTTCCGCTTGTGACTGGCGAAGTAAACGTTGGTATGCAGTGGAATGGTACCGCTTACCGCGCCCAAAACGAAAACCCAGCAATCAAGTTCGTTTACCCATCTGAAGGCGCAATTTTCTGGATGGATAACATTGTTATTCCAAAACAAGCGGAAAACAAACAAGCCGCCTATCAGTTTATCAACTTTTTGCTTAAGCCAAAGAACCAAGCCATTATTGTTGAAGAGATTGGTTATGCTGTGCCTAACTTACAAGCACTAGAGTTTTTGCCGCCACAAATTCGTGACAGTGAAGTGATCTTCCCGACCGATGAAGTGAAGCAAAAAGGGCAATTTTTAGGTAGCGTTGGCGATGCGGTCAGCAAATACGAACGCTACTGGATGGAGCTAAAGAAATAGTGAAAGTCATCTACACCGAAAAGCAACGTCTGCACCGTGTGAAATACGAGTTCCTCTCGGGGGAACCGACACCGTGTTTTGAGAAACCTGAGCGTGCCGATATGGTGTTGAATGCTATCCATCAGCAGGGTGGTTTTACCGTCTGTGAGCCAGACGCCTTTGGTACCGACCCTATGCTATGGGTGCACACTCCCGACTACGTTGAGTTCTTACAGTCCGCTTGGTCTGAATGGGAAGCACGTTTTGGTAGCGAGCACGATGCATCGCCATACTGTTTTGTAAGCCCACGTTATTTGCGCCATCGTATCCCTAAAGATATCGAAGGTAAACTTGGCTACTACAGCTTTGATATGACTGCAGCCATCACCAAAACCAGTTGGGACGCGATTCAAGCGGCGACAGACTGTGCATTAACGGGTGCTCAACTATTAATTAATGGTGAGCATTCTGCGTTTGCGTTGTGTCGACCACCAGGTCACCACGCTGCGCCAGATATGATGGGTGGATACTGCTATATCAATAATGCGGCGATTGCAGCAGAGTCTCTGCGTCGCAATGGTAAAAAACGTGTCGCAATCCTGGATTTGGATTACCATCACGGCAACGGTACGCAAAGTATTTTCTATGATCGTGATGACGTGTTGTTTGTTTCGATTCATGGCGACCCTGACTACGACTACCCACATTATCTCGGTTTTGCTGATGAAGTCGGAGAGGGGAAAGGCAAAGGATATAACCTTAACCTTCCACTGCCGCAAGGGAAGACCGACTGGTCGCTCTACCAACCAGCGCTGCACACGGCTCTGAGCAGAATCCAAGCGTTTGATGCGCAAGCATTGGTTATCTCATTGGGAATGGATACGTATGAGAATGACCCGATCAGCTACTTTAAACTGAAACGTGAAGATTACCGCGCGATTGGTGAACAGCTAGGTAAACTCGGCATTCCAACCCTGTTTGTGTTTGAGGGTGGCTACGCGGTGGATGACCTTGGTTACAACACCGTCGCCGTGCTTGATGGTTTTAAAAACTAACTGATGAACACCCTCTGTAAAGAGGGTGTTTTTTTATCTTCGTTAGAAAATTTTGAACAACTCCGGCAATTTCTTGGGCTTAATTGATTTGAGCAACGTTTTATACTGGCTCAATCAGTGATAGATGGAGAAAAAGATGGGTAAGTTAGTTGAGGGCGTTTGGCAAGATATTTGGTATGACACTAAGGCCAGTCGTGGCAAGTTTGTACGTGAAGATGCAGGATTCCGCGACTGGATTCAGCACCAACCCAATTCACGCTTTCAAGCTGAAAGTGGTCGTTATCATCTTTACGTGTCGCTGGCCTGTCCTTGGGCTCATCGTACCCTGATATTCCGCACTCTAAAGGGGCTAGAAGCACATATTGATGTCACCGTTGTGTGTCCAGATATGCTGTCTGAGGGCTGGCAAATGGGGCTACCAGAGCCATTATTCGGTCATACCCGATTACACCAAATTTATACCCAAGCGAAGCCCGACTATACCGGACGAGTTACCGTACCTGTGTTATGGGATAAAAAGCACAACACGATTGTTAGCAATGAGTCATCAGAGATCATTAGGATGTTTAACAGTGAGTTTAACCATCTGACTGACAATCATCTTGATTTCTATCCCGAGCATCTCCGTGGCTTAATTGACGAGTGGAATGACTATATTTATCCGAATATAAACAATGGAGTGTATCGTTGTGGCTTTGCTACCACACAAGAAGCCTACGAAGAGGCTTATGACAAGTTGTTTGAGGCCTTGGATAAAGTGGAGCGCCATTTGGCGACGCATCGTTACTTAGCCGGTCGAGAAATTACTGAGGCGGACTGGCGACTGTTCACTACTTTGGTGCGATTCGATGCGGTTTATGTCGGACACTTTAAATGCAACAAACAACGCATTGCGGATTACCCTCACCTGCAAGGGTATCTAAAAGATCTCTATCAAATCGAAGGTATTAAACAGACCACTGACTTTTACCACATCAAACGCCACTACTATTTCAGCCATACAGGTATAAACCCGACGCAAGTGGTGCCCAAAGGACCGGATTTGGACTTAGAGTCTCCTCATCAACGAGCGCAAATTAGTTAGTCACTAAGCAAAGGCTCGCTTGCGGGCTTTTGTGCTGGATGATACCCACAACTATTGAGGGGCAAAGGCGCGTAACACCGTTATGACGATAACGTCTACTTTCTGATCCAGCAACTCACCTTCAGGTGGGGCGAGGAGATCCAGTACTTGGGGCCAGAACAATAAGCCTTGGAACACACTCATATAGACATTAGTAATGGTCTCTACGTTCGGGGCGACAAGTTGGTTCGCGGCGATAGCTTGCTCAAACCATTGGCTGACCGCTTGCGTCCGGTACAGACGTTGTGTCATGGTTTTTGCCAGTTCTGGCTGACGGAAAAATTCCATAATGATGGTACGTGATAGTGCAATACCATAAGTTTGATACATTACCGTAATTTCTTGATAGGTAATGCGTTTTAGTTGCTCGTCTAAAGGCGCATTCGCGTCGAAAGGGTAGTTACGACTACTGATGGTGCTTGCTTGTACTTCGGCAAGTACCGCTTCAAACAACAACTCTTTGCTTTCGAAATGACGATATAAAGTGCGCTTAGACACCTCCGCTGCCGTACAAATGTTGTTCATATTTGCGGCGAGAAATCCATTCTCAATAAATTCTTGTTTTGCGGCCTCAATGATGGCGAGTCGCTTCTGTTCCGAGCGGGTCATGGTATTACTCCAAGATTTTTCCGCCGCTAGTGTAGCAATTGTTGCTTAATAGGTAAACTTGAGAGTTTACTTTAATAAAAAGCTGCAATAGAATCCAAAAGTACACTAATGAGTTTACTTTTATGGTTCGCTGATTTAGTCGGGTCGATATTTTCCTAATTGGAGATTGCTGTGAAAAACGCGCACAAATTATCTACAAAGAATTCTTTAAAGAAGCTTGCTTTGGCGATTGGGTTAACCGTCGCGAGCTTGTCTTTGGCTGGGTGTGGTGAAGAGGTTAAGCCAACAGTCGCTGCCCCTGTGATCAAGCCGGCACTGACTGAAATAGTCTCGGCAACTCGCAGTGATAGCTTGAGTTTTAACGGAGTGGTGCGTGCCGCTGAGCGAGCGGATCTCTCTTTTCGCGTTAATGGCTTAATCAACGAACTATTGGTTAATGAGGGCGACCGCGTGGTTGCTGGGCAAGTGTTGGCTCGTTTAGATTCACGTGATGCTCAAACGGCGTTGGCATCAGCAAAATTGGAGCTGTCAAATATTGAGGTTGAGTATCAGCGCGCAAAAGCGATCTACGAAAAAAGCAAAGCGATTTCAAAAAGTCAGTTAGACGAGATCACGACCCGCTATAACCTTGCTAAAAATCGTCGTGATGAAGCCCAGCGACAGTTGGATTACACGCAAATAACCGCGCCATTTGAAGGCATTATTGGTCGTCGTTTTGTCGATAACTACGTGCAAATTCAGGCAAATTCTCCGGTGTTTACTTTGCACGATCTTGACGATTTAGAAGTGGTGATTTACATCCCAGACAGCGTAATGTTGTCGTCGGTTTCTGGGACTGAGGCAAAAGCAGAAATCAGTGCGATTCCGAATCATTTATTTGATTTGTCACTGCGTACATATGCTACTCAAGCCGACCCAGTCAGCCAAACTTATGCGGTGGTACTTGGTTTTAACAACCTAGCTGGCTATCGCGTGCTACCGGGAATGACAGCAAAAGTGATTCCAGCAGAGGCGGAAGGGGAGTCGGTTGCGACGACCATTACTTTGCCCATTATCGCCGTGGTTCCAGATAACCAAGGTAAGCAATATGTGTGGGTGGTTGGTAAAGACAACAAAGTAGAGAAACGCTACGTTGATGTTGGCGCGTTGAGTCGTGACCGCGTCGTGATTCGAGATAATTTAAACGTCGGCGAGCAGGTAGTAGTAGCCGGAATGTCGAGTTTACAAGATGGTATGGAAGTTCGTCCTATGACCAACGGTAGCAACGAGGCGCGATAATGAACATTGCTCGCTATACAATCGCGAAACGTACCAGTGTCTGGGTGTTGATCGCATTGATTCTTTTAGGTGGCTATATCAGCTACCTAAAACTGGGGCGTTTTGAAGACCCTGAGTTTGTGATTCGTCAAGCGGTGATCAATACCCCATACGCTGGTGCAACGGCACAAGAAGTCTCTGATGAAGTCACTGATGTGATTGAGGGGGCGGTCCAGTCATTGCAAGAGCTAAAAGAAGTCAAATCTGTTTCCAAGCAAGGTATGTCGGAAGTGACGGTGGAGATCAAACTTGAGTTTGCTAAAAGTTCGGCAGACTTACAGCAGGTTTGGGATAAGTTACGTCGCAAAGTTGCAGATGCCCAGCGTCAATTACCGCCTGGGGCAGGTGCGTCGATAGTTAATGATGATTTTGCTGACGTATATGCGCTGTTCTATGCCGTGACTGGCGAAGGTTTTACGGACAAGCAGTTGCAAGATTATGTTGATGGTTTGCGCCGCGAGTTGGTTCTCGTCCCGGGTGTGGCAAAAACGGCCACGCTTGCCGAGCAACAAGAGACGATTTTTGTTGAGATTTCGAGTGAAAGATTAGCCAGTTTTGGTGTGTCTGCTCAACAAGTGTTCCAAGTTCTGCAAAAGCAAAACTTGGTGACGGTCGCTGGTTCAATCAATACGCAAGACATGCGTGTACCGGTTATTCCAAGTTCGAACATTCGCTCTTTTGATGATTTGCGCAATCTGCAAATTGGCGTAGGACAAGACAACCAAGTGATGCGTCTTGGCGATATTGCTAACGTAACACGCGGTTACCAAGAACCTGCCAGTATGTTGATGCGTTACAACGGTCAACGCGCGGTCGGTTTTGGTATCTCTAACGTGACAGGCGGTAACGTTGTTGAAATGGGTGACGCGGTTAAAGCGCGTTTGGCAGAGCTAGACAGCCAACGCCCGTTAGGGATGGAATTGCACGAAATTTCAATTCAGTCCGACTCTGTTCGCGCTTCTGTTGCAAACTTTATCGACAACTTGATTGCGGCAGTGGCGATTGTATTTATCGTTTTACTGCTCTTTATGGGCGTACGCTCAGGCATCATTATCGGTTTTGTATTGCTGCTCACTGTTGCAGGTACACTGTGCATTATGTTTATCGAAGATATTGCGATGCAGCGTATCTCTCTTGGGGCGTTAATTATTGCGCTCGGGATGTTGGTAGACAACGCGATTGTGGTAACAGATGGTATTTTGGTGCGTTTGCAGCAAAACCCCGAAGAAGACAAGCAAACTATCGTATCTGAAGTGGTGGATGCAACTAAGTGGCCGCTACTAGGGGGTACGGTT
Organism: Vibrio panuliri; assembly: GCF_009938205.1. Lineage (NCBI taxonomy): Bacteria > Pseudomonadati > Pseudomonadota > Gammaproteobacteria > Vibrionales > Vibrionaceae > Vibrio > Vibrio panuliri. Next base: position 2,042,787 of record NZ_AP019654.1, on the reverse strand, counting down.
GTAGGTATCTTTGCTTTCAGTGCGATTGGTTTATCTCCTTCAGATATGGGTGAATACGCAGGCTCGCTGTTTTGGGTAATCCTCTACTCAATGTTCCTCAGCTGGGTATTTGCGGTGACCGTTACGCCAATGCTTTGTTTTGACTTCTTGAAAGTGAAAGCGACTAAGGGCGAGATTAAGCCGGGTCGCATGATGACCATGTACAAAGGTTTGCTCGCTTGGGTGTTGCGTAATCGTATGATGAGCTTAATGGCGATCCTTGGCTTGATGGTTGTTGCAATTTACGGTCTACGTTATGTGCCGCCGGGCTTTATGCCAGATTCTCAGCGCCCTCAGTTTGTAGTGGATGTCTACTTACCACAAGGGTCGGATATCAGTCGTACTGAACGTTACATCGCGGCGATTGAGAAAGATGTGAAAGCCAAAGAGGGTATTACTAACATCACCAGCTTTATTGGCGGTGGTGGTTTACGCTTTATGCTGACTTATGCCCCAGAGGCTCGCAACATCAGTTACGGACAGTTGCTGATTGACATCGACGACTACAAAAAAATCGCGCCACTGCTGGTTGAGTTGCAAGATGAACTTTCAGCGAAATACCCAGACGCGTCGATTAAAGTGTGGAAGTTTATGTTGGGTCGTGGCGGCGGTAAGAAGATTGAAGCGGGTTTTAAAGGCCCAGACAGTCACGTGTTGCGACAATTGGCAGAACAAGCCAAAGCGATTATGGCTGCTGACCGCCATCTAATTGCGGTGCAAGACGATTGGCGACAGCAAGTACCAGTGCTTCGCCCAGTTTACTCGGCAGAGAAAGCACAGCGCTTTGGTTTGACGACGCAAGAGATTAACCAAGCTATCGCTCAAACCTTGTCTGGGCGTAATGTTGGTGTTTACCGCGAAGGCGATGATTTGATCCCGATTGTCGTGCGGGCGCCAGAAAATGAGCGTGACCACCAACGAGCAGTTGAGAATACGGAAGTGTACAGTGCAACAGCAGGAGGCTTCATTCCGGTGAGCCAACTCGTCGATTCTGTGGATGTCGTTTGGCAAGATGCGATTTTACGTCGTATTGACCGTATGCCAACGATCCTAGTGCAAGCGGACCCTGCTCCGGGTGTGTTGACTGCTGATGCATTTAATGGTGTTCGCGACAAGATTGAGGCGATTGAGTTGCCACCGGGTTACGAGTTGACTTGGTATGGTGAACATAAAGCATCGAAAGACGCTAACGAAGGTCTAGTGATTTCAGCGCCGTATGGTTTTGCTGCGATGATTTTATCGGTGATCTTTATGTTTAACGCCATTCGTCAGCCATTGGTTATTTGGTTAACCGCACCATTGGCCGTGATTGGTGTGACTGTCGGTTTGATTATTTTCCAAACGCCATTTGAGTTTATGGCAATTTTAGGCTTCCTCAGCTTGATTGGTATGATGGTGAAAAACGCCATTGTGCTGGTGGATCAAGCCGATGTTGAGATAGCGCAAGGTAAACTGCCGTACTTTGCGATTATCGATGCGGCGACCAGCCGTGCGCGCCCGGTATTGCTTGGCGCATTGACCACGATATTAGGTGTGGCACCGCTACTTATTGACCCGTTCTTTAAGAGTATGGCGGTAACCATCATGTTTGGTTTGCTGTTTGCAACCATCCTTACGCTCGTGGTTATTCCGTTATTTTACGCTCTCTTTTTTAGAGTCAAAGTAGAGCAGTAATTGGATGGAAAAGAAAAGCCACCGCATTTTTGCGGTGGCTTTCTTATTTCTAAACCAGCGGCTTAGTTAGATTCGACCAGCGAAATCGCACCAATGTAACAACTGGAAAGACACTCGCCACACCCGTTACATTGTTCGTTTAGTGTTGGCGTTGCATTATCCAGCAAGGTTAGGGCGTGATTAGGACAATCGTCAACACACTCTTGGCAATTACCAAACAGCCGCGCATTGCAGCTCTGACTGAACCTTGGACGCCAGCCAGTGTCGGTCGCATTGAGCTGATTTAGTGCCTGAGTTTGACAGGCCGCAATGCACTGGTTGCAAAAATTACAATGGTTGAGGCTTAAGTCCATCACTGGGCCATTGGCTTGCATGCTTAATACCCCTTGCGGACAAGCAGTGACGCATTCACCACACCCGTTACACAAGCGCGTAAAAATCGCCTCTTCAACAGCGCCCAGCGGTCTTGCTGCGTTGATTGTCACCTCTGGCTCTTCGATAGATTGAGAGACTCCCCGCGACACAGCACGAAAGAAACCACGGCGGCTGCTGTTGATTTCATTTAGCTCAATCGTTAGCTCGACACTGTCAGGTTTCATTACGCGATCTCTTGCCAGTAGTTGCGGCGCTCCAATATTTGCAATTGGTGCTCTTCGCAGTAGAGGGTTAACCAAGTCAACGTGATTTGTGCAAGTTGACGATAAAACTCGCTATCAGCATGCTTTGCCATGCCTTTGAGCATTGCAGGAGCAAAGGGCATTAGGTGCTGACTGAGCAGTTGGTTGGCTGCTTCGACCTTGTTTTGCTCAAGAAGCAAGGAAACCAGCATCAGCATTAAGCCAATATGGTCGTCAGGCTCACGCATGCCAGTATCACAAGCTAGCCCTTGCTGGCGAGTAAACTCGCGGTATTCCATTGTCGAGGCACCAAATAGCGCGTTTTCTTTGTCTAAGTAGGCTGAGCCCCAAGGTGGTGCAGGCATGTCGCCGCTACCTTGCAACAAGTTGAAGTAGTCCGCTTCAAGTTGGTCGCTGTCAATGGATTGCGCCAGCTTTGCTAAGTTTTGTAATAATTCGTCATCTTGTGTCGCAAATGCACTTAAGATGTTTTGACCGTTTTCAGAGTGGGGAGAGTAGTAGCAAAGACCGCCCAACAGACGGAAAAAAGTGGATTCGTTTTGCATCATCGATACTTAGTTATGTTTTTTCCTGAGCATACTCACTTCGGCTGTTGAAAGAAATGCGCTTAATCAAAAAATGAAATGCAATAGGGTTCATTTAATAATGCGAACTATTTCGATTAAATATTTCAGATTGTGTTAACTAGTTCAAAAATATGATCTTGATCTCATTTATGAAACTAGGTGGGTGAGAATTTGAGTGGCACGTGAAATTTGTTGATTAAGCGCAAGATTAACCTTACTACTTAAGGGGTAAAAGGGGATCTACAAAAGACCACAGAGTCTTTTCTCACAACCAATGAGAAGTTCTCCTATGAAAAAAACACTGAAAGCATTAATGACCGGAGGCCTGTCGAGACGCGATTTTATCAAGTCTTCGAGCGCCGTCGGTGGTCTGGCTGCGACAGCCAGTGCAATGTCACTTCCTTTTAAGTCAAGCCCAGTTGCTGCTGCAACCAATAAAGCTGTCGAAGAAAAAGTGGTTTGGAGTGCATGTACAGTGAACTGCGGTAGCCGCTGTCCATTACGCATGCACGTTGTTGATGGCGAGATCAAGTGGGTCGAAACTGACAACACAGGTGATGACGTATACGGTAATCACCAAGTTCGCGCATGTTTACGTGGTCGCTCAATGCGCCGTCGCGTTTACAACCCAGATCGTTTGAAATACCCAATGAAGCGTGTAGGTAAACGTGGAGAAGGTAAATTTAAACGTATTACTTGGGAAGAAGCTTACGATGAAATCGCTAATAATATGAAGCGAATCATCAAAGAGCACGGCAACGAAGCCATCTACCTAAACTATGGTACAGGTACGCTTGGTGGCACAGTAACCAAATCTTGGCCTCCGGGTAGCTCTCTCATCGCTCGTATGATGAATCTAAGCGGTGGTTACTTAAACCACTACGGCGACTACTCGACTGCACAGATCACGGTAGGCCTTGATTACACCTACGGTGGTGGTTGGGCATACGGCAACTCTTTCTCTGATCTAGAGAACACAAAACTTATTGTTCAGTTTGGTAACAACCCAGCAGAAACTCGTATGTCTGGTGGTGGTCTAATTCACCACTTGATGGAATCAAAAGAGCGCTCAAAAGCACGTATGATCATGATTGACCCTCGTTACACGGATACTGCGGGTGGTCGTGAAGATGAGTGGATTCCAATTCGTCCCGGTACTGATACGGCGTTTATTGCAGCGATGGCATACGTGATGATCACCGAAGATTTGGTTGATCAGCCATTCTTAGATCAATACTGCGTGGGTTATGACGAGAAGACGTTACCAGCTTCAGCGCCAGCAAAGAGTGATTACAAATCTTACATTCTAGGCGAAGGGCCTGACGGTATTGCTAAAACGCCGGAATGGGCAGCGAAGATTACTGGTATTCCAGTTGATACCATTATCAAAACAGCACGTGAAATTGGCTCAACGAAACCTTGTGCCGTTTTACAAGGTTGGGGTCTACAACGCACAGCAAATGGCGAAATTGCATCACGTGCAATCGCAATGCTAGCACTACTGACTGGTAACGTAGGTATTAACGGTGGTGGTACTGGTGCGCGTGAATCGGACTACAACATCCCATTTGTCCGTTTCCCAACTTTATCAAACCCTGTTAAGGCGTCTATTCCAATGTTCCTTTGGACTGACGCGATCGTGCGTGGTCCTGAAATGACCGCGACTCGTGATGGTATTCGTGGCGTTGAACAGCTTAGCGTGCCGATCAAGATGATTTGGAACTACGCGGGTAACTGTCTGATTAACCAACATTCAGATATCAACCAAACGCACCAGATCCTACAAGATGACAAAGCATGTGAGCTGATTGTGGTGATTGATAACCACATGACTTCTTCTGCTAAATATGCCGATATCGTATTGCCTGATTTAACCACGTCTGAGCAAGCTGACTTCTGTATGGATACCAAAGCGGCGAACATGCCTTACTTTATCTTTGCGGATAAAGCGATTGAGCCTCAGTTCGAAGCGAAAGGTATCTATGAAATCTGTTCAGAAATCTCAAAACGCATGGGCGTTGGCGAACAATTTACTGAAGGTCGTGACCAAGAAGGTTGGTTGCGTCATCTGTATGCATTAACTCGTGAGCAAGATCCGACACTGCCTGATTTTGAAACGATGCGTGAGATGGGCATCTACAAACGCCGTGACCCGAATGGCCACTACGTTGCTTACAAGGCATTCCGTGAAGATCCTGAGAATAATCCACTAGGCACGCCTTCTGGCAAAATTGAGATCTACTCTGAGCGTCTAGCGAATATCGCAGCAACATGGGAACTAAAAGAAGATGAAGTGATTCATCCACTGCCAATCTATGTGTCAACCTTCGATGGTTGGGATTCGAAGAAGCGTGATGAGTTCCCACTTCAACTGACTGGCTTCCACTATAAAGCTCGCTGTCACTCTACTTACGGCAACGTGGATATTATCAAAGAAGCGGCACGTCAAGAAATGTGGATTAACCCATTGGATGCACAAACTCGTGGTATCGAAAATGGTGATCTAATCCGAATTTTCAATGACCGTGGTGAAGTGCATATCCCTGCTAAAGTGACTCCACGCATGATGCCTGGTGTTGTTGCACTTGGTGAAGGTGCTTGGTACGCACCAGATAAGAACAAGGTAGACAAAGGCGGTTGTATCAACGTGTTGACCACGCATCGTCCAAGTCCGCTGGCTAAGGGTAACCCTCAGCATACCAACTTAGTAGAAGTTCAACTGGTGAAGAAGGCATAAGGTTAAACCATGAAACAATACGGCTTTTATATTGATTCAAGTAAGTGCACCGGTTGTAAAACTTGTCAGCTTTCTTGTAAAGACAACAAAGACCTTGATGTGGGTAGTAACTACCGTCGTGTATACGAATACGCCGGCGGTAATTGGGTAGAAGACAACGGCACATGGCGTCAAGATGTGTTCTCTTACTATGTTTCAGTTGCTTGTAACCACTGTACTAACCCAGCATGTACCAAAGTGTGTCCAAGTGGCGCAATGCACAAACGTGAAGATGGCTTTGTGGTCGTTGATACAGACAAGTGTATTGGCTGCCAATACTGCTCTATGGCTTGCCCTTACGGTGCGCCACAGTACAACGCAGAAAAAGGTCATATGACGAAATGTGACGGTTGCTATGAGCGTGTCGCGGAAGGTCTAAACCCAGTCTGTGTTGACTCTTGTCCACTACGTGCGTTGGAGTTTGGTCCAATTGATGAGTTACGTGCGAAATATGGCACTAACGCTGAAGTTGCACCACTGCCACCGGCATCAATGACAAGTCCAAATATCATTATCAAACCAAACCGCCATGCGCGCCCATGTGGAGATACCACAGGCTTCTTGGCGAACCCGAAGGAGGTTTAATATGGCATGGCATGAATGGCCACTTATCGTTTTTACGGTATTGGCACAAACCTCAGTAGGTGCATTCTTAGTTTTGGCGACCATGTTGTTGACTAAGCAGTTATCGACCGGTGCTGAAGAGCGTCTACACAAGGCGATGTTTGGTCTTTGGGCGGTAATGGGGCTAGGTTTCCTTGCTTCTATCATGCACTTGGGTAGCCCACTGCGCGCAATGAATGCGTTAAACATGGTGGGTAGCTCTTGGTTATCAAATGAAATTGCATCTGGTAGCGTGTTCTTTGCTCTAGGTGGTCTGTTCTGGTTATTGTCGGTGTTAGACAAAGGCAGTGATGCGATCCGCAAAGTATTGATGTTAGGTGCGATGGTTGTTGGTATTGTGTTTATGTACGCAATGGCGATGGTCTATATGATTGATACCGTACCAACATGGTACACGTCGCTAACACCAGCTGCGTTTGTTGTGACCATGCTTGTAAGTGGTACTGCTCTTGCTCAGTTGCTGCTATCAATTGCCAATCATGACAATGCGGCTGCAGACAAGGTGCTACCAGTTTTGGGCTTGATTGGTTTGTTTGCGGTTGCCATCGTGGTGATGCAATTGACTGCTCATCTAGGTGCGATTGAGACTAGCGTTGCGGCTGCCTTAGCAGTAGTACCGGATTACTCTTCGCTGCAAACGACTCGTCTGGTTCTGTTGGCATTGGGTATGGCACTTTGGTTGATGCCAGTGGTTCGTCGTACACCGGTTACCGCTGGACCAATGGCGATTGCATTTGCACTTATCGTGGTTTCTGAGCTAATCGGACGTGGTGTCTTCTATGGCATGCACATGACCGCAGGCATGTAATACTTGTTGTTTAGCTGTCGAAGCTAACATAAAACAAAGCCCCGTCACTATTGCGGGGCTTTTTCATATCGTTTGATTACTTGGCGAGCATGGCTACTTTTCTCAAGAAGCTATCGCGTAAGTGTTCTTGGTCATATTCGAGATGATAGGTGTTGTGAAAACCAACTTTTAATTCCACACCATTGCCTCGTAAAAATACGTTATAACCATCGTAGTCAGAAAAAGCTTCAACGCCTTCATAAATCTTGCCGAACTCGGTTGGCGTACCGTTGCTCATCACACACTCATACGCTTGCAGCACTTTGCTCGGATCCAACTCATTTTTCATCTTGATATCCTCGCTAAAACACACAGTAATAGTATTACTAATATTGTGGGCAATAATTTAGTGATGCGCCAATCAAAAGCCGTGAATTGCTGCTCTGATGGTGGCAATTTATTACTCAATTCACAGTTAAATGCACCAATTAGCATACACTGAGCATAGCGAGTTTGTGTTTGCTGCCCGGTGAGGTGAGTATGGAACTAACCACATATGTTGCTCAGGAACACACAGTTTGGAACCTGTTTATTGCTTTGGTGCTTGGTGCGATTGTTGGTACTCAGCGCGGTTGGGTGATGCGTAATAGCGTTGAAGGCAGTCGGGTTGCTGGTATTCGAACTTTCTCGCTGGTTGGTTTACTCGGTGGCTTAGTGGGGATTCTGTCGCTCCATTACACGCCGCTTCTAATCGGTTTCGCTTTAATTGCGTTAGTGATACTGGCGTGTATCGCTTTCGTCATCCAACAAAAGAAGAGTGAAGATATCAGTATTACCGGAGTAGTGAGTTTAATCATTACTTTTGTACTGGGGGCTCTGGCAGTATCAGGTGAAGCGGTGTTAGCGGCGGCAGCAGCAGTGATAACCGCAGTGGTTCTCGATAACAAAAAAGAGCTTCATCAAGCACTACAAAAGCTCCAAGAGTATGAGCTTGACGCCGCACTTCGCTTACTGTTGATCTCTATTGTTTTATTACCTCTACTACCTAATCAAACTTTTGGTCCTTGGAACTCGCTCAATCCATACGAGATTTGGTGGATGGTTGTATTGATCGCCAGTATTTCGTTTGTCGGTTACTTTGCCATCAAGATTGGCGGCGCTAAGCGAGGAATACTGTTTACTTCTGTCTTTGCCGGGCTAAGCTCCTCGACCGCATTAACTTTACAATTTTCCCATCTATCAAGAGAGCAACCTAGTATCAGCCCGCTGCTCGCCAGTGGCATCCTACTCAGCTGCGGCACTATGTTTCCCCGTCTATTGATTGTTCTGTCGGTGCTAAATCCAGCATTGGTTCGGTTACTTTGGCCCATCATACTGATCATGATGGTAGCCCTTTACTTACCGGCGTGGTGGATTTGGCGAAGCAGTAGAGTCGAGACCATTGAGCAACCCAACCAAAAGGGTAATCCGCTTGCGTTGCAGTCTGCGCTGTTCTTTGGCGTGGTATTGGCGGTGATCATGTTATTGAGCAATGCGCTGTCGGAGTGGTTTGGCAGTGCAGGGACGTTAATTCTGGCAGCGCTATCGGGAATTACCGATGTCGACGCTATTTCATTGGCGTTGGGGCGGCAGAGTACCCAGCAGTTAAGTGTGCAAACTGCGGCGCTTGGTATTTTTATCGCCGCCTCCGTCAATACTATTGTCAAAATGGGTATGGTGGTTAGTATTGGTAATAAAGCGCTATGGGCAAAAGTGGCACCGGTGATGATAGGTTGTGTTGTCGCAGGCGGAGCGCTGTTGATGGTGTTGTATTAATGGTGCACAGATAATAAAAAACCCTCGCCTAGGCGAGGGTTTGGCTATCGAAAAGCGCGTTAATTAGTTAACGGCTTTTTCACGAGCTTGGTCAGCTTGATCTGCTTGGATCGCAGTTAGTGCTACTGTGTAAACGATGTCGTCTACTAGAGCGCCGCGAGACAGGTCGTTAACTGGCTTGCGCATACCTTGCAGCATTGGACCGATTGAAACTAGGTCTGCTGAACGTTGTACCGCTTTGTAAGTCGTGTTACCAGTGTTTAGGTCTGGGAATACGAATACAGTTGCTTTACCCGCTACTGGAGAGTTAGGCGCTTTAGAAGCTGCCACGTTTTCCATGATTGCAGCGTCGTACTGTAGAGGACCGTCGATGATTAGATCAGGACGTTTCTCTTGAGCCAGTTTAGTTGCTTCACGTACTTTATCAACGTCTGCACCCTTACCAGATTCACCAGTAGAGTAAGAGATCATTGCTACGCGTGGTTCGATACCGAATGCTGCTGCAGAGTCAGCAGATTGGATAGCGATTTCAGCAAGCTGTTCAGCTGTTGGATCTGGGTTGATCGCACAGTCACCGTAAACCAATACTTGGTCAGGTAGTAGCATGAAGAATACAGAAGATACGATTGACGCATCAGGTGCAGTCTTGATGATTTGGAACGGAGGAACGATAGTGTTCGCAGTTGTGTGAACAGCACCAGAAACTAGGCCGTCTACTTCGTCGTTCTCAAGCATCATTGTGCCTAGGAATACTGAATCTTGTAGCTTCTCACGAGCAACAACTTCAGTCATGCCTTTCGCGCCACGTAGTTCAACTAGACGAGCTACGTAGTTTTCGCGAACTTCATCAGAGTTGATGATAGTTACGCCAGCACCTAGCTCAACGCCTTGTTGCGCTGCAACACGACGGATTTCTTCTGGGTTACCTAGAAGAACACATTCTGCGATACCGCGCTCAGCACAGATAGCCGCAGCTTTCACTGTACGTGGCTCGTCACCTTCAGGAAGAACGATACGCTTAGCCGCTTTACGAGCGAATTCAGTTAGCTGGTAACGGAATGCTGGTGGGCTTAGACGACGAGACTTCTGAGTGCCTTCAGTCATTGATTCAATCCAGTTGCCGTCGATGTGACCTGCAACGTGATCGTTAATGAACTCGATACGCTCTTTATCGTCAGCTGGAACTTCTAGGCTGAAGCTTTGTAGGTTCAGAGAAGTCTGCCAAGTGTTACCTTGTGCTTTGAAGATAGGTAGACCAGTTTCGAATGCTGGCTTACATAGACCTTCAATTTCAGCAGGGATATCGTAACCACCAGTTAGTAGCACTGCGCCGATTTCAACGCCGTTCATTGCTGCTAGAGAAGCGGCAACGATTACGTCTGGACGGTCAGCAGAAGTTACTAGTAGTGAACCTGGTTTGAAGTGCTCAATCATGTGCGGTAGAGAACGCGCACAGAAAGTGATGCTCTTAATACGACGAGTATTGATATCACCTTCGTTGATGATGTCAGCATTTAGGTGCTGTGCCATATCAACTGCACGAGTCGCAATCAGATCAATGCTCCATGGCACGCAACCTAGTACGCGAATTGGAGACGTGTTGAAGATCTGCATTACTTCAAGTTGGTTTTGGCTTGCAACGTCAGCATCGTCGAAGATCTCAGATAGGTCTGGACGAGTACGGCCAGCTTCATCAACAGGTGCGTTTAGCTTGTTGATGATAACACCAGAGATGTTCTTGTTCTTAGTGCCACCGAAGTTAGAACATGCTACTTCGATACGCTCTTTAAGCTGTGCTGGGTTATCAGTGCCAGGAGTCGCAACTAGAACGATTTCCGCGCCAAGTGTTGCCGCGATTTCCGCGTTCACTTGGTTTGCAAATGGGTGTTTACGAGTTGGTACAAGACCTTCGATTAGCGTTACATCTGCATCTTTGTTGATTTGGTTGTAACGCTCAACAACCGTTTCTAGTAGCTCATCCATGTTGTCAGCGCCGATCATATGTTCAGCAACAGACATCATCATTGGTTCGCCAATCTTCATATCGCTGTTAATGCCAACGATAGTTGAAGTTAGATCTGGTTGGTCACCACCGCTACGTGGTTGTGCGATAGGCTTGTAGAAAGAAACTTTAACGCCTTTGCGCTCCATGGCGCGAAGTACGCCCATGCTTACGCTAGTTAGACCAACACCAGCGCTAGTAGGGATAAGCATAATAGTACGAGACATTCGTATGGGTACCTTTTTGCTATTGTGATCAAAGCTTAACAGTGCATTCCATGCTTGGGGCAAGAAAAATGAATACTTGCGCCCCCGAAACCTTCCTTCATAAGAAAACTGGCTAGCCGATGGCTAGCCAGTTAATTCGATTAAAGACCTGCTAGGCGTGCAGTGTCTTCTGCGATAACTAACTCTTCGTTAGTAGAGATAACCATCGCTGGGATACGGCTGTTTTCTGTAGTGATAACACCTTCGCCGCCGAAACGAGCTTTAAGGTTCGCTTCGCTGTCAACTTCGATACCGAAGATGCCAAGACGGTTAAGAACCATCTCACGGATTGGGCCAGAGTTCTCACCGATACCGCCAGTGAAAGTGATAGCGTCTAGACGACCTTCTAGAGATGCAGTGTAGCCAGCTACGTATTTAGCTAGACGGTGGCAGAACACGTCCATTGCACGAGTCGCTTCTTCTTTCTCACCGTAGTTGTCTTCAACGAAACGACAGTCTGAAGTTACTTCAGTAAGACCTTGTAGGCCAGACTCTTTAGTTAGCATAGTGTTGATTTTCTCAACTGAGTAACCAAGAGTGTCGTGTAGGTGGAAGATGATCGCAGGATCGATATCACCACAACGAGTACCCATTACAAGACCTTCAAGAGGAGTTAGACCCATAGAAGTGTCTACAGATTGGCCGTTTTTAACTGCACAAACAGATGCACCGTTACCTAGGTGACAGTTGATGATGTTTACTTCTTCAACTGGCTTGCCAAGGATGTTTGCTACTTCACGAGTGATGAATAGGTGTGAAGTACCGTGCATGCCGTAACGACGGATACCGTGTTCTTTGTATAGGTTGTATGGAAGAGCGTATAGATAAGACTCTTCAGGCATTGTTTGGTGGAAAGCAGTGTCAAACACAGCAACGTTTTTCAGTGCTGGGAAAGATTTTTGAGCTGCTTTGATACCAATGATGTGTGCTGGGTTGTGAAGAGGTGCTAGTGTTGCACAGTCTTCGATACCTTTTAGAACTTCATCAGTGATTAGCGCTGATTGAGTGAACTGCTCACCACCGTGAACAACACGGTGACCGATTGCAGCTAGGTTTTCTGCAAGTTCTGGCTTAGAAGCAAGAATAGTTTCTACCATGAACGATAGTGCTTCTTCGTGTGCTGCGCCAGCACCTAGTTGAGCTTCGTGTTTACCATCAAGTTTCCACTTGATACGTGCTTCAGGAAGGTGCAGACATTCTGCAAGACCTGATAGATGCTCGTCGCCGTTTTCCGCATCTACAACAGCAAATTTAAGAGAAGAACTACCGCAGTTTAAAACTAAAACTAGCTTAGACATGAGTGACTACCTGTTAATCGTCTGAAATACCTATCTAGCAGAAAGCAAAGCTGACTCATTCGAAAAAGGCTCACAACACTACATCGTGAACCTATCTGATTTCGCCGCTCTGATCTCACCACTGAAGGTATCAAAATCAGTTAGGATGAAAATTTATCACAAGACTAGTCGGGTATTTTTTGACCGCGTACTACTTGTGACTAAAAAACTTTTAAATCCGTATATAAAAAGAGGTTGCTTTACCAAGCAATCAACTTGTGCAATCCTTGCAGATGTCTCTCAGAGTTGCCTAAATTGTAAATAAGAGCAACAATGAGATTGAGGGTCTGCAAAGGATAGCGATAATAAAGCAATATAACAAAAAAATTTTGAAAGAATATTAACTTTAGTCAAATTTTTACGTTATTAGTTGAATCTTTCAACTCTTTTTTAGTAAAACGCCCTTCATTGGAAGTGAGAGAGTATTATGAATAATAAAGTCGGTATCGTTCACAGCTTGCGTGACGGACAAAAGTACATGGATACTTGGCCGATGCGCAAAGAGCTTGCTCCACTATTCCCTGAGCAGCGTATTATTAAAGCAACGCGTTTTGGGATGAAAGTGATGCCCGCCGTTGCCGCCATCAGCGTGTTAACGCAAATGGCCTTCACTAACTACCATGCTTTGCCTCAAGCCGTGATCGTAGCGTTGTTCGCTATCAGCATGCCAATTCAAGGTATGTGGTGGTTAGGCAATCGCTCAAACACTCAACTACCGCCAGCGTTAGCAGGATGGTATCGCGAGCTTCATCACAAGATCATAGAAAGTGGTTTTGCGCTAGAGCCAATGAAATCACGCCCGCGTTACAAAGAGTTGGCTCAGTTGCTTAATCGTGCTTTCCGCCAGTTAGACAAAACGTCGCTGGAGAGGTGGTTCTAAGAGAGGGAACGGGCTGCCCTACAGAACGATCTGCTTCGAGAATCTAGAACGGATTTCGCCGTTCTAGAGAAGAACCATGCAATATGCCGTCATTCCCTAGACTGACGAAGGAAGGAGTAGGGAATCTCCATAAGTTCGCGACTTGCGTTAAGAGATCCCCAACTCGGTCGTCTTCCCTCTCCGGGATGATCGTTTAATTTATGGAAATCAACCCTGCATAATCTTCCCGCATCCCGCATAAAAAAACGCCCACCGAAGTGAGCGCTTTCTCTTGTTTAATATTATTCAACATTAGTTGAACATTGCGATAGCGTCAGCTGCGTCTACGTATTCTAGATCGAAGCTTTCTGCTACTTCTTTACACGTTACTTTACCGTGGATTACGTTTAGACCTTCTAGGAAGCCCTTGTCGTCAAGTAGTGCTTGGCGGTAGCCTTTATTGGCCAGTTTGACAATATAAGGCAATGTTGCGTTATTGAGCGCGAAGGTAGAAGTTCGTGCTACGGCGCCAGGCATATTGGCAACGCAATAATGAACAACATCATCGACGATATAAGTCGGTTCGGCATGCGTTGTGGCATGAGAGGTTTCAAAACAGCCGCCTTGGTCAATCGCAACATCCACGACTGCGGCGCCGGGTTTCATTCTCGCAATATGCTCTTTGGTGACAAGTTTCGGTGCAGCCGCGCCTGGAATCAAAACTGCGCCGATCACCAAGTCAGCTTCTAGCACATGTTTGTCGATTGCATCGTCAGTTGAATACACGACTTTTGCGCGTCCTTGGAACTCTTCGTCCAATTTGCGAAGTGTATCTATATTTCTATCGAGAATCGTTACATCGGCGCGCAAACCGACTGCCATGCGCGCGGCGTTTGCTCCGACAACACCACCGCCAATTACCACCACTTTAGCTGGCTCAACCCCTGGTACACCGCCGATCAGTAAGCCTCTGCCACCGTGAGATTTTTCCAGAGTTTGTGCGCCAGCTTGAATAGACATTCGACCCGCAACTTCAGACATTGGCGCTAGTAGTGGCAAGCGACCCATATTATCTGTTACAGTCTCATATGCTATACAGACGGCTTTGCTCTTGATTAGCTCATCAGTTTGTGGAAAATCTGGTGCTAGGTGCAGATATGTAAATAATATCTGTCCTTCTCGAAGCATTGCTCGTTCAATAGCTTGAGGTTCTTTAACCTTCACTATCATTTCTGCTTTCGCGAAAACGTCAGCAGCAGTAGGAAGAATGGATGCGCCTACAGCGATGTAATCATCGTCAGAGAATCCAATGCCTGCCCCGGCTTGGGTTTCGACAAAAATTTGGTGGCCTTGAGATACGAGTTCACGAACGCTTGCTGGGATCATGCCTACGCGATACTCGTGGTTCTTAATTTCCTTAGGTACGCCAATGATCATCCTGACTCCTCATTTTATTTTGGTTGTAATGACTAGATGTGGGGTAGTATTGTCGACTTAATATCTAGTATATAAACAAATGTTTGACATTTGTTGCTAAATATTTAAAAGATGTAGTATATATATTTGCAAGGAAGTAATAAGGTGGAATAAAAAATGGCAGACAACAATAAGAAGCCGTCCAAGGATCTAGACCGTATCGACCGCAATATTCTGAACGAATTACAGAAAGATGGTCGCATTTCAAACGTTGAACTCTCTAAGCGTGTAGGCCTTTCGCCAACACCATGTTTAGAGCGTGTACGTCGATTAGAGCGTCAGGGTTACATCACGGGTTACACAGCATTGCTGAACCCTCAATACCTTGATGCGTCGTTGTTGGTATTTGTTGAAATTACGTTAAATCGCGGTGCGCCAGACGTATTTGAACAGTTCAATACGGCGGTTCAGAAGCTGGACGATATCCAAGAGTGTCACCTAGTATCAGGTGATTTCGACTACTTGCTTAAAACTCGCGTAGCAGATATGGGTGCATATCGTAAACTGCTAGGTGACACATTACTGCGTTTACCTGGAGTGAATGACACTCGAACTTACGTGGTAATGGAAGAAGTTAAGCAGACCAACCAATTGGTTATCAAAACACGATAAGAGCGCTGGGATAAATTGATTTTGCCTTGTTTTGCGTGGCTCGCCATTGAAACGGTAAGTGGATGTCGAGTCTAATAAAGCAATCTAGGCAGGGTGAGCAGCCTCATAATTTTGCATTGGCAAATTGGGATTTTGGTCTGTCAGTGACGCTCCTTTTGGGCTGCACTTCACTCAAATCGCAGTAAATCAAGCGTTGGAATGAAATCCTTCCGATATTCTGACGTTAGACAATTGGGTTTTTGACCTTGATATGGTTAAATCTATAGTCCGAGTGGTACTGCCTCTCGGACTATTTTTTTTCTATTAAAGATAAGTTGGTTATGTTCAAGAAGAACAGCAATAAAATCGAAACAATAATCAAGACTGGAGAAGAGACTCAACCTTCTCGCCTAACAGGTCCAGAGCGTCTTAAAGAGTGTAGCTTAATCGTTGCTATACTTGGCTCTATTTTTCTTTCCATCGCACTACTGTCGTTTGACCCGGCGGATCCTTCATGGTCGCAAACTGCATGGGCAGGCGAAATTGCCAATTCTGGCGGCGCAATTGGTGCATGGCTGGCTGATACTTTGTTTTTCAGTTTTGGCTCATTGGCGTACACCTTGCCCGCGATCATTACTATTGTCGCATGGGTTTTCCTCCGCAAGCGTGGCGAAGATGAACCTCTTGATTTGATGCTGTGGGGAACCCGTCTACTAGGCTTAACCATTCTTATCCTGACAAGCTGTGCGTTAGCAGACATCAACTTTGATGATATTTGGTACTTCTCATCTGGTGGCGTGATTGGTGATGTTCTTACCAGCTTAGCGCTACCCACTTTAAACGTCCTTGGTACGACACTCGTGCTGCTTTTTCTTTGGGGGGCAGGGTTTACCTTATTGACGGGAGTTTCGTGGCTGACAATTGTTGATTCGATTGGCGGTTGGACGATCGCAGGTTTGACTCGCGTAGTGAACCTGATACGTGGCGAACGAAACGAAACGATTGAACCAGAGCTAAAAGACGGCGATGATTTTGATAGTGAACGCACTGAGCGTC
This sequence comes from Vibrio panuliri, assembly GCF_009938205.1. Taxonomy (NCBI): domain Bacteria; kingdom Pseudomonadati; phylum Pseudomonadota; class Gammaproteobacteria; order Vibrionales; family Vibrionaceae; genus Vibrio; species Vibrio panuliri. Next base: position 2,026,281 of record NZ_AP019654.1, on the reverse strand, counting down.
CACAACCAGCGGCCTCTAATACTACAGAGGCTGCGGAACCTCGTCGTTACAATATTCATATGCCGGAAACCGCTGCGACTGCCGCTACAGCCCCAGCTATGGTGGTCGAAGCTGCTGAGGTCGTTGAAACCGATTCCGCGCTTGTGGCGGAAAGCCACACTGAAGAGGTCGTTCAAACTCCGAGCGAAGAAGTCGTTGTCACTCAGAGCGTGCCGTATCATCAACAAACTGTGCCAACAGAAGAACCTGTTATTGAGCGCACCCGTCAGTTGAGTGCCACGATTGAGCAACTAGAAGAAGATGCCATGAACTCCAATGACATGGCAGAACAAGATTTTATTAGTGAGCCTCAGCCACTAAATGAAAGCATGGTGGTGACACCAGTTGAGGAGCCGCAAGTTGTTCAACCACAAAGTGAAGAACTACCTTGGAACAATGTCGTTGAAGACGAGCCGCTGATTGATCATGCGACATTAGAGCAGATCAGCCAGCAGGTCGCACCGGACAGTGAGCATGTTGAACCGGTCATTAGCACATTTGATGTGGCAGAGTCTAATCTTGAGCAAAATGAAGAGACAATAGAGTCTGTTTCGCAGCCTACGATTCCAACGGAGCCAATCATTGAGCCAGTAATGGACGCTCAGGATGAATCAGAGCAACTAGACGACGCGGCAGATACTGACGTTGCGGCTTTCCAATCGCTTGTTGCTGACGCGCAAGCCAAAGTGGTCGCGCAACAGAACCCATTCTTGGTACAGCAGGAAGTGAACTTGCCGAAACCTGCCGAGCCGCTGCCAACGCTAGATCTTCTTTATCATCCAGAGAAGCGTGAGAACTTTATTGACCGTGATGCATTAGAGTCCATTGCTCGTTTGGTTGAATCAAAACTGGCAGATTACAAAATTCAAGCCACTGTGGTGGATATTTTCCCAGGCCCCGTGATTACCCGTTTCGAACTCGACCTCGCCCCTGGGGTGAAAGTGAGCCGCATTTCCAGCCTCTCTATGGACCTAGCACGCTCTCTTTCTGCGATGGCAGTGCGAGTGGTTGAAGTGATTCCTGGCAAGCCATACGTTGGCTTAGAGCTGCCAAACATGAGCCGTCAAACGGTGTACTTCTCTGACGTTGTTGGTAGCCAAGTCTTTAAGGATGCGACATCACCAACGACAGTGGTGCTGGGGCAAGACATTGCGGGTGAGGCGGTAATCGCTGATATCGCTAAGATGCCACACGTGTTAGTGGCAGGTACCACGGGCTCAGGTAAGTCGGTTGGGGTAAACGTGATGATCCTGAGTATGCTATACAAAGCGTCTCCGGAAGACCTTCGCTTTATCATGATTGACCCGAAAATGTTGGAGCTTTCAATCTATGAAGGCATCCCACACTTGTTGGCGGAAGTTGTCACCGACATGAAGGACGCATCAAATGCACTTCGTTGGTGTGTTGGCGAGATGGAGCGTCGTTACAAGCTTATGTCCGCACTTGGCGTGCGTAATATTAAAGGCTTTAATGACAAGCTGAAAATGGCAGCCGAAGCGGGGCACCCGATTCATGACCCTCTCTGGCAACCAGGCGATAGCATGGATGCCGAAGCGCCACTTCTTGAAAAATTGCCATATATTGTTGTGGTCGTCGACGAGTTTGCAGACTTGATGATGGTTGTAGGTAAGAAAGTTGAAGAGCTGATTGCTCGTCTAGCGCAAAAAGCGCGAGCGGCGGGTATTCACTTGATTCTTGCCACACAACGACCTTCGGTGGATGTCATTACTGGTTTGATTAAAGCGAACATTCCAACTCGTGTGGCCTTTACTGTATCAACCAAAACAGACTCACGGACTATCCTTGACCAAGGTGGCGCAGAGTCGCTACTAGGTATGGGTGACATGCTTTACTTGCCTCCAGGCTCAAGCCATACCGTTCGTGTGCATGGTGCTTTTGCATCTGATGATGATGTTCATGCTGTCGTGAACAACTGGAAAGCGCGCGGTAAGCCTAACTATATCGAAGAGATTATTAGTGGCGATCAAGGACCTGAGAGTCTACTTCCGGGTGAGAGTATGGAAGCGGATGAAGACATAGACCCGCTGTTCGATCAAGTTGTCGAGCATGTGGTTCAATCGCGTCGGGGATCCGTTTCGGGCGTTCAACGTCGCTTTAAAATTGGCTATAACCGAGCCGCTCGAATTGTTGAACAACTGGAAGCGCAAGGTATCGTAAGTGCGCCGGGGCACAACGGTAACCGGGAAGTGTTAGCACCGGCTCCCGGGAGAGAAATGAACTAATAATAAGCAGGCGAAAGCCTGCTTTTTTTATGTTTGACGATTCATCAATCTAACCCCATCCAAGTCACCTCAAGAAGCTTGGCGCAGCGACAATGAGTGACAAGGCAACGCTTTGAAGTTCTCGTTGCTCCAATCCTTGTGTAAATAACTTACTTAAGTATATTTTCTTTATATTTTGGTGACAGGATTCAACCACGTTTTTAAATTATCCAATCAACCTTGTGTGGAAACTTTATTTCCATCGATAACCTTATTTCTTTCCAATATATTAGCTCAATATTAAATTTTTCTTATTTTTCAATAAGATAAAAGTTGGCGCAAAGCTTGCTATTTATGATGGTAAATAAAATTAAGTTCTGATGGCAACCGATGAGTCATCGGAATAGTGCAGCCAATTTAAATAGCGTTTAGCAACGATTTGAGAGAAATAAGCGAGTAAAGAAATGATTGTATTGGTGATTAACTGTGGTTCTTCTTCAGTGAAATTTTCTGTCATCGATGCTCAAAGTAGTGAAGAACTACTGACGGGTATCGTTGATGGTCTGAATAGCGATAACGCTTGGATCTCGGTCAATGGCGAGTCCAAAACAGTGTTAACTCAACAGGGTTATGAAGGGGCGTTTATCGCAATCGCGTTGGAGTTGGAGCAAAGGGAACTTGCTCACCGTATTGCGGCTATTGGTCATCGGGTCGCACACGGAGGAAACCTGTTTAAAGACTCCGTATTGATTACCGATAGAGTGATTGAAGAAATCCGCTCGGTTTCCGACCTTGCACCGCTTCACAACAAAGCCAATCTTATGGGCATTGAAATGACGCAGAAACTCTTTCCTTCTGCTCAGCAAGTTGCTGCGTTCGATACGAGCTTCCACCAAACACTGGCTCCAGAAGCGTACTTATACGCACTTCCTTGGGAATACTATGAAAAGCATCACGTTCGTCGCTACGGTTTCCATGGTTCGTCACACCGCTACGTTTCTAATCAGGCATACGGATTGTTAAAAACACCAAAACAAAATAGTGGCATTGTCATTGCGCACTTAGGTAATGGTTCATCAATCTGCGCGGTAAAAAACGGTAAGAGTGTCGATACCTCAATGGGGATGACGCCGCTGGAAGGATTGATGATGGGCACTCGCTGCGGTGATGTGGATTTTGGCGCCATGGTCTGGATCGCGAAGCAAACCAATCAGTCACTCGATGACTTAGAACGGATAGTGAACAAAGAATCAGGTTTGCTTGGACTGTCCGGTATTTCGTCGGACCTTCGAGACTTAGAGAAAGAGTGGCACCAAGGTAATGAACGAGCAATCGTGACAATAAAAACCTTCGTACACCGCATTGCTCGTCAGATTGCAGGTCACGCGGCATCGCTATCTCGACTCGATGGCATCATCTTCACTGGTGGCATTGGCGAAAACTCTTCTCTCATTCGCCGTTTGGTTCTCGAACATTTACAAGTATTCAATATCGAACTGCATCAGGAAAAGAACGATTTATCTAACCGATTTGGTGAGCGGATCATCACCACTGAAAACTCTCGCGTAACTTGCGCAGTGATCCCAACAAATGAAGAAAAAATGATCGCACTTGATGCGATTCGTCTAAGTGACATAAGCCTCTCAACGCTTAATGTTTAAAAAATAACGTAGGAAATAAATTTTATGCAATTACCAATCGATACAAAAGCATCACCCTACAATGATGCATGGAGTGGATTCAAAGGCGTGGAATGGAAGACATCCATTAACGTACGAGAATTTATTCAGCAGAACTACACGCCTTATGAAGGGGATGAGAGTTTCTTAGCTGAGGCCACTGCAGCAACAAAAGCGTTGTGGGAGAAAGTGCTAGTTGGTATCAAGCAAGAAAATGCTACCCACGCACCGATCGATTTTGATACCAACGTCGCGACGACCATTACTGCACACGCACCAGGTTATATCGACAAGTCGCTGGAAACCATCGTAGGTTTACAAACGGATAAACCATTAAAACGTGCACTTCACCCTTACGGTGGGATCAAGATGATCCGCAGCTCGTTTGAAGCTTATGGTAAGGAGATGGATCCTGAGTTTGAACATCTGTTCACGGATATTCGCAAAACGCACAACCAAGGGGTATTTGATGTTTATACGCCAGATATCTTGCGTTGCCGTAAATCAGGTGTCCTAACCGGTTTGCCAGATGGTTATGGACGAGGTCGTATTATCGGTGACTATCGTCGTGTTGCTCTGTACGGTATTGATTACCTCGTTAAAGAGCGCGAATTGCAGTTTGCTTCACTTCAATCGGATCTTGAGTCAGGTCGTGATATCGAAAATGTTATTCGTAGCCGTGAAGAGCTAGCAGAGCATAGACGTGCTTTGTTGCAAATGAAAAAAATGGCCTCCGACTATGGTTATGATATTTCACGTCCTGCGATGAATGGACAAGAAGCTGTGCAGTGGTTGTATTTTGCGTATCTTGCAGCCGTTAAATCGCAAAACGGTGGCGCAATGTCACTAGGCCGAACAGCCACATTCCTCGATATCTACATTGAACGTGATTTGCAAGCGGGCCGACTAACGGAAGTTCAAGCACAAGAGCTGATTGACCATTTCATCATGAAAGTTCGCATGGTGCGTTTCCTACGTACCCCGGAGTTTGACTCTCTTTTTTCAGGCGACCCCATTTGGGCAACGGAAGTTATTGGTGGCATGGGGCTTGATGGCCGAACATTAGTGAGTAAAAACTCATTCCGTTACATTCATACCTTGCATACGATGGGGTCTGCACCTGAGCCAAACCTAACCATTCTTTGGTCTGAACAGCTACCCGTTGGGTTTAAAAACTATGCCGCACAAATGTCTATCGCGACGTCTTCATTGCAATACGAAAATGATGATTTAATGCGAACTGACTTTGACAGCGATGACTATGGTATCGCGTGTTGTGTGAGTCCAATGGTTCTCGGTAAGCAGATGCAGTTCTTTGGTGCCCGTGCCAACTTAGCGAAAACGCTTCTGTACTCAATCAACGGTGGTGTTGATGAAAAGCTAAAAATCCAGGTGGGTCCGAAAACCGCTCCGCTGATGGATGAAGTGCTAGATTACGACATCGTGATGAAGAACCTTGATCAGTTTATGGATTGGTTATCTGTGCAATACATGAGCGCATTAAACCTTATCCACTATATGCACGACAAATACAGCTATGAAGCTTCGTTAATGGCGTTGCATGATCGCGAAGTGTATCGCACCATGGCGTGTGGTTTGGCAGGCTTGTCTGTTGTCGCTGACTCTCTCTCAGCGATCAAATATGCCACAGTTCGCCCAGTGCGCGATGAAGAAGGGTTAGCGATCGACTTTAACATTGAGGGTGATTACCCTAAATTTGGTAACAATGACCCACGTGTTGACGATATCGCTTGTGACCTAGTTGAACGCTTTATGAAAAAGCTTCAAGCGCTACCAACGTATCGCAATGCTGTTCCAACTCAGTCGATTTTAACCATCACTTCCAACGTTGTTTATGGCAAAAAGACGGGCAATACGCCGGATGGTCGCAGCGCAGGTACACCGTTTGCACCAGGGGCTAACCCAATGCATGGTCGCGATCAAAAAGGTGCGGTTGCGTCACTAACCTCAGTGTCTAAACTGCCATTTGCGTTTGCAAAAGATGGTATCTCGTACACCTTCTCTATTGTACCAAATGCACTCGGTAAAGACGGTGTTAACCAGCAGAAGAACCTTGTCGGTTTGATTGATGGCTATTTCCATCATGAAGGAGAAGGGACTGAACATAGAGTTGAAGGGGGTCAACATCTCAACGTCAATGTGCTTAATCGTGAAATGCTGCTCGATGCGGTAGCAAACCCAGATAAGTACCCACAACTTACTATTCGTGTTTCGGGATACGCGGTGCGTTTTAATGCCCTGACCAGCGAACAGCAGCAAGAAGTAATTAGCCGCACCTTCACTAACCAGTTGTAGTGATTTTAACGGCTTAATGAAATAAGCGGATTTCAGCCAAAAGACTGAAATCCGCTTTTTTTATAATCTGTGATAGTTTAATGATAACTTTAAGAAAAGGTATTTAAGCCACAGCCGTTTTCTTTTTACTCGATAACAGATATTCCAAATCATACAGTTTTATTTTATTGAGAACCGTTGTGTGCGATAAGCCAACCTCGTTAGCCACTTTTCTCGCAGAACCGAGCGATATAAGTGATTTTTTTATCATTTCTCGCTCTTGAGTTTCTATCATAGCCTTAATATTGCCATCCGCTGTATTGGTGTTAGTGCAAGTACTAACAGTTAGATTTTTCTCTGTTGGGATTGAAATATCCAACCCTGAAATTTCAGCTTTTTCTGCCAGTAATATACTTCTCAACAAGACATTTTTAAGTTCTCGAATGTTGCCCGGCCATGAATAGTTTGTCAGTACATCAAGAGCGCATGGTAATAGCATGATTTCTTTATTTAATTCGCCAGCGTACTTGTTCGTAAAGTAATCCACGAGTGGAATGATATCATTCGGACGTTCTCTCAATGGCGGGATATTGATTGGAAGAATGTTGACGCGGTAATAAAGATCTTCACGGAACTTTTTCTCTTCAATCAGCTGCTCTAAATTCTGGTTAGTCGCTGCGATAACTCGCACATCGACATACTTTTCGGTCAAGCCACCGACGCGTTTAATCATACCGTCTTGCAGTACACGTAATAATTTACTTTGTAACGAAAGAGAAAGTTCGCCAAATTCATCAAGGAAAATCGTTCCATTGTTTGCGCTTTCAAACAGACCCATTTTGCCGCCTTTGAGCGCACCACTAAATGCACCGCCCTCATAGCCAAACAACTCACTCTCAACCAAAGATTCCGGAATAGCCGCGCAGTTTAGGGCTTCGAACGCACAATCTTTACGATCACTTGCGTCATGAACGGCTCTCGCGATTAGCTCTTTACCGGTACCAGTTTCTCCACGGATAAGAACGGCATATTTACTCTTGGCGATCTTTCTTACCGTATCAAGACAGGCAGACATATTGGCGCTGGCATAAATGATGTCATCGACCCCAGAGCGTGGTTGTCCGTTCTTTAATCTTGGAGACAAAATTTTATTGTAGGTCGGGTTAACGGTACAATCGTTAATAAAAATAATCCCGCCGGTCAATTTTTTATGCTGGAAAACAGGTCGGATTGTACAGTTAATTTTACTATGGTTAGTTCTATTTTGGATGTCCTTTCGACATATGTTGCCTAATAGGAATTCACTAATTTCTTCCCAAATTAAAATAGAGGAAATATGTTCGCCAATAATATCATTTCTCGAGACGCTAAATTGTTTTTCTGCGATCTGATTAAATTGCGTGATCACGCCTTGGTTGGTAAAAATAATATGTCCACAGTTAGCCAGTGACGCTTCAGATATATCGCCTTTAGACGGTGAAATGCTTAGAATGTCATGTAAGCACAGCAGATCGCTGAGTAACTTCTCTAATTCAAAATCGGGTGAGATGTTAAACCTAACAAAAATATTACATGGCGATACTTGAAGAGTGTCTATGTAAATCTTGTATTTTATAAACTCCTCCACAATATCTGAAATCATTGCGGTTCGATCAATTGTTTCAATATTCCATTCGACGCTAAGCATAATAATCACTGCATATCATTTATAATAATCTAACATAAATCATGAATAGCCTTAGTTACATCTAATTTTCATAAATACGATAAATGGTCTAAATTTTCTTGGCATTTCCTCATCAAGTTTGGGGGCTTTGTCGCAAAAAAAGCAACGTGCTCAATCACCTGATATTGGAGTTTTAATGACCACAACTATCTGCATTTTTTGATCATTACGACACTTTTGACTGTGGTATGTGGATGCAGCCTTATAATTAGATAAGCGAGATTTAAGCAGAAATGCTTGAGGATAGATCACAATGGGCTATCAATTATCGTTTTATTAATGCGATTGGATAGGTGAGTAGAAAAAACACAAACATGACTCTTGGTGTGCAGGATAAAATAGGGCGCTGTATGTGCGCCCTTTGATTAGTGTTTGAATTGATTGACTTGCTCGTTAAGACACAGGGCAATTTGCCTTAGATCTTCTGACAAGCGGCGAGATTTGGCGGATTCATCGGAGAGGTGGGTTGAAATATCACTCACTTGCTGAATGTTGACACTGACCTCATCGGTGACGGTTCTCTGTTCAGAAGCGGCATTCGATATCTGGGAGGCCATCTCGGATATTTCTTGGATTGAGAGGGTAATTTTCTCCAACGCGGTGGTTGCGTCATTGGCATCTTCAACACTAGAGGAGGCGAGATCGCGACTTCTTGTCATTGACTCAACCGCAGCGGAACTGTTTTGTTGCAGATTCTCAATCATCTCTCTAATTTCAACTGTTGAGCTGTGTGTTCGTTGCGATAGCACCCGTACTTCATCTGCAACAACGGCAAACCCTCTGCCTTGTTCTCCGGCCCGTGCTGCTTCAATAGCGGCATTAAGGGCTAATAGATTGGTTTGTTCAGAGATATTGCTAATAGTCGAGATGATGGTGTTGATGTCTTGAGCGTTTTTCTCCAGATCTCCGACGGTTTTCGCTGCGCTATCGAGTTGCTGCGCAAGATTGGTAATTGAATCTTGGTTTCGTTTGATGACTCGCTTACCTTGGTCACAATGTTCGGTTGAACTCAACGCGGAGTCTGCAGTATGGCGAGCGTTTGTTGCGACTTCTTCTGCTGCAGCTGACATTTCATGAACCGCAGTCGCGATTTGTGAGACTTCATTTTGCTGCGCAGTTAACGCATCGCTGAGTTGAACAGTTAAGTTGGTACTGATTTCGGACTGGCTGCCGATGTTTTGTGATGAGCCGGCAATGTCTTTTACAATACCTTGTAGCTTGCCAATGAATGCGTTGACCTGATCGGCCAGTTGACCAATTTCGTCTTTGGTGTTCACCTCGATACGTTTGGTTAAATCGCCATTCCCTTGCGCGAGATCCTTCATCGACTCTGTTAGTTGTGTCAGAGGTAGCAGGGCTTTTTTCACAATCATAAATGCGATTGAGGCAATGATCAGTACTTGAACAATACCCATACCTATCGATTGAGCGATGAGCGTGCTATGAGCGGCAAATACATGCTCTTTATCGACCAAAATAGTATAAAACCAGTCAGTATTGGCGACCTTTTGCGAGGTGAGTAATACTTCTCGATTGGCGACAGTTGCGTCAACGAGCACCGAGTTGCGCGCCAGTTCGGCGATTTTCTCTGCGGTTAGTTCGGAGGTGATGTTACTAATGCTCTTCAATGTGAGGCTTTGGTCAGGATGAGCGACAATCATGCCCTTGCTATTGGTGATAAATGCCATGACTCCTGGTTCTTTTAAATCAACAGCATTGTTCACTAAGCGACTTATCTCTACATCGGCAGCGAGAACACCAGATGCTCCGTCAACGGAAAAAGCTTTGGCAATCGTCACCACCAGTTGGTTTGATGAGGCATCCATATACGGTTGTGTCAGATGGGGTCCGTCGCTTTTCTTCGCCTCTATATACCAAGCGCGAGTTTTTGGATTGAACCCCTTTGGAACCTCAACGTCTGCGCCGAGTAAGTAGCGACCATCATCAACGGCGGCGTAGACCACTCTAAACTGGCCTGCTTGCGTCATCATCGCTAAATACGATTCTTCCATGTTCGGGTATTTAAAAGCTTGAGTAGAGACTTCTGCAACATCGATTTTATCACTTATCCATTGCTCCATGCGCAGGGTGCTACTTTCTAACACCGTATTGGCATACTGATTAATGGAACGAGTTGTTTCTTCCGAGATTTGATTTCCTGTAATGGTGGTTTGGATAGCGGTCATTATGGCGATGACTAGAATGAACGCGAGGGTGAGTTTGGCTTTTATGGATAGCTTAGTCATGTGCATCTGCTCAGTGATCGTAAGGGGGCGTTAATCTGCCTGATGGCAGCTCTAAAGCAGTGTGGCTGGTTAATCGGTAAGTGACATTTGATGGAGATGATAACCAGAAGAAATCATGGGGCACCCAAACTATAGGCTGAGGGTAATAGTTTTGAGTGCCCCACGGTTAATTGCTGTCCGACAGGGGGGGAGCCTTGCCGGACATCACTGCGCTGCGATTACTCTTGCGCTGTTAGGGTCTAAACCTATTCAAAGAACTTGAAGAATGGTGAGATCACTAGCAGCAAACCAAATAGCAATACGCATTTTGCCTGTAGACCTTGGAACTTGTGCAGTTTGTTAACTCGGTAAACCAGATAGCATGGGATTAAACACGAAACAATCCCGTACAGTGGACTCGCAATGTGGAAGAAGATAACCACAGAGAAACCGAGAGAAACCCAGAAAGTCAGTAGTGTAACGATAAAGAGATACGTACCAACGCTAAGCATTTGGTGGTTGATTTGATCTTCTGGAATAAAGCGCTGAATAATATTAACCAGAATACCTTTAACCGCCTCTTGGAAACCTAAATAGATACCAAAGAATGCTGTCACCACGGCAGAGACGTTAAGCAAAACTGTCATAATGTGAACCAGTTTGCCTGGGATAACTTTCGCGGCCATCGCTAGGGCTGAAATATTTGAGTTGAATGCTTCAAGTGCTTGTTCGTAGCTAATTGAGAAAGAGAACGAGAAAGAGAAGAAAATGATGATGCTGATTAAGATGATAAAAGAAATACGATGAACACGAATTGCTTTGAAAGTTGCTACTTCTTTATCTTCTTCTCTTTTTCTATAGGCAATATTCATTGGGTTAAGAATTTGGATAAATACTGCAGAGAAGAAAGCAAAAGGTATTGTTAATAGCACATCACGAGAAAAGTCGGCCATACTAGGGAAAGCTTTAATGTTATTGAAGTCCCAGTGAGGAATCATAACAACACCTAGCAGTACGATGATACTGACTTTTACTACCACCATTGGTCCAGAGATCTTAAAGAGTAACTGTTCTCCGCGCGAGGCAATAAATATGAGTGCGGATAGGACAGCAATGGTGTAGAGGACCGATTCCGATAGTACGCTATCTGTTACGCCAAATGTGGTGAGATAGGAGGCACTATCATAAATAATCGCTGTGGAATAAATAAACATGCCGTGTACGAGCATGATGAAATACATTATCCCGAGTGCCATACCCCAGTTTTTACCGAGGTACTGGGAGATGATATTCGAGTAATCCTCGCATAAATCACTTTCAGATAACGTTTTTAGGTAGAGGTTTTGCAACATGTAGGTAGCGGGGTAGGCGATCAAGAAAGCGGCAATAAATACCCAGATCCCTTTGAGTCCGATTTGCACTGGGACGACTACAGTGCCGGCTCCGATAGCCATACCTATGTTTAGTAATATCCAGCCTGCGTCGTAGCCGGTGAGAGGGATTTTTTTGTATTGATGTTTTTCTAATTGACTTGTAGCGGTAATAGAGGACATGAACTACTCCGTATAAACATTAGTAAAATGTACTTGTCTATTTTGTTCTTGTTATGAGTATCCAACTGCCCCCTATTAGGCTGGCATGTTTGCTCGCACTAATAGGGGGACGTTAATCGAGTTTAGAAAATTGCTTTCTTAAACGCTTGATCAAGGTCGGCGATGATATCCTCTGCGTCTTCAAGACCAACAGAGATTCGAACTAGGCCATCAGCAATACCTGCTGCCATTCTTTGCTCTGGTGACATAGGAGAGTGAGTCATTGATGCAGGGTGTTGAATCAAAGTCTCAGTGTCGCCAAGGCTAACCGCTAGCATACAAAGCTCAACAGAGTTCATCAGTGTTTGACCAGCTTCAACGCCGCCATTAATCTCAAAACTGATCACGCCACCAAAGTTAGACATTTGCTTCTTCGCTAGCTCGTGATTTTTGTGAGTTGCTAAACCAGGGTAGTAAACCTTAGTCACAGCTGGGTGTTGTTCTAAGAACTCAGCAACCTTCATTGCATTTGAGCAGTGACGTTCCATACGAACAGCTAAGGTTTTCAAACCGCGTAGTGTTAGCCATGCGTTGAATGGGCTAATAACACCACCAGTGATATCTTTCACACCAACTAGACGAGCTTGATTGATGAAGTCTTGCTTACCAACGATAACCCCAGCAACCACGTCGCCGTGACCATTGATGTACTTAGTTAAGCTGTGTACTACGATATCAGCACCCAGTTTGAGAGGGTTCTGGCAGTAAGGAGACATAAATGTGTTATCTACTACTAGCAAAGCGCCGTTTTCATGCGCAAGTTTTGCACACGCTTCGATGTCCATGATAGACAGTGTTGGGTTTGCTGGTGTTTCAATGTAAATAACTTTAGTATTTGGTTTGATTGCTTCTTTGATATTTGCAACAACAGATGCATCAACGAAATCTACGTCAATACCAAACTTAGGCAAGCTGTGTGATAGCAATGCGTGAGTACAACCGTAGATTGCACCAGAAGATACAATATGGTCACCTTGGCCACAAAGAGTCAGTAGCGTAGTCGAGATTGCCGAGATACCAGACGCAGTAGCAAGTGCTGCTTCGCCGTCTTCTAGCACTGCTAGTTTTTCTTCCAATGCAGCTTGGGTTGGGTTACCGATACGAGTATAAATATAACCAGGCTCTTCTAATGCGAAACGCGCTGCACCTTGTTGTGCGCTATCAAAAACAAACGTAGAGGTTTGTACAATTGGAGTAGCAAGTGCGCCTGAAGTCTCATCAGGGTGTTGACCAGCGTGAATGATTTTAGTGTTGTAGCCTTTGTTATGTAGGTTCATCTTTTGTTTCCTATTATTTTATTGAATTCCCTTATTAGATAGCAACGAGCGTGCCAACTTTTAAGTTATTGATTTATAAGGGATTTGGCTATAATTTAATGGAAATAATAGCACCAGCGTGTAAATAAAGTTTACAGAACTATTGAAAAATCTAGCAAGGTGTGATCTGGAGCAAAAAACCGCAAAGAGCGTGAGTGGGATGGAATCTGTTAACCCAGTCACAGTATAGGCTTGCGCCCTAACTGACGTATTTTTAGCCCCCCTCATTTTTCATTAAGACAGGCTTTCTCTCTGTTTGACTTAACCTTCCATTATGGCGGTTTTCAATGAACGCCGATATCTCGCGACTCAGTTCAGCTTTGGTTGCTATTGATTGATGACTCAATGTAGGAAAATTCGCACGTATTTCGGTTGTTTTTGTAGTGTCCAATTCCTCATTGTTTTGGGATAATCGCGCGCAAATTCAGTGGCTTAAGGAATGCTTGAAATGAAAAAAATAATAATAATGTTGGGTCTATTGTCGTTATCAGGATGTAGTGTCATCGATAACAACACACGAGATGATTACTCAATTCAAAGAAAAGCAGCATTTGCACTAGGTACTAGCGCAGATCAAGTCAAAATTGAGCACAGAACTGCTGACCTTATGAAAGTGGAGTTCGATGCAATCTATAAAAAGAGACGATTCCAATGTTACTACACTGGTGGTGTGGTTGTGACCAGTGACGCGGTATGCTCACCTACCGATGGTAAGGGAATGCCGACGGGCGCAAGTTGTAATGGTTTGATGAAAGCTGCGGGTAAATGTTAATGGCTGAGTTTAAAGTATTTAAAGGTAAGCTTGATGGCTTAGGTCAAAGTGAACTTAGCAAATTTGGTCAAAAGTATAGCTACATCAAACTTCTCGATGGCGATGACAATTTCCACATGGTTAAAAATATCGCTACTTTCAATACCACCAATTCATTTCTTAAGTTGGGTAGTGACGTTGAGCTTTACACGTATTGTGATGCGGGAGAGAAGGTAATCCTTGGCTTAGTCGCAGATGGTAAACGAGTGGTTGATATGGAAGATATCAATCAAGCCTTGAGTGGGATGGAAAAAAGCTTTAGAAAAATGCTGATATGGGGTGTTATCCCTAGTCTCTTCCTGTCTTTTATTTTTATCGGCATACCATTACTAGCCGTGATGTCATATATGTGTTGGAAAATTCATAAAATAATGAAAGTACTAAATAAAGACACAGTCAAAGCATTTCTTACCGAGAATGGATTTAACGTTTAATAGCAAACTATGTTAGCTACCTAATGTAGGAAGGGTTGGCTTTAAGCCAACCCTTTTTGTTTGCACAAGTATCTCACCTAATCGTTCTAATTCAGTGGTTACTTACTTTTGGCCAATTGAGCCACTACGATAACCGCTAAAGCGACGAGGTTGGCGGCAAAGATAACCACTAACCATTGCGGCATAGACAGCGTTAGGAACTGCCATACGATTTTTGAGCAGTCGCCATAAGCTTCAAACATCCAAGGTGCCCATTGATTGAGCGGAGCCCAGTCAGGGAACTGGACAAATAGATCACAAGTGGCAAATGGAGAGGGGTTAAACTGGTAATCGACATGTTGCAATGAGAGCTCTAAGCCGCGATAAGCACTGTAACCCCATGCGCCTAAACCAATCCAGCGAATGATAAGGTTTTGCGGTGCTATCAAACCGATAATCGCCGCTCCCGCAATCCCCATCATCGCGACGCGTTCGTATATACACATAACGCAGGGTGGCAACTCCATCACGTGTTGGAAAAATAGGGCACAAGTTTCAAAGAAGACGATGAAGCCAAGTAAGATAGCCCATGAAAGACGGCTTTGCGAAAAGCTTTTTAGTGTTGCTAGAAAGTTCAAAATTCGGTCCTTGTTCAGAAATAAAAAAAGCTCTGACTATTCAGAGCTTTTTATCTTGGATTAGTTTCCTAATCAAGTAGAAATATTAGTGTCCACCTGAAACGGCTTCGACTGCCGCGCCAACATGGTGGCTAATCCAGCCTGCATCATAGAACCAAGCTGTCATTGGCTCTAGGAAGAACACAATACCCGCTAAACCCACGACAGAAAGGACGATAGTGTATGGCAGAGCCATGATCACCATGCGACCGTAGGATAGGCGAATAAGCGGTGCAAGTGCTGAAGTTAGCAGGAACAAGAATGCCGCTTGACCGTTAGGAGTGGCGACTGAAGGTAGGTTAGTACCCGTGTTAATTGCCACCGCTAGCAAGTCGAACTGATCGCGTGTGATCACGCCATCAATGAGGGCTGATTTAACTTCGTTAATGTAAACAGTACCAACGAACACGTTATCCGATACCATCGACAACAGGCCATTTGCAACGTAGAACATCGCCAATTGCATGCCTTTATCTTCTACCGCTAGTACCGCGTCAATAACCGGCTTAAATAGCTCTTGGTCAATGATTACAGCGACGATAGCAAAGAATACAGAGAGAAGGGCTGTAAACGGTAACGCCTCTTCAAATGCTTTGCCCATCGAGTGCTCTTCGATCACACCCGTAAACGCAGTCGCAAGGATAATAACCGACAGGCCAATTAGACCAACAGCTGCTAAGTGAAGTGCAAGTGCTGCGATAAGCCATACTGCAATCGCGCCTTGGATCCATAGTTTAGCTACGTCTTGATTGGTGCGACTTTTACGCTCTTCAGTGTCGAACTCAACAAGGATTTGACGCACGGTGTCAGGGAGTTCTGCGCCATAGCCAAATACTTTAAACTTCTCCACCAACATACAAGTCATCATACCGCAGATGAATACAGGTAAGGTGACCGGTGCCATACGGAGTAAGAACTCACCAAACAGCCAACCAGCTTGGTCTGCAATGATAAGGTTTTGCGGTTCACCAACCATAGTTGTTACGCCACCTAGCGCAGTACCTACACCCGCGTGCATGAGAAGTGAACGTAGGAACGCTCGGTAGTTCTCTAAGTCATCACGAGTCAGTTCAGAGATGGTTTCGTCGTTGTTGTGGTCATGATCGCCGATTGGGTTGCCAGATGCCACTTTGTGGTAGATCGCATAGAAACCTACCGCCACGCTGATAACAACCGCGATAACCGTTAATGCGTCTAGGAACGCAGAAAGGAATGCTGCCGCAAAACAGAATGCCATCGAAAGCAGAACTTTAGAGCGGATGCCAAGCAGGATTTTGGTAAAAATAAACAGCAACAGCTGTTTCATAAAGTAGATGCCAGCGACCATAAACACCAGCAACAATAGCACTTCGATGTTGGCTACAAGCTCATGCTTAACTTGGCCGGGAGTCGTCATACCGATAGCAATAGCTTCGATTGCTAAAAGACCACCAGGCTGAAGTGGATAACACTTTAGTGCCATCGCTAGAGTGAAAATGAATTCAGCGACTAACAACCAGCCCGCTACGAATGGGTCAACCAAGAAGAAAACAATTGGGTTGATGATGAGAAAAGCGATGATTAAGACTTTGTACCAGTCTGGCGCCTTACCAAGAAAATTCTTGATAAACGCATTTCCAAGAGACATTGGCATAATACAACTACTCTATTTATTGTTACTACTAAACACTGCTTGCGTATGAAATCCTTATATCGGAAAAATGAATAAATATCCGAATCAACAGTAACTCAGTAAAACAACATTCCGTAATTGTCATGCGCTTTGCCAAGTCACTCCTTGAGAATGACAAGCACTCCTTTATATCTTTGCTCGCTACTCTACTATCCAGCACCATAGAGTCAATGAATAACGCTCTATTGATAAAAGACTTGGTGCTTTTCTCCTCAAAACGCGATCAAAGTTACGTAAACATAACATAAGAGTTGTAAAAAGTTCCATTTTGATTCTCATACAAAGCGAAAGCGAAGAATAAAACAATTATCTGTTACATTTCTGGTACAATGAGCCTACAAAAGTTGTGTGTTTTGGAAAATAAGATTGCTTGTTTGATAGCGCAATGACGGGAACTTTGATTGCAAAAACGGTTTGGTTTTTGTGTTTTTTGAGGCTTTTTTTGCTCTGGTTACCCCCATCTATTTAAGAATAAAATTAGTGTTATTACTCTATTTTTATTTTGCGAGAAGTTTACTATCAGTTTGTTTCCGATAGGTAATAAGTAGTGGTATGATGAGTGATTCTGAACCCGTATATAATACAATATTGGACGCAATTTAATGGTCATAAAGGCAAAGAGCCCTGCAGGATTTGCAGAAAAATACATTATTGAGAGTATTTGGAAAGGGCGCTTCCCTCCAGGTTCTATTCTTCCTGCTGAGCGTGAGCTTTCTGAGCTTATCGGTGTGACGCGTACGACATTACGTGAAGTACTTCAACGTTTGGCACGAGATGGCTGGCTGACTATTCAGCATGGAAAGCCAACCAAGGTTAATCAATTTATGGAAACATCTGGTTTACATATTCTTGATACCTTAATGACACTTGATGCAGATAACGCGACTTCTATCGTTGAAGATTTGCTTGCAGCACGTACAAATATCAGTCCGATTTTTATGCGCTATGCATTTAAAGCAAATAAAGAGAACTCAGAGCGAACAATCAAAAATGTGATCGATTCGTGTGAATCGCTGCAAAATTCTGATTCGTGGGATCACTTTATGCAGTCTTCACCATATGCTGAGAAGATTACCCAGCAAATTAAAGATGATGGTGAGAAAGATCCGATTAAACGCGAAGAGATTTTGATCGCAAAAACGTTTAATTTCTACGACTACATGTTGTTCCAACGTTTGGCGTTTCATTCAGGTAATCAGATCTACGGTCTTATTTTTAATGGTTTGCGTAAGTTGTACGATCGCGTTGGTAGTTACTACTTCTCTAATCCTGAAGCGCGAGAATTAGCGCTGCAGTTCTACCGTGACCTTTTAGAAGTGTGTGAATCAGGCAACCGTGAAAGCATCCCTGTGTTGGTACGCCACTACGGTATTGAGAGTGGACAAATTTGGCAGCAAATGAAAACAACCCTGCCAACCAACTTTACCGAAGATGATAGCTAACTGAGTTGAGTCATTGCCGAATATTAGAAAAACGCCTATCACAAGATAGGCGTTTTTTTCCGTTTAAAGTTCGATGGTGACGTTACTTTCGATGGTTGATGAACAAGCGAGCACATAACCTTGGGCGATTTCTTCTTCACTCAATGGTGAATGGTTGCTGCTCTCTACCTGTCCAACCTTCACTTTACACTTGCAAGAACCACAGATCCCACTGCGGCAAGCGATAATAATAGGAACACCACCTTGCTCAAGTGCGTCAGCAAGCACCGTCCCTTTACTCACTTGCAGGTTTTGACCAAATGCGGGCAGTTCGATGCTTACTGAGTCGGAGCTTGCCGATGTATCTTCAATCGTTTCGGATTCAGTAGGCGTAAAACTTTCTTGATGAAAGTTTGCCATGTCAAAATCAAGCCGTTCAAGATAACTCACTACATCGAGCATAAACTGACTCGGTCCGCACAAGTAAACCGTGCGTGTGGCGAAGTCCGGAACCAAGGTCTCAAGCAACTCAGCGGTTAAGCGGCCTTGCGGATATCCACTCGACTGTGCGTCTTTCAATAGCAGTTTAAGATCGAACATCTGTTCCTGCTGATGCATTTTTTCCAGTTGCTCAAAGTAGATGGTTTGCTCGATATTGCGGGCAATATGGAGAAAACAGATATCAACACCGTCTGATTGTGCCAGCCAAGACCTTGCCATCGAGAAGACTGGGGTAATCCCACAGCCTGCACTAATCAGCAGTACTTTTTTTTGACCATCAATACTTTGTGGTGGGTAATCGATGTTGTTGAATTCTCCAGCAACAGGTAAGCATTCTAAGCTGTCGCCAATCGTCAGGTGGTCAACCATATAATTCGACACTTTACCACCGTCGACGCGTTTGATAGTCAGTTGCAGTGACTGCTCATTAGGGAGTGAACTGATCGAATAAGCGCGATATTCAGCTTTGCCCTCAACCTCGACACCGATGGTGACAAACTGACCAGGCTTGAATTTGAATGGGGAAGGATTCTCTGCGCTGAGGAGAATCGAAACGCAGTCCTTAGTTTCAAACCACTTATCAATACAACGAAGTGTCGCTGGCAGGCTTTGCTGTTGATGAGCAGCATTGATGGAAGTAGACATGGTATATCTCAGAATCAGGTAGCAAGATCCTCTGCCATTTGTCCGCGAGTGACTATGGCAGAGGAGTATGATTAGCCTAGGATGGCTTGCATATCACTTTCGACATCGCTAATTGCGCGCATGTCGAACTTCTCTTGAATAATTGCCAGTAGGTTATCGGTCAAGAAAGCAGGTGCAGTTGGACCTGTGTAGATGCCTTTGACACCCAAAGCGAACAGCGTCAATAGAATCACAATCGCTTTTTGCTCAAACCAAGACAGTACTAATGTCAGTGGCAGTTCATTGATATCGCAATCGAACTCTTTTGCTAGTGCTAACGCCAGTTGAATTGCTGAGTAGGCATCATTACATTGGCCAACATCAAGCAGACGAGGGATGCCATTGATGTCACCAAACTGATTTTTGTTAAAACGGAATTTACCGCAGGCCAGCGTCAAGATCAGCGTATCTTCTGGCGCATTCGCAGTGAAGTCTGTGTAGTAACTACGCTCAGCTTTATCACCGTCACAGCCACCAACTAGGAAGAAATGACGGATATTGCCTTGTTTCACTTGGTCTATGACCGCAGGAGCGGCGTTCATCAGAGCATTGCGACCAAAGCCGACAGTGATCATCTGTTCGATTTCATCGTGCTGAAAACCAGGTTGAGCGAGCGCTGCGTCGATAGCGGCAGAGAAATCGTCGCCTTCAATGTGACTGACACCAGGCCAACCCACGATACTGCGAGTGAATAAGCGATCGGCGTACTGACCAACATTTGGGTTGAGCAGGCAGTTTGATGTCATCACGATTGCGCCAGGGAAATTGGCAAATTCTTTCTGCTGGTTTTGCCAAGCGCTGCCGTAGTTGCCCACCAGATGTGGGTACTTGTTGAGTTCTGGATAGCCGTGCGCTGGCAGCATCTCACCATTGGTGTAAACATTGATGCCTTTGCCTTCGGTTTGCTGCAGGATTTTTTCCAAATCATGTAAGTCGTGACCAGAAACCAAGATACATTTACCTTTTACTGGTTTTACATTTACTGCGGTCGGCGCTGGGTGACCAAAAGTGGTCGTTTCGCCAAGGTCGAGCATCTCCATCACTTTGTAGTTCATTAAGCCAATTTCCATAGAACATTCAAGCAATGCATTGAGGTCTGTTGGCTCGGTACCCAGCCATGCCATGATTTTGTGGAACTGTCCATGGATCTCAGCGTCGGTTTGTCCAAGTACGCGGGCATGCTCCATATAGGCCGCAGCGCCTTTCAAACCATATAGACATAGCAGGCGAAGACCCATTACATCTTCATTGACCGCATCTTTACCGCGGTTGACCGCTGCTTGTGGAGCAAATGCCAATACTTCTTGAGCCGTGGCTGGAAGCTCAAATTCAGCGACTTGAGGGGCAGCCTCAAGCGTGACATTGTTGAGTGTCGCTGCGGCGAAAGTTTGTTGTTTTAGCTGTGCTTTATAGGTTGCAGCTTGCTGAGTGAACTCAAGAATACGCTCAGGATCGAAGTTAACATTGGTGAGAGTTGCAAAGAACGCGCGTGGCGCCCAATTGTCGATCTCTGTATCGATGATCTCAAACTCTCGAGCCTGTTGTGCCCAGTAAGAAACGCCTTGTAGTGTGTAAACTAGAACGTCTTGTAAGTCAGACACTTCCGATGTTTTACCACACATCCCTTGCGTGAATGAACAGCCTTTAATGGTTGGGGTTTGAATTGTCTGCTCACATTGAATACAGAACATAGTGATTCTCCAGTTTACTCTTAGTCGTTATCTTGCGTCCTTGGTCTCCCTTGTTGCGATCAACGCTAGGGAGCCTAAGTAAGGCAATGTTGTTTTAATAACGCTGTAAGAGCACGGAGCGTGCCAACTGTTATCTAATTGATTTTATTGGATATTAGTTCGATATTGTCACATGGGTGTTGTAATAAGCACATCGAGTTTGATGTATTTATTACAACGTGAGTCTTACTTAGCGGTTTATTGAATGCCAAGTTTTTTGCCCATTCGATAGAGGTTTCCGCGATCCATTTGAAGAAAATCAGCTGCTTGTGCCCATGTTTTGTTCGAACACTCCAATGCATGTGTGATCAAATCCTTTTGATATAACTCGACGAGCGTACGCATTGGTTGGCTGTCGAGCGGGAAATATCGAGATGTATTTTTAACATCATCTGACGGTTTAATATCATCAAAGTGATGCAGTTGAATCGTCATTTGCTCGTGTTGAATGGCATGCAAAGCCGCGCGGGTTAAGCTATGTTCAAGTTGTCGGATGTTACCCTGCCAGTCTTGGCTCTCTAGTACTTGCAGTGCCTTTGGATGGACATGTAAGTTAGGTGCATTAAATTGGGTGCGCATTTTCTCCAGCAGATAGCCAGAGAGCACCGCAATATCACCCTCTCTCTCCCTTAGCGGCGGGACATAAATCGGAAAGACGTTGAGTCGGTGAAACAGGTCGGCACGAAAGCGTCCCTGTTCGACCTCTTCTTCGAGCTTACGGTTGGTGGCTGCGATAATTCGCACATTGACAGTCAGGTGTTGATCACTACCAACGCGCTGCAACTCGCCTTGCTGTATCACTCGCAGCAACTTGGCTTGCAATATCAGTGGTAATTCGCCAATTTCATCGAGGAAAATCGTACCACCATCCGCCAGTTCAAATTTGCCGGAGCGATGGCTGTTAGCACCAGTAAATGCTCCTTTGACATGGCCGAACAGTTCACTTTCTGCTAGCCCTTCAGGCAAGGCTGCGCAGTTAACATAGATCATGGGTTTATCCGCGCGATGAGATTGTGCGTGGAGATTATGCGCGACCAACTCTTTCCCTGTTCCTGTTTCTCCAGATACCAGCACGGCGAAATCTGATTTAGCGACAGTAGCAATATTCTGTTTGAGCTTTTCAAACTGTGGGCTAAATCCGACCATTTCGCCTTGTTGAGTTCGTGCTTGCTGGATAAGGGTCTGGGTGACGGAGCGATGCTTACGGTTTTGTGCTTTTAGCGCTTTGAGCTGAGCAATATTGCGCAGGGTTGCCGCAGTCAAGGCGGTAAAGGTATCGACCATCATGGTGTCTAAGTCGTCAAACGCGCCGACATTGAGTGCATCCATAGTGAGTACGCCCACCAACTGCCCTTCGACATAGAGGCTACAACCCAGACAGTCGTGTACGTCGATAGTTTGATCAGCCGTGAGCATCACGCCATCAAAAGGGTCGGGCAACGGGCAGTTGGCATCGAAACGAACCGGTGAGCGACTTTGCATAATTTGTTGCAGGCGTGGGTGAGCGCTTGGGAAAAAACGTCGA
Source organism: Vibrio panuliri (assembly GCF_009938205.1). Classification (NCBI taxonomy): domain Bacteria; kingdom Pseudomonadati; phylum Pseudomonadota; class Gammaproteobacteria; order Vibrionales; family Vibrionaceae; genus Vibrio; species Vibrio panuliri. The sequence continues at coordinate 2,003,753 of NZ_AP019654.1, read as the reverse complement.
CCTAATATTGAGTGAGAGACGCCTTTAACAGCGACGGGTGTTAAGAATCCTTGCTCATCAAGAATAAATAGGGCGGCAGCATCACAAGGGAATACTTGGCTAATGCCTTCGACAATGTGTTGATATTGCTCTTCACTCGCAAGGCTAGTGCTGAGATTAAGGGCGATATCGAGTAAGGTTTGCTCAACGTTGACTGTCATGTCCATGCTTATTATTGATGAAAGAGTCAACATGCTAACAGTGTGATGTAAAAAGTACATCGCCACAGTGAGGGGAATGGTGTACGTTTGACAGAGATCAAAATCAAAAAAGCCCCACCGGGGTGAGGCTAGGTAATCAACGGAAGTGATGTGAGGTTAGCAGTCCGAGCAATCCTCTGAACCACCTGCTTCTGCAAACCACTGGGTAAGGTGGGTTTTGAGATCTTTTAGCTCGTCAGGACCAATGAGTGCTAAACCTAGATCCTCGGCACGCGTAATATCGTTATAACGTAACGGACGGAAGCTCACCAGCATCGCGCGAGCTTGTAGACCACCGAGTAGGTCGCGCAGCGATTCGAGCTTGTACAGGGTGTCGTCGCCGTCATCACGCATCCCTTTGGTTTTACATTCAATGATGTGTAGCTTGTTATTGACCACAGAAGCCACGTCTAGTTCATTGCGCACTTCACGTTCACCCAATTGGCGATATACCTGTACATTCAAAGAGTGATCTTGAATGGTTGGCATATCTTGTTGAATTTGGCGCACCGTGCTGTGAACTAGAGTTTCTAGCCATTCGCCGTTAGAAAAACGACGCGCTTCTTCACTCGCGAATGTCAGTAGCCCATTTTCATAGGTGGCGATTTCAGTTTCGACTAAATCCGACAGTAGCATGTTGAGCTCGCGGTAGCCTTGTTGCTTTTCAGACAGTTCGACGTCGAGCTTTTGCTCTTTGCGACATGTTGTTGCGAGGTAGTTTAGGGTTGCAAGACCAGGGCCTAACTCCAGTGCGTTGCTGGCCCAGCGCTCGCCCAGTTCATAGAGTTTTTGATCAAGCTGAGTTGGCACGTTCTGCTCAGAAAACTCACCACGCGCACCAAAGATGGTCAGATAGTCATCAATGGTAATCAAGTCTTCAACTTGAGTGTCTTCTTTGCCTTCAGGGTAAAGCCAGCAAAGGCGGTCGCTGTTTGGTTCTACGACAAAAATAGGCCAATGATAGCTACGGAAAACTTCGTATACCGAAAGCAATCGGTGACGCAAACCACAACTGGCATTCAGCTTAACGCCTTCACCACGTGACTTGAGCTCATCAGCAAGTTGGATAACGGTCTGCTTGATACGGGAGGTGTTCGCTACATTGGGGATTTCAAAAAATTCGGAAGTGATTTGGCGTTTGGCTAAAACACTGTGGAGACGCTCGTACATTTCTTTTTGCGCATCGATACCAATAAACACGATATGGTGACTAATGGTTCGATTATCTAATAATGGTGTGACCAAGCGAATAGGGTCTTGATCGATTATGCCAACATGAATTGTCATAGTTGTTCCTCATCGTTGGCTTGCAAAACGGGGTACTAAGGTGAATCAACTAGCAAGCCTTAATACCCATATAATGTTAAGGTCTATAAAAAACAAGGGCGATTAGTCATTTTAATCGCCCTTGTTCAATTATTTAGCAGGAAATTGACATTTATAACCTAAACTGATGGACCAAATCCCCTTGTTGGCTAGCTAAGCGAGTGAGGGTACTGCTGGCTTCGGCGATGTCAGTCATTGCACGATAGCTCGAGTCTGCAATCTCATTTATCTCTTCGACGCTTTGTGCAATGGTTGTGGTGGTGCTGTTTTGCTCGGTACATGCACTCGAAATATGCCCCGCCATATCGCTGATTTGAATAATCAATGACTGAATTTCTTCCATTGCACTGTTGGCATCAGATGCTTGGTCAACGGTTAATGTCATGTCTTGCATGCAGCTTTGGATAACGTTGCTTGCTGAGCTAGAGCTACTTTGCAGCTCGCCAATCATGCTTTCGATTTCTGTCGTAGACTCCGTGGTTCGTTGGGCCAGCACGCGCACCTCATCGGCTACCACGGCAAAACCACGGCCTTGTTCTCCAGCACGAGCGGCTTCGATAGCTGCGTTAAGCGCGAGCAGGTTAGTTTGCTCAGCGATATTGCGAATCACATCGAGAATAGAGCCGATTTGACCACTCATATTTTGCAACTGTTTTACCGCATCTACAGATTCCGTTAAGCGCATTTCCAAGTGGTTGATGGTGGTAATACTGGCACTCATTATTTGACGACCTTGGTCTGACGCCATCGAAACTTGCTCAACCATTTGCAATGAGTTTTGCGCACTTTGCGCCACTTCTTCAACCGACTGGCTCATTTCATTCATCGCGGTCGCGACACTCGCGGTTTGTTGACGTTGTTGATCGAGCTGGCTCTGCGCCCCCGTGAGAGTGTGTTGGTTGGTGTTGGCCGTTTGGGTTAAATCGTCAGATGCCTGATTCAATTGCAGCAAAATATTGTGGAGGTTGTCTGCTAGCGTATTGATATGTCCGCTAACACGGCTGAACTCATTTTTGTACTTAATATCAATGCGCTGTGTCATATCGCCTTGGCTAAGAGCTTCGAGCGTTTTTAGAATGCGATGGAGTGGGCTACGTACACTTTGTGCAATGTGATAACCAATCCCGGCAGCCAGCGCAACCACGCCGACACACAAGAAAATAGCACGAACAAATCCGGAGTCATAAACTGCGCCTGCATCACTTAATGAACTGTTTAGGCTCTCTTGGGCACTAGCGCTAAAAGAGTCAAGTAGTGCTCGAGACTTGTCCACTTCTTGTGTCAAGTTCGCGATGTTTTCATACAAGGCTTTGCGGGCATTCAGATAGTTGTCATGTTGGTCGAGTACTCCGCCTTTTTGACCGATATCGATGGTAAATTGGGCAACTGGTGCATCAAACTTTTCTTTTAGAGAAGGCATCTGCACAGCCAAGCCGCGATAGGCGTAGTTAAGATGGGTAACGGCTTTTTTGTTTTTGGTAACAGCTTGCGCCACTATTTCCGGGTCGCTACTTGCTAATGCGTCGGAGGTAATTACCTCTGCATCATTGAGTTTCTCAAAATAGCTTTTCGACATCAGTTTTACGGCGATATTGTCTTGTGTATCGACATATTCTTTCATGCCCGTGCTCAGTTGGGAGTGCAAGCGTTGAAACTGGCGAGTGGAAAGTTGAACTTGCTCTTGTGCTTCGAACATATTGCGATAGTTATCCATCGCATCTTTCGCTTCGGTAAAGTAGCGTTGCTCGATCTGCTTGACCTCATCAAAACGCGCCAATAGTGAGGGGTCATTGGCACTGGCGGATTCAAGTTGTTGCAACGTATCCCCGTAGTGCTTCTCTGCTTCGACAAATTGAGCTCGGATAGCGTCCATACGCTCAAAACTTTGCGTAGTCAGGTAATCTTTGAATAGCTTATCGGCAGAAAGCAACGCAACATTGGTGCGGTTGGATAATGACACTAACGGCAGCGAGGTGTTGGTGACACTAGCGAAGTTGGCATGAATTTGTTCCATGCTCCTCAGTGCCATAAAAGTCGACACCGCGAACATTAATATGATCAATGTAAAGCCAGCGTACATGCGTCTGATCACCGAGCCCTTCATAGATCTCTCCTTGTTTTGATAATTTTCATTAAAAATTATCAGATATTAGACAGTTGTTTTGATAAAGAGACACAGGTTTTATGACGCACAAGACAAAAATAATTTGACTACTTTGCAAATTAGATTTCGTCAATCTTAGCTGTCGCTGTTTTTAATTGTGATTTAGTGACGCATGACGCATACTCGTCATATATACCTAAGTAACCTCAAGGTGTTGTTTTCTTGTTCTGGAACTAGGGACAATGCTATTAATCACGAACCTTGAAGCCATTTAGGTATAGAGCGGAATAACCGATGTTGAAACAGTCAGATTGCGGTTAATTTGCTATAGCAGTAAGTTTGGTTAATTATTCATGGAGTTCAGCATGGCTGAAGAGACTATTTTTAGTAAAATTATTCGTAAAGAAATCCCTGCCGACGTAGTGTACCAAGATGATCTTGTCACTGCGTTTCGTGATATTAACCCACGTGCGCCAAAACATATTCTTATCATTCCGAATAAATTGATCCCAACCGTCAACGATGTTGAAGTGGATGATGAACTCGCAATGGGACGCATGTTTACTGTCGCGAAAAAAATCGCTCAAGAGGAAGGCATTGCTGAGGACGGTTACCGTTTGATTGTGAACTGTAACGCCCATGGTGGACAAGAAGTGTACCATATTCATATGCATCTAGTGGGCGGCGCACCATTGGGTCCATTGCTAATGAACTAAACCTGATCTTTGCGGGTCTATATAAGATGACATAAAAGCACAATCCAGCGGTTGTGCTTTTTACTAAATACCAAAAATGACGGAGTACGGCTTGAATAAAGCGATTCGATTCATCGTGCTATCCATGAGTGCTTTGCAACTGACGGCTTGCGCTAACTTTTCTGCTGGGAATTTGTTTAGTCACTATAGTGCGCAGAACCAAGAAGTTTACCAAGCGGTAAAACGGGGCGATTATGCCGCAGCTGAACAAGCGCTTCCTGACGATATTGCTGGCGATATTCTGGATAATTTCGAGAAAGGTAGGGTCTACCTACTGAACAACAATGCACAGCAGAGTCAGTCCTCTTTTGAGTTGAGTGATCAGGCGATACGTCGAGAGCAAGACAAAGCCACAGTTTCGATTACCGATACCGCGACCAGTATTGGCTCTTTGGCGGTCAATGATAACCTTAACATCTATTATCCTGCGGATTATGAGCTTGGGTTTCTCCATCTATACTTAGGGCTAAACTACGTCAAAGAGAACAAGTTAGATGATGCGTTAGTCGAAATGCGTCGCGCTAATCAGGTGCAAGAACGTGCTCGCGCTGAGCGAGAAAGACAGCTAGAAAACGCTCAATCAGAGATGGAGTCTCAGGGACTAACACCAAACTTAGGTAGTGTGTTGGCAAAGTATCCTGATGCGGGCAAGAAGCTACAAGCGGTTCAAAATGCTTACCTCATGTATTTGTCGGCATTGTTGTATGAGACTGATGGTGATCTCAATAGTGCGTATGTTGACTATCGTCGCGCGTTGGCAGTGATGCCTGATAACCGCGCGGTAATTGACAGCACAATGCGAACTGCGCGTCGCTTGGGCATGAGTGATGATCTGCGTTTGCTGCAAAAGCGATATGGCAAAGCCCAAGCTAATCAGGTTGGCAAGGCGAGGGTGATCATTATTCAGGAGCAGGACACCGTTGAAGCGATGCAAGATTGGCGGTTATCTTTACCCCTTTATGACAGTCGTGGAAACGGCGCGTTGTATTCTCTAGCCTTGCCTTATTATGCGCCGAGCCAAAATGTGACCTTACCGCCATTGCGGCTAAACAATTCAACTGTTCAGAGCGAGCTCTTAGCGGATGTGAATCTTATGGCGCAGCAAGATCTCTCTGAACGAATGCCGAGTATTATTTTACGTCAAGCACTGCGAGTGGTTGCCAAAGATCGGATTCGTAAAGAAGCGGCCAGCAAAGACGATGTTGGTAACTTATTATTCAATGTCTGGAACACGCTCACTGAGCAGCCAGATACACGTAGTTGGCAAACGCTACCAGCGGCTGTGCGTTCGAGCAGCATGATGGTTGAAGCAGGACAACAACGTTTGGATATCGGGGGACGGTCATATCAGTTTAGTGTTTCTGAAGGGAACACCGCGTTGGTATGGTTATCTCGTCAAGGAAACAATGCTACGGTGTGGCATAAGCAACTAGGAAGATTGTGATGAAGAAATTCGTATTAGTGATCTTATCAATGTTTGCCATTGCAGGATGTGCGACAAACACCTCTGGATTAAGAATCGATGGCGATACGCAAAAAGTGCTGTTTGCGAACGACTCCATGTCACGCAGTTTAGCCGTGAATGACATTACCACCGCGGTGGTGGATGGACATACGCAAGGTATCGTTAGCTTGACCAGTAATATTAGCTCAGACCATGATTTGCTCTACCGTTTTTACTGGTATGACGATCAAGGGTTAGAAGTGAGTAAGTTAGGCAATTGGCGCCGTTTGATTATTCGCGGTGAAGAAACGGTTTCTATATCGGAAATATCCGTAAGCCCTGAAGCGACTCAATTTAGAGTTCAAATTCGAAATAATAATGATTAATACTCGGTGAGGAACTAAGTTTGCACGAGCTTGGTCAAACCAAATAAATACTAAGGAACATAGAATGAATAAGAGTGTTATTGCACTACTTGGTCTTGCTGTTGCATTGGGTGGCTGTTCAAATCAAGTCAGTTACGGTGACGCGCAAGCGGTAGAAACAACCACGATCGACTTTGGTTCGACGGATCTACAAACGATTGCCGGTGAAATGGTCGACAGCATGTTGAAATCGGGTTCGGTTGCGGCGATTACTCGTGATTCTCGTCCAATCGTGTTTGTTGAGCGCATCAAGAACAAAACCAGTGAACACATTGATACTGAGTCCATCACCGATTCAATCAGCACCAAAATGCTCAACTCTGGTAAATTCCGTTTTGTTGACATGGGTCGTGTAGAAGCGGTGCGTGAGCAACTAAACTTCCAGAACAACGATGAGCTTGCGAATCAAAGCAACGCGATTCAGTTCGGTAAGATGGTAGGCGCGCAATACATGCTTTACGGCAACCTTTCAAGTATTGCCAAATCTGCAGGTAGTGACAAAGACGTTTACTACAAAATGACGATGCGTTTGATGGATCTTGAAACGGGCCTAATCGAATGGGCTGACGAGACAGAAATCCGTAAACAGCAATCTAAGAGCTTTCTTGGCCTATAAAAAGTAGAAGGAGCGTTACATGGCGCGAATGTCTTGGCGTGAAGCATGTCAGTTAGATAGTTCATTGGTGTCATTGGAGCGTTTCTTTACTGTGCCCCCTGATTATGCACAGACCTTAACAGGGGGCCTGACCAACCGTTGTTGGAAAATTGTTGAATCAAATGGACGCGCCTATGTGTGGCGACCGACGACTCCTATCACCCAAGCCTTTTCAATTTCTCGTTTTCAAGAGTTTCAAATCCTCTCATCGATCCAAGACAGTGGTCTTAGCCCCAAACCCGTGTCAATCAATGACAAAGGCTTGCTTGTTGAATGGTTAGAAGGTGCCTCATTAGCCGACTCTCTGTCGTTTGAACAACTGCTTGAAGCGCTCGTGGCGGTGCATAACGTGCCAACGACTCGCATCCCCGTCGCACCGTTTAATTTCACTGCACGGGTCGACCACTATTGGATACAGTTAAAGCCCGAACTAAAAAGTGAAGAATACCAAACAATTTACCGTGATTGGCGTAATGCCCCTAGCTTGGCTGAGGTGACGGCGACCTTATGCCATTTTGATCTTGCGGGCTATAACATGGTGGCGTCTGAGGCCGGAATTCAGATCATTGATTGGGAGTACGCGACGATTGGTGACCCAAGATTGGATTTGACGCTCAGCATTGATGTCGCTGATGTCGATGAAATGGAAGCAATTCACCAATACTGTCAAATGAGACAGATTGAGGGTATTGATGACTGGTTTGAAGGCGTGAGAGCTTGGCGTCCAAGAGCCAATATGATGGCGATGTTGTGGTACTTACTGGCTTTTCAGTTATGGGGAGATGAGTATTACTACCAACAAGCGGAGCAATTGAAACAACAGTTTTGCACGTGAGATCACTGTTTCAATCTTCGAACAACATATTGTTTCTTCTAGCCCTTTAAAACCCTAGCTTTCGTGTTAGATTAAATTGAGCTTGTTGCGAATTGGTTAGTTCATTCAATAAGCCTGCAGTTAAATCGGGGAATAAATATGATTATCTACTTACACGGATTTGATAGTACCAGCCCGGGTAACCACGAGAAGGTTCTTCAACTTCAATTTATTGATGATGACGTCAGATTCATCAACTACAGTACCCTGCATCCAAAGCATGATATGCAGCACCTTTTAAAAGAAGTGCATAAAGTGGTCGAGCAGTCGGACGATCCTAACCCAATCATTTGCGGGGTAGGGCTTGGGGGCTATTGGTCTGAGCGCATTGGTTTTTTATGCGGTATTAAACAGGTTATTTTTAACCCGAATTTGCACCCAGAGCGTAATATGCAAGGTCGCATTGATCGCCCTGAAGAGTATGAAGATATCGCCACCAAATGTGTGGAAGAGTTTCGCAACAAAAACCGCGAGCGTTGCTTGGTGATTTTGTCTAAAGAAGATGAGGTTGTCGACAATCAGCAGTCAGCGAGTGAACTTGAAGCTTACTACACGATTATTTGGGATGAGAATGAACCGCATAAGTTCAAGAAGATTTCTCAGCACTTACAAAAGATGAAGGCATTCAAACAAGGTGATTAATCACTGCCTAAGCACTGTTTTAGAAACGGCACCGCAAAGGTGCCGTTTTTTTATACAGCAAAAGTGAGAAATTAAATCTTTGATTACATAATCCCATACATTTTCTAATGAGTTTATTGCAATCTCTAGTTGCGTCGTCAGATTTGCTCTATATAATGAGTCACATAAAAATTATTTGATAAATATCAAAAAAAATTGAGAGTGAGTGAAAAACTTACCCAAAATATGCGTTCTAGCACTGATTTTTTGTGTTTGAATGTCATCTCGCTCGGTGCGAGCTTAAATCCAGTCGTGTAGTTCATAGAGAGAACCTCTGTCGCATTTGCAGTGCGAAGCCTAAAAAATTTAATCAGTCTGCGCAGCGGGCTGAGACCAAAATGGCAAGTATTGAACCATTTTGGCGCAGATAATTTTTCGTTTTGATATTTTAGAGGACAGTTGCTATGACACGAATTATCGTAGTAGGTGGCGGCGCAGGCGGTCTTGAGCTTGCAACTAAATTGGGTCGAACTCTTGGTCGTAAAGGTCGCGCAAGCATTACGTTAGTTGACCGTAAGGCGAGCCATTTGTGGAAGCCTTTGCTGCATGAAGTTGCGACAGGTTCATTGGATGAAGGCGTTGACGCACTGAGCTACCGTGCGCACGCGAAGAACCATCATTTCGATTTTCAACTCGGTAGTTTGGAAGATATCGATCGCGAGCGTAAAGTGATCAAGTTGGCCGAGCTTAAAGATGAGCAAGGCGAGTTGCTGATGCCAACTCGAGAGCTAGAGTACGACGTATTGGTACTGGCGATTGGCTCGACATCAAATGACTTCAATACTCCAGGTGTGCGTGAAAACTGCATCTTCCTCGATAGCCCAGAACAAGCTCATCGCTTCCGTACCAATATGAACAACGAGTTCTTGAAGTTGCATGCGAAGAATGGCCACGGCACTGTCGATATCGCTATTGTAGGTGCTGGTGCGACGGGTGTGGAGCTTTCAGCGGAACTGCACAATGCGGTAAAAGAGCTACGTACATACGGTTTTGGTGACCTAGATTCTAGCAAACTGAATGTAAACTTGATTGAAGCTGGTGAGCGTATTTTACCTGCATTACCGCCTCGAATCTCAGGTGCGGCTCATCAAGAACTGACTAAACTGGGTGTCAATGTTCGTACTGCCACTATGGTGACTCAAGCGGATAAAGATGGCCTAACGACCAAAGATGGTGAGAAGATCCCAGCACAAATTATGGTTTGGGCTGCAGGCATCAAGGCACCTGACTTTATGAAAGATATTGGTGGTTTGGAGAGCAACCGAATTAACCAACTTGTGGTTAAGGATACCTTGCAAACGACTCGTGACGATAGCATTTTCGTGATTGGCGATTTAGCGCAATGCACTCAAGCGGATGGTTCGTTTGTTCCTCCTCGTGCTCAAGCTGCGCACCAGATGGCGAGCCGTGCATTTGGTAATATCGTTGCGATGCTAACAGGTCGTGAGTTGAAGCCTTATGTTTATCAAGATAATGGCTCACTGGTCTCTTTGAGTCGCTTTTCTACGGTGGGCAGCTTGATGGGCAACTTGACCAAAGGCTCAATGATGATTGAAGGGCGCATTGCTCGTGTGGTGTACATTTCACTGTACCGTATGCACCAAATGGCGTTGCACGGTGTGTTTAAAACCGCGCTTATCGTTTTAATGGGGCGTATCAACCGCGTACTGCGACCAAATCTAAAACTACACTAATCGCTCTTCTTTCAGTGAAACCGGAGCATCCGCTCCGGTTTATCACTAGTGGCTAAGTGTTGACTGGTTAGTTCAACAAGGCCAAATCTCCCAATCCTGACATCCAAGCAGTTATACCAGCGCTCTATTCATTGGCGCATCGAACACCACCGGGCTCTCGGCAGCTAAAAATAGCTCAGTTAACCGGGGATAATTGAGTAGACAGCCCCCGACTTGGGCTTGCCATTAAACAAGAATCGATTGGCGGCTAAGGTTTCAAATTGAGCACCACAGGCTAACGCGAGCTGTTGGCTAGGTTGGTTGGCGGGGTCGCAGACAATTTCTAAGCGAGTCAGCTTAAGCACTTCAAAGCAAAACTCACACAATGCAGTAAGGGCTTTGCGGCCGTAACCTTGGTGTTGATATTGGTCAGCAATCCAATAACCTAAACTGGCCATATTAAAGGTGTGGTAAAGCTCGTTGATAGCAACCATGCCGATCAGACAATTGTCGTCACGATTAAAAATACCAAACCCATAAGCATCGGACTTGACCCAATTGAGTCGGGTTGCAAGCACGAATCTATCGGCTTCTTCTTGGCTAAACTGGTCGTGGCACCATTCTACCCATTGGTGCAAACTAGGCGAGGCGATCACCAGTTGGCGTAATACTTCACTCTGCTCGGCGTCGATCAGGCGTAAGGTAAACTCTGGCGTAATGATTTGATAATCGGGGCTCATTTTATCTACTAACAATCATTTACTGAACTTTGAGTATATAGCGTAGATAGACAAACGCCCAGCACAGGGCTGGGCGTTAAGTCTCAAAACTGGCGTGGTTAGTTGACGCGGCGCACTTGGATGATCATGCCCATTAATGGGTGGTCAAGGAAATGCGTTTCGCTACTGCGCATACGACGTTTTTGGTCCATACGGTAGCTTTTGAGGAACTCTTCACGATGTACGGTTGGAGTCACATCTGTCATCAGTCCTGCTTGAACGGTATCCCCGTCATTTAAAGAAGACTCCTCGCCAATCTCCACTTGTCGATCTTCCAAAATAACATCACGCACACTTGGTTCTTTCAAGTCGAGCTGCAAATCGGCATAAAGATAATGTTCCACATACACCTGCAACTTGCCATCGAGTTCAAATAGCGGCCCTGGAATAGTTTGCTCGCTCACACCGTCGATAACCGACTCATTGTGGCTTCCAACAGGTGAACCATCACGATTGAACTGGCCTGAGTAATCTTTTCCGCCAGTAATGCGAAAGACTGGTGCAGACAAACGGCCTTTATCACCCTGACGCCAAGCTGTGTGCATTAATACTTGGAAGCCAGCGTGGTTACGCAATTTTTGTGCTTCGCTATCGAGTTGATAGCTAGAGCGAGGCAACATTTGTACCCCCTTACGCGCACGGTAATTGGCGTCACCAAAGCTACCAACTTTGTCTAGGTTGATTTGTGGCAGAGTATCAGGCCATGATTCGGTCACTTGCTCTGCATCCACTGCACGTTTAAAAATGATCACTTCGATATCAAATTGTCGCTGTGCCCAACTTGGCAGCGCAACGAAGAAGAGAAGCAGTGGGATCAGCTTTTTCATTACATCTCCATATACGGGTTCTTTTGTCCCGAGATATTTATACTTTTTGCTACTTGACGTCGCGGTGGTGCGTGTCGACTACCTACAACCTCAAGCAGTTTGGTTTTAGTTTTGCTTTGGTAATAGATTTTGCTGGAATTCTGCCAGCATGTCAGTAACAAACTGAATTCTTTGTCTTCTATCGACCAAAGGTAGCGTAAACTTAAATTTGGTTGGTCCTTCCATCGCAAATTTTTTCGGCTGAGATTGCAACAGTGTAACTAAGTACACAGGATTAATGTCAGCATCAGGATAGAACTCAATATATCCGCCCTTATCGTGCGCTTCAATTTTCTTCACTTTCAGTTTAGCGGCTGACAGTTTCAATTGCGCGACAGCCAGTAAGTTTTTGGTCGCGTCAGGTAACAAGCCAAAACGGTCAATTAATTCGACTTTGAGGTTATCTAACTCCTCTTTGTCACTCACACTGGCAATTTGCTTATACATCGACAGGCGTGTGTTGACGTCTGGAATGTAGTCTTCTGGCAGTAGGGCCGGAATGCGCATTTCGACTTCGGTTTGCTCGCGCAGCAAGTCATCAAGTGACGGTTCTTTGCCTTCTTTTAACGCTTCGACTGCTTGCTCTAACATCTCCATATACAGGGTAAAGCCTACTGACTGAATTTGACCACTTTGCTCATCCCCCAGTAGTTCACCAGCCCCCCGAATTTCAAGGTCGTGAGTAGCCAGTGTAAAGCCTGCGCCCAAATCTTCAAGTGAGGCAATGGCGTCTAGTCGTTTTATCGCATCCTTGGTCATCGCCTTAGGGTGAGGAGTCAGCAGATACGCATAGGCTTGATGATGTGAACGTCCAACACGTCCACGTAATTGGTGCAGTTGCGCCAGACCTAAGTTGTCAGCTCTATCCATAATAATGGTGTTGGCAGTCGGAACATCGATACCGGTTTCAATGATGGTGGTACACACCAGCAGATTAAAGCGCTGGTGGTAAAAGTCGTTCATCACTTTTTCCAGTTCACGTTCACGCATTTGCCCATGGGCAACGGTAATACGCGCTTCTGGTACCAGTTTTTCGAGATCGGCTGCGACTTTCTCAATGCTATCGACTTGGTTATGTAAGAAATAGACCTGACCACCGCGCATAATTTCACGCAGAATCGCTTCGCGTACCACTGCATCTTCGTGTTGACGCACAAAGGTTTTAATCGCCAAACGACGCGCAGGAGGAGTCGCGATAATTGAGAGATCTCGCATTCCGCTCATCGCCATATTGAGCGTACGTGGGATAGGCGTTGCGGTGAGAGTGAGAATATCGACATCGGCACGCATCGCCTTCATTTTTTCTTTTTGTCGAACACCAAAACGGTGCTCCTCATCGACAATCAATAAGCCGAGATCTTTAAACTGGATATCACTCGAAAGCAGTTTGTGAGTGCCAACGACTAAATCCACCTTACCATCCGCGATATCTTGTAACACTAGCTTTTGCTCTTTTGCCGTCTTAAAGCGCGATAAGACTTCAACTCGAATCGGCAGATTAGCAAAGCGGTCACGGAAGTTTTCAAAGTGCTGTTGTGCCAGTAGTGTAGTGGGTACTAACACCGCCACCTGTTTACCATTATCGGTCGCAACAAACGCCGCACGCATGGCGACTTCCGTTTTACCAAAACCGACATCACCACAAACCAAGCGGTCCATCGCTTTCGCTTGGCACATATCAGAGAGAACCGCGTTGATGGCCATGGATTGGTCATCGGTCTCTTCAAACGGGAAGCCTGATTTGAATGTCGCATATTGGCCGCGATCAAGGGCAAACTTGTAACCCGGTTTTAGCTCACGTTTGGCATAAACATCAAGTAGTTCTGCTGCAACATCACGCACTTTTTCCGCGGCTTTACGGCGGGCTTTGGTCCACGCTTCACCACCCAGTTTGTGGAGTGGGGCACTTTCTTCCGCTCCCCCTGAGTAACGACTGATTAAGTTCAGTGACGCAACCGGGACGTACAACTTGGCTTCATTTTGGTATTCAAGGGTGACGTATTCGGTTGTCATGCCGCCCGCTTCTAAGGTTTGTAACCCAAGATAGCGGCCAATGCCGTGGTCAATGTGTACTACGGGCTGACCGGGTTTCAACTCTGCAAGGTTGCGAATAACGGCATCGCTATTGGTGACTTTACGATCTTTACGACGGCGCTGAATGACTCGGTCGCCAAGAATATCGCTTTCACAGATAAACGCGATCTGTTGGTCGCCATATAGGAAACCATGTTCTGCCGCACCAAGGATGAGAGTGAATTTATCTTTGTGCTCCAATGCTTGGCAAAAGCTATCGCATTCGACAGGGCGGAGTTTGATGCGTTGCAACAGCTCCAGCAACGCTTCTCGTCGACCTTCCGACTCGACTGAGAAAATAATACGGCCCTGATAGCTTTCACTAAATTGGCGTAGTGCTGCTAATGGCTCTTTGTTTTGATGTTGAACTTTAATATCTGGCAACGCAGCAAGGTTTGGGTTGCTTCGCCCCTGCTTTTCACTCACTGGCTCGACAGACAACTGGGCTTGTGGCAGTTGCTTGAAGTGGGTAAATAGCTCGTCCTTTTTTAACCACAGTTCGTCAGGTGGCAACAGTGGGCGCAGCGGGTCGACCTTGCGTTGGTCATAGCGGTAGTCAACATCGTGCAAAAAAGTATCAATCGCTGCTTCAATATTGCCAACGGTGACCAGTTGAGTGTTGTCAGAGATGTAGTCAAATAGGGTTTCAGTTTGCTCGAAGAACAGTGGCTGCCAGTACTCAATACCTGCAGGCCATGTTCCTTTACTGACTTGCATGTAAACCGACTCAGGCTCACGGCGCGCTTCGAAGCGTTGACGCCAACGGATACGAAAGTCCTCAATCGCTGATTCGCTGGTTGGGAATTCGTGAGCCGGCAGTAGGCGAATCTCCTTCACATCGTCAATTGAACGCTGATTTTCTGGGTCAAAGGTGCGAATGGTGTCGATCTCATCATCGAAGAAGTCAATTCGGTAAGGGTCGCTCGAACCCATAGGAAACAGATCGATAATCGAACCACGACTGGCATATTCGCCCGGTCCAAACACTTGATCAGCGTGGCGATAGCCGGATTTTTCCAGCTGCATGCGCAGTTTTTCGAGTGAATAAAGATCGCCGACTTTGACCATTAAGGTATGTTGCATCAAGAAGTTGCGTGGCGATTGGCGTTGCAATAGTGTACTCACCGGTACAATCGTGATGCCTTCATTTTGTGTTGGCAACTGGTAGAGACGCGCAATACGGTCAGATATGATTTCTTGATGCGGAGAAAAGTTGTCATAAGGCAGCGTTTCCCAATCTGGAAACAGGGTGACGCTTTGGTGTGAAAACTGCTCAAGTTCTTGCTGCAGTTTGAGGGCCGTTTGTGGATCAGGGGTCGCTAGTAGCGTATGCCCCTTGTGTTGCTCAGCCAGTTCAGCAATCGCTAAGGCGAGTGATGAGCCAGTGAGGTTACCGACTAGTTTTTTATCCCCGGCACCTTGCGGATTAACAAGATTGAGTAGTGATGGTTTTGACATGAGTATTTTATTTTTCGCGATTCAGTGAGCGTTGGCGGAGTAGCTTTTGTTGTTGATAGAGGGCAGCCTTAATTAACAAGTCTTGGTCTAGGTCGCGTAATAGATCATATTTTACTGTAATCGTATGCTGTTCTTCTTCATTGACGCAGCTAAAAACCGAGCCATAGCAGTAAATAGCCGCCGCGGGATGGTCAAGAAACAACTTCACACGTACCTTTTGTCCAATCGGCAAAGGTTGACTATTTTGGTAACTAAACTGACTTGCGCCAAAACTAAGAGTTTGGTGACGAAAGTTTGGATCATCTTGCTGCG
Organism: Vibrio panuliri; assembly: GCF_009938205.1. Taxonomy (NCBI): domain Bacteria; kingdom Pseudomonadati; phylum Pseudomonadota; class Gammaproteobacteria; order Vibrionales; family Vibrionaceae; genus Vibrio; species Vibrio panuliri. The sequence continues at coordinate 1,988,089 of NZ_AP019654.1, read as the reverse complement.
ACAACATAAAGGTTAGCAGAAGATTCAGTTTTGCATTTTGCGTATCAAGTAACGTAATGACGTTTCTAAAGTCATTCGTTTTAAGTTCAGCACGAGCAGCGTCGTTCAGTTGGTCTAACGAACTAAACTCGCTAGCCACTAAAAAAGGCGCGGGAATTTGCTGCTCAAACTGAGTAAAAGTAGGGTAAGAAAAATCGTCAGCCAAGGGCTCGACATTGACGGTCATGGGATGATGAACAGTAAAGTATTCTTGGTCAGACATGAACTTTTCCTTCTATTTGATGCTCTGATTATCGTCATACGCAGCAACTAATCAAGGTATGTCATTGTTAATTACTTATTTTAACTTAGAAATGGCAAATTAGGGCTATCAGGCGTGCAAATTTACCGTTACAGTATTCGCCATTAAAGGGTTTTGGTTTTATTTATGTTTCATCCAGTGTCGATTTATATCGGCTTGCGTTATCTACGTGGGCGATCCGGTGATAGGTTCAGCCGATTTGTTTCTTATATGTCGACAGCAGGCATCACCATTGGCGTGATGTCGCTGATCACTGTTCTGTCGGTTATGAATGGTTTCGAATCGCAGTTAAAAGGTCGGATATTAGGGGTTCTTCCTCAAGCGATTGTCTCACAACATGACGGTAAAACACCGCGCAGTGAACAGGCCCCTGAGTTTATCCAAACGCTTTCTCAAGCCGGAAAGCCAGAGCCAATTGTCCAGAGTGAAGCGGTGATCCAAAGCGCTAAACAACTCAGTGCGGGCTTATTGATCGGCATTCAACCCAATGAACACGATCCGATTGAAAATCATATCATCGCGGGTCGCCTTGCAAACCTTAAATCAGGTTCTTATCAAGTCTTTGTCGGTAGTACCTTGGCCCGTTCAATGGATATTGGACCGGGTGATAAAGTGCGTTTAATGGTCACGAGTGCTAGCCAGTTTACGCCATTAGGTCGTATTCCTAGTCAGCGTATTTTTACTGTCGCAGGTATTTACAATACGGGCTCTGATGTGGATGGACAGTTGATGTTGACTCACATTGATGACGCTGCGCGCTTGATGCGCCTTAACTCGCAAACGATGACCGGCTGGCGCCTGTTTTTTAATGATCCATTTGTGGTGAGTGAGTTGAGTCAACAGCCGCTACCAGATGGGTGGCAGTGGCAAGATTGGCGCGATCAACGAGGTGAACTTTTCCAAGCGGTTCGCATGGAGAAAAACATGATGGGCTTGATGCTTGGTTTAATTGTTGGCGTAGCCGCGTTTAATATCATTTCGGCACTCATTATGGTGGTGATGGAGAAGCAGTCGGAAGTGGCGATCCTTAAAACTCAGGGCATGAGTGACCGTCAAGTGATGACTATTTTTATGGTACAAGGCGCGAGCAGCGGCATTGTTGGCGCATGTATTGGTGGCGTTTTAGGTGTGGCGCTGGCGAGTAATCTTAACGCCTTGCTCGAGAGTGCGGGTATCGCACTATTCTCCGTCGGTGGTTCATTACCTGTGGTCATTAACCCGATTCAAATTTTGGTTGTCGTCACATTGGCTGTGATGCTCAGTCTATTGGCAACCCTGTTTCCTTCTTATCGAGCATCGTCTGTAAAACCTGCTGAGGCATTAAGATATGAGTGATTTACTACAGTGTCGTGATGTGACCAAAACCTATCATGAGGGCGCGCTGGAGACTCAGGTGCTAAAAGGGGTGAGTTTCGACCTTAAACGTGGTGAGTTGGTGTCGATAATCGGTACCTCAGGTTCGGGTAAAAGCACCTTACTCCATGTACTCGGTGCGTTGGATGATGCAAGCTCTGGCAGCGTGACGTTCTTAGAGCAAGAACTGGCAAAGTTGAGTTCGAACAAACAGGCAAAACTGCGCAATCGCCATCTAGGTTTTGTTTACCAATTTCACCATCTTTTAGCGGACTTTAGCGCTTTAGAAAATGTCGCTATGCCGTTGCTCATCGGTGGGATGAAAGTAGCGGAGGCGAAAGCGAAAGCACAGGCTCTGTTGGAAAAAGTGGGTCTATCACATCGTGTTGATCATCGACCATCGGAGTTGTCCGGTGGTGAGCGCCAGCGTGTTGCAATCGCTCGTGCTCTAGTCAATAGCCCAGATTTGGTGCTGGCCGACGAACCAACGGGTAACCTTGATCATAAAACCGCATTGGCGATATACGATTTGATGCGTGAGCTTAACCGCGAATCAGGTACGGCTTTCTTGGTGGTCACCCATGATGGTGAACTTGCGGCAAAAATGGACCGTCAGTTACACATGCAAGATGGCTTGTTAGTGAACGTGGAGGAGGCTTAGTGTTTTCATCACTTTCACTTTTTATTGGTGGACGATTTAGTCGCGCGAAGCAGCGAAACAAGATGGTGTCGTTTATTTCATTGTCATCAACCATTGGCATTGCGGTTGGTGTTGCAGTGATCATCATCGGTTTGTCGGCGATGAATGGCTTTGAGCGCGAACTGAAAGACCGCGTATTGTCAGTGATCGCTCACGGCGAGTTTGAAGGGGTTCGTGGACCGATTCAAAACTGGCAAGGCATTGTTGAGCAGGTTGAACAACATCCTAAGATTGAAGCGGCAGCGCCGTACATTAAGTTAACCGCACTGGCGGAGCGCGGGCAACAACTAAAAGCGATTGAAGTGAAGGGTGTCGACCCAAGCAAAGAGTCCTCGGTGTCTAACCTTGCGCAGTTTATTGATGGGGACAGTTGGCAGCATTTTCGTGCTGGTGAAAAACAAGTCATTCTTGGTCAAGGCGTGGCTGATTTGCTTAACGTCAAACAGGGGGATTACTTGACGTTGATGATCCCCTCTGCGGGCAACACTCGCCAAGTGCAAACGCCAAAAAGGGTACGTGTGCAAGTCGCGGGACTGCTCAAGTTAAACGGGCAAATTGATCACAATTTGGCGTTAGTGCCACTTCAAGACGCGCAAGCCTATGCCAAATTGGGTGATGGCGTCACAGGCGTGGCGGTTAAAGTGAGTGATGTGCTTGATGCACGCCAAATCGTGCGGGAAGTCGGCAACACACTAAACGAGTATGTGTATTTGCGCAGTTGGCAGCAAAAGTATGGCTTTTTGTACCGAGATATTCAGTTAGTGCGCACCATTATGTACTTGGTGATGGTGTTAGTTATTGGTGTGGCAAGCTTTAACATTGTCTCGACATTGATGATGGCGGTAAAAGACCGTGCGGCGGAGATTGCAATTTTACGTACGATGGGTGCGACAGATGGTCTGGTTAAGCGAATTTTTGTTTGGCAAGGCGTCTTTTCTGGCGTGTTCGGCAGTTTAGCCGGAAGTGTGATTGGCGTGCTGGTGGCATTGAACTTAACCAGTTTGATTAAAGGGCTAGAGAAGCTGCTCGACCATCAGTTTCTTTCTGGTGACATCTATTTTGTCGATTTTCTGCCATCTCAAGTGGTGTTCTCGGACGTTCTACTGGTGTCGGTGACGGCAATCGTCTTGAGTTTGCTGGCAACTTGGTATCCAGCCTCACGAGCGAGTCAGTTAAACCCCGCAGCGGTGTTGAGCGCGAAGTAGTACTCTATGCTTAGGCAAATAAAAAAGGACCGAAAGGTCCTTTTTTAATGCTTGATGCTCAGGCTGTTTACGTTATCTCGCGAGCGGACACATAACTTCATCAACCGCATTAGCGTGAATGATGACAAGCCATTATCGTGAAAAACGCGAGCGTCGTTGTTGCCAACTGCGAACAACCGAATAACGCCAAAGTCCTTTAATACCGAAATACCCTACCATTGCTAATGTGACGCCGCAGATCATACAGCCAAGTAGGAATGGGGGACCAATGGTATTCATTTGGTGCAAGATGAACTCCCATGAGAGTTCAAAATGGAAATGCTGTGGGGGCACATGCATAACCCAAGCGCCCACTTTGTAGGCAAAGTAAAAAAGCACCGGCATAGTGATTGGATTGCTAACCCAAACCAGTGCGACAGAAAGTGGTAGGTTTACACCGCACACAATCGCCAGTCCAGCCGCCATAATCATCTGGCTAGGTAGTGGAACAAAGGCCATAAACAAACCTACTGCAAAGGCGCCGGCGGCTGAGCGTCGGTTTAAACACCAGAGGTTTGGATTGTAAAGCACGTTGCCAAAAACCTTTAGTGCCTTTTGACGTTTGATTACCTCATGGTCAGGCATAAAGCGTTTTATAAATTTTCTTGGCATAAGGGGATATGACTCTCTTTGTAAATTATTGGACGTTGTCGTCGTTCGCAATACTCATCATAACCACTCCCCACTGGTTCGCGATACCAGAGTGGTTTTGGTCAGTTCCTTGCCTTGTTTGGCTCTTGCTTTGCTTAAAGTTTAGATGGCTAAGATGGGGGTGTGGGCTGATTGTCGCTTTACTATTCATTACAGTGAGCGGAAATCGAGTCCACCATCAAATGAACACCCTGTTCAACGCCGGATTGGATTCTACCATAATTGCTGAAGTTGACAGCCTTTTTAAGCCAATAAGTCATGGCTTTCAAGGGATAGCCGTCGTCAGATCAATTAATGGCGAAGAAATCTCCGCACTTTATCGCCCGCGGATCTACCTAACCGCTCCCATATCCTTAGAGTTAGGTGACCGCGTGGTGGCGACGGTGTCACTTAAGCCGATCATTGGCACACTCAATCAAGTTGGATTTGACCAAGAAAAGTATGCGATTGGTCAGCGAGTGGTTGGCAGGGCGTCAATTAAAACGAAATACTCATGGCGAGTGCACAGCCACTCTTCTTTGAGGCAGAAGTTATTTGATAAAGCCGTATGGTTAACCCGCGACCTTTCTCAACAAGGGTTATTGCTGGCATTAGGTTTTGGTGAGCGACATTATCTTTCTGCGGTTGATTGGCAACGTTTACAGCACAGTGGCTTAAGTCATCTTATTGCCATTTCAGGTTTGCATGTGGGGATTGCGTTTGGCTTTGGTTGGTGGGTGGCATTTTGCCTGTTTCGTTTAGGTGTGCGTTGGATATGGGCAGCGCCGCTACTCGCGTTGGCTTTTGCCACAGGGTATGCGTGGTTAGCGGGTTTTTCGATACCGACTCAGCGAGCACTGGTCTTGCTAGTGATTTTGCTGCTGTTTCGTGCCTTGGGTGTTCACTCCAGTTATCGCTATAAGTGGTTACTGATGGTGGCGGCAGTGTTGGCTTTTGACCCGTTTGCGGCTTATTCGAGTGGTTTTTATCTTTCAGCTCTGGCAGTCGCGGCGGTGTTTCTTTTGCTTTCTATCTCGCAGCATTGGCGCGTAACTTGGCAGCGATTACTGTTTATCCAAGTGGGGCTGATTATCTTGATGGCTCCGGCTATCGTGCTGCTTTTTCATGGTTTTGGTTTCGGGAGTTTTTTCTACAACGCGTTATTTGTACCTTGGTTTAGTTACGTGGTGATTCCTATTACGTTATCTGGCGTTGCGTTAAGTTACCTTCCTCTCGTTGGCGATGCGATGTTTGCCCTGGCTGACTTCTGCTTAACCCCGCTTAGTATGGCTCTTCCTTCAAGCCAACATTTTTGGCTGCCGATGTCATTATCAATGACGAAGTTGCTGACCGCATTGATGGCATTGTGGCTAATACGGCGACTGTTGAATCCCAAAACAGTGTCGCTACTAGTGTGTGTCACACTGTTTCACTTTGCTTCTCAGTCGCGAAATGACGGGTGGCGGTTCACTGTACTGGATGTAGGGCATGGTTTATCGGTAGTGATAGAGAAAAATCAACAGGCAGTGGTGTATGACACAGGTATGCGATGGGCGAAAGGCAGCTATGCCCAAAGTGTGATTGTGCCTTATTTGCATGCGCAAGGTTTAAGTTTAGACACGATTATTATCAGCCATTTTGATAGTGACCATGCGGGAGGGGTGGATGAGTTACTCGCGTATTATCCGAATGCAAAGCTTATCACCAGCCAGCAACGCGTGAGAGCAACACAGCCAGTATTGCCTTGCATACGTGGTGAGCATTGGCACTGGCAGGGATTAACCTTTGAGGTGTTATGGCCACCTCAAATGGTGAGACGAGCGTACAACCCTCATTCATGTGTGGTACGTATTTCATCTGCGGAGCAAAAAGGCAGTGTACTTTTGACCGGAGATATTGAAGCAATCGCAGAGTGGATGTTGGTTAGAGAGCCTGAGGCGCTGCGCAGTGAGGTCGTGATCGTTCCTCATCATGGCAGTAAAACTTCGTCGATGAGCAAGTTTGTTTCTGCGGTCGATGCCGATATCGCGATTGCTTCAAATGCGTTTCGTGGTCGCTGGAATTTACCTAACGAAAGTGTACGCCAGCGCTATCTGCGACAAGGTGCCGTTTGGTTCGATACCGGTCAGGCAGGGCAGGTGAACGGTCGGTTCTCCAGTGACCGCGGTGGGCAAAATTTACACATAACCACCATGCGCTCAGTGAAAGGCGAGCCTTGGTATAGGCAGATGCTGCGTAAGCGAGTAGAATAGAAAGATTATTGTAAAAAAGAATAAAGCAATTCTATGTCTCTTAATCAAGATGAAACCACGTGGCAAACCTTTCGACGTTTATGGGTATACATTCGTGTCTATAAACTCGGTTTATCCGTGGCTGTTGTCGCGCTTGTTATTAATGCTGTCGCTGATACTTACATGGTATCACTATTAAAACCGTTGCTGGATGAAGGGTTTGGTAACGCGGAGTCTAACTTTTTGCGCATTCTGCCTATGATTATTTTCGGCATGATGATAGTGCGTGGATTAAGTGGATTTGTCTCGACCTACTGCTTGAGTTGGGTCTCTGGCAATGTTGTTATGGAAATGCGTCGCAGCATTTTCAATCAGTTTATGCACATGCCCGTGGCGTACTTCGATAAAGAGTCAACCGGTGGGCTACTTTCTCGTATTACCTACGATTCAGAACAGGTTGCAGGCGCAACAAGCCGTGCTTTAGTCAGTATTGTTCGTGAAGGTGCGAGCATTATTGGCTTGTTGGCATTGATGTTCTGGAACAGCTGGGAACTCTCATTGGTACTGTTTGTTGTCGCGCCAATTGTGGCATGGGCAATCAGTTATGTTTCTAAGCGTTTTAGAAAAGTGTCGCGCAACATGCAAGATGCAATGGGGCATGTGACTTCATCTGCCGAGCAAATGCTTAAGGGACACAAGGTTGTGTTGAGTTACGGTGGTCAAGATGTTGAACGTGAGCGCTTTAACTCGGTGAGCAATAAGATGCGTCAACAGTCGATGAAACTGGTTGCCGCTCAAGCTATTGCTAACCCAGTGATTCAATTGATTGCATCAGTTGCGCTGGTGACCGTGCTGTTCTTAGCCAGCGTGGACTCGATTCGCGAAACATTGACTCCGGGTACGTTTACGGTGGTTTTCTCTGCGATGTTTGGTTTGATGCGTCCCCTTAAAGCGCTGACCAACGTGACTTCAGACTTCCAACGAGGTATGGCTGCGAGCCAAACCCTATTTGCACTGATGGATCTTGAGACAGAGCAAGACTCTGGTAAGTTCGAGAGTTCAAGCGTTCGTGGTGTGGTTGAAGTTAAAGACGTGACATTTACCTATGAAGGTAAAGAAAAACCAGCACTTGCCAATGTGAACTTTACTATTCCACAAGGTAAGACCGTTGCCTTGGTGGGACGCTCTGGCTCGGGTAAGAGTACCATCGCTAATCTATTTACTCGTTTCTACGATGTCGATTCAGGCTCGATTTCTCTTGATGGACATGATGTAAGAGATTACACCCTTGCAAACTTGCGCAGTCACTTTGCTTTGGTTTCTCAAAATGTACACCTGTTCAATGACACTATCGCCAACAACATCGCGTATGCGGCGACGGAGAAGTATACCCGTGAGGAGATTGAACGTGCCGCCCGTCTTGCACATGCGATGGATTTCATCGACAACATGGAAGATGGCTTAGATACCTTGATTGGTGAAAATGGTGCCAGCTTATCCGGTGGTCAGCGTCAACGTATCGCAATTGCACGTGCTTTGCTTCGTGATGCACCTGTCTTAATTTTGGATGAGGCAACTTCGGCGCTTGATACTGAGTCAGAAAAAGCGATTCAAGCTGCGTTGGACGAGTTGCAGAAGAATAAAACGGTGTTGGTGATTGCTCACCGTCTGTCCACCATTGAAAAGGCGAGCCAAATTCTTGTGGTTGATGAAGGTCAAATCATTGAACGTGGCACGCATCAGGAGCTTATCGCTCTGAAAGATGGTGCGTACTCTCAGTTGCACCGCATTCAATTTGGTAGCTAGTCGTGGTGGAAAAAATCTGGTTTGAGAACCATTGGTTAAAATACCTATTGTGGCCGCTTTTGTGGCCACTCAGTAAGTTATTTGGACGAATCAGTCGTTCACGTCGCCAAGGTTATCAACAAGGTAATAAATCAACCTATCGAGCTCCAGTACCAGTGATTGTCGTCGGCAACATTACTGCCGGTGGTAATGGTAAAACCCCAGTGGTCATCTGGTTGGTGGAAAAGCTACAAGAACTGGGCTTTACGCCTGGCGTGGTATCGCGAGGCTATGGCGCGAAAGCACCAAGCTATCCGTTGATCGTGGATAACACCACTACCACGTCTCATTGTGGTGATGAACCCAAACTGATTTTTAAGCGCACCAATGCACCAGTGGCCGTTGACCCTGTCCGGGCTAATGCGGTGCAAGCGTTATTACCCTTGGGCGTAGATATCATTATTACTGACGATGGTTTACAACATTATGCCCTGGAGCGAGACATCGAGTTCGCGGTGGTGGACGGTAAACGTCGCTTTGGTAATCAACAGCTCATTCCACTAGGTCCTCTGCGTGAGGGAATCGAGAGACTCGCCGAAGTCGATTTTATTATTACCAATGGTGGCCATGCCCACAGTGGTGAAGCGGTGATGACGTTGCAGCCAAGCCTTGCAGTGAATGTTAAGACGGGTAAGCAGATACCTGTTAGTCAACTAAAAGCATTAGTTGCAATGGCTGGAATTGGGCATCCGCCACGATTCTTCCATACTCTAGAGCACCTAGGCGCTGACTTAGTTCATTGCCAAGGATTTGCTGATCACCAAGATTTTCAAGTATCGCAGTTGGTGGAACTTGCCGCTCGTGGTACACATTTAATCATGACTGAAAAAGATGCGGTGAAATGTTCGGACTACGCGCAAGATAATTGGTGGTATCTACCGGTATCTGCGAGTTTTTCACAACAAGATGAGCATCGAATCTTAGAACGAATCAAACAAACAAAGGAAAATTATGGATCACCGTCTGCTTGAAATCGTCGCGTGCCCAGTGTGCAAAAGCAAACTGACATATGATAAAGACAAACAAGAGTTGATTTGTAAGGCAGACCGCCTTGCTTATCCAATTAAAGAAGGTATTCCAGTGCTGCTTGAACAAGAAGCGCGCACCATGAGTATGGATGAGGGCAGATAATGTCATTTACGGTTGTCATTCCAGCGCGTTATCAATCCACTCGATTGCCGGGTAAGCCTTTGGCAGATATTGCTGGTAAACCTATGATTCAGTGGGTGTATGAGCAAGCGCTTCAAGCGGGCGCTGACAATGTGATTATCGCCACGGATGACCAGCGAGTCGAGCAAGCGGCGCAAGCATTTGGTGCCACGGTTTGTATGACTTCGCCTAACCATGAGTCAGGTACAGAGCGATTGGCTGAAGTGGTTAAGGTTATGGGTATTCCGGACGACCACATAATCGTTAACGTACAGGGCGATGAGCCATTAATCCCACCGGCGATCATCTCGCAAGTGGCGGATAACTTGGCAAACAGCCAAGCGCCGATGGCAACGCTGGCGGTTGAGATCAGTGATGAAGCTGAAGTGTTTAACCCGAATGCCGTGAAAGTACTCACGGATAAAGACGGGTATGCCATGTACTTTAGTCGTGCCACGATTCCTTGGGATCGCGATAATTTTGCCAATGGTAAGAGTATTGTCCAACCCTTGTTGCGTCATATCGGTATCTACGCGTACCGTGCAGGTTTTATCAATACCTACATCAACTGGGCGCCAAGCGCGTTAGAAAAGATTGAATGCTTAGAGCAACTGCGTGTGCTTTGGTATGGTGAGAAAATTCATGTTGCTGTGGCTAAAGAAGCACCAGCCGCGGGAGTGGATACGCCAGAAGACCTCGAAGCCGTGCGTCAGATTTTATCTCGCTAGTATGGTAATAAAAAAACGCCAGCCTTGAAGGCTGGCGTTTTTAAATCACTAAAGTAGATAGGCATTAACCAAAAAGTCAGTCGACAACTTATTGGTCCTACTCTAGCTCTTTATCTTTCCCCATGGAAAGGATCCAGATACAGATTGCGGCAACAACAGCAAAGCCTGACAGAATAATAACGGGCATCGCGCTGTAACCTAGGATGTGCCAAATTACCGATTCGAGTGTACTCATTCCTTACTCCTTACTGCCAACCTTCAACGCCTTCCATATCAGGAAGATGGTGAGAGATACCTTTATGGCAATCAATACAGGTTTTTTCGCCGCTAGCTAACGCGGTCGAGTGCTGTTGTGCGCTGCGTGAGCCTTGTTCAGAGAAATCCATGTATTCGAACTCGTGACAGTTACGACACTCTAACGAATCATTCTTCTTCATCCTTGCCCATTCACGCTCTGCCAAATGACCACGGCGCTCGGCAAACTTCTCTGGCGTGTCGATCGTTTTTAGTACGTAGTGGGCAAATAGCTCTTTCGATGCTTGAACCTTACGTACGATTTTATCTGTCCACTCATGGGGTACGTGACAATCAGAACAGATAGCTCGTACGCCTGAACGGTTGGAGTAGTGAATCGTTGGCTTGATCTCGGCAACAATTGGTGCGTGACACCCTGAGCAAAACTCTTCGGTGTTGGTTGCTTCCATTCCGGTGTTAAAGGCGCCCCAGAATAGAAGACCACCAGCAAAGCCCATAAACAGCACCACACCAACGGCAGCTTTACTTGGGCGAGTTAGTCGCTTCCAAAACGCTTTCAATAATTTCATACATTAACCTCGTTAATCGTGTGTTCGCACTACTTAAGTGATTGAACACGTTCGAAATCATTTCCTACCAACGGTGCTGCTTCGGTTTGAGGAACGTGGCACTGAAGGCAGAAGTAACGTCGTGGGGACATATCCGCTAGGACAGCGTCTTCGCGGTTAACATAGTGGGTTACGCTGATTTTTGTTGCACCCATCTCTTTGGCATTTTTCCAACTATGGCAAGCAAGACACTTGTTGGCATTGAGTGATACTTCATAGTTACGAATTGCATGTGGAATCAATGGTGGCTGGTAGACATAGCTACTGTCCACAGCATGCTCTTTCGGAAAATCCTTAAAAGCGTCCGCTGGACGAGTATCTTCCAACAACGTCTCACCACGTAGTGAATCCAAACCACCAGTGCCACCTGGGTTATCTAATTCTGCAAACACACTGCCGCTGATAACGGCGCCGATTGCGAATAGGGCAAGCATTAATTTTTTCATTTCTAACTTCTCCGCCTTGTGGCTAAATTCTGATAGTGGTCGCGCAATGCACGACCATTTAAAGGCTTAAGCAATCTTGGTGATTTTGACTGGGCACTTCTTAAAGTCAGTCTGCTTAGACAATGGGTCTGTCGCATCTAAGATCAGCTTGTTAATCAGAATTCGCGCATCAAAGAACGGCACAAATACAAGTCCTTGCGGCGGCTTATTTCGGCCACGGGTTTCTACACGAACACGTACTTCACCACGTTTGTTGGAAAGTAGTACTTCCTCGCCACGGCGGACGTTGCGAGCCTTCGCATCATCTGGGTGCATGTAGCACACCGCGTCAGGCACCGCTTTATATAGCTCAGGTACACGACGAGTCATGGTGCCGGTATGCCAGTGCTCTAATACGCGACCGGTACATAGCCACATATCGAACTCGCTATCTGGCACTTCTGGTGGCGCTTCGTATGGGGCAGAGATAATTTTCGCTTTACCATCTTTGTTGCCATAGAAGTCCCAGCCAGAACCTTCTTTCGCATATGGATCGGAGCCTTCTTTAAAGCGCCATTGCGTTTCTTTACCATCAACAACCGGCCAACGCAGGCCGCGAACAGTGTGGTAAACATCGTATGGAGCCAAATCATGCCCGTGTCCGCGACCAAAGGTGGCGTACTCTTCGAACAGGCCTTTTTGCACGTAGAAACCAAAGTGATGTGCATCGTCGTTGAGCTCACGAGCTTCTTCAACAGGGAACTTGTCGACATGACCATTACGGTACAACACGTCGAACATTGTCTTACCTCGATATTCAGGCGCTTTTGCGAGTAACTCTTCTGGCCAAACTTCTTCAATTTTGAAGCGTTTCGCGAACTCCATAAGCTGCCATAAATCCGATTTTGCCTCACCGACGGTTTCAACTTGTTGATACCATGCTTGAGTGCGTCGCTCTGCGTTGCCGTATGCGCCTTCTTTCTCGATCCACATTGCGGTTGGCAAGATAAGGTCGGCGGCTTGTGCGGTCGCGGTTGGGTATGGGTCTGAGACGACAATAAAGTTGTCAGGGTTACGGTAACCCGGTAGACGCTCTGTATTGATGTTCGGCCCTGCTTGCAGGTTGTTGTTACACTGCACCCAATAACAGTTCAGAACGCCATCGTGCAGCATACGGTCTTGCAGCACAGCATGAAAACCAGGTTTTGGCGGAATGGTTCCTTCAGGCAGTTTCCAGATCTTCTCAGCAATTTCGCGGTGCTTAGGATTGGCAACCACCATATCTGCCGGTAGACGGTGAGCAAAGGTTCCCACTTCACGTGCAGTACCACACGCCGAAGGCTGGCCCGTTAAGGAGAATGGGCTGTTCCCAGGAGTGGCAATTTTGCCCGTTAACAAGTGGATGTTGTATACCAAGTTGTTCATCCACACGCCGCGCGTGTGCTGGTTCATCCCCATGGTCCAAAGCGACATTACCTTGATATTTGGGTCGGCGTATTGCTTGGCAAGTTCAATCAACTTCTCCGGTTCAACCCCAGAAAGTTCAGAAGCTTTTTCTACGGTGTAAGGAGCAACTGACTTTTTGTACTCTTCAAATGAGATACCGGACAGTTTTCCTGAGTTCGGGTTCTTTGCTTTTACCTGTAATGGGTCATCGTCACGTAGACCGTAGCCGATATCTACATCCGCTTGAGTGAAGTTGGTGTGCTTGTTAACAAAATCCCAGTTAACCGCATCGTTTTCAATGATGTAGTTTGCGATAAAGTTAGCGATAGCTAAGTCAGATTGTGGCGTGAAAATGTAACCGTGGTCTGCCAGTTCAAATGAACGGTGGTAGTAGGTTGATAGCACATTAACTTTTACATGAGGGTGGCTTAAACGGCGATCTGCAATGCGTGTCCATAGCACTGGGTGCATCTCAGCCATGTTTGAGCCCCATAGTACGAAGGCGTCAGCGTTTTCAAAGTCGTCATAACAACCCATAGGTTCATCGATACCAAAGGCACGCATAAAGCCAACCACCGCAGACGCCATACAGTGTCGAGCATTAGGGTCGATATTGTTAGAACGAAAACCGGCTTTCATTAGTTTTGATGCCGCGTAACCTTCCATGACGGTCCATTGGCCAGAGCCAAACATACCTACACTTGTCGGTCCCTTTTTCTCAAGGGAGGCTTTCCATTTCTCAGCCATTGTGTCAAATGCCACATCCCAAGAGACAGGAGCAAACTCACCATCCTTGTGATACTTACCATCTTTCATGCGTAGCAAAGGTTGAGTAAGACGGTCGTGACCATACATGATTTTTGACAGGAAGTAGCCCTTGATACAGTTTAGGCCCTTGTTTACAGGTGCTTCTGGGTCGCCTTGTGTGGCAACTACTTTACCGTTTTGTGTGCCGACCAGCACTGAACAGCCAGTACCACAAAAGCGGCAAGGTGCTTTGTCCCAAGTAATTTTTGTTTGGTCTGAGCTGGCAATCAGGTTAGTAGCAGAGGCAGGTAGTGTTATCCCTGCAACTGCTGCTGCTGATGCAGCTGCGTTTGCTTTCACAAACGCACGTCTTGTCATTTTCATACTTCACCCTCTACTTGGGATTGCTGTGATCCAGTGTTTGATTGCTCATCGTCCAGTTCAGTCTCGATTTGGTGGTAGACCATGACGGTACTAACGACGTGCGCAAAATTGTTGATTTTTTCAATGATGTCAGTAATAAATCCGTGGCTTTCTGTCTCGAGTACCACGACTATCTTGCCTTCGGGGCTGTCACCATAAATCTCTGTTGTATCAAGTTGCTCTATCTGCATTTTCACGTCGTTGAGGTGCTCTGGCACAACGTGGACAATTAAACTCGATATATGGACTTCATTTCGGGGCATTGGCTGCTCTCTTTTTTGCTGCGCTTTACGCGACGTGATTGCTCACATTGATAGATGAAGTAGGGCAAACGGACACGCATGCGCCGCACCCGTTGCATTGGTTTGTCTCTAGCTTAGGTTGGGCAACTCGGCCCACTTCGAGACGAAACTGAATTGCCATGCTGTCGCACATCTCGCCACAAGAACGACACTCCACGTTTTGCTGCGCTAGACATTGGTCGTTGATCACGGCTTTGGCTTGCCAAGGTTCATTCTGTTCTGCGGCGAATAGAGGCTCTGGACAGGCACTGGCACATTGGTAACAGAATGTGCATTCGTCGATACTGAAGTCGACTTGGGGGAATCCGCCATCACCTTTAACGATGATTTGTGTATCACATGCCTTGAGACATTCTTCACATTGAGTGCACTGATCAATAAATCGTTCAGGCGCATTCAGCCAAGGCAAACGTAAGGTATCGTTACGTGCCGCTTTGCGGGTAAAAAGTCGTCGTCTAGACAGATCAACCATTCAGAGGGTATCCACACCAAAGTTGAAATAAGTAATAAATACCATTCACAACCTTTCATTTATCAATAAATAAATTGTAGGATTTGTCACATTTGTATAAATACCTCAAAGGGGGTATTTAGGGATGGATGTTGTTTTAGATCAACTAATTCAATTGGGTTTGATCACATATTGGCGTAGGCGCTAATCTTAATAGGAAAAGCCGCAAGCAATTTTGGGCTATGCAGAATCGAGGTTCGGTTGTTAAAAAGTATTAAAAAGTCAGTAACAGGAACGATTGCGAAAGCATTGTCGCTGATCGTGCTATTGTCTGTTGCTACGATAGGCTATGCATTTGTACTATTAGCTTCCAGTTTGAATGATGCTGAAGCGCTCAACGTCGCTGGATCGATGCGGATGCAAAGTTATCGGCTGGCTCATGATATTCAGTCACAATCGAGTGATTTTTCTTCACATATCTTCTTATTTGAGCGTTCTATCTATTCGCCTTCAATGAAGGCGTTGCAAAACTGGGATGTACCGGACGACATTACCCATGACTACTACCAACTGATTATGCGTTGGTATGAACTTAAAGAAGTCTTGCAGAGCGAGCAGCGCTCTCAGTACTTAATGTTAGTCCCTTCGTTTGTCTCTCAAATCGATGCTTTTGTATTTAAGCTGCAAGGTTTCTCGGAAAGGAAGTTGGTTGAATTGGCGTGGGTCGGTTTGATTGGGCTTGGTGGTATCTTAGTTACCAGCGTCTTTGTCGTGCTGTTTGTGCGCCGTGAAATTGTCCACCCACTGCGTGCTTTAGTGGTCGCAAGTGAACAGATCAAATCTCGTTCGTTTGATATTGAGCTCAATGTCGTCAGCGATAACGAAATGGGAATTCTCACTCGAACGTTTAACACTACTGCGAAAGAGTTAGGCGAGTTGTACCATGGGCTTGAAAAGGCCGTGAACGAGAAAACTCACAAGCTGCAACATGCTAATCAATCGCTACAAGTGTTGTACAAGTCTTCCAGTGAGTTGACTGCTTCTCGAATTACTTCCGACAACTTTGCGGCTATCTTGCAGCAAATTGCGAGTATAGAGGGGGTAAAAGCGGTCAAACTCGAAATTGGTGCTGATGCAGAAAAACCGATGGTACTCGGTAAAGGTGAGTTAGAAGAACATAACCTTGCCAGCCAAACGTTGACTCTTGATGGTCAGGAGTTAGGTAAGCTCTATTGGAACTGGTATCTTCCCTGTCCAGACCAAGATTTGATTGATAACTTTGTACGCATTCTCTCGCGAGCAGTGTACTACAACCAAGCGCAACGTCAGTCAGAACAGTTATTACTATTGGAAGAGCGGGCAACGATAGCTCGTGAACTGCATGACTCGTTAGCCCAATCACTCTCGTATTTGAAAATCCAAGTTTCGTTACTCAAACGCTTGATGAAAAAGCTTGAACAGAGTCCAGATCTCGACAAGTCGAATGCCATAGTGAGTGATTTGGATTCCGCTTTATCAGGTGCTTATACTCAGCTTCGGGAATTATTGACTACGTTTAGACTATCGATCAAAGAAGGGAATTTTGGCACCTCGCTTAAAGAGATGCTGTGCCAACTGCAAGAACAAACGCCTGCAACGATTGTGCTTAACAATGAGCTGTCATCAATAGAACTCGATGCACATGAGCAGGTGCATTTACTACAACTGATCCGTGAAGCCACGATCAATGCGATCAAGCATGCAAATGCGACTAAAATTGAGATAGTTTGCAGCGAACAGGATGATAATGTCACCATTACCGTAAGAGATGACGGGGTTGGTATCGAAAGCCAAGAAAGCAAAATCAACCATTATGGTTTGTCGATCATGCATGAGCGAGCGAGTCGCTTAAATGGTCAACTAACAATTCACTCCGGCAGCCAAATAGGCTGTGAGATAGAACTAAAATATCCAAGAATAAAGGATAACGACTTTGACACAATGTAGAGTAATGCTTGTTGATGATCACCCGTTGATGCGTCGGGGGTTGAGTCAATTACTGAGCTTCGAAGATGAATTCGAAGTCATCGCTGAAGCTTCGTCTGGTGCAGAAGCTGTGGCTAAGAACCATGAGGTCGAGCCTGACTTAATTTTGCTTGATCTTAATATGAAAGGCATGTCTGGCTTAGACACGCTAAATGCACTCCGAGCAGACAACTGCGATGCCAATATCGTGATCCTGACTGTCTCTGACAGTGCGGCGGATATTGACGCGTTAGTTAAAGCAGGTGCAGATGGTTATCTGCTGAAAGATACTGAGCCAGATGAGCTGATTGAAGTGCTCAAAAACAGCCTGAACGGTGATAAAGCCTACAGCAAAGAAGTGGCGCAATATCTTGCCGAGCGTGAGAATCAAGACGATGTGTTTGACACTTTAACCGACCGAGAAATGCAGATACTGCGTCAGGTTGCGAAAGGACTAAGAAACAAACAGATTGCAGATAATCTGTTTATTTCAGAATCGACGGTCAAGGTACATATGAAAAGCTTGCTTAAAAAGCTGGTGGTGCCATCGCGTACGGCTGCGACGGTTCTTTACTTAGAGCGTTACGGCGATAGCAAGTAATTGCAAAACGTTAACACAAAAAAGGTTCATCGCCTCGGGGGGAGGGAGATGAACCTAAGCTTACACATCAAGTCTCTAGCGCGTTGCTAACACTAGATCCCAGAATCGTAGTTGTTACGTTGCGGGCAAGTGCCGATGATTTCACGTCGGCCCGACTCTTTCACCTCTTCCAAAATAACATCGAAGCCCCATAGACGGTATAAATGCTTCAACACCTCATTGTAGCCTTCGTGTAGAGGGATTCGGTCATGGGGGACATACTGCAACGTCATTGAACGATCACCGCGCACATCGACGTTAAACACTTGAATGTTAGGTTCAAGGTTGCTGAGGTTATATTGCGCCGCTAACTTTTCTCGAATCGCGCGATAGCCCATATCATCGTGAATATGGCTCACTTCGATATAGTTTTTTCTATCGTCATCGACAATGGAAAACAGTTTGAAGTCACGAATCAGCTTTGGTGACAAATACTGACTAATGAAACTTTCATCTTTGAAATTGTGCATCGCGAAATGGACCGCTTCTAGCCAATCACTTCCCGCAAGCTCAGGGAACCACTCTTTGTCCTCGTCGGTTGGTTCTTCACAAATTCTGCGGATATCGCGGAACATGGCAAAGCCAAGTGCATAAGGGTTAATGCCACTAAAATAAGGGCTGTTATAGGCTGGTTGCGCCACCACACTGGTGTGGCTGTGGAGAAATTCTAAGATGAAACGCTCTGATACAACGCCTTCATCATATAAATGGTTCAAGATGGTGTAATGCCAGTACGTTGCCCAGCCCTCATTCATGACTTGGGTCTGCTTTTGCGGATAGAAGTACTGGCTGATTTTACGCACGATGCGCACAATTTCACGTTGCCAAGACTCGAGAAGCGGCGCGTGTTTTTCGATAAAGTAGAGGATATTTTCTTGCGGTTCGCTAGGAAAACGGACCTTTTCACTCTCTTCTTTGTCGGCTGATTTAGGAACGGTGCGCCATAAATCGTTAACCTGAGATTGTAGGTAGGCTTCGCGCTCTTCTTGACGGCTTTTTTCTTCTGCGATCGATATTTTCTCTGGGCGTTTGTAGCGGTCGACACCGTAGTTCATTAACGCATGGCATGAATCGAGCAACTCTTCGACCTCTGTTACGCCGTATTTCTCTTCACACTCAGCGATATATTTCTTTGCAAACAAGAGGTAATCGATAATCGAACCTGCATCGGTCCATGCTTGGAAAAGGTAGTTACCTTTGAAAAAAGAGTTGTGGCCATAACACGCGTGAGCCATCACCAGCGCCTGCATTGTGACGGTGTTCTCTTCCATCAAATAGGCAATACAGGGATTGGAGTTGATCACAATCTCGTACGCCAACCCCATTTGACCATGTTTGTACCCTTGCTCTGTCTGTATGAACTTTTTACCAAACGACCAGTGATTGTAGTTAATTGGCATACCGATACTTGAGTACGCGTCCATCATTTGCTCAGACGTAATCACCTCAATCTGGTTGGGGTAAGTGTCGAGTTTGTAATGTTCTGCCACCCGTTTGATTTCGACGTGATAGCGCTCAAGCAGAGCAAATGTCCAGTCGGGACCATCTGGCAACAGCTTACTATTTGGTTTGGTCTCAGATTTTGTTGTCATGGTGCCTCCCTATGCGTTTTCTTTCTTAAACAACTCCCGGAACACAGGGAAGATGTCATCAACGCTACGAATGTTCTTCATGGCAAAGTTAGAGTACCCATTCTCAAGTTTTTCATACTCGTGCCAAAGGGTTTGGTGGGAGCGTCGCGTGATCTCAATGTAGGAATAGTATTGGCATTTCGGCAACAGTTTTTCCTGCAGTAATTCTCGACAACGGGGCGAGTCGTCTGCCCAGTTATCCCCATCGGAGGCTTGTGCGGCATAAATGTTCCATTGCCCGACAGGATAGCGGTCGGCAACGATCTCGTTCATCAGTTTGAGTGCGCTCGAAACGATGGTGCCACCTGTCTCTTGTGAGTAGAAAAACTCGTGTTCGTCGACTTCTTTGGCTTGGGTATGGTGACGAATAAACACCACTTCGACGTTTTGATAGGTGCGGGTTAAGAATAAATAGAGTAGAACGTAGAAGCGTTTAGCAATGTCTTTTGTTGCTTGATCCATTGACCCTGAGACATCCATTAAGCAGAACATAACAGCCTGACTGGATGGGATAGGGCGGCGTTCATAGTTTTTAAAGCGAAGATCAAATGTGTCGATAAACGGTACGCTATCAATTTTTTTGCGAAGTGAGGAAATTTCCTCTTTAAGACGACGCTCTTCAATCAACTGGGCTGGTTCTTGGTTTTGAATGCGTTGTAGCTCTTCTTCCAGCTCGTGCATCATGCGACGCTTACCTGCAGTCATTGCAGTTCGTCGAGCAAGCGATTGTTGGAGAGATTTCACGATGGCGATGTTCGCTGGAACCCCCGCAGTCTGATAGCCTGCTCGGTGGGTTTTCCATTCAGTAATTTTGTTTATTTGCGTTTTTTCAAGGTTCGGTAGTGCAAGATCTTCAAACAGAATATCTAAATACTCATCCTTTGAGATCTGGAACACGAACTCATCTTGGCCTTCGCCATCCGCGCTCGCGTCGCCTTCGCCGGTGCCACCACCTCCGCCGCCACCGCCTTTCGGACGTTCGATTTTGTCACCTTGAATAAATTGATCATTGCCAGGGTGGACACGCTCTTTTACGCCCCCTTGTCCCTGATGAAAAATAGGCTCATTGATGTCTTTGTGTGGAATCGAAACATCTTCACCCGTTTCGGTGTTGGTGATAGAGCGGCGATTGACCGCATCAGCTACGGATTCCTTGATCTTTTCTTTATGGCGACGAATAAAGCGCTGCCTATTGACGGCACTTTTGTTTTTGCCATTCAGTCGTCGGTCGATAAATTGCGCCATGAGTCACCCCTTATTCGCAACATATACGCTGGCATATGTGTTTAATCGCTTCCAATCTCCTACCAGAGCACAAGGCTCTGGTAGGTACTCCATGGGCAACCCCTCGGTAAAAAGAGGGATTTAGTTAGCTGCTACTAAGATGATTTACGTACGCGTAAGTACCATTCAGACAACAAGCGCACTTGTTTCTCTGTATAGCCTTTCTCCATCATACGCGCGACAAAGTCGTCGTGCTTCTTCTGATCCTCAGAAGAGGTTTTCGCGTTGAAGGAGATAACTGGAAGAAGCTCCTCTGTGTTAGAGAACATTTTCTTCTCAATCACAGTGCGTAGTTTCTCATAGCTGGTCCAAACAGGGTTTTGACCGTTATTGTTAGCACGAGCGCGTAAGACAAAATTAACGATTTCATTACGGAAATCTTTTGGATTACTAATGCCCGCTGTTTTCTCAATCTTCTCAAGCTCATTGTTGAGCGCTGAGCGGTCAAACAACTGACCGGTTTCTGGATCGCGATATTCTTGATCTTGAATCCAGAAGTCGGCATAGGTGACATATCGATCAAAGATGTTTTGACCGTACTCTGAGTAAGACTCTAAGTAAGCGGTTTGAATTTCTTTGCCGATAAATTCGACATAGCGTGGAACTAGGTAGCCTTTCAAGAACTCTAGATACTTGTCAGCAACATCTTGCGGGAACTGCTCGCGTTCCACTTGCTGCTCAATCACATAGAATAGGTGAACAGGGTTGGCTGCCACTTCACTTTGATCAAAGTTGAAGACTCTTGATAGGATTTTGAACGCGAATCGGGTAGAGAGACCCGACATACCTTCATCAACCCCTGCATAGTCGCGATACTCTTGGTAACTCTTCGCTTTTGGATCAGTATCTTTCAGCGTTTCGCCATCGTAAACACGCATTTTAGAGAAAATAGACGAGTTCTCTGGCTCTTTTAAGCGCGACAGGATGCTGAACTGTGCCAGCAAGTCGAGTGTACTTGGTGAGCATGGCGCTTTCGACAACTCAGAGTGGTCGAGTAGTTTCTGATAGATTTTCACCTCTTCAGAAACACGCAAGCAGTAAGGCACTTTGACAATATACACACGGTCTAGGAATGCTTCATTGTTCTTGTTGTTGCGGAATGTCTGCCACTCTGACTCATTGGAGTGAGCGAGGATCATGCCATCAAACGGTAACGCAGAAAGCCCTTCCGTACCATTGTAGTTGCCTTCCTGAGTTGCAGTAAGCAGTGGGTGCAAAACTTTGATAGGCGCTTTAAACATCTCGACGAATTCCATCAAGCCTTGGTTGGCTTTACATAGTGCACCAGAGTAGCTGTATGCGTCTGGATCGTCTTGAGAGTAGTGTTCTAACATACGGATGTCGACCTTACCGACCAGTGATGAAATATCTTGGTTGTTTTCATCACCTGGCTCTGTTTTGGCAACCGCTAGTTGGTCAAGAATTGAAGGTCGTACTTTGACGACTTTAAACTTGGAAATATCGCCACCAAACTCATGGAGACGTTTTGCTGCCCAAGGCGACATAATTGAGCGCAGATAACGCTTCTCTATGCCGTATTCTTGCTTGAGAAGTTCGCCATCTTCAGCCATATCAAATAGACAGAATGGATGGTCGTTGACCGGACTACGTTCGCCGTTAGCGGACAAAACGTAGATTGGTTGTTGTTGCATTAAAGCTTTCAATTTTTCAGCCAAGGATGACTTACCGCCACCAACAGGGCCAAGCAAATAAAGAATTTGCTTACGTTCTTCTAAACCTTGCGCGGCATGTTTGAGGTACGAGACGATTTGCTCAATCGCTTCTTCCATGCCGTAAAAGTCTTTGAATGTTTCATAACGTGAAATGACGCGGTTTGAAAAAATCCGGCTGAGGTGTGGGTCTTGAGCGGTGTCTATCACCTCTGGTTCCCCAATAGCCATCAACAGTCGCTCTGCGGCATTCGCATAAGCGCTCTTGTCATCCTTACACAGTGCTAAGAAATCTTGTAAAGATAATTCCTCATCCTTGGACGCTTCATAGCGCGCTTGGAAATGGTCGAAAATGCTCATAATGATTTCCCCTCTGAACCTGTCAAACTGACAAATAACTCGCAAAAAACAACGGATCCCTCATTAATTAAGACTAGTGTGGATTTCTACTTTTGCTTAAAAAATATGTGTTTATTTGCAAAATTATCTTTGCTTTGTCTCTACTCAACTCACCTTGTGTCTGCAGACAACCTTTTATACGGACTGGCGCGAAGGAGAGATTCATCCGCCAGAATTTTCAAAAACTTGGTGTGGTTTAAAGTGAGAAATTCGCTGAGGTATACTCATTGATAAACAATATAGCGTACCTTATAATTGGTTTTTTATCATTTTGACAAATGGAATTAATCGTGAACTATAAGTGGTTGTTATTTGGTTTGCTGTTGCCGTTAGGGCTGTCGAGTCCCGCGGATGCGCGCATCAATCAGTGGTCTTTGGGGGTAGGGGCATCCTATTCTCCAGCGGTATACAAAGATACGCCTTCAAATCAAACCGTGATACCGATTGTCGGTTATGAAGGTGAACACTTTTTTATGCGCGGGTTTAGTGCGGGTTATCGTCTCAACCCTCTCGGGTCTACTCACAATTTTGTTTTTCGCGCCGTTTATGACCCAAGAACGCTAAAGCCTGATGATTCTGACAATGCTTCAATACGCTTACTTGATGAACGAGAGTCAACGGTGTTTGGTGGGGTGAGTTATCAGTTGTTGACTATGGTTGGTCTATTTGAAACTACAGCAGGCACGGATATTGGCGGTAAACACAACGGTCTCTATGCTGAGGCCGCGTGGCGCTTACCTATTCGTCGTAACGGTTGGGGGTTCACGCCAAGTCTGGGTTACGCCTATAACAGCGATAAGATCAATAACCATCTTTATGGTGTAAGCAAAGAAGAAGCTCAACGAAGTGGGTTAGAGGCTTTTGATGCCGATAAGGATGGACAGTACTTTATCGGCCTCTCAGCTTATATGCATGTGACGCCTAATTTAAGGCTTGGGGGCGGTGTGCGCTATACCAACCTTGAGGGGGATCTTGAAAAGAGCCCAATCATAGAATCGGGCGTTAACACGACTGCAACCGTGACGGCTGTGTATTTGTTTTAGATACGTCTTAGCCACTTGAGTTGCTTATGAAGAAGCAGAGTTAGGGTTTAACGCTTATAGAAAAGGCTTCTGAATTATCAGAAGCCTTTGCTGAGATTTTATCTACTTAGCTTGACTGTTACGCGTTGAAAATCTGTTTTAACTCGTTAGCACATAGGTGGTATTGACGTGGACAGTTACGCCATGTTGCAAGCATGCGACGATATTTATCTAACATCGGCATTTGTGCGTTAAAGTGGTGATCGCCTTTATCGAACTGAGGATATAAGCCTTCAGAGTCAACAAGGAAGCGCACATAATGAACCAACTTACATTCGGTGCCGCAATCAAAACCAAGGAATTGCAGGCGGCGTTGGTCAACGTCTTTGCGCTCGTGCTCTTCTAGCATATTGTTAGACTCTTGCATCGCGTGATACATCTCCATAATGTCGATGATTTCGCGGCATTCGTTCTCTTCAATACAGCCGAATTCTTTGCTCAACTCATGCATTTGCAATACATAGCCACGTTCAACGATAGTCTGTAAGCGTTTGTATTTTTGAGCGTTTTCTGGATCCATCTGTGACATCAGGTAGTACTGGTTCGACAGAATCAAACGTTGAGCGTTTGTCATTTCCATTAGGTGACCTCTTTAAATCTAGTACATCTTTAATGTGCTTAGGTTAGCTTGTTGTTGTGGCTTGAAACATGATCTCAACACATGTTTATGAGCAAAAATGAAAACTTTTTACTTATTTTTTGTGATAGTGATTATAGATGTAATCTCGGTCGGAAAATGTGCGCAACCACTCGGGCTTAAACACACTCAATACGGCGACAGCCATACCATTTAGTAGTCCTTCAGGAAATGCTAATAGCACAATAAATACAAGATAGTTGTCAACAATTGTCGCCCAGTCATGAGAATCCATCACAAGATGGAAAAAGCTGGTGCTCAGGATATGCACGCTACCGGTGATAGCACCGTTAAAAAAGCCTGCAACAAAGATATAGACGAAGATATTGCGCGGCAGATAGCGATAACTCAACAGAAAAACGACGTAACTGGTTAAGAGGGGAATTAAACACGAAAGCAGTAGATATTGCCCCATCGCTTCAAGGGTTAACGTGCCAAAAAGCGCGAGAGATAAGGCGATGGGCACACATAGTAGATAAGCGACTCGCCAACCGTACATCAAGCACAGACTCGTTAGGGCGAGAAAATGGATGTCTAAGCCCGGCTTTATGCCTGCTTCAGCAGACCAGAGCAAAAAGAGTGAGAAACAAACCGCGCAGGTTAAATGTTGAAAACTGGGCTCACTTTTTAGCTTTGGGATGAAAATGGTTCGCGCATCACTGATACACGGAACCAAAGCGATTAGGGCAAATCCCCACATCCAAAGGTAGCTGAGTTGCACGTTGTCCTTCCTATTTCTTTGTCCTCACCACGCGCTAAGTTCCTTTTCCGCGTCGCAGTTTTCCTTGTATTAGAACCAGTGACCATGCTCTGAATTCTGCCTCTTGAAGTCGCTTGAGTATACGCTCTGAGAGGCGTAAAGTTTACAAGGCTCGCCTACTCACTCTATGGGCAGGCATCGCATCGATAACATCAAGTATGGTTTAACTATGAAAAAATCGATATTGGCATTAGCTTTCGCAGCATGCTTCAACTTTTCTGCCAATGCCTGTACAGGCATTTCACTCTCCACGACCGACCACGACTACATTCAAGCGAGAACGATCGAGTGGGGGCACAGCGACTTAAACAGTAAGCTAATTATTTCACCAAGAAACTACTCTTACACATCAACCCTGCCAGATCAAAAGCAAGGTTTAAAATGGAAGAGTCAGTATGGCTTTGTCGGTATTTCTGTTAGTGATGACAAGTTTATCGCGGAAGGGGTGAATGAAAAGGGGCTGAGTGCGGGGCTATTTTATTTCCGCAACTATGGCTCACTCGCGAAATATGACCCAAATGAAACGGCCAACAACATTACCGATATGGACTTTGTTCGTTGGATGTTGAGTCAGTTTGAAAGCGTTGAACAAGTAGAAGCCGCGTTGAATCAGATTAAAATTGTGACGGTTTACTTTGATCAGCAGGGCAATCCAAGCCCCACCGCACACTGGCGAGTGTCTGACAAAAATGGCAACAGTATCGTGATCGAGATTATGGATCATGGTCAGATTCATATCCATAAAAATAGCGCTAAGGTACTGACCAACTCACCAGACTACGCATGGCATGTCACCAATCTAAACAACTACATCAATCTGCATCCTGGCACCAGTGGTGAGCAGCAGATCAATGGGGTGACCGCACAGTCATTTGGTGTGGGTTCAGCGTTCGTTGGGTTACCGGGTGATATTTCGCCACCATCGCGGTTTGTTAGAGCGGCATTCTATGTCAACACGGCACCTGAACTTCGTAGCTCTTCTCAGGCAGTGGCACAAGCGTTTCATATTTTGAATAACTTTGATATTCCGATTGGTAGTGAATTTAACGACAAATCTCATATTCCAGACTTGCCCAGCGCAACGCAATGGACATCAGTGATCGATCAAAGTAATGGTTTATTGTTTTATAAAACGATGCACGACAGCACGATTCGTCGCGTCGATTTGGGGCAGTTAGACTTTAACGCCAAAACGGAGCATAAACAGCCGTTGGATAAAGGACGTTTCCATTATCAAGATGTGAAAATTCAATGATTTGAATCGGATTGAGTGGATTTAGACTTTACAAATATAGATAAGGGGGATGATGTCATCCCCCTTCTGAATTCGATCAGTACTTAACGTTCGAGTGGTACTGCTCAAGAATAGATTTGATCTTTTCCATGGTTTCTTTTGGCGGTGGGTTCACGCCTTCAAGAGGGTATTCGAATCCTAGCGCTTCCCATTTGTGCGCGCCGAGTTTGTGGTATGGCAACAGTTCAACTTTCTCAATGTTGTCCATATCTTTGATAAATTCGCCAAGCATGTGCGCAGCTTCTTCTTCGTCTGTGTAGCCAGGTACAACCACGTAGCGAATCCAAGTTTTTTGACCGATTTTGTGCAGGTAGCGCGCGAAATCAAGCACACGACGGTTAGATACACCAATAAAATCCTGGTGAATCTCATCTTTCATATGCTTAAGGTCAAGCATAACAAGATCCGTGACTTCAAGCACTTCATCAACCACATCTGTGTGCTTACGGATATAACCGTTGGTATCTAGACAGGTGTGGATACCCTCTGCTTGAGCTGCGCTGAACAAGTCGCGAACAAATTCTGGTTGCAACATCGCTTCACCACCCGAACAGGTGATGCCACCACCGGATGCATTCATAAAGTGACGGTAGCTTTTTGCTTCATTAATGATCTCTTCAACGGTCACTTCTTTTCCGTCATGCGTATCCCACGTATCGCGGTTATGACAATATTTACAACGCATTAAGCAGCCTTGAAGGAAGACAATAAAGCGAATTCCAGGGCCATCGACAGTGCCACATGATTCATAAGAATGAATACGACCAATTGTTGACATGAGCTCATCTCTTTAGCAATTATTTGTACGGTATTTTATTACAAATCACCCCGATTAAATAGAGTTATACGTGCTTCTAAGGCAATAAATACGGCAAGATTTGTAAACGCTGTATGTTGTTGATAACGATTAACAATTAGCCGTGAGGTTAGAGGAAAAAGAATAAGGAAAACGACGCGTTAGCATGATAGTTATCCTGTGATTCTTGGTATTCAATTGTTCCAATGGCTGCGGTGAGACTGGCACCAAAGTTTTCGTTATACCATGCGAATCCGGCGACCGCCGTCGCCTGCAGTTTTTCGAGTGTGATCGGGTAACGTTCAGGGTGTAAAATTTCTGGCCGGTCTCCTTCCAATGTCACATCATTAAACCGATAACGAATTTCTGCACCTGTATAGGCAAACCAGCTTTCTTTTCCTCTTCCTAATAAACTGGCACGAAATGGCATTTCATTGTCGATGTTTGCTGAGCCAAAGCTGCTCGTTAAGTTTTCTCCCCAGCGAAACATAAATCCACTTGATACGTCGCTGCGTAAAGTGCCGAGATTGGCCTCTGAAATATTGGCAACTTCAAATTGGTTGTCATTACTAGGCGCGGAACGATACCAAGCGAGATGGTTGAGGTAGCCAACGTTGGCCACAATGCCTTCTTCAACTTGGTTATCCCAACCGTTGGGAAATTCAGAATCAGTAATATCGTGGACTAATCGTTGTGCTTTAGCGGCTAATGAGTGTTCACCGACAGTTCCTAGGGTGAAGTTTGTGCGAGCGACTCTTTGAGGAAGAATCGAGATATAGTTTACTTCTCCAAGCAGTACACCCGCATAAGGTCGTTGGTTGGCTAACGGCTCTTCAGCGCTGAGATCTCGGGGTGTATACATTTTCTGCCCAAGGACAAACTCATATTTATCGAGCGAGTGGGAAGAGAGACTTAGCCAAGATAGTCGGCGTTGTGATGGCAGTTCGCTGGTGGTGTAAGAAGCGAACAAACCATTGGTGTACTCTTGGTCATAAGCAAACAGTCCATCATTATCCATACTTAGGGAAAAAGTGGCGCTTTCTGCAGCAAGGCTATTGAACGCTATGAGGCTGCTGAGAAGCAAAGTCATTCGGGTCTTCATACGCGCTCCCAATCCATGATGTTGAACTTCCATTTGTTCAGCATACAGAGAAATAGCAGGGCGGGTAACTGCCAAACTTCAAGGTTTTGACGATTAGATGGGATTTGATGGTGAGTAAAGAGGTATAAAAAAAGCCTCGCAAATGCGAGGCTTCAATCTATTCATTCAACTGAGGATTATAGAGACTCAGTGAAAGTACGTGCGATTACGTCAGCTTGTTGCTCTGCAGTTAGAGAGTTA
This sequence comes from Vibrio panuliri, assembly GCF_009938205.1. Lineage (NCBI taxonomy): Bacteria > Pseudomonadati > Pseudomonadota > Gammaproteobacteria > Vibrionales > Vibrionaceae > Vibrio > Vibrio panuliri. Next base: position 1,959,712 of record NZ_AP019654.1, on the reverse strand, counting down.
AAGCGTACAGCGTAACCAGAAACGCGGATTGTTAGCTGAGGGTATTTCTCAGGGTGCTTAACTGCGTCTTCTAGAGTTTCACGGTTAAGAACGTTCACGTTTAGGTGTTGACCGCCTTCTACGCCAGCTTCGTGGTGGAAGTAACCATCCATTAGACCAGCAAGGTTAGCACGTTGGCTAGCTTCTTCTTTACCTAGAGCGTTTGGTACGATAGAGAATGTGTATGAGATACCATCTTTAGCGTGTGCAAACGGTAGTTTACCTACAGAAGTAAGTGAAGCTACAGCACCTTTCTCATCGCGACCGTGCATTGGGTTAGCACCTGGTGCGAATGGAGCGCCTGCGCGACGACCGTCTGGAGTGTTACCAGTCTTCTTACCGTATACCACGTTTGAAGTGATAGTTAGGATAGACTGAGTAGGAACAGCACCACGGTAAGTCTTAAGCTTACGGATCTTGTTCATGAACACTTCAACAAGTTCACAAGCAATGTCATCTACGCGAGCATCGTTGTTACCAAATTTAGGGTAGTCGCCTTCGATTTCGAAGTCGATAGCGATGCCATCTTCGTCACGGATTGGTTTCACTTTCGCGTGCTTGATTGCAGAAAGTGAGTCAGCTGCGATAGACAGACCAGCGATACCACATGCCATTGTGCGGAAAACGTCACGGTCATGTAGAGCCATTAGTGCAGCTTCGTAGCTGTACTTGTCGTGCATGAAGTGGATTGCGTTTAGTGCAGCAACGTATTGCTTAGCTAGCCAGTCCATGAAGTGGTCTAGGTTGCTCCACACTTCGTCGAAGTTTAGTACTTCTGAAGTGATCTTAGGCATTACTGGACCAACTTGCATTTTTAGCTTCTCATCAACACCACCGTTGATTGCGTAAAGCATCGTTTTTGCAAGGTTTGCACGAGCGCCGAAGAACTGCATTTGCTTACCAACAACCATTGGAGATACACAACATGCGATTGCGTAGTCGTCAGAGTTCATGTCTGGACGCATTAGGTCGTCGTTTTCGTACTGGATAGATGAAGTATCGATAGATACTTTAGCACAGAAACGTTTGAAGCCGTCAGGTAGTTGCTCAGACCAAAGTACAGTGATGTTTGGCTCTGGAGAAGGACCCATTGTGTATAGAGAGTTTAGGAAACGGAAGTTCGTACGAGTAACAAGTGTACGACCGTCAAGACCCATACCACCCATAGATTCTGTTGCCCAGATTGGGTCGCCAGAGAATAGGTCATCGTACTCAGGAGTACGTAGGAAACGAACCATACGTAGTTTCATTACGAAGTGGTCGATCATTTCCTGAGCTTGTTCTTCAGTGATCTTACCAGCAGCGATATCACGCTCGATGTAGATGTCTAGGAACGTAGAAGTACGGCCTAGAGACATTGCAGCACCGTTTTGAGACTTAACAGCAGCTAGGTAGCCGAAGTAAGTCCATTGGATAGCTTCTTGTGCAGTTTCAGCAGGAGCTGAGATGTCGTAACCGTATTTCGCAGCCATTTGTTTCATTTGGCCTAGAGCACGGTGTTGCTCAGCGATTTCTTCGCGAAGCTGCATAGTCATTTGAAGGTCTTCACCGTTCTCAAAACGCTCTTGTAGAGACTTGAATTGAGCCAGTTTGTCCTTCATTAGGAAGTCGATACCGTATAGCGCAACGCGACGGTAGTCACCGATGATACGACCACGACCGTATGCATCTGGAAGACCAGTTAGAACACCAGACTTACGACAAGCTAGGATATCAGGAGTGTAGATATCAAATACACCAGCGTTGTGTGTTTTGCGGTATTCAGTGTAGATTTTAGAGATTTCAGGGCTTAGCTCGCGGTTGTACGCTTTGCAAGAACCTTCAACCATGCGGATACCACCGTTAGGGATGATAGCGCGTTTTAGAGGAGCGTCAGTTTGTAGACCAACGATAGTCTCTAGATCTTTTTCGATGTAGCCTGCATCGTGAGCAGTGATGGTAGAGATAAGGTCAGTATCGAAATCAACTGGTGCGTGAGTTGAGTTCTCAATTTTGATACCTTCCATTACCTTAGCCCAAAGCTTGTTAGTTGCTTCAGTACCTTCAGAAACTAGGAAAGATTCATCGCCTTCGTACGGAGTGTAGTTTTTCTGAATGAAATCACGTACGTTTACTTCGTTTTGCCAGTCACCCTGTGCAAAACCTTCCCAAGCTTTAGCAAATTGCTCTGCCATGACATACCTACCTTTTTAGTAGTAAAAACACGTACTGGTTTCGCTGCTGAGTCAGCTATCCTCTTTCACAAGGAACAGTACACTCTTATATAAATAACAATATGTATAGCCTTTACTGATCGTTGTTTGTATTCGATCAAAAACCTATAAAAATTGTCATTACTCTTTATATGGAATCTTACCAGTTCAATTTCAAGGTTACACTAAAAAAATTTTGAAACCTTAAACTAAATCAACAAATACTAAAAAATTTTGATAAAAAGGGGCGCGTTAAACGCGACCCCTTCATTTATAGCTCAAAAATTATAGGAATGCAGGGATACCGAATTGGTCTTCAAGCATACCAACAGCAAGCATTGCAACTAGACAGATAACTAGAACGCCTACTGGGATAACGATTTTATCGACAAAACTTAGACGTGCAGCACGCTCTTTGTCACCGATCAAACCGTTGTTGTCTAGTAGCATGGTTAGTGCCCATGCTAGTACTGGGTTAACAACCGCAGAACCGAAGATACAGATACCAGCCGCTTGAGAGTCTTTTGCGTCTTTAACCATCTGCATACCAGCTTCAAGTAGAGGAAGAGATACACCTACTAGTAGTGCTACACGCATTACTGGTGGCCATACCGCTACGTCCATTGGGAAACCTAGAATCGCAACAATAATACATAGAGAACCAAGAAGAATCGCACCTGCTGGGATTGGGCGTTTCGCGATTGCTGCTGGGATCATGTATGTACCCCATGAAGAAGTGATGTTACCACCACCAACCGCAGTACCAACCATTTGACGGAATGAACACATAGTCATAGTGTCATCAACGTCCATTAGTACTTTTTCAGTCTTCTTAGGATAGTTTAGTTCTTGGAAGATACGGTGACCTAGGAAGTCAGGAGACCACATTGCTACAGCAAGAATTGCAAATGGTAGAGATGCAATAAAGTGCTGTACAGTTGGTAGACCTAGCATCCAACCTTCTTCAGTGCTGCCCCACCAATAGATAGGGTTTAGGTTTGGTAGACCCATTTCTGTTTCGAATTTAATATCGAAACCTGCGCCAAATGCTAATGCAATTGCAAGACCAGTAAACGCACATACAGGGATCGCTAGCCAGCGTTTGTTCACTTTCGCAAGGTATGCGTAAAGAACAATCGTTACTGCTAGTACTACTAGACCTACATAACCCATGCTACCTGCAGCAACAGTGTCAGACTGAAGACCAACTGCCCATTCTTGGATAGAAGTAATCTGACTTACCGTACCAGTTAGACCGAGGAATATTAGTAGACCACCGGCGGTACCCTCAGAGGTGAGGTTAACCAGTTTCGAGCCACCTTTTAAGAAACTTAGGATCAGGCCGAATACACCGATAAGAATTGCAAGCGCAAGAGGGTGAGCACCTGCTAGTGCGATAGTCGCGATAAGTGGAATCATCGGACCATGGTTACCAGCAAGGTTTGCTTTAGGGTTAATAAAACCTGAAGCAAGAACACAGAAAAGTAATGCAGGGATTAGCATCTCTACACGTGCAACTTCAATCGCGAAATCTTTACCAAGATTTACGTGGTCCCAAGCAGCTGTCAGACCTTCTGCCCAAGACATCATTACTGCCGAGTACATCGCGATGATGCCGATGGTACCCGCTAGAGCTGGAACTAAGTCCTCAAGCTCGAAACGGAAGTCACGACCAGGTAGGTTTAAACCAAAACGGCGTGGCTTCATGATTTGAAGTTCGTGATCTAGGTAATCGGAACGTGATGCAAATTCCGATGACGGACGATGCAGCTCGCGATAGCTCTTGTTTTCGATATCCGAATCAGAGTGCGGCTTATTGACTGCGTCTGACATAGATTCCTCATATTAAATGTTAGTGATTTATTTTAAGTCGCTCTTTAGTTGTTGTTTAAGCGACTGCGTAAAAACGTCTGTTTAAAGCTTCTTACAAGAAATCCTTTTTGCCCGTCAAGCAGCACGAAACGTATGTGCTTTAAGATAGACGAAGAAGCGGACAAAAGGTCTCTATTGATGCTTTTATCCGTCGGGAGTTTAACGTGCTAACCCTTAAGAGTGATTGATTTAGATCACTTTATGAAAGAATGTGAAAGAAAACTACCCAGTCTGCGCAAGGAATAGCTTGCCGTGGTGTTAATGGCTGTAATTATATTTCATTTTGTAACGTTAAATAAACTCTGTGTTCAATTGAATTTACACTAACGAAATATATCCCCATAAAAATCAAACTGATTGAGGTGTGTCTCTTTTGTTAATTTTTGTCCCAATTGTTTTGTTCTAAGTGTCATTACATGCATGCATTTAAGAAGTAATAACTAAATAGTGAATGAATAGTCATATAAAGTAGTTATATATTGAAAATGAATAGGTTAATAATTTGTTGCATGTTTTTAAGCTAAGTGCTAGTTTGATTGAAATTGGGAGGAGCCCATGCAATCAAGCACTTGGCACAAAGTGTACGATTAAGACAACACGACAGGGAGTAACAGCGCATGACAGATGTACCGGCGCTAAATATCAATAACTTGCACAAGACCTTTGGGCAGAACGAAGTATTAAAAGGCATATCTTTAGAAGCGCATAAAGGCGATGTGATTTCCATTATCGGTTCATCTGGTTCAGGCAAGAGCACTTTCTTGCGTTGTATCAATCTTCTTGAAATTCCTACAAAAGGCGACATCTGGGTTAACGGTGAGTTGATTGAGATGAAAGCCAATCGTCAAGGTGAGGCGGTTCCTGCCAACGAAAAACAAGTTCAGCGTATTCGTTCGCGTTTAGCGATGGTATTCCAAGGGTTTAATCTTTGGTCTCATTTGACTGTGCTTGAAAATGTGATCGAGGCCCCAGTTCATGTGCTAGGTGTGCCAAAAGCTCAAGCGATTGAAAATGCAGAGTTACTGTTAAAAAAAGTCGGATTGTACGAGCGTAAAGATTATTACCCGGGACATTTGTCTGGTGGTCAGCAACAAAGAGCGGCTATCGCTAGGGCGTTGGCGGTTGATCCAGAGGTGATGCTGTTTGACGAGCCGACGTCTGCACTGGATCCCGAACTGGTTGGTGAAGTGCTAGGTGTTATGCGCGACCTTGCCGAAGAAGGGCGCACAATGCTGGTGGTTACACATGAAATGGCTTTCGCACGCGACGTTTCCAATCACGTCATGTTCCTGCACCAAGGCTTGGTGGAAGAGCAAGGTGATCCGGCCAAGTTGTTTACCCAACCAGAATCAGAACGATTGCAACAGTTTATATCATCTATTTATTAACAGCCTGAGTTCAATTTGAAACAAGGCGGCACAACACAACATTAAATAAACACTATAAATCACAGGAGTATGGAAATGAAAAAGTGGTTAGTAGTAGCAGCACTTGCAGCTACAACAGTGACAGGCATGGCTCAAGCGAAAGATTGGAAGACAGTTCGCTTTGGTATTGAAGGCGCTTATCCTCCCTTTAGCTGGACAGAAGCAGACGGCTCTTTGAAAGGCTTTGACGTAGATATGGCCAATGCGCTGTGTAAAGAAATGGACGTGAAATGTAAGATCGTGCCTCAAGATTGGGATGGCATTATTCCATCTCTACTAGCGCGCAAGTACGACGCAATCATTGCCGCGATGTCGATTACCGAAGAGCGTAAAAAGAAAGTGGACTTCACGGGTAAATATGCCCTGATTCCAAACAAATTTATTGCCAAGAAAGGCGCGGGTCTAGACTTTGACAACCTAGATGGCGTGAAGATCGGTGTGCAGCGTGCGACGACGCACGACAAGTACCTAACCGACAATTACGATAAAGTTGAGATTGTTCGTTATGGTTCTTTCGACGAGGCGTACCTTGATCTCGCCAATGGTCGCATCGCCGCGGTACTGGGTGACGCTTCAGCGCTTGAAGAAGGTGTTCTGAATGCGAAAGGTGGCGAGGGCTACGAGTTTGTAGGTCCTTCTCTCACTGACCCACAATGGTTCGGTGAAGGTTTTGGTATTGCAGTGCGTAAACAAGACAAAGATCTTACGACCAAACTTGATGCCGCTATCCTTTCGCTGCGTGAAAAAGGAATCTACCAAGAGATTGCAGCAAAATACTTCAACTATGATGTTTACGGTAAGTAGATCATAGATGACGACCGTTGGCTTGTTCCTAGCAGTCGCCAACGGTCGAGTTTGAGTTTAGGGAAAGGAACTCACCTATGCTGGATCTTCAAGGATATGAAGCCTCGATTTTAAAAGGCGCGCTTGTCACTATAGAAGTGGCATTGCTATCACTTTTGCTGGCCGTCGTGCTCGGAATGTTGGGCGCTTTAGCTAAGCTTGCCCCTTATCGCTGGGCTAGGGCGATTGCAACGTTATACACCACTATTATCCGGGGTATACCCGATTTAGTGTTGATGATGTTGATTTTCTTCGGCGGGCAAATTCTTCTCAACAACAGTCTCTATTCAATCAATGAGTGGCTCAATGAATGGTTTACGTCCAGTAATCCTGATCATGAATGGGTCTCTTATCTGCCAGACTATATTGATGTCAGTCCATTTATTGCCGGCGTGTTGACGATTGGCTTTATTTTTGGAGCCTATATGGCCGAAACATTTCGTGGCGCAATTATGGCCGTGGATAAAGGGGAACTTGAGGCTGCCAAAGCTTATGGTATGAGCTCCGCCCTCGCGTTTCGACGCATTTTGTTTCCGCAAATGGTTCGCCATGCCTTGCCGGGCTTTGGCAATAACTGGTTAGTGTTATTAAAGACGACAGCATTGGTTTCTATTATCGGTTTAGAGGATATGGTGCGGGTGAGTGCTTTGGCTGCAGGGTCAACGAAAATGCCGTTTACCTTTTATATGGCTGTCGCAATCATCTTTCTATTTTTTACCAGCGTTTCAACTGGCCTACTTAAGTTGGTCGAACGTAAGTTCAGTATCCATGCGAGGTAACAGATGGACTTTTCATTGATCATAGAAAGCATGCCTGTCTACCTTGAAGGCCTATGGACCACATTTTGGTTAGTCGGCTTGGCTCTGGTTATTGGGCTAATGGTCGCGATTCCTTTGGCAATTACACGCAATAGCCGTAACTATCTTTTGATGCTACCAAGTTGGGGATACATCTACTTTTTCCGTGGTACACCGCTGCTAGTCCAGCTTTACCTGATTTACTACGGTATGGATCAGTTCTTTCCAGTGAAAGATACTTTATGGGAAAACGCTTGGTTCTGCGCGCTGGTCGCCTTTGTACTTAATACATCGGCTTACACTGCTGAAATTATCCGTGGCGCAATTAACGGTTTACCCAAAGGGGAAGTTGAAGCGGCCAAAGCATATGGCATGAGTACCTTTATGACTTATCGTCGAATTATACTGCCAAGCGCATTGCGCAGGGCCCTACCTGCGTACAGTAACGAAGTGATCTTCATGCTGCATGGTAGTGCGGTGGCGGGGATCGTGACGATTCTTGATTTGACCGGGGCGGCAAGATTAGTGAACTCACGTTACTACGCGCCGTTTGAATCTTTTCTAACCGCAGGCCTGTTCTATATGGCATTAACGTTCTTGATTCTGTGGGCGTTTAAGTTCGCGGAAAAACGTTTCTTAGCCTACCTTCGACCTTTAAGCTAGTGCCGATTACTCATATAAAACGCCCCGCATTGTGTTGTGCATTGCGGGGCGTTATCTATTTTGGAGAGCGATTGGGTTTACTGAGCAGTTAAGGTGACAACATCTTGATATACACGACGTTCCCACCCGGTGACTTTGCCTTCTTTATCCATTATTGGGAAAACATACACAGGTGATATTTCTGTCGTCCACACTCCTTGGTCGTTTTGGAATACGTTGACTTCCATATGGCCATAGTGCTTACCGCCGCTAACGAGTTGTTTATCTTTCCATACTTCTGGTGCGTCAAGATGAGCTAGGAATTGTTGATATGGATTGTCTAAGTCAATTTTGTACTTACCATCTTTACCGAAGTAAGGACCACGCAAACCATCCCCGCCGGTACCGGTATCGTAGAAATGAACACCTTCAACAAGTGAGTGTTCGTACATCTCGTCATGTCCGGCGAAAACCGCATCAACACCATATTTGGCAAATAGAGGGGTTAAAATGCGCACTGGTACGCCAGACTGGTTGTCTTGACCATTATCAAAACCGCCATTACCTGTCGGGAATCCGTGAGGGCCTACTGAGTATGGGACATGATGGAACTGAACAAAGGTAAACTGACTGTTTTTCTGTGCATCAGCGAGTTGTTTCTCCAACCATTCATATTGCTCAGAACCAGGGTTAAAGTCTGGGGCGTTAACGCCTGGGAGACGCCAGTTGGTATCTTTGTCTGTTTTATCTTCTTTGCCATCAGACGTGTCGAGAGTAATAAATGTGATAGGGCCGTAGTCGACACGATAGAAGCGATCTTTGTATGCGTCGACTTTGCTGCCGTTATCAGGAACGTCAAAATAGGCTTTGTATCGAGCGATCGCCTGCAGAGCAAGTTCGGTATTGTATTCTTTCATCCCGCCATCTGGCCCCGGGTAGTTTTCATGGTTACCGAGTGCTGGCAGGATTGGGATATAAGAGGCGATGTTGTTGTATTCACCGGCGTTGTGACGCCAAAACTCATCCCAGTCACGTTGCTCGTTGCCAGACTCAACCAGATCACCAGCGATAGCGATAAAGTTAGGCTGACGTTCAAGCATAACGCGAATATTTTCTTGATAGCCAACGGTTTGATCGACCAAGTACTGGCGATCAAAGTCCCCATACGGTTCTGACCAGCGACGAGTTTTGCCGGTTGATTCAGGTTCTGTTTCTGAATCTGAATAGACGACAAACCTTACGCTACTATCCTTATTTGGCACGGTAGTAAAGTGAGCGGCGTACTTTTCACTCCCTTGTGCAACTTCGTATTGATATTGGGTACCAGGCTTCAATCTATCAATAGTGATGCGGTGGATATAAGGTGTTTGGGTTTCCGCCTGATTGGTAAAGTATTTTTCAACTTCGGTAGGATAGTAGTCGAGTTCTTTGGCTATTGTCGGTGTTGACTTTAGCGTTTCCGTAAAGCCTTCTGCCGAAACCGTGAGTTCGCCAGCTTTGTCGTCAGTGGTTACCCACATGATAGTCATGCTGGTGGGGGTTGGATTTTGCAAATAAGGGTTAACTTTAAAGTTGGCTTGATCGGATGCAACTGAATTGAAATGTATCCCAGCCAAAATTAATGCGCTAAGTAATGTCTTTTTCATAACGAGTCCTCAGATGCTATCGCTAGCATTGGCTATTTTTACATGGTTGGTAAACTTATGAATTGCTATGCACACATTAGACTTACTATTGGTTGCGATGCTTATTATGTCAGGCGGGTAAAATCAATATAAAAGCAAGATCACAAGTTTGATTTTGCACTTTGCGATTCTGCAATCTTTCGTTTTGCGATGAGTGAAAGTGGTTTGGGGGTTTAACAATGCTATTAAACCGCTGTTTATTGGAGTAAGTGCACAAATAACGTCGACAAATGAAAGCAGAGATTCCATCTTTTATGCAGAGAGAGTGCAGTGTTCGGGTTGTTAAAAATCACAAAATGGATGATTACTTTCGGCTACATACCTTTAAATAACCCTTGTTGTGCGCGACTGACAGGCAGCTTGTGGTGCTGCATTTTTACGAACATCCTGCCGGTAAAATCCTTACTGACTTTGTCGATCGCACTAACTTGTACCACCGTTGAACGATGAATCTTCCAGAATTGCTGCGGGTCGAGTTGAGTCATCAGCTCTTTTAGAGGCGTTCGAATCAAATACTCACAGTTATCTTCCGTATAAACAGAAACGTACTTTTCTTCGGCCTTGAAATAGAGTACGTCTGCTACGGCGATAAGGTGAATATCTTCCCCTTGGCTTGCTTTGATCCACTGCAAATAGCTTTTTGCTGGCGAGAGTTGCGTTAACTGCGAGAGTATATGGCTCAGTTCTGGTGTGCTCGAAGGCTGGTGTTGTTTGAGTCTTGTTTGAATTTTATCGCAGCACGCGGCAAGGCGCTCGTCATTGAGGGGTTTGAGCAGATAGTCGATGGCATTATGCTCAAAAGCGCGAATCGCATACTCATCATAAGCAGTAATAAAAACAATTAGTGGCGCTTTCTCATGTTGCTTTAATGCTTTTGCTACGGCCATTCCATCCAGTTCTGGCATACGAATATCGAGAAAGACGATATCTGGTTTTAGCGCAATGATGTTATCGAGCGCTTGCTGGCCGTCACTGCAAATCGCGACGATCTCTAGGTCTGGCCACACATCTGCCAAGCTGTTATTGAGATGATGGCGCAAAAGGGGTTCGTCATCGGCAATAACTGCGGTAATAGCGTTCGTCATCATTGGTTATGCTCCTTTAACGGCATTGAGATAGAAACACTAAACCCACCTTGCTTGGGTTGTGTAATCGCAACGCTACCTTGCTGGCCAAACAGACCTTTAACCCTTTGTTTGATATTACTTAACCCCACGCCATGTCCAGTTTTGCTTGGAGTGTCGGCAAAACCCACACCGTCATCTGTGACACGAATAACCAGTTTGTTCTCATGAGCGACTATTTCCACCGAGATACTACCGCCTTCGGCTTTAGGTTCAATGCCGTGCCCAATGGCGTTTTCGACCAGAGGTTGAATCAGCATGGGGGGAATGATCGCCTGTTCTAAATGCGGGGCGACATTGATGGTGTAACTCAATCGTTCTCCAAGGCGTATCTGTTGAATGGCGAGGTAGGCGCGTGTATGGCGAACTTCCGCCTCGACAGTGGCTTCGGTTAAGCGTGAGTTAGCCAGCGATGCGCGCAGTAACTCGGTCAGTTTGTCCAGCATAGTACGCGCTTTGGGCACATCGTGGCTCATTAGCGCACTAATATTGGCGAGCGTATTGAATAGGAAATGCGGTTCAATTTGGCTTTGCATCTGCATGAGTTGGCTCTGAATCAGAGACTTTTCTTGCTCTGCTTGCTTGCGTTTTGTCTCCTCAACCAGTTTATCGGTAATTGCCATCTGCTCACGGTTGTAAAAGTAATAGAAGCACATGCCAGAGAAGATGATGCCAAGCATTACCACGGGTAGGAACTCAGAAAGATTTGAGCCAAAGTAGGTGTTTAACCAAAACCAAGCATTGATCGAACCTAAAACGACAGAGCAGGTCAACGATATCATCGTCTCTACCAGTCCGCTGATCTTGGGGAAAACGCTGCTGATAATTAGGGATGCCCCCAATGCGGAGTAACCAAACCCTAAACTAATCATCAGATGGACATAAATTGCATCAGTCCAAACAGTGTAGGTTGTCGCGGAGACCAATAAGCAAAATAGGGTGGTAATGATAAAATTACGCCACCTTGGGCAGAGGATGGTGTTGGATACGTCCATTAGAATTTCCCTTTGATCATAAAGGTAAGTGTATGGCTTTGATTGATTTGAGCGTAAGCAGAATCGTCATTGCCGGTCAAAAATCGTGCGGTAAATTCCAAGTCTACGCTTTGGTTGCCGTTATCAAGCCATTGATAGGTGAGCCACTGTGTTGCAATGACTCCGCCATCTTGAGGGGAAATGAGCAGATCAAACTTGGGTGTGATTTTCTCAAGCCATTGCCAGTTTGTGCGACCTTGCCACTGTAACCAGGTTTGTGGATCCCAACTCCAATGGAGCATCAAGGTATGCTGCATGAGGTTGTCATGCTGTAGCCCTTGCGCATAAGACGCCGCCAAGGGTTGAGTGACTACTGAACGCTTGAGATATTCTGCTTGTACGCGAGCTTGTTGCCACTCCGCGCCGCTCCATGCTCGGCCATCAAACCAGTATTCTCCAATAAAGCTATGTCCACTGTGTGTGGTATAGGTGAAGCCTACAAGGGCTTGCCATGCTGAGCCTGCCTCTGTGTTGGTGACGGGCTTAGTGTGGTTGCTTGGCAGCGAGTATTGTGGCGTTTTGTTTTGCCATAATAGCTCGCTATGAATTTCCCACGCTGACGTTGGCACCGTCACCCAACTCGCGCCAATAGCACCTTGGCGAACATCATCGTAATAGGCAATCCATTGGTATTCGTCATCCCCAGCTAAGCCAAAGCGACGTATACCAACGCCATGCTGCTGATTCAACATCTCAAACTGGCTGACTTGATTGTCGGTCCAATGTGAGTTGGTATAGAGCAATGTCCATTCACCCGTTGCTGTAAATGATGAGGCGGAAGCGACAACCGCGCCTTCTTCAATGCTCAGACCTATCGGGTTTTGTCGGTAGGGCTTAAACATATCCAGTGGGCGATAAGCGTAACTTACACCGTAATCGAGGCGAATCTTCCCGAAGGATAAATCGACCACTTGATCACCCCAATCCACGGAACCTTGCCATGCTAACTCACGAACAATGACGCGACTGTCGGTCTCATCAAACCACGAGTGACTGCCAGACTGATAAAGGTCGCGACTATACAGCGCCAGTAGGCTGCTCCAATTGGCATAGTTTATCGCGACATCAAGTAGCCCATCTAACTGCGAATGGGAGTTGTTTTTTGCCTCAAGTAGTGTGGTCTCTGCAAGCTGATGATGAGTCGCTGATAGCGCCCAATCCCAGTTGATTTGCAGCTCATCGGCAGACACCTTGGTGGCAATTGCGCTGAGCACAATGGCAAGTGGAAGGCTGCGCATGATTAGAGCTCCGCTGATTTGTTGCGTGCCAGATAGCTGGGGTTATAAAACTTATCCGCCAGATGCCAAGGGGTGACTGAGCGATAGTCGATGACGGTTTTTTGCTGTGCTTGAATTGCATCAAATAGCGTCATGGCGGTGACCGCAAGTTGACCATCGCGTACACCTCGAGTGAAATAGGCTTTTTTTGCTAGCTTGCCAGAACGCAGATAGAAATCGGCTTTAACTGGAAAACCGGTCTCTTTTTCTAGCCACAAATTGATTTTCTGATAGCTGGCACTGCCTGTTTTCGCCATCAACTGTAACTGTTCAGTGGCGTAGCTCAGTCCGTTTTCATCTAAAGCCTCTTCACTTGCTTGCCAGGTGCCTTGGTAATCTTCGCTCCACGTTAATGAACTGATATCGCCGACAGAGGCTTCCCCAAGGAGTTTCTGCATTGGAGTGATTCGAATAGGACGACGACTTTTGGGCATTTGTAGCCAGAAGTTATCTTGCAGCATCAACATCTTTTGTCCTGCTTCAACTGTGGATTTAAACACCACGAGCGACTGACGGTTTGGGCGCGAATAAACATGGTATTCGCGAGTTTTATCCAGTTGACCATTTTTATAAAGCGACACGAACGAAACCACTTTGGCCGATTCTTGGTCCAGACGGTAGGCATCGGCTTGGGCAATAAGCTGGTCGACTTGTTCGCGATTCAGTGCGGCATTTGCGCAACCAATGGCACCAATCATCAGTAGCAGCGTTGTGGTAACTTTAAACAGATAATTAAACATGGATAAGTGCCTCCGTGATAGGTTTATTGACGCCGTTGCGCGCCGAAAAGTAAGCGGCTGTTAAGCAGACCAAGAGCACCCCAATAGCGGCAGAGATAGCCAGTGGGTACGAGAAATAGATCGTGAGTGGATAGCCTTGGTTCATGCCAGGGGGAGGGGGCATATTAAACTCAAACACCATCAGAAATACGCTCAACAGCGCAGCGGCAGTGATACCAATCAGGCTACCAATTAAGGCGAGTAACCCAGACTCACGCATAAACCCGGCGATAATCTCGTTGGGGTAACTTCCTAGCGCCGCTAGTGTGCCAATTTCACGAGTCCGCTCTGTGACAGACATCGTCATGGTGTTAAACAGCGAAACAAAAACGACTAAAGCCATGATGCTGCCAATAATGCCAAAGATGCGATCATAAAGGCTCTTGACGTTTTGGTAGTAAAACGCCCGTTGATGCCAAGGGGTGACTTGTAGGTCTTGTTCACTATTTCGGATGAGTTGGTTCACGTGTTGCTGTACAGAGGCCGTCTGTTCCAGATCGAACAGAAATACAGAAATCGTGCTGACTTTGTCACTGTTTAATAGTTCTTGCGCACTATCAATATGAATATAAAGTTGACGTTTATCGATCTCAGGTACACCGGTTGAGTAGATCCCGCGCACTTTAAAATCAAATGCATTGAGTGCACCGTCTGTGGTGGTGGCGAGCAATGTTACCCAGTCACCTATGGTGACACTGAGGTTGCGTGCAAGATCGACACCCAGCATAACCTCAGGTGCAGTGACATCATAACGAGGTGAGCGAATGTTTGATAACGTTCGCCCTTCTTTTACATCAATAAAAGGGCCTTTCATATCGAACTCTCGATCATTAACCCCTCGTCCAATATAGATTGAGGACTTACTGCCGTTGGAGATCAATCCGGTAAACTCAACGCTGGGTTGTACACCTCGCACGGTGTCGAATGCCATTAATTGACGAATCAATGTCGCTGATGGTTTGAAGCCATTGGCTAGTGGTACCTCTTCCTCTTTTTCAAAATAGCCCGGCGTAGAAATGATCATATGACCAATGTCTCGCGCAGTGGCCTCTTTCAGGCTTTTGTATGTGTACAAACCAAAGCCGCCAGTACTGGTCATGGCAAACACGGTAATTGAGATAATAAGCACAGAGAGTGATGTGCGGCGTTGATTCCGTCTTAGGTTGAGCCATGCAAGGCGAACTGAGTCTGGAACGATATGGTTGATTAACTTGCCCATGAAATCACCTCATGCTGAGAGTCAAAGGGATTAAGTTTGCCATCGAGAAGTTCAATGGTTCGGTCGCAGCGTGATGCCATGCGGGCGTCATGGGTTGCCACAACAAATGTTGTGTTCAGTTCATGACCGAGTTGACGCATGATATCGACAACCAAGTTAGCCGTGTTGCTGTCTAGGCTTGCTGTCGGTTCGTCGGCTATGACAAGAGAAGGTTTATGAACAAGAGCACGCGCAATAGCGACGCGCTGCTGCTGACCACCGGACAGGTTGTCAGGGCGATGGTGGATATAGTCGCCCAATCCAACCATTTCCAGCATCTGTTGCGCTTGTTTTCTTTGTTGTTGTTTACTCATGCCATTGAGCAGTAGAGGGTAGGCGACATTTTCAAGCGCGTTCATCACGGGAACGAGGTTAAAACGTTGAAAAATAAAACCAAGTTGGCTGCGACGAAGTTGCGCACTTTGTTTGGCATGCTTTGGTAACGGAGTACCATGCAGCAATACTTCTCCCTGATACTGCATATCGAGCAGACCAAGAATATTGAGTAAGGTGCTTTTACCACTACCTGAAGGGCCGCAAAGCGCGACCATTTCTCCGGCCTCTATTCGGCCTGAAACATCGGCGAGCGCAGGTACGGTTTGTCCACCAAGTTGGTAGTGGCGCTGAAGGTGATCAAAGACAATCATGCTGTTACCTCAGTTCTGTTCGGCCAGCAAATCTTGCGCAGACTGGGTTTGCGGGTTGCTGGCATCTGTTTGTTGCATTGTTACAAGCCATTGATTGGCTTGTTCGAGATCGTCGGCTCGCAGCGCTGCGTCGATACCACTTTTGTAGACCCAAGCCGTGGCGGCAAATGGCTGCTGAGTGAAGTTGGGATCCGCAAGTAGGTTGAGGTACAGGTCATAACCGCGTTCGAAGTGATTAAATAGATCGGGCAAAGACGTATAGGTGACCGCTGCCATTGCCTGAGTGAGATGGGCTTCAGGAAGTCCTTGGATACGTTGTTGTTGATTGGTGTCCTGTGGCAGTGTTTCGATTAACGCGACCCCTTTGGCGATAGTCGCCAAGCCTTGTTCAGTAAACTTCATTTTGTTCCAAGGAAGAAATGCGTCCCGTCCTCGCAGAGTCTCTGTACTGCCGAGATAAACCAAGCTCACTGGCTTCGCGCCTTGCTGCTCAATCAGTGCATGTAACTGTTCATAAACGGTATCAACTAATGCCTCATCACCTTGCGCTGCGAGGTTGTAGTTAGCCAACATTTCTGGAGTTGGATTGGCGTGGAGGTTAAAGCTCGCTAAGGCAGTGATTAGCGCGCTGGCGCAGAGAGTTTTACTCGCTTTCATTGATGCATTCCTTTTTCCTATCTGATGTTGTTGAGAATAAGGAGCGATTGGAAACGCTGCATGATGATGTGACAAACGGTGATTGCGATGGATAAGTGGTCGTAGAGAAAGATAAATGGTCGGCCTTGGGCTTCGACCCTGCGCATCTTGAGTTTGGTCAGTTGGGTTACAAGCCTGTTAACTCATTGCCTGATTTTATAAAACAAAACGATTTGGCAGGATTTCTGTGGTTAGTTTCACAAATTGAATCGCAAACGTTTGCATCAAATAAACACAAGTTTATATTGCCAACAAATGTTTGGTTGTGCGCAAGATGCACTCGATTTGATGAGGTCACCATGACAGAGCGAGAGAATGAGATTCTGGCGCTGATTAAGTTAGATCCAATGATTGCTCAGCAGACGCTAGCGGATAAGTTGGGTCTAAGCCGTAGCGCTGTAGCAGGTCATATTATGAACCTGACTCGTAAAGGGTTTATTCAAGGGAAAGGCTATGTGATCGCGCCTGAGCGTTATGCGGTGGTGATTGGTGGAGCCAACATGGACCTTTGTGGACGCTCGATTGATGAGCTGGTGTTGGGCGATTCAAACCCCGGAGTATTGACCAGTAGCGCTGGTGGAGTCGGAAGAAATATTGCCGACAACTTGGGGCGTTTAGGCAGCCAAGTCCAGTTTATTGGCGCAATGGGTGATGATAAGTGGGGCGAGCAACTTAAACAGGCGTGTAATCTTGCCAACGTAGGTGTCGACCACTGTTTGATTATCACAGGTGCGACGACCAGTAGTTATCTATCCATTCATGGGCCTGATGGTGAAATGCAAATCGCCCTTAATGATATGGGGTTGATTGAAGAGTTGAACGCGGAAACGCTCGCAGCTCGTGATGGCGTATTAAGCCGCTGTGGTGCGCTAGTTATCGATGCCAACTTGTCTGAAAGCGCACTGGATTACTTGTTTAGTGTCCATAGTGATAAGCCGATTTTTGTCGACCCAGTGTCATCAGTTAAAGCGCGTAAGCTAGCACCTTATTTGGATCGTATTCATACCCTTAAACCAAACAAAATCGAAGCCGAGCTGCTTTCTGGAATCAAGATTGAGTCACTTGATCAATTACCTCAAGTTGCCGATGCGCTGCACCAGAAAGGGGTGAAGCGATTGTTAATTAGCTTGGGCAGTCAAGGGGCGTTTGCCAGCAACGAAACAGAACAAAGATTTATCCCACCTTCAGCGACGCAGGTTAACAATGTAACTGGAGCAGGGGACGCATTAATGGCTGGTTTGGCTCATGGATTTATGAGCGACTGGTCTTGGTCACTCAGTGTTGACTTTGCCCTTGCGGCAGCATGTCTGGCACTCAAGGCTGAAAAAACAATTAACTCAACTATGTCTGAACACGCAGTACAACGTTTAATAGAGGAAACCTCAAGATGTTAGAGAACTACCTAGATATTCAACCAGAAGTTGCTGAGGCACTAGCAAACAACCGTCCAGTAGTGGCACTTGAGTCCACGATCATCTCCCACGGTATGCCTTACCCTCGTAACGTTGAAACTGCATTGCTGGTTGAGCAAACTATTCGTGAGCAAGGTGCTGTGCCTGCGACTATCGCGATTATTGGTGGTCGCCTAAAAGTTGGTCTTGATGAGGAGCAAGTTCGTCATCTTGGTCAAGCGGGCGCAGCGGTAACAAAAGTCAGCCGTCGTGATATTCCATTTATTGTTGCTGGTAAGAAAGATGGTGCGACGACAGTTGCTGCGACTATGATTCTTGCTGAAATGGCTGGGATTAAAGTGTTTGCGACAGGCGGTATTGGCGGTGTTCACCGCGGCGCGCAAGAGACGTTTGATATCTCTGCAGATCTACAAGAGTTAGCGAACACCAACGTAGCGGTTGTGTGTGCTGGCGCAAAATCTATCCTTGACCTTGCTTTGACTCGTGAATACCTAGAAACACAAGGTGTACCAGTGATTGGCTACCAAACGGATAGCTTACCTGCGTTCTACACTCGTGAAAGTGAACACGCGATTGACTACCGTTTTGACCGCGCTGACGAAATTGCTCTAGCGCTTAAAGCTAAATGGGAAATGAACCTAAAAGGTGGCGTTGTGGTTGCGAACCCAATTCCAGAAGAGTTTGCTATGGCACCAGAAGTGATCACCACGGCAATTGAAACTGCATTGAAAGAAGCGGAAGAGCAAGGCGTATTTGGTAAAGAATCAACGCCATTCCTATTGGCTCGCGTATGTGAACTTACTGGTGGCAATAGCTTGGATTCGAATATCCAACTTGTACTCAACAACGCACGTTTGGGCGCAGACATCGCAAAACATTACTGCGCGTAATTTGCTGCCAACATCACAAAGCCGAAGTTGTCATACTTCGGCTTTTTTGTGCCACCAACATCAAGGAAGTTGTGATTAAGCAAGATTGCATGGTTTCGGCTGTGCTAGCATCGGCACATATCAATACAATGAGAGGCAAGAGCAATGTCTTCAGATTTCTACGGAAGTAGTGCCGCATATAAACGCAAAGAGAGCGACTATCGAGAGCGCGCGCTGAAATTATACCCTTGGGTATGTGGCAGCTGTGCACGAGAGTTCGTATATTCAAACCTACGTGAACTGACCGTCCATCATAAAGACCACGATCATACCAACAATCCCGCAGACGGAAGTAACTGGGAGCTACTGTGTCTCTATTGTCATGACCATGAGCACAGCAAATATCTTGAACATGAACGATACGGCTCAGAAGTAAAGCCCGGTGAAGATGAGCACAAAGCGGCAACGCACAACCCATTTGCTGACCTTGCTGCAATGATGAAAAAAGGTAAGTAAGCGGGTTCGCTACTCACGACAGGCTCAAGGTACATCTGGCACCTTGAGTCTTCCTTCTACTCCATCGATCAATACTGCAATTACGCGCCCATTTCTGTGGCGCACTATCTTGATTGTTATCCCTGCAATACACTTCTCTGTGTCAAGCTTGTTACATGAGTTAGTGGAATATAAGTCACTGTTTTCTGTGATACTTTTTACTTGTCTGTTATTGCTACACTTTGTTTCATATTGTAACATCCTGTTTTTATTGCAATATTTGGTTAGGGAAATGACAAAGTTTACAGAATATAAAGTAGTTCATATTGTAGAAGGTGGTTGCGGTACTCTTTTACTCGGTGCAAGCGGTCTACCATTACAGAAAATGGAAGCAGAGCTAAACATGTATGCTCAAGACGGCTGGCAAGTGGTGTTTCAAATTGTTGAGCAAAAACGTTACATGCTGTTTTGGAAGCGTGAAGCCGTCATTGTGACGCTCGGTCGTTAAGTTTGATAAAGTATTTATCACTAAAATTGATCCACCGCTACCAAGCGAGCGGTGGTTCTAAACGATTGTTGAACATTGAGTGTAACTTTGAGCCAACGTGCTCTGAGTACACCAAGCAGTGTATTGCGAAATATGGCGCGCTTAAGGGTTGGCGACTTGGTTTAGCTCGAATTAAGCGATGCAATCAACCGGACTTGGTCGGGAAAATTCATGATGAGGTACCGTAATGAGTTTGCGCGAATCAATTGAAGAGTTAGAGCAAAAAGAAGAAGAGTTGAGAAAGCGAGTTAATGCGCTCCCCGAGGCTCAGAAGAAAGCGTTCTATGCCCGTCAAACAAAAGAGCTAAAAGACCCCGACACCTATGCCAGCTTAAACTGGTTTTTCCTCGGTGGTATTCATCATTGCTATTTAGGTAAATATTCGCTGTTTGCTATCGAGTTCGTGCTCCTTATCGTCAGTGTGATTGGTTTAATTATGGGCAATATGTATGCCCTAATTATCATTGGCTTACTGGTGATCTACGAGTTACCCCAACTGTTTTACTCACAAAGAATCGCCAGACAGCACAACTACAACCTCTCTTGCGCGATCTATGATGACGTCCGTCAGAGCTAGATCGATAGCGTTTCCAACCTGAACGTTTCGCTCGCGAAACGCGTGCTGTTACCTTGGCTGCACTTGCAGCCAAATACCCCAACTTAGTTGCCTCTCATTGCGGCCGCTAAACCAAGCCCGTCCAAGTTGCTTAAGTGCACACTTTAATTTAATAACGTTTTATTATTGTTTAAATAATAAATGATAATTTCATGTGATTAATTGATCTCCCTATACTCTCCACATCGAAACAAGTTCAGTCACTAATAACACATTGTGGAGCAGAATTATGAAAATGAATCATGTAGGTATCATGGTCGGAGATATGGATAAAGCAGTAGAATTTTACACCAACGCTTTAGGTTTACGCGTAGTAATGGGTAATACCAAAGTGATTGAAGAACGCGAAACTGCGATTGGTCGTATGTGTATCGCAGTTTTTGGTGAAGGGTTTAAAGGCTTTAATATTGCTCACCTCGTCACGACAGATGGTATCGGTGTCGAATTATTCGAAATGAAAGAACGTCAGGAGCGTCACGAGGTGAACTTCTCTCGTTTAGGGATTTTCCACTTCTGTCTGCAAACAGATGATTTTGAGGGTGTCATTAAGCGTGTCGAAGAGTTTGGTGGTAAAGCTCGTATGGATATTATGCGTTACCATCCAGAAGATGACAGCAAACCTGCACAAATGATCTACATGGAAGACCCATTTGGTAATCTGTTCGAACTGTACTCGCACACTTACGAAGAGACTTATGCGTCTGACTATGAGTAATTCTCAACGATAAAACGGGCTTAATAGCCCGTTTTTGCTAGTTCTTTGCTACGTTCAGTGAGAAAGTGGCATTGAGATCTTCGACCATTTGGTCATACCAAGGGTTGAAGGTTAATCGTGCGTGGATGTTGCTATTGGCTTTTCCATCCCATGCGCTATACCAAACTTCCTCGCCAGCCTTGCAGCGCTGAATTTCGGCATCACTCATGTTTGAGCCGTTACGACAAATACGTTCACTACCATTGATGCCATAGTAAGGGTTGTCTGGAGAGAAGAGTACGCCCATGTGAGACATGTTGCTAATCCGCAGGGATTTGTCATAGCTATTGATATAACGCGTTTTTCCCTCAATGGTCGAGTGATGTGAACCAAACCAAATCAATCGATTGTTGGGGTTAGTAAACTGAGTATTGAACATTCTTTTGATTGCTCGCGCGTTTAATACACTGTCGTGTTGGGTGAGTACCATAAACACTGGGCGTTCAAAACGGTGTTCTTCGAGCAGTTCTGTCACTTGCTTCGTTGTGTTGTAATATTGCGCAAACCCATTGGTTGGTACCATAAAATAACGGGTGTAGTTTGTAACGTTCTTAGGTTCGACTTCAATTAACCAAGGTTTAAACCAACTTAGCCAAGGGGTTGCGAAGGTGAGTGGTTCATTAGAGACAAAGCCGGGAGAAAAGAGCATCAAGCCCTTAATTGACTTGTCTTTTGCTGCGTAAGAGTAGGCGAGATTACCGCCAGTAGAAAAGCCACCTAAATACACTTGATCGACTTCGCGTTTCAACAGTGCTACTTGCTTTTGAACCAACTCATTCCATTGTTCTGAATCAACGTCGAGCATATCGGCAGGGCGTGTGCCATGCCCAGGCAGAAGTATCGTTCTCACCAAAAAGCCCTGTTGCTGCAGCGAACGTGATAAATCCGTAAAAGAGTAGGGTGAATCACCTAAACCATGGATAAGTAGTACGCCTTTATGCGGTCTTTCTTGAGTGTTGGGTTTTAGCTCGCTTGGCATGTTGGCACGCAATTCGGCCGTTTTATCGTCGGTTAGAAAATAGCGATTATCGAGGAGTTGCTGCTTAGTGAGATCAACATACTGATCAAACGAGTGATATTGAGTGACAGGTTGTACCTGAGATTGGGTGTAAAGTGGGTGATTGTCACTTGAGGCGCAAGCCGTCACAATCAAGGGGAGCAGTAAAGCTAGTTTCGTTCGCATTTATCCATCAACACTAAATGATACCGATGTTGAGTATACAGGGTAATTGCGAACGAAAAATAAACCTAGGTGGCTAATTTGGAACTGACGCGGTAAAAAGTGCAAAGCTTACTGCAAAATAGCCACTTACATCCGATTATCACCGCAACTGAAGGCGATGATTTGGCTAATGTGAGTCAGGCTACGGCCACTTTGCTGCTGCCAAAAACTAAACGCCTGATTACATTGAGCCAATGATCGCTTAGTGTCTCGTCCACCTTCAATGATTTTGTAGCTGCGCAGGTAAGCTTCGACATCCTGTGACAAGATAAAGGTATCGACACCCATTTGGCGCAACGCATAAGGGCCAGTGTTTCCGCCAAGTCGTTGACCATGCTTTTTAAGGTAGAGCCACAACCCCGTTATATCGTCGCTTGGCCATTGGGCAACCATCTGCGCGAATGAACCATGTTTGATTCCCGCTTCATAGATCATTTGTGCATTGGCGGCAATCGACATGACTTTACTGTGGTGGCGAATAATACGCTTATCAATCGACTTCGCTTCCCACTGCTCATCCGAGAGCATAAGTAGCGGCCCAATTTTAAAGCCAAAAAACAGTTCTTCAAAGTTGGGCCATTTGTTTCTGACGACTTTCCAGCTCATACCACTTTGAAAAACTTTCATTGAAAAAGCTGACAGCCAACGATCATCGGTAATCGACAAGAGTTCTTGCTGAGTCAGCGGAGTAGACAGCATGGACTCGAGTGCTAACTCGCCGCCTTTACGCTCGGCTGCGCGTTGGTAGATGGCATCGAAGTGTTCTAAGTTCATATTGGTTATCCGTAAAAAAGCCAGAGCAAAATGCCCTGGCTCACTTAATTGTGTTGTTACAAGGTGAGTAGGTAGTTCACAAGTTGATTGTACTCGTCAAAGCTTTTGATCTTACTCGCAACCACGATGTACTTGTTGTTGACTACAATTGCTGGCACGCCGCGCAATGTGCTGTTTTTAAAGCGTTTATCGTATTCTTTTAGTCTCATCTCGACGGCTTTACTGTTATACGCTAGGTCAAAGGCACTGGCACTGACCCCATTGTCGGTGAACACTTTGCGCAGCTCTTCTTCGTTGCGTGGTGCTTGGCGCAGGATATGAATTTGTTCAAACATTTTTGGGATCATATGGTCTTCGACCTGCAACTGTTGCATGGTCGCGTAGGCTTTGACCATAGGTTCGGCCATCTCACCGCCCATAAAACCAACATGCACTTTTTCGAAAGTGACATCATCAGCCAAAGCTGGTTTTAGATTTTTAACTATTGATTCAAATTGATAGCAGTGTGGGCAGTAAAATGAGAAGTACTCAGTGACTGTTGGTTTGCTTGCTTTTGGTTGGTCGATGACTGTGTAGTAGTCGCCTTCAGTGAAAGTGGTCGCTTGGACTGAAAATGCCATCAATAGCGATGCCACAAGGGCAAAAATTTTGTTCATTGAAATCGTTCCTAATCTATAACTTTATATTTAAATCGCGTGCGCTAAGCACGAAGTGAGTCAATCAGGGGCTGCTCAATTGGAGGGCGGAATAGGGTTTGAATGCGGCTAACAGCTTTACCGATGCTATCCGTCCCAATTGGTGCAATGGAACTGGGTGCAAGTTGTAATGCGTATTGTACCGGCTCAAATGGTAACTTCATCACGCAGACAGAGGAGCAATTTTGGTGTTCCATTTTGGCATGATGCTTGGTAGAGGAATGCGCTGGCTCGTCCTTTGGACAAGGAAATGGTGTGTCGTCAACCAAAGTAATATCGGGGAGGGGAGCATCAAGTTGGAGCTGAGTGCTCGCTTGTACGGCATTGATGGCGCTTAGCCATAATAGACAAAACGCGCTAAACAGGGCGATCAGCAGTTGTCGATTTGTTTTGTGCATCAATGCGGTCTCTTTTTCATCCTTCGCCATCTTACCTGATGAACAAGCAAAAGCCACCTTTTGTCAAAAGGCGGCTCTATCTGCCTAATGATTGACTAACGTTAGTCCACTTGGCAGTGCGTCACCAAATATCCGTTTAGATTCGTTGGCTGATAGCGCTTTTACTTCAGCTACCAATTCTAACCATGAGTCTGGAACTCTGCTTTGCTTAAGTTTCTCTAGCACTTGTTGGCGGTAGTCGTCGGAAATATCAAACAAACGGTCGCCGGTTTTACGGCAAATCATCACTGCCGCAAAGGCGATCATCGGCTCTTTTTGCCAATTTTGCTCAAGCAATTTGGGTAACCATTGTTCCGCTTGCTCGCGGCTAACCACATTGTGTTGACTGCCATATAAAGGTGTTCGCGACGCCAATCGACCCAATGCCCACCAGTGAGCTTGTTGGAACTGGTTATGGTTTAAAGCTTTGCTCAGGAACCAACTGCTGAGTAGTACCTTATCCTCGACATCAAGGTGTTCTAGCGAGGCCGATAAGCGCACCATGGATTCATACCCCATCTCTTGTGCCGCTTTCGCTGACTGTGGGTTTTTCATCGCCCCCGGGTGAAGGTATTTGGCAATATCCGCTAAGATGGTTTCTTGCTGATCTTGATTTAGGCCACCGGCAATGCGGCGCCAAAATACCCACCAATCCGTCCAACCTTGATGGTTCTTAAACTGGATGCTTTGTTGATAGAGGCTCCACACTTGTTCGATGCGCCAACCATCAGTAGCATCGCCAAATCCCGGGCGCAGGGCAAAGCCGGCTAAACGCAGCCAGTTTTTCTCGTGCGCTTCAGAGCGACGACGGCGCTTACGACCAGTCGCGAAGGTGTCAAACAGCTGACGAAGGGTAACAAAGTCCCATTCATCCCGTTGACCCAATCGTTTCTCTAGATCTTTGGCGAGTGTTTTTATCTCGTTACTGTCCGCACTCTTTTTATTGGCACTATAGATTCGGCTGATCAGTTCTTTACACTCAGCCAAGCGGGGATGAAGATTGAGCTCTTCGTCAGCCGCTTGTTGATTGCGAACTTCAAACTCAAGGGCCCAGCGCTTGTTCTCATCTTGAGTCGAGACACATTCCATTTTTAGTGTACCAACCTCGGTGAGTTGACATGCCAGCAAGACTTCTACGCGTTCTTTTTGGTTTGCGTGCAGTTCAACACCTTCACTATCAAGTGTAGAGATGTACGACGGCAGTGGTTGAAACAAGTCTGGGTCTACATTGACCATCATTCCGTTTTGCACTGCGGTTTGGTTGCTTAACGTATCATGGGTGGAGGTCAGCAGGTTAAAGCGCACTGGCTCACCTAAAGTGAGTGAGAAACGGCGTCCGCTAAGACGGATTTCTTGCCCTTCTTCTGTGCCCTTTGCAAGTAGGCACAATGCTTTGCCTAATTTGTTTTTCTCTTGTAAGTGTAAGAAGTAAGAGCGCGCCGCACCGCCGCCAATTTTGAGTTGTGCTCCGCGTCTTGCTTTACCAAATGCCACCGCTCCAAGGGCAACAGACCAATCGGGATGTGGATTGTCCAAAACCGTAATGTTGTCGCCACGCCAACTCTCTAGCAGGGTAGTGACTCGCTCGGTAATTAACTCGCTGTTAAATACCCCACCATTTAGCAATAAGCCAACTGGAATCGCGTGTTGTTTTTCGTCTTCGAGGTTTAATGCTGCTCGTGACACCTGTTGGTGCTGGGTTAGGAACTCCGCCACATGTTTACTTACTGCCGGGTCTGCGACGTAAGGCAAACCAAACTCAACAACGGCACTGCGACGTTTATCTGGTAGTTGATCAAATTCGCTGATTGGGAAGAAACCATCAAGGGCGATTTGATGCACTTCCGCTTTAGTGAGATCGATGCTCTTTGTGCCACCTAACAACTTAGAACCACTACCAAGCATGGTAATTTTGACCTGCTCAGGGGCATTAGATGAAAGTAAATTCTCTTTGGCTTTGCGTGTTTGCTGGATGAGCTTGGTCAAGCTAGCGGCATTGAGTTTTTTACTTTGATTAAAGCGGCTTTCGGCTAGGTGTGCGAGCGCTAGATCAAGGTTGTCACCCCCTAACATTAAATGCTCACCGACACCAATACGATCAAGTGCTAACTCTTCGCCTTTAAACTTCGCTTCAATCAAACTTAAGTCGGTGGTACCACCACCAACATCACACACCAAAATAAGTGGTAACGACTTGAGTTCATCCGCTGCGGTTTGCTGGTGGCGTGCATACCAGTCATAGCAGACGGCTTGTGGCTCCTCAAGCAAGACAATCTTGTGTAAACCAGCCAACGCGGCAGCTTCCAATGTTAACTTGCGAGCGGTTTCGTCAAATGAAGCGGGAACGGTGACCACCACATCTTGGTCTTCAAGTTTATTACTTGGATTGCGGTAGTTCCACGCTTGGCGGATATGGTTTAAGTAACTGGCACTGGCGATAACCGGAGATACTTTATCTACGTCGGTCGCGCCCGCCCACGGTAAAATTTCCGAGTTACGATCCACCGCTTGATGCGAAAGCCAGCTTTTAGCACTCGAAACTTGGCGACCTTCGACTTTAGCGCCAAGCTCACGGGCCCATTCACCAATAATGACATGCTCAATGTCACCTGCGACAGGCTGGTTTTGCCAAGGTAGGGTAAGGTCGCTCGGAGAAACTTGCCCCATCGCTGGGTGGTAACGGAATGAAGGCAGTAGCGGTTTTCGCACGACTTCGCCTGCGCCAATTAACTGATCGATATCGAACAGAGAGACTTCAGATTGCTGTAGGTTGTCAGTAATTTCGCAATACGCAACCACAGTGTTGGTGGTGCCTAGGTCAATACCGACGAGAAAACGAGGAGATGCCATTACAAAACCTTATGCTGCTTAAGTGATGACGAATTATAGTTGTTGTCATTCCCTAGTGATTAGCCGCTGAGACGGGAATCAACCCAGTGCCATCTTATTCGACGCTCAAGGTCACTCGAACAGTGAGAAAAGAGCGGCAATAGAATAACGGCACCCGCGAAGGTGCCGTTATCCGGTTATGCTTGTTGGTTATCGTTCTTCGCGTCTTCGCGCACATCGAACTCAACATGCCATTTTTGACCATTGTCGGCCGCTATCGCTTCAAGATAGAGTGTGCCAAGCTCGGTGACGCGAGAAGCCAGCGTGACCGGAACGACTTCGCCTTCACGACGTCCTTCTGATACTGGTAGAGTCACTTGAATCTCTGGCAACTCTTCTAACTCTTCCGGTGCCCAGTAATCAAGGTGCGTGCCAGCTGAGTCGTCACGACGTACTGTTGAACCAAAGAACTGGAAGTTCACTGGCTGACCAATAATCAAACCAAACTCTTGGCTTGGTACATCAACGCTTGAGCCTTCTTCCATACCAAATGGCGCGACACATAGTGCTTCCATTGGTGGTGCCATACCCGGAATCGCAGGCATTGCGCTTTCAATACCGACATAGTAGCTAGATGCAATACCGCCACGAATTCGAACACCTTGCCCACGACGAACAGAGCCGTAGTAAGATGCACCGCTTGCCACGGCAAGATCAAGGTCAGTTCCGGTTAGGCGTTTCGGTAGCTCAGCGCCACCCTCAATTAACCACTCACCAATCGTTTCTTCAAGGCGATTCGATAGCAGGGTTGATTTGAGTACACCACCGTT
The DNA here is from genome assembly GCF_009938205.1 of Vibrio panuliri. NCBI lineage: Bacteria > Pseudomonadati > Pseudomonadota > Gammaproteobacteria > Vibrionales > Vibrionaceae > Vibrio > Vibrio panuliri. Next base: position 1,931,920 of record NZ_AP019654.1, on the reverse strand, counting down.
GAACAAGATTGCAGTAGGTTTGATAAAGTCTGCTGATGGGGTTTCAGCGCCCATGCCCGGCATACCCGCAAATGGGTTATATTCCTGAGCAGGTGCTGAATCGCCAGAGAGCGCATGGGCTTGTTTAGACAAGAACGCCGCAATGTGACGGGTAATGCCAGCATCCTGTGCGTACGGCAGACCCATTTGGGTCAGTGCGCCACGGTTGCGTTGCACTGGGTGTTCAGTAATTGCGACGATTGGGAAGAAGCCATCAACCAATGTTTGCTGAACTTCTTGCTGAGTCAGTTCAGTTTTCAACGTGGCACCCAGCAGTTTTGAGCCGCGGCTAGGAACAACAATCGGCACCGATTGAAGTTCTGCGTCATTGAGCAGTGCTTCTTTTGCATCACGGCATGCGTGCGTCATGGCTTGCACTTGCCATGGTTGTAGCTCTTTGCCTTCTTGCGCCAGCTTCATTTTTAGGCGGTAGGCAAGGGCAAGATCCATGTTGTCACCGCCGAGTAGGATATGTTCGCCTACTGCAATGCGGTTTAGCGTTAGGTTGCCATCTTCTTCGGTGACTTCAACCAAAGAAAGGTCAGTGGTACCACCACCGATATCGACGACTAAAACGATGTCGCCAACGGTGACTTGTTCGCGCCACTTGTCACCGCTGTTATCAATCCAGTTGTACAGTGCCGCTTGAGGCTCTTCCAACAGAGTCAAGTGAGCAAGACCGACATTACGCGCTGCTTCTGCGGTTAAATCACGGGCGGCTGGGTCAAATGACGCAGGCACTGTAATCGTCACATCCTGCTCTTGAAGAGGGAAGTTTGGATGAGTGTGATTCCAAGCAGCGGTTAAGTGTTCAAGATAAAGCTCAGTCGCTCGAAGTGGTGAGACTTTTTCAACTTCTTCAGGGCTGCCAGCAGGAAGAAAGGCATCACGACGGTTAACACCACCGTGGCAAAGCCATGATTTTGCGCTGGCAATTAGGCGAATAGGCGTCTTAGAGCCAAGGTTACGTGCAATTGCGCCCACCAAAGCTTTAGGTTCTGTTGACCAAGGAAGCACTCGCGACGAAGCATTCATCTCATGCTCGTGTGGTTGGTACAGAAATGAACCAAGTTGACTGCGTGTTTCAACCGTGCCCGGCGCGGTAAGTTGTGGGATCTCCATGACTTCAACGTGCGCATCTTCATTGCGTGTGTCTAAGAAAGACATCACACAGTGAGTGGTACCCAAGTCAATACCAACGCTAAATGCTGGGTGTGCTTGTTCTGTTGTTGCTTGTTGGTGCTCCATTACAACTCCACCTCAGCTGGTGCGATAACCGATGCGTCATAGTTTTCAGCCAGTTTTGGTAGCTTCATTTCTGATGCTTTCCAGCCTTTATGTACTAGAGTGCCGTTAAATGGTGCTTGACCTGTTACGTTGCCCGTTAGGCGAATTTGTTGTGGGTTGAAACCTTCTTCAACCGTAATGCGCGTTTCTTCTTCTTCATTGCGGATATGCTCAAGCGTAACGTAGTCAGCCAGTACTTTTTGACCGCCAGTATGGATAACGCGAGCCGCTGCACCCACTTCTTCATCTGAGAATGAAGTAAGATCTTCTTTCAAGAAGTCAATCAAACGCGCCTCTTGTTGCATTAGAGAAAGCAGTTGCATCGCTGAGTCTGTGTTTGCCGTGGTCAGTTTTGACTCCACTTCCACGATTTTTTCAATCACTTTCTCAACTTCGACCACTTTTTCTACTTCAACGATCTTTTCGACTGGTTTTTCAACCTCAACGATTTTCTCAACCGGTTTTTCGACCACTTTCTCAATCACTTTGGATTTGCGCGAAACCGCAACGAGAAGCAATAGAACAGTAGATGCAGCAAGACCCGCGTGCAGCATATCGAAGGTTTGAGGAATCATTTGTAAATCGAACGTCATGACAATTCTCTTTGTAGGTTAGAGTTCAAGTTTAGCCTTGAACAATACTTAGGCTATTCGCCAGTAATCATAAGTAAATTGGGGTGGATGGTAACATATTCAAGTGCGGAATCTTGCAGAAAACGCATAAGAAACAGTATAGACAGCACTGGTTGATTTGTTTTTGACCAAGGGAATCGGTCGTTAGGTAAGAAAATTGAAATTTTAGTTAGTTCGGGTGAATTGCGTGCAAGAAAAGTTTTAGTCCTAAAGCAGTAAGCGTTACTATAGGGCGTGCAATTTGAGCAAAATAAAAACGAGCTAAATGAAAACAAAACTAGATAGAAAATGGTTGTACAGTGCAGTGGTATTTGGATTGACCATGCTAGTCACGTTTTTTGTCGCATTTTATTCTTACCAGATGCAGCTCAATTACGGTAAACGCTTATTTGAAAGTCTTGCTGAGCGTCAGACTCAGATCTTGAAAGAGTTTATTGATAACGATTTGGACCAAATTGGCACTGGGGCAAATTTCTTTTACTCGGTAGATCCTCAGCAGTGGAGTCAGTTTGGTACCTTTGCCGACCAAGTCATTGCGTCTTCGCAGACTTTGATTACTTTGCAGTGGATGCAGAAGGTGAGTAAGCAAGAGTTGCCGAAGTTTATGACCGAGATGCGCCAACTGCATCCCCATTTCGATATTTATACCATTCCCAAAGACCAACCGCTGACTTACGGCTATCACATGCCGAACGATGAACCCATTTTTGTCGCCCGCGATATATATCCCGTCAATCCCATCAATAACAAAGTGCTTGGTTTTTATGATGTTCGCATGCGTTTCCAATTGATGCTCGACAACATGCGGGTTCACCATCAGGTGACAGTGTCTGATAAGGTTCGCTTGCTGCAAGACGGGCTGAGGCATGATATTAAGAAAGACGGAATATTGGTCTATCATCCGGTGTTTGACCGTCACAACAACCAAGAGTTGGTAGGGGTAGTGATTGGGGTCATTCGTACTTCCCACTACTTTAACGGCTTGATGACGCGAACGGCGGCAAAAACGCAGTTGGAAGTAAGAGTGGTTGATCTTGGCTTCGAAGCTGACGACGATCCTGTTTTGTTTGAAAGTAAAAATTGGCAGCAGTCTGATGGCTATGAAATCAACACAATCATAGAGTTGCCGAATCGCAAGTGGTCGATCAGCTTTCGTTTAACAGAAGACATTACCGTTAACGATCAGCTTGTACTCGCTGCGATTACTTCTGGCGGTTTTGTGATTGCCATCTTGCTGAGTTACATCGTGTTCTTGCAAGTACGTGCGCAATCTCATCTCGAGTCATTGCTGCAAACTCGTACCGAAGAGCTGCGTTTTTTAGTTAACCATGATCCATTGACTGGGTTATTAAGTCGCCACGCCTATAATGAACTTATGGAACAAATTATTGCCAATGATCAGCGCTTTTCACTGATTGGCTTCGACATTGACAAGTTCAAATTGTTTAACGATTTCTATGGTCATCCTGGCGGTGACCAAATGCTGTGTCATGTTGCAGAAACCATTAAAGGTTGTTTACAACAAGGGGATGACTTTGTTCGCTTAGGTGGTGACGAGTTTTGCATTATAAGCTCTGTGGTTGAACGGGACGAACTCAAGCGTTACCTAGAACGAATTCGGCTAGCCATGTGCGAGAACATGGTGACGATAAACGGGCAATGCGTCACTTGTACCTTGAGTATTGGGGCGGCGATTCGCCGTGACGAAGACGCGGAGCAGATATTGCAGTTAGCAGACACTCAACTGTATAACAGTAAGAAAGCTGGGCGAAATCGCGTGACGATTGCTGAATAACTCAACGAACAGTCAGTCAACCTGTATAGCGGTGCTTGGGTTAAGCTAAGGTTTACGGTAGAATTTTGCGCTTTAGTTAGAACCTAATCGGGCGAGTCATGAATCACAACCGTATCGTTTGTTTCGATCTAGAAATGTGCTGCTGGAATGAAAATGGTGTCGGTACAACCGGCGAAATCATTGAAATTGGTCTGGCAGAGATTGATCTAGTCAAAGGTGAAATCGTCAAGCGCGCCCAGTATTATGTCAAGCCAGAGCAAGATGAAGTCTCTCTGTTTTGTGCCGAGCTCACAGGCATTACGCCACGGAAGATAGAGAAGCAAGGCAGACCGCTTGGCGAAGTCCTTAAGTCGATGATTAAAAACTTTGGTGGCACCAACAAAATCTATGCAGCTTGGGGGCGAGATGATCGAGTCCTTGCGCAAGAGTGTCAGGCGAAAGGGCTAGAGATGCCTTTTAATGAGTACATTAATCTGGCGACTTTGTACCGTATTCAAAATCGATTGAAAGATAAGCGCATTGGTCACAAGGCAGCGCAAGAAGCGAAAAACATCGCCTGGGAAGGGCGCCAGCACTCCGGGTACGTTGATGCGTACAACTTGGCGAAACTGGCTTTGACCATGTTTTGAAGCAAACTGATTAAATTAGCGAGCATAAGCTCGCTTTTTTTATACTATTTTTTCTCTGTCACCGAGAGTTTGGCGCGGATAAATTCACTATGGTCGACATACAATAACTCAGCCGTTTTGCGGATCACGGCATCTTCGAGTGGGTCGATTTCACCATCGGCGTGCGCCACTTCCCACATCGCTTTGATAAGGTCATAGCGAGTCTCTTGGCTCAGTTCTCTTAGTTGAGAAGTAAACTCGTAAAGAGAGGCTGCTTGCTTGGCTTGAGTTTCAGCACGGCTAAGCAGTGCTTCTGTTTGCGATGCGTCTAAATTGAGCAGGCGTCCAACCAGTTGCTGCTTGGCTAGCGCTTCCTGCGGGTCAACTTGGTGGTCTGCACCAGCAACCTCACACAGTAAGCAGGCAATCGCCAAGTTGGGATCCGCTTTGTGCTGTTGGCCGAGATCATTACCTTCGAGCAGTTGTTTGAACATTTTTGTGATTGAGTTGAGCATAGGCTTTGCCACTATTTGAACGTTATAGTTCTATACATAGTGGCATTTGACTTAGATCACAAGCTTTCTTCTATAGGTGGAAAGCGAACGGTATCACCTTCACCAGTTAAAATAGCGATTTCACAAGGCTTGCCATGGTCATCGAGCTTGAGTTCGCCAATCGCGCTGCGGTTAACCAAACGTTTTGAGCCAACAGTGTCGGGATCGCGTTTAAACACCTTTAGGCGCTTACGTTTCGTTAGGTAGTTTAATGGTGAGCGCGGCGAGTAAATGGCTCTATCGATGCGGTCACAAACTGCCAAAAGAGGCTCAGGAAATTGATTCTTAAAGCCACTGCAGGTGATTTGGTAAATATTAGGGCTAGATTTTCTAAATCTAAGTTTGATGTCGTAGGCGAAGGAATAGTGGACATCACCGGACAAAATTACAAAGTTACTCGGTGTTTTGGTATGGGTAAAAATACTCAGCAGAGTGTTTGCACTGCCGGGATGTGCCATCCAGTTTTCGGCATCGATTAGCAGCGGTTGGCCGAGTAAAGTCATGCTTTTTTGCAGCGCCTCAATAAACTTAACACCAAACATCGGTGCTGCCGAGACAACCACGACTTTATCTTGGTTCATCAACTCTTGTTGGAATTCGATTAATGCTTCCCAATCCATCAAACCGGAAGGCTTATTCATTCGAGATTCAGAGCGCCAGCGACGAGTACGGGTATCCAATACCACCACTTTTGGTGAACTGTGGATAGTGTAGTGCCACTGTTCAAATCGATAGAGATACTGAATCAGTTCGTCGTGGGCGATGATATGAGATTGGGTGTCCGTGGCTGCTTGTAAGTAATTTTGGTGGAGATCCCAAAGCTCCGATGGAAAACGGTCTGGTTCGTTTCCCCAGCCTTGGCAAAGCCAATAGGCGACCAAGCCATTGCCAATAATGCGTTTCGCAAAGGAATGGTCATACGCGGCTTTTTCCCAACCTACGGTGAGGTTCCAATCGTCAGTGATGTCATGATCATCGAAGATCATGTAGGTAGGAATATGCGCCATCAAACGCGCAGAGTTGACCAGCCCTTTTACAAACTGTTCAATCTCGCGCTTCTCGTCATGCCAATGCTGAATATGCTTAGCTGAAACGACTTGTCCACCATGGGTAAACTGCTGTTGCTCGAGGCGATAGGAATCGATACAGCGCCATAGAGCAGGTGACCATACCAGCAGATACATCGCGATAAATTCGCTTAGTGTGATCAAATGGTTTTCACACTCGCGAGAGCTAAAAATCGGCGTGTGCTTGGGTAAAATAAGGCGGTTGAGCCAATGGTTGCGATCTTGATAACTGGGTAATAGTTTATCCCGTTGATAGTAGCAAAATGGATGCTCAAACAAAGCTTGGCTTGAATTGAATGGCGCATCAACAAAGTGCTCATTGTGCAAACCCAGCAATTGGCAAACTTGGTGGATGGCATCAAGCATTGGGCCGGCGACATGATCTGCGTAGATTTGATCGCCACTCATCATCAAAAGATCGGGTCTGTCTTGCAACGTCTGTTGAGCAACCTTAAGGTCGGCTTGGACTAAGGCATCTTTGCACGGGTGATGCGGGTTACGACAAGAACCATGCAGAATGTAATTGGCCTGGTTAGAAATACGAAAAACTGGACGAGTCTCGTCTTGATAGAGGAGCTCTGTTTGCAGTTGCGACAGTTTGCCATGTTGGGTGTCAAACTCATAACTGAGCGCCACATTGGCGGGGAACTTGCCCTTAAACTGGGCAAGCACGACATAAGCTCGTTCTCCCACCGCAACTTGCTTACAGCTTTCTAGTGGCGCGTCGAAAATTATCGCGTCATCAGTATCGGCATAGAGTTGGAATGAGCCGATTAACGGTTCGCTGGTCACCAACCACAATACCAGTTCATCTTGGGTGCTTTTTCGTAAAATAGGACCCGCTAAAACTAGCGGCAAAGTTTGCTTGTCGCGCATGAGTGACTCAAGTTAGTAAATTTTAGTAAAGCGTTAAACAACGTCGGCAGTTAATGGCGCTTCAAGTTGTTGAGGCTCGGTCTGTTCAGTGTGCTCGGTCTGCTCTAAGATTTCAATTACTTCACAGCTACTTAGCTCATGTCCCATTAAAAAGATCGCTAAAATAGCGTCGGCTTTACTCTTGGCATCGCTTGCTTCGGCAATAATTAACTCGAACTTATCGCGAATCATTTGGATTTCGTGTTCGACAAAACCACGCGCTTCCTCGCCTTGAACCTCTTCAGGGGCGTTGTCAAATTCAAGATGCAGCATATCGTCGACCACGCTCGTCGAGATAAGTTGTTCAGGTAGCCATTCATCGCCAGTGACGACATCTAGCTCGTCGGGTAGGGTGTTGAGTAAACTCTTCAGTTCAGAAACTTTCACTTTTTTTTGCAATAAGAGGTTGTATGTTCTTATATTAACGTCGAACGTCAGTGAATTATAAGAACAATGTCGCTGATCCTAATAAATTCATAACGATTTTGAATAAAAAAATGACAATTTTCTATCCGCGCCCAGTTTTTGCCGGAATTTTAACCACCAGTATGGCTTTGTCGACCGGCGCAAACGCAACACAAGCCGAACAAGATTGGGGAATTGCCGCGATGTATCGCACCGCAACGGTACCATTTCAAACCGGAGCTGGCGATCAAACGGTATCGACTTTTGTGCCGATGATGTACTTTCGCAATGACTACGTATTTGTTGATGGTCTTGAAGGTGGCGCGCATCTCGCTAAATGGCAAGACGACAAGTTAAAGCTCAACGCCTTAACTCGGATGCGTTTTGTTGACTTACCTGCTTCAGTACAAAACGCTCAGCAAGGTGATACCGCCGACTTTGGCTTACAGTTAAGTTATCAAATGGATGAGACTTGGCGCTTTGACTGGGAGTTGATGGCCGACAAGGATACCCGTCTGCACTCAAATTTACGTGCTACCGCAGAGTATGAGTTTGGTGATTGGGACGTGAAACCCAGCGTGACAGTGCGTTACAAAGATGCTGACTTCAACAGCCAGTACTACGCATTTCGCAATTTTACTGGTCAAACTACAGGGGCAGGGGTGGATGTTAATGTTGGCGTGAGCGCACGCTATCATGTGACTTCGAATCTCTATTTGCTTGGTTCAACCAGCGTGACACGTTTAGATCACAATGCTTACCACACCGAAGCGGTCAATGACCGATATGAAGGTGAAGTGTTAGTTGGCTTTGGTTTCTTTACCGACAAAACCAAACCGCGTAAGTCCGAATTGAGCAACAAGCGTTATTTGCGCATTGCCCACGGTTTTGCCACACCTTCTAATATGGGCGACATTCTGACGTTTTCTGGTGAGAAAGACCCGTATAACAACCAAATGACATCACTCTTCTATGGTCATCCTTTAACTGATGAACTGTTTGGTTGGCCGGTTGATATTTATTTTACGCCCGGTATCGCACACCACTGGTCTTCTGAAGTTCAAGATCACAGCACGGAGTACATTGCTGCAATTAAGGCATATTTGAACTTTGATTGGCCAACTCGTTGGCGTTTAGGTGTGGCGGAGGGGATGTCTTACATTGATAATATTACCCATATTGAAGCCAGCGAAATGGAACGCAAAGGTTACACACCAAGCCGTTTGCTCAACTACTTGGATGTCTCTTTGGATGTGAACGTAGGTGACTTGTTTAACCAATCAGACTGGAAACATGTTTGGGTTGGATACTCATTGCATCACCGGAGCGCAATCTTTGAGCAATCGTCTCAGTTTGGGCGAATTAAAGGGGGCAGTAACTACAATACCCTCTACGTCCAGTTTAACTTTTAGCCAACGGTAAATTAATCTCCTTAAGCGCCCATCAGCAGAGCATGTTGATGGGCTTTTTTGTGATACAATTCGCGCAGTTTTGAAAAGTAGAAAATAGGACACGCTTTGACTTCGTCACAGCCGAACAACAACGCGCCTAAAGAGCAGCATGCGCAAGCGAATACGCCTGCGTCTTTGCGCAAGGCTTTGCAACAATGCATGTTGCGTGATCGTTTTCGTTTAAGTAAACGAATTGCAGGTGCGAGTAAAATTAAGAAAGAGACGGCACGCAATGCCGTGTTTGATGAAATTGCTTTGGATATCGCCAAGTCGATGATGGAAGTAGAGCAGCGTGCTGCTCAGCCTATCACTATCGACTACCCAGATATTCTGCCAGTGAGTCAGAAAAGAGACGATATCGCCAAAGCCATTGAAGAGAACCAAGTTGTCATCGTTGCCGGTGAAACGGGTTCGGGCAAAACCACTCAGCTTCCTAAAATCTGTGCCGAGTTAGGCCGTGGTAAGTTTGGTCTAATAGGCCACACTCAGCCGCGTCGTTTAGCAGCACGTTCGGTGGCAAATCGTATCGCCGAGGAGATGCAAACTCAACTCGGTGAATTTGTTGGTTATAAGGTTCGTTTTAACGATCAAATCTCTGAGAACACGCAAATTAAGTTGATGACAGACGGTATATTACTGGCTGAAATTCAACACGACCGTTTCTTAAACCAATACGACACCATCATTATCGATGAAGCGCATGAGCGTAGCCTGAATATCGACTTTATTCTTGGCTATCTAAAAGAGCTGCTGCCTCGTCGCCCTGATCTTAAAGTGATCATTACTTCAGCAACCATCGATCCAGAGCGTTTTTCTAAACACTTTAGTGATGCGCCCATTATCGAAGTTTCCGGCCGTACCTATCCGGTTGAAACGCGTTATCGACCACTCAGTGGAGAAGGGGATGATGATCGTGATCAGTTGGAAGGGATTTTTGAAGCGGTTGATGAACTGTGTGATGAAGGTTTGGGTGATATCCTGATCTTTATGAACGGTGAGCGAGAAATTCGTGATACCGCTGATGCGTTGGCAAAACGCAACCTTAAGAGCACCGAGATTGTGCCGCTTTATGCGCGCTTGTCTGCGGGTGAGCAGAATAAGATTTTTCAACCTCACGCAGGACGTCGCATCGTTCTAGCGACCAACGTTGCCGAAACGTCTCTGACGGTACCTGGCATAAAATACGTTATCGATCCGGGCACGGCGCGTATCAGTCGTTACAGCTACCGAACTAAGGTGCAGCGATTGCCGATTGAACCTGTCTCACAAGCGAGTGCTAACCAACGCAAAGGTCGTTGTGGTCGTGTTGAAGAAGGTATCTGTATTCGTTTGTACTCAGAAGAAGATTTCAATTCTCGTCCTGAGTTTACTGACCCAGAAATTCTTCGTACCAACTTAGCCTCGGTTATCTTACAGATGACGGCTCTTGGCTTGGGAGACATCGAAGCTTTCCCATTCGTTGAAGCGCCAGACAAACGCAATATTCTTGATGGTGTGCGCCTGCTAGAAGAGTTGGGTGCAATCAACTCAGACGCGAAGGATCCGAAGAAGCGTTTAACTCCGGTTGGTCGTCAGTTGGCGCGTTTGCCAATCGACCCTCGTTTAGCGCGCATGGTACTTGAGTCGCCTAAATACGGTGCGCTCAAAGAAGTGATGATTGTTGCTTCAGCCTTGTCGATTCAAGACCCACGTGAACGCCCAAGTGACAAACAACAATCATCGGATGACAAACATCGTCGCTTCTTCCATGAAGAGTCGGATTTTCTGACGTTTGTGAATCTATGGGATTACATTCAAAAGCAGCAGAAGCAACTGTCTGGCAACCAATTCCGCAAACAGTGTAAACAAGATTATCTCAATTACCTGCGCGTGCGTGAGTGGCAAGATGTGTATTTCCAAATTCACCAATCCATGCGTGAGATGGAGTTTAAGCTCAACACAGAGCCTGCTAGTTATCAGGGTGTACACAGTGCCATCTTGGTTGGTTTGCTATCGCATATTGGTATCAAAGACCAAGAGAAAAATGACTATCAAGGCGCTCGTAATGCCCGTTTTCACATTTTCCCAGCGTCGGGTCTGTTTAAGAAACAGCCGAAGTGGATTATGTCGGCTGAGTTGGTCGAAACCTCTCGCTTGTGGGGACGGATTATCGCCAAAATTCAACCGGAATGGATTGAACCACTGGCGAAGCACCTGATTAAGCGTAGCTACAGTGAGCCACATTGGTCGAAAAAACGCGCCGCCGTTATGGCCTATGAAAAAGTGATGCTGTACGGGGTACCCATCGTGCCTAAACGCTTGGTTAATTACAGCAACATTGATGCGAGCATCAGCCGTGAGATCTTTATCCGCAGTGCGTTGGTTGAAGGTGAATGGGAAACCAAGCATGCCTTCTTTAAGCAAAACCGCAAGCTTTTACAGGAAGTGGAAGAGCTAGAGCATAAGTCGCGTCGTCGTGATATTTTGGTCGATGACGACGAGTTGTTTGACTTTTATGATCAGCGAGTGGGCACGGAAGTGGTGTCTGGCAAGCACTTCGACACATGGTGGAAGAAGACATCAAAAGCGACCCCAGAACTGCTTAATTTCGAAAAAGAGATGTTGTTCAGAGGGGATGCGAGTCATGTTACTGACTTAGATTACCCGAATTTCTGGTACCAGAATGGCATCAAACTCAAACTGAGCTACCAGTTTGAACCGGGTGATGACAGTGACGGTGTCACGGTGCATCTGCCACTGCCGATCTTAAACCAAGTGGAAACCGCTGGGTTTGACTGGCAGATCCCGGGCCTTCGCCATGAGTTGGTGGTGAGTTTGATCAAATCGCTACCTAAAACCTTGCGCAAAAACTTTGTGCCAGCGCCAAACTATGCGGATGCGTTTCTTGCGCGAGCCACGCCATTAGAAATGCCGTTGCTTGATGCGTTAGAGAAAGAACTGCGTCGCATGACAGGTGTCGAGCTGCTACGTGAAGATTGGAATCTTGAGCAGGTGCCAGAGCACTTGAAAGTGACGTACCGCGCGGTTGACCATCGCAATCGCAAGCTCAAAGAGCACAAAGATCTGCACGAGCTGAAAGACAGCTTGAAAGATAAAGTGCAAGAGACGCTATCGAAAGTCGCGGATGACGATATCGAGCAACAAGGGCTTCATACCTGGAGCTTTGGTGAGTTGCCTAAAGTGTATCAGCAAAAACGTGGCGGGTATGATGTTAAAGCCTATCCAGCTATTGTTGATGCCAAAGACAGTGTCGAGATCAAACTGTATGAAACCGAGCAAGAGCAAATCTCGGCGATGCGTGCAGGCCAGCGTCGTTTAGTGTTACTTAACGTGCCTTCGCCTATTAAATACTTGCACACCAATCTACCAAACAAATCGAAGCTGGGTCTTTATTTCAACCCGTATGGCAAGGTCATGGACTTGATTGATGACTGTATTGCTTGCGGTGTTGATAAACTGATTGAAGAGCAGGGCGGACTTGTTTGGGAAGCTGACAAGTTTGAAGCACTTAAAGAGCATGTTCGTGGTGAACTCGGTGATACTGTGGTTGATATCGCTCAGCAAGTTGAGACGATTCTAACGACTGCGTTTAACATCAACAAAAAGCTTAAAGGCAAGATTGATTTCACGATGGCTTTCGCCTTGTCGGATATTAAAGCACAGGTAGAAGGTTTGATTTTCAAAGGTTTTGCGACTGAGTGTGGTTGGAAACGTTTGCCGGACATTCTACGTTATATGCGTGCGATTGAGCGTCGGATGGAGAAACTTCCGATTGACCCGAACAAAGATCGTCTACATATGCTAAAGGTTGAGTCAGTCACTAGCGATTACAAAGAGCTACTAAACAAGATCCCGAAAGGGATGGCGGTGCCAGAAAACGTCAAAGAAATACGTTGGATGCTTGAAGAACTGCGAGTTAGCTTGTTTGCTCAGCAATTGGGAACGCCATATCCGGTATCAGATAAACGCGTTAAAAATGCTATTGATGCTTGTTGATTAATCTAACTTATTAACCCCACTAGCATTTTTGGGCTGGTGGGGTTTATTTTTACTTACGGCTTACACAGCGGTACGTAATTTGCTTTATTTTAGCCAAAAATAGACAACTGTCAGAGTTCCGGCAATCTATTGCCGAACTGATAAAATTATAAGAGAAGGGTAATTATGAAAAAGACACTACTCGCTTTGGCACTTTTAGGTGCATCAGCGACAGCTTCTGCGGATTCATGGATTTACGGTGGTGCGAGTGTAGGTCAAGCTGATCTAGGCGGTGAGTCATCAACCTCATACAACGTTCACGTTGGTACAGGTATTCTGCCTCTGATTGGCCTAGAAGCGGGTTACCAAAACTTCGGTGATTTCGACAACGTAAAATATGACGGTGTCGTGCGTGACCTAGAAGCTTCATCAGTTTACTTTGCAGCGAAGCCAAGTATTGATCTTGGTCCACTACACCTTTACGCCAAAGCAGGGGTTCACTCTTACGAGCTGAAAGGAACCAACTTCAAAGAAGATGACGTTGATGTGATGTACGGCGTGGGCGCAGAATACTTCCTACTAGGCCCTGTGTCAGTAGGTGCAAGTTACAGCGTGTTCTCAATGAAAAAAGAAGACGTTAAAAACTTCACACTTAACGCAACGTTCCATTTCCTATAATCGTTTAACGGTTGCAAAAAAATCCAGCTCTTTGAGCTGGATTTTTTTTAACTGACAAAGTGGTTCAAAGGCATTTCTCTGCCACTATCGATGAGTAGCTTGCTTCATTTGCGCGATAAACTGGCTAAGTTTAGTGAGCAGTTGTTCAGGCTCGGTTTGATGGCTTTCAATGATCTTGACCACCGCGGAGCCTGAAATGGCCCCCGCAGCACCAGCGTCTAGTGCTTGCTTCACTTGCTCAGGTTGAGAAATGCCAAAACCAAGTAAAGCGGGTGGAGCGTCAAATTGGTTAAGACGATCAAGCATATCGTTAACTGGCATGTTGGCTTTCGTCTCTGCCCCTGTTACCCCAGCGCGTGAAAGTAGGTAGGTGTAACCTCCACCAAGCTCTGCAACGGATTTTAGCGTCTCATTACTGGCGGTTGGGGGCGCAATAAAGATTGGGTGAACGCCATACTTTTCTGCCGCAGCGACAAACTCCGCACTCTCGTTGGTTGGGACATCAGCGATCAGCACAGAATCAACCCCTGCATTGGCGCAACGTTGATAAAAATTCTCGATGCCGCGTGAAAAGACAAGATTCGCGTACATCAAAAGACCAATCGGTAATTCAGGGAACTCACTGCGAATTTTGCTGATTAACTCAAAGCAAATATCGGGAGTTGCCCCTGAGTCTAGCGCGCGAATATTGGCACCTTGAATTGTCGGACCATCCGCTAACGGGTCGGAAAATGGCATCCCCAACTCAAGTGCATCGGCCCCTGATTTTACCAAAGTCCGCATAATCTCTAGTGAGAGCTCTGGGTTGGGATCGCACACGGTCACAAACGGAACAAATGCACCTTGCTTCTTTTCGCCTAGACGGTCAAACATCAATTGATAACGGTCCATTACATCACCCCTTTTTCTTCTAAAATGGCGTGGACAGTAAAGATGTCTTTGTCACCACGACCGGATAGGTTTACAACCAGTAGCTGCTCTTTTTCTGGGTTTTCTCGCGCCATGCGTAAGGCATGAGCTAACGCGTGAGAGGACTCAAGAGCGGGAATGATCCCTTCGCTGCGTGCCAGTTCTTGGAACGCTTCTAAGGCTTCATCATCGGTCACGTTGTCATATTCTGCTCGACCAATCGCATTAAGGTGCGCATGCTGCGGACCTACAGATGGGAAATCAAGACCAGCCGAGACCGAGTATGATTCTTCGACTTGACCATTGGCATCTTGCATTAACGGCGCTTTCATACCGAAGAAAATGCCTGTTTTGCCGTGTTTCAATGGTGCCCCGTGTTGATCGGTATCAATCCCTTTACCGGCAGGTTCAACACCAATAAGGCGTACCTGCTCTTCATCGATAAAATCAGCAAACATACCAATGGCGTTTGAACCACCGCCAACACAAGCGATAACGGCATCCGGAAGGCGGCCTTCACGAGCGAGAATTTGGTTTTTAGTCTCTTCACCGATCATGCGTTGGAAATCGCGCACAATCGTTGGGAATGGGTGAGGCCCCGCTGCTGTGCCAAGTAAGTAATGTGCGGTTTCATAGCTACCAGACCAGTCGCGCAACGCTTCATTACATGCGTCTTTTAGGGTGGCAGATCCTGAGTGAACGGGAATGACTTCTGCGCCCATCAATTTCATGCGAAACACGTTAGGGCTTTGACGTTCGACATCTTTAGCGCCCATATAAACGCGGCATTTTAGCCCCAGTAGCGCACAGGCTAGCGCCGTTGCTACGCCATGCTGTCCAGCGCCAGTTTCTGCGATGATCTCATTTTTACCCATGCGCTTGGCTAGCAGCGCTTGTCCTAAAACTTGGTTAGTTTTGTGCGCACCACCGTGCAGTAGGTCTTCACGTTTCAGGTACAATTTGGTTTTGGTACCCTTCGTCAGATTACGGGTGAGTGTCAGCGCCGTAGGGCGACCCGCATATTCTTGCAGCAGAGACATAAATTCACTGCGAAAATCAGGGTCTTGCTGTGCATCAATAAACGCTTGCTCTAGTTGCTCTAGCGCAGGCACTAATATTTGCGGAACATACTGACCGCCGTACTCGCCAAAATAGGCATTTAATTTCGCCATTGCTTTCTTCCTTAATACTCTCTAATTGCAGCAAACGCTTGTTGCAACTTCGTTGAATCTTTTTTACCTGGTGCGCTTTCAACACCAGAATTGAGGTCTAAACCTAGGCAGCCCAATGCGCTGGCTTGCTGAGCGTTTTCTGCGGATAAACCGCCCGCTAGCATCACTTCCTTGGTACAACCAATGAGTGACCAATCAAACACTTTTCCTGTGCCACCACTTTGACTACCGACTTGGGCATCAAGTAAATGACGGTCGATATGGCGTGAAAGTCGTTGTATTTGTTTGTTGCTCACGCCGTAAGCTTTCCAAATCTGAATGTCTTGCGGTAATTGAATGCGTAATACGTCAACGTATTCTTGTGACTCGCTGCCGTGCAGCTGTACTGCGGACAGATTTAAGTGGCTAGCAATTTCGGCGACAATTTCGACTGGGTGGTTTTGGAAAACCCCGACATAGTTAAGCGGCGCACCGCTCATCACTAGACGTGCATTCTCTGGGCTAACGTAGCGTTTTGATGCTTCGACGAAAATCAAACCGCCATATACCGCGCCCGATTGATAGGCTTTTGCTGCGTCGTCAGGATGGGTTAAACCACACACTTTATTTTGCCCCAGTGTCACTTTGCGAACGGCTTGCTCAAGGTTCTCCTCCGCCATTAATGAACTGCCAATCAGAAAACCGTCGGCATACTCAGCCAACTCTCTGACTTGCTGGTGGGTGTAGATGCCTGACTCAGAGATGATAGTGGCATCTGGAGCAAGCTGGCGGATAAGAGGCGCAAGTTGCTTAGTGCGAGTTAAATCCGTACTTAAATCTCTTAAATTGCGGTTATTGATGCCAATCACCTTTGCGCCTAACTGTACCGCACGCTCAAGTTCTTCTTGGTTACTGACTTCGGTTAATACGCCCATCTCTAGCGCGTGTGCGACCTCAGCAAGCTCTTGATATTGCGCGTCGTTGAGTACCGAGAGCATCAATAAGATTGCGTCCGCTTGGTAGTGACGAGCGAGGTACACTTGGTAGCTATCAACCATAAAATCTTTACACAAGATCGGCTGGCGAGCTTGTTTGCGTACTTGTGGCAAAAACTCAAAACTGCCTTGGAAATACTTTTCGTCAGTAAGTACAGAAATTGCGTTGGCGTGACGATCATAAGTTGCAGCAATGTAGTCGAGATCGAAATCATCGCGGATTAAGCCTTTAGACGGCGAGGCTTTTTTACATTCAAGAATAAACGCAGTTTGTTGACCTGATAACGCTTGGTAGAAGCTGCGATCCGACGGTTGCAGCTGTGCTTTGAATTCAGCCAAAGGTTGCGTTTGCTTTCGCGCATCAACCCAAAGATATTTGTCTTTTACGATCTTGGCTAACACTTCCGCCATTTGCGCTTCTTGTTTCGATACATGCTGAGAAAGTTTGTCTGATGTCTGTGTCATAATTTGCCCTTAACCGCGTGCTGCAAGTTGCTCAACTAAGGTAAACGCCTTACCGGAATTCATCACTTCAATCGCTTTACGAGTGTTTGCTTTGAGATCTTCATGACCAAACAAACGCATCAGCAGGGCGACGTTTACCGCGACCGCGCCTAATTGTGCATCACTGCCGCTGCCCGTTAAAATGTTAGTGATAATGGATTTGTTTTCTTCGGGATCGCCGCCTTTAATCGCCTCGAGAGGAAAGCGTTCAACACCGAAATCTTCCGGAGATAAGGTGTACTGGTGAATTTGACCGTCTTTAATTTCAGCCACAGTGGTTTCACCGTGAATCGCCACTTCATCCAACCCACTGCCATGTACGACTGCCGCGCGTTTCATTCCCATCTTGAGCATGGTCTCTGCAATTGGGCGAACCAGTTCTTCACTGTAGACACCCATCAACTCGATATTAGGACGAGCCGGGTTAATCAAAGGGCCTAAGATATTGAAGATAGTACGAGTTTTCATTGTTTGACGTACAGGCATCGCGTGACGCACACCGCCGTGATATTGCGGCGCGAATAAGAAAGCAACGCCGAGTTCATCAACCGCTTCGCGAGTGTCATCTGCGCTCATTGCCAAATTGATGCCGAATGAATCAAGAAGATCCGATGAGCCGGATTTGCTCGAGACGCTACGGTTTCCGTGCTTAGCGACTTTGAGTCCACAGGCAGCGGCGACAAACGCGGCGGTGGTCGAAATGTTGATTGTATTGTGCCCATCGCCACCGGTACCAACAATGTCCGCGAAGTCATAATCAGGTCGCGGGAATGGCTTTGCATTGTCGAGTAAGGCTTTTGCTGCGCCAGCGATTTCCGCGGGCGTTTCGCCTTTGATCTTCAACGCCGTTAAGGCTGAAGCCATCAGAATTGGGTCGAGTTCGCCGCGGATAATAATATCGAAAAGCTGCTGGCTTTCTTGTTCGGTGAGCGACTCTTGGTCATAAAGCTTATTAATAATCTGTTCCATGATCTTTTCCTTATCCATTCTTTCGCTCTAATGCCCATTCAATAGCATTGGCAAGTAGTGTCGCTCCATAGGTGGTCATAATTGACTCGGGGTGAAATTGAAACCCGCAGACTTTGTCTTGCTCATGAACCACCGACATAACCAAACCATCGACTTCAGCGGTCACTGCTAGGCTATCGGGCACTTTGGTTGCAACGAGCGAGTGATATCGTGCAATGGCTAATGGCGAAGGTAGTCCGTGATAGATGGTGTGGTTTTGATGCGCCATCATCGATACTTTGCCATGAACAATTTCTCCAGCTCCGGCGACCGTGCCGCCATAGGCTTCGACAATCGCTTGGTGACCAAGACAAATGCCAATCATTGGTACTTTGCCCTTTAAGCGCTGGATGAGTTCAGGCATGCAGCCCGCAGCAGAGGGTGCACCGGGACCTGGAGATAACAAGAGCAGGGGATTATCGAGTGCTAAGACAGCCTGTTCGATAGTGTCAGCTGCAATGTGGTTGCGATAGATAGTGACTTGATGACCTAAGGAACGAAACTGATCCACGAGGTTATATGTAAACGAGTCAAAGTTGTCGATGAATACGATATTTGCCATAGTCAATTACTCCCCGTGCGCGGTTTGGATTGCTGAGATGACCGCTTGCGCTTTGCCGCGAGTTTCATCTGCCTCAGCTTGCGGATCGGAGTCGAAAACCACGCCAGCGCCAGCTTGTACTTGAGCAAAGCCGTTTTCAACATAGGCGGAACGAATCACAATACAAGTATCTAAGGTGCCTTCTCCAGTTAGGTAGCCAACTGCGCCACCATAGCTGCCTCGACGGGCCTGTTCGACATCGCGGATAAGTTGCATCGCACGGATTTTAGGTGCGCCAGTAAGCGTGCCCATGTTCATACAGGCTTGATAGGCGTGCAGCGCATCAAGATCATCGCGTAATTGCCCAACAACTCGGGATACCAGATGCATCACATGGCTATAGCGGTCCACTTTTAGCAAGTCAGCCACATGACGTGTCCCCGCCGCTGATATGCGCGCGACATCGTTGCGGGCCAAATCAACCAGCATCATATGCTCGGCATTTTCTTTAGTGTCAGCACGAAGTTCGAGTTCGATACGGCTATCTAAGTCAAAGTCAATGTCACCATTAGCACGTTTACCACGGCGACGAGTGCCCGCGATTGGGTAAATCTCAACTTGATTTGTTGATGTCTCATATTTCAGCGCGCTTTCTGGTGAAGCGCCAAACAAGGTAAAGAGTTCATCTTGCATGTAAAACATATAAGGGCTTGGGTTACTGCGTTTTAGCTCTTTATATGCCGCAAGAGGTGAGGGGCATGGCAGGGTAAAACGACGTGATGGCACTACTTGGAACACATCACCTTGAACGACAAACTGTTTTAGGTCTCGAACGGTTTGACAAAAATCTTGGTCGGAAATGCTAGGTACAGGCTCTAGTGTGGGATGGGTTTTCGGCTTAGGTAATGCTTTTAATTCTCCACATGCTTGAGCGATATCCACCAAGCGTTTCTCAATTTCTGCTGCGCTACTTTTTGCATCAAAGCGCGTAGCCTGTAACTGACAGCTTTGGGTTTGATGGTCAATGACCAGCAATGTCTCTGCGACATAAAATACGTAGTCTGGGCACTGGTTGGTTGATGGCGCTTCACCTAACGGTTCGAAGTTTGCCACAAGGTCGTAGGCAAATAGACCGCCAATAAAAATAGCGTGTTTGTCCTGATGTCTCAGATCGAAGCTGTGCTGGATCAGTCTTAGCGCATCAAAAGAAGAGGCTTCACGTAAGCGCGAGTCTTCATCTAGGGTAGAGCTGGGTTGATTAAATGTGAGTTGCAGTGTGTCGACTGAATAAGTGAAAGCGATATTGTCGTTGATATTGTGAGTCAGGTGTTTAAGCAGGGCTTGTCCGTTCACCGTTAAAGCTGTCATCGTCACCGTATGACCATGGCAGACAATGCGCACTGCCGAGTCGACCACCAGTAAGCTCTTGAGATTTTGTTTCGAGTCGATTTCTGCGGACTCAAGCAGCAAACTATCGGTTTTCCCTTCGCACAGCGTGTGAAAGAGCTGGGTAGGATCCGCCGCATACGGCACGTCAGTATGGATCACATCCACTTTCGCTAGTGTCTTGATTGTAATGGCCTTGTTCACAAGACCTCCTTTTTCATAACTTGTATTACTTCCTGTCACACAGTCTCGCATAAAGCTAACATTCTCCCAAACCTTGTTGGCGTTGATTCGTTCAATCCTTAAACAGTTAGGCGTGAGATGTGCAACAAAACAAAAAAGCCCGCTAAATTAGCGGGCTTTGCGATTCAGTATTTATCTGTCTAGCGATAAATCAAAAGTACACGTTAGCCCACCAAGAACTTGTCCAAGTGCGCCACCAAGCTAGCTCTGACATTTCACGCTCAGGTGAAGTCAGTGCGACTTTTGTTTTCTGCTTTTGGTTAAATTCTTGTAACATAGCGTGTCTTACGAATTAGTTTGTAATTGCGTACTAGTTAACTAGTATTTTTGTTCACTGTCAACCCTAAAGAAAAAATTATGCGAATTGATTTACACAGCCATACGACCGCGTCAGATGGTCGGTTTACTCCACAAGAGCTGGTTGACCGCGCAGTGAGTTTTAATTTGGATGTGTTAGCCATTACTGACCACGATACGGTAGATGCGCTTGCCGTAGCGAAGCAGTATGTCGCTGACCAAGATTTGAATCTGAGAATAATAGACGGGATTGAAATCTCAACGGTGTGGGAAAACAAAGACATCCATATCGTTGGTTTGAATATCGATCCGACTAACTCAGCGTTACAAACTTTGATTGAAGAGCAACAACAGCACCGTATCGTCCGTGCCGAACTGATAGCGACTCGATTGAGTAAAGCCACTCGAGAAGGTGTTTTGGAAGAAGTGAGAGAGTTGGCTGGTGATGCACCAATTACTCGCGCCCATTTTGCCGCGTGGTTGGTAAAAAATGGTTATGCCAAAACCATGCAGCAGGTGTTCAAGAAGTACCTAACGCGAAATAATCCCGGCTATGTACCACCAAACTGGTGCTCAATGGCGGATGCGGTAATGGCCATTCATGCCGCTGGTGGACAAGCCGTATTGGCGCATCCCGGCCGATATGACTTGACCGCGAAATGGATTAAGCGCTTAATCTCTGCGTTTGTTGAGGCCAAAGGTGACGCTATGGAAGTCGCCCAGCCACAACAAGGACAACAAGAAAGACGCAACTTGGCTGATTATGCTATACAATACAAACTATTAGCCTCCCAAGGCAGTGACTTTCATTATCCATCCCCTTGGATGGAGTTGGGACGCAATCTCTGGTTACCGTCAGGGGTTGAACCCGTGTGGAAAGATTGGGGTATTGAGCCTTCACATTCCGATACTCCAGAGAGCTAAGCTCTATTAATGAGGAATTACCATGAGCCAGTTTTTTTATGTGCATCCCGAAAACCCACAGGCTCGCTTGATCAGTCAAGCGGTAGCAATCATTCGTAACGGGGGGGTGGTTGTTTATCCAACTGACTCTGGTTATGCACTTGGCTGCCAACTTGAAAATAAACAAGCGTTAGAGCGTATTTGTCAGATCCGTCGCTTGGATGAAAAACACAACTTTACGTTGCTGTGCCGTGATCTTTCGGAGCTGTCACTCTATGCTCGTGTGGATAACACGGCATTCCGTTTGTTAAAAAACAACACGCCGGGGCCTTACACCTTTATCTTTAAAGGAACCAAAGAAGTGCCACGTCGTCTAATGAACTCCAAGCGTAAAACCATCGGTATTCGTGTACCAGATAACCGTATTGCGCTAGATTTATTAGAAGCGTTGGGCGAGCCATTAATGTCAACGTCTTTGATTCTTCCGGGGAATGATTTTACCGAATCGGATCCTGAAGATATCCGTGACAAGTTAGAACACGCTGTGGATGTAATCCTTAATGGGGGTTACCTTGGCGAGCAGCCAACGACAGTGGTTGATTTTAGTGACGATGAAGCGAAAATTGTTCGTATTGGCTCAGGGGATCCAGTCCCATTTGAGTCGTAAAAACCTTGTCACTAAACGGCTAAAATTTGGTGATTTCAGCCTGAGTGTTTGTTATATTACGCGACCGCGAAATTAGGTCGCTTATTTCATTCGACGTCTGAGAAGACGACACATAGGTAGATAGATGAACGAAAAACTTCAGAAAGTATTGGCACGTGCTGGTCACGGTTCTCGACGCGAATTGGAAGCGTTGATTAAAGCGGGACGAGTAAGTGTGAACGGTATGGTTGCAAAGCTAGGCGAGCGTCTAGAAGATGACAACGCGACTGTTCGTATCGACGGCCACGTTGTGTCAGTAAAGGCACAAGAAGAAGTGGTTTGTCGCGTGTTGGCATACTACAAACCGGAAGGTGAACTGTGTACCCGTCACGATCCTGAAGGTCGTCGCACAGTATTTGATCGTCTGCCAAAAATCCGTGGTTCTCGTTGGATCTCTGTTGGTCGTCTAGATGCCAACACCTCAGGTCTTCTGCTATTCACGACTGATGGTGAGTTAGCTAACCGCTTAATGCACCCAAGTCGCCAAGTAGAACGTGAGTACCTGGTACGCGTATTTGGTGAAGTGACAGAGCAAAAAGTTAAGAACCTAGTACGTGGTGTGGAACTAGAAGACGGTATGGCGCGTTTTGAAGACGTAGTTTACGCTGGTGGCGAAGGTATGAACCATACTTTCTACGTTGCTATCAACGAAGGTCGTAACCGCGAAGTTCGTCGTTTGTGGGAATCACAAGAGACAACAGTTAGCCGTCTAAAGCGTGTTCGCTACGGTGACATTTACCTCGATAAAAAACTGCCGCGTGGTGGTTGGATGGAATTGCCACTGAAAGAAGTGAACTACTTACGTGAGCTAGTTGAACTACGCCCAGAACGTGAAACCATGCTGGATGAGAGTAAAGATGCAACGTCACGTAAGCGTGAACGTTCTCGTAGCCAAAAGATCCGTCGTGCGGTTAAACGTCATGAAGAACGTGTTAATGCGCCGAAAGGTCGTAGCAACAATCCTTCACGTCGTAAGCCAAAGAGTGCAGCCGGTGCTCAAGCTTCACGTAACAAACCTCAAAAAGGTCAACGTTAAGCGTTCGATGATGTAAATACTGAAAAAGCAGCCCATTAAGTGGCTGCTTTTTTTATGCCTTCCTGTCACCACATGGCCCATTACCTTGCCGTCGTATTGAATGATCTGCTCGAGATTATGCAGATTAATGCTATGAAATAATTTGCTGTATTTTCAACCGTCTCCTAAGTTTTTATAGTGACCTGTTAAAGGATGAGTAAATGCTATGGCTAGGCAGGCGTGCAACTAAAATACAAAGCAAAGCACGCATACAATGGATTAGCGTGATCGTGGCGTTCATGCTGCTGATGTGCTCAGTATCGAGCGGGAGCAGTGCGAATGAGTTTGAAGCTAATCCTTCGTCTCTACGTGGTGACTTGACCCAAGACCAAGTAAAAAATATCGCAGTAGAGCTTAAGTACCTCGACGAGGTACTCACATCATCGATCTTAAGTTACGCCTTTTCTGCAGATGAAAAATGGCGTGACCGATATCTTGATGCTGAAACTCGGTTAACTGCACTCATTGGTGCGCTGCTCGCGAGTCAGGACTCAAGCGACTGGCCCGTGATCAGAGAACTAGAGACCGCGCATTTTGAGCTTGTGGCGATAGAAATGCGCGTGATTGACAGTGTCAGAGCGAATCGTCTTGACCAAGCGATGGCGCAAATTAATGGAACCGAATACCACTTGCATAAAGAGCGGTATATGACGGCATTGATGGCGCTAGCCAAACGAATCGAGCAGCGTGTCGCGGACCGTCGACAGCAAAACCCTCTCAATCTAACCCAAATAGAGCAACAATGGCTGCAAGAGAACGTTGTTCGTGTGGGCGTTGAGGATTGGCCACCAATGCTATATGTCGATAGTGAGGGTGAACTGGCTGGTGTGTCTGGCGATATCGTTAAGCAAATTGCTCTTGATACAGGGATGAAGATAGAAATTGTCACGGGGAGCTGGCGAAATCTATTGAGTTTGTTTAAGAAGGGGCAAATTGACCTTCTACCTCATGCTTACAAAAACGAAGCGCGAAAGACCTATGGCGATTTTTCGACCCCTTACTTTTTGATCCGAGAACTCTATTTTGTGCCGGATGAACGAAGCGACTTGACTCGGGTTGCCGACCTTACTGATGCGACGATTGCAATTTCGGCGGGTTACACCACCATCGATAAAATTAAAGATCTCTACCCAAATGTACAGGTGTTAGAGACCGCTGGTATTGAAGAGGCGATTACCGCCGTTCTCGATGGTCGAGCGGATGCGGTACTTGATGCGGAAATGGTCGTACTCAATTGGCTCGCTGAGCATAAAATTTCTGGTTTGCGAGCCATCGATGAAGATGTCTTGTCACCTTCGGCACTCCATTTGTGGTCAAACAGTCAAGCTTCTGAACTGCACTCAATTGTGCAAAAAGGTTTAGATTCGCTGGACTTGCGCGGCGTCATTTTGAGTAAAAATGATTGGGCGCAAGCGGTGACACCTGTTTTGCCAGCAAAAACGCCACTCAACCTGGTTGAGTCACTTAAGTACGTTATTGTGGTCGCCGTTATTCTTACTGCGGTATTAATGTTGTTGATTTCTCGTGTATTTAAAATCAACGATAAACTGCTGGCAGCAAAATTTGGCAATAAAAGCTTTAAACGTTCGATGTTGGCTGTGCAGGTGGTGTTGTGTGGAGTACTAATTGCGACGGCATTAATCGTCACCCGCTATGCCGAGCGCAAAAGCGTCGAGTCGATCAATCATAATCTATCGACCGTACTGGAATCGGCACACAAACGGATAGGGGATTGGGTAGATCTTGAGTTGAACAGCTTGAGCCAGTTGGGTAAGAACCCACAATTAGTGGCGATGGTGGAACAGTTGCTCACTGTTGAACGGAAACCTTCAACTTTGGTGAGCTCACCCATTCAGCAGCAGATCCGCGAATTTATTGAGTCAAGAACCGGCATTGCTGGCTCTTTTGGTTACTTTATCATTTCTCCTGACCATATTAGTGTCTCGTCACGGCGAGATACCAACATTGGTACGGTCAACTTGATTGAGCGTCAGCGTCCAGACTTAATGGCGAGCGCACTCAATGGTCGCAGAGTGTTTGTGCCTCCAATTCAATCCGATGTGACTTTGCAAGATGACGGTGAAACCAACCCTCCAACGATGTTTTTTGCGGTACCAGTGATTAATGCTGATGGTAAGACTATCGCTGTGCTGACTAAGCGTGTCGACTTTCAAGGGTTCTTTTCCAATGTGTTATCAGCGGGCTTTATTGGGAAGAGTGGTGAAACTTATGCCATCGATAAATCCGGCTTGTTGCTATCAAACGTCCGCTTTGAGCAGCAGCTTAAGCAGATTGGTTTGCTAGGTGAACAACAGCGTTCTTCATTAAATATTCGCGTTGCCGACCCTGGTATCGATTTATCTTCCGAGCCACAAGCGGCCGACCCAACTTGGCCTCTGACTTTGATGGCTCAAAGTATTTCAGAGCGTAATTCCGGGCGCAACCTGCAAGGATATAACGACTATCGCGGTGTTCCGGTTGTTGGCAAATGGGTGTGGGATGACGTGCTTAATATTGGTATCACAGCAGAAATGGATGTCGCAGAGGCGTATTCACTTTTGAGTACCTTCAAGATGACGGTTTGGTCGATGCTAACGGTTGCATTGGTTTTGATGCTGGGTACAAGTGTCTTCACCATGCGGGTTGGTACGCGAGCAACCGCTGCATTAGCACGGACACAAGTTGAGTTGGAACGGCAAGTCAAGCAAAGGACAATTGAACTGCAAATACATTCCGAGCGGACACGGAATATTATCGATCATGCTTCCGATGGCATCATTGTGGTCGACAGCCAAGGCACGATAGTTGAGTTTAGCCCAGCAGCAGAATCGATATTTGGCTACCGTGCAGCAGAGGTGTTGTCTAACGGCAGTGTTATCGATTCAATGATTTCACCGCCATTTCATCGCTATTATCAGCAAAACACTCCTAATTCCCTCAGTCAGCATAACTTGGTTGGTGAGTTTGTTGGTTACAGCAACACGGGGGATGCAGTCGATCTTGAGATATCTGTGAGTGAGTCAGAGTTGGCTGGAAAGGTACTCTACACCGCGATTGTGCGTGATGTGACGGAGCGTAAAGTGGCAGAGCGAGAGTTAAAACTCGCGAAGAAAAAGGCGGAAGAAGCGACGCAAGCCAAAAGTGATTTTCTCGCCAATATGAGTCATGAGATTCGCACACCGATGAATGCGATTATTGGTATGAGCTACTTAGCCATGCGAACGAAATTAGATCCACAACAAGCTGACTATGTTGGCAAAATTCAAGTCTCTGCTGAAAACCTGCTCGGCATCATCAACGATATTCTCGATTTCTCGAAAATTGAAGCAGGTAAATTGGACTTAGAAAAGACCGACTTTGATTTGCAGATGAGTGTCGATAACTTGGTGCAGTTAGTGGCGCATAAATGCCAAGAAAAGGGGTTGGAGCTCTTGATTGACCTTGATCCCGATCTACCCACTCAGTTAGTCGGCGACCCTCTGAGGTTAGGTCAGGTGCTACTAAACCTTACTAACAACGCTGTTAAGTTTACTGAGCAGGGCGAAATAGTCGTCAAAGCGGAGCTGGTTTCCATTGTTGATAAGCAAGTGCTTGCTCAGTTCACCGTACGCGATACGGGCATCGGCATGACTCAAGAGCAGATATCACGCCTATTCCAGTCATTTAGCCAAGCAGACGCATCAACGACGCGTAAATATGGTGGGACGGGCTTGGGGCTGACTATCTCTCGAACCTTGGTAGAACTGATGGAGGGGGAAATCTGGGTAACGAGTGAGACAGGAAGTGGCAGTTCTTTTTGCTTCACTGCGCAGTTTGAACGCTCGAACCAAAAGAGTGAGCCGCTCAAGGCTGCTCGAAAGCTTAGCAATATCTCAGTATTGATTGTCGATGACAGTGACACCGCCCGTGAGATTTTGCACACCCTATGCCACACATTGAAAATTGATGCCGCTTTAGCTTCATCGGCGGAGGAGGCATTGGAGAAAATCACCTTTGCCCAACAGCAAAGTCGCCCATTTGATGTGGTTCTAACCGACTGGAAGATGCCCAATATGGACGGCTTAGAGTTGGCTTGTCAGGTCGCACAAAACAAGGCGCTAACCGCTAAGCCTTATATGATTCTCGTAACTGCCTATGACAAAGATGAGCTAATTCGCCAAGCAGGAAGCACCAAGATTGACGCATGTCTGACTAAGCCAGTCAGCGCTTCCACGTTATTGGACACTTTGCTAAGTGTGATAACCAAAGATCACGCCGTCAGTCAGCGGGTAATTTGTGACAAGATTGATCTGAATATCGCCCCTGAAATCGCCGGCGCAAAAGTACTTTTAGTCGAGGATAATGCGATCAATCAGCAAATTGCAACGGAGTTGCTGCATCTAATTGGTGTTGAAGTAGTGACCGCAAACAATGGTCAGGAAGCGGTTGAGAGAGTCATGAGTGAAACGTTCGATATTGTATTGATGGACGTGCAAATGCCAGTGATGGATGGCTATCAAGCGACGATCAAAATCCGTGAGACCTATGACCAACAATCATTGCCTATTATCGCAATGACTGCCAATGCGATGGCGGGAGATCGTGAAAAGTGCCTCACTGCCGGTATGAATGAGCATTTATCCAAACCAATAAACCCAAATCAAGTATTCCAAGCATTGGCGAATTGGATTAAACCAACCGGTGTGGTTTCGGATGCGCCGCGCCTGATGGAGTACATTGCCACTGAGCCAACGACAGAGTTACGGATTGAAGGGTTCGATACTGCCAGCGCATTGGCGCGTATGGGGGGCAACGTGGCAGCGTATAAAAAGACCCTCGCCAATGTAGCGGCATCTGAAGCGGATGTGGTGCAACGTGTGGTTCATGCCGTTGCCAATGGCGAGATTCAATTGGCGGTGATTGCTGCCCATTCTCTAAAGGGAATTGCGGGCAATATTGGCGCTGTTGATTTAGTTAAACCTGCAGAGCAACTTGAACATGCGCTAGCGCTTCAACAGCAGCAACGTCGATGCGAAATAGGGGCTGGCGAGCAGGAATTATTGAATCAAATTGATCAACGGGTCTGCCAAATGATCGCCGCAATACAGGTTGCATTAGCCGAGGACGCGCAGCCAGTCAGTCAGGAAGGAGTCGATGACGTATTGTGCCAGCAACTTATTGAACGACTCTACGTTCAGATGGACGATTTTGATAGTGCTGCGGTGGAAACATTTGACCAACTATTGGCAAGTTCAAATGGCAAATTCGATTCAGCGTTAGCCGCACAGGCTTCACAAGCACTCAACAACTATGACTTTGAGTCAGCCGTGCCATTAATAAAACAAGCGACTCTTCGATTTAATCATCAGGATAAAGAGAAGGTGTAAGGGGGATAGAAGTATGCATCAAGTCAATCGAGCCACCATATTAGCTGTCGACGACACACCAACGGTTATTGATATCGTCAAAAGTATCTTATCTGATGAATACACAGTGCAGGCCGCAACCAAAGCGGAGACGGCGTTCAAAATTATCAGCAAAAGAAAGCCTGATCTTATTTTGTTGGATGTAATGATGCCTGATATCGACGGTTACCAAATGTGTGAGCAGTTGAAAGCCAGCCCAGAAACCCAAGATATCCCTGTTATCTTCTTAACGGCTAAATCACAAGAGGTCAACGAAACCACGGGGTTAGCATTAGGCGCGGTGGATTACATCACTAAACCGATTTGTCCGACGATTTTAAAGCAAAGGATTAAGAACCACCTTTCACTTAAGTCCGCGCGAGACCAACTTGCAGAACAAAATGAATTGCTGGAAAACAAAGTGAGAGAACGAACTCGGCAGTTAAGTGATTTACAAGATGTCGCCTTGGTTGCGATGGGGGCACTGGCTGAGTCGCGCGATCCTGAGACTGGGAACCATATTAGACGAACACAAAACTACGTCAGGACATTAGCGACTGAATTGGCAAAGTTGGATAAGTACCAGTCGATACTGTTACCTGAAGTGATCACTGCAATGGCAAAGTCAGCACCTCTGCACGATATTGGCAAAGTCGGTGTTGTTGACAGCATCTTACTGAAACCGGGCCCACTCACGGCGGAAGAGTTTGAGGAGATGAAACGGCATACCGAGTATGGTTACGCTGCGATTTGTGCAGCAGAAGGGTCGCTTGGTTATGCCGACAACTTTTTGCTGTTTGCCAAGGAGATTGTCTATTGTCACCATGAAAAGTGGGATGGCAGTGGCTATCCGCGAGGACTAAGTGGTGAGGATATCCCGCTTTCAGCCCGTATCATGGCGCTTGCCGATGTGTACGATGCTCTGATTTCTCAGCGAGTCTACAAACCCGCATTTAGTCATGAAAAGGCGATAGCGATTATTACCGAAGGGCGAGGGCATCACTTTGATCCGGTGTTAACCGATGTGTTTCTTGCTAATGCAGAAAAGTTTAGAGAAATAGCGGTAGCTTATAGCGACATCGTCACCTCAAATCAAAATGTGATTAAAACGGAGAAGAGCCAGTCCTCTGTGGTGAGTTAGTTAAACCCAGTTATTAATTGATGTAATAAGAGAGAGTAAGTTTATATTTCAATTTGGCAATATGAAACCAATTTACTCTCTTGGCTTTAAAGGAATATATAAGTTATAGATATTCTTATATGGGCAATACTATTAATCTTTTAAGTGTTGATAACTATTGCCAATCGAAATGATTAATATAATAGGTTTGTGCTTATTGATGTCTAATATAGTTTACACAAACCATAAAAATTACATCACCGGTCACAGTTACATACAATACTGCTATACATCTATTTAGAGAAAGATTAATAATGGTGTCACTGGCGTTATTAATCTTTTAGATAGGATCATAACATGGATAGGTGTTTACAACTGAAGTCTGTATCAAGGCTTATAATCGATTGGTACACAACTGACTACAATTTCACTTCTCGTCTTACTTCCGAAAAATCTTCTTAATTGTTTTCATAGCAGTTAATAGTTTTATGGTCGCTACAGCAAGTAGCATGGGTTATAGCTTATTGTTATTCGTGATAGATTCTCGAGTCACAAACCGAAGATAACCGGCCACGTACTTGTCTATATGATATCATTTCTATTAATGCAACTATTGGCATAGCGGCATGATAGACAGATACCTACTATTTTAATTGCATGAAAATCTCCTAACTAATTTTAACTAATCACAATGAATGGATATTAATTTATCTTTCGAATTCTTGTGCTTGGTTTATGATATGAAATGAACGCTTTCTATTAATTTAGATTGAGTGAGCTCAACTATGTGATTTATTTCATGTCTAATTTAATTTTGCTGTAGATATTCGTTTTTAAAGTTTTTCTTATTTATGTCACTTGTGGTTACAACAGGGTATGAATTACGGCTGACTTTTAATGGAATATTTTGGCGACAATTTTCCTTCTATTTAAATTGCGAATTCTGTAACAAAGGAGTTATATATGAGATTTATGAAAGCTGAACCATTTCGTATCAAAATGGTAGAAAACCTGAAGAAAACAACTAAAGAGCAACGCCAACAGTTTCTAAAAGAAGCTGGATATAATGCCTTTAAAATCAAAGCTGAAAATGTTTATGTCGACTGTATTACCGATAGTGGTACATCAGCGATGAGTACTGAACAATGGGCAGCGATGATGAAAGGTGATGAGTCCTACGCGAGCTGTAAGAGTTTTTATAACTTAGAAGCATCAGTACAAGATATCTTTGGCATGCCGTTTGTACAGCCAACTCACCAAGGCCGTGCTGCTGACCTAATTATGGCTAACTTGTATGCCAAAAAAGGGAAGTATGCTATTGGTAACATGCACTTTGATACATTCCGAGGCAATGCGGAAATCATGGGGGCGTTGGCGACCGACCTTGTTGTAGATGAAGGCCTTGATACCGCAAGTGCACCAATTCCTTTTAAAGGCAATATGGACATCGCCAAGGTTAAGCACCTAATCGAAGAGAAAGGTGTTGAGAATGTCTCTGTCATCATCATGACCATCACCTGTAATAACAATGGTGGTCAGCCAGTTTCTATGCAGAACATTCGTGAAACAAGCGAAATTGCAAAAGAGTTTAATATTCCATTTATCATCGACTGTGCTCGTTACGCAGAGAACGCCTACTTTATTCAACAACGTGAAGCTGGCTATGAGAACACGCCAATTATTGAGATCGCTAGAGAAATGTTCTCTTACTGCGAAACGGCAGTCATGAGTTCGAAAAAAGATGGTCTGGTGAACATGGGCGGTCTGTTTGTTACACGTAACCCTGAGATCTTTGCTGAAGCGCAACAGTTGACGATCGCTCGTGAAGGTTTCATTACTTACGGTGGCATGTCTGGACGCGACTTGGAAGCGTTAGCTGTTGGTTTATACGAAGGTATTGACCAAGATTATCTGGAATATCGAATCAACCAAGTTAAATACCTCGGTGACCGTTTGAAAGAAAAGGGCATTCCAATTGTTGAGCCAACAGGTGGTCATGGTGTGTATGTCGACGGGCGTCGTTTCTTCCCTCATATTCCTCAGCATGAGTTCCCGTCACAGCGTTTGGTGGTTGCGTTGTACGAAGAAGCTGGCGTTCGCTGTGTTGAGCTTGGTGCGTGTGCTTTCGGTTCTAAACATCCGGAAACGGGTGAAGAGGTCATGCCTGCGTTAGAGATCATGCGAATTGGTATATCACGCCGTGTCTACACCAATGCACATCTTGACGTCATCGCCGAGGCGTTAGGCTACATCTATGAAAATCGAGATTCATACCGAGGTATGAAGCTAGTTTACGAAGCGAAGATCACCTCGCTACGCCACTTCACAGCAGGATTTGAGATGTTGTAGAACGCATGAAAGAGAGAGTGTTTCACTCTCTCTTTCTACATACAGTTAGATTAGTGAGGTATTAGCATGGAAAATACTACACAAGCTACACCGAAAAATGCACAGATGACGTCACCTGAAATCGATGCCCCGCCAACACGAGAAAAATGGAATTCAAACATTGGGTTTGTGCTTTCTTCCATTGGTGGTGCAATTGGCCTTGGTGCCGTTTGGATGTTCCCATTTACTGTTGGTAAATATGGTGGAGCAGCCTTCTTATGTATCTATCTTTTAGCACTTCTGTTTATCTCTACCCCTATTTTAATTACTGAGTTTGCCATCGGACGCAAAACTGAGCTCAATTACGTTTCTGCCCTTAAAAAACTATTTCCCGGTAAGCGCTACCATTACGTTGGGTATGCTGGCCTACTGGTCATGATCATTGTTTTATCGTTCTACATCGGTATTTCTGGTTGGACGATTGCCTATTTCTTCAAATCGGTGACTGGCTCTTACTCGGGGATGGAATCCCCGCAGGTGATAGAAAGTTTTGGAACATTCCTTAACCAACCATACTCCTTAGTTTTCTGGGAGTTTGTCATGATGGTATTGACGGTTGGAGTACTGACGAAAGGCATTCAGAACGGTATTGAAAAACTGTGTAAAGTACTTATTCCGGCACTGTTTGTCATGATCATTATCCTAGTGGTTAATGCGCTTCAATTACCCAATGCACACTTAGGATTAGAGTTTTATCTGTTACCTAAATTCTCTGCTCTAACACCGGAAGCCATTCTTGCCGCCATTGGTTTAGCGTTCTTCACGTTGGGTATCGGCGTGGGGAACATGGTGGCCTATGGTAGCTACATGGCAAAAGAACAAGCGATCACCAGTAATGCTATTTATATTATTATCGGTAACCTATTTATCGCTTTCTTGATGGGGTTGATCATTTTCCCTAGCGTGTTCTCTTTTGGTATTGAACCTGAGGCTGGACCGCCATTGGTGTTTATCGTACTTCCTACTATTTTTGCCAACATGCAATTTGGTATGGTGTTTGCCACCATCTTCTTCCTTGCGCTGTTTTTTGCTTGTTTGACGACGACGATTGCACTGTTGCAAGCGATCATCATTTACTTTACCGATGAGCTCAAATGGTCGCGGAATAAGGCGTTAGCTATCCTAGGAACAGGGATCTTTATTTTGGGGATTTTCCAAGTACTCTCATTTGGACCAATAGCCCATATTAAACTGTTTGGTATGAGTATTTTTGATCTTTCAAACTATTTTGTATCTAACATACTGTTGCCAGGTAGCGGACTCGTGATGGTGCTGTTGGTAGGGTGGTTTAGCGATCCGAAAGAACTGCTCGCAGAAATCAATACTGGTAATGGTATGAAAATAAAGACTGTTTATATCGTAACCATTAAATATGTAACGCCTGCGGCACTGGTTTTGGTTTACCTTCAATCACTTGGTTTTATTAAATTCTAGTTTGTTAAAGTACCACCTACCTCGGTAGGTGGTTAACTCATCGCTTTGTCTTTATTTGTCAAAATAGTGACTTGGTTGCGACCATTTTGCTTTGACTTATAAAGGGAGTCATCGGCCATTCGATAGGCATCAGCAAAGCTGCCTTCTGCAAGGTGCACACCGCCAATGGAGATGGTGACGTTAAGCCCCGCGATTGGTTTTTTCGCAACGTGGTCACGAATCGCCTCAGCTTTGTCTGATAAAACGTTGGCTTCCATGTCGGTAAACAGCAGTAAGAATTCTTCACCGCCCCATCTTACCGCGATATCGCTACCTCTTACTTGGCTCGCGATGCGTTTTGTCACTTCGGCGATCACATCATCCCCTTTCTGATGGCCCAGAGTGTCATTGATCGATTTAAAAAAGTCGATATCGATAATTAGCATTGAGAACGTGTGCAGTTTTGTAAGCCTTGGCTCATAAAAGTCGCGTCGGTAAAAACCCGTCATTTTGTCCTGACATACGCGCAGTTGATTGCGTCGTGCCAACACCATTAAAAGGTGAACGAGCAAAGTGATGAGAAGTGCAGGGAGCAGCGACCGTACTGCAATAGTAGAGATCTTAAAACCTACATACACAGGAGAGGCGTCTGTGCACGAGATGTTGACCGGTACACGGAATGTCATGCCGTGGGCAAACGAATCCATCGATGTCCAAAACTCATCATTAAACAACGCGATTTTAGCGTCGATAAAGCCTTCCTTAATGTCAATCGCCAGCAGTGCATCGATCTCTTTCTGGTTATAGACAGGATAGTAGACGGTACGAACCATTTGAGATGAGCCGGGCTCTGAGTAGGGCTCTGAGAGTTTGATGTCACAACCATAAAATTGGTTGAACGTATTTTCTAACCCTTCCAGTTTGACGATACGGTTCATCACATCGTCAGCTTGATAGTCCTTGTAACGTTCTTCATAGGTTTTACGCAATGGGAGAAAATGCCCATAGTTTGAAGGATGCTCAAAAATCGCAATGGTCCAAATATAGCCTTTGGCGATGGTTTCTAGCTGAGAACGCATTTTGTTGATACCCGTCGAGAGTATTTTAACGTCGGTATCTTGTGACACCACGACGCTGACACCATTTGGGGTGTACGTCCCTTTGGTTAAGTAAGTGGTGTTGGTGTTATTGTAGTATTGAGCGAATCGTCGGCCAATGGAGTAAATCTGTTCAAAATCGCCAGCAATGCTTTTTGAGAGGCGTTTAATCATTAAAGTGTTGTACGTAGCGTACAACGACGTCACGATGACAAGTGTTACTAGGAACAGCTTGAAAACGGGTTTTAACTGGTGATTAAAAGCGTGGAAAAAGCGGGAGTTCATTACTGACCATTATCGATGATTGAGGGTTGAGTGTAATAGTCAGAGGTATTTGATCAATTACATATCATGATGGATACGATTAGAGGCTCTTATCAAGAAAAACTCAATGCAAATCAAACGAGAGTTGACGAGTAATTCAACTATAAGTGATTGAGATCAATAAAATTATCACATTGTCATCGAAAAGGGTAGGACACCAGCTTTATAAGATGCCACTGGTGTCTGGTCAGTTTTTATCTCACTTATTTGATGAGATTGAGTATTTGCTTAAACTCAGGCGCTCGGCAATCTTTGACTAACTCATACAAACACATCTCTAAGCCTGTAATTTTAACGTTGCGGCTGGCAAATTTACTGAGTGCGAGTTCTTTGTTGCGACTATCTCGAGATGAGGTGCAGTCACTGACCACATGAACATCGAAGTGAAGATTGGCAAGATGGGTAGCGGTTTGATAAACGCAAATATGCGCTTCAATACCGCAGACGATCCAAGAGTGCTTTTGCGCTTCATTTAGCGCATGTTTGAAAGCGACTTCGTTACAGCCATCAAAGGTAAATTTTGGGATAGGCGTTTGATCAGCCATTAGCTCACTGATGCTATCGACAGTTGGACCGAGTTTTTCGGGGTTTTGTTCAAGCCAAATGATAGGCAGCCCCAGTGCTTTAGCTCCTTGAATTAACTTACCGCAGTTTTCAATAATGGTCTCGCTGTCGTCGACGAGAGTGGCAAGTTTTCCTTGAATATCGACCACGATAAGTCCAGTGTCTTCCTTGTTGAGCATAATGATTCCTTTGGTTAGATTACTTTATCGGCAACGGTTAACTCCATTGGTACATCGACCATACCGCGGCATTTTCTAACGCCTTGAGTGCGTTTAAAACCAAATTTGGCATAAACCTGTTCAGAATTTAAAGCGGCATTAACGGTAAATCTACCTTGATTTCCTTGTTTTAGTGAAACGGATTTCAAACGTTGCCACAACAAACGAGAAACCCCTTTCCCTTGGTGTTTTTCTGCAACAAATAGGTGGTAAAGGTGAGAAAAATCACGCATACATGCCACGCCTATAACACTCTGATGTTCATCTTCAGCAATAAGATAATAGTAGTCGTTAGCAATATAGCTTGCGACGTTCTCAGCCGACATCGACTCTAAGACTACATGATGGGCATCTTGCTCCCAGGTGGGGCAAACATACTTTTTGGTTAGGGGGACGATGAGTTCACTAATCTGTTTCGCATCATCAATAGTTGCTCGTCTAATCGTTACGCACATAATACTTCCTTATACTGATGCACTATACACTTAGAAATAAAGCCGAAAGTAGCGGTGAGATGACCGCTGATCGGTATGGGAATAGGTGGTGCTTAACCTTTGTGGGAGTTTTTTGATTCTCTCACACCAAAACAACGTTTCGTAATTAGAACGATTATCGCTCGCTGTTGTTCGACATAGTATTGAGAATGGGTTTGTTGGCGCAAAAAATAGTGTATCTGAATAGCGTGGAATGTTGACTTGCTCACATTGTGTCTTTGTTTTGAGAACTAAAAAGCCAGCTCGAGTGAGCTGGCTTTTTAATCATAAGCAAGGGCGTCGACTATGCGTTGTCGAATTGCGACATGATATCGCGCGCCACGGCTTCAGCGACTTTAATACCATCAATGCCCGCAGATAAGATACCGCCAGCATAACCAGCACCTTCACCAGCAGGGAAGAAGCCTTTTAAGTTAACGCTTTGGAAATCTCGGTCACGTTTAATGCAAACTGGTGAAGACGTACGTGTTTCGACACCGGTCAGCAGGCCATCTTCAGAAGCAAAGCCTTTGATCTTACGGTCAAACGCAGGGATCGCTTCACGAATCGCCTCGATGGCAAATGGCGGTAGGGTTTTAGACAGGTCAGTCAGCTTGATACCCGGAGTAAACGACGGTTCAACATCACCCAGAGCACTAGGATCGCGACCTTTAAGGAAGTCACCAATCTTCTGTGCAGGTGCGTCGTAGTTTTCGCCGCCTAACACATAAGCATTAGATTCAAGCTCGCGTTGGAAACGGATGCCGGCTAGCGGATCGCCTGGGTAATCGACTTCTGGTGAGATGCCGACAACAATAGCGCTGTTTGCGTTACGCTCTGCACGAGAGTATTGGCTCATACCGTTGGTTACCACGCGACCTTCTTCCGATGTCGCGGCTACTACTGTGCCACCAGGACACATACAGAAACTGTATACGGTACGACCATTTTTACAGTGATGAACTAGCTTGTAGTCAGCAGCGCCAAGAATAGGGTGCCCTGCATTTGGACCAAAACGCGCTTCATCAATCATTGATTGTTTGTGCTCAATACGGAAACCAACCGAGAACGGTTTCGCTTCCATGTAAACACCACGCTCATGCAGCATTTCAAATGTATCGCGAGCACTGTGACCAACGGCAAGTACCACGTGACGGGACTTAATCTCTTCACCGTTAGACAGTGTTACACCTGTGATTTGACCATCTTGCATGTGCAGATCGTCTACACGAGTGCTGAAGTGAATTTCACCGCCGAGTTCGATGATCTTAGCGCGCATCTTCTCGATCATTGTCACCAGTTTGAATGTGCCAATATGAGGTTTACTAACGTAAAGAATCTCTTCAGGCGCACCTGCTGCCACAAATTCTGTGATCACTTTGCGACCGTAGAAATTTGGATCTTTGACTTGGCTGTACAGCTTACCATCAGAAAATGTACCCGCGCCGCCTTCGCCAAACTGTACATTTGATTCAGGGTTTAGGGTGCGTTTACGCCAGAAGCCAAAGGTATCTTTGGTACGTTCACGAACTTCTTTACCGCGCTCAACAATGATTGGGTTAAAGCCCATTTGCGCTAGCACTAAACCAGCAAACAAACCACATGGACCAAAGCCGATCACCACAGGGCGTTCGGTAAGGTTTTCAGGAGCCTTGGCAACAAACTTGTACTCCATATCTGGGGTTTGGCGTACATGCGGATCTTTAGAAAACTGTTCAAGTAGGGCGCTTTCATCACCCTCAACAATTACATCAAGCGTATAGATAAGATGAATGTTGGTTTTCTTACGAGCATCGTAGCCACGTCTAAATACATTGAAAGAGATGACTTGCTCGGTAGCAATACCAAGCTTGCTAGAAATAGCGTCGAGTAACGCGCCTTCCTCATGATCAAGAGGAAGTTTGATTTCATTTAAACGTATCATGTTGATGTCTCGTTATTTATGGTGTCTTAGCAGCAAAGGCGAGAGCCTTGCGCTCACAATGGCGCGCATTTTACGAGAAATTGCTTTGACTGTCATATCAAATATATCTAACTAAAATGGTATTAGAGTTTGAGTGATGCGATTTACTTTGTTTGCCACGGGGTGATGTATCTTGAAGTCCCCCAGCGATATCAGTATTATCGCCGCTTCTTTTTTTGCTTAATTAAGAGTTGATTGTCATGGCGTTTGTCGTAACGGATAACTGTATCCAATGTAAATACACTGACTGTGTCGCGGTATGCCCAGCAGATGCCTTCCACGAGGGGCCAAACTTTATGGTAATCAACCCGATAGAGTGTATTGATTGCGGCCTATGTGTTGACGAGTGTGCCGCACAAGCGATCTTCCAAGAGGATGAACTGCCGGAAGGTCAAGAGATCTATAAAGAGTTGAACGCGGAACTTGCCGAAATCTGGCCAAACCAAACCGAAGTCAAAGCCGAAATGGATGACGCTGAAAAATGGAATGGGGTGCCTGACAAGTTGGGGATGTTGGAGCGTTAACTCTCTATTTTGAATATAAAAAAGCGTAACGTTTATCGCGTTACGCTTTTTTTGTACTTAGTGATAGCACTGTCAGGGTTGTCGAGCGACATCGCTTAACGTATCACCTTGGATGTCATTAGCTATGCTGACGACGGATGTTGTCCAAAATAATACCAGTCGCCATAGCGACATTCAGCGACTCAGCGCCACCAAAGGCTGGAATGGTAATTTTATCGGTCACAAACTTAGCCGCTTCTGCGCGAATACCGTGAGACTCACTGCCCATCAGCAAAATACCTTGTGCTGCAAAGTGAGTTTTGTGCACGCTGACGCCTTCTAGAAATGCGCCGTAGACAGGCAGTGTTGATTGGCTCAAGTAGCTTGGGAGATCGACTTGATGAACTTGTACTCGACCAAAGCTGCCCATCGTTGCACTGATGGTTTTTGGGTTGTAAGGGTCAGCACAATCGCTGCTTGCGACAATGTGCTTGATGCCGTACCAGTCAGCGACACGAATAATTGTGCCTAAGTTACCTGGGTCTTGTACGCCGTCCAACGCAATCATTAAACCTTGCGGGGCTGGTTGGCAATATTGAGGGATTTCGACCACTGCAATTGCCGCGTTATTGCTGACCAACGTACTGGCTTTAGTTAACTCATCCAGTGACGCTTCAATACACTCAAAGCGGTTGAGAACGGATTGGTTGTGGGTGAGAAAATCCGCGGTAGCGAACACATGCTTGACCGTTAAGTCGCTGTTCGCCAGCTCAAGAACATTCTTTTCACCTTGAACAAGGAATAGGCCAAGTGCTTTGCGCTGTTTCTTCTGACCCAATGCACGCAGCAGTTTAAGTTGGTTTTTTGAAATCATTTTTGTGTCCCAGATGAAAACGCGAGGGATTATATACTCAAGTTGCCGTCAGATTCTACCTTGAGCGTTTTGCTATCGGGACAGGCATCTTTGGTATGTTTTGTTTTGATTAATAGAAATTTTGAATGAGTCATCTTTTGCTTGGTGGTTTTATAAATGTTTCAATTCAAAAAAAAGCAAATTAATGTTTATAAAATCGAATAATTATTGAGACAGCTCAATCAAAAGGGAAGTTTTCACTTTTCGGAATGAAATTGAACAATAATCAAAATATTGAAGAGATTGTTTTGGTAGTGGTATGGATACATATACATTAGCCCTATATAGCACGGTATTGGCATTTGCTATCGCTGCCGCTCTGTTGTTCTGTTACAAGTACATGTTTGCCGGTATGACTCATGGTATCGATTTTATTGGTTATGCGTCGTTACTACTGGGTTTGAGCTTGATGCCTCTCTGTCTTGGGGTCACCCAATCTGATACATATATAGTTTTTTTCTCAAACGCATCGTACAGCGTGGCGTTTGGACTTTTCCTATTGGGTATTGTATTGCTGCGTGGCGCGAGCCAACATTTGGCCACTATCGGGTGGGTGAGCGTTCTCGGGGTTATCGCGTTTTTTTTCTACTATACCCTTGTCGAGCCGTCAGTCGGTTCAAGAATAGAAGCTCGAAGCGTGTTGGTCTTTACGATTTGCTGTTTAGTTCTATATGCCAATAAGACGGGTACTCAGCGTGACGATGAAAAAGCTCGCCTACTGCTGATGGTCACTATGCTCATCAATGCGGCTTATATGGCGTTAAGAATCCTCGTTGTTCACAATCAAGATGCGATAAAGGACTACTACTCGGTTTCATTTCTGCACAAATTATCCTTTGTAATGACGACTCTAACCGTCGTGAGTTTGGGATTTTGCGTGATTTGGATGTTAACAAGTCGCTTGCTCAAACGAACTTACCTGTCGGCGATAACTGACGAACTTACAGGCTTGTATAACCGAACTGGACTAAAAGCTGTGCTGCCGGATGTACTGTTTAGCAACCCTAGAAACCATTACTCAGTGATGCTTGCTGATTTAGACCACTTTAAACTAGTCAATGACACTTTAGGGCACGATAAAGGTGACCTGGTGATCAAACATTTTGGGCGGGTAATTTACAATTTATGTCGAGATAGCGATAAGTGTTTTCGTTATGGTGGTGAAGAGTTTCTCGTCGTTCTACCCAATACTAATGGCAAAGTAGCGGAAAGTATCGCCAATAGAGTAAGGCGTAGTGCGAAGAAATTGTCTGGCGCGAAAGGGTCGATAGCCCATTATACCGTGAGCATTGGCGTGACACAGGTGCAAAAAGACGATGACTGGAACACACTTATTAGACGCGTGGATCAGGCCTTATATGAGGCAAAATCAAACGGCAGAGATTGTGTCGTGAGACGCTAAGCCATTCAGTGACCTAGTCCACCGAGACAGTATCTTACTGCGTAATCGTCGTTTCCGTCTGGTCATGTGACTACTGAATAATGGTGATCAACTTTTCGCGGACAGGATCAAAGACTTTTTCTGTTGGCCACATCAGCTCTATTGACCAGTTGAGGGCAAAGTCATCTTCAACGTGAAACTGAGTCAGTTCGCCTGATTTAAGTTCCGCTGTTGCCATCATCTCAGGAATGTTGCACCAACCGACGCCACATTTGACTAACTCTAACGCGACTTTTTGACTATCCACTTTAATCAGATGGTGGCTATATACTTGGCTTTCGATACCGAGATTACGTAACGGATTGAGAATAATCTGTGTCATGTTTCGAGTTGTGCTCGGGGTGAATGGTTTACCCTCCATATAATCGTATTGACAGAGATACTCTTGCGTGGCAACTCGGGTAAATGGAAAGCTTTGGTATCGAAAGCTGTTTACCTCTGCGGGTAGGGAGTACGTAGTCAGCGCAAACGCCATATCCGCAGTGCCGTCGATAATGGCTTGGCGAGTAGACTCAGTATCGCCAGTGATAATGGTGACGTTTAGTGAAGGTATCGCCTTAATGAGCTTGGCTATTGCTGCTACCACGCCAAGTTCGCTCACTGCGACATCGATCGCAATAATCGTATCCCCTGAGTGACCATCTACCACGCTTTTAACTTTATCACCAAATAAATTGGCCTCAATTAGAAAGCCTTTTGCATGGTTGTAAATCGCGTTAGCTTGTTGGGTAGGTTCTAACGAACGGCTATGACGAACAAAGAGGTCAAAGCCAAGGTCGTCCTCTAAGTTGCTAATTTTTCGACTATAAGTTGACGCATGACAAGAGGAAAGACTGGCGGCTTTGGCAAAGCTTCCTTGCTCATACACTTCAACAAATGCGGCTAGATAGTCGATATTTACACTCATTTTCTGCTCCTGGAAACCCAAATGCATGCGTAGGTTGCATGCTCAGCAATTATGGCAGTTATTCAATTCGAGTTAAATTGCTTTCAGACAAAATGAACTTCAACGCATAACCCAGTGTTTGAGAACGACCATCTTAAATGCTTAAAAGGAAACGACGATGAAACTAAAATCACTTTCTCTTGCTTTTTTACTGAGCGGTAGCTTTGTTGCAAATGCGGCTACATTTCACCAGCCAGATCAGGCTTTTCTAGAAGCGGCTACAGCATCAGGACTTCCTGTTGAACTGTGGGATTCTGCGGAGTATGCCGCGTCTTCTTTCCCGAACGCCTATAAGTTTACGCCATCATACGAAATCGAAAAATCAGGCGTAGCACCGGAGCAATTTAAAACGGACAAGGCGTTAGATTTTTCCCAAATTATGGTACCGGCCATTGATGGTGAAATGTCATTGAACGACTTCCTACGTGATCGCGTTAAGAACCACTCAATGGTGGTGTTAAAAGGCGACAACCTGCTCCATGAGCACTACTGGAACGGCATGGATGAGACATCAACTCACCTTGATATGTCGGTGACTAAGTCATTTACAGCCATGTTGGCAGGTATCGCAGCGGCACAAGGCAAGCTAGATATGAGTAAGCCAGTAACCGATTATCTACCTGAGCTTAAAGGTTCAGCATGGGATGGAGCGACAGTTCAAGAAACCGCTGATATGCGCACCAATGTTATCCAAGAAGTGCAAAAACATAAGTCTTGGGATACACGTATGACTGACGCTCAAGGTTGGAACGGTGACCATTCAGACACTTATCCAAATGGCATTAAAGACTACATGCCAATGGTAAAAGATGTGGCAACCCCAATGGGCAGTAAATACGCGTATCAGTGCATCAATACAGAAGTGCTTGGTAAGGTAGTAGAAGCGGCGACTGGTGAGAAACTTGCGGATCTATTGGAGAAGCAGATCTGGGGTAAAGTGGGCATGGCGAACAATGCTCATTATCAAGCCGACTATGCTGGTAACCCAGTTGCATCGGGTGGTTTAAATGCGGCAACGAAAGATTTGGCCCGCGTAGGACGCATGCTAATGAACCAAGGCAAGAACTATCAAGGCGAGCAAGTTGTACCTGCTGAGTTTATTGCCAACATCCTTGAAGGTAATGCTGAAGTGCGCAGCGCTTGGTTAAAAGGCAAAGAATCTGCACTTGCTGACGGTTGGTATAAAGATCAGTTCCGTACTTTAGACCTCAATGGTCGTAAAGTGATGGCAATGGTCGGCATTCATGGTCAAGTCGTGGCGATGGATCACCAAACAGGCACAGTTGTGGCGATGAATGGTGGTTACCCGCAAACAGAAACACCACGTATGGCAATTGCTATCTTCCATAAGGTGTTACCAGCTATCTTTGCGGCGGCTGACCAAGTGAAGTAATTATACTCGAGTCAGTTCAGTCTCGTTTTCGCAATCCGGCCTCATACGTGGCCGGATTTTTTGTACCTATGACGAAATTATCAGTGACCATCTTATCAACTTTGTGAATGTAACTATTTGTAAAACAATGGTGTCATGTATGATGGCACCATGTTGTATTTTCATCAGATGAGAAGTTGGTTGGATGAAAAGTATTGATCAGAAAGGTTTTACTCTTATAGAGCTGGTTGTTGTGCTGATTATTGTTGGAATCGTCGCGGTTGTCGCCGCACCACGCTTTATGAACTTATCGACCGCGGCTAGAACGGCCTCTCTTGACGGTGTAGCAAGCGCGATGGAATCGGTAATAAATCAAGTTCAGGCTAAATCCTATATTCAAGGTTTGG
This sequence comes from Vibrio panuliri, assembly GCF_009938205.1. NCBI lineage: Bacteria > Pseudomonadati > Pseudomonadota > Gammaproteobacteria > Vibrionales > Vibrionaceae > Vibrio > Vibrio panuliri. The sequence continues at coordinate 1,888,267 of NZ_AP019654.1, read as the reverse complement.
TTCCCGAAGAAAAAGTGCCGTCAGGTGGTAATGCGCAAGCTGACTACGTTATCGACTTTGGCATTGGTTCGGTTGAAGTAGACTGGGGAACTTTGTGTCCTGAAAGTGAAGGTGAAGCTGCTGATAAGCTCGACATGGTGGACTTTTTAACCCTTAATTTGTCGAGTGATATGACGTTTGAATATGGAAATAGACACCTTGTTGTTGGCTATGATTATCCATTTGAATCAAAAGATTTAGATAGTGCGCAGCTTGATACATTACCGGATGGTTGCTACGTAATTTATGATTCTTTTGGGCGCAAAAACGGCTCAAGGTGTCCGGCTGAAGGGTGTGTCTGTACCGTGAGAATCGTCGATACCGATTGTTAAACGGGCTGAGGTCTGTTGTTTGGTGATAAACTTGTAACCTTTAGATTACAATTTACTCAAATTTACACTCCGCACGATAGTTTAAATAATCAAGTTGTTGGATAATTGCACAATAACCATACAAATATAAAGGTAATTGTGATGCTCAACAACAAACCCCTCTCTTGGCAAACTATTTCCCTGCATTGGCTAACCGGCTTGATGTTTATTGGCGTATTTGTGCTTGGCTTGTATATGGCCGATCTGCCACGAGGCCCAGAAAAATTTGAACTGATTGGTATACATAAATCACTTGGTGCATTGATATTGTTGGTTGCAATTGCTCGAATTGCATGGCGGCTAAAAGAGGGGGCGATTTCTCCAGCGTCTCCTGTCGCACCATGGCAAGATAAGTTGGCGAAATCCGTGCATGGGATTTTGATGTTAGCAACGTTATTAATGCCGTTGTCGGGTATCGCGATGAGTGTTGGCGGTGGGCGAGGTGTGGACATCTTTGGTTGGCAACTGATCGGTCAGGGTGACAAAATCGCGTGGTTGCAGGAGCTAGGCGGTGCGATTCACGGTTTTTCAGTCAACATCATCATTGCAGTCTTTGTGTTGCATGTTGTCGGTGCGCTTAAGCACCAGGTAGTGGATAAAGACAACACGATTTCTCGGATGCTAGGGCGAATGAGCTAGTGACCAAAAAACTAAACGTTTACAAAAGCGGAGTTTATACTTCGCTTTTGTTTTTTGTGTCGTTTATCAATTTTAGAGGTGTTTGATGGCAGAGATTTATCTTGCTGGTGGTTGTTTGTGGGGAGTGCAAGAGTTTGTTCGTCATTTACCGGGAGTGACCAATACTGAGGCTGGACGTGCGAATGGGGCCAGTAATACGACTCAAAGTGATTACGATGGCTATGCTGAGTGTGTACGAATTGAGTTTGAACCATCCATCGTTTCGGTAGAGGAGTTGGTCGGTTACTTATTTGAAATCATTGACCCATATAGCCTAAATAAACAGGGTGACGACATTGGGCCAAAATACCGAACGGGTGTTTATAGTTTAGAGGCGCATCATTTGGTCGCAGCAAGGGAGTATATTGAAAAGCGAGAAGATAGAGCGCGTATCGTCGTTGAAGTTTTGCCGCTGACTAACTATGTAAAAAGCGATCTTGAACATCAAGACCGCTTAACACTGCATCCTAATGACTATTGTCATATTCCACTTGATTTACTGCATAAATATCGTAAGCCATCCAAAGGCTAATCGCGTGGGTACCACTGCTTGTTGGTGACCAACTTATCCATCACTTTATTGATGGCATAGTGTGCTTTGTCGACCATGACATCAATCTCTTCACACGTTGTGATCAGTGGTGGAGCAAAGCCGAGAATGTCGCCGTGGGGCATAGCTCGTGCGATTAACCCAACGTCGAGACAGGCTGCGGCAATCTGTGGCCCTACTTTCAAATTGGGGTCAAACGGTGTTCGTTGCTGTTTATTGGCCGAAAATTCGAGTGCATGCAACATCCCCACACCACGAGAGTCTCCTACGATAGGGTGGTCAGCAAACATTTGTTGCATCTTGCTTTGCAAGTATTGCCCTGTGTCAGCGGCAACCTCAATCAAATTTTCACGTTCGATGATATCAAGATTACAGTTCGCCGCGGCCGCACCAAGTGGATGACCCGAATAAGTATAGCCATGACCAAAAGGTCCCCATGCATCGGTGCCATTTTCGAGTGCCTGCCATACTTTTTCACCGACAATCACGCCAGATAGTGGTTGATATGCTGAGGTAAGCCCTTTGGCGACGGTGATAAGATCGGGCTGCATATCGTAGTAAATTGAACCAAATGGTGAACCGATACGACCAAAGCCACACACCACTTCGTCAGCAATCAACAGCACATCATATTTGTCGAGTACTTGGCGAATCGCGCGCCAATAGCCGGCGGGGGGCGGAACGATGCCTCCGGTCCCAAGTACTGGCTCTGCTATCATGGCAGCCACGGTATCTGGCCCTTCATTAAGGATCAATGTCTCTAGTTGCTCGGCACAATAGTGACTGAACTCAAGCTCGGTCATTTCACTGTCGTGGCGAAGGTAATAGTAGGGGGCTACGGTGTGCTTAATCCGTTCCAATGGCAGGTCGAAATGGGCATGAAACAAGGGTAAGCCAGTCATTGAGCCAGATGCGATACTGGAGCCATGGTAGCCACGATCACGGGAGATGATCTTTTTCTTCTCAGGCCGGTTGAGGAGATTATTGTAATACCACACCAACTTGAGTTGAGTTTCATTAGCGTCACTGCCTGACATACCATAATAGACTTTGCTCATTCCCTGAGGCGCCATTTTGATGATGCGATCAGAGAGCTGGATCAAAGCCTCGTTACTGTGACCCACATAAGTATGGTAATAAGCGAGCTTCTTGGCTTGTTCGTAGATGGTCTCAGCCATCTCTTGGCGTCCATAACCGATATTCACGCAATACAAGCCCGCAAACCCATCCAACAGTTGATTGCCAAGTGAGTCATGTATGTGGATGCCGTGGGCATGAGTGATGATACGTCCTGCTAAGTCGCCTTGAGCATACTGCTTCAAATGTGTCGATGCATGAAACACGCGCTGGCGGTCGGTTTCTAATAACTGTTGTGTGAATTTATCCATAACGCCTCCAAGCGATGACTTTGCTTAACTGCCACTGACAGTAGGTAGGTTGCCTAAGCAGCAATATTTGATTTCACTAAACTCTTCCAAACCATGCTTGCTTCCTTCTCGTCCAAGCCCCGATTGTTTTATTCCACCAAAAGGAATCGGGTGCCCGGTCATTTTGACCGAGTTGACACTGACCATGCCGAAGGCCAATCCACGCAAGCATTGCCAGATTTGATGAATGTCATGGCCGTAAACATAGGCAGCAAGCCCGTACTCGGTGTCATTGCTCATCGTGATCACTTGTTCAAGGTCGGCATAGGGCATGACGATGGCGATAGGGCAAAAGTTCTCTTCGCGGTAAACCGCCATTTCAGGTTTAACGCCGACAAGCAGTGTGGGCGGAAAGAAACAACCATCTGTTTGGGTATTTGGTGGCAGATTGGCTTGAGCAACAATGGTTGCGCCTTTGATTAACGCGTCATTGAGTAAGCTTTGTGCTTTCTCGACCGCGCTATGGTTGACCAGTGGGCCAATGGTGCAGTCTGCCTGTAGACCGTTACCAACAACTTGATTGTTGACTTGCGTGGCAAAGTGCTCGACAAACTCATGAAAGTGGTTTTGTGGAACGAAAATACGATTGGCGGCAAGGCAGTCCTGACCTGAGGTTTGAAACTTGGCTTCAGCTGCTGCTTGGGCTGCCTGCTGAACATCCATATCGGGTAAAACGATAAACGGTGCATTCCCACCCAACTCCATACTGCACTTTTTGACAGTATCTGCGGCATCACGCAGTAATTGCTTGCCGATGGGAGTTGAGCCAGTAAAAGAGAGCGCTTTAACTTTGTCTGACTGGCAAAACACATTCGCGACAGTTTTAGCGTCGGCGGTCACCACATTAAACACCCCGGGTGGAATGCCTGCGCGATCCGCCAGTTCCGCCAAAGCTAAAGCGGAAAAAGGGGTTTCACTGGCAGGTTTTACCACGACACTACAACCCATCGCCATGGCTGCTGCCGCTTTACGTGTGATCATCGCACTGGGAAAGTTCCATGGTGTGATTAACCCAGCAACACCAATGGGTTCTCGCACAGCAAACAGCTGCGCATGCGCGATATGGCTAGGGATGGTTTCACCATAACTGCGGCGCGCCTCCTCGGCAAACCAGCCAATAAAAGAAGCGCCATACTCAATTTCGCCTACAGCTTCGGCAAGCGTTTTGCCTTGCTCGAGCACCATTAGGCGGGCCAAATCGTGTTTGGCGGCTAAAATCAGTTGTTGCCACTTACGCAGGTAGTCACCTCTTTGATCAGCTTGCAGTTGTCGCCAAGCGGTGAAGGCGTGCTCTGCCGAATCGATCGCGGAGCTAACTTGTGATGCCGCTAGTTGGGTGAAATAGCCAATAATCTCATTGTTAGCCGGATTAAAGACCGGTCTGAAGTGTGCGCCACTGACCCATTTACCATTGATGTACGCAAGGTTGCGCAGTAGCTTAACGTCATCAAGGTTGGTCATTATTTCGTGGTTGGCTTTTGAATCGTCGATAGCGAATTGACGTGCGGTGTCCATGACTCGCCCTCCATGTGGTGATACCTAAACAATAGGTCACCTCACGGGGCGTTTATTTCTAAACCGCAGAGTCAAACAGAGTTTTTTTTCGGAAATCGTCTTTAAAGGCAGAAAGTTTTGTCCTGCCACTGGCTAAGTGGATCGGTTTGTTGGCATTTGACTGTTTTTGTCACAATATAGGTGTAGTAACGTTCGATGCCGACATCAGAATCCAACCATTGATCAATGCAGCGTTGATACTGATCGATATCTTTACATTGGAACTTAATCAGGTAGTCGACGCCGCCGCCCGTCGCATAACACTCAGTGACAAGAGGGGTGTTTGAGACGAGTTGCTCAAAGCGGCGAAAGGCATCAGCACTGTGCTGCTTTAACGCCAACTCAACCATCACTAAAGTGGGGTTGTCACTAGAGGCTAGGTTGATTTTCGCCCCGTACCCTTCAATGATCCCCGCTTGTTCTAGTTTTTTTACCCGCTCCCAGCAAGGGCTGACCGACAAATTGATTTGCTCCGCTAGCTGTGACTTAGTGATGCGACCACTGTGTTGTAGTATCTGGAGGATTTTGATGTCGTAGCGGTCAAGTTTCATTCAAGCTCTCCTAGCATCTTAAGCGGTTAGTGTTTGATAAACAGTTGGCGTGGGAAGTTGCAAAGGGTCTTGCCGCCATGGCGACCGATAATGATGCTTTCGGTGGTCTCAAGTCCCCAATCATCAAACCATAGTCCGGGCATTAAGTGAAACGTCATCCCTTCTTCTAATACGGTGTGGTCACTGCTGCGCAGGCTCATGGTTCTTTCTCCCCAATCGGGAGGGTAGCTTAGCCCTATCGGGTACCCGCAGCGTGCCCCTTGGCGTGAAAAGCCTGCTCTATCTAAAATACCATTGATGATATTGGCGACTTCAGCGCATGTGTTACCGGGACGAGCGGCGTTGAGTCCTGCGTCCAGCGCTTTGGTGAGCGCTTCATCGGCGCGTTTGAATTTGTCATTGGGTTCACCAAGAAAAATGGTACGGGATAATGGGCAGTGGTAACGGCGATGAGCGCCCGCAATTTCAAAGAAGGTGCCTTCACCTTTACGAAATGGTTTGTCGTCCCAAGTTAAGTGTGGCGCTGCGGCATCTGTACCGGAAGGCAGCATGGGCACAATCGCCGCGTAGTCACCAAAATGCTCTTCATGTCCAAGAATCGCTTGGCGATTTAGCTCTGCCACAAGGTAGTGCTTAGGTAGCCCCGGCTCAATCATTTCATAAGCTAAGCGATGCATGTTCTCGACAATTCTCGCCGCACGGCACATATAGGCTATCTCTTGGCGTGACTTAACGGCTCGGCACCAATTGACAAGCCCTGTCACATCGACGAAAGAGGCGCAGGGGAGGTGGTTAACCAATGCCTCGAAGGCTGTGGCGCTAAAATAGTAGTTATCTTTCTCTACGCCAATGCGTCCGCGGTTCCACAATTTTGGCTTGAGAACCTGCTCGGCAAGATATTCCATTGGATGAAGGGGCGGGTTCATCACGTAGTGATCGGGGTAAAATGTAATGTTGTCTGCCTGCATATAGGTGGTGCGGTAGGCGCCATTCGCATCTTGAATACGACCAAACCAAACCGGTTCACCACTTGAACCGATCACCACACATTGAGGAACATAGAAAGACCAGCCGTCGTAACCTGTCAGCCAAGACATATTGGAAGGGTCGTGAACAATGAGCAGATCGATTTCTTGTTGTTGCATTGATTGACGAACTTTATGTAAACGTAACTGATATTCGTCGAGTTCAAACTGCAAAGCAGTGTTTGCCATATGCAATCTCCTCATTTAGATAAAGCGGCAAACTGACGATGCAATATCGGTGACTGGCTGGAAGTTATTGGGGTGTTATTTGTCTATCTGCCATTAAATTCAGCTTGTGCCATAAAGTGCTATTTCTCAAGCTAGGTAGATAAATTAACCGCAAACAAAAAGGTCGTAAGCGAAACTTACGACCTTCAAAACGAATATTGGCAAGGGTTACAGTGTTTGATTTAACTGATAGTAACGACCTTGTTGAGCAATCAGTTCTTGGTGTGAGCCGTGCTCGACCATCTGACCATTTTCAATCAGACATACCGCATCCATTTTGTCGAGATTAACCAAGCGATGGGTAATAAATACCACTGTCTTGCCTTCGAAGTGTTTCTCAAACAACGTCATAATCTGTTGTTCGGTTTGCTTATCTAAGCCTTCAGTTGGTTCGTCGAGCAGCAGGATAGGCGCGTTGTGCAGCAAGGCTCGAGCGATGCCAATACGGCGTTTTTCACCACCAGAGAGTTGGCGACCACCGTCACCCAGCCACGCATCGAGTCCGTTGTTATTCTCACCTTGAACGAGCTTGCTTAGCCCTACCTTATGCAGAGCCAATGTGATCTCTTCGTCATCGGCGTCCGGCTTGGCTAAGATAAGGTTGTCACGCAGTGTCCCGTTTAGGACATCAACACGTTGGCTGACCACCGTGATTGCTCTGCGCAGTTGGGACTCGCTCCATTGTTGAATGGGTTTGCCTGCGATAAGCAGTTGTCCTTGATTGACGTCCCAGTAACGAGTGAGCAATTGCAATAGCGTGGATTTGCCTGAGCCAGTTTGACCCACGATGGCGACGCGTTGCTTTCCGCCAATCGCAAGGTTAATTTGTTCAACTGCCGGTTGGTTACCATCTGGGTAAGTAAAGCTGACATCACGGTATTCGATACTATAGTCACCCTGATGGACAACATCTTGTTCAGGGAACTGCACGTCTGGTTCCGCGAGAATTACCTCGTTGAGACGACGGGCTGAAGTCAGTGTTTTACCTAAATGTTGGAAGGCGCCTGCGATTGGCATCAGTAACTCAACACTTGCCATGGTTGCAAAGGCGAACAGCGCTATCATCGGATCAGGTTGTGCGCCAGCAACGCCATCAGCGGCAAGCCAAAGCATCAGCACCAAAGTCCAGCCGTTTGCCAGCATCAATAGAGCTTGTGCAACACCGGAGAAATGCGCATCAAAATACTGATTCTTTAGCAGCTTTTCTTGTGCGGTGTAAATGGCGTTTCGGTAACGCTCTTCCGCGCCAAATAGGGTAAGTTCGCTGTAACCTTGCAGCCAATCTAGGGTAGTGATACGCAGATCCGCTTTATTTTGCGTCAGCTCACTGCCGTTTCGTTTGCCCAACTTATGAAATAGGATTGGCCAAACAATCAGTAAGGTCAGCAGAATGGCGCCGAGTGTTAAGCCTAAGCTTTGATCAAACCAGCACAGCACCGCGGTAAGTGCAGCGATACCAAACAGACCCACAATCATTGGGCTAATAAGACGCAAATAGACATGGTCCATTGCATCAATATCCGCAATCAGTCGATTGAGAAGGTCCGCATCTCTAAGATTGGCTACCTTGCCTGGAACCAGTGGTGCTAGCTTTTTAAAGAAGAAAATTCTCAAATCAGTCAATAGCTTAAACGTGGCGTTGTGGCTAACCACTCGTTCGCCCCAACGACCAGCAGTGCGCCCCATAGCAAAACCGCGAACAAAAGCGCCGGGCAGCATATAGTTAAAGGTTTCACGCGCGATGGTTAAACCCGCAACGGCAGCAGCGGACAGAAACCAACCTGATAAGGTGAGTAGACCGATTGAAGCAAATAGCGTTAGGAAGGCAAGTACCATCCCAAGTGACAGTCCGAACCAGTGCTTTTTATACAGTTTTAGGTAAGGGAGTAAATCACGCATCTAGATTTCCCTCGTTGTGTTGTTGTAGAGCTTGGTTGGCGCGCAACATTTGCTTAAACAGACCGTCAGTGTTGGCCAGTGATTCAAAAGGACCCGCTTGAACGATTTGCCCATCTTGCATTACTAGGATTTGATTGACACTTTGCAGTGGCGCGAGTTGGTGAGTCACAATCAATGCACTCTTACCTTCAATTTGGTGATTCAGTCCTTGTGTAACAAGGCGTTCACTACGGGCATCTAAGCTTGCCGTCGGTTCATCGAGTAGCCAGAATTGTCCGTTTTGCAACATAGCGCGAGCCAGCGCTAAGCGCTGGGCCTGCCCGACAGATAAACCACCGGAGCGATCAGAAATAGGGTAATCGAGACCATGATGTTCAACAAACTCCGCCGCAAATGAATCTTTGAGCACAGTGTTAATCGCTTGGTCAGACACATCGTGTTTGCCTAAGGTAATGTTCTCACGGATGGTGCCATGCAATAACAATGGGTTTTGTCCCACCCAACTGATGTTCTTGCGCCAGTCGATTAAATCGAGTTGGCTGCGTTCAATACCATTGATCATCAATGAGCCTTGATAAGGCAAAAATCCTAGGATTGCGTTTACTAAGCTGGTTTTGCCCGCACCACTTGGGCCTACCAAAGCGGTGGTTTGCTGCGCGTGGATTTCAAATGAAATCGGACCGAGTAATTTTTTGCCCTCTAAGCTAAACACTTCAAGATCTGTCGCTTTAAGCGAGATAGCGCTGCGATCAGCAATCGGTGTTGAGCCGGATTTCACTGCGGTTACGTCAGTGTCGAGAAATTCAACGATACTTTCTGCCGCTGCAACAGCCTGTTGTTTAGCATGATAGAAGGTACCTAAGTCACGCAAGGGTTGGTAAAACTCCGGAGCCAAAATAAGTACAAACATTCCGGCAAACAGGGTTACGCCAAGTCCGTAGTCGCCAAAGTTTAGCTCGCCAATAAAGGCGAAACCAAAGTAGACAGCGGTCAGGGCAATGGAAATAGATGTGAAAAATTCCAGCACAGCGGACGAGAGGAAAGCAATACGCAGCACTTCCATCGTACGTGAGCGGAACACTTCAGACGCGCCTTGCATCAGTTCGGTCTCTGCTTTGGTACGGTCGAACAAACGAATGGTGGTCATCGATTGCAAACGATCGTAGAAGTGACCCGATAGGCGTTGAAGCGCTTTGAAGTTTTTCTGCCCAGCGTCAGCGGCTTTAATGCCAACCAGTGCCATAAAGAGCGGCACAAGTGGCGCTGTAATCAGGAAGATTAAGCCGGCAGCCCAGTTGACCGGGAACACTACCACCAGAATGATAAAAGGCACCAACACAGCGAGCGACATTTGCGGCAAATAACGAGCAAAGAAGTCATGCATCTCTTCGACTTGCTCTAAAAGCAGCGTTGCCCAACTGCCTGCGGGTTTACCTTTGATATAGGCTGGGCCTAACTCGCGAAGCTTATCTAAGATTAACTGGCGAATATAGAGGCGGATCTGTTCACCACAACGGTATCCGGCAATCTCGCGTCCCCATGAGCAAAGGGCACGAATGGCAACAATGGCTGCCAAGCCAATGAAATGACCAACTAATGTGGATTTATCTGCCTGTTCGATAATTAATTGGTGAAGAATGGTAGCGAGCAAAGCTGCTTGCCCCAAAAGGAAAATGCTTGAAAGTACGCCAAGACCAACCGCGACAAGTAGCCAGCGTTTTGCCAGTTTACTTTGCTCACGTAGCCATTTGTTCAAGCTGCGTTGTTTCTTTTTATCCATTATGAAGGCTTACTGCTGATTTTTTATTTTTTGAACTGGTGATTATACAAAAGAAAGCCCCGCGGTAATACCGCAGGGCTTTAGGGATTTACGTAAAAAATGTGAATAGCTCCGACAGAGCAGTCAGATTATGCCTTGTCTGCAAGGCTATCCAAGTAGCGTTCAGCATCCAAAGCCGCCATGCAGCCAGTGCCTGCTGAGGTGATTGCTTGACGGTAATTGTGATCCATAACGTCACCAGCGGCAAAAATACCTTCTACGCTAGTTTGAGTTGCGTTGCCATCTAATCCTGATTTTACAACGATATAGCCATCTTTCATTTCAAGTTGACCAGCAAAAATATCGGTATTTGGTTGATGGCCGATAGCGATAAATGCGCCCATTACCGCCAACTCCTCAATCGTATCGGATTGGGTGTCTTTAAGTCGTACGCCTGTCACGCCCATATCATCGCCAACCACTTCTTCTAGCGTGCGGTCGGTGTGCAAAATTATATTACCGTTTTCCACCTTATCCATTAGACGCTTAACAAGAATCTTCTCAGCACGGAAGCTATCGCGGCGATGGATGAGGTGCACTTCGGCAGCAATATTAGACAGATAAAGCGCTTCTTCCACTGCGGTGTTACCACCACCGACAACCGCCACTTTTTGGTTGCGGTAGAAGAAACCGTCACAGGTTGCACAAGCAGAGACTCCGCGTCCTTTGAACGCTTCCTCTGACTCCAGGCCTAGGTATTTGGCTGAAGCGCCAGTTGAGATAATCAACGCATCACAAGTGTATTCACCACTGTCACCAAATAGACGGAAAGGGCGCTGACTGAAATCAACTTGGTTGATGTGATCGAACAGCATCTCGGTTTCAAAACGCTCAGCGTGCTCTTTCATTCGTTCCATCAGTGCAGGGCCTGTTAAACCTTCAGGATCGCCCGGCCAGTTTTCAACTTCTGTCGTGGTGGTGAGTTGTCCACCTTGCTGCATACCGGTTACCAGTACAGGTTTGAGGTTGGCACGTGCAGCATAAACTGCTGCTGTGTATCCAGCAGGTCCAGAGCCAAGAATAAGTAGGTTGCAGTGTTTTACGTTGCTCATTAGCGCTCCATTAAGCATTGACCCGAGCTACGCCGATGGCGATGTGGGAATCACTCTAATAAATAATATCTTCGATTGTATTAGAAATAATGGGGGTAGGAAAAGGACAATCAAGTTGTGCCAATTAAATAAATCGCAATAACTTAGAACGCTTCGCTTAGTTGATGGGAAATTGAGCAGAGCAAAGGTTGGAAAAATGCGAGCCAAGACGAAAATGGGGCGTCGAGTAGTGGAAACTTCTGTTGGGTTATCTATTTAACTCTCTGTATTGAAAGGAAATAAAATGAGCAGGCAGTGTTCTGTTCTAGTTTTTTGAACTGCCAAAGATTAAATTTGGATGTTTTCACTAGCCAGAAAATTCAATGCGAAATAAACAACCAAATTTAGATAATCAGTAGTCTTAAATCTCGCTTTTCGTTGATCTGATGAAATATTTGCGTAAAAGTATATGTAAATTAAATGTTAATTTTAACAGTTATGTATATTCATTAAGGAGCAGATGATGTTACATAGTCACGAGAATACTTTGCAGATCACCAATCTCAGTGGTGAAGCGATTAACCAATTATCCCCTTCATTCGAGCTATTGCCTCATACCGATCACGCAGATGGACAGTATCGGTTGCGTCGCTACTCAGTAGTAAAGTTTGTTGATAACCGCGTTGTGGCAACGGATAAAAACCAGTTTGTTCAGTCAGATGATATCAACCGTTTTCAAGGTAATATTGTGCGTCAATTCGAGCCTTTGCTGAGCGCGACCTTATACGGTGAAGGGATGCGTGAAGTATGCCGTCTATTTGTGGAACGAAATGGATTACCGAATGGGCAGGAGATTGAAATCCACCAAATCCGTATTGCAGCGGTTTACCAAGAGACTCAGGTTGCGCCAGAAGGGGTGCACCAAGATGGGTTTGACCATATCGCGCTCATCGGTATTGAGCGTCACAATATCGTTGGCGGTGAAATCATGCTGTATAGCGATTGCCATGAAGCGCCATTTTTCCGCAAAGTATTGCAAAATGGTGAGGTGGCGATGCTGGCTGATCGCGAGCTTTGGCACAACGCAATGCCTATTCGGGTGGTTGAAGATGGTGAACAGGGCTATATGGATCTGTTTGTGCTGACAGCCAAGGAGGCAAGCAATGACCTTCACGCCTGAGTTTACGGTTGATAAAGTACGCGCCCAGTTTAACGCTTTGCATCAAACTCATAATGATCTTCCGGTCACTTTTTTTGATGGTCCCGGAGGCTCACAGGTTCCCGAGTCAGTGCTGGAAGCGATGGTGAGTTACCTTGGGCATTACAACTCGAACCTTGGCGCAAGTTACTTTTCCAGCCAGTTGACCACCCAACTGGTTACGGATGCCCGCAATGCTTGTCAGGCATTACTCAATGCACAATCGGCTGATTCCATCATTTTTGGCGCCAACATGACTTCGCTCACTTTTGCCTTAAGCCGAGCAATCAGTCGAGATTGGCAAGCGGGGGATGAGATTGTCGTCACTGCGCTCGATCACTACGCGAACGTCAGTAGTTGGCAGCAGGCAGCAGAGGACAAATCCGCGCTGGTGCACCAAGCTCCGATCATTCCCAACGATGGCTCACTTGATGTCGAAGCTTTGCTAAATCTGATTAATTCCAACACACGATTGGTCGCTCTCACGCTGGCGTCAAACACCACAGGGTCAATCGTTGAGGTTGCGCCGGTCATTGAGGCGGCCAAGCGCGTTGGTGCGCAAGTTTATATCGACGCTGTACATTACGCTCCCCATCATTTGATTGATGTGCAAGCACTGGGGTGTGACTTTCTGGTTTGCTCTGCCTATAAGTTTTTTGGCCCCCATTTCGGTATCGGCTACGTAGCGCCAAAATGGGTGCAAACTTTACGACCATATAAAGTAGAACCGGCGCCTGAACTTGGTCCAGCGCGTTTTGAAACAGGGACGCAGAGCTTCGAAGCACTTGCTGGTTTGGTGGCGACAATTGAATATCTTGCACAGTGGGGGACGCAAGGGGAAGATCTGCGCACTCGACTAGTAGAGAGTTACGCATACTACAACCAATACGAAACCGCGTTGAGTGAATACTTTTTGGCGAAACTTAAGTTGCTGAAAGGGGTGAGACTTTTGGGACGACTTGATGCCGATTGCGCGGTTCGTACGGCTACATTTGCTCTGACGTTTGACCGGATTAGCACAAAAGAGGTGGCAAGTGCGTTAGGGCAACTTAATTTATGTGTGGGCAGTGGTCACTTTTATGCACTAGGCTTAGTTCGCCAGTTAGGGATAGAAGCGGACGGGGTACTGCGCGTGGGGTTGATGCACTACAACACCAAGCAAGAGATCGACCGACTGTTTATCGCACTACAGCGATTGCTTCACCTTTAGGTCGTTGTTTCAATGAATAGAGCCACCCTTGGGTGGCTCTATTGCTATGGGCTACTCGTCACTGACGGTGACTTCATAGGCGGTAAACTTACGAATGTTAATGACACCCGTATCAAAAATAAGGTATTGCCCCTTAATACCTTGTAAGTTGCCTGATACAACCGGATTCTTATCGAAATTGTGTGACGTTATTTTGGTTGGATGTTCAAGCACAGGGTAGTGAATTGGCGTTATCGACTCGCTTAAAATCTCAATCGCATCTTCACCATACTGCTGCTTGATTTCGGCAATTTTGTCACTCACCAGCGGCAGAAGTTCGGCAAACTTATCTTCTAGCGCCAAGGGTTGACCATCTTCTTTGAGCAGGGTACGCCAGTTGGTTTTATCCGCAATGTGTTTGGCCAGTTCGATTTCGATTAGACCAGAAATATGACGGGTTTTAACTTTAAAGATAGGCATACCTTGGGTTGCACCTTGGTCAATCCAACGAGTTGGGAGCTGAGTATGACGAGTAATGCCCACTTTAAGACTGGAGGTGTTAGAGAGATAAACGAAATGGTCAACCATGCAGTTTTCTTCACCCCATTGCGGTTCACGGCATGTACCTTGTTCGTAGTGACACGTTTCCGGTTTCATAATGCACATATCGCAGCTTGCGAGCTTTTTCATGCAGACGAAGCAATGTCCTTGTGAATAGCTCTTTTTGGTTTTTTTACCGCAAGACTGGCAGAAGATGTTGCCCGTATGAGTGAGGGTAATGTGCTTGCCAATAAAAGGTTTGAGGTCAATTAACTCCTCACCTACAGGCAGGTGATAATGAACCTGATCTTCCAGGTTTGCGCGCATTTTGCGCAATGTTCCAGTAATGTTTAACGACATGACTTTGCTCTTTATAGTGTATTTTATCGTGACTAAAGGCACTTATTGTCCAATGAGTATGCTTAGCGACGCGCCTGACTCTATCGTCACTGCAGCATGCAAAAAAAGGAACGATTTTTTTTATAACTTGTAAGTGCTTTAGTTAATTATTATGACTAGCTTATCAGAGTTTCTGTTTTCATTCCTATCACTTACATTTTACCCTGACTCAATATCACGTCGTTGTGCTTAGCTGAACATGATATCAGTCCGAAAAAATTCGCTTTAAAACTTATTTTTCTAGGCAAATGAACATAAAACGCGTAAGTTTGTCTCAAAAATAATAATACGCTCAGGTGACTAACTAATGCAGAAACAGGGATGGCGATCTCAGCTGATCTCACAGGGCATTTCAGCTTATGGTTACTTGGAGTCATGTTGTATAGTGAGCGAGAAGCATAGTGAATGCCATTCATAAGCTGATTTTTCTCCTTTTCGTCTTTACAGTGCTGCTTATCACATTGCATTGGCAGTTTGGTGAAAAGAAAGTCTTCCAGATTAGCCCCGACAAATTTACCTTTGTGGCGACTAACGATCAGGTTCAGAAAGGCGCCTCGATCAGCTCCATCGCTTATACGGGTGATGCAGCAATTCTTAACTGCGAACTCAAGAAAAGCCCAGATTACCAATGGCCATATTGTGGCGTATCGATCAAAATTAATGATCAGGATGCGACTCAAGGGCTTGATTTGTCCGACTACCACACGGTTCGACTTGATGTCGATTTTATTCGCCTCGACTCGACACAAAAACCTGCTCTGCGTTTCTATCTGAGAAATTACAATCCCGCATACTCAAAAAGTGATGATGAATACACATTTAAGTACAACGGCTTAGACTATCGTCAGGCTGACTACAGTCAGGTATTGAATATCCCCCTAAAAAATCTGCAAGTACTGACTTGGTGGTTGGTGGACAACCGCATTCCGATTGAGCTTTCAGGTCCGGAGTTTACTAACATTAATCGTATCGAGTTTGCCACCGGTTCTGGATCACCTGAGGGGTTGTATCAACTTAGAATCAATAGTGTCAAATTTATCGGTTATTACATCCACAAAGAAACCTTGATGTTTTGTTTGCTGATGCTTTGGGTCAGCTTTGCGATTATTTTCTCGGTACTGGAAATCCGTGAAAGTCGTCATAAAGCACTGGAATCTGAGAAGCGTCAACTTCACCTTCAACACCTTAATAATCGGCTGAAGCAACAAAATATTCAGTTTTCAGAGCAGGCTCACCGTGACGCTTTGACCGGTGCGATGAACCGCCATGCGGTGCGCGAATGGCTTGAAACTCAATTCAATAGCTATGTGAAGCCAACGGAAGAGCTTTCAGTCATCTATCTGGATATTGATTTCTTTAAGCGCGTTAACGATGAATTCGGCCATAAAATGGGCGATGACATCTTACGAGAGTTCACCATGGTGATCTTGGTTGAACTGCGTGGCACCGATCGGCTAGTGCGTTGGGGTGGCGAAGAATTTCTTATCTTCTGTCCTTCAACTAATCTCAAGCAAGCCTACATGCTGGCTGAACGACTGAGACAAAAAGTAGAACTGTATCAATGGATGCATGGACAGGTGCTAACCACCAGTTTAGGAGTGGCACAGTTAGGCGATGAAACGCCGCAAGAGATGATCACCCGCGCCGACGAACTGCTGTATAAAGCGAAACATGCAGGGCGTAATCGTGTTGAAGCGGGTGAGTTGGATAACAGCTAGCTTGGGTTGAGTTCGCTTATCTCAGCGCTGGTTTCGGGCGGCGTTGAAATGGGCTCTTTGGGACCAAGAAACTTTGGCTGTGCACGGGTAATATACAAATCGAGTACCGCTTTAGCACGGGCAAAGACCTCTCTTAATCTCACTTTAAATCCAGAGTGTTTAGTTGGACCTGACACCGCTAAGCACTTCGCTTGAATATTGTGAAAATTGGCAATAAAAAGCGCACGTTCACAGTGAAATTGCTGTGAGATAATCAAGAAATTATCAGTATCAAAAATCTCTTTAGCACGGACAATCGAGTCAAGGGTGCGAAAACCTGCGTAATCAAGATAAATACGTTCATCGGGCACTTCTGCGCGCAACAAATCTCGCTTCATGGTCCAAGGTTCATTATACGAACGGTGAGCATTGTCGCCACTGAGCAAAAAGTTTGAGACTTTTTTCTGGTTATAGAGATCTATCGCCGCATCAATGCGGTGGACATAGTACTCGTTGAGTATTTTCCCAAGGTATTTACTGGTGCCGAGAACGACCGCGACATTGTGTGGCGCAACATCGTCGACAGAAAAATAGAGCTGTTGTTGTGTTTGATAACTGACCCATCTATCAATCGCAAAGAGCGCGCCGGCGAGTACGATAAGCCCTATACACACCCATTTGAGGGCTTTGACCATCGCATTCAGTCGTGTTTTGGTTAAATGGTGTTGAAAAATGTTACGCACTAAATCTGTCTGTTCCTCTGTGCCCACAAGCCAATAGCGACAAAGCTACTCACAACGATGCAAAACATAATGCCGTATGGGAGTTGGCCTAGTGTCCGAGCTAAGTAAGGTGTTGCTTTTACAATGATTAAGCCGTATCCGAACGCATTTATCAATATAAATACTAAGGTTCTGAGGATAAAGTTCTGTGCTCTCAGTATTCTTCTAAGGCTAGCATTAATCTCACCACCAAACATGACTAACGCGCAGGCGATCAACGCGGTAGATATCTCAGTTAGGTAGGGCGCAAGGTAGCGTCCCGCTGGCGCTAAATACTCAAACATGCTCTCTCCAATGAAAAAGCCCCATAGTCAGGGGCTTTGTTGAGCTTAATACTCGGTCTTAAAACGCGGTACGCTTGTAACGACGGTATACCGGTTGCCAGAAATATGCTTCGATCGCTTCTTCTAATGCTTCATCGGTAATTTCTTGTGCAACACCTTGTTCAATTGCCTTTTTACTCACCGCAAACGCGATTTTCTTCGACACAGTATGAATCGCTTCAAGCGGTGGCAATAGCGCACCTTGACCGTTAATCGCAAGTGGTGAACAAGTTGCCAGAGCACGGCTTGACTCTTGCAGCATTTCATCAGTGACGCGACGCGCACCAACGGCCAATACCCCTAAACCAATACCCGGGAAGATGTAACTGTTGTTACATTGGGCGATAGGGTAAGTCTTGCCATCGTGCACGACAGGATCAAATGGGCTACCAGTCGCGACTAGCGCTTCACCGTTGGTCCAACGGATAATGTCGTTCGGTGTCGCTTCAACTCGGCTGGTCGGGTTAGACAATGGGAAGACGATAGGACGCGCACAGTGCTTATGCATCTCCTTAATAACATCTTTACTAAACAGCCCCGGAGCGCCAGATACACCGATTAGAACCGTCGGTTTGGCATTGGTCATCACATCAAGCAGCGAGAAACCGTTACCTTCACTTGTCCACTCAGCCGTGTTCGCGGTTTTTTGTACGAGTTTCTGTTGGAAATCGAGCAGATTTGGCATGCCTTCTTGCAGCAAACCCCAGCGATCAACCATATAAACCTGACTACGAGCTTGCTCGTCCGAGATCCCTTCAGATACCATTTGAGCAATGATCGCTTCTGCGATACCACAACCAGCAGAACCTGCACCAAGGAAGGTGACTCGTTGCTCAGACAGTTTGCTGCCAGCCGCTTGGCAAGCCGCAAGCAAAGAGCCAACGGTGACAGCCGCCGTGCCTTGGATATCATCGTTAAAGCAGCAGATACGATCTTTATAGCGTTCCAGCAGCGGCATCGCATTTTTTTGTGCGAAATCTTCAAACTGAATCAACGCATCTGGCCAGCGACGCTGCACCGACTGGATAAATTCTTCAACGAATGCATCGTAATCTTGCCCAGTAATGCGCGGATGACGCCAGCCCATATACATAGGATCGGCGAGTCGTTGCGGGTTATTGGTACCCACATCCAAGACGATAGGCAAGGTGTAAGCTGGGCTAATACCACCACAGGCGGTGTAAAGTGCCAACTTACCGATTGGAATCCCCATACCACCGATACCTTGGTCACCCAGACCAAGAATACGCTCACCATCGGTGACGACGATAACTTTTACATTGTGGTTAGATGCATTGTTTAAAATGTCATCCATTCGTTCTCGATTCGCATAAGAGACAAACAAACCGCGTCCACGTCGGTAGATGTTTGAAAAGTTTTCACACGCCGCGCCAACGGTTGGTGTGTAGATGATTGGCATCATCTCTGAAATATGGTTTTGAACCAGTCGGTAAAACAGTGTTTCGTTAGTATCTTGAATATTGCGCAGGTAGATATGCTTATCCATATCGCTCTCAAAGCTGCGATATTGCTGGTAAGCGCGTTCTACTTGCTCTTGAATGGTCTCGGTGGTTTCTGGCAACAGACCTTCAAGGTTAAATGAAATGCGTTCTGATGCTGAAAACGCACTGCCTTTATTGAGTAGTGGTGTACTGAGCAGTGCAGGACCGGCGAAAGGGATGTAGAGTGGACGTTTATCGTTATTCATTGAGAACCTATAGTCGAGAAACAAGAGTGTTGAGCGAGTGTGATCAGTTAACTGATGTGCGCCATATTGTAAACCGGGATTGCGCTCGTCACAAGGAACGTAACAGATAGTGAGACCTCTATTTACCAATACTTTAACCATTAGTAATTTTGTCTATAATCGCCATTAACTCCATTAAGAACATGTAATTATGACCACTCTACCAATTGACTCTCTCAAACACGAATTCCTCACCAGCTTGTCTACTCATCACCTGGTGGTTGAAGCGGAAACGGGCTCGGGAAAATCAACTCGCCTGCCGCTTTGGGCGAGAGCGCAGGGCCGAGTTTTGGTCATCGAACCGCGTCGAATTGCTTGTACCTCTTTGGCGCAGTTTCTAGCCCAGCAAAGTGGTGAGCAAGTTGGGGAGTCGGTGGGCTACGCGATCAAACTTGAAAGCCGATTTAACGACCAAAGTCAGGTGGTTTTCGTCACACCCGGTGTGGCGCTACGTTGGTATGCTGAAAACCAGTTGGCGGACTTTGATGTGGTGATTGTCGATGAATTTCATGAGCGCCGCTGGGATACAGACTTGCTGGTGGCACTCTTTAAGCGCCATCAAAAACACCGTTTAGTGCTGACATCTGCCACGATTGAAGGTGAACGACTGGCGAAATACATTGACGCCAAGCGGTTACAAGCACAAGGGCGAAGTTATCAGGTTGAGTTACGTTCAAAGGCAACAGACTCACGCCAGCTGCCTGACATCCGTCAGTTAGAACAGCGCGTGAAAGTGGAAGTACTGCAAGCTTTAGAGTCCGCTAGTGGTGATATTTTGGTTTTTCTTCCGGGGCGCAAAGAGATCGCTCAGTGCGCGCAAATGTTGTCAAACATTGATGGCGTGGTTATCGCGCCATTGCATGCTTCAGTCTCTGATAAACAACGTGAAATTGCTTTAAACCCCCAAGCTGAATTGAAAGTTGTGTTAGCGACTAACGTGGCTGAAACCTCTTTGACGATTCCCAATGTTGCCGTGGTGATTGATTCAGGTCTCGAGCGGCGTACCGAACAACGC
Source organism: Vibrio panuliri (assembly GCF_009938205.1). Taxonomy (NCBI): domain Bacteria; kingdom Pseudomonadati; phylum Pseudomonadota; class Gammaproteobacteria; order Vibrionales; family Vibrionaceae; genus Vibrio; species Vibrio panuliri. The sequence continues at coordinate 1,868,205 of NZ_AP019654.1, read as the reverse complement.
AACGGACGCACGACACTCAGCTTAAAGCACATCTCACAAGCGAGTGCCAAGCAAAGGTTGGGACGAGCCGGACGTGTTATGGATGGCGAATGTGTGCGCCTTTATGGTGAACATGCTCCGCTGATTCAGGTGACGCCGCCAGAGATGCATCGAGAAACGCTTACAGAAGCGATGCTGGCATCAGCGAGTTGCGGCGTGTCGTTGGTTGAATTGGATTTTCTTGACCCTTTACCTGAGAAGTCGTTGCTACAAGCCGAGCAAATCCTGCTCGATATGCAGGCGATTGATTCAAATGGACTTGCCACCGAGCATGGTCGAATGATTTACCCACTTCCCATTGATGCATTACTGGCAGACTTAGTGACGCGCATGCCGACGCGAGCATTGAAAGAAGCGATGATTGACTACACCGCGGTGCTTGCGACGCCAGCGAGACTGTATCAAGTAACTGGTGATGAAGAACAATTGGAGAGGTTGTCCAAAGAGGAGAGTAGCGGTTGTGATGGGAAACTGGCGGTAGGTGTGGTCCGTGGCAAAACATTCTCGGGTGTAAGCGTTGACCAAGAGGCGCTCGCTGAAGCTCAAGGGTTGGCTGCGCAAATGCGCGAACTGTTTGAATTGCCGTTGCTTGAAGTGGCATCTCGATACAATCACAAGGCTTGGGTTGAAGCCATTGCGACCTTGCATCCTGAACTGGTTTTCGTTCGACGAGCGAAACGCAAAGAAGCGCTCGGTAATGGCATTATGGAAGTGATGGTCGGGCGAGATAGCCGTTTGCCGAGCTCAGTTGAAGCGGCACTGGTGTTAGATACTCATAGTATCCCGGGGCGCGGGGTCAAGCAGACGCTAACGTTAGCCACTCAAATGATGCCGCTTGAGATGTCATTGCTCGCCAGTCTTCCCATCGGAGAGTGGCAGCAAGGTGATAGCGTAACGGATGAGCAGGGCACCTACGTCGCCATGCATTTGATTTATGCTGGAAGAGTCATTGCTAGCCGCAATCAACTCGCGCAAGGCGAGCTTGCATTACAACCGATGCTTGAGGCAGTCAAAGAAAATAGAAAGCTAGAAGGTTTCTACGCGCAACGTAAAGCAGAAATCGAACATTGGCGTATATATGTTGAACTGGGATTGGCGCAACAAGCACAGCATGGTGGGGTAACGTTCGATCAATGGTTTACTGAACAACTTGAGATGTTGGAGCTCAATGAGGTTGATGAGCTCGATCTTTTTAGCGCCGACGATTTCCCGTTTGACGGCATCCCATATTGGGAATATGAAACATTTGCCGAACAGTACCCATTTTCCCTTCTGCTGGGAGACTTGAACCTAGACGTTGAGTATTACCCGCAAAGAAAATTGATTTATGTGGTTTATCGCGATGGGTTACGCAAAGGCGATCCTAAGCGGTGGGAATTACCACGATGGCAAGGTTGGAGAATTCAGTACAAAAAAGCGAGCAGAATTGTCGATGTTAAGTGATTTCTATCGAAATAATAACCAATTTTGATGGTTTATTTTGGTGATATAATTATTACGCAACTGGTTTTCTATATCACCAAAATGTGCTCACTTTGTTATTTTATTGGTTTTTATATGCCATTTTTATCGCGCGATTGAGCATAACAGACCATTGTTCTATATCCTATTGATCTATTAGGCGTCTTGACAGATAGTAAAATCACTTGTTGCCTGATTGACGGGGGTTGATATGGAACATCAAGGCAAGGCAAGTGTGGTTTTTGACTATACCTCATTTTTAGGTGACGCTTGCAGCAAGAAATGGACGTTTCTTGAAGCGCTAAGCACGATCGCACCAGTTTTTAGTATTGCTTGGAATGATTCGGTTCAACAGTCTTGGACTCCAGAAGAGAGATTGATGAACCAAGCGATGAGATCGCTGTCAGCCAGCCATAGTGATGAGTCAAATATTCACACACTCTTAGAGCTCGCAAAATCAGAGGGTATTCATGAGCTACGTGTGGTTATGCCATACGAACTCGAGCAAGAGCAGTTGGACCGTATCCAGCAGCAACTGCAAGTGCATATCACCTATTTGGAGCAAGATGAATTGATGGTTGAGTTGTAGCGTATTTTGAACGGCCACTAAGTCGAAATATCTACAGTAAGATTGTCCTTTTATCAAATAGAAAAGCCAGCTTAGAAAGCTGGCTTTTTCTTATTCTATTCACAAGGAAAGGTTATAAAACTGCGGCAATGCCTTGGCAAAGTGGCAGCATATTCGCTTTAGTCATACCAGCCACACTGATGCGACCTGAACCAACAATATAGATACCAAACTCATCTTTTAGACGGGCAACTTGCTCTTTTGAAAGACCAGAGAATGAGAACATACCGTTTTGACGTTCGATAAAGCTAAAGTCTGCTTCGACACCTTGTTCTTTTAGTGTTGTCACAAATAGCTCACGCATTTCTTGAATACGATCGCGCATTTCTTTTACTTCCGCTTCCCACTCAGCACGTAGATCTGCGTCGCCTAGAATGTAGGTCACAACCGCACTGCCGTGCGCAGGTGGGTTTGAGTAAATAGAGCGGATAATCGCTTTAATTTGAGAGAACGCCGTTGTGGCAACTTGCTCTGATTGTGCAACAAGAGTGAAAGCACCGACACGTTCGTTGTACAGGCCAAAGTTTTTCGAGAATGAGCTAGCAACAAGAATCTCTTGGTTGTATTTAGCGAAAATACGTAAACCCGCTGCATCTTCCTCTACACCTTTCGCAAAGCCTTGGTAAGCGAAATCGAACAAAGGTAGCAACTGCTTATCAGCAATCAGCTTCGCCAGTGTTTCCCACTCTTCAAGAGTAGGGTCGATACCCGTTGGGTTGTGGCAGCAACCATGCAGCAGAACGATGTCACCCGCTTGTGCTTGCTCAAGATCGGCAACCATACCAGCGAAATCTTTGTCTTTGGTTTCTGCGTTGTAGTAGCTGTACTGCGCGGTTTCGATACCAGCTGCAGTAAATACGCCGTTGTGGTTCGCCCAAGTTGGATTGCTGATCCAGATCTTTACATCACCCAGTTGGCGTTTAATAAATTCACCCGCGACGCGCAATGCGCCTGTACCGCCTGGTGCTTGAGCCGTTTTGGCGCGTTTTTCAGCGACAATCTCTGAGTCGGCACCGAAAAGCAGTTTCTGTACCGCAAGTCCGTATTCAGCGGTTCCTTCGATTGTTAGGTAAGACTTGGTTTTCTCGGTCTCTACAAGCGCCGCTTCAGCTTTTTTAACGGTTGCTAGAACAGGGGTTTCGCCTTGCTCATTCTTATAGATACCAACACCGAGGTTAATTTTTTCGGCGCGAGGGTCCTTTTTAAACTCTTCAGTAAGACCAAGGATCGGGTCTGCTGGCGCTGCAACTACTTTTTCAAACATAATCGTCATCCATGTTAATCGAAGGGGGATAGAGTGTAACTTGAATATTTATACCTTTATGCTGCACAAGAGACAACACTAAATGGGTATAAACCAGAAATTTTATTCACTGTGGATCAAAGCGTGTTCGAATCACGGGCTTTTTCTAAGCAATTGAATCAAGAAAGTCGAGTTTTGACGGAGATAAAACTCAAATCCACATAACTCTTGATGATGTAAACATTCTGCTACAAAGCCGCTAATCCCTTGTCTATTAACGTGACAATGAAATTTACAGCGTGGAAAACTCAGCGAGATAGAGCAGTAATTGCCATTTTTGGGGCGACTAATAACAAAACGCAATTTGAGGGCGTTTTATTATACCCAAGTAGCATGATTAGCAGAGAATTTGTCAGAAAGAGCGAATAGAAGAGCAGGGTAGTAGCGATCATATGATGGGCGCTTAAGCTGCATGGTGATCTCTGTGGTGAAGAAAAATCAGATTAGAGCTCTGCAACAGCAGCGACTTTAAAGGTCAACATGTGATAGGTAAAAATGGCCGAAACCACACAGGGTTCGACCATAAGATCGCTATTTTTTGAGTTCCATTTGTGACTCATGCGCTTGAGTTTCAAAGTCTGGGTTGCTCGACATGGTCTTGGTTGCCCAAGTATTAAGGTGGAGCAAAATGGTGTTCAGCGCGTGTTTTTTGGTAATGGGTTCATCTTTGGCGACATCGATTTCCGCTTTAGGGTGTGCGCCTGTTGCATCTTCGGCAATGTGTAGCCAATCAGGATGCCAGTAGTAGGGTTGACCACTAGGTGTAGACCACGAATGTACTCCGTTGCTTTCACCTTTGTATTGCAGGTCATTTTCGTTGTATTTAGTCATCATTTTCATCGCTTTGGGTTTGAAATATGTCACAAGTGACATGCAGAATTTAGCAGAAACTGACAAAAATAATGTGATGCCAACCGTTTTGCCTAGCATCACATCCGAACGAGTTAGTTTTGGTTAAGGTGGTCAATGATGGCCTGTTTGGCATGTTCTTCAGTCGCTTGTTCACCCGCAGGGACGTCGAGCGCTTTTTTGGGGTGCAATCCCATGGCGTCTTCCGCAATATGCAGCCAATCAGGATGCCAAAAATAAGGGTTATCGCCAGCAGGGTGGTTCCAACTATGCACGCCTTGATGTGCACCATTGTAGGAGAGATCGTCCATTGTGAACTGTTTCATTTTCACCTCCAAATTGAATAGGACAAAGCTATGCTAACAACAAGTATATAAGTTGCGCCTTTGTGTGCAACTTAGCGAGCGCCAAGATTGGTATTTAATCTTTCATTATTGGTGAGTAAATAGACGATTTGAAAATTAAGTAAGTGAAAAAATAGAAAATCGCGCAAGATAACCTAGATAAATAGCCGTTTGAGATGTTTAAGTTTAGATAAGTGCTAAAAGTGTGGTCGTTTTTGGCGAAAGTTGGGCAAAAAAAGACCTCCACGAAGGAGGTCTTAATCTACGAATCTTTTGTCTAATCGATGATTAGAAGTTTGCAGAGCGAGGTGTACGTGGGAATGGGATCACGTCACGCACGTTGCCCATACCTGTTACGTAAGATACTAGACGTTCAAAGCCTAGACCGAAACCTGCGTGTGGCACTGTGCCGTAACGACGTAGGTCGCGGTACCAGCTCATGTGCTCAGGATCGATACCCACTTCACGCATACGTGCGTCGAGGATCTCTAGACGCTCTTCACGCTGAGAACCGCCAATGATTTCGCCGATACCAGGTGCTAGTACGTCCATTGCCGCTACAGTCTTACCGTCATCGTTAGCACGCATGTAGAATGCTTTGATGTCTTTCGGGTAGTTCTTAACGATTACTGGCGCTTTGAAGTGTTCTTCTGCTAGGAAACGCTCGTGCTCAGAAGACATGTCGATACCCCATTCAACAGGGAACTCGAACTCACGACCAGAATCTAGAAGGATTTGGATTGCATCAGTGTAGTCAACTTGAGCAAAGTCAGAAGAAACAAATTGCTCTAGACGAGTGATTACTTCTTTGTCGATGCGTTGAGCAAAGAACTCAAGATCATCACGACACTCTGCTAGTACAGCGTTGAAAACAAACTTCAGCATGTCTTCTGCAAGTTTCGCTACGTCGTCTAGTTCGGCAAACGCAACTTCTGGCTCAACCATCCAGAATTCCGCTAGGTGGCGGCTGGTGTTTGAGTTTTCAGCACGGAAAGTTGGACCGAATGTGTAAACTTTGCTTAGTGCACAAGCGTAAGCTTCAGCGTTTAGCTGACCAGATACTGTTAGGAACGTTTCTTTACCGAAGAAATCTTCGTTGTAGTCCACTTTACCTTCTTCAGTACGAGGTAGGTTTTCCATGTCTAGCGTTGAAACGCGGAACATCTCACCAGCACCTTCTGCATCAGAAGCAGTGATTAGCGGAGCAGATACCCAGAAGTAGCCTTGCTCGTGGTAGAAACGGTGAATCGCTTGCGATAGACAGTTACGAACACGTGCAACTGCACCCATTACGTTAGTACGTGGGCGTAGATGCGCTACTTCACGTAAGTACTCGATAGAGTGACGAGTCTTCGCCATTGGGTATGTATCAGCATCTTCAACCCAACCCACAACTTTCACTTCAGTTGCCGCAAGCTCAAATGCTTGACCAGCAGCAGGTGAGTCCACAACCTTACCTGTTACTTCAACAGAGCAGCCAGTGGTTAGCTTTAGCACTTCGTCGTTGTAATTATTAAGATTATTAGGGACCACGGCCTGAATCGGGTCGAAACAAGAGCCGTCATAGATGGCAAGGAAAGAAATTCCAGCTTTGGAATCACGACGCGAACGGATCCAGCCGCGAACAGTTACTTCACTGTCTACTGCTAGCTTACCGCTCAGTACGTCTTTTACAGGCGCGTAAGTCATGTTAACAATAATCTCCATTAAGGATTGGGGTAAAAATAGAACCCAATGTTTATCGACAAAGGTAGTGGCCTTATTGACCAAAAATTCGCCAAAACATTGGGTTGTCATTACTTTTTCATCGAATGACCATATTACCTGTCAAATCGATAGCTTCAACCATTATTATCGATTTCACCGCGATAATTGCGCTATTTTTTCATCTGATTGCTGTCACTTAGCGAAAACTGGTTGATGAGTTGCTCCAGACGGTCGGACAACTGTTCTAAGTCTAGGCTAATGTCACGCGTTTGTGATGCCAAATCGGAGGTTTGATCGGCATGAGAGGTAATGGTGTCGACTTTACCTTGAATATGATGGCTGACTGCGGACGTATCTTGGGTTTTTTGCTCGATTTCTCGCGTATGGGCAAGCACTTGCTGCATACCATCCACTACGTCATGCATGGCGAGCGATAAACTCTCCACATCCTCGGATCTCTGGTGTGCTTGCGCGCATACTTTGTCTACCGAGGTGAGAGACTCTTGGCTACCGCGCTGGAACTGCTCAATAATTGCTTCAATATTCCCAGTCGCTTCTGCGGTTCTACCTGCTAAGTTGCGAACCTCTTCAGCAACAACCGCAAAGCCTCTGCCTTGCTCTCCTGCGCGAGCCGCTTCGATGGCGGCATTCAATGCCAGAAGGTTAGTTTGCTCAGCGATACCACTGATCACTTCTAAAATTGAGGATACTTCTGAAGTTTGATTGTTGAGTGCGTTGATTTTGTCTTTGACATTATCAATAGAACCAACCAGTTGCTTGATATCTTCACTTGCATGATGGGCACTGTTGGCACTTTCAGTCACTACTTTTACCGTGTGATGAACCAGTGCAGTGGCTTCTTGTGTGGCTTGCTCGGTATGGTTTTGTTGTTCCAGCATATTGTTAATATTACTTTGAACATCCGTGGTTTCAGCTTGCTGATTGTTAGCGGCGTCGTCGGTTGATTGCGCAACATCGGTGAGTTTGGTTGCAGCTCCGGAGAGAGTATGTGTGGTTTGCTGCACTTGCTGAAGGCTGTTACTCACCGTGTCCATAAACGAGTTAATAGAATGGGTGAGTACGCCAATTTCGTCTTGCTGCTTGGTGACAAGTCGTCCAGAAAGCTCTTTAGACTCGGACACTTGGGACATAAACTTAGAGGCTGCCTGCAAAGGGGAGACAACGATTTTGCGTGTCAACGCCATGGTGAGGATAAAGCCAACAAAGGTAATGGATGACATGATGGCAATGGCCATCATCGCTTGCTTACTGACCATTGAATTTACATGGTTCATGTTGTACTCAAGGCGGATAGCGCCTAGCACTTCGCCCTCTGGTGCAGCATGACAACCGACGCAGTTGGTGCCGCGATAGTTCAGGCTAGACTTCATTGGTAGAGCGACGACAAGACCTTTTCCCCAATCGGATTGTATGGGTTCTATCACTAATTCGCCCGCCAAGGCGCGTCGGTCGATATCATCAGCAGGAGCTTGGTTTTCACCTCCGGGACCGTAGATTTTATTCACGGCCTCAGCTCGTAGAACGCGTACCTCTTCAATGCCATCTTGTGCCATGGCTTTTTCACGCAGTGTTTCTTTCTGCGACATGGTGCCCGTAAGCATCATCATGTTTAGGCTATCAAAGTAGTTGCTTGCTTTATCGTGTAATTGCTCGCTAAGCACGTCGTGAATGAGTTCTTTTTGTTGCTGATACTGATAGAAAGTAGAGACCGCCAGTACACAACCGAACACCAACACAAGGGCGATTAGAAGCTTAAAAGTTATTGTTGAGCGCATGTATTTTACGTTTTATTAGAATTGACGTAACAATTTTAGGGTTTTTGCTCTGCATTGTTACAGTAAGGTTTCTTTATTGTGAGCTTATACAAGCACTTACTAATGTAATTGTGATGTAACTAACATGTAGTCATAAAGTTGTTGTTGCGTCAAAAAAACGACGAATAGAAACATTGACGCTGAGGGAAATGGAATAGGGTTCACACTAGAGCTTCGTGGTTAAGTTAGGTAGTATACCCAAACGCCTTGAGATGCGAGTTTCAGCGAGAACGCATTGGTTTAGGTTTATATTCGGTTTGTTGAAGTTAGGTAAGTTAAGATGAAATCAGAGTTGTACAAAGAGTTTATGTTTGAAGCGGCACACCGTCTGCCACATGTTCCAGAGGGACATAAGTGTGGGCGTTTGCATGGACACTCTTTTTTAGTTCGTCTTTATGTGGAAGGAGAAGTGGATCCTCACACGGGTTGGGTGATCGATTTTTCTGAAATTAAAGCTGCATTCAAGCCGATTTATGACCGTTTAGATCACTACTATTTAAACGATATTGAAGGGTTGGAAAACCCAACCAGTGAAGTGTTGGCGAAATGGATTTGGCAGCAACTGAAACCCTCACTTGCTTTACTTAGCAAAGTTGAAATTAAAGAGACATGTACCGCAGGTTGTATTTACCGAGGTGAGTAACCTGAGTTGACGATTAAAAGCCAATCATTGATTGGCTTTTTTTATAGCTTGTGGCGCATGATGCGCTCTTTGCCGTTTTTACCAAAAAAGAGTTTTGCTTCTTCAGTAAAGCCTAAGGCAGCGAAAAAGCCTTGCGATGATTCATCATTCGCTGCGAGGGTAACGCACAACGAGTCACTGTCAGCGTTAATCGCATTGGCATAGACAAAAAGCTTCTGCATCGCCTTTTTACCCCAGCCTTGTCTCTGGTAGTTTTTATCAAGAACGATGTATTTAAGCCCCAGTTCATTACGGCGCGCGAATGTAGCGTAGTGGGAGAAGGCTTTGTCGACGACGAGATAGCCAATCGGATGGTGATCAACAGATAAAGTCAGAATGACCTCATACTTTGAACGATTATGGTATGCCTGCTCAAAGGGTAGGTGAGCGTGCTTTTGTTCGGGTAACACCTCAAGCTGCATTAAACTGGCGAAATCTTTAAGCTTGGCCGGCTTGATTGCAATCATATTGCCTCATTAGTACTGCATAAAAAAATGGCGACCTTATGTGTCGCCATTATACTTTTTAGAATTATCAATAGAACATGATTCGACTGATATTTTGACTAAAGATCACAGCTAGATTAGCAGATCACTTTAATCGCTAGACCGCCTTGAGAAGTTTCGCGGTATTTCGCGTTCATATCTTTACCTGTTTCTAGCATAGTCTCGATAACTTTATCGAGAGATACTGTTGGTGCAGATGAACGACGTAGTGCCATACGAGTCGAGTTGATAGCTTTAACTGCTGCAATGCCGTTACGCTCGATACATGGAACTTGTACTTGACCTGCTACAGGGTCACAAGTAAGACCTAGGTTATGCTCCATAGCAATTTCTGCCGCCATACATACTTGCTCTGGGCTACCACCCATAAGCTCTGCAAGGCCTGCAGCTGCCATTGAACATGCTACGCCAACTTCACCCTGACAGCCTACTTCAGCACCAGAGATTGAAGCGTTACGCTTGTAAAGACCACCGATTGCACCAGAGGCTGCGAAGTAACGGATGTAATCTTTCTCTGTTACTGTTTGGATGAACTTGTCGTAGTAAGCAAGAACTGCTGGGATGATACCACATGCACCGTTAGTTGGAGCGGTAACAACACGACCACCGGCTGCGTTTTCTTCGTTTACCGCGAAAGCAAACATGTTCACCCAGTCTACCACTGCCATTGGATCGTTAGAGGTTTTCTCTGACGTTAGCAGTTGTTGACGTAGGGCAGCAGCGCGACGTGGTACGCGCAATGGACCAGGCAGAATACCTTCAGTATTCATACCACGCTCCATACCTTCGCGCATGGTCTTCCAAATGTTAGCAAAGTAAGTGCGAGACTCTTCATCTGAGTGAAGCGCAGCTTGGTTTTTCATCACCAAAGTACTGATAGAAAGACCGTGTTCTTTACACTGGTTCACTAGCTCTTCAGCGCTTGTGAATGAGTAAGGAACTTGAATCGGATTCTCTTCTTCTTTGCCAAAGTTTTCTTCATCGACGATGAAACCACCACCGATAGAGTAATAAGTCTTTGAGTACGCTACTTCGTCATCAATCCACGCGTGGATTTGCATGCCGTTTTCATGTAGCGATAGATTGGAAGTATGGAAGTTCATACCGCCATCTTTAGGGAACGAAACTGTATGACAGTGCATGCCAACAGGAAGGCGTTCTGTTTCTTCTACGCGAGCAATAAAGCCCGGAATAGAATCGATATCCACTTTCTCAGGAGTATTGCCAGCAAGACCCATGATGATTGCGATATCGGTGTGGTGACCTTTCCCTGTCAGTGATAGTGATCCATAAACGTCAACGGTGATTTTAGTGATGTCGCGCAATTTTCCCATTGAACGAAGATCATCAATAAATTCTTTACCCGCTTTCATTGGACCAACAGTGTGTGAGCTAGAAGGACCAACGCCGATTTTATAGATGTCAAAAACACTAATCATATCGATTACCTCATAAGTAAGCCTCCCATAATAAGGAGGCTTAATTTTCGTTATACTTTTTGCTTTAACTCGCCGTAATTAGGGGCAGAGATTAAAGAGCGCCGTAGATTACAGAAGTAATCGCTGCAAGACCACAGATAACTGTGAAAAGCTGTACAGGTGCTGAAGTTTTGTACTTCGCCATAGCTGGTACTTTGTGCATAGCGAATACAGGTAGGATGAATAGGATTGCCGCAATCATTGGCGCGCCCATTGTTTCGATCATACCTAGGATACTTGGGTTAACAATTGCAACAATCCAAGTAGTGATAACGATGAAGATTAGCGACATTTTCTCAATCTTGCTTACTGGAGTAGTAGAGCGAGATTTGATTAGACCAACTAGACCTTCGTGAGCACCAAGGAAGTGGCCGAAGTAGCTAGATGTAATCGCTGCGAAAGCAACAACAGGACCCATGTAAGAGATGATTGGGTTGTCGTGTACGTTCGCTAGGTAAGATAGTACAGAGATGTTTTGCTCTTGTGCCATTGCTAGTTGCTCTGGAGATAGAGAAAGAACAACAGAGAATACGAAGAACATAACAAAGCCCATTAGCATCATTGCTGCGCCGCCAGTGATAACGTCAGTCTTTTGTACTGCGTTGTCACCATGTACACGACGTTGTTCTTTAGAGAACTGAGAAATGATTGGGCTGTGGTTGAATGAGAATACGATGATTGGGATTGCTAACCAGATGATAACAGGCATTGCGCTGAAATCAGGGGTTACTTCAATCATTGACGTATTCCAGTCAGGGATTAGGAAAATAGACAGCGCTAGTAGGATGAATACTAGTGGGTAAACCATTGCTGAAGTTGCTTTCAGCATTAGTTCTTTACCAAACACTACGCCAGCAGTCATTGCAGCGATAAGTGCACCAGAAAGCAACCAACGAGGGATAGATTCCATACCGATTTGGTTAACAAGGAAAGAGTCAACCGTGTTAGTGATACCTACACCGTAGATAAGAACGATAGGGTAAATTGCGAAGAAGTAAGCGAAAGTGATTAAGTTCGCGCCAGTTTTACCGAAGTGTTCTTCAACTGTGTCAGTGATATCCGCTTCAGGGTTCTTTGCTGAAAGAACGAAACGCGCCAAAGATTTGTGTGCAAACCAAGTCATTGGAGCGGCAATTAGAGCTAGAGCAACAAGAGGCCAGAAGCCGCCAGCACCTGCTTTAATTGGAAGGAATAGTACACCAGCACCTACTGCAGTACCGAATAGTGATAGACACCAAGTGAAGTCTTTGTAAGTAAACTTACTAGACGATTGCTCAGCCGCAGCTGATTTAGTAGTTGAGTTCATATTTTGGGTTACTCATTTTTTGGGAACAGGAAATAAGTCGGGTGCAATTCTGCAAGAAAAAATTACATAAAAATTAGATCTAAATCATAAATTGGTAGGGCGGCGCTTATGATATTGCAAAAAGGAGTTTTTTGTCACGAAAATGACGTGCTACACGTGATTTTTATTAATGCTTGAGATTAGTTAATCTAATCCGAGAGATGACTTGTAGTTATTTTGCTCAGAGCAAACGTTTGCTTTATTTATCTTATTTAACCGTACGAAATATCAAATAATAATTTTTTCGAGTAACTTAACTATTTTTGCATTAAATGGGCTTGCAAAGCCTGAATGATTTGTGCAGTCATGCCCCATATGAAGTGTTGACCATAACTGATCCCAAACACTCGATGTGGCTGTTGGTTGACAAAAAATGTACTACTTTGAAGGTGATAGGGATCTAAAATTATCTCAACGGGCACCTCAAAAACCTCATCCACTTCGTTGCGGTCGATGAGAGTTTGATAGTCAGGCTCAATGAACGCTAAATAGGGGGTAACGGAGAAGCGGCTAATGGTCGGCAGTTCAGGCATCACCCCAAACACATCAATTTTCTCTCCTGCGATTCCGACTTCTTCATGAGTTTCTCTCAACGCCGTCATCAATAGGGAAGTATCATCATCTTCATGTTTTCCCCCAGGAAAACTGACTTGACCTGGGTGATGCTTTAAATGGCGTGCCCGTTTAGTAAACAGAACATTGAGGCTTTTGTTTCGCTCAACAAAGCCTATCAGCACTGCGGCTTTGCGCAATGACTGGGGCGTTACTTGACCTAGTCGCTTTAAAGACTCGGCATGATAAGAGACAGGTTGCTTAACTTGAAAGCGTTGAATTAACGCGTCACGGTTGGTGGGTATACGCACATTTCCCTCTGTATCTATTTGAAAAAGCCAAGTTTATGGATCATGCTTTGATTAAGGTGTGCCGTTTCTACTGACACCTGCACATTAAGCTTCTGGAGCACATAATAATAGACATATCACAAAAGGATGGGCAGATGAAAGGAATCATATTTACTGAGTTTATGGACTTGGTTGAGGATAAGTTTGGTTTGGAGGTGTTAGATCAGATCCTTGAGCATGCCAACGATGATGGTATCTATACCGCAGTAGGAAGTTATGACCACCGTGACTTAGTCAAATTGATTATTAAGCTAAGCGAGATTACGCAACTGCCACCAGAAACACTGCAACAGGTGTTTGGACAATCGGTGTTCAACAATCTCTATGCCACCTTACCGGATTCAGCCAGTTTGGGTGAGTGTCGCAACTGTTTCCAGTTTGTTCGCTTAGTAGAAGATTACATCCACATTGAAGTGAAGAAGCTCTATCCGGAAGCTAACCCACCTAAATTTGAGTTTATATCTGAGAGTGAAACAGAGCTGGTGTTTGACTATAAAAGTGCTCGCTGCATGTCGCATGTTTGCTTGGGCTTAGTGCAAGGGTGCGCTGATCATTTTGACGAGAAGTTAGAGGTGAAGATGGATCAGCAGTCTAGTGATAATAGCCACGTAAGGTTTCATCTATCGCTGGTTGATTAGTCAGCCGTTAGGATTTGAGAAGTTCTATGACCAGTAGTGCTTTAGAGAGAAAAATAGCCCGTGAAAAAGCCGCTCGTAAGCAGGCTGAAACGTTGTTGGAGCAAAAGAGCCTTGAACTCTACGAGGCCAACCAACAACTCAAGTTGGTGCTCGACCAACTGGAAAGTCAGAACCTGAAAGGGCTGCAAAAGCTCGAACTTGAAGGCTATATCAGTGCATCTTTGATTCATTTCGGGCGCTCGTTTTTGAGCCGAACCCTGGATGATGGTCTGCTATCGAGCTTTATTGAACGTATTCGGGCATGTTCTTTGGTTGCGAGCGCGACACTTCGCCTTCAAACAAACTTAATTCCTAGCGTACTTTCAGTTCAATTTGGCAATCCATTAAATAACGACAGCGATGATTGGGTGGTCAACACCATTTGGTCGGATTCAACACTTTGTTTGCCAATAAAAGTAGAAAGCGGTGTCGTGGGGGAGTTTCGCGTTCAAGTTTTCACCAGTGATATCGAAGCGAACTTTATACAAAGCCAAATGGAACTGGTCGTGGAGTTGATTTGCAGTGCCATTAGCCGACAGTTGATGGTGACCAAAACACTCATAGCGCGTAAGCGCGCCGAAGAATCAGAAAGAGCGACCAAAGAGTTTGTCGCCATGATCAACCATGAACTAAGAACCCCGCTTAATGGTTTGCTTGGCAGTGCTGAACTGCTGGCTGACACCAAGCTCAACCCTGAACAGCGTTCAATGTTAACCAACCTCACTCATTCTGGTGACTTACTGCGGCATATCATCAATGACTTGCTCGATTTTAGTAAAATCAGTGCAGGGATGATGGAGTTGTTCCCAAGTCAATTTAGCTGGGATGAACTTAAAAATATGCTCAACGGAATTTTCATGCCTCAAGCGCAGGAAAAGCAAATTGCTTTTCTAATTGAGGAAGAAATGCCCTTTCCACAAGGATTTGTCGGCGACTTTGAGCGTATTAGCCAAATCTTGGCGAACCTAATTGGCAATGCGATTAAATTTACTTCGGCGGGTAAAGTCGAGGTGCTCGCCAGTTGGAATGGTCACGAACTTTCTATTCGGGTTAAAGATACAGGTTGCGGCATCGCCCCTCAGGCACAGCAACGTTTGTTTGATCCATTTGTTCAGGCAGACCGCACCGCTAAGCGAAACTATGAAGGGACCGGGCTTGGGCTGGCGATCTGTAAAAACCTGGTTGAGTTGATGTCTGGTACGATCGATTTAACCAGCGAAGTCGGTGAGGGGAGCGTGTTTTCAATCTGCTTACCATTAGAAGCGGTGCAAACCATTAGCTTCGTTGAACATGCCGATGCTGAGTTAAGTAAACCGTTAGAGAGCCTCTCGATTTTGGTGGTGGATGATATCCGCATGAATCAAATTATCATCAAGCAGATGTTAAAGAAGCTCTCTATCATCCCTGACACCGGAGTGAATGGATTGGAAGCCATTGAAGCGGCGCAAACGACAGAGTATGACCTGATATTTATGGATTGCCGTATGCCTGAAATGGATGGCTTTGAAGCCACTCGCCATTTACGAAAGCATGACTATCAAAAGCCGATTATTGCATTGACTGCTGGGACAACACTGGAAGAGCGAGAACAATGCATCGCCAGTGGAATGGACGATATTCTAACCAAGCCGTATACAGCAAATGACCTAAAATCGATGATTGAAAAGTGGGTTTGATGTTTCATCTTTTTGGTTAATCGTGATACTTGTTAGGTCAGATAGCTTATAGGGATAGGCGCAATAAGCTCTTTCAGAAATGCAAAGTTAGCTTACTGGCTTTTGCTGGATGTGGCATTGACGCTGATGTTTCAGAAGCGCATTCTTTTGGTTTCGAGCAGAACAATGTTTGCTTTGTTATCGCGCAAACTCACCCTTATTTGTTCTGTGCCACGCACCTATTTGAATGGTCGAACACATGAATAAAATCATTATGTTAGTTTTGGGGCTGCTTTTTACCAGTCGATTATTTGCCAGTATTGGCCCGCATATTCACCAACTTGAGCATGATGCGCCTATCCTGATTCGTTCTGCTTTGATTGTTGGTGTCGCCGTTTATCTTATCTGGGCGGTATTTAAGTTCCTCAACAGAAACAAAGCATCGCGGGAAAACGAGCAGTAGGGTTTGACTCGCGATACTCCAGAAAAAAGTGCGTATGCTAAGCAAATAGTCATCCCCAAACTTTATGACCCAGTGACTTATTGCTTTGCCTCATATTATTTACTGATCGCCACGTAGGTTTACTCTGTCATTTCTGCCAAGACGATTATCTTGCTTTGTGCAAGCTTTCCAATGACTTAAATCGTCGCTCAATTATCCATTGAGTTATGCCTAATGGCTCATATTTCTTTACTTTGTTCAAGGTGACGATAAAATAACCGCCATCGAATAACCGAAAATGAATCCATTTTCACAATTAATTTAAGGAGGAACTTATGTCTTTGTGGTGTTTAATCAACCCACGCTTTTATGGCATGAAGGCCCGCTCAAGAGTTATCGATATCGCGTTGCGATAATCTCGACTTGAGCGAATAATTACCTTCCGACGAAAACGTCACTCGAGTACTTTCTCTCAAGCTCGAAGAATTATTGTCAACCCTGACAACGGCCTTCTGCGGCCAAAATTCTTGAGAAAATTATGAGTACTTTTTTAACTGCACAATCCCTGACACTTTCCTATACCTCAACGGCACTGTTCAAACAACTCAATGCGACGGTCAATCGTGGCGATAAGATCGGTCTTATCGGTCATAACGGCAGTGGTAAGAGTTCGCTACTCAAACTGCTAGCTGGGCATCAAGAACCAGACGAGGGGCATGTCTCCAAAGCTAAGCAATGCATGATGAGTTATGTTGAACAGCATGTTCCTAATGAACTGCAGCATATTTCTGTTTTAGATGCATTAGCGGAAACACAAGAAAGAGACGATCTATGGCGTGCGGAACTGCTCTTATCTGAGTTAGGTTTTTCTGCATCCGATTGGAACATTCCCGTAGCGAACTGTAGTGGTGGCCAGCAAATGCGACTTTTACTTGCCAGAGCCATCATCAATGAGCCCGATCTGTTGTTGCTCGATGAACCAAGCAACCACTTAGACTTGCCCTCACTTATGTGGTTAGAGCATTTTTTGCTGCGATGGAAGGGCTCTTTTATATTGGTTTCACACGATCAAACCTTGCTTGACTCAGTGACCAACACAACATGGGTGATGCGTGATCAAATGTTGTATAGCTTTGCTTTACCATGCACAAAAGCAAGAGAAGCGTTACAAGAAAAGGATGCCCAAGACCAACTTCGTTTTAATAGTGAGCAAAAAGAAATCAACCGTATTGAGAAAAGCGCTAAGCGCTTAGCATTATGGGGAAAGATCTACGATAACGAAGACTTAGCTCGTAAGGCCAAAACCATGTTTGCTAGAAAGGAGCGCTTGGAAGAGGAACAAACCGAACTTAGCGAAGTTTCTCCTTGGCGTTTAGCGCTTCAAGGGGAGGTATTACCTGCCAATCGCTTAATGGAAACTGCGCCTTTTGCGGTTAAACCTGCGCAAAGCGATATGCTACTTTTTGATATGCCAGAAGCACGTATTAAGAGTGGCGATAGAATTGCGGTTCTGGGTAGCAACGGTTGTGGTAAGTCATCACTGTTAAATCTTTTGTACCGACGTTACTCGCAAAGTCACGCTGGTATAACCCCAGACCTAGACAGCAGCACGAGCGCGGTTACCTTTCATGATCGCTGCCGCTTGGGTTATTACGATCAGTCGTTACAACAACTGGATGGTGAAGACACCTTGTCTGATGCATTAAGCAAGTTTGTGGCAATAAGCGGTGAGCAAAGCAAGCGCGCTTTAATCAGTGCGGGTTTTCAATACGCTAGACATGATCAAAAAGTCGCCTCTCTTAGTGGCGGAGAGCGGGCGCGACTACTGTTTGTTGGCCTCACTTTAGCTAGGTATCACCTGCTTTTTCTCGATGAACCGACCAACCACTTGGATATGGAAGGAAAAGAGGAACTTATTGAAACTCTGAATGAGTTTGAAGGGGCAGCGGTTCTGGTTAGCCATGACCGAAGCTTAATAGAGCAAAGTTGTAATCGATTCTGGCTCATCCAAAATGGGGCGCTTACAGAGTATCTATCGATGGACGAGGTATATTTGAGACTTGGCGAGCAATCGCGTCCGTCTTTACCGGACAGCGCACAGCCAGTTAAACAAAATACTTTTGCTCCAAGTGAAGTTCTGGCTGAAGATGAAAAGCTATTGGAGCGACTGATAGAGTTGGAGTCTCTGCTAGATGCGGATTTACAGCGCAAACCCAAGCATCAAAAGCCAGACCTACAGAAACTCTGGGAGGACGAAATTGAAAAAATCACCAGCCAACTTTAAGCAATCTAAGTGATAAGCCCAATATCTCACCCCAATGTTGTGATTCCCGCACCAACACTGTCATTCCCGCGAAGGCGGGAATCTCGCTTTGCTCAATAGCATGCGGCAAAGTCGCGTTTCGCGAAAACCTATATAAGCAAAGCCCAACCCAGAAGGACATTAGTAAGAATCAAATTCTCTGCCTTGTCCGCGTTATGGTTTCTAACATTATGAAATATAAGCCATTTGTGTTAGTTCAGCTGTGCAAGCGAGAACGCTAAAAGTTCTAGGTTCTCGCTTTTGTCTAGAGGTAACTGTCACAAAGTAAAGCTCGATGAAATGCAACTTGTTGATTATTTTGGGGTTGTGCGAGAAAATTGAACAAGAAAATAGTGCGGGCTGAAGTGCTTTAGTAAGAGTTCAGTCTAATACAATGTTATGCACAAGGAGGTTGAGCCGTGGATATGTTGATACAGAATCATGAGGTTAGAGATTGGTTTAGTGAGGAGCCTCGCTCCCTGAAAAAGGTTTTCCAAGCCTACGAAGAAACTATCAGCGATATACTGCCTAATTTACTTATCGACCCAAGAGCATCGGTTAACTCTTACATCGTAAACCAAGATTTCCGCAATACACCAAAGTATTTGGCTGCATTCAATGCTAATGCTCAAACGAGACTTTTTGTGCTCTCTGTGCTTTACGTATACCCTGAATTCAGAAAGCAAGGTTACGGTAATCATCTAATCCAGCAAGTTCAGAATATGGTTGGTTCCTCTGGAGTAGTTCAGGTGGCGGTTGAAGAAAATGATGTAAGCCGCCTTCATGATTTCTACATTAAACATTCGTTTAAAACCACTGGTGAACTAATTCCCAATCAGTTCGGGAAAAAGTACTGTGATTATTTTTGGTCTGGAAGAGCCATTGAAATCAACAAGACTCCTGATGGGCAATTTGCAATTACTCCCACTTAGTTGGTAGTGCATAACAAGGGCTTCAAGGGGACTAAAAACACTGGATCATTTTTTAGTCTATTCAGGTTTTGGAGCTTAAGGTGGCTATCTCACATGAAGCTTGTGTTTTTAGCCCCTTAAGCCGACGTTATACAAAATAGAGAAACTACAATTATGATTTTTCACAAAGCTATGGTAATTATATTGATTGTTTGTACGGCAGTATTTACCTGTTTTGCCCTAAAAATGAATCCAATAGAGCCTTTTTTCCGGTTTCAGTTTCTTGAGAGTTTAAAGGTTACGTATATTTTAGGGTTTGCTGTTGCATTCTGGGTTAATGCATATATTGAAGTGGTAGATTATGTTCGAAATCGACTTGGTCTCGAAAATAAGTTACTAAAAGAACAGGCGGGTTCTCTTCAAAAAGATTTGGTTGTGACTGTTTTATCTGCGGTTTTCCTCTCCTTTGTATATTGGTTTGATAGTTCTTCGTATTCGTTTACAAGTGTTGATGTTGGTGCTGTAGCATTACCGTTTTTACTCAGCTCTTTATATGCAATATTTCAACTATTTTCAGTGAAAATAGCGGGTAAACCACTAAGAAAAACACCATTATTCTTCTATTCAGGCATAGTATTCTTTACTCTAGGTTTTTTAGTTTATACGTTGATTAAGACCTCCTCTGGAGAGTACAGTACTATCAAGTCTATTTGGTATCAGGTTACATTTTTAAGCTTGTCATTCTGTCTCTTCATGCATTGTCACCAACAATTATTTTTCCTTAGAAAAGGACAGCTTGGTATCTCAGGATTTAGAGCAAACTTATTTAATGGGATGGTCAAAAGACACGAAAATTACCTTAAAGATTTACCAGAAGCATTAGATGCGCGAAATAAAGAGTTACGTACCCAAAAAGCTGTCCATTCCGCTAGGATACGAAAACAAGGGAAGCAAGGAAAGCGGTAAAAATTTGTATAACACATATGAGCCTTCTGCCTGTCAATAGGCAATAACATCCTGTTGGCTGCGCGAGCAGCCAATGCTCTTCGAACAACAAAGTTATCTACTTTGCTTTGTCATTTCGGTCATTAAGCATTGCTTACGACAAACACATATTGAGGATCTCTTATTGCGGTCTCGCCGCTGCCTATGATTTGTCATAGGGTCACTAGACATCAATCGGTTAACCTTAGTAGGCGCTATTCGAAAAAATGGTTAAACAGTTGTTTTCCAGTTATCTTCGGGTTCAGCCGAGGTGTAAGCAACTTTGCTGTTCGTTGTTATGGATGCGCACCAATGAAGCGGCTAATCAAAGCAAGCGGGCTTGGATTAAATTACATCGCTGGTCTTATCGAGCTATTTCGCTCTAGCATAATGTTCTTGCTCAATAATGTGCACCACTACACGCATCGACACCTATTCGCATAGGTGGCATATTTGCTATTGTAGTCAGTAGTTTAGAGCGAGTGACTGATTTATGAAGTAAAACTTTGCCGTGCTGGTCAACAGCATGAATGCTGAAGTGGTTTTTAGCTAAATCAATCCCGCAAAAATAAGAATAATCAGACATGGTGCCTCCAGTGCAAATGTATACCACTTAAGTGTGGCAGTTCCTCGGGACGGGGAATCCATGTCATTCGTTATGCAGAGAGGTCTAATGACATATTTATATGATGATTTCATCGTAACTTTATCCAAAAAAATTGAAGCGAAACTGAATGATATTCAGGCGGTATATAACTTTGATTGTGGCCCGGAATTTGAGCTTGCTATTTGTGAGCTTCTTAGAGAATTCTTACCTGATAAGTATGGTATCTGCAGAGGATTTGTTGTTGATAAGAACGGTCAGCGCGAAGGGGATGACATAATAGTTTTTGACCAACACAACTTCCCTACACTAAGAGCTTTAAAGGGAAACTTTTCCAAAAAAGAGAAAATTCCTATAGAAGCTGTGTATGCTTATTTTGAAGCAAAGCACTCTTTACACATCGATAATGATGATAATTCAAGTTTAACAAAGGCGTTGGAACAGTTAAGTAAAGTTAAGAAGTTGATTCTGAGTAGGGAGAAATACGGCTTATCTCAAAATGACACATATCATAGCTATGCCTCTCCAAAGGTAATCCCCGACCATATTTATCCAGCTAGAAATCCAGTGTTTACGATGATTTTAAGTAATGGTGTTTATGTTGGTCGCGAGCGCACAAATTCCGACGAGTTAATAAGTGAAAAGTTGAGAGCCTATTTTTCCGATAAACCAATGGATGAATACTATCCAGAGGGAATTGTAGTTGGTTCCAATCACTACTTGTCAACGGCGATTTCCATACCTACAGGAGTTAGTTGTACGAATTTTGTCTTACCTAATGCCGAGAACAACTATTTTTTAATAAACAAGCCATCACTAGCGTTGGCTGTTGGACTTGTACATTTATATTCGGCGATCGATTTCATTCGTTTAGGGAGAATGCCGTGGGAAGAGATTTTTAATGACGCTAAAAAGTAGTGTGATAATCTGCATAACACATATGAGCCTTCTGCCTGTCAATAGGCAATAATATCCTGTTGGCTGCGCGAGCAGCCAATGCTCTTCGAACAACAAAGTTATCTACTTCGCTTTGTCATTTCGGTCATTAAGCATTGCTTAATAATCTGCATCGCCTCATGCTTTGATAGCTATTCATATAGGTGGCATATTTGGTATTGTAGTCAGTAGGTTAGAGCGAGTGACTGATTTATGAAGTAAGACTTTAGAATGCTGTTCAACAGCATAAATACTGAAGTGGTTTTTCGCTAAATCAATCCCGCAAAAATAAGAGTAATCAGACATGTAGCCTCCGGTGCCAATATGTACCACTTCAGTGTGGCAGAGCATCGGGAGGGGGAATCTATGTCATTCGTTCGGCTATTAAGGAGAAGTTCAGTTGATATTCGGAGAAATTGAGTCATTTGTATCCTTAGTGGAAAGGGCTATTAAGCGTTTCAAAAAGAGTGACAAAACACCTCAGGAACTTTTATCTACTCGTCTAGTTAGTGTTTTTGAAGCTCATGGGGTCCATAGAAATCAAATTCCTAATGTCATCGGGCATGGTTTAACACTCCATGATGTTAGTAGTGACGAACGTCTTCTTGAAAAGTTAAATAACGAAATTCTGTCTTCTGCATGTAATCTCTTCGGCATAAACCGAGACTGGTTAGATGGCTCATCAGAAGAGGTTTACTCAACCTATAACTTTTATAAGTACCCGCAGAAATTTAGTGATTTTCTTTCTGGACTAGTGGCAAGATGTGGAAGTGAGAATCTTGATGGAGTATTACTCACTGTCGATAAAGTCGACCGAGGAACAGAGTCAGTTCTCATTCTGCAAGAGACTTTAGGTCATATTAATAATAAGCCTTACTTTCGTTACTACCTTTGTAGTGGCTGGGTATTTTCCTATTGGAAGTCACGTGGTTATATAGCTGCATGTGTTGCGATGTGCTGGAAAAGTCAGGTTTATGTTCGAGGGCTATATCTAGATGCATCAACGGTCAGCCGTTATGCGAGTGGGGAGTCTCTACTAGACTTTGGTCAAGACAGAATCCATTTTCCTAATGGTGTTCGATGGTATGCGGAAGATCTAGCTGAAGTTCCAGAAGTGTATCTGAAAAATGTTGACCCAGAAGAAAACAAGTTCGGTCTAGATGCTGCGTTATCTTTATGGTTTCAGCTAAACAATCAAGGTTTCTTAGACACTGGTTACTCGGATGGCACGGTTCTTAAAAAGTTTAGTGATGCTCGTGAAAAATTAGCCTAACACATATGAGCCTTCTGCCAGTAAATAGACAATAAGGTCCTGTTGGCTGCTTTAGCAACCAATTCTCTTCGAACAACAAAGTTATCTACTTCGCTTTGTCATTTTGGTCATTAAGCTTGCCCAATAATGTGCACCACCACGCGCTTCGCCCCCTATTCGCATAGGTGACATATTTGCTATTGTAGTCAGTAGTTTAGAGCGAATGACTGATTTATGAAGTAAAACTTTGCCGTGCTGGTCAACAGCATGAATGCTGAAGTGGTTTTTAGCTAAATCAATCCCGTAAAAATAAGAGTAATCAGACATGTTTCCTCCGGTGCTAATGTGTATCACTTAAGTGTGGTAGTTCCTCTGGAGAGGAAACCCATGTCATTCGTTATGTATATAAGGATGAAATATGGAAAATATAGAAGCATTTGCAGAAGAACTTGAAGATATCATTTTAGATAACCTTGATTTTGGCTTGTTCAATATAAAACTAGTTCAAAGTCTATGGTCAGAAAAATACCCTGATGTCGATTTCCAAAAAGTTATTCAAAAGCTAGTAGCCGAAAACAAGGTAGGGGCGGCTAGTAAGACACACGGAGAATACAGAGACCCTGAGCGTACCGATTAAAAATATAATAACAAACTGCTCAAGATAGACTACCAATGCTCGGTAGTTTTAGCTTTAGTTTGATACAGTGTTTACGGTGATTTATTCAAGTCGTATGGTGGTGCGTTGCTAGCCACTTAAGTAAGCGCGTTATGTCACAAATGGAGTTGTAACATTGGTAATACAAGTTAATAGAACAATCGAGGTGTCTGCTGAATTCTCAAACGACACCGAGCAAAGCTTACGTTTTTCTCTTAAAAAAGTTTGGGGAAACGGTGAAAAGAAAGCTTTGTTTATACTATTGAACCCAAGTAAAGCAGATATAGTCCGAATGGATAATACTTTCTCCAATGTAGTTAACTATTGCGTGGATGCTAATTTTGATGCTGTGACAGTCGTGAATCTGTTTCCCTACAGAGCGACAGAGCCCAAGGATTTAGTTGGGAAGTACGATTTAGGGCTTTCAGAAAACATAAAGGTGTTTCAGCGTGAACTTGAACTAGCCAATGAGGTGTTCATTGCGTGGGGCACTGAACATAAGAAATATAGCCAAGCGAAGAAGAGGTTTGAGTCTGTTCTTAAAGAAAGTGCTAATGGGAAGCGTATTTCTTGTTGGTATGATGAAAAAGGAAATTATCCCAAGCATTTGCGTATTCTAGGCAAGAACTGGGTAAATAAAGACTATCAGTTTGTCTTTGAGTCAGTTACATAACACATATGCTCTTATTGTCGATCAATAGGCAATAACGTCCTGTTGGCTGCGAGAGCAGCCAATGCTCGTCGAACAACAAAGTTATCTATTTCGTGTTGTCATGTTGGTCAACGGTATAGATGCTGAAGTGGTTTTTAGCTAAGTCCTCTAGAAATAAAAATAATCAGCCATAGCTCCTCCAGTGCCAATGTGTACTACTTAAATGCGGCAATTGTTCGGGTGAGGACTCATCTCATACGCTAGTTAGCTTATCAATATCTTATGTTCAGTTAACTGTACAAGTTAAAGTTGTGAGATTATACTTGTTCCATTAAATGTACATGTAGAGGTTCTTATGAGAATCGTATCTTTTACTGAAGCTAGAAACAGTCTTAAAGCGGTTTTAGACGGTGTTGTTAATGATGCTGACACCACTATAATTACTCGCCGTGACTCAGAAGATGCAGTAGTTATGTCCCTAGATTATTACAATAGTCTTATGGAGACCGTCCATTTACTTCGCTCACCACAAAATGCTGAACATTTAAATCGTTCTATAGCGCAGTATCGTGCTGGTAAAACCACGGCACGAGAGTTGATAGATGAGTAGTGGTCAACGTTTACTATCTTGGACTGACGATGCTTGGGATGACTACTTGTACTGGCAAACCCAAGACAAGAAAACACTGAAACGCATCAACAAGCTGATCAACGATGTTAAGCGTTCGCTATTTGAGGGCATTGGTAAGCCTGAGGCACTAAAAGAAAACTTATCTGGTTTTTGGTCTCGTCGTATTGATGACACCAATAGGCTTGTCTATGCCGTTGATGATCAAGTAATCACGATAATCTCGTGTCGCTACCATTACTAAAACTAGCGTCATCACCAGCCGAATAACACATATGCTCCTATTGCTTATCAATAGGCAACCACATCCAGTTGGCTGCGTGAGCAGTAAATCCCCTTCGAACAAAAAGTTATCTACTTCGCTTTGTCATTTCGGTCATTAAGCTCACCCAATAATGTGCATCACCACACGCTTCGCATCCTGTTCGTATAAGTGGCACATTTGCTATTTTAGTCGAAAGATTTATTTAGTAAGCCTTTGTATGTTAGTCAACAGCATGAATGCTGAAGTGTTTTTTAGCTAAATCAATCCCGCGAAAATAAGAATAATCAGACATGTTGCCTCCGGTGTAAATATAGGCCTCTTAAGTGGGCTAGCTCCCCGAAATGGGGAAGTCTATGTTGCTTGTTATGCAAGTTGGCTTATATGGTGTCATACTTAAAAGATTCGACTGACAATCAAGGAAGGATTTTATGTCTTTTGAGGTCCCTAAATGGCTTACCGATGTTGCGCTTGTTGGAGCTATATTTACGGCAGGCGGTATTTATTTTTCCACTAATGACAGGATTCAACAGTTAGAAACTGAAGTTGCTGCACTGAAAACAGCATCTGCGGTTCAAGAGAAAGCAATATCAATACATCATGGAAGAGATTGGTCTGATAGATTGGATCAACTAATGAAGGTTGAAGATCTTAAAGGCTCATTGACGAGCACAGAAGCTGCGTTGAGCGAACACTATAAGACGAACGCAGGTAAAATTGAAACTAATGATATATGGCTTTCGTCTGTTCGGTCTTGGGCTGAACAACAAGATGCATTGATACGTTCTCAAACCTTAGATAAATTTCGAGCTATCGCAGTTTACTCGCAGCAAAAAAGTGGGAACGCTTTTGAAGTTATGATCAACAAACAACATGTAAAAGGCTCTTTTTACAAAAAGGGAGATAGGGTTCTAATTGAAAATCCAGCGCCTCCAGGCTTCCAAGTAGAAGCTTCTGTAAAAGGTTTTTTAGATGACCCAGCAAGTTCTAACGTATTAGTTCAAATGAATGAAGGGTTGCTTTCTGAACTTGGTCTAACAACTAAGTTAGGCAGGTATGAGCTATATATTACTAATAATGCAGATATATTACGTTGGAAGTCACTTGAAGATATTTATTTAGACACCGCAGAATAATTGCATAACACATATGCTGCTATTGATAGGCAATAACATCCTGTTGGCTGCGCGAGCAGCCAATACCCTTCGAACCACAAAGTTATCTAGTTCGCTTTGTCATTTCGGTCATTAAGCTTGCTCAATAATATGCGGCTAAGCGTGTCAGTTCCTCGGGAAGGGAATCTATGTGATTGGTTATGTGCTTTTTCGTCACTGGACTAAGATCATTACTCCATATTAAGGAGATTACTTATGTCATTTGTTGATGGATTTGTAGCCGCAGTTCCGACTGCGAATAAAAAGCAATATTTGGCTCATATCGCTATAGCTGCTGAAATGTTTAAAGATTACGGTGCGTTACAAGTTGTAGAAGCATGGGGAAATGAAGTACCTGATGGCGAACTTACCTCATTTCCATTGGCGGTAAAAGCTAAGACAGATGAAACAGTGGTGTTCTCATGGGTTGTGTGGCCTTCAAAGGAAGTACGAGATTCAGCTTGGCCTAAAATTGAGGAAGATCCTCGAATGAAGCCAGAAAATAACCCTATGCCATTTGATGGTAAGCGTATTATCTATGGTGGCTTTGATATTATCTTAGACAGATAGAGAGAGGACATTCCATATCATTATTTAGCACTCAAGACGGCGTAAGATTTTTACACTGTTCTCTATGACTTCAGAACTTGCCCCAGTCATGTAAGCTGTTGTGATCGCGCCTTCTTTTAGTAAACAAATCGCATTAAGCAAATCTTCAGAATTCCCACTTAGTTTACTTTGTATCAACTGCCGTACTTGCGCTTTGTGGAAACTACAATAGCGGGATATTTCACTTTTAGCCTCATGGAACTCCGCAGAAGTGTTAATAAAGAAGCACCCATTAAAATCGCCTAATTCAGGTTCTTTACCGTCGAACCAAGCTTCCAAAGCACTAAATAGTGTGTCAATCACCTCACTATTACTAGATGTGTTTTCCAGTTTCGATTCTAACCATTGCATAAAGGCAAGGTGTCTTTTCTCCAACGCCTTAAGTACCAAATCTTCTTTGCTATTGAAGTGGCTGTAGAGTGTTTTCTTAGCTACACCAGAAACCTTGATTACTTCATTAATGCCAATGGAATTAATGCCGTGTCGGTAAAAAAGCTCTAATGCTGTGCTTAGTAGTAAGTCTCGTTTTTTGCTCATAAAGGCACCTTAAACTCATTTTTTCGTATATTGACAAGGGTAGACCGATCTGTCTACAATTAAAAGTAGACAAGTTGTTCTACTTTTAATTGTGAGGTATATATGAATCATTATGTTTCCGCATTAGTTGCAGGAGTTGGGGCATCTATTACTATTGGTCTTCTTCTGATGGTAGAAGCTAATATCGAGAGTACAGTTTTGGTAATGGCGCCATTTGGGGCAACTGCAGTACTCGTTTTTGGTTTGCCGCAGAGTCCACTTGCTCAACCCAAAAATGTGATTTTTGGTCACTTGATCACAGCAAGTATTGGAATAGTGTTTTCTCAGTATGTTGGTGTGACACCAATGAGTTTAGCTATTGCGACAGGGTTAGGGATTACATGTATGTTAGTCTCTAAAACAACACATCCTCCAGCAGGAGCAAATCCCATTCTAATTATGTTGGCTGGCTACGGATGGTCATTCTTGGTTACTCCGGTCTTGATTGGCTCTGTGGTGATAGTTTTGATGAGCAAAGGTCTTCAAAAAATACAACAATACAGTTTAAAATCAGAGAGCTAACAAGCCAGTTTGGCGTCAGTACCTGTTGTTTAATAGGGTTCCTCTGCGCGTTAATCGACTACTGCACTGTCAGGTAATAGATTGACCTTTCCGGTGCCAAATCTATCCCACTTTATCTCGGAAGGTGGAGTTCATGTTCAACGTAAAAATTCAGTCTAGGATGGTGGAGTATTAAAGTAGATATTTATGATGTGTTTGTAGGTGAATCGGCTTCTGGTAACCCTTGTGGCGTAATGGAACTTGATAGTTGGATGCTTGATTCTCAATTGCTTCAGTTAACTCGAGAAGCTGCCCAGCCAGTGACTTCTTTCATTACTCAAATAGATGGGCAATTTCATATTCGATGGTTTTCGCTGGAGGGAGAAATAAATCTCTGTGGCCATGGAAGCTTGGGAGCGGGCGCTGCAATTCTTTCCAAATACAAACGAGAGCAAGTGGTTTTTCAGAGTAAGTATGGTGAAGTTGCAATATCAAAGAAAAACGACTTTTACGTACTAACCTTGCCTAGTTGGGAAAGAAAGGCTTGTACTATGCCCGAGCAAACAATGGGCTTGGCGACTGATGTCATTGATGTGTTTTGTACTCGGGACTTAGTTTTGGTTTTGCCTTCTGTCGACTCAGTGGCAAAATTTCAACCTAACTATGACAGCATAAAAGCTCTAAGTCACTACCATGCGTTAATCGTCACTGCTGCAGATGGAGAGTGCGGTTATGTCTTAAGATACTTTGCTCCTAAAATCGGGATACCTGAAGATTTCGCTACAGGTTCAGCGCAATGTTCACTTGCGCCCTACTGGTTCGACAAACTTGGTGCAAGCGCACTGAGTGCACGGCAGTTATCAAGTGCTGGTGGCTATTTGGAAGTGGAGCGTGTGTCAGATTGCTTCATTGAAGTGTTCGCGCATGCAAGGTTGCGATCTTAAAAAACAACGCAAGTAACGGTACTGTTATAAGAGAAAGGCTCGTCGACATTACTCGTGTGTCAACCGCTACTCACATACTGCTTTTAATAAGGCAGAGTTAGCGGCTGGCTTTTAAGCAGAACAAACCCTCTTGTCCCGCTTACATTGCTCAAAAACGTTTAAGCGAGTACCGGAAGAATGCGGCTGAGTTTATCAAGCGTCTCTTGGTATTCAGAAGCGGCTTGGCTATCAGCAACTAATCCGCCACCGGCCCATACGTGCAAGTGTCCGTTTTCAGCAACCAGAGTACGAATCGTGATACTGGTGTCCATTCTGCCGTGGCGGCTGATATAGCCAATGCTGCCGCAATAGGCGTTACGGCGATGTGGTTCAAGCTCTTCGATAATCTCCATTGCTCGCACTTTCGGTGCGCCAGTAATCGAACCGCCAGGAAAGCTAGCACGCAATAGATCTAGGGCGTGATAGCCGTCGTTTAATTCCGCTTTAATGGTGCTCACAAGGTGATGAACCGCAGGGAAGCTCTCTATATCAAACAGCTTAGGAACATGGACGCTGCCAGGGCGCGCAACACGACCAACATCATTGCGCAGTAGGTCAACGATCATCAAGTTCTCAGCTTGATCTTTTTCTGCATTGGCAAGCTCTAGCGCTGATGCGCGGTCTTGCTCGGGGTCGTTGTATCTTGGGCGCGTACCTTTAATCGGCTTAGTTTCAATCACGCCTTGATTGACCTGCAAAAAGCGCTCAGGGGAGACGCTGAGAATCGCGCCAAAGTCGGTGCGCACAAATGCGGAGAATGGTGCTTGGTTTACGCCCTCTAGTTGGCAATACGCCTGCCACTCACTGCCTTGGTATGGCGCAGAAAAACGTTGTGCCAAATTGATTTGGTAGCAATCGCCAGAGAGTAAATACTCTTGAACTTGGGCAAACTTCGCATGGTATTGTGCTTCACTCATATTAGACTGCCAATTTGCACACAGTTGAAACTTATCGGTGTGCTTGGCTTGCTGCTGTTGCAACCATTGCCAATGCTGTTCAATATTTTGTCCCACCACCCATGCTTGCTGCAGCTGGTGGTCGATCACCACCGCCCACTCATACAGACCCACAACCATGTCTGGGCTATGTAAGTCTTGTTGAGCAAGGCTTGGGAGTTTTTCAACGCGGCGACCAAGATCGTAGGAGAAGTAGCCTAACGCCCCACCAATAAATGGCAGTTCACCGTGGTAATCCATTGCTGGCAAATGACGCTGCTGAAGCTCGTCAATTAGATGAAATGGGTCACTTTGTGATTGATAACCTTGGTCTAATTCGCACACCTGCGTCTCTTCACCGTGGGTAGTCAGCGTCGCAATTGGGTTAGCCACCAGAATATCAAATCGACTGTCGATATGCTCATTGGAGGCCGAGCGTAACAGCATTGCCCAACTCAGGTCTGAAATGGGGGCAAATAGGCGATGAGCTAAATCTGGAGAGTATTTAACTTGATTGATTTGTAAGCAATTTGGCTGAGTGTTATTCATTTGTTTAAATTGTGACAAAGAGATCGTTAGCTACGTGGCGCGTTGGGAAAAGCAAGAGTATCATAACCAAAATAGAACCCGCTACTTAGAATAAAAATTGATGACAGAGTTTTGTTATCTTGTCGCAAGGAAAAGTTTAACAAAGCGGGAAACGGAAGCAATGAAAGAGGCAAGTAATGACAGTAATCCGCAGAGAGGATGTGATCAGCAGTGTCGCTGATGCACTTCAGTACATTTCTTACTACCATCCGCTTGATTTTGTTCAGGCTCTAGAGCAAGCCTATCATCGTGAGCAAAGCCAAGCCGCGAAAGACGCCATCGCGCAAATCCTAATAAATTCACGTATGTCGGCAGAGGGGCATCGTCCTATCTGTCAGGATACGGGAATCGTAACCTGTTTTGTTAATATCGGTATGGGCGTTCAGTGGGACGACACTGATATGACGGTTCAGCAGATGGTGGATGAAGGGGTTCGCCAAGCCTATACCAATCCAGATAACCCGTTACGCGCATCGGTGTTAAAAGACCCTGCGGGTAAACGTATTAATACCAAAGACAACACACCAGCTGTCGTGCACATCAATATGGTGCCCGGTGATAAGGTCGAGATTCAAATTGCAGCCAAAGGTGGTGGCAGTGAGAACAAGACTAAAATGGTGATGCTCAACCCGTCTGACGATATCGCAGAGTGGGTAGAGAAAACATTGCCGCTGATGGGGGCGGGATGGTGCCCACCAGGTATGTTGGGGATCGGTATTGGTGGCACAGCTGAAAAAGCGGCAGTGCTCGCCAAAGAGTCATTGATGGAACATATTGATATCCACGAGCTTATCGAGAGAGGCCCACAAAACGCAGAAGAAGAGTTGCGATTGGATATCTTTAACCGCGTGAACCGTCTCGGTATTGGTGCGCAAGGTCTTGGCGGCTTAACTACCGTGGTGGATGTAAAGATTAAAACTGCCCCAACTCATGCTGCCTCTAAGCCAGTTTGCTTGATTCCAAACTGCGCCGCGACACGTCATGTGCATTTCACCCTTGATGGTAGTGGGCCAGCAGAGTTAACACCGCCTAAACTTGAAGATTGGCCAGATATTACATGGGAAGCGGGTGAAAGCACGCGCCGTGTTAATCTTGATACGATCACGAAAGAAGAAGCGATGGAGTGGAAAACGGGCGAAACTCTGTTGCTCTCGGGCAAAATTTTAACTGGTCGCGATGCTGCCCATAAACGCTTGCAAACCATGCTGGATAATGGCGAAGGTCTGCCTGAAGGTGTCGATCTTAAAGGTAAGTTTATTTACTACGTTGGCCCTGTCGACGCAGTCGGTGATGAAGTGGTGGGGCCTGCGGGGCCAACAACATCAACCCGTATGGATAAGTTTACTGACATGATGCTTGAGCAAACGGGCATCATGGGCATGATAGGTAAAGCAGAACGCGGACCGGCAACCGTTGAGTCTATTAAGCAGCATAAATCGGTGTATCTGATGGCTGTTGGTGGTGCGGCATATTTGGTGGCTAAAGCGATCAAAAAAGCCCGTGTTGTCGCGTTTGAAGATCTTGGTATGGAAGCGATTTACGAATTTGAAGTTGAAGATATGCCAGTCACAGTCGCGGTGGATTCAAACGGTGCAAATGCCCACCAAATTGGTCCTGATACGTGGAAGGTGAAAATCCAAGAGATGGAAGCTTGATCGATAACTGAGCAAAAAATATCAAAGTGCAGCGAAAGCTGCACTTTTTGTCTCTATACTGACAAAAGTAGTATAGTCATAAGTTACTAATCTAATATACCTTTTCAATATGATGTTGCAGCGGTATAGCGAGATAACTCACTTCCTCTTACCTCAACAAGGTTTGGGAGTAGGAGAGGAGGGCAGGTGAGTTACTTACCCTCTATCTCAAACGCTCAGTTGTGTTGGTATAAATCAGAAAAATAATTAGGAGAATGCATGCCACGCTTTATTCAGATACTTCAAATCATTATTGCAGCGATTGTTGCCTTTTTTGTCGGGTATGACTTAATCCTACACGGGATCAGTATTTTTGATGAAAAATACGTCACTATCACTTGTGTGCTGTTTGTTTTGTTGGAAATCGCACTGTTTGTTATCTACAAACTGATTGAAGACGACTAATTAGCGCTAGACTATACTCAAGTAACCTCAAGATGCTTGGTTCAGCGAGAATGACTTGGTTTGTAAGCAAGGCAACGAGTTGAAGGTCTAGTGGTTCTAAACCAAAAATCGTTAACGATGCATACGAACCAAGGGAACTCGCCCTTCGGGAGCCAGTCACTGGCCCGATTTCTACGTCAAACTACTTGAAAATAGATAGCTATTTCACGTCGCAGTTTTCCTTGAACTTGAGCCAGTGACAAGGCTCTGAATCCTGCATCTTGAAGTCACTTGAGTATATATGTATTTTCGTACAAACCTCTGACTCGTGTCAGAGGTTTTTTGTTCATCCGCGATTAATATATCGCTTGGTACAGTTGTTGTAGTTATAGCAATCATGAGAGATTCAATGAAAAGTATTAAGCAAGAAGTGAACGATTTTCTGCATCGTAGTCTAGATTCTCACGTCCGAATTGCCGTTACAGGCTTATCAAGGGCGGGTAAAACGGCATTCATCACTTCGCTGGTTAATCAACTGCTTCATACTTCGACTCACAACCAACTGCCGCTGCTGAGTGCAACCCGTGATAAGCGCGTGATTGGCGCAAAGCGAGAGCCGCAAACCAACATGATGGTGCCGCGCTTTGCCTATGATGAAGCGATGGGACAACTCCATGCAGAGCAACCTAATTGGCCAGAGCCGACAAGGGATGTGAGTGAAATCCGCTTGGCAATTAAGTATAAGCCAACGCGCAAAACCAAAAAATTGCTCGGTAGCACCGCGACATTGCATTTCGATATCATCGATTATCCGGGAGAGTGGTTGCTTGATTTACCGTTACTGGATATGGATTTTGAACAGTGGTGTAACAGCCAATTCTCAGCTTTATCTGGTCAGCGACTTGAGCTAGCAAAACCGTGGCTTGAAGCATTGGACTCGTTTGATCTTAGTGCGGAAGTGAACGAAGTAGAGTTACAGGCAGTGGCACAGATCTACACTGATTATTTGCATGCGTGTAAAGCGGCAGGGTTGCACTGGGTACAGCCGGGTCGTTTTGTTTTGCCCGGAGAGTTGGAAGGTGCGCCAGTGTTGCAGTTTTTCCCAGTGCGCTTCAACGCAGAAGAAAAAACGGCACGTACAAGCAACCTCGCGATGCTCAAAGCGCGTTATCAGGAGTATCAAAACAAAGTCGTGAAAGCGTTTTATAAGCACCACTTTGCGACATTTGACCGTCAGATCGTGTTGGTTGATTGCTTGCAACCCCTCAACGCTGGTTATGAGTCTTTTATGGATATGCGTGCTGCGTTAGAGCAACTGATGCACAGTTTTCGTTACGGTCGCAGTAGCATGCTTAAACGCTTGTTTGCACCGCGTATTGATAAAGTGCTGTTTGCCGCCACTAAAGCGGATCATGTTACGCCAGAACAGCACACCAATTTGGTTTCGCTTTTGCAGCAGATGGTGCACCCAGCGTGGCAAACGGCTTCGTTTGAAAATATCGAGATGAGTTGCATCTCAATGGCGTCGATTCAGGCGACAAAAACAGGCTTTATCGCCAATGGAGATCAGTCGATACCGGCGATTCAAGGGACGGATGTTAATGATGCTCCGTTGACGGTTTATCCAGGGGAAGTGCCGAGGAAATTACCGTCCTCCGACTATTGGAAACACAAGGGGTTTGAGTTTACCGCATTCAAACCGATGCCTAGCCATCAAGATGAACCATTACCCCATATTCGAATGGATAAAGCGCTCGAATATCTGCTTGGAGACAAACTGAAATGAGTGAGTACAAAGCAAAACAAGTCTTTGATCAGACTTTGCATCAAGAACCTCAAGTACAACCAGAACTCAATGCACAAATGCAGTTTGAGCCCGCAGATAAATTTGTACCCACAGCAGTGGAAGAGCCAAATGAGGCCTCAGCTGAGCAAAATTTAGAGCAAGTTATTCGTCCTAAGAAAGGGCGTCGTTGGTTAGCGACAGGTTTGTTGGCAAGTTTTTCTGGCTTAGTGGCGTGGCAAGCATTCGATACAGTTGTTCAAGCGGCTCAAAGCGCTGACTGGTTGGCACTTGGCTGGGCAGGGTTTATTTCTACTCTTGCTGCGCTGGGTATTGGGGCAATCGGCAAGGAGCTCTGGAAGTTACGTCGATTAAAAAACCACTTTTCTGTTCAAGAGCAAAGTGAAGCCTTGCTGCAAAGTGACAGTGTGGGTCAGGGCAAAGCCTTTTGCCAAAAACTAGCTGCAGACGGGGGCGTGCAACCCGAGTCTCCGAGTTATGACCGTTGGCTAAATGGATTGAACGCCTCGCACAGTGATGCAGAAATACTGGATATGTACGATGCGATTGTAGTGGCTGAGCAAGACAAAATCGCAACACAAATTGTCACGCGACATGCCACTGAATCGGCGGCGTTGGTCGCTATCAGCCCGTTGGCGATGGCGGATATGCTCTTAGTTGCTTGGCGCAACTTTAAGATGATTGATAACCTAGCACAGGTGTACGGTATAGAGCTGGGTTACTGGTCGCGATTGCAACTGTTTAAGTCGACGTTAGTGAATATGGCCGCGGCTGGAGCAAGTGAACTGGCTATCGATGCGGGCATGGATTTGATGTCGATGGATCTGGCTGGCAAGCTCTCTGCACGCGCTGGACAGGGCATTGGCGTTGGTATTTTAACCGCTCGTTTGGGGATTAAAGCCATGTCTTTGCTGCGTCCAATGCCTTGGAGCCCAGATAGGGCGGTGAAATTGTCGGCGATTCGCAAGCAAATCGCATTAAAAGTAGCCGAGCTAACAGTAAAATAGCGTGAATGTGAAGCTGGTAATGTTGCTTTGCTTGACGGGGTAGAACGCATGGAGGAAACTACTGTCAACTTTTCCTGACAGTTAATTAGGACTATTCTGTGCGTCTAGAAGTTTTATGTGAAGACAGACTCGGTTTAACTCGTGAGTTGCTCAATATTCTAGCTTCGAGAAATCTCGATTTGCGCGGTATCGAAATTGATATCTCGGGCATTATTTATCTCAATTGCCCTGATATTGATTTTGATACATTCAGTGAACTTATGGCAGAGATCCGTCGAATCTCTGGTGTAAAAGATGTACGCAAGATCCAGTTTATGCCAATGGAAAGGCATAACACTGAGTTGATTTCTTTGCTTAATAACTTACCAGAGCCAGTACTTTCGATTGACCTTCGCGGCAATGTGGATATGGCTAACCAAGCGGCATTGAGCCTGTTTAATCTGGAAGAGCAGGAAGTCATTTCTCAACAAATCAGCCATGTTTTACCAAGCTTTAATTTTAGCAAATGGGCTGAAGGAAAAATTACACGTCAGCGCGAAAACATTGTTATCAATGGTCTTGACTATGTAATGGAAATTATGCCTGTCTACATCGAGACAGAAACACAAGAATCCATTCTGGCAAGTACGGTAATGATCATTCGTGCGACTCAAGATAAGTCGCTGCTCAAGCAGATGTTACCAATGCAGAGTAACCTTGGCTTTGAGCACTTTGTTGGTATTTCGAACCGCCATAAAGCGCTGATGAGCCAAGCCAAGAAACTGGCGAACATGGATCAACCGCTGTTGATTCAAGGTGAGACAGGCACGGGTAAAGAGATGCTAGCGCGAGCGTGTCATAATCGCTCAGATCGCGCAGAGCAACCGTTCCTAGTTCTTAGCTGTGCTTCGATGCCGGATGATGTGGCAGAAACAGAGCTGTTTGGTCACGGCTCGGCGACGTCTACGCACAAAGGTATTTTCGAGCAGGCAAATGGCGGCACCGTTTTCCTTGATGAAATTGGCGAGATGAGCCCTCATTTGCAGATCAAACTGCTTCGTCTGTTGCAAGATGGTCGTTTCCGCCGTGTAGGTGAAGAGCATGAGGTTCAAGTCGATGTTCGTGTGATTGCTTCAACACGTCATAAACTGGCTGACTTAGCTGAATCAGGCTCTTTCCGCGAAGACCTGTTTTATCGTCTTAACGTACTGACTGTTCATATTCCGCCATTGCGTGAGCGTACGACGGATATTGAACCGCTACTGGAGATGTTTGTCGCCAAATACGTTAGCCAGTTAGGTATGACTCGACCAAATATGGCCGATGATCTTATCGACCAACTTAACTCTTATAACTGGCCGGGCAATATGCGCCAGCTTGAAAATATGGTTCTGCGTGCACTTACTGAGCTGGAAAGCGATACATTGACTGTCGAGCTATTCCACTTGCCACAGATGGAAGCAGCGGTTGCCGCAGGTGCAACCCTGAGCTTAGACGGCTCGCTTGATGAAATCATGAAAGAGTACGAGTCAAAAGTATTGGAAAGACTTTATCAGTCATTCCCTTCTAGTCGTAAACTGGCTAAGCGTCTTGATGTCTCTCATACTTCAGTGGCGAATAAGCTGCGCGAATATGGAATTCGTAAGATTTGATGAGTCAAATCAGTACCCCTCAACAAGTCTATGAACTTGATGGTGACATCTTACTCCGAACCGCTGACGTAACCGATGCGTACATGATTCGTGAGTATTTTGTCGCCAACAAAGCGTACCTCAAACCTTGGGAGCCGACGCGCGAAGCTGAGTTTTTTAGTTTGTCCGGTTGGACGCGCAAACTCCTTAAACTGCAGGACGTGCATAAACTTGGTATGGGGTTCTATCTGCTGATCATCGATAAACCGAGTGGCAGTATGTTAGGCACAGTTTCATTTAGTAATCTAACTCGCTTTCCATTTTATGCTTGTAACGTTGGCTACTCACTTGGTGAGGGCGCGCAAGGCAAAGGGATCATGACTCGAGCGTTGACGATGGCAGTGAACTACATGTTCACCCAACACAATATGCATCGAATTATGGCTTGTTATATGCCACATAATGAACGCAGTGCCGCGGTGTTGGAGCGGCTAGGTTTTGTACGTGAAGGCTATGCAAAGAATTACTTGCTAATTGATGGAGATTGGCGAGATCATATAACCACTTCTCTTACTAACCCTAACTGGCAGCCTAAATAGACCACGACAAGACGTTTGGAGCGGCAACTCTCCTTATTCATTGAGTTAGATAAAGTTAAATTAGAATAATTGAATAAGCCAGCGAACATGGCTGGTTAAATCTTAATTGAGGAACACCATGTCTTATTTACCTTTGGACCAGTACCAAAGAAAATGGATTTTTACCCACCAGTCTATGCCTGTTTCTGAACAAGATCTCGACGCGATCAAGCCGATGGATCAAGCTCGTTCAGCACAGCTTTGGAAAGATAATATTAGTGCACAGAGCCCAGACGCTGAGCGTTTGAGCTCAAGTGATTGGCCAATGAAAGTGGATAATTGGTCTGAGAGTGTAGATTGGATGTCGGCATGGGAATCTGATGATGAACAGTTGCCGCAAGAAGTATTGGATTATATTGATTGGCAAGATGATGTAACTGTCTATTTTTGCTACGAAAAATACAACATTATTGAGACGAAATGGTCAACATTTAAGAAGTGTTGGAAGAACTTCCTGTTCTATGATGATGGCCCAATCCTCATCGGTCGCCGCCGCAATGAGGCGCTTTGGTTTGCCGATAATGGTCAGGTGAAGTTAGGCAAACGCAACTAAGCCCACAAATAGATAAACCTAAGAATTAGAGTGGAGTGTTCATATGATCAATTCACTCTTTTTTTTTGTCTGTGGATCATATTTTGGATCCTTATATTTAAATTAAATCAATAGAGTTTAAAGTGATATTCGTCCCATAAATATAATGAAGTTGTGCGCAGATCGGCGATTTTGATATCATAACTGGGTAGTGACCGCGTGGGTTGTCATTAAACTATTGAACCACTTTAGACATAATAGGGAAGTGCTGTGGAGACATTGCTAATTCAATTAAAAAAGGACTTTTATAAGAATATTAGTTCGTTGCAAACGCATACATTACCCCACAGTCAGCCGACCCTTAATCTTTTGACTGAGGAAGAGTTAAAAGAGTTGGAGCATGTTTGGGTTGAGTTGTCGGTTTGGCAACGCAATCAAGTTTCCTGCTAAGTTGCACTAATTACTACAAAGAACATCGGCCCCAGTATCCTCAAGGTACTGGGGTTTTTACTTTACTGGCGCTGTATTTTTCTGTTGACGGTTAGTGTGTCAATTTTGTTATATTATAACAAATGTGATCTAAACATTGAATTCTTTGGTAAGAGTCCTCATAGTTACCCACAGAGGCGTTTGTAATGAATGCGATCACACAATTAGAAAATACAGTAATTCAAGTGAGTATTGATATGGCGGAAGTACGTGCCAGAGTTGATTTTAAAGTCGGCGTAGAAAGTAAGATTGATGCAGAGATCTTATCGTTTAATGGTCTTAAAACAGAGAAAGAACACGTCGCAGTTGTCTTTAAACATGCAGACACAACTCAAGACGTGCCGCTTGTTCGTATGCATTCAGAGTGCTTAACTGGCGATGTTTTTCATTCGTCGCGTTGTGACTGCGGTGAGCAACTCGATGAGACCATTGAAAAGATGGGTGAAGCAGGGGGCATCATTTTATATCTTCGCCAAGAAGGGCGTGGGATTGGTCTTTACAACAAAATCGATGCTTACCGTTTGCAAAGCCAAGGTATGAATACCTATGAAGCAAACAACCATTTAGGCTTTGGCGATGACTTACGTGACTTCACTGAAGCTGCGCAGATGTTATTGGCGCTGGGGGTAAGCAAAATACGCCTTGTGACCAACAATCCAAAGAAAGTGCGTGAACTTAAAGAACATGGCATTGAAATCGTTGAGGTTGTGAACACGCTAGCGCACATTAAAGATGGCAACGAAAACTACCTCAAAGCGAAAATCTCCCACGGCAAACATTTATTGAAGCTCTAACATTTCGCCAACTGATTTGACAAAAACCTCATTAATTTGAGGTTTTTTTGTATTTGTCTTGCAAATAAATTGTAAATTTGTATTATTCGCAACTCGTATTGGTAATGATAACAATTAGCAACACCATTGCGATGAAGTATCTTCAAGCTCAACAAGGATATAATAATGAAGGCAAAATCAGTTTTAACGCACTCAGTGGCGGCGGCTTTTCTCGTGGCGGGCAGTTCAGCTTTCGCTGCGGATGTAACAAAGCAGCAGGTTGTTGAACACTACGCAGACTTAGCACACGCAGTATTTGCAGACTCCCTTTCTACCGCTAAATCTCTCGATAAGTCCATTGATTCTTTCTTAGCTTCCCCTTCTGCGGAGAAGTTTGAGCAAGTGAAACAAGCGTGGCTTGAATCTCGTGTACCTTACCAGCAATCAGAAGTGTTCCGCTTTGGTAATGTGATTGTGGACGACTGGGAAGGCCAACTTAATGCATGGCCTTTGGATGAAGGTCTGATCGACTACGTGGCGGCAGATTACCAGTATGAATTGGGCAATGAGGGCGCAACCGCTAACATCATCGCCAACAAAGAACTCACCATTGGTGCAACTAAGTTGGATGTTGCAAAGATCACCCCTGAGTTGATTGCAGAGCTAAATGAAGTGGGTGGTTCGGAAGCAAACGTTGCATCTGGTTACCATGCGATTGAGTTCCTGCTATGGGGGCAAGACCTAAACGGTACTAACGCAGGTGCAGGTCAGCGTGCATATACTGACTTTGTTGTTGGTAAAGAATGTACCAATGGTAACTGTGACCGCCGTGGTGAGTATCTGCGCGCAGCGTCAGACTTACTGGTTCAAGATCTAGCATGGATGGAAAAGCAGTGGTCAGCCAGTGAAAAAGGTAACTACCGTGAAGAGTTGCTTAACGACTCTGCGGACAATGGTTTGCGTAAAATGTTATTCGGCATGGGCTCACTATCGCTAGGCGAGCTTGCTGGTGAGCGCATGAAGGTGGCATTAGAGGCGAACTCGACAGAAGACGAGCACGATTGCTTCTCTGATAACACACACAACTCTCACTACTACAATGAGCAGGGCATCTACAACGTCTATACCGGCACTTATCAAAAAGTGGATGGCAGCAAGTTCGAAGGTCCTGGTATTCACGCGTTGGTTGCAAACAAAGATCAACAAGCAGCGGATGAAATTCAAAAGCAGTTTGAGACAACTCGTGAGCAAGTCGCTCAACTAGTTAGTGCTGCGGAAAACGATAATCAGCATTTTGATCAACTGATTGCTGCAGGTAATGCGCAAGGCAACGCACTGGTCAATAAGACAATTATGTCTTT
The DNA here is from genome assembly GCF_009938205.1 of Vibrio panuliri. Lineage (NCBI taxonomy): Bacteria > Pseudomonadati > Pseudomonadota > Gammaproteobacteria > Vibrionales > Vibrionaceae > Vibrio > Vibrio panuliri. The sequence goes on along the minus strand of NZ_AP019654.1, from coordinate 1,827,528 downwards.
GGTTGCGCAAACTGCCTCTATTGAGCGTGCTGCCAACGTGATTGGTATTGATAGCTTGAATCCAGATACCGCTGATCACGAGTTTTAATCACTCGCTGACTTCATTTAACTAACGTAAAGGGCTCGCTTGAGCCCTTTTTAGTCCGATTATTGAGTCTCACCCAGCCATCTAACGCAAAATTATTATCGCTGGGGGGCTTAGCCACTGAAGAGAACACTGGAATGATGCGGTTTTTAAATTCATCTCTAGCAGCAATAGTAGTGCTCGTATCACCGATTTTAGTCCACGCAAATCAAATCAAAACAGGTGGTAATACGGCAGTGAAAAAAGAAGGTGCGAACGCATTTTCATTACCTGCGGCAAACCTACCCATGAGCAAGCGCTTAGATTTTAGCGTGGGTAACAGTTTTTTCCGCAATCCTTGGGTTCAAGCGCCGGCTTCTACCGATGCACGTGATGGGCTTGGACCGCTATTCAACACCAATGGTTGTCAAAACTGCCACATTAAAGATGGGCGCGGTCATCCGCCGGAAGCCGATGATCTTCATGCTGTCTCTATGCTGGTGCGTTTGAGTATTCCAGCAATGACACCAGAACAGAAAAAAGCATACATCAAAGACGGTGTCATTCCCGAACCGACGTATGGCGGTCAACTGCAAGATTTCGCCCTGCAAGATCAAAAGCCTGAAGGCAAAATTAATATCCAGTATAGCGATGTTACCGTTGCATTTGAGGATGGGACTAAAGTGACTTTGCGTAAACCTACGCTTTCCATCACGGAATTGGGCTACGGTGACATGCACCCTGATACCATGATGTCAGCGCGAGTCGCTCCACCCATGATTGGTTTAGGTTTGTTGGAAATGATTCCAGATGAAACTCTGCTGGAATGGCAAGATGAACAAGACGCCAATAACGATGGTGTTTCCGGCAAGGTTAACCGCGTATGGGATGTGCAAAAGCAGGACTTTGCTATTGGTCGCTTTGGTTGGAAAGCTGGACAACCAACCTTGATGCAGCAAAATGCTGCCGCATTTAATGGCGATATTGGTTTAACTAGCAATCTATTTCCTAATGAAAACTGCACCAGCAACCAATCTATTTGTGATGATCTCCCGAATGGCGGTAAGCCTGAAGTCAGTGACAATATACTCGACTTTGTTGAATTTTATACTCAGCATCTGGCTGTGCCTATACGCCGCAATGTGAATGCCCCTCAGGTTTTGCAGGGACAGGCGTTGTTTGAGCAAATAGGATGTCAAAGTTGCCACAAAACTAACGTAAAAACGGCGCGCAATGCTGACTTGCCAGCTCTTTCTGAGCAGTTGATTCACCCTTATACCGACCTGTTGCTGCATGATATGGGGGAAGGCCTTGCTGATAATCGACCAGAGTATCTTGCCAATGGTCAAGAATGGCGTACACCACCTCTGTGGGGGCTTGGTTATACCCAAGAGGTGAACGGGCATACTTACTTCCTACATGATGGTCGCGCTCGTTCAATTATGGAAGCGATACTATGGCACGGTGGCGAAGCGAAAAGTGCGCAGCAAAAAGTGCTAAAGCTTAACCAAACAGAACGCGATGCTCTTTTAGCATTTTTAAATTCTCTCTAGAGGTCACTATGAATAGCAAACTGTTTATGTGCGCGTTACCAATAGTATTGGTGGGTTGCCAAGCGGAGTTAAATCAAGTCGCAACGCCGGAGCAAACGGGTCATGCTAGCCAAGGTGTATATTTGGTTGAGTTTGCCGCTGCGGATCGTTTTCGCCAGCAAGCTGACTTACTCCAACACCAAGTGGCTCAGTATTGTGCGACGAGTAGTGATATTGCCGCCGTGCAAGAACAATGGCATCAAACCATGGTGAGTTGGATGGCGTTACAAGGGCAAGAGCGAGGACCGCAAGCCGCGTTAGAGCAAAGCTGGAACATTCAGTTTTGGCCCGATAAGAAAAACACCACCGGGCGGAAAATGGGCGCGCTGGTTCGTCAAAATAAATCTGATTGGCAAGCAGGGGATATCGCGACTCAAAGTGTCACTGTACAAGGTGTCGGTGCCATCGAGTGGTTACTCTACGACACCTTATCCAACTTCCAAGTTAGTGACAACACCTGCCAGCTTGGTGTAGCAATTAGTCAGAACTTAGCGCACAACGCACAGAAAATTGCCGATGCGTGGCAAACCAATCCTTGGGTCACTTTAGAGGCAAATGATTGGAATTCTGAATATATTGCGATGCTGTCTAACCAGCTTGATTACAGTATGAAAAAGCTTAGCCGACCTCTTGCGAAAGTTGGCAAGCCACGCCCTTATTTCGCCGAGTCGTGGCGCTCACAAACATCGATGGTAAACCTCAAAGATAACGTGATTGCTATGAAGGCCGTCTATCAAGCTAACGGTGATGGTTTGGACGCCCAGTTGCGTCAACGAGGGAAGGGGGCTTTGGCTGATAGAATCGTCGATCAGTTTGAGCTGACAATTGAGACATGGCCAACCGATCAAAGCTTGTTTGAACTCCTGCAAACTAAGCAGGGTTATCAAACCGTAATGTCACAATATAACAAGTTAGAGCGACTGAATTATCTTATCCATGAAGAAGTCGCTATCGAGCTTGGTGTGGTGATAGGATTTAATGCAACCGATGGTGACTGATCCAACGCGTAGAACGCTGCTTAAGGCAGCGTTATTTGGTGCGGCGGCACCTATCTTACCGTTTGGATGTAGCAGTACACCAAACACTCCACAGAGTTCTCAGCCAAGTTTAATTGGTTGTGCAATCACGGGGCGTGACCGCTACAGCGTGGTTGTAGCTGATCAGTTTGGACAACCGATTCGACAGTTACCGCTCCCAGAGCGAGGGCATGGCGTGACATCCAATGCTGCTAGGGGACATGCGGTCGCATTTGCTCGTCGCCCCGGCAGCTACTTTATGGTGTTTGATTATGTAACTGGTGAGATGATTCGCTTGAATAAGGCCAGTCCTTCTCGCCATTATTATGGTCATGGTGTCTACTCTAATGACGGACATTTACTGTTTGCCACAGAGGGAGAGCGTGGAACCAGTAGAGGCATTATTGGTATCTATGATGTTGCCGATGGTTATAAAAAGATTGATGAGTTGACTGATTTTGGCATCGGACCGCATGAGGTCATCGTGATGCCTGACGACAGGCTTGTTATCGGTGTAGGCGGCGTTCACACTAATGGTCGTGAGCCGTTAAATCTAGAATCTATGCAGCCGAGCTTAACCTTTTTGTCTCCACGTGGGGAAAGGTTAGAGCAACGGAGTTTGCCTGACCATCGCTTGAGTATTCGTCATTTAGCTCATGATGGTGACAATACCGTGTTGTGCGGGCAGCAGTATCGGGGTGAGCCTGATGAATATCCTGCTCTATTGGCGATGTATCGTTCTGGTAAAGAGTTGCAGCCTCTGTACGCCGAGCCGGAACAATGGGCGCGCTTTAGTCATTACATTGCAAGCATTGCGGCCTCAGACGAATGGATATTGGCGACTTCACCACGTGGCAACTGTTACGGGATTTGGTCAAAGCAGAGCGGAGAGTTGGTCGAGTTATCGCCATTACCTGACGCATCTGGCGTTGTGTTCAATCAGGGTGAGTTCGCGATTAGCTCTGGTTCTGGCACTGTGATCACTCAATCGCAACCAAGAGACAAATCTTCCGTATTTACATCTATTCAGTGGGATAACCATTGGAGTATGATAGCTTAGACATAGGTGTTAGCACTAACGTATTGATAAAACTAAGATAAACAAACCCAGCTAAATGGAAATTCTCTGCCATACTTAAATTTATGGTAAGAAAAAAGCGATGGAATAATGTTACGAAGCGGTATCTTGTTGTTTGCCTTTTCTCTTATGCCAAGTACGGTATGGGCGGAAAACTATTTTGAACAGATTGGCTGGGTAGAGCCTAACAGCGCTGTTGAGTATCAATACCCGCAGCAGTTGGAGGAACTCTATCGCAGCAATGATAATCAACTTATTTGGTTCGATTTACACCAAAGTAGTCAACTTGAGTTTCAGTTAGAGCTGATTGATAAAGCGGGTATTAGCCCCATACTCTCTAAGCAACTCAATCAATTACGTTATCTACGTAATAGCAATCTTTGGTATCAATATGATCTGTTGGCGACCGATACGCTTCTGGCTTATATGAGCTATGCCGAACTCGCGAAGCAGTACGGTAAAACCTGGTTTTTTGAAGAGAAGATTACTCAACCTTTGCCGCTACCAAGTGAAGCGGCGCTCGCTGACTTAAAGGGTTCAATGCAATCCCAGCAGTTGGATGCGTTGATTGATACGTACACCCCAGACGACGATAGTTATCAAGCTTTGATCAGTACCTATCTCCGTATCGCTAGCCGAATTTATGATGTTGTCCCTCTTTACACTCAGTCGACCCGTCTAAAGCGGGTTGGTGATATTCTGGAGAGTCGCGAAGCGCTGTTACAGCGTCTTGAACAAGTCGATGTCGATCTGGTCGGTATTGAGCGAGAGATTGGCTACTATGACAATCAGCTAGAAGATGCGGTTAAACAATTTCAACGCATACACGGTTTAAAAGCGGATGGAATCATTGGCCCTAATACCATTCGTTGGTTAAACAAAAGCAGCAAAGACCGACTGAAGATTATCGCGGTCAATGCAGAGCGAAGCCGTATTTGGCCTGAACAACGCAACACCATCATTGTAGTCAACGTCCCCGGATACGAGATGGAGTATTGGTTTGCGGGTGAGCAGGTGTTTAAATCTCAGGTGATTGTAGGGCGACAAAAACGCCCGACACCAGTAATGACCAGTAATCTTGACTCGGTGATTCTAAATCCAACTTGGAATGTACCTTGGAAAATCATGGTTGAAGATATCATTCCAGCGGTTCAACAAGACCCGAACTATTTAGACAAACAGAACATTAAAATCATTAAAAGTTGGACTTCTAGTCAAATTATCAACCCAAACATGATTGATTGGTATCACACTCATCCCAAAGCGTTTCCTTATCGGATGAGACAAATGTCGGGTGCCAACAATGCGTTGGGACTCTACAAGTTCAACACGCCCAACGATCGGGCGATATTTCTGCATGACACGCCGAGTAAGCATTTGTTTGAGCAGCCTTCCCGAGCCTTTAGCTCTGGTTGTGTTCGCGTCAAAGATGCCGATCAACTGGCGGCGTTATTGCTTGCCAATCAAGGCCTCAACTTAGAAGAAATTCAGCAGATCACCACGCAGGATAATAAGTCGATTCCATTACGTGAACGTATTCCGGTACATATTATTTACCAAACAGCTTGGTCTGAAGAGGGCAAGGTGCAGTATCGGGATGATATCTATCGCTTAGATTATTGAGCGGTGCCACGTTAAAATTGTGACGTCAAAATCTAGTCACATTTTACCGCTTTGCGGCAACACAAAGCGGCAATGGTCACATTGACTGAAAATTTACAATTTATTGCATTTCGCCTTTTTATAAATATTTTATTAACAAGTTCAATAATTAACCTTTGTGATGCAACTTAAAGCCGCTTTTAAGCACGTTTTATGCATTTGCACTTCATAACAGAGTTCGGTAGTGTCCGACTCAGCACGAAATCCACAAGCAGTTATGAAGGTTAATAACAGTGCAAGTTACACGCAGAAATTTTATTAAGTTGGCAGGAAGTGGGATTGTCGTAGCAAGTTGTGCTCCAAGCGTTGCGCTTGCATCATACCCAGATCTTTCTCGCTCTTTGGCACTCAACAATGTGCACACAGGAGAAAACCTCGAAACGCGTTATTTCGATGGTCAACATTATGTTAGAAAGGAACTCACGCGTATTGACAAAATTTGCCGTGACTTTAGACGTAATGAAATCCACAACATGGACAAGAAACTGTTTGATCAGATTTCATTGATTCAATCGGAGTTAGGCGTAGAAGCGGAAGTGCAGATTATTTCTGGTTACCGTTCTCCGGCCACCAACAAAGCTCTACGCGCTCGTTCAAGTGGGGTGGCGAAAAAGAGCTACCATATGACAGGTCAAGCAATCGACTTTCGCTTAGATGGTGTCAACCTACGCAAAGTCCGCGATATTGCCCGTGAGATAAAAGCTGGTGGGGTGGGTTACTATCCAAGTAGCAATTTTGTTCACATTGATACTGGGCCTGTACGTTACTGGTCTTAGTGAGCAGGAAGCCATCTTTACATCAGTAAGTTGTTGAGTTAACAGCATTGATGACAACGATAGTTAACTCACTTGAGGTTAGTTAACTATCGTGTCATAGTTCAGCCAGATTCTCGATATATAAGGTTTTTCTATGTCTTTGCAGTATCAGGTTGTACCTGTCACTTCGTTCTCTCAGAACTGTTCAATTGTTTGGTGTGATGAAACCATGAAAGGTATCGTGATCGATCCAGGTGGTGACGAAAAGCAATTGGCGATGTTGATCAAAGAGCTCGGTGTTGAAGTAGAAAGCTTGGTGCTAACGCACGGACACCTCGATCATGTTGGTGGAACTCAGGCGCTATCTCGACTTCTCGACGGCAAGCCGGTTGTTGGCCCACACAAAGAGGATAACTTCTGGTTACAAGGCCTTGAAGGGCAAAGCCAGATGTTCGGTTTCCCTCTTACCGAAGCGTTCGAACCTGATCAATGGCTTGAAGAAGGCGACCAAATCACCTTTGGTAATCAAACGATGGACGTGATTCACACGCCGGGTCACACACCGGGCCACGTGGTTCTATTTAACCAAGAAGCCCAACTGGCGTTTGTTGGCGATGTTCTGTTCAACGGCAGTGTTGGACGTACCGATTTCCCGAAAGGCGATTTCAATACGCTAATTAACTCGATCAAAACCAAACTGTGGCCGCTCGGTAACGATGTGCGTTTTGTTCCGGGTCATGGACCGGAGTCAACCTTTGGTCGCGAGCGTGCCTCGAATCCTTTTGTGGCTGATGAAATGCCACTTTACTAATTACTCTTGAGAGTTTTCCCAAAGGTCGCGTTCGCGGCCTTTTTTATATCCGTTGTGACTGGCGGCGAGGTAGCGTCGCATTAATCCGATGAACTCTTGATCTGAACGGTCGAGATCGTTGGTCGAGATGAAAATATCGTAGTCATAAAATTCGCGCTGGTAACCCATTCTATTGGCGAGCATTGCTTGTAGCCCAGAGTAGTGAGTGCCTTTCTCACTCACATAAGGGCGTGAGTCGAGAACTTTGTCTTCAAACTGGGTTAGCTTTTCTTGCTGTTTCAAGCCGAGATAGAGTAGGGCACGTTGCCCCAGCAGCAGCTCGGTGGCAATTCTTGGGCAAATGGCTTGCAGGTATGGATCGTAATCCTTGAGCTTAATCCCTATCCATGGCAGAGGTTGGTACCATCCTTCTTGATGATACTGGCACACTCCGATCTTACTAATGTTGTGCCAACCAACGACCCAACCGCCTTTGGCAAAGTGTTGTTGAAAATGGGTGGCAGTGAGTGTGTATCCCACAGTTGACTGTTTAATCAGAAGTTTTAGCGCATAGTAAGCTGCGATAAGCAAGAGAATAGCGACGATCAGCTGTTGCCAACTGGTGGAGAACCATACCGCAGAAGCGACCAGCAGTGTCAGTGGTATCGCGACCCAAATCTGTTTGACGGATAGGTTTCTAAACCGGTGATTGTAAAGGTGTATGGTTTTCATCCAAGACCCTAATTGACGGATTGATTACTCTTGATCTCTACCGATGACGATGGAAATGGATCAGTCTAAATATCGACTATTTTCTGTCCTTCTACCAACACACGACACGTTTTTGTCGTTTAAAGGCATTGATACCCTGTCATTAATCGCAATTTTTTGGTATAAAACGCGCTTCAAATTTTCACCACTGCTCGGTATGCAGTGAAATGGAGAAACACTCGATGAGACTTGCTCATAAGCGCAAAGTGCAGCTGAAACTGCAAAAGCACATTAAAGCGGCAGTTGCTAACGTTCAAGCAACTAAAAAAGCTAAGCCTGTAGTTGAGAAGAAAGTCGCTGTAGCACCAGCAGCAGAGAAAGTCGTTGCGGTTAAGCAAACTGACGTAGCTCTGACTCCTAAGCAGCAACAAGTGCTAGATATTGTTGTTAGCAATACTGATGGCATCAACCCTAAAGGTATCGGCCTAGCTGCAGGTCAAGAAGACGCGAAAGCAGCTTCTTGGGCAACTGGCGCACTTAAAAAACTTCTAGAAGAAAATCTAGTAGTGAAAGAACAATTAGCTGGCAACAAAGTTATTTATAAAGCGATTTAATTAGCCAATTAGCTGTTTTGAAGAAGGCCCCACTTTGTTGGGGTCTTTTTTTTTGCATCAATATCGTCAACTGAGCCTTGTCACTCTCGCGAATTAAGTACCGTGAGATACAAAATTAAAACGTTGTTATCACAATAGTTAAAATATTCTTAAAGTTTGTACGCAGCAACTACGTACGTATAGTTTCACTTTGTGCTTACTTGGTTGTGCCAATTATTGTTATCTTATTCATTAAGTTAGAGAGTTAATTGTCTTTGGATTACGTAGTTATACGTATTACTTGCTTTTAATTCGTCATAGTTCTGTTAAAAATATCCGTGTTCACGCCGATTTTTTATTCCCATTTGATCGTTCATGCTGTTGATGACTAGGAAGTGTCGTAAAGGCGCTCATGAAACAAAGGATCTGATAATGAGAGTATTTAATTCATTGATAGACGGGAAGCTTAAGTTAGGTGTTGCCACCTTAGCGGCTTCTATCGCTTTGGTCGGTTGCGGTGAAGAATCCAAACAAGAGACTGCGCAACAGGATGTTAAACCAGAGAAAGTCTACAAGTTGAAATTGGCAGAGACATGGGGCCCCAACTTCCCGATCTTTGGTGACGCAACTAAAAATATGGCGAAGATGGCTGAAGAGATGTCTGACGGTCGCTTGGTTATCACCATCGATTCATCAAACAAACATAAAGCGCCACTAGGTGTGTTTGATATGGTGAAGTCTGGTCAGTATGACCTTGGTCACTCTGCGTCTTACTACTGGAAAGGTAAGGTGCCTAACACGCTTTATTTCACTTCAATGCCATTTGGCATGCTGCCAACCGAGCAATACGCATGGTTTTATCACGGTGGCGGTATGGAGCTAATGGAAGAAGTTTATGCACCACACAATTTGCTGTCATTCCCAGGTGGTAACACTGATACACAGATGGGCGGCTGGTTCCAAAAAGAGATTAACTCCGTTGATGACTTACAAGGTCTCAAAATGCGCATTCCCGGTTTTGCTGGCGAAATCTTAGCGGAGCTGGGTGCGAAACCAACCAATATTGCCCCTGGCGAACTGTATACGTCATTAGAACGTCGCACTATCGATGCGCTTGAGTGGGTCGGTCCTTCGTTAGATTTACGCATGGGTTTTCACAAAATTGCACCTTACTACTACACAGGCTGGCATGAGCCGGGCACTGAGTTGCAGTTCCTTGTGAATAAGCGTACTTGGGAAAGTCTACCTGCCGATCTGCAAGCTATCTTAACCGTAGCAATGAAAACGGCAGCCTACGATATGTACACTCAATCTAAGCATGAGAGTGGTAAGAACTGGGCGTCGATTCAGTCTGAATATCCAAATGTAGAAGTAAAAGACTTCCCAGCAGAAGTGATCTCAGCACTGGAAGAAGCCAACGAACGTTTGCTTGCTGAGCATGCGGCTAAAGATGAGCTAGCGAAGAAGATCCAAGAATCTCAAGCAGCGTACATCGAGCAGGTTCGTCCATGGTCGAATATTTCGCACCGTGCGTACCTGAACAGCCAAGCTGAGTAAATCAGCCAGATAAGAATAGCGCAATAAGCGCAGCTATAAATGATGTGACTCAGTCACACGAAGCCCAAGAACCCCTTTTAATTATTAAATCAAGATAATAGCTCCACCAGCAGCGTCTGCGTGGAGCACTTTTTTAAGTTCCATGGAGTTAGGGATGAGAAGTCTTATTTATATCGAGCGATTGTTCAATCGCTTCGGGGATATGCTAGGTTGGTTATCCAGCATATTATTTATTCTGTTACTGTGTAACGTCGTGTACGACGTTGTGATGCGTTACGTGTTTAACGATGTCTCTATTGCCTTCCAAGAGATGGAGTGGCATCTGTTTTCAGCGGTCTTTTTGCTTGGTGTCCCATATGCGATTAAAGCTGGCGGGCATGTTCGAGTCGACCTTTTCTATGAGCGCTTGTCAAACAAAGCGCAAGCCATTATTGACCTACTAGGGACACTGTTTTTCCTCTTTCCTTTCTGTCTGCTGGTGGCGTGGTACGGAATTGATTTTGCCAAAGAGAGCTTCGCGTTAAATGAAATGTCGGGCGATCCCGGTGGCTTACCTTATCGCTGGATCATCAAAGGCATGATCCCACTCTCATTCTTGTTTATGGCGATCAGTGGTGTTGGTCTCGTGCTTCACTCTCTTAATCGTATTTTTAATCCGCATCTAATGCACACCAGCGCTAGCAAGTAGGAGGCAGAAAATGGTCGGTATTGTAATGTTTTTTGTTGCCCTGTTTGCGTTGCTTCTAGGGTTTCCTGTTGCGTTTACCTTTGGTGGTATCGCACTAATATTTGGTGTGTGGGCTGAAGGTTTCGACATGTTTGCCTTTATGCCGTATCGCATCCAATCAATCATGGAAAACACCGTATTGATGGCGGTGCCATTGTTTGTCTTTATGGGGTTGGTTTTGCAAAAAACTCGCCTTGCAGAGCAACTGCTTGAATCGATGGGCAAACTGTTTGGCGGTGTGCGCGGAGGTATTGCGATTTCCACTGTATTGGTGGGAGCGTTACTCGCAGCATCGACGGGTGTCGTTGGTGCTTCTGTTGTCGCGATGGGGCTTATCTCATTGCCAGTGATGCTGAAGTACAATTATGACAAAGGCTTAGCCTGCGGCACTATCTGTGCCTCTGGTACGCTTGGGCAAATAATCCCACCATCCATTGTTCTTATCTTGCTCGGCGATGTGTTGGGTGTACCGGTAGGGGACTTGTTCCAAGCCGCAATTTGGCCGGGTTTGGTATTGGTAGGGGCATATGTTGTTTACATCTTAATTTACGCCAAAATGAACCCTGAAGCGGCGCAAGCGATAGAACGTGATGACAGTGTCAGTCGCAAGCAAGAGGTGATATCGGCACTTAAGGCTGTGATTCCGCCTTTGGCTCTGATTGTGGTGGTGCTTGGCTCTATTTTTGCCGGTGTTGCTACACCAACAGAATCTGCCGCTCTTGGTGGAGCTGGTGCAATTGTGTTGGCACTGCTCTACCGACAATTTAGCTGGGGCATGGTTTATGATGCAGCGAAAGAGACGGTGAAAGTTACCGCGATGGTATTTGCCATCTTGCTTGGCGCTACAGCGTTCTCCATGGCATTTACATACACTGGCGGCGATCATCTCGTTGAACAATGGATGTTGCAGATCCCTGGTGAAAAATGGGGCTTTTTGGTCATCACCATGTTGGTTATTCTGGTGCTGGGCTTTTTCATCGACTTTGTGGAAATCTGTTTTATCATCGTACCGATTCTGGCACCCGTGGCAGAACTGCTTGGAATCAACATGACTTGGTTCGCGATACTGGTCGCTATGAACCTGCAAACATCGTTTTTAACCCCGCCTTTTGGCTTTAGTTTGTTTTACTTAAAAGGGGTTGCGCCAACCGGAGTAACCACGCGAGATATTTATCGTGGTGTGATGCCATTTATCGCCATACAGATAGCCGTGCTGGCGACGATATTGGTTTTCCCAGAGTTCTACGGAATGTAGTTATCGAAAGTGGATGGGATAAAAGAAAAGCGGTTTACTCAGTAAACCGCTTTTTTCCTACCTGCTACGCCATCACGAGAAATTGGCTAACCAGCGATAGTGCGCGAGGCGATGGCATTTATCACGCAGATTTAGCGATATAAATGCTTTTTCCATGTTTCTAAGTTGGTACTCAATTGCTCGTCTTTAAACAACGCACTGCCGGAAACAATGATATTCGCGCCAAGCTCGACAGAGGCTTCTGCCAACGATAATGACATTGAACCATCAACGCTGATCATCGGGGAATGATCGCTATCCTTAACTCGTTGAATGAGTTCTTTTAGTCGGGCGGCAAACGCCTCTTGTTCCATTTTTTCCCCACTACGAGGATCTAAAGACAATAACTGCACCATTTCGATATGAGGTAGCAACGCGTTTATCACGTCCAAATCGGTCTCTGGACATAAACTGATACCTCGCATCAGTGGAAAATCGTTGCCTTGATAGCTAACTCGATAGGGTTCGAGGGCGAGCAAAGCATCGACGGCATTTTCCAAGGCTTCATACTGAAGTGTTACAATGTGAGCGCCATTTTTGGCTAACTGCATGGCTTGAGCTAGCGCAGAATAGGTCATCACATGTGCATCAATAATAAAACCTTTAGGCAATGCATCAATGAGCCAGGCGCCGCACGTCAACTTGGGGCAAAATTGGCCATCCATGACATCCAGATGTAACCATTCGCTCTTTGGGTCGAGGGCGGCCAAAGAGTCAGTAATATTGCGCCAATCTGCGGCGGTAACACCAACGCTCAAACGACGAACACCATTGCCTTGTAACCAATTTCTACTATTCATAATGACCTCTAGTAGTCCAGCATTACGCCGTTATAAAGTGTTTTAGAGCGGTTGCCCGTCATAATATCCTCAAGATCTTCAACACACTTTAAGTAGTGAGGTGTTTTCTTATGCGCCAGCATAGCGGCTTCATCTTGATAGGCCTCATAAATCACAAAGCGTGTTGGTACTTCTGCATCTTGTAAGACATCAAAGCGAATGTTGCCTTCTTCCTTAATTGAGCCTAAATGATTGGGTAAAAACACATCAATAAAGCGCTCAATCATCTCAGGTTTGACGTTAATCTCGACTAAGGTAACGTGCATATCACTCTCCTAGCTGTTTTTTAGTGACAGGAATAGCTCGTGAGCATGTTGTGCAGACATGTTGTTGTGCACCACTTCTCGTACCGCTTTAATCATGGCTACTGGGTCTTCTGACTGGAAGATGTTACGTCCCATATCGACACCCGCAGCGCCTTGGTCGATCGCGCGGTAACACATATCCAGTGCTTCAAGCTCAGGCAGTTTTTTACCACCAGCGATGACGATAGGCACAGGACAGCCAGCCGCCACTTTTTCAAAGCCAGACTCAACAAAGTAGGTTTTGACGAAATGGGAGCCAATTTCCGCAGCGATACGCGTGGCTAGTGAGAAGTAACGTTGATCACGTGCCATCTCTTTACCGACACCAGTTACCGCAAGAGTCGGGATGCCGTAGCGGGTACCATCATCAATCAGTTTGATGATGTTCTTAATCGATTGATGCTCAAACTTAGATCCAATATAAACTTGGGCTGCCATGGCTGATACATTCAAACGAATTGCATCTTCAATACCAACCGCTATCGCTTCATTTTCCAGTTCAGTTAATATTGAGTTTGCCCCCGAGCAGCGCAGAACGACCGGTTTGTTGGTATTTGCAGGAACCATAGAGCGAACGGCACCACGGGTTGCCATCAATACATCAGTGTGTTCGAACAAAGGCTTGATGTTTAAGTCAATGCGCTCTAATCCGGTGGTTGCACCTTGGAAATAGCCATGGTCAAACGCCAGCATGACGGTTTTGCCGGTCTTAGGATTAAAAATCTGTGAAAGACGAGATTGCATACCCCAGTCAAGCGAGCCACAACCTTTTAGATCAAACGTAGGGTTTGCTTGAGGACGGTCTAAACCAAAATCTTTACCGTCTTTAATATCGTCTAAATCTGCCATTTACCTTACTCCTTGAAATAGGGGGAGCCAGCCAATTAGCTGGCTCGATTGCTAAGTTAAAAATCAAAGTTGTCAATATTTTCCGCGGTAAACACCGTACGCTCTGGCATAACAACGATACCGTTACCAGCGGCTTCGTAGTCGTATTTCTGAACCGCGTTTTTCGATACTTTAACCGGACCAACATTTGGAATATCCAAGGTGTCGCCGACACTCATATCGCCGTTTTTCAATAGATGATTTGCAACGTGTACCGAGATCTTGCCTTGGTTGACCACGTCCCAAAGACCAAACTGTTTCACTGTGCCGCGCTTGACGTAAGGGCGCATAACATTTGGTGTACTAAAGCCAACAATCGCCACATCAGTTACTTTTAGGTTCTCTGCCGCTTGAGCTGCTGCAGGTAGCGCGTTGGCATCTGGAGCAATGATCGCGTCTAACTCAGGGTAGGCTTTAAGAATGTTTTCAGCGGTTTGGAGAGATTTTGTCGCGTCGTTATAACCAAACTGTGTCGTCACCACTTCCCATCCCGGATACTCTTTTTCGATCTTCGCTTTTGCAGCGGCAACCCATTGGTTTTGGTCGGTGACGGTTGGGCTTGAGTAGAAGAAGGCGACTTGCGCTTTCTCTTTTGGAATTTGGTCAGCAGCCATATCGATTAACATACCGCCTAGTTGATCTGGTGTACCTTGGCTGATGTAGATACTGCGACACTCAGGCTTGGTATCTGAGTCCCAAGTCAGTACTTTCACTCCGCGCTGCATGGCGCGTTTTAACGAAGGACAAAGACCATCAGGAGAGACGGCTGAAACAACAATGGCATCGTAGCCACGGTTCACAAAGTTGTTAATCAACTGAACTTGGTTTGGCACACTTGGCTCGGTTGGACCGTCGTACGTTACGTCTACGCCAAGCTCTTTACCTGCTTCAACGGCACCTTGACCACCACTTGTGAAGAAACCAACGCCGGTCAGTTTCGGAATAAAGGCAATTTTCTCTTCAGCCTGAGCGACAGAGGTCATCGCAATGCCCATAGAAACTGCTAACGCTAATGTTTTCATTGACCTTTTCATACATCCTCCGCAGGATTTTGTTTCAATGTAGGGTTTAGTTGTTACTTTGCTTCTTTGGTAATGGGATAGGCGGCAGTTAATTTCTGCCACTTATCAACTAGGATGTCGCGATGGCTGACAATCGAACGTACCACCACAACAATAATCAATAGACCGCCTGATAAGGCGCTGGATATTTGGTTTGGCACTCCAACCATTTGCAGACCTTGCTGCATATAGCCAACTAATAGTGCAGCGAGTGCTGTGCCGAGAATTGAGCCAGCACCACCATAGATGTTGGCCCCGCCAAGCACGACGGCGGTAATGGCAGGCATTAAGAATGAGATACCTAAATCGGAGCGCGCTGAGCCAAAATAGGAGACCAGCAAGATTCCTGATATAGCGGCGCATATGCCAACCATGCTGTAGGCAAAACATAAAGTAGATGCCACGGGAATACCGCTGTACTTCGCCACGCGATCGTTTTGCCCAATTAGGAACAGGTTGCGACCAATTTTCGATTTATGCAGCACCAGTGCGAGTAGCCCGATGGCAACCACAAAGAGGAACAGTGGGAAAGGCAAACCAAGTACCATGCCATTGGCGATATCGGTAAATGAAGTCGGGAAGCCGCCAATGCCCTCATAGCCTGTTGCCCCTGACATCCCTGACAGTAGCAATGCGCTGCCGCCATAGAGGTACATGGTGCCGAGGGTGATGACCAACGGGTTAACGCCGGTGTAGAGAATCAAGAGCGCATTAATCAAACCGCACGTGGCACCCAGTAATATGGTTAACACCATACAAAGTTCAATGGGTAAGCCGAGCTTGAACAGTACTCCCATCGCGATGGCGCTTAGACCAATGGTGGAACCGAGCGAGATATCCATACCACCGCTGACGATAACCAGCGTCAGTGGCAGTGCAACAATACCGATGTAAATAAAGTCGCTAGTACTGTAGAGCAGCACGTTCAAACTCAACATGCTTGGGTTGATGGCACCAAATATTAAGATTTCAGCCACAATCAGCGCCGCCAGAGCGCCTTCCCAGTTGGCAAATTGCTTCAGTTTCATAGTGAATGCTCCCCGTCGACATCAGATGGGATATTGCTACGTTTTTCGCTTGGTTTATCTTCACTCGCGGGTTGCCTAAATCGTGCATATCGTTGAGCTTTAATTGCTTTTTCAATCGAAACGCGCAAGCGACCGTCAAACACCAGTACAGAAAGCAGTACCAATCCGGCAATAAAGTCGTTCCACCACGCAGGTAGACGCAGCAACACCAATACGCTGTCTATTTGGGTTAAGAAGAACGCGCCCAGTACCGCGCCGATGACAGTGCCCACGCCACCTAGCAAGCTAATGCCGCCCAGTACACAAGCCGCGATTGCCTTCATTTCTAAACCATTACCCGTGGTGTTTGGTACAAAACCGATTTGTGAGGTAAAGACGATCCCTGCCATGGCTGCCATCGTGCCATTGAGAGTGAAGGCGATGATGCGTGTTTTATCGACACTTACGCCGAGTTGACGTGCACCCTGTAAGTTGTCACCAACCGCATAAAAGTTACGGCCAAATTGGGTTTTGGTGAGCATATAGGCGAAAGCCAGCGTGATAACGACGATAAACCAGCCAAAGTAAGAGATGCCCAAGATGCTTGAGGACGACAGAGCTTTAATTGAATTGGGTAAGCCCTCAATCCATTTACCGCCAGTCCATAAAAGCATTAGGCCACGGAACAAACCTAAGGTGCCCAAGGTCGCGACAATCGCAGGTATTTTGGCGATTGCAACCAGTACGCCGTTAAGGCAACCGCACGCAGCGCCAACACAGAGTGCCATTAATGCTGCAATGGGTAAGGGGAAACCAGCATTGAGCGCGGTGGCGACCGCGACAGCGGATAAGCCCATTGTCGAGCCAATCGAAACATCAATGTTACGAGTGAGCATCACCATGGAAGAACCAATGGCCAACAGGATCATCACCTGCGCGCTTGAGAACACCATGGTTAAGGTTTGAATATGAAAATAACTGCTGTCGGCAAAGCTAATCGCCAGAAACAGAATTAGGATTGCGATAAGGACAGTCGACTCACGGTTGTTCTTAATAAAATTAAGCATGTTGAGCCTCCTCATTTGCGCTAAACGCAATTTTCATAATGTTGTCGACCGAAATTTGCTCCCCGATCAATTGCCCGCTTTGCTCACCGTGATGGAGAACAAACACGCGGTCAGACAACAACTCAATCTCATCTAAGTCCGACGAAATCACCACTACGGCAACGTTTTTTGCTGCGATGTAGCGAATGATTTGATAGATGTCATAACGAGCAGAAACGTCTACCCCACGAGTGGGTTCATCAATGATCAACAGTTTCGGATCGGCTTCTAAGCATTTTGCAATCAGCACTTTTTGCTGATTTCCGCCTGAAAGGGTTCGTGCAGGTTGGTCACGTTCCGTTGTGCGGATTGACATTGCGTCGATGTAGCTATCAAGGCGGCTTAACTCTTGTGGGCTATGCATCCAAAAACCAAATCGATTGTGCATCATCGAACGGACATTCCAACTTAATGGCGCATCTAAGAACAAACCAGATGCTTGTCGGTCTTCCGGAAGGTAAACGATGCCCAGTTGCAAACGTTCTGAAAATGATAGGGAAGCGATATCTTGCCCGGAGAATTCGACATTGCCGCCATAGGGAGTGCGAACGCCGCATATGGTTTCAGCCAACTCGGTACGTCCCGCACCGACTACGCCTGCAAGTCCAAGAATTTGTCCTGCTTTTACGTCCAGCTGGATGTTTTTGAATCCTTCACCCGTGAGGTTGTGAACCGATAAAACCACGTCGCCTTTGTTAAATTGAGTTGATAACTGGAAGTCGTAGTTGCTCTTTTCTGCTTGTTTGTGTTTATCGATTTTGCATTGCGGCGCGATAGCTGCGATGACTTGATCAGAGTTGACCTGGCTAATTGGCTGACTTAAGGCAATGCAACCGTCTCGCATGACAGTGACATCATCCGAGATTTCAAATATCTCTGGGATTTTATGAGAGATAAATACCAGCCCAACACCAGACGCTTTTAAGTTGCGCATTTGGGTAAAGAGATGTTGTGTCTCTTTTGGCGTCAGTGACGCAGTGGGCTCGTCAAGGATAAGAATTTTTGAGTCTCTGATGAGGCCTCGCATAATCTCAACGATTTGCTGATCCGCGACCTCCAATGTGCTCGCTTGGCTATTGAGATCCAAATTGCAGTTCAAGGCTTGTAGAGTGTTTGTGAGTTTCTCTTCTATATCGGGCGATTTGGGTAATTGGAATAGAATGTTTTCGCGCACAGTGAGATTAGGGAACAGCAAAGGCTCTTGCGGTACTAAATAGATGCCCAGTTTATGTGCGCCTGTTGGGGAGAAATGCGTGATCTTCTCTCCACGAATCGTGATCTCGCCACCGTCAGGTTGAAGTAAACCCGCGATAATTTTCATTAGTGTTGATTTGCCTGCGCCATTGCCACCGAGCAGAGCGTGAATTTGCCCTTCGGTTAATAGGAAGTCGATATCCTTAAGCACTTCGACGCCAGAGAATTGCTTAGACACACCCTGAACTCGGACTAACTCTTCTACAGAGTTTGGTGTGGTACTGCTAGAAACATCCATTTTGCCTCCAAACACTACGCGGAATTGAACATTTGTAATTTGAAAATTCAATTGTTCTAAATCATAGACTCGCAAATCGTATAAATCTTGACCATTGATCACAAAATGTTAATAGTTTTGTGATTAGTTTTAAAACCCTATTTTGATCACAAATATCCTTTAATTTATGGTTAATTATATATTTCGCTAGGTTTGGTACGGTCTAATTCTGCGTACGATTTCCAACTTTGAAAAACAGTTAGTGATATTCATAGAGACTAGAAAAATTTATAATCCATCTGCTAAGTTAATGAACAAATGATTTTTATAAATTTTTATTTTCAAAGGTAGGTACGTGTCATGCTGGAGCCCTTAGAGATGATGAGCGAAGAAGAGCTATTGGCGAGAATCGCTTGGTTCTATTACAACGACAATTTAACTCAAGCCGAAATTGGTAACTTGCTGGGTATGCCAAGGTTGAAGGTTTCTCGATTGCTTGAGAAAGGTCGCCAGCAAGGTTTAATTCATGTGCGTATTCATTCTCGTTATGAAGGTTGTTTAGATTTGGAACAAAAGCTCAAACAGCAATTTTCTTTAAACGATGTAAGAGTGATTCCCGATACCGATCCGACTGGTGTGGATATTAACCACCGTGTCAGTGTGGGCGCCGCGAGTATGGTCGTGAGCAAAGTAAAACCGAACGACTATTTGGCGATTGGTTTTGGTGAAACCATTATGGCGACGCTGAAAAACCTAGGTTCGTTTTTGCAAACTAATCAAGTGCCAGTGGTCTCATTGGCGGGTGGTGTCGGCACCTACATGAAAGGGATTTCCCACTTAGATGCCAGTTGTGATGTGAGTTTGGTGCCTGCACCACTGCGAGTGTCGTCGAAAAAGGTTGCCGATGTGCTCTATCAAGAGGCAAGCGTGAACGATGTGTTGATGGCCTCTTGTTCAGCAGATGTTGCCGTCATTTCTCTAGGTTCTATCGCGCAAGTAGAAAAAGCCACCATGCATCAAACGGGTTATATCTCCCTTGGAGAACAAAAAGTATTGCAACGCAGAGGGGCGCAAGGTGACATCCTAGGTTACTTTTTTGACCAAAATGGCGAAGTGCTTGACGGTGTTAAATTGCATGAAGAGCTTATCGCCATCCGTCCTGAACGATTGAGAGACATTCCGCTAGTGATTGGTGTCGCTGGTGGTACTGTGAAAGCTGAGGCCATTTTGGCAGCACTGAAAGGGCAGTATATCAATGTGTTGGTTACAAATGAGGCAGCAGCAAGAAAAATTCTAGAACTTACAGGTAAATTAGAATGAGGATGCTATGCAGGAAAACAGGAGTGACCATCAGTACTTGATGGCGATTGATGCTGGCACAGGTTCGGTTCGTGCTGTGATTTTTAACCTTGAAGGAGAGCAAATAGCAGTTGGTCAACATGAATGGACTCATCGCTCGGTTGCGGGGGCTGAAGGGTCGATGGATTTTGACCTGAGCAATAACTGGGAACTGGTTTGTAAGTGTATTCGCCAAGCGATAGAACAGGCCAATATAAGTGCTGATTCAATCATTGGTGTATCCAGTTGCTCGATGCGAGAAGGTATCGTTGTTTACGATAAAAACGATCAACCTATTTGGGCTTGTGCCAATGTTGATGCTCGCGCGGGCGAACAAGTTGCCTACCTAAAAACGCTGTTGGACAACGAGTTTGAAGAGCGTGTTTATCATCAAACAGGTCAAACATTGGCGCTAGGGGCGCTGGCTCGTTTGCTTTGGTTGAAGCAGCATTCTCCCGACATCTACCTCAATATCGCTTCTGTTAGCATGATCAGTGATTGGGTCGGCTACAAACTGTGTGGAAAAATCGCGGTGGATCCTTCCAATGCAGGAACCACAGGGATGCTCGCACTGACTTCCCGTCAATGGCAACCCGAAATTCTGCAACAAGCCGGTCTAAACCCCAATATTTTACCTCCTGTATTAGAGACGGGCAGCGTGCTCGGCGTGGTCACAGAACAAGCCGCGAAAGAAACGGGTTTGCGCATCGGCACGCCGTTTGCCATGGGGGGCGGCGACGTTCAACTCGGCTGTTTAGGTTTAGGTGTGGTGCGCCCTCATCAAACTGCGATATTAGGCGGGACATTCTGGCAGCAAGTGGTCAATCTACCGACAGCAATGACTGACCCAGATATCAATATTCGCATCAATCCACATGTGATTCCGGGTATGGCTCAGGCAGAGTCGATCAGTTTCTTTACTGGTCTCACCATGCGCTGGTTTAGAGATGCGTTCTGTGGAGAAGAAAAGCTGGTTGCCGAACGCTTGGGTAAAGATGTGTATACCTTACTGGAAGAGATGGCAAGCCAAGTGCCGTGTGGCTCGTATGGCGTGATGCCGATCTTCTCTGATGCGATGCATTTTAAAACGTGGTACCACGCTGCGCCTTCATTTATCAACCTGTCGATTGACCCTGAAAAATGCAATAAATCAACCTTGTTCCGCTCATTGGAGGAGAATGCGTCGATCGTCTCTTCTTGCAACCTTGAACAAGTCTTTGATTTCTCCAAAGCAAATCCTGACTACATTGTCTTTGCTGGTGGTGCCTCTAAAGGCAAGTTGTGGAGCCAAATTCTCTCTGATGTAACAGGGCTGGAAGTTCGCGTTCCAGTAGTAAAAGAAGCCACGGCATTAGGCTGTGCGATTGCCGCAGGTGTGGGAGCCGGAGTCTATCGCGATCTCGCATCAGCAGGTGAGGAGTTGGTGGAATGGGAAACCAGTTATTTCCCAACAGAAGAGCACAAGCAAACGTATCAAGAACTGAAAGACAAATGGATAAGCATTTACAAAGAGCAATTGCATTTAGTTGATGACGGTTTAACCACACCACTTTGGAAAGCGACGGGGCTTTAAGGGGAAGGTATGCGTAAAATAAATGAAAATAATCATAGCTATCGTTTTGAAGACCATGGTCCGAAGTACTTAGTGCGCACTCAGGAGTACGATATGGGCGTGGTTGTGCTCAAGCCAGACCAAGAGTTTAAAAAGCATCACCATGCTTTGGCATCGGAAACTTTTTATACCTTGGAAGGCGAAATTCATATGTATGTGAATGATGAGTTAAACGTGCTTGCTGCTGGTGATGTGTTGGTTTGTGAGCCGGGTGAAAATCATTACTTGGTCAACCGCGGCGCTTGCAACTGGAAGGCGGTGTTTATTAAATCTCCACCAATCGATGGGGACAGTGTCTATCCTGATTGAGGAATGAAGCTCGGCATTATTGAGTAATGTGATCCTGTGATTTTTGTTAAACTGATGTAAATGATACAGTTAGGCGGCTTAGGTTACTAAGCCGCCAAATTTTTTTGTTGCATAGGGGAAAGGGAATGCCTCTAAAAGCGAAGCTCATACTGCTGAGTTTACTGCCATTATTATTGGTTACTATCAGTTTGAGTTGGATATCCGTTTATCAAGCGCAAACACTTCGAGATAAAGAGGTGGAGATCTTTCGCTCTAGTCTTATCAAGTCCAAAGAGACGGCACTGAAAGACAGTGTCGACCTTGCCTTAGATGCTATCAAGCACGTCTACGATGATACATCGTTGGCAGAGGGGATAGCGAAAGCACAAGTTAAAGCGATTATCGAGAAACTAAGATATGGGACTGATGGTTACTTTTTCGTTTACGATCATAAAGGTACCAATTTAGTCCATCCGATTATGCCTGAGTTACAAGGGCGGAACTTAATCGATATCCAAGACAATAATGGTGACTTTCTCATTGTTGCTTTACTTGAACAAGCACAGCGAGGTGGTGGATTTCATCAATACTTATGGCAGAAACCGTCAACAGGCGAAACGGTGACCAAACTGAGCTATGCCGCTTGGCTCGATAAATGGGAGTGGATGGTTGGAACGGGGCTGTATATTGAAGATGTGGGTGAGGAAGTGGCTAACCTCAAAAGTGCGGTAGATAAAAACATCGAAACAACGTTTTTTTCGATGATTGTGATCGTGGTGGTGACGGTGGCTGTCATTGTGGTGGTGACGTTGGCAGTCAACTTACATGAGCACCGTATTGCTGACCGAAGTTTAAAAGAGCTAGCGCATAAAACCGTTATGTTTCAAGAAGATGAGAAAAAGCATCTTGCCCGTGAACTGCATGACGGTATCAATCAACTGCTGGTTTCAAGTAAATGCCATCTCGAGTTGCTGGGAAACAAGCTCGAAGATGAAGCGCAGCGTCAACATTTGGCACATTCGCAGCAATCGTTAATGATGGCGATTAATGAGGTGCGCCATATTTCGCACAAACTGCGTCCGAGCGCGTTAGATGATATTGGACTTGAAGCAGCATTGAATACGCTGTTACAGGATTTTCGCGCTCATTCAGGTTTGAATATCGAAGCGGCATTCGACACCAAGAAAGGTAAGCTAAAATCAGAGGTAGCGACCACCCTTTATCGTGTGGCTCAAGAATCATTGACCAACATAGAAAAACATTCACAAGCGAATGAGGTCAACGTGATTTTGCAGCAACTCGGTAATCGCTTACAACTGATTATTCGTGATGATGGTGTCGGATTTGATGTAGGGGCGGCTATGCGCAATACAGGGATTGGACTTCGCAATATGCGTGAGCGTGTCGAGTTTATTGGCGGAGATTTTGAACTGGAAAGCGAGCCGGGTTTTGGTACGGAGATAACCGTGTTACTTGAGTTGGATGAATTAGTTTATGGATAAACCGATCAAAGTGGTTATTGTCGATGATCATCAAGTGGTGCTTGATGGTTTTATTGCCCGTTTGAGTCTAGAGAAAGACTTTCAAGTGATTGGCACCGCGAGTAATGGCGTCGAAGCCGTTGAAGTGGTGAAGTCATTGCAACCTGATGTGGTGCTCATGGATGTGAGCATGCCACTGATGAATGGCATCGATGCAACGCGGATCATCAAAGAAGCCTGCCCAAATGTGAAAGTGCTGATGCTGACGATGCATGATAATCGCGAATATATTATGAAGGTGATGCAGTCAGGAGCGGTGGGTTACATGCTCAAAGAGATCTCGGCAGAAAAAATGGTGCAAGCGATCAAAACAGTAGAGCAGGGGTCGACTTACTTTTGTGAGTCGGTAACTCAAACGCTGTTTTCGCAAGGTGAGATGCTGGCGTCAGACAAGCCTAATCCTTTGAGTCGACGGGAAGAGTCCGTATTGAAGTTGGTCGCTCAAGGCTACAGTAGTAAGAAAATTGCCTCGCAATTAAACATTAGCTACCGCACGGTTGAAACACATCGGCAGAATATTAAGCATAAGCTGGAACTAAGTAGCACTGCCGAGTTGGCGAAGTATGCCGTGGAACGGGGGATGATTTAACTCCTGAAGTAAAAAAAGCCCCAAGCTAGGCGAGGGGCAAAGCTAAATACAGCTTCTATAAGGAGGACACAGCTCCATGCCCAAGTTACTTGTTTGCCGATTTCGAACAATTGGGTCGGCGAGTAGAACATGGGCACGAAATAAGTAAGGCTGGAAGAGTTTCCAGCCTCGATGTTGTCGACTATCGACGGTTTGCCATACGTTTGAACTGGTGACGTCGTCCACGTAGGGTCAACCCTAGTCGCAAAATGTTTTCTGGTGGCGCAATACCGCTGTAACCACCATCACCAATATGCACGATATCCGCACCAGCCGCTTTCGCTGTAATGGCGACTTGTTCGATGTAGCTTTCCGTCGCGCCCTCTTGTGAGGTGCCAATGGCAAGCATGCCCAACATATTCGTTTTGTGTACTGCTGCCATCATTTGCTGTGATAGCTCAGGGCTAACACCTGGCGTGGTGTACGCTGCTGGGAACATCATGATGTCAGCACCCGCCTCAGCAAAGGCTGGCACGATATCAAGGTTATAGTCGTTGCCAACACCGCCGGCATGCATTTTACCTGCGACAATGAGCATTTCAGGTGCGATGCTGCGAACCAAGGTGATGGCATTTAAGATGGTTTCTTGCGAAACACAATTGCCTGGGTTACCCGTTAACATCACGTAATCGAGACCAATTTCAACCGCGCGTTTGACGGTCGCTTCCGTCACTGTTCTGCCAATGGCGAGATGATCGACACCTTCGGGAATCGGCTCCAAGTTACAACCGATTAAACGACCAGTGAGCTTTTTCACTTCTTCTATCGTCAGGTGTTCTTCTGGGTCATCAGACAGCACTCGAATTCGAGGGTCAAAAACATCCAAACAGTTAAGCGTGATCATATCTGCGCCAAAGGCTGCCGCAATTTCAGGTCCAGTGACCATATCGATTGGCGGCATCAGTGATACGACATTTTCTACCATCAGGGTACGCCCTTCAGAATGGCGAATTGCATCAACAATCTGCTCGCGATTGGCTAAGCGAAACTCTTCCGCGTAGTAATCGAATATACGCTTTTTCACGATTTGATTTCCTTTAGTTCTTTATGAATAGCAATGATTTCTTCTGTCACTTCACGGCACAGCATCGTTGTCATGATGTGGTCTTGAATGTGCGTTAGGATCAGCGTCATTTGGACTTTTCCTGCGCCTTCGTCGTAGCCAATCAGTTCCGTTTGCGATTTATGAACATCTTTCAGAGCTTGGTCGCCTTCTTTGACGTTGGCTTGGGCTTGCTCAAAGTCGCCCGCTCGTGCGGCGCGCATTGCGGCAATAAATGCCGAGCGCGCTGCGCCAACGTAACAGAGTAAGCTCATGAGAAACTCTTCAGTGATTTCCAATTCTTGACTAGTTGCGCACGGCATTTAATTGCTCCTCGTTTGCAGATGCTTGAGATTGGGTTGCAGCTTCCATTGCAGCTTCTTCGGCAAGGAGTTGCTTCTCATGAACTTTCAAGAATGGGTAGAACACGACCATGCTGACAGCCAAGCTACTTAACACAAGGAAAGCGGCGGTAATTGAATTGGTCGCGATGACCGCACCGATAGGGGCTGGCATTGTCCATGGTGGCAACGCAATGATTCTTGCAACAAGGTCGGTTTTGAATGCCATCCAGACGATGCTGGTGTTGATGAAAGGTGCGACAACCCAAGGGATAAAGTAGATCGGGTTCATCACGATTGGTGTACCGAAAATAACCGGCTCGTTGATGTTGAACATGCCCGGAACAAACGACATTTTACCAATGGTATTAAGCTGAGTGGCTTTCGAGCGCATCATTAGAAGTACGAGACCAAATGTACCACCTGCACCACCAACGAAGACAAAGAAGTCGACCAGTGGGTTGATAAAGATAGCGGGTAGTGCTTGACCTGCCTCAAGTGCGGCTTGGTTTAAATCTAGGTTGACTAGCAACATAGGAGCGATGATGCCACCCACGACTGAACCGCCGTGAATACCACTAAACCAGAGTAATTGAATCAACATAACCGCGAGTAGGGCAGCAATATAAGAGTCGGATGCCACAACTAGAGGTTTAAATAGCTCCATGATTGCAGATGGAATTTGCAAATCGTGGGAAGCAAGTAACGTATTGATCGTCATGATGATGATTGAGATGAATACGATAGGGATCAATAGGTCGAAAGAGGCTGAGATCTTTGGTGGCACTGCTTCAGGCATCTTAATGCGGATGTTGTACTTAATCAGCAAACGTTGCATTTCAGGAACAAGCAGACCACATAAGATTGCAGTGAATGCACCAGCGCCGCCAAGGAATGCGCCTGGTAGCACGCCACCGATATCAACACTCACCATAGGGGCCGCAGAAAGAATGAAGGCAAACATAGAAAGCATGCCGGTGTTCATTGGTCTTAGCTTGTAAGATTCAGCTAAGCTAAAGCCAATACCAAACGACGCATAAATGGCAAAGATACCCATGCTGACTTGGAACGGAGCCATAATGTTATCTTGACCAATCGCATTGATTAAGCCGTGCCAACCTTCAAAGAAGAATCCTGAATCTGATGGTGGGAACGCCAGCACAAGCAACAATGAACCAACGATCAAGAATGGCATGGTTGCGACAAAACCATCTTTGACCGCAATGACGTGTTTCTGAGCAGAGACTTTGCCTGCTGCGGGCGCGACGACGTTTTCGACGAAGCCCATAATTTTATCAAAAAGTGACATGTTTACCCCCAGTCCTTAGTTATCGTGCGTTGTATAGCTCGATTGCTTGAGCCAGTACCGCATCCCCTTTGAGCATTCCATAGTTCATCATGTCGATGAGTCCACAGGCTTTTCCTAATGCTGCGGCTTCACGTTTGAAATCCTCGAATTTAAATTTCACTTGTGGTGCTACCAAACAAACGTCACACACGGTAATGCAATCTTCAAATTCCGCGACCGAGTGGGCGGAAATTTCGCATTTAATGTTTTGTGCTTGAGCGGCTTGCTCCATTTTGGTTACCAGCATGCTGGTAGACATTCCTGCTGCACAACAAAGAAAGATCTTCATTTTGCTGCTCCTTGATTAGCGAGTGTTGATTAATTGACTATTAATATAGTTAGTAAAGAAACCGGTTTCAGAAACCGGTTACACTCATGCGTCTTACTTCACACAAAAAGCAGATACACCGCGAATTTGTGTAAGGTTGATCAAATTTTGTTCAGGGTAAAAAAGGAGGGGAAACAGTCCATGTTAGTTTGCCACTAAGCACAAAGACTTAATGGCGAGTAGGGTTACGGAAGGTGTTTGATAGCAGATTCTCGGATGATTAGGTCACCGGAGTACACTTCAGGTTTTGGTGTTATACCTTTTTCAATCAATTGCTTAGCGACTTCCATTGCGCGCTCGGTAATTGATTTAATTGGGATATCAATAGTGGTCAGCGGTGGCTCGACAAAAGGAGAGCAAGGGTCGTTGTCGATGCTAACGACAGAGATATCTTGCGGAACTTTGATGCCTTGTTCGCGCAATGCCTTAATACAGCCAATTGCAATGTCGTCGGCTGCAGCGACAATCGCAGTGCCAAAACAATCGCCACTTTCAAGGTAGGCTTTGGTTGCTTGATAACTTTCCATAAAACCGAACGGTGACAAGCAAACTTTACCCGTGACTCCTTGATGAGCGTATTGCTCGACTAACTGATGAAAGCCTTGCAGGCGAAGTGTCGCAGTAGGAGTACTTGGTTTGGGGCCGATGTAGGAGAGTTGCTTATGTCCGAGTTCAATAAGATGTCCCCCCGCTTTTTTGACTGCGTTAGCTTGGTCAAAAGAGATGGAAAATCCCGCTTCTTGTGGCACTAGACGCCCAACTGTCACGATGGGAATCGTGATAGAGCGACTTAACGCGACAATTTGCTCACAGGAGAGTTTGCGACTGTATAAAATGATGATGTCGCACTTTTTTTCCACCAAAGAATGGACTGCGCTCAGTTCATCTTCGGCATTATTGTGCCCATCAGCAAACAGGAGTTGCTTGCCCATTTGTTCTGCGCTAACGGATGCCTGCTTTAAAAGGCTGCCGAAATAACCACCGGTAAAGTCGGAAATCACTAGCCCAATACTGTTAGCACTTTGACTCGCAAGCGCTTGAGCAAGTGAGCTAGGGCGATAGTTGAGTTGTGCCATTACCGCTTCGACTTTTTCACGGGTACTTTGTTTTACCTGGCCCGTTCCATTTATCACTCGCGATACTGTTGCCTTTGATACCCCAGCTGCTCGACACACATCGTTTATTGTTGCCATTTATTCCTCTCAAATGACTTTCTTATCAGGGAATACATACCATGAAATGGCGCGAGATCAGCAAAAATATCTTTGGGTTTATAGAATATAGAGGCAGTTCGTAGAGTTAGGTCACACAAATGTAAGTTATGTAAGCCTAACTGAGTTCGTTTCGACAAGCTGCTAAACTCGACCGCTAATCTTCTCATTAATAGCGAGATAAAATGACCTTTCCAGTAAATATCCACCAAAACTATCACGCTCATTTTTACTTTGATAAACAGAGTGGTGAGTTTGCCGCAGATTTCTACCAGCGTGTTTCTCAGCAGTTTGATCTTTACGTCGGACGTTTCAACCAAAAGCGAGTTGGCCCCCACACAAAATGGAGTTTTGAGATTGATTTCACCAATCAGCAATTTGAATCGTTGATCCCTTGGTTGGAAGCAAATCGTAACGGTCATACGATTTTAGTTCATGCCGTCACTGGTGATGACTATCTTGACCATACTCGTTATGTCTATTGGTTGGGTGAGCCCATAGAGTTGGATATAACGGGCTTTACCGCAGGTAATTTATCTTAACGGTAAAAAACTCTGTTTGAGATGGTTAGGTTCTCGGCTTATATAGTGCGCCCCTTTTTACGCCAGAGTGCGAGAACATGAACCAATTAATAGATGCTCTTTCAACCCAAGGTTACTACATTTGGGATGACTTCTTATCAGCCGAAGAAGTGGCACAGCTAAGGGATTGCATTCCAGAGAACTGGAAAAAGGCTAGGATTGGCCGTAATGATGAGACTCAGCGCGAAGAGTCAATTCGCAGTGACAAAATTCAGTGGTTAAAGCCTGATATGGGTCAGCCAGTTGAATTGTTTCTCGAAAAAATGGAACAGATTCGCTTAGAAGCCAATCGCCATTTTTATCTTGGACTTTTTGAGTACGAAGCACACTTTGCTAAGTATGAACGTGGCGACTTTTACCAAAAACATCTCGATTGCTTTCAAGGCAATGAAAACCGCCGCTTAACAACCGTATTTTATATGAACGAAGAGTGGTCAGCTCAAGATGCTGGAGAGCTGGTGGTTTATGATTTAGATGACAACCATATCGCGACGATACCGCCAAAAGGTGGGCGCTTATTTGTGTTTTTGTCTGAACGCTTCCCTCATGAAGTTCTGCCAACCAATGCAGAACGTTTTAGTATTGCAGGGTGGTTTCGAATTAATGGTGTCAAAGACAATCAATTGGATATTGCTCGTTAATTGACTGCCAGAACCGACGATTATGCCCAGCACTTCTGTGTGTCTGGGTATAATCGTTTTTACCGATTGTTAGTATAGACTTAAGCGTTTTTACCCACAGCCAACTAAGGGATATTCTAACTCCATAGAAACGGCACAGTACGGTAAGCACCGACTGTCGATATCGAGTTAGGAGAATCCATATGTCTAATCAAATTTCTTTAATTGGTCTAAACAGCGAAAAATCAGCTCAATTGGCAGAGCAACTAAACCAACTGTTAGCCCATTACCAACTTCAATACATGAATACTCGTGGTTACCACTGGAACATCAAAGGTCAACAGTTCTTTGAATTGCACGTTAAATTTGAAGAAATCTACACCGACCTACAAACGAAAGTGGATGAAATCGCAGAGCGTATTCTGACTCTAGGTCATACACCGGATCATAGCTTTAGTCGCTATCTTGAAATGAGTGATATCAAAGAGCATGTGAATGTGACGCAAGGTCAAGAGTGTGTCCAAGGATTAGTCAATGGCTTTAGTTTACTGATCAAGAAACAGCGCGAGATTCTTGCTCAAGCGGGTGATGCGGAAGACGAAGGTACGGCAGCATTGATGGGTGATTACATCCGCGAACAAGAAAAGTTAATGTGGATGCTAAATGCTTATCTACAGTAATCGATAGGGGGCGAAAGCTCCCTTTTTTCTATCTAGTCCCGTCAGTCACTCTCATCTCTTTTTGTCCTTATTAAGTGCCAAAACACCCAATCAAATGAACCAATAGCAGTAAACTACGTAACTAATATACTCAAGTAACCTCAAGATGCTTGGTTCAGCGAGAATGACTTGGTTTGTAGGCAAGGCAACGAGTTGAAGGTCTAGTGGTTCTAAACCAAAAATCGTTAACGATGCATACGAACCAAGTGAACTCGCCCTTCGGGAGCCAGTCACTGGACCGATTTCTACGTCAAACTACTTGAAAATAGATGGCTATTTCACGTCGCAGTTTTCTTTGAACTCGAACCAGTGACAGGGCTCTGAATCCTGCATCGTGAAGTCACTTGAGTATATATTCGAACAAATACAAAGGCATGGATATGTTGCGAAAAAAAGTGGGTGTATTTTGGTTTACAAACGATTTGCGTGTCGAAGACAATCAATTGCTTAAACGAGCAGCTCAAGAAGTTGATCAGTTGATATGTTTGTACTGTATGCCTCGCTTCTCTGAATATCTGCAACATTTCTCTTTAGAAACAAGATTTGGTGAAAGCCGGCAACGTTTTTTGCATCAATCCATCGCCGAGCTAGATGAGATTCTCCACCAATGTGGACAACACCTCGTTGTCACCGATGAGCATCCTTTTACTGCGTTAGTGACGCTGATTAAAAGTGACGATGTCACGCACATTTATTGCGACGACTTCGCTAGCTATGATGAGCAGTTAGTGGTTGAGCATTTGCAGTGCTATTTTCCTCTGGTTGAAATCGTACAGCGAGAGCAGCGCACTTTGCTATGCCGGCAGCAGTTACCTTTCCACCTAGAGGATTTACCCGCTTCATTTTCAAAGTTTCGCAAACAGGTTGAAAAATTAGCGATAGATTTACCGGTAGATGCAGAGTTGGCGTTACCTCCTCCATGTTCTCACTCACTGTCCACCGTCGAGGTACCGAGCCTTTCTGTGAGCAGCCATGATCAGTTTGTTGGTGGTGAGCGTTTCGCCTTAGCGCATGTATCTTGTTATTTCGCGAGCTCATTTGCCAGTCATTATAAGCAGACGCGTAATGAGCTAGATGGTATGGAATTTTCGACCAAGTTTTCCCCTTGGTTAGCCGTTGGATGCATCTCACCCAAGCAGATTATCGGCATGCTTCGTCAGTACGAACAACGCAATGGCAGCAATGATTCCACCTACTGGATCTACTTCGAATTGTTGTGGAGAGAGTACTTCCAGTGGTATGCCGCCAAATATGGTAAACAGCTGTTTCACTTCGCGGGTATTTTGGGTAAAGCGCCGTTAACGACTTTTTACCCGCAACGCTTTAAACAGTGGGTAAATGGCAATACCGTCTATCCTTTAGTCAATGCGTGTATGAATCAGTTGCGTGAGACTGGTTATATGTCAAACCGAGGTCGGCAGCTTGTCGCCAGCTGTCTTGTGCATGAACTCGGGATAGATTGGCGTTATGGGGCGGCGTATTTTGAAAGCCAGCTTATTGATTACGATGTCGGCTCTAATTGGGGGAATTGGCAATATATTGCGGGTGTCGGTGCGAGTAAGACTCCGCGACGTTTTGATCAAGCAAAACAAATGCAAATATATGACCCTCAAGGAGAATTCGTCCAGCGATGGGGCGGAAATAGAGGTAAAATTAACACAGATTCAGTGGATATGGTCGATTGGCCTATAAGAGCATAAACAATGAAAATTGAGACAATCCGACTGGTACTTGGTGACCAACTCAATCATCAACATTCATGGTTTTCGGTGGTCGATCCCCATGTGCTTTATGTTATCGCCGAGCTCAAGCAAGAGACGGGATATGTAAAGCATCATGGCCAAAAGGTCGCCGCCTTCTTTAGTGCCATGGCGCACTTTGCTCAACATCTTCGGGGACACGGGCATCAAGTCGAGTACCTGACGTTAGATCAAAGTGCTGAGTTTGCAGACTTGCCGCAGTTACTTGCGCATTTTATCGAGCACTATCAAGCTAATCTCATCGAGTTTCAGCGACCTGATGAGTACCGTTTATGGCAGCAATTGATGAAGTACTCATGGCAATGTTCGAGCCGATGTGTGGATAGCGAGCATTTTTTACTGCCGTTTGAAGAGATAGGCGATCATTTTTCTGCGGGGAAACATCTTCTGATGGAACGTTTTTATCGTGTCATGCGTAAGCGTTTCGATGTGTTGATGGAGGAGGGGAAACCAGCAGGCGGGAAATGGAATTTTGATGCACGTAATCGCAAAGCGCTTAAAGCGAAAGACCTCGAGCAATTGCCCGCGCCCTTGGTGTTTGCTAATGATGTCACCGAGATAAAACAACGTTTGGAGCGTCATGAGGTAGAGACATTGGGGCAGCTTGATGAACAACTTTTATGGCCTGTGACTCGCAGTCAAAGCCTGAATTTACTCGCTTATTTTTGCCAGCAGTGCCTACCGCGTTTTGGTTGGTTTCAAGACGCGATGACGGATCAACATGACTTCGCTTGGAGCTTGTACCACAGCCGTTTATCCTTCTCTCTCAATGCTAAGTTACTTCATCCTCTTGAAGTGATTGAAACTGCAGTTGCCGCCTATCAAAGCAATGAAGCAATTGATATTGCGCAGGTCGAGGGCTTTGTTCGACAGATTCTAGGCTGGCGTGAGTACGTTCGAGGGGTTTACTGGACAAATATGCCCAAATACAGCGAACTCAATGCGTTGGGTGGAGAGCGCGCACTGCCCAGTTATTTTTGGCATGGCGATACTAGGATGAACTGCATCAAACAAGCGGTCGACCAATCGTTGATGTATGCCTATGCTCACCATATTCAACGATTGATGATTACCGGCAACTTCTGCCTACTTACCGAGATTGACCCAAGCGAGGTGGATGCTTGGTATCTGGGAATTTATGTCGATGCGATTGAGTGGGTAGAGATGCCCAACACACGAGGCATGGCACTGTTTGCAGACGGAGGTATCGTTGGGACTAAGCCATATGCGGCGAGCGGAGCTTATGTCAATCGCATGAGTGATTATTGCAAGTCTTGCCACTACGATGTAAAGCAAAAACTTGAGTCCAACGCCTGTCCACTCAATAGCCTTTACTGGCGCTTTATGCATCGTCATCGTCAACGAATCGGCAACAATCCGCGGATTGGTATGATCTATCGTTCATGGGATGCCATGGATGAAGCCGCGCAACAGCAAGTGCTATTAAAAGCGGAAGAACACCTCACCAACCTTGAACGCCTTTAGCGCTAGGCTTGTAACTCCAGTTCAGGTTGTTTGACGAAACGTTCGCTGAATTCTTGAGCAGTAATTGGCTTTGAAAATAGATAGCCTTGGTAATCGTCACAACCTTCTTGGCAAAGCAGTTGGCGCTGGCTCTCGTATTCAACGCCTTCAGCGATGACCCATTTCCCCATATTGTGACCGAGTTGAACGATGGTTCGAACCAACATATGATCGTGGTGTTCGATAACACAATCATCAACGAATGACTTGTCAATTTTGAGTACATCTATTGGCAAGTGTTTTAGGTAGTTGAGAGATGAGTAGGCAATGCCAAAGTCATCAACCGCTATGGTCACACCTTCATCTTGTAAACGACGGCAAATCTTGGTTACTCGTTCGGTATCTTTCATTAATGTGGTTTCGGTGATTTCAATCTGCAGCAAGTTAGCGGGCAGATTCGTCCGTCGCAAAATGTGGCGAATGTAAGTCAGCAGGTCATCATGGGCAAATTGAACCGTAGAAACGTTAACGGAGACTTGAACATGCATTCCGGCATCATGCCAACGTTTGGCTTGCTCGCAAGCTTCTTTGATCACCCAGCGTCCAATCATGATGATTTGCTTGGTTTTTTCCGCGATGGAGATAAATTCAATTGGACTGATCATCCCCAGTTCTGGGTGTTCCCAGCGGATCAAGGCTTCGGCGCCTTTTACATTTTGGTCTCGCATTGAGACTTTTGGTTGATAATGCAAAACAAACTGGTTGAGGCGAATCGCTTGTTCAAGTTCCACTTCAATTTGATGCGCTCGAATGGTTTCATCTAATAGTGATTCATCGTACCAACGCACACGGTTTTTTCCGGTTGATTTCGCTTTTACCGTCGCGACATCGACGTTTTTCAGCCAAATATCTCTGTTGTTGGTGGCTTTTTTCAGTGAGGAAATGCCCACTGAGAAGGTGACCTGATAAAAGCCTCGGTCAAGTTCGAAATGGAAGCGTTCAGGGCGAGAAATCTCGCGGACGATACCACTCACTTGCTGCTCTATATTGGCCTTCTCCCGCACGACAATAATAAATTCATCGCCCTCCATGCGAAATAGTTCCGCTTTGTTGGTCACCACTTGTTTTAACCGTGTCGCGATAAACTTAAGCAGTTTGTCTGCCTGTTGAGGACCAAATGAATCGTTAACGTCTTTGAAATTATCAATGTCTATTTTGAGCAGTACATGATCAAGATTGCCTTTGTTGCAATCGGCTTGTTCGATAAATTGGTAGAAAGCGCGTCGGTTGGGTAGGTGAGTTAAAACATCGCTTAGGCTATCGTGACGGTATTTGGCAAGTTGCTTGTCAGATTTGATCTTATAGTAGGTCATACTGGTCGCGAAGATGGTGATCAACATCAGTTTGACCGAGTCATCAGCCATTTCGATAAGCCCTTCGCTTGGCACGGAAAAGAAGTAGTGCGATATAAGTAAGACTGCCACCACGATAGGCCAGATGGTGCTGGGGAATAGAATAAGATAGCAAAGCGGCAGCAGTAAAAAGGATTTCTCTATTGCTTCGACTTCCAGTGGCTCAATAACGCCACCAATTAATATGTGCAGAAACGAAAGCAAGGCGAAGAGTTTTCTTCGTTGCAGGTTCTGGGTGAATAGTGCAATCAGCATACCCACTGGAAAAAGAATATAAGAAGTTCCCACCAACTCATGCTGCAAGATGAGGGTGGAACTGATCAGCATCACCGCTGCTATGTAAGCAACTTTGATCAACACGCCAGAGTTTACTAACTTATTTAGCGTAGATTCTCTGTTAATCATTTTGCTTTCCTGGCATCTAATGCTCCTTGCGACACCTATTACGACTTTCGAATTAGCGTAACAACTGATAGAAAACACTACCACGGCGAAATAAAGAAACTATCTCCGCGAAAAGGTTCTTCGAGCAAATTCACAGTCGCTAGAAATAATTGGGACACACTGCTTTAAAATCCATGCTTACGCTTGTTGTTACTATTTTCCCAGAATCTTAACTAGTGAAAATGCCCTGAAGTAGTATGACTCACTAATACTCGTGTTGATCTATTGGTTTTATACCAGGTTGTCGAATACATGCAGTTCGATCCTTTTATCAGCGAAAGGGTAGGAGTCAAGATGGTGGCAAAGAGTAACGCGTCAAGAGCATCTGTTGGGGTTCATGCTTTTGTTCTAGTTCGTTGCTGCGTGACGAATAAAACCACCATTATGATGTCGTTGATTTAATGGCGCTTGATGCAGATATTTTTATTTTACTGTATTTATAAACAGTATTATCTTGACATTACTTTGCGAATAACTATGCTGTATATACAAACAGTGTATGGAGGTGGAGTATGTTGTGGGAAACACTTGAACGCGTAAATCGTGCACGCCAACAAGCAATGGCGAATCCAGAGTACATTAAGTCTGCGCAGGCACACCAAAAAGCGCTACAGCAGCAGTCATATACGTCTGCAGTGAAAGCGGGTCACAAGGCGGCCAGTAAGAAACCGAAAAAGTTAGCTGACATCTATCAGCAAGTAGAGTTTGGCTCTAACCCTTCAGGTCGAGAACACTAACGCAGTGTTCATCTCATTGTTCAACCGCCCTAGCCAGTGCTGGGGCTTTTGTTTTCTAACGTGTTCAGAAGCGTATATATTTTTGTTGAATGTGACGGTCAGCATATAGATGCCATTTGTTTATAAACTTTGGCTTTCAATAGCGGATAGTTATAATAAAATTCGCTATAGAATAAATTGGCTAGTGTTAGGAAATTTCCATGGATGAGTTTGTGCAGAAACGTCGGTACTACAGATTAAAATACCCGCGTCGGGGTAGGCCGGTTGTGCGCATTGATGATCAACTGTTCCACGTGAGTGAAATTTCTGAAAAGGGAATTCGGATTGTGATGAACAACTTCGCCAGTTTGTACCGCGGACTGACTTTAACGGGCACGCTCAACTTGAGTATCGATTATCAAATTCCGGTGAAAGGTAAGGTATTGCGCTTTGATGACAACGAAGTGATTTTGCAACTCGATCAAGGACCATCATTTAAGGATATGGTTGAGCAACAACGTCATGTACGCAATAAGTACCCAGATTTCTTTGCTCGCTTACGTAGCCAAGCTGTGGCATTGAGCCAGTAACTACTCTTCATTCACCTTGATTTCATCAGGGTGTTTTTTTATTAGCGTCAAAAACGGTGAAACCCCAGAGGTGGTAAGTCTCTGGGGTTTCGAATTTTTTAGATATCTCGGATGGTAAGGCCGATAATCTTATATGCAAAAGGCTTGGATTATATCCGATTAATTCCTAGGTAAAGGAATTAGATACGGATGAAGTCCATGTGCTCAACTTTTGGCTTGAAAGCGTGACGTTGAACGTCTTGTGGCTTAACTTTCACTTCAGCACCGTCGATAACTAGGATGATACCTTCGTAGAACTCAGGCTTGTCCATTTGGTTAACGATGTCGTTGTGGTTAAGAACGATTGATACTGGAGCTTCAGAACCACCGTAAACGATAGCAGGGAATTTACCAGCGTGACGTAGGCGGCGGCTCGCACCTTTACCTAGTTCAGTACGTACTACTGCTTCAAATTTCATAGTATTACTCTCGTAAAATAAGTATTGAATTCACGACATAATGCGACCTTATATCGTGCTAAAACGCTGATGGGTAATTGGTAGTTACTTCAACAGCGAGCGCGGATACTATCACTCTATCCCTTGAAGAGCAATACTTTTCCCTTGTGCTTGTTGAGTTTATAGGCGATCGGCTGGAAGAAACTTTAAACCGCACAATTTCTCATCAAAACGGCTTTATTACTGCTCAATAATCTCGCTGTGTAGAGAATAATCAACATCATAGAGATGATTGTAAATATGAACCGGAACTGAACGAATAACTCACGATTGGTTAAGTTAAGCAAGGATAAGCTAGTCCCATAATCCGCCATCACCAAGAGGAAAATAAAGATGGGACCAGTTAGCATTGTAATTATCACATTGAATGAAGAAAAACGTATCGGCCGACTACTTAACGACCTAGCCAAGCAGACGCATCAAGAATTTGAGGTGATTGTGGTTGACTCCAATAGTGACGACAACACACGTCAAGTTGCTGCGGCTTATCAAGGGGCACTACCAAAATTGAGCATCCATAAAATGGAAACTCGCGGCGTTAGTTTGGGGCGTAACACTGGTGCGGCAATGGCGCAATATGAACGCATTCTATTTCTTGATGCGGATGTTCGCTTAGAGAGTCAGTTTTTAGCGAACGCAATCAGCCAACTTGAAGATAAGCAACTTGAAGTGGCAGGTGTATATATGGGCGCGAAAAACTTACCGTTGGTACACAAGTTTGGTTATGGGTTGTTTAACTTTGGCTTGTTTGTCACTCAGTACACGTTCCCAACAGCGGTAGGCGCTTGTATTTTCTCGACCAAACGCGCTCACAATGAGATTGGTGGTTTTGATCTCGATATTAAGCTTTGTGAAGATTGTGACTATGTTAAACGAGCGAGCCGTAGATGGCGTTTCCGCTTTCTGAACCTGACGTTTGGTTTTGACCCTCGCCGCCTAGACCAAGATGGCGTATTTAAAATGGGTATGACTTATTTAAAAGCGAATGTCCGTCGTTTTTTCTTTGGCGAAATGCGTAACAACGAAATGGAATACAAGTTCGGTCACTACAAAGAGCAATAATCAGTTAGAGTCGAGTTATGTTAGATGGGATGAGTTTGTTTATAGGGGCACTGCTTGATGCCCTTATTGGCCCCAATCTCTTTGTGCCGGGGGAGCCGTTCTTGCTTGCCGCAGGCTATCAGCTTCACCAAGGTATATGGACAGGTGTTTTGGCCGTGTTACTTGGTGGATTGATAGGGGATCACGCAAGTTATTGGATAGGGCGATATATCGGTACACCAGCACAGAAAAAGTTAGTCGCGTGGCAACCCAAAACACGTCGTCCAATCGCGCGTTGTCGCCATCTAATGTACAAAAAAGGCAACTACGTGCTCGCGTTTGCGCGTTTGCTTGGGCCAGTTGCATGGGTGGTGCCGTTTATCGCAGGTAGCAACAAGGTGGCATGGGGGCGTTTTTCTCTCTTCTCCTCGGTTGGATTAATACTTGGCGTCGGGCAGTTTGTTATGTGGGGCTACTTATTGGCCTATGGTATCGAGCAATTTCCGTTGCTAAATCAAATCAAATCGGCGTTAGTGGAGCACCAATATACGCTGTTAGCGATTAGCGTAAGCCTGATATTTCTCTATATCGGTCGTAAATTGCGTTGGCGCCTGTTGTTCACCAAATTCACAGCGTTGTTGTTTGGTTTGATGGTTTGGGCGAACTATAGTCACTTTTTCTTTTACTCTGATGATTTTTTGCAATCTCCTAACGGCCAGCAAACAGCGCTGACAACCGTTGAACCGAGTTTATTGGATTACAAGGTGTATCCAGGCGTTTCTAACGTGTTCGATGCGCAAGCAATGAACGTGATATTAATTGGCGAGAATCCGAGAAACTTGATGAGTCAACTTGGCTGGATTGAAAACCAGACATTTTCTCGTAACGATATTGAGCTTGCGGATTATTTCCAACTACTCAAAGACAATACACCACCAGTGTCGGATTTGTTCTGGAACAGCCAGCCGCAAGAAATGGCGTTTCAGTTACCGGGCGATTTGATGCGTCGCAGCCATATTCGATGGTGGCAAGCTGGGGTTGAGATGGAATCTCAGCAACCGATTTGGTTGGGCGCACTGAGCTATGATGACGGCTTACAAGTCACGCCTTACTCTGGAATTGTCACTGTGCTGCATAGTGTGGATCCGAACGTGGATCAGGAACGCGATAAACTTGCTCAGCAAGTAAGCGATAGATTGCAAACTCATAAAGTTGAGTTGGCGGCATTGACTCAGCCGATAGTACTTGATGAAGACCATGAGTATTACACGGATGGGCGCATCTTGGTTATTCGCCCTCAAGTGGTGATGTAATCATTGCTAGACGTGTCGCGCCTTTCAAGGGCGTGACTCAGTTGAACTGCGCGCGAAAATCAGAAGGGGTCATCCCCTTGACCACTTTAAATTGACGATTAAAGTTGGAAAGATTGTTAAAGCCAGATTGCTCAGCAATCAATGCAACGGCGTCTTGCGTGTTGACCAGCATCTCGCATGCTTTACCGATACGAAAGCGCTTAAGGTGCTCGGAGAAACTTTCAAGAAAGTGCCTTTCAAACAAGCGGTAAGCGGAGCTCTCACTGATGTGAAGTGCTTGGCATAAATCGTCAATTTTTATCGGTTTGGCAAAATTCTGTTCGACAAATTGGCGGGCGAGTTCAACTCGACGTGTTGATTCATCATTCAAATCGACATCATATAGGCCATAGGCACTCAGAGAGAGTCTCTGCGATTGAGCATCATCCGCTAAGGCGCTTAATGCTTGTAGCACGCGTATCAGCTGGTGGTGGGGTTCGTACTGCTCAATATTGTTCAGCAATTGATAGACCGTTTCTGCAGTTTCTTCGCTGAATGACAAGCCATACGCTGAATGCTTGGCTAAACGACGCAGGTTCCGTAGCTCAGGCAGTCGTTCAATTAATGACTCAAGCCATTGATGTCGAAACCAAAAAATCAGTGAATAAACATTGTGCTCTTTATCGCTATCAAGCCTACCCGTGAGCATATGAGGTAACCCTGGTCCATAAAGCAGCAAACTGTTGTGTTGTATTTCTCCTATGCTGTCACCAGCAAAGTAACACCCTCTGAACGCCCCTTCGTTATGCCTATAGAGCACTAACTCGTACTCTGAGTGATAGTGCCAAGGGCAGGTGAACTGCTCTTTTTTGGCATCGCAGTAGTACTCTTTTACTTTCCAATGAAAATTGTTTTCGCTGAGTACATTCTCTATGGTGGGTTTCATGCCGCCTCCGTGCAAAACAGAAAAATCTAAGTTAAATCTTTTATCTTATTCAGTCAAAAAATGAATGCCACTTGACGGGAAAGTATCACTATATGAGGGCAAGGCATTAATGGTTTAGTTGGAAATATTATTAGACTAAATGGGTTAACTTATTCTATTTGAACACGTTGATGTGCTGAGCATATATCAAGGTAAAGACTTACCGATGCTCTGGCATGTTAAGGAGATAATTATGTTCAAGACAAAAGAAGCTTTGGTCTTTTTAGTCATGACTTTCTTTGGCGGTATCAGTGGCTCATTTTTCTATCCACTTTCCAGCCTATTTATCATAGAGGCATTGGGCGCAAGTCCTATGATGTTGAGTACTTACATGATCTTATCGATTGTCTCTTCAGTGGCTGTTTCCCAACTTGTTGCCGTGAAGTCAGATCGAGGCTGGAATCGTAAAAGTATTCTCTTGTTCTCACTGTTTTGCTATTTGGTGACGGTGATAGGCTTTAGTTTTATTCGCAATTACTACTTGGCGGTGGGTTTTTCGATGATCTTTGGTAGCTTAAGTGGCGCTACCTTTGGTCAGTTATTTGCCTTAGGGCGAGAGTATGCTGATGAGAATATTGAAGACAGCACCACCTTTTTGTCAGTGATGCGAGCAGGGATTGCAATAGCATGGGTAGTGGGCCCGCCAATTGCGTTTGTCCTTAAAAGTTCGTTTGGTTTTAGTGCATCGTTTCTGGCTGCTGCGGGAGCCACGTTTATAACGCTCGTGTTGGCAGTCCTATACTTGCCAAGTAGCGTGATAAAAAAGCAAGACAAAGAAGAACCGCCGACACAAGGCGTGGTCGGTGCAACCGTGGTTTTGTTTAGTGTTGCACTTATTTTTATGTTTAGTGCCAACAACTTATACGTGATCACTATGCCTATCTATCTGTCGCAAGAGCTAAAAGTGGATGCGAGTTGGGTAGGCTATATGTTTGGTATGGCGGCGCTATGTGAAATCCCTTTTATGCTTAAAGCGGGTCGACTTGCGGCACGTTATGGCATTATGAAACTTTTAGCGTTATCGCTGGTGTGTGGTTGCTTGTTTTTTATCGCAATGCTCACTGTTACTGAGTTTTGGCAATTGCTTTCTATCCAAATATTGAATGGCATATTTATCGGTATCACAGCGACACTTGGTATGGTTGCGATGCAAGATATGATGAAAGACCGTTTAGGAACGGCATCGACACTTTTTTCGAATCTGCTCCAAGTCTCGATGCTTATCTCTAGTTTATCGATTGGGGTGGTTGGCGAGATGTATAACTACCGTGCCGCGTTCTACGTTTCGCTTGGTTTAGCGGTCAGTTCTTTGCTTGTGCTGCAGTACTTTGTTTATCAGGAAAACAATGCTCACAAGCGCGCACTGACTCAACCAGTAGGGTAGGTTTATGTATGTAGCTCGCCTGACGGCGAGCTTTTTGCTGGGTAATTAGTGGGAAACTTTCATGGTCAGGGTCGCTTTTAGCCCACCCATAGAGCTGCGTTGTAAACTTAAAGCCCCGCGGTAACTGTGAGCCATTTCATTGACGATATTTAAGCCCAGTCCTGTTCCTGGGGTTGTTTCGTCTAATCGGACGCCGCGTTTGATAGCATGTTCCAACTGGTCTTCTGGAATGCCGGGGCCATCATCTTCAATAATGATATTCACGTTGTTGTCGTCGATGGTTTCGGTATAAACACGAATGATACTATTCGCCCACTTATAACCATTTTCCAATAGGTTACCTACCATCTCATCAAGATCGGTCTGTTCGACAGAAACTTCGAGTTCGGAATCAATCTCGTTGATTAGCGTCACTTCACGCTCGGCGTAAACTTTATCAAATGCCATTGAAATCGCATCAATACGTTCGGCAGGTGAAGCTTTCACGGAGAGGATATTCATCGAACCTGCCATACGAGCGCGGCCTAAGTGGTAATCGATTTGGCCTTGAATTTGATCAACGGGCTCACGTAGTTGCTGTTGGCTTTCTGGTGGAAGGTGTTGAATTTCATTCTTTAACACGGAAAGTGGCGTTTTTAATGCGTGTGACAAATTGCCCGCGTGGTGGCGAGCACGCTCGAGCAGTTCCTGATAGTGAAACAGTAACGCGTTTAGGTCTAATACCACCGGAGCGATGTCTCGTGGATAATCATCACCCAGAGCAGTGCGTTCTCCTTGACGAAGTTGACTTAGCTCGCGGTGCATTTTGGTTAATGGACTCAGAGACCAGGCAATTTGAATTAAGATAACCGCAAGCACGCCAAAATAGAGCAGGGCAAGAATAATCCATAGTTCTCCCATCAATGCTGCGACGGTATCTTCAATGGGTTGCTCGTCAATGCCGACTAGAATCGAGATTGGCTTGTTATATTCAGGGAAGTACAGCGAACTTTCGATATAAATTAGTGGTTCTTGTTTCGCTCCCATCGCTTCCTTCTTTTTCTTGTTAAAGTCGATGGTTCGATCCCACAAAGAGCGTGAGCGAATTTGACTGTCAGCCGTCGATGCGGACCAATACAAACCGCTGTACGGCTGTGAAAAGCGCGGATCTGATAGCTGAGTTGAGAGGGTAAGTTGGCCGTTTTTATCGACTTCTAAGTTGCCCGTGATCTCATCCATGTAGATTGAGAGTTGCGACTTGGTATCGGCGACCATGTATTGGTACACCTGACTGGGAACCATAACACCTGCGGCTATAATCATTGCCGTCAACCAAACGATAGCCGCCAGAACTAGGCGGCTTTTCAAGCTGAGTTGTCTTAGTAGAGAGAGCGTTTTACTCAGCATTCAATTGGTATCCCAACCCGCGTACTGTTTTGATAATGTTTGGCGCAATTTTTTTGCGAATACGACCGATGAAAACTTCGATAGTGTTTGAGTCACGATCAAAGTCTTGTTTATAAATATGTTCGACCAGTTCGGTGCGAGAGATCACTTTGTCAGCGTTGTGCATGAAATAGGCAACCACTTTGTACTCAAGTGCGGTTAAACTGACCGCTTCACCTTGCCACATCACTTTTGACGTGCGGGTATCCAAGCTTAAGTTTCCGACTTGCATAACGGGCGACGCATTACCTGACGCTCTGCGTAACTGTGCGCGAATACGTGCTGTTAATTCAACCATTTCGAAAGGTTTGGTAAGGTAATCATCGGCACCAGCGTTTAACCCTTCAACGCGTTGCGTTAAGGTGTCGCGGGCGCTTAGGATCACAACGGGTGTGTTGATGTTTTCATCACGAATACCCTTGAGCACCGTTAAGCCATCCAGTTTAGGTAAACCGAGATCGAGCACAATCACGTCCCACTCTTCAGATGTGGCGCGATAGAGTGCGTCGATGCCATCTTGAGACAGTTCTGGAACCCAACCAGTCTGCTCCAACGCTTCAATAATTTGCTCGCCTAAACGAGGCTCATCTTCCACTACCAGTATTTTCATTGTTTTAGTCTTCTGTATTTTTGAGTGCTTTCTTTATGTTGCGACCGCGGATTTCAATCATTTCTAATGTCTCCGCGTTGTACTCAACTTTGATGATATTGTTGTTGTAGTTAATTTTTAGCTCATAAACCCACAGGTCGTCGTCTTCTTCTAGCTCGACTTTGATGATTCGTCCATGAAGATCTCGCTCTACAGCCGCATACATTTCTGAGAATGGTCGAATGTAACCTTTCTGTACCGCTTCGTAGACTTCGTCTTGGTCTTCTTCAAATTCTACTTTGGTACCGGGCTTTTCTACATCACGAACAAGTTCATGACCATTATCATGTTGGTGAGCATAACTTGGGAAAGCGAGTATGCCACAACCAACAAATGCTACTAGGCTGATAAACAGCTTTTTAAACATAGCGTTACCTTCGCTCGATTTTTCTGATTCGTTACTAAGTACCGCACAACTTGACGTCTGCGCTACCTGATATTGATTAAAACTCAAATTGGCTTGAAGCTTTAGGTAAATTATAAAGCGTTCAACATGAACACAAAGTGAATTCGCTAAACTTTGATGTCGATGTTGTCTTTTTGCCGCTCTCATTACATTTGGCTTAACTCATCGTCAAAGATTTTGTCGCGCATTTTCCAAAAACGTCCCACTTTCCGTGCAATCACAAACTGAGGTGGGCGAAAACGGTGTTGA
This sequence comes from Vibrio panuliri, assembly GCF_009938205.1. NCBI lineage: Bacteria > Pseudomonadati > Pseudomonadota > Gammaproteobacteria > Vibrionales > Vibrionaceae > Vibrio > Vibrio panuliri. Next base: position 1,783,101 of record NZ_AP019654.1, on the reverse strand, counting down.
TGAGCAACCACTTTAGAAGGTGATGACTCAGCAAAAGGACGATGTTTATCGGCGAGATGCGGGCGAACAAACTGCGCATAAAAACGTTCTTTTTGCTTAGCGGTTGTTAACGGCCAAAACTCATGAACCGCAGCTTGGTTGTCACCGTGATAGGTCACTTTGAGCTGGTTTTTGCCTTTTTCATCTTTAAAGGTCGATAACACCATATCTACGCATTCAAATACCAATGCATCTTTTAGATTTAATGCCTCTTTAAGCTTCTTGTCTGGGTCGACAAGAGTCGCATCGCACTCATGACAAATTCGCGCGGCAATATCGTTGTCTGCACCACATTCGCCACAGTATTTGGCACGAAAACGATAGCCACAGTGTTCACGTTCACCAGTTTCATCGTCTTCAAAATAGCCCTGACAGCGGCGACCAAAATGCTCAAGCAGAAAGCCATTGCTGTCGAGCTTTCCCCAAAAATTGTTGTTAAAACCGCAAGCGGGGCAGGGGATAGTGATGATTTCGCTGTCCGAATCAGGTTTGGGATTGCCCACTTCAGGCTGATAAAGATCGTAGCTATTGCCAGCATAGTCCAGCACTAAGCACTCTTCTTTACCCGGAGATAAGCGTAAACCGCGTCCAACAATTTGCTGATATAGGCTAATAGACTCTGTTGGGCGCAGAATCGCAATGAGATCGACATGAGGGGCGTCAAAGCCGGTAGTCAATACAGAGACATTGACCAAGTATTTAATTTTCTGGTCTTTAAACTGCTGGATAATAGCGTCGCGCTCTGGTGTTGGGGTATCACCGATCACAATCGCAGCCTGTCCTTCGGGCAACAAGGTATAGATCTCTTGAGCGTGGCGCACGGTCGCAGCAAACACCATAATGCCCTTTTTGTTGTTTGCCATTTGGATGATCTGCTGAACAATTTGTGGTGTCGCGCGTTTGGCTTGATCAATCACCATATCCAATTCAGACTCTTTATAGCGACCTGTACTGGCGGGTTTGAGTTGAGAAAAGTCATAGCTGAGAACGGGCGCATCCATCATTTTCGCAGGGGTTAAAAAGCCTTCATCAAGCAAGTAGCGAATGGGTAACTCAAAGATGCAGTCACGGAAAAAACGCGCCTCTTCACTGCGAACTTGCCCGCGAGTGTGATACTGATATAGCCAACCAATTCCCAATCGATAAGGGGTCGCAGTGAGTCCAAGTACTTTCATCCCTGGATTAAGCTCACGCAAATGAGAAATGACCTTCTGATAACTGGAGTTTTCATCTTCTGGTACTCGGTGGCACTCATCAATGACCAGTAGTGAAAATTGATCTTTAAAGGCGTCGAGATTTCTTACCACCGATTGTACGGAAGCAAAGACGACTTGTTGGTCAGTCTCTTTACGTCCCAACCCCGCAGAGAAAATTGCGCCAGTTAATCCATACCCTTCATATTTTGCATGATTCTGCTCGACGAGCTCTTTTACGTGGGCAAGCACCAATACACGCCCTCGCGCTAGCCTCGCCAGCTCTGCGATCACTAAGCTTTTTCCAGCGCCGGTGGGTAAGACAATCACCGCGGGTGTGGTGTGTTTTCGAAAGTAGTGGATTACCGCTTTGACGGAATCTGCTTGATAAGGACGCAGGGTGTACATAAATTCTGTGAAATAGCTCAACTATTTGTTTTAGGCACTCTATAATAGCGCAGCAAACTAAGTTGAGGTATCCATGCAATCAAATAAAGCGCAATCAAACCAAGCGTCAGCAAACAAACAGTCAGCAAAAGTGCGTTTAGATAAGTTTCTTTGTGACGCGCTCGGAGCAACGCGCAAAGAAGCGACGAAAATCATCAAAAGCGGTGATGTCACCGTCAACGATGAAGTTGTTAAAAGTGGCGCAATTAAAGTGACAGAGACATGTGTCGTTGAATGGCAGGGGCGTGAAATTCAAAAACAAGGCCCACGTTACATCATGTTGTACAAGCCAGATGGTTTCGTTTGCTCACATGAAGACGGTTTTAACCACACTGCATTTGTGTTGCTTGATGAAGTGAAGATGGAAGATTTGCATTTTGCTGGTCGTCTAGATGTGGATACCACAGGTTTAGTTCTGATCACGGATGATGGTCAATGGTCGCACCGAATTACCTCACCAAAACATAAATGCGCAAAAACATACCGCGTTTGGCTTGCTGATGCGATCGGCGATGACTACGCCGAGAAACTGGCACAAGGTATTGAACTGCGTAATGAAAAAGAAGCCACGTTGCCGGCGAGCATGGAAATTGTCGATGCGTCGAACAACGAACTTCTGTTGACGATAACGGAAGGTAAGTACCATCAAGTTAAGCGTATGTTCGCTGCCCTCGGCAACAAAGTGGACCAGCTTCATCGTGAACGAATTGGCAATATTGTATTGGATGATGCACTAGAGCCTGGCGAATATCGCTATCTCACACAAGAAGAAGTGGATTCTGTGTGGTCATAAGCGTCATTGCGGAGATAGCGCCCTTAATGACCCAAAAATATCGCGAGAAAAGCGCGTTGTAGTGCTTAATTTGCTAGCAATTTTTGTGATTTTCGTCGAGGATAGGCGAATACCCATGCAAATTCATTGACAAGTATAATTGGTGCTTTTGTGAGCAGCGAAAGCATCATGAAAATTGATAATAATAAAGGGCTTGGGTTGTTACATCATGGAAGAGTTTTGTCTCAATTATGCACGGATGCCGCAAGGAGTGTGGCAGCCTAAATGCACAAACTAGGAGACGTATGTCTAACACTGCAACACAACATGCCAGTGCCCCACAAATTAGTTTTCTTTTATTCCTTGTCTTGGGGGCGATTGGCGCATTAACGCCATTAGCGATTGATATGTATCTACCCGCGATGCCAACGATTGCACGCGATTTAGGGGTAGGTGCGGGTGACGTGCAGTTTACTTTAACTGCGTACACCGCCGGTTTTGCATTGGGTCAGTTGATCCATGGCCCGCTAGCAGACAGTTTTGGTCGCAGACCAGTGCTGTTACTGGGTGTGCTGTTTTTTGGCTTAGCTGCTGTCGTCAGTGCGACCACCACAGGGATTGATGCACTGACTTGGGTGCGTACTGCGCAGGGTTTTGCTGGTGCAGCGGCGGCTGTTATTATTCAAGCGGTTGTTCGTGACATGTTTGACCGTGAAGATTTTGCCCGTGCGATGTCTTTTGTTACTTTGGTCATTACCATTGCACCACTGATTGCGCCGATGATTGGCGGTTACTTGGCAATATGGTTTGGCTGGCGTTCAATTTTTTGGGTGTTGGCTATCTTTGCGGCGATCGTCATTTTACTCGTGTTATGGAAAATCCCAGAAACCTTAACCGAAGAGAAGCGACAACCACTCCGTTTGGCAACGACCTTGCGAAACTACATGCGGTTATGTCGTAATCCAGTAGGGATGGGGCTCGTACTTTCAGGGGCATTCTCATTCGCAGGGATGTTTGCTTTCTTGACCGCGGGTTCATTTGTTTATATCGATATTTATGGTGTGCGCCCCGATCACTTTGGCTATCTGTTTGGCTTGAACATTATCGCGATGATCATCATGACGAGTATTAACGGTCGTATGGTGAAGAAGGTGGGCTCGCATGCCATGTTGCGTTTTGGCTTATGGGTGCAACTGGCTGCCGGTATCGGTCTATTTACCGCATGGTCTCTAGATTTTGGGCTGTGGGGTATCGTTTTATTTGTGGTGTTGTACATCGGTACATTGTCGACCATCGGCAGTAACGCAATGGCTCTACTGCTAAGTGGTTACCCAACGATGGCTGGTACCGCTTCTTCATTGGCGGGTACGCTGCGTTTTGGTATTGGCTCTATCATCGGCGCCATCGTTGCCGCATTGCCAAATGGCGTTGCTTGGCCGATGATTTTAGTCATGACGGCATGCTCTGTTTTGTCTGCCGCGTTTTATTGGTTATACGGAAGAAAGGCTTAATGGCTCAATATACAGTTGAAATTCAAAGGCTGGTTAATACTGCGTTAGCAGAGATTCACGCTGAACATCAAGCGAAGAGATTGGCGAATGCGCCAGTAGCGAACAACAATTTTATGATTCGCTGGGTAACAAAGGCGCTGAAAGGCCAACGTTTTCATCGTTGTGTCGTTGATGACCTGACCCGATGGCAAAAAGCAGGGCGTACTAAAGGTAATGACTCGAACTTGATGTTTACCTTTGAGCGAATTGCGGCGTTCTATCGAGATTTCTTTCCAGCTGATCAAGCTGCGAGAGTGATTAAAGATAGTGAAATTGATGCGTTTCTTGATGGGATGGAGCAACAAGACTGGGAAGTGACTACTTCGGAAGAGCTGGTGGGTGTGGGTAAGGTTCAGATTTTTACTGAAGGACCAAACTCGCTGGCACTGTGCACTGAACAGTGTGAGAATTGCTTTGATGGTGAAAAATTAGTGAAGCCAATGAGTTGGTTTGTTCGTGGCAATCACGCAATGTTTGTTGAAGCGGCGACTAAAGCTGGGTTTATGGTACATAAAGTGACTGACTATAAATCTAACGTGAAATACCATGGCGAATATTTGATCTACCCTGAGAACCAAGGCTCTCAACTAGCTGAAATCCCGATCAGCTATCAAGTCGCAAAATAGCCATCTAAACAAAAGCTTCCTTAGGGAAGCTTTTGTCATATTTAGACATCCTTCAGCTTCCCAACTCAATGGCATTGCAAGTCTCGCTGCATCTCTTGTTTTGACGTGTAACCGTAGTATTTCCACAACTTGTTAGCATGGATTCGGTAGCCATAAACGGCTTCTTTGGCCCATTCTCTTCGGGTGCGATGAACCGCGGCTTTAAGTTGATTGACTAGTTTGAACATAACGTTAATCCCGTGTTGTGATGATAGAGTTATTCTAACGACGCATCGGTTCCCTAAGTAATTAATGGCTATCAACAATCAATACTATTCGATTGGAATTTGCATATAATGAGCAAATTGGGGGTATATCAGTACCAAATGGATGTGTTATGAAGGGAAAGTTAGAAAGAGTTCCACAACGAGTCGGGGCTTCATGGCGCTACAGAAAAATTGTTGAGTCGAGTAAGAGTTATGGTTGGCATCGACATGAAGAGTATGAGATCGCCATTCATCGCCATTTTTCAGGTAGCTGTTTTGTCGGTAATTGCCTGACGGACGTCACTCATAACCATATGGTGTTGATTGGTACAGGGTTGCCTCATGCCATTTATTCCAACCCGTCTATATCAGAGAAACGATGTGAAACCCATGTGATTTGGTTCCGCAAGCGATGGATCGAGACAATGATTGAACATTGTGAGGAACTTAAGCCGTTACGAGTGTTGCTTGAAGATGCCAGTCGAGGCGTGCAGTTTTCGCACCAGACGGCTGAAAAAGTCGTTAACTTGCTTGATGGGGTTTGTGATTGTTCGCCACCCTTGCAACTGGCGCGTTTAATGGCGGTGTTTGCACTCATGTTGGAGGACAGCAATGCGGTTCGCTTAATGAACCCGTATTCCGCTCAACCGATAAGCGAAAGTAACAGAAATGCTCATCTTGAGAAAATAGATCAATATTTACTCAGCCAGTTTGATCAAGCGATTTCAACTCAGACACTCGCCGACTACCTTTATTTAAGTGAAAGTAGTGTTCGACGGATATTTGCCCAGCATTTCAAAGAGAGTTTTAGCCAGCGTTTGCAGAAGATTCGCATTAATGTTGCGTGTGATTTGCTTGCTAATACAGATTTGCCGGTGGGTTTGATCATTGAGAGAGTGGGTTACGATAATCAAGCCAACTTTAACCGCCAGTTTAAGCGGTACAAGTTGACTACGCCTCGCGCATATCGTCAATCGATGACAAGACAACGTTAGCGAGGCGTAACAGAGAACAGTTATTTCGTATGGAAAATCTGCTCCGTTTCAAGCGCTGTCATTGCACGAATTTGGCGCCATAAGTAATAGAAGATACCTAGCATCATCAACATACTAGGGATTGCGATAATCGGGTAACTGTATAAGGTCAGTTTGCCCAATTCTTCATTGAATGCTGTGGTACCTGCTGGGCTAGTCACAATCCAAGTTGCGAGGAAGTAGTTCATCGCAGAAGAGAAGGCAAAGGTGCTGGCAAAGAGATAGTTGGATGACATTAAACAGCGTTCAAACTGCTCTTGTTTACCATGAATCTTGAGTCGTTCGGTGATCAATGTGAGGTTTAATACTGTGTCGTTGAGAATCACTTTCTGCATAAAAGGGTAACGGGTAAACGTAGAGGCTAAAACGGCTAAGCCTATTAATCCCGGAATTAACGCTTCTTTAAGTGCTAGCCAGCGCGTGTCTAACTCAAGCAAACCTATCCCGCCTGTTAGCAATACACTGACAAAACCTAACGCTGCGATAAAGTTGAATTTTTTGTTGCGGATTAAATCCATACCGCCATAAGCAATGGGGAACGCTAATGCGACAACAAGGGCTAATGCAGTGCCTAAATGCTCATCACCACTAAACTTCATCAAAATAAATGAGGGGATAAAGACGTTAAACAGGATCTCGAAAAGTGGATTGGATTTTTTCGTATCGGTGTGGCTCATAATATTCTACTGGTTTACTTGTTTGTACTTGAGTCAGTGGCAATGCTCTGAATCCTGCATCTTGAAGCCACTTGAGTATAGATGTAAAGAACAAATGTCTCGAGTTATGTAACGATATATGTAGTTGTTCGCTTGTTCTGTACCCAAATTGGGGCTTTGGGGCGTGATAATTTTAGTGGGTAGTCTCGCTCCTTTGGGCACCGAAAACAGTGGCTAGACAAACGCAAGGTTACATCGTTTGGCTAACATTGTATTCTACCTGATTGAAAAGATTGAATAATACGCAAGGGATTCAATTTGCTAGAATTAAAGACAATAGGATTATTTTTGGTCACTGCGCTGGCAGAAATTTTGGGGTGTTACTTACCTTATCTCTGGTTGAGAGAAGATAAATCAGTATGGCTGTTATTGCCGGCTGCTTTTTTCTTGGCACTTTTTGCTTGGTTACTATCCCTTCACCCTACGGCTGCTGGTAGAGTTTACGCCGCTTATGGGGGCGTTTATATATTTGTTGCAATAATTTGGTTGTGGGCAGTTGATGGTATTCGTCCTACCGGTTGGGACATCTTAGGTGTTTCGGTGGCGATGTTAGGTATGGCTATTATTATGTTTGCGCCTCGCGGAGCTTAACTCGTTTCGCGTAGATAGATGAAGAGCTCAAACTCTGCAAACAGAGTTGAGCTCGAGTGTATGCTAAAAGGTAATAGCCAACAGTGATGCGTTACTCTATACGAACCCCGTTAGCACTATTTCGCTTCTAGTTAGAAGTAGTACGACACGCCAAACTCAAATTTATGGTCGTTGTCTTTGTAATCCAGTGCAGAGTGTTTTACATCCATATCAGTGCGTGTGTAAGTGTGCGAGGCTTCCACCCACCATTTGCCGTCTGCTGAGATAGGTTGACCGTAGCCAGTTTTTACTTTGAAGACATTAGCCGACAATTTGTTGTCTTTTACTGCGCTGTCTTTAGGTGTGCCGTCTAGGTGCATAAACTGCGGTTGTAACACCACATATTCACCTGCATCACCGACCGATAGCGAACCAAATAGGTTAACTTGGTAACCTGATAGGTCGATTTTCTTTTTGCCAACCTCATGCTCGCCTTGTGCTTTACCCTTAACGTAAGCCACGTTTGGGAAAATAGATAGGTTCTCCCAAGGTGTTTTCACTTTTGCAATTGCGCCAAGAGCAACAATGTCTGTACCTAAGCCGTTTGATTTCTCCCAGCCTTTCATGTAATCAACCGAAAAACCCGCTTGCGGCATGCCTGCAAGACCAGTGTCAAGCACTTGGAAGTAGCGTAGGCGCGAGTTTTGATCCTTTTTTTCAAACTCATTACTTTTGGTTGCTGAACTGTGCTCAACCAGCCCCATAAACACGTTACCTTCAGAGTATTGACCAGCAAGACCAACCATTCCCTTTAGCGAACCGTCGTTATCGACAGTACCAAATGCAAACGAGTTTACTTGGGTTAGATCGCTTGGGTCAGGCGCATTGTCTGATGCGATTACTGGTGAGGCGATAGCAGCCACTGCAAGTGCTAATGCGAGTTTTTTCATTATGAATTACCTATTAGTAAATTGGCGGCTAGGTGACCCAGCCTTTGTGAACAGGAAATAAGTTCTTAACCACTTGAGTTGTTGAAATATCATTGTTGATTTAAATGTTTCAAAAAAGTGTTCCGCAACAACTTTTGTGTCATATGTGATTCTATAGTTGCAATGCTATCTATGAATTCATTTCAAATCAAAACAAAAAATCAATTATGATTAATTAAAATAACTGCTTAGGTTTGTTTGTGATATTAAATTTAAGTTTTGGGTGTCATTTGTGATTTAAATGAAAGGGAAAGCGATGCCTACGTGCAGAAAGGGAATAATAGTCTGCTCAATTTGTGATATTGAGAGTTCGGCAGCATTTGCGCTTCACAACAGATGACCAAACAGCGCACTAGCGCTCATTTTAGCTATTCTGATTTGCTTATTGCTAAGCAACTAGGCACATTAGCGTTTAGACAATTCAGCTCAAACTACCTTGCCTCCAGACTTTACTCTCGTGAAGTCTGGGGGCGTTTTGTTTAGTAAGAGGATGTCTTGTAAAAAGTACGGTAATGGTACTTTTTTGTTGTATGAGGACAGTATGAATATCAAACCCGAAATTACCCTTTCGTCACTTGATGTCGATAGGATTTACGACTTAATCGAGTCTTTGCCGCGCAATGCCGCTTCAACAGATCAGCTAGAAGCTGAGTTAGAGAGAGGGGTTATTGTTGCCCCAGAGCAATTACCACCAAATGTGGTCACAATGAACTCGCGGGTACGCTTTATCATTGAAGCAACCCAAAAGCAGTTTGAAATGACATTGGTGTATCCTAAAGACATGGATACTAATGGCGGTAAGATCTCAATTCTTGCTCCGATTGGCAGCGCACTACTTGGGTTGTCTGTTGGCGATACAATTCAGTGGCCTAAACCTGATGGCTTAAATGTTGATGTGACAATTCAAGAGATCACGTATCAACCTGAGCGTGAAGGGGAATACTCGCTCTAATGCTAATGCCCAAGTTAATCTTGGGCATTTTTGTTGCTGGTGCAGGCAAGCATATCTTGTCGTGAAGTTAGTTAATTATCGCTTATCTCTCCCCCGCGTTTATTAAGCGCTTTGCGCACTATCGCCTTTACCATGCCTTTAAAAATAAACAGATGCGCCGGCATCATCGCAAACCAATAGAGTAACCCTTTGAATCCTTGTGGATGCCACCATGCAGTGATATTGAGCGTGCGCTTGTCACCCAAATCATTGATAGTGAACTCTAGTCTCCCCAATCCGGGCCCTTGCATACCAAACAAGAGCGAGAGAAATTGATTGCGCTCGCAGCGAATTACTTTCCACGAATCAATAAAATCACCCACTTTGAGTTCAGGTCCTTCCGGCATGCGACGAAGAGGTTTACTTCCGCCAAAGAAAATATCGAGCCACTCACGCGTGCGCCACAGGATGTTAGCAAAGAAGTAGGGGTCTTGACGATTGCCTAAGGTTTTGATGACCTGCCAAAGTTCATCGGCGGACAATTGTGTTTCAATGTTGGCTCCAGTCTGTTTGGGGTAATAGCCATAGCCGGCTTGCCACCGCTTGAGTGCGGCAGGGTCAAATCCCCAAACGTTACTGCGCACAAACTTGCCTTCTTGTTCAATACTGGTTTTGACCATCTCTTCAAAGCCAATCATTTTCTGGGGGAAACGTTGCTCAAGCTCTGTTGAGTTGGCAATAAAATCATGTTCTAGCCCAGCAAGTAAAGCAGAGCCAATACTGGAAGGTACAGAGGTCACCATTCCCAGCCAGTATGACGCCATTTTCGGTGTGAGGAGCGACGTAGCATATAACCGATAAGGTCGCTGACTTGCTTGGCAGATGACTTTAAATTGCTCCCGATATGAGAGTGTATCCGGGCCGCCAGCTTCATAAAGTACGTTGCCGTCAGATGGGTTTTTGGCAAGTTCCAGCAGATAATGATTAAGGTTTGCTAGCGCGATTGGGTTGGCTTTGGAGTCGACCCATTTGGGGGTAATCAACGCGGGTAGGTTGTAAACAAAGTCGCGCATAATTTCAAAAGCCGCAGAGCCAGGGCCAATAATTACGCCAGCGCGAACTTCAGTAATGGCTACGCCACTTTGGCGCAGGATTTCCCCTGTCATCTTACGCGCTTGTAAATGCTCTGAATTGCCCGTCTGAGGTTGAATAGCACTAAGATAAATAACATGCTCGACATGGCTCTGCTGGAGCGCCGCCTTGAAGTTCTCGGCTAAGGATATTTCATAGTCAACAAAATCATACCCTTGCGCCATACCGTGAACGAGGAAGTAGACAATATCAAACTGAGGTACAAGTGCTAAGGTTGCTTGACGATCGGCAAGATCGAGATAGGTGAGCGTCAAATGAGAGTGGGGCAGAGTGCGCGCTTGCAGATAATCAATTTGCCGCGCAGCGGCTGTGACGTCGTAACCTTGAGCGCAGAGCTGAGGCAATAACTGTGAACCGATGTAACCTGACGCGCCGAGTACCAAAACTTTTTTCATCATCCACCTAAATGTATGTTCTTGTTTTTAATTGAGTATATAATGACCAGCTCAGTTGGCAATATAACCAATGAAATTAGTCGAGGTTGTTTTTGATGCTTTTGTCCCAAGTGATTTCCCATACCCGGGGTGACTTTGTTCGTCGCCTAATTTCCATCGCCCTGCCGATCACACTGCAAAGCATTATGTTTTCTAGCCGTAGCTTGGTTGATGTGCTTATGTTGGGACAGCTTGGTGAGGCTGAAATTGCCGCCGTAGGCGTCGCGGCGAGAGCAACGTTTGTGACTACGATTATGCTAGTTGGTGTCACCACGGGTGGGGCAATGCTAACCGCCCAGTACTGGGGCGCCGCAAATAAGCAAGGGGTGAGAGAAAGTACCGCGTTAACTTGGTTTATGGCGACCATCTTTGCGTTACTGAGTGTGTTGCTGTTCTTGATTTTTCCGAGTGAAATCATGGGGCTTACCACAGATTCTGAACTGGTTATGCAGCTAGGCAGCGAGTACTTGGTTATCTCGTCGGTTACCATGCTCGCGGTGGCATGTGTTGCCAGTATGGCGGTGGGACTGCGCGCGGTTCATCAACCTGGATTGAGTACATTCTTTAGCGGTATTGGTATCGCCTCGAACATTTTTCTTAACTGGGTGCTCATCTTTGGTAAGTTTGGTATGCCTGCACTGGGTATTAAAGGCGCCGCGATAGCAACGGTGATCAGTGGTGCTATTGAGGTGGGGTGCTTATATGGATACCTGCACTATAAAAAGCATCTATTGGCGTTTTCATTGTCAGATATTGCCGTCACACTCAAAGTAGATAAAGTGATTCGCTTCCTCAAACTCTCTATGCCGACAACGCTTAACTTTCTCGCATGGGCTGGTGGATTGTTTGCTTATCACGCCATCATGGGGCAATCAGGCGTACAAGGCTTGGCTGCGCTTTCGGTTATGACGCCGGTGGAATCGATTTCGCTGGCACTCTTAATTGGCATGGCGAATGCCTCAGCCGTGTTGATTGGCAATCAGATTGGTGCGAAAAAATATGACGAGGCGTATTACCAAGCCATTGGTATTATGTTTTTGAGTGTACTTGCGGCTATCGTTGTTGCGATTTTGCTATTTGTATGTCGAAACTTAGTACTGGATTCATTCAGTGCCTTAACACCAGAAACACGTGCGTTGACCGATAAATTTATCGTGGTACTCAGTTTAGGTTTAATTCTGCGTTGTATTCCCATGATGGCAATTGTTGGTGTGTTAAGAGCGGGTGGGGATGTTAAGTTCTGTCTCTATCAAGACATCGTTGCGCAGTGGATTATCGGAATTCCTTTAGCAGCAATAGCGGCTATCTATTGGGGATGGCAGCCTGAGGCGATTTATGTTCTGTTCCTAACCGAAGAAGTAGTGAAATGGGGTGGTTCAATTTATCGTGTTAGAAGTAAGAAATGGCTACGAAATTTGATTGAAAATTAGCAAGATAGTGCTTTTAATATGCTATCGATTGCTGGGGTTGTGATCGCGAGTCCAAAATGCTTCCTACCGGAGGCGATTTGGTGTAAATTCACAACCTTGATTTTCTAATTGTGAGCGATAGATGTTACGACTAACAGACCTATGTAAAGGCTATGTAGATGGTGGTGAATTTCACCCGGTTTTACAAGGTGCTGAGTTAACATTATCGCAAGGTCAGCAAATCGCATTAATGGGTGAGAGTGGTTCTGGTAAAAGTACACTGCTTAACCTGATTGCGGGACTAGACACCGTCGACTCCGGAGAAGTGGAGTTTCCTCATTTTTTAATGAGCCAAGAGACTGAAAGTAACCGAACCGCTTACCGTCGTAACAACATTGGTCTTATTTTCCAGCAGTTCAACCTTTTGCCTACCCTCAATATTGCCGATAACATCCGTTTTTGCCGCCAGTTAAAAGGTCTTCCTGAAGACCAAGGCTTATGGCGCCAGATTCTATCTGCGCTTGACTTGATGCCACTGTTAGGAAGATACCCAGAAGAAGTTTCCGGCGGGCAGCAACAGCGCGCTGCGATTGCTCGCGCATTGTATATGGAACCAAAGCTGCTGCTTGCGGATGAGCCGACGGGAAGTCTCGATGAGCGTAATGCTGAGGCTGTGATGCGTCTACTGACATCTTTGACCCGTCAACTTGAATGCACATTGTTGTTAGTGACTCACAGTGAAAAAGTCGCGCATCATATGGAAGGGCGCATCCGCCTTCAAGGAGGGCAATTGCATGTTATGGCCCGTAGTTAAAGCGTTACTCGGCCATTACAGACGTTACCCTTTTCAAATTCTTCTTGTATGGCTTGGCCTAACTCTTGGTGTTTCTCTGTTAGTTGGCGTTACGTCGATCAATGAACACGCGAAAGAGAGTTACCAACACGGCGAAAAACTGTTCTCCAATCCTTTGCCGCACCGCATTCGCCCCAAGCATGCCATTAATCACATCCCCCAAGGCTATTATATTCAGTTACGTCGTGATGGCTTTACTGAGTGCGCTCCGTTTACTTCAATCAACATTAGAACGGCGAAACGACTTGATTTGACGCTGGTAGGGATTGACCCTGTTGCGATGTTGGCGTTGGAGAAAAACATCTCATTAAAAGAGATCAATTCATTAGGTCTTATGAAGCCACCATATCCGATATTGGTGAGCCAAGACTTAGCCACGTATATGCGTTGGGAGAATGGTGATTCGATTCGCCTTGATGATGGTAGCGAATTGGGACCGATCGTTATCGAGCATGAGAACCATCTTAACGGTACGCGTATTTTCGCTGACATGGCGTTAGTACGTATGCTGGAGAAAAGCTCAGGAATTTCTTCCATTGCCTGTGCGGAAATGTCACCAGACAAGTTAGATAAGTTAGCAGAAACTTTGCCTCATGGTTTGTCATTGATGCGCAGTTCGCAAGCTGAGCTTATCTCCCTGACTCAAGCGTTTCACATGAACTTGAGTGCGATGGGAATGATGGCATTCCTTGTCGGTTTGTTTATTTTCTATCAAGCAATGTCTTTATCATTGACACAACGACAACCACTGGTTGGTATTCTTCGTCAAACCGGCGTGTCAGGGTGGTTATTAACACGAGCATTATTGCTTGAGCTGGCGGTGCTGGTTTTTGTCAGTTGGCTGTGTGGTAACGTACTTGGAATGTTGTTGGCAAATCAATTGATTCCGAGTGTCTCTGCGAGCTTGGAAGATTTGTATAACGCCAATGTGGGTCTTTCAATTCATTGGAGTCCTAAAGCCAGTTTATATAGCTTGGCAATGGGGCTGATTGGTGCGTTCGCTTCTTGTGCTTGGCCCTTAGTTCGTTTGCTTCGTACTCAACCGATTCGTTTAACAACACGCTTGTCGCTATTACGCTCGACTGGCGCGGAGTTTTCTATTCAAGCGATGATTGCCTGTGCACTGGCAGTTGCTGCAATAGCTATCTATCAAGCGCCGCAATCGCAAGAGTCGGGTTACGCGATCATCGCATTGATGCTGCTGAGCGTGGCATTGTTTACTCCGTTTCTGATTTGGCGGCTATTCACCAGTTTTAGTTACTCAATGCGTTGGGTGAAAGTGCGTTGGTTCTTCTCAGACGCAGCGGCAAGTATGAGTTATCGCGGCGTTGCTACGATGGCGTTTATGTTGGCGATGGCGGCCAATATCGGCATCGAGACAATGGTCGGCAGTTTCCGCGACACCACAGATAAATGGTTAAGCCAACGTTTGGCGGCTGACCTCTATATCCACCCGAACAGTAGCTCTGCTGCGCGATTGAGTTCTTGGTTATCGAAGCAACCGGAAGTGAAATCAGTATGGTGGCGATGGGAAAAAGAAACCTCGACGCCGAAAGGCTCACTACAAATTGTCAGTACTGGCGCGTCGGAAGGCGAGTTGAGTGCATTGACGGTCAAACTTGGCATTCCGAACTATTGGTATCATCTACATCACTCTAAAGGTGTGATGGTGAGCGAATCAATGGCGCTTAAGATGGGGATTCGCCCTGGCGACTATATCGACTTATATGGCAAGGCAGGGCAAGGCTGGCAAGTTGTAGGTGTCTACTATGATTATGGTAACCCTTATAATCAGGTGTTGATGTCCCATCGAAACTGGCTTTACAGTTTTGCCGGCAGCGGCTCAGTGGCTTTGGGTGCGGTATTACAAGAGGGTGTGGATAGTGAGGGACTCAAGCGCCGTATGGAATCGGTGTTTAGGTTAAGCTCAGAACGAATTTTTGATAATGGCAGTATTCATAAGCAAGCCATGTATGTGTTTGACCGTACTTTCTCAATTGCCGACACGTTGGGTAGCATAACCCTAGTGATTGCCGTATTCGGTATTTTCTTCTCTACGGTGGCAGGTGAGGTCGCAAGACAGCGGCATGTGTCTTTGCTGCGTTGCTTAGGAATGTCAGGTAAAGAGTTGATTATGATGGGCAGTCTACAACTGTTCGTATTTGGTGCGATTGCAATTATTGTGGCAATGCCACTGGGCTTAATGCTGGCGCATTTGGTGGTAGATATCGTTATTAAGCAGTCGTTTGGTTGGACGTTAGAGTTGCAATTTATCCCACAAGAATACGTCAATACTATTATGCTCGCGATGCTCTCTTTAGTGATTGCCGGTGCCATGCCTGTACTCAGATTAGTAAGAAACACCCCAATGAAATCGCTAAGGGATGCGTTGTAAATGAAGCAAAAGCCGGTAAAGAAATCATACACAAAGAAGTTAGTGACCAGCCTTGCTGTGGTTATTGGCTTGGCTTTTGCTGTGTTGCTCGCGGATTTTGGTCGAGATGAAGATGAGCAAACCAATAGCATTAACACGCAAGCGAACTTACTGTTTACCCAAACAACCAAAGAGTTCGCCGTTGTCACAGAAGATAAACCCGTTGCTTTGCCAAGAGATTTTGCCTTAGATCCCAGCTATCAACATGGTTGGTGGCATTTTTTCGCTAACGTTAAAGATGCTAATGGTGAGCGTTATGGTGTGCAATGGAGTTTTTTCCGTATTTCCAACAACCCGCAAGTAGTGTCAGGTTGGCAAAACTCACAACTCTATCTATCGCATATCGTGGTTTCCAACGAGAAGCACGTGTGGAAAGAGCAGCGCATTGCCCGTGGTGGCATTGGTCAAGCTGGTGTCGATACTGCACCTTTTAAAGTTTGGCTTGATAACTGGTCTTGGAGCTCATTAGGACGAACCCCGTTTCCGGGCGTGTTGTCGGTTGAAACCGATAACTTGAACTTAAAGCTCGATAGCGTGGCATCTGGCCCGTTTGTGCTGCCTGGCAATCGCGGGTATGTGATGAAAGGTAAGGTTGACCAATTAGCGTCGCACAACCTAACTGCACCATTTATCAAGGTCTCTGGAGAACTTGCGTTGGATGGTGGGCCTGCGTTTGAGATTGAAGGTCAAGCGTGGATGAGTAAAGAGTGGGGCAGTGGGTTGCTTAATACCGCTCAAATTGGCTGGGATTGGTTTGTGTTTCATTTGGATCATCAAACCACACTGTCAGTACATCATTATCGCTATCAAGACGCCGCTAACCACGCGGTTGCGACCTTGTCGACCAGTTCAGGCAAGGTTATCCCCATTTCTCAAGACGAAATTACGATTATCCCGATCCAAACTAGTCTATTAGCACGACATAAACCCATTCCGTTGGAGTGGATGATCAATATCCCCAAATATGACATCAGTTTAACCACTCAGGTGCAAAACTCTAATTTGTGGCTACCCTTTGTTATGCCGTATTGGGAAGGTCCAATACGAACCAGTGGCAGTCACAATAGCCAAGGTTTCATGCAACTCGCTGGTTATTAACGACGATAAAAAGATTCAATCTTAGTTTGTAACTCATTTGTGAAATGTTTCTAAGTTTCCTATCTTTTGAATAGATAATATCTGGAAATACTGTTTTAAAGCAGGGGTTTGTAGCACGTAAAGAATAAGTTATAAAATTGAATGCTGCGGAATATGCGTTCAATTTGCTCGTTTGTTTCGGAAATTCCGATGTTTAACCTCCGAACAAGCGATTTTTATCAATACAAGGATAGCTATACACTCTCGTTATTCTTTGTTCATCGTTAAGATAATAAGTATAAGGACGATCACATGAGTGATATTATTCGCGACTTCTTCAAGATGGAGTCTGCAGGGGGCGTGTTACTGGTTATTGCCGCAGCAATTGCAATGACTATCGCAAACTCACCATTAAACGAAACATACCAAGCCTTTTTACACACTTATGTTTTTGGTATGTCGGTTTCGCATTGGATCAACGATGGTCTAATGGCGGTCTTTTTCCTTCTGATTGGTCTAGAAGTGAAACGCGAGTTGCTTGAAGGTGCGCTAAAGTCGAAAGAGACAGCAATCTTTCCTGCGATAGCAGCGGTTGGTGGTATGCTTGCACCTGCACTGGTCTACTTGGCATTCAACATCAATGACCCAATGGCAATTCAAGGTTGGGCAATTCCAGCGGCGACTGATATCGCTTTTGCTTTGGGTATCATGGCGCTACTTGGTAGCCGTGTTCCAGTGAGCCTAAAGGTTTTCTTGCTGGCGTTGGCTATTATTGATGACTTAGGCGTTGTTGTTATTATCGCATTGTTCTATTCAGGTGATCTTTCAACGACTGCGTTGGCGATTGGTTTCGCGATGACAGCTTGCCTGTTTGTCTTGAACTCGCGTTCATGGACTAAGTTACTTCCTTACATGATTGTTGGCGCGATTCTATGGATTGCGGTTCTTAAGTCGGGTGTTCACGCAACACTTGCTGGTGTAGTTATTGGTTTTGCTATCCCGCTGAAAGGTAAGAAAGGCGAGAAGTCTCCGCTGAAACATATGGAACACGCTCTGCACCCATACGTAGCGTTTGGTATTTTGCCTCTATTTGCGTTTGCCAATGCAGGTATTTCACTAGAGGGTGTTTCTATCGAAGGTTTAACCTCGATGCTGCCTCTGGGTATTGCACTTGGTCTACTGGTTGGTAAGCCTTTGGGTATCTTCAGCTTCAGTTGGGTTGCGGTTAAGATGGGTATCGCTAAGCTGCCAGAGGGCATCGATATGCGTCATATATTTGCGGTATCAGTGCTGTGTGGTATTGGCTTTACTATGTCGATCTTTATTTCGTCACTGGCCTTTGGTCAAACCAATGTCGAGTTTGATACCTACGCCCGCTTGGGTATCTTGATGGGGTCGACAACCGCGGCAATATTGGGTTACTTCTTACTGCATATCTCGCTGCCTAAGACGAGCAAAGCAGTGAGCAAAGCTTAAATAAAAAAAACGCCTCGATAGTTCGAGGCGTTTTTGCATTTCGTTTCTATTACTCTATTTCTCTATAACGCTAAATATCGTCCACTCTTTGACAGGTTCCTGATCATAACCCACCACTGTTGCCGTCACTTTGCGGTTCTTCGCGTGGGAGAGCTCGTCATCACCGCTGGCTTCAAGATTGGTTTCTCCGTAACCGACGATAGTTACGCGGTCTGGTGTAACGCCATTATTCAACAGTTCCTGCTCGACTGCGATTGCACGTCGTTTTGAAAGCGCTAAGTTATACTCTGGAGCGCCAACGCTGCTGGCAAAGCCTTGCACTTCGATAGCAGTTTCCGGGAAACGCTCGAGAAAATCAGCCATGTTGCGAATTTGGTTCTCAAAGATTGGCGAAATCGTCGAAGAATCATTAGCAAACAGGATTCTAAGCTGCATTTCATCTTGTGTTTCAGCGATGATGCCACAGCCATCATTGTTAATTAGTGACCCCTCCGGTGTACTAATGCAGAGGTCGCGTGCATTTATAACCCCATCTCTATCATCATCAATAAGATCTGCAATCTGATTAGCATCGGGCGTGGCAATATAGTCGTATTCGTCACTTTCACTGTTGTTGGCAAAGGCGAGCTGAGTAACCGACATAGTCAGTAAAAGTGGCAGTAAAGTATTGGCTTGCTTCATTAGTAATCCACCTTTTCTGTCCATTCATTAGGAATTTCTACTAGTAAGGCATCGAGAAGATTACCCGTTGCGTTCATGACGCGGTATTTCGCATACTGCTCGGCATAGTGCGCGTCCAAATAATCTTTACGTGCTTGGAAGAGTTCATTTTCGGTATTGAGTAAGTCAAGAAGGGTTCGTTTGCCAATGCGGTACTGTTTCTCGTAGGCGATGACGGTCTCTGAGGCTGAATCAACGTGATCGGCAAGGAAGTTCTTTTGTTGCAAGGTGAGGTCGAGTGCGCTCCAAGATAGACGCAGGCTCTCTTCGACTTGACGATAGGTTGAATCGCGTAAATCTTTCGCTTTGTTAAGTTGGTACGCCGCACGTTCGGATAAGTCACTGTCACTGCCGCCATTGTACAAGTTGTATCTCAATCTCAGCATGGCGAGTGTTTCATCACTACGTCCTTCGTCACCGCCTGCATCATCTCGCCACGACTGACTCGCTTCAATTGAAATGGTGGGGTAAAAATTCCCCTTTGACTGTTTGTATTGATAACGAGCAGCATCAACATCAACTTTCGCAATTTGGATCACTGGATGCTTTTCATAAGCTTCATCCAGCGCCAGTGGGAGCGACAATGGCAGTTTTGATTCGTCGGCTCGTGGGTATATCAAACCAAGCGGTTCTTGTCCGACTAAGCGGCGAAATTGGGTGTGGGTATCAATCAAGTTGTTTTGTGCTGCAAGCAAGTTTCCGTGCGCTTTGGCTATACGCGCTTCGACTTGAGTGACGTCAGCGGTTGAACCAATACCGGAATCGGCGCGCTTTTTAATGTCGCGATAGATCTCTTTGTGAACAGCAAGGTTACTTTCTGACAGTGCGAGTACTTCGGTAGCTTTCACTGCATCCAAATACACTTCTGTCACCTTAAGTGCCATATCTGACGCGTCAGATAGAAGTTGCAAACGGATCGATTCAGCGTCCGCGCCGGTTCGGCTAATGTCATTAATCGTTGCGTTACCATCCCACAGAAGTTGAGTTAAGCTTAAGGTCGCTTCCTTTCGAGTGAGGTCGGTCTCCTCTCGAGAAGTGGAATCAGCAGGGTTGATGCCTTCATAACCAATCCCTGCGTCTAGGTCGATGCTTGGGAGGTAAGCTCCACCCGCAGCGTCATGCTCTTTTACCGCACTTTGATACTCGTTGTAGGCTTGTTTTACTTCTGGATTATTTTCCAAAGTTAGCGCAACAGCTTGCTCTAAAGTTTGAGCATTCAAATAGTTACTGGCTAATAGACCGCCAACCAGTATTGTCATTGTAATTCTCACGAGACTCTCCCTATTCGATGCAAATTGACAAGAGACGAATTTTTATGGTTTGGGTAAATCAATGTATTGCTTAAGTAAAGCCTAGTTGAGTGTTGAGAAAAGTAGAAATGTGAAAGTACTAAAAATGAGAAATATAAGCAGCTTGTGGTGAAATGACCCAACTTATTGCAGTGGGTTTGTAGAAAAGCCCTTAGTTTGACTTAGTGCATAAGTGCTAAATCTATTGGTGTCAGTGATACCATTACCTCAATGCCATATAGATAAGCTTAAGAGTGACATCGTTATCAAAATGCTAACGATAAGGCGAAAAATGAATAATTCACGATGCAATAGCATCTAGTGTGAAAAAACATTGCCAATAAATATCTAATTGTGATAATTTCCCGCGCAATCTCGGAAACAATCTGGGGGATACGCGAGCGTGCATTCGGGCTGAGTGACCACTCGTAGGGTAGGTATCGATAATCTCTTTATCGATAGACGGGATACTAATGTCGCGGCGGCGACATGTGAATGGGAAACCCAACATTGAAACCACATAACACAATCATTCAAATCAGCTTTGATCTACCTAAATGCCCTGTGCTTCAAAACAGCAGCATTACTGAGCCTTGATCCCTTTTTTTGATATGTAATCCATCGTAAAGATGGAATGGATTCTGCACGCCTAAAGCCTGCGGAAAGACTGTTTATCCCGCATGCCTATGGTTGTCGGGAGGTTACGTCTCAAAGGAATTATCATGAGCACAGCCTTTGAAGTCGATACGGAAAATATCGCAACCCATTTTTCAAGCCAAGTTCCTCTCAATGGGGAAGTTTATGATCTGACCTTAGATCAATTATTGCTTGAGCAAGAGTCACATGAATCTCAAGTTCGTTCTTATCCACGCCGTTTGCCTATTGCGATCAAAAAGGCCTATGGTGCACTTGTAGAAGATAGCCGAGGGCAAGTTTACCTTGATTGCTTAGCAGGAGCGGGGACATTAGCGCTCGGTTATAACCACAGTGAAATCAACCAAGCGCTAAAAGAACAACTCGATTCAGGCCTACCTTATCAAACCCTTGATATTACAACCCACGTAAAAAACACCTTTATTGAACGTGTCAAAGCGTTCCTTCCTGATGAACTCGCGCAAAACTCTGCGGTTCAATTTTGCGGCCCTTCTGGCGCTGATGCCGTTGAAGCGGCGATCAAACTCGCCAAGCAAACCACTGGTCGCAATAGCATGTTCGCTTTCCGTGGTGCGTACCATGGTATGACAAATGGCACAATGGGCATGATGGGCAATCTCAACACGAAAGCTCGTCGCACCGGTTTAATGTCTGATGTGCATTTTATGCCATTCCCTTACGATTTACGTTGTCCATTTGGGCTGGGTGGTTATGCCGGAGCGAAAGCTGGCATTCGTTATATCGAGCGTATGCTTGCAGATGATGAATCGGGGGTAATGAAGCCCGCAGCGATGATCGTTGAACCTGTTCAAGGCGAGGGAGGCGTTATTGCGGCGCCCGCGTTTTGGCTGCGTGAACTACGCAGAATCTGCGATGAGCATGGCATCCTACTTATCTTTGATGAAATTCAGTGTGGTGTTGGCAAGTCGGGATACCACTTTGCGTACGAAGAATCGGGCATTCAACCGGATATTTTATGTCTGTCTAAAGCGATCGGCGGCGGACTGCCGATGTCTCTTTTGGTGATTAATAAGCAATACGACACATGGTTGCCTGGCGAACACACAGGAACATTCCGTGGTAACCAGTTAGCCATGGTGTCTGGCGCCAAGGCATTGGAAATTATTGAACGAGACAACTTAGTTGAGCACGCAAATATTGCAGGTCAGTACTTGCGTCTTGGTCTTGAAGCGATTCAAAAACGAGTCAACTGTATTGCAGATGTTCGCGGGCGCGGCTTAATGCTCGGGATAGAAATATGCCAACCTAATGGTGAGCGCAACAAGTTTGGTGAACCTGCATCAGACGGGGAGTTAACGTTACGTATTCAGCGGGCAGCGCTGGAGCGGGGGTTGATAGTCGAAAAAGGTGGACGTGATGGTTCGGTGATTCGATTTCTGCCACCGCTGATTATTTCATTCGAGCAAATTGATTTTGCATTGCGAGTGATTGAGCAAGCGATCTCTGTAGCTGGTGGGGTTTCTCGTCAGGTAAATACCAGCAAAAACTGGCGTGAGCATTTTGTGCATACGGGGGCAAACGGCAGTGATCATTTCGTCAAAGCCATGAGTCGAACGAGCGCGGCTATGCAGCAGGTGATGGAGCATGTTGATGCGCCGTATTCGGGAATGGAGCCTAAAGTGCTCGAACAGGCGATTAACGCGGTTGATCTCGATAACTCCGTTCAGAGCTTAGGTAAAGTGATTGATGATACTGCACAGTTGGTAGCAAAAAACTCGATTATCGTTCAACACCCAAACTGTATTGCCCATTTGCACACGCCTCCTTTGATGCCGTCTATTGTTGCAGAAGCGATGATCGCGACGCTTAATCAATCCATGGATTCGTGGGATCAAGCCTCGGCTGCAACCTATGTTGAACAGCGCGTGGTGGATTGGATGTGCGAGAAGTATCAACTGGGTAATCAAGCCGATGGTATTTTCACGAGTGGTGGCACACAAAGTAATTTGATGGGGTTGCTGCTTGCGCGAGATTGGGTTGCAGATCAGCGTAATGGACACTCAGTTCAAAAGCAGGGTTTGCCAAGTTTTGCCGATAAACTGCGCATCCTCTGTTCGAAGAAATCACACTTTACGGTGCAAAAGTCTGCCTCGTTGCTGGGCTTAGGCGAACAGTCGGTGAGTTGTGTTGAATGTGAAAGCAATGGGGCTATCAAAACCGAAGCACTGCAAGCTGAAATTGTGTCACTCAAACAGCAGGGGTTGATTCCATTTGTTATTGTCGCAACCGCAGGGACCACTGACCACGGTGCGATTGATGACCTTGCTGCCATCGCAGAGATCGCCAAGCAGCATTCACTCTGGCTTCACGTTGATGCTGCCTACGGCGGCGCATTGATTCTTAGCCAACATAAGTCGCGACTTAATGGTATCGAACAAGCTGATTCATTGAGTGTTGACTTCCACAAACTGTTTTTCCAAACGGTGAGTTGTGGTGCGTTGCTCGTCAAAGATAACGCCCACTTTAAGTATCTGCTTCATCACGCCGATTACTTGAATCGAGAGCATGATGAGTTGCCTAACTTGGTCGATAAATCTATCGCCACCACCAAGCGTTTTGATGCACTTAAGGTCTTTATGACAATGCAAAGTGTCGGTCCTCGCATGCTGGGTGATATGTATGACCATTTGGTTGAGCAAACACAGCAGGTCGCTAACTTAGTTCGCAACAGTGAAGGTTTCGAACTACTCGCAGAACCGTCACTGACGACAGTGTTGTTCCGCGCGGTAAATAACAAGGTCACGGACTTAGACGCATTTAACCAATCACTCCGACTTGAGGCATTAACCCGAGGTGTCGCGGTATTGGGCGAAACAGTTGTGGCAGATAAAGCTGCACTGAAACTTACAATTTTGAACCCGTGTTTAGAGATGACAGATTTTACGGCTTTGTTTTGTGAGGTCGAATCTTTAGTGGTTGAGCTAGTTAAAAGAGGTAATTAAGACAATGGCAATTTTACAAATTGGTGCTGGTGGCGTTGGTTGGGTAGTCGCACATAAAGCGGCGCAAAACAATGACGTGTTAGGTGATATTACTATTGCATCACGCACAGTCAGTAAGTGTGAGAAAATCATCGAGTCAATTCATAACAAGAACAACCTGAAAGATGGCGCAAAGAAACTTCAAGCGCGTTCTGTGAATGCAGATGATGTAGATGCACTTGTTGCCCTGATTAATGAGGTTCAACCTGATCTAGTGATCAACGCGGGCCCTCCATGGGTAAACATGCCAATTATGGAAGCGTGTTACCAAGCAAAAGTCTCATACTTAGATACCTCGGTGGCGGTGGACTTATGCAGCGAAGGTCAGCAAGTACCACAAGCTTATGATTGGCAGTGGGAGTACCGTGAGAAGTTTGCCCAAGCGGGCATTACCGGAATTTTGGGTGCGGGTTTTGATCCGGGTGTTGTGTCGGTATTTGCCGCTTATGCCGTTAAGCACTTGTTTGATGAAATCGATACGATCGATGTGATGGACGTCAATGCAGGTGATCATGGTAAGAAGTTTGCGACAAACTTTGATCCTGAAACTAACATGCTTGAGATTCAAGGTGATTCATTCTACTGGGAGAATGGTGAGTGGAAGCAAGTGCCTTGTCATTCACGTATGCTGGAGTTTGATTTCCCGAACTGTGGTACGCACAAAGTATACTCAATGGCGCACGATGAAGTCCGCTCAATGAAAGAGTTTATTCCAGCAAAACGTATTGAGTTTTGGATGGGCTTTGGTGACCGTTATCTAAACTACTTTAATGTTATGCGTGATATTGGTCTTTTAAGCCCAGATCCGCTGACACTGCACGATGGAACCGTTGTTCAACCGTTACACGTTTTGAAAGCGTTACTGCCGGATCCGACCTCGCTGGCGCCGGGCTACACGGGTAAAACATGTATCGGTACCTGGGTGCAAGGGCGTAAAGATGGCAAAGAGCGTAGTGTCTTTATTTACAACAACGCCGATCATGAAGTGGCGTACCACGATGTAGAGCATCAAGCGATTTCTTACACTACAGGTGTGCCAGCAATTACCGCTGCGTTGCAGTATTTCCGTGGAGAATGGGCTGATAAAGGTGTATTCAACATGGAACAACTGGATCCGGACCCATTCCTAGAGACAATGCCATCGATTGGCTTAGATTGGGATGTGTTAGAGCTAGAGCCAGGCCAACCAGTGATTCATAAGCTGAAATAATCACTTGTCATTCCGCGCTGCAAGCAAGGAGCGCGGTGCGGGATTTTAACAGAGAGATTCCGGACTTATACCGATGGCATAATCCGGAATGACAAGAGTAGGGATTAGCAATACTTGTCATTCCGTACCGCGAGGAACGAGCGTGATGCGGAATCTTAATAGAGAGATTTCGGAGTTATACCGATGGCATAATCCGGAATGACAAGAGTAGGGATTGGTAATCCTAAAAGGCAAGTTATTGGGGTTGGATGAACTTCCACAATAAGAAAAGGTTGGTATGCAGCAAAATGAACTAAAAACGCCTTACTTTATGATCAATGAAGACAAGTTGATTGAAAATCTAGAAAAGGCAAAGCAGCTTAAAGAGATCTCCGGTGTGAAACTGGTGTTGGCTCTCAAGTGTTTTTCCACTTGGGGTGTATTTGACATTATTAAACCGTACCTAGATGGGACGACGAGTTCTGGTCCATTTGAGGTTAAGTTAGGTCATGAAACCTTTGGCGGTGAAACTCACGCTTATAGTGTTGGCTATAGCGAAGAGGATGTAAGAGAAGTTGCTGACATTTGTGACAAGATGATTTTTAACTCGCAATCGCAACTGTCTGCCTATCGTCATCTTGTTGAAGGGAAAGCATCATTGGGTTTACGGCTCAATCCGGGAGTGAGTTACGCTGGACAAGATTTGGCAAACCCAGCTCGTCCGTTCTCTCGTTTAGGTGTTCAAGCTGACCATATTGACGCAACCGTATTCGAGTCAATTGACGGTGTCATGTTCCACATGAATTGTGAGAACAAAGATGTTGATGCCTTTATCGAGTTACTTGATGCCATTTCAGCTCAGTTTGGTGAGTACTTAGATAAACTTGACTGGGTCAGTATGGGGGGCGGGGTTTTCTTTACTTGGCCGGGTTATGATATAGACAAGCTTGGATCAGCGTTGAAAGCATTTTCCGTTAAACATGGCGTGCAAATGTATCTTGAACCGGGTGAGGCAATCATCACTAAAACCACCGACCTAGTCGTCACCGTGGTCGATATTGTTGAAAACGACAAAAAAACCGCGATAGTTGATTCGGCTACGGAAGCGCATCGATTAGATACGTTGATTTACAACGAACCTGCCGCGATCCTTGAAGCGAGTGAAGATGGAGAACATCACTATGTGATTGGCTCATGCTCTTGTCTGGCTGGGGATCAATTTTGTGAAACGACTTTTGCGCAACCACTTAAAATTGGTCAACGCCTACATATTCTTGATAGTGCCGGCTACACCATGGTGAAGCTTAACTGGTTTAATGGGCTTCGAATGCCTTCGGTATACTGTCAGCGCACTAGCGGGGCGATTGAAAAACTCAACGAGTTCGATTACAGCGATTTTAAACGCTCTCTTTCTCAGTGGAGCGTTAACTAAGCCAATAACAACAAGCCCGCTAACTAAGCGGGCTTGAACGATTTAAAGCTGTATGTCACTAGGGTTGAACGATAACGCGAGTATCCTCACTGAGTGATTCAAGCTCTTTGGCAATATCGTCAATCTGTACTTCTCGTGGTAAGCGAAGCGCGATTTGCGCAGTAAAGAGGCTTGAGCTTACGCCACCACCACCGGCGATGAAAACACGTTGGCAGTCCATATCTAAAATGTCGATGCCTTGATCGTCAAGCAGATGAGTAATTTCATTTACAATACCAGCACGGTCATTCGCATCCAAACGGATTTGGAAAATTGTTTCCGCACTGTGTTTGTGGGCTTCTGAATCGATTACCTCAACGAGCAGGTTGGGTTGATCTTTAAACGCTTGCTTAACGAACTCTGCATTTTCACTTGGCATTTCTACCTTAATAACAGCCGCAACTTGATCTTCGATAAAGTTAACTTTACTGATTAGCCATTTACCGCCGTTTTCATGGGTGACGGCAGCGAGTTTTTTTATTGTGGAAGGTGACGCTTTTCCGACAAAGTTTGCGATGAAAGTGGTCGTCATAGGATGCCTCCTGAATGCATGCGAAGGGCGGGTAATTCAGTCAAAACAGTGTATTTACGAGACGTTGATTTCTATGTGAAATCGCGGAGAAACTGTTTTGCTTTAAATTCAGTTTAGAACTCAGAGTTTTATATGGTTTGATCTAGGTCAATTTTTTGACCTAATTAATTTCTGGTAAGCTGAGAATCAAACTTTGAGCACAAAACCGCAGTAGACCTTAAGCATGTTATTAATATTTAAAAGAATAGACCACTATTTATCACTAAGGTGCAGGTGCTCATTGCTTGAGTGTGTGTCATAAGCTCGACGCAAACCAGAGATGTTCGCGGTGCGATGATAGAGCCGTCAGCTCTGTTTCCTTAGGGGAACTGTGTCAATCTCACGATCTATCGTCACGCAGCGTCTGTTTTGCGTGAAAAGAGTAGAAGCTTACCGCCGGAGTTATTACACTGTCTCTTTTGACCAATGTTTCTAGCTAGCCTTCGTTGAATAATGCGATATGTCGCGGTATGGATTGACTGGGCAGCGAGTATCACTACTCGATTGGGCACTCATCGGTGAGAGTTTTGAAAGGCTTGTTTAAGTCACTCCCGCTTAAATTTTCTGTGAAGGGAAAGATATGTTGAAAATCGCAATGTTAAGTACAGGCGAAGAAGTATTGCACGGTGATATTGTTGATACGAACGCCTCATGGTTGTCGGAGAGGTTCTTTCAGCAAGGTTTCCCTTTAACTAAGCGCTCCACGGTTGGTGATAGCTTTAACGGTTTAGTCGAAGAACTTCTAATGTTGAGTTTCAACAGCAACATTGTTGTGGTTAACGGTGGTTTAGGACCAACCAGTGATGATCTGAGTACTGAGGCAGCTGCAGCAGCGGCAGACGTTGAACTGGAACTTGCTCCCATCTGGCTTGAGCGTCTGCAGCAGTTTTTTGCTAATCGAGGCATGGCCATGCCAGAGAGTAACCGTAAGCAAGCAATGTTGCCCAAAGGCGCTCAGCTAATCGACAATCCGACTGGTACTGCCTGTGGTTTTAAATTCACCATCAATGATTGTGTTTTCTATTTTACGCCCGGTGTACCGAGTGAGTTTAAGCGCATGGTTGATGAGCAAATTATTCCTGATTTGCAGCATGATTATCAGCAGGTCGAAGGGCTAGATTGCGGGCGAGTGTATACCTTTGGTACATCCGAATCTGCGCTTTCGGACAAACTCGATAAGCTTCAATTACCACAAGGGTATCAACTCGGTTATCGTTCTTACTTGCCTTATATAGAGGTGAAGCTATTTGGTCCGAAAGGCGATCTGGATACGCGCCTAAAACTGATGCAATTGATTTTTAAATTGATTGAACCGAATGTGGTTAGTATTGACCAGCCAATGGATGAATATGTCGGGCAGTTAATTGCTGAGCGCAAAATGTCGATATCTTTAGCTGAGCGCTCAACCCACGGGAGTTTGGCGAACTGGCTTCATTCCAATCAAAACGCGCAAGATTATTGTGGTCATGGCTGGGTGTTGGGCGGTCAAGTGGCTGTCGGTACCAATGGTGGTGATGAGTTGGCAGAAGCCTTTGCGTTAGCTGGGGCAACAAAAGATAAATGCGGTACGGATATCGCGATGGTTTCTGGTCGTCTTATTGATATGAGCTTTGCGGTGGCTTTGGCAACGCCGGAAGGAGAGTGGGGACAAATCCTTACCTTTAATCGTCGTTTCAGTGCTAAAGATCAACAGACCTTAATCACGACGGTGTGTGCTGATATGTTGCGCCGATACCTATCTAACAAGCCGATTTTTGCTCACTATAGTTCGTTGAAACGTGAAAAAGAGATGCATGTTCCACGCAGTGCACTTAAGTGATCTTCTCTGCTTTACAGGTGTTTCGCGCGCTATCTGGACTGGCTTATACGAAAATCATCTAAGATTTATCCCTATGTTAATTAAAGAAAAATGAAGAATTCTTAAAATTGACACGTGATCTTTGCCAGATTGATCTTAAACTAGAAGTTCTGGGCAGAAATGCACAAGGAGGGTGGTATGTTCCAGCAGTCTAAGATTTTGGTTTGGTATCAGGTAGCGAGTCAAAAAGTAGTATTAGGCGAGGCGTTTAATTCAAGCCAATATGATGTGCATTCGCTTTGGCGTCGAACTCCAGAAGAGTGTGACTCCCACCAAGGAATGGGTTACCGTTTATCGCTATTTGATGATGGCGGACGAGAAATTGCTGGTAAAGCCATTTCCATGGGGACGGCGGATCAATTGTTAGCAGGGCCAGCTCTGAACCAAGCTTAATTTGGTTAATGACTTTTTTTGCAACCCTTTGCTTTGTTGATGCAAAGTTGTTCGTGATTAGTTATTTGCTTCGAATACAAAAAAGACCAGTCATTGACTGGTCTTTTACGTTTTTGGCTTCAATTAAGCACGTTTTTCTTTTAGCTTGTACACCACTTCGTCGAGCTCAATGTCACTTTTTGCTCGGGTAATACAAGGTAAGATCTCATCTGCTTGGGTATAAGCCATTGCAAAACCAACGTATTCAACTTCGCCTGACTTTAGCTTGCATCGGCATGCGCCGCAGTGTCCGTCTCGACAGTTGTATTCTACTTCCACGCCTGCGTTTTCCAGTGACTCTAATAGTGTATTACTAGAGTTTGAAACGATGGTGGTCGTGCCGTTGATTTTAACTCGCGCCATTAAAGTTCGAAGTCCTTGAAGTCGTCTGCGTGCGCATCACTTTCAATCTGACCCACTAGGTAAGATGAAATTTCAGCTTCTTGTGGTGCAACCTGAACGTTATCTGATGACAACCATGCGTTGATCCAAGGAATTGGGTTTGATGTCGCGCCAGGGTAGGCTGCTGGTAGACCGACAGCTTGCATACGAACGTTGGTGATATATTCAACGTACTGGCATAGGATGTCTTTGTTCAAACCGATCATTGAGCCATCTTTGAATAGGTATTCAGCCCACTCTTTTTCTTGCTCAGCCGCTTCTTTGAATAGGTCGAAACACTCTTGCTTGCACTCTTCTGCAACTTGCATAAATGAGAAGTCATCTTGACCGTTACGCAGAAGGTTGATCATATGCTGGGTGCCAGTGAGATGCAGTGCTTCATCACGAGCAATCAACTTGATGATTTTCGCGTTACCTTCCATCAGCTCACGTTCTGCAAAGGCAAATGAACAAGCAAAACTTACGTAGAAACGAATCGCTTCTAGTGCATTGACTGACATTAGACACACATAAAGTTTCTTCTTCAGATCATAAAGAGTGATCTTCACTTCTTCGCCGCCAATCACGTGTGTACCTTCGCCTAGGCGATGGTAGTCATTGGTCATCTGAATAAGGTCATCGTAGTAGTGAGCAATATCTTTCGCGCGCTTGAGGATGTGCTCGTTCTCAACGATGTCGTCGAACACGATACCTGGGTCATTGACGATATTACGAATAATATGGGTGTATGAACGTGAGTGAATCGTTTCAGAGAATGACCATGTCTCAATCCATGTTTCCAGCTCAGGTAGTGAAACCAAAGGAAGTAACGCGACGTTCGGGCTACGGCCTTGAATAGAATCCAGTAGCGTTTGGTATTTCAGGTTTGAGATGAAAATATGTTTTTCATGATCTGGAAGCTTGTTGTAGTCGATGCGATCGCTTGATACATCAACCTCTTCTGGACGCCAGAAGAATGACAATTGCTTTTCGATCAGTTTTTCAAAAATCTCGAATTTTTGTTGGTCGTAACGTGCAACGTTAACTGACTGACCAAGGAACATTGGTTCTTTAAGTTGGTCATTTTTGTTTTGATTAAAAGTACTGTAAGCCATGCTGCCTCAATTCCTTTTAAGCCCCTCGAACTTCAAGGGGCGAATGTTCATGAAAGAATACTAGTGTTGCCTTAAGACCTAGCTTAGATCTTACAACCGCCGCCTGCGCAATCGTCATCAGCAGGTTGTACTGCATCTTTCTGATCGTCTTTCGCACCGTCACGAGTGTTATGGTAGTAAAGTGTTTTTACACCATACTTGTACGCGGTGAGCAGGTCTTGTAGCAGTTTCTTCATTGGTACTTTACCGCTTTCAAAGCTGCTAGGGTCATAGTTAGTGTTGGCTGAAATTGCTTGGTCAACAAACTTCTGCATGATGCCAACTAGGTGTAAGTAACCGTCGTTAGAACCAATATTCCACAGCAACTCGTAGCGTTCTTTAAGGTTAAGGAAATCAGGCACAACCTGTTTCAAAATACCATCCTTAGACGCTTTAACTGACACGTAGCCACGCGGCGGTTCGATACCGTTAGTTGCGTTTGAAATCTGAGACGAAGTTTCAGATGGCATCAAAGCGGTTAGCGTTGAGTTACGTAGACCATGTTCCATGATCTCTTTACGTAGCTCATCCCAGTCATAGTGCAATGGCTCATCACACACAAGATCGATATCTTTCTTGTAGGTGTCGATCGGCATCAGACCTTTGGCGTAGTTCGTTTCGTGGAATAACGGACACTTGCCTTGCTCTTTCGCTAGTTCTACAGATGCTTTTAGTAGGTAGTATTGAATCGCTTCAAAGGTACGGTGGGTTAGACCGTTTGCGCTACCATCTGAGTATTTCACGCCATGCTTCGCTAGGTAGTATGCGAAGTTAATGACACCCACACCAAGAGTACGACGGTTCATCGTTGACTTGTACGCCGCTGGAAGCGGGTAGTCTTGGTAATCAAGCAGTGCATCAAGTGCGCGAACCACTAGCTCAGAAAGCTCTTTAAGATCATCCAGTTCGTTGATTGCGCCAAGGTTGAATGCAGATAGCGTGCAGAGTGCAATCTCACCAGAATCATCTTCAACGTTAACCAACGGTTTAGTTGGTAGTGCGATTTCCAAACATAGGTTTGATTGACGAACAGGTGCAACTTCCGAATCAAACGGGCTATGAGTATTACAGTGATCGACGTTCTGAATGTAGATACGGCCTGTTGAAGCGCGTTCTTGCATAAGTAGCGAGAACATTTCAATCGCTTTCACCGTTTCTTTCTTGATTGATGGATCGTTTTCGTACTTCACATACAAACGTTCAAACTCGGCTTGGTTCTCAAAGAACGCATCATAAAGCCCAGGAACATCTGATGGAGAGAATAGGGTGATGTTGCCACCTTCAACTAGGCGTTGGTACATCAGTTTGTTCAACTGCACGCCGTAGTCCATATGACGAACTCGGTTTTCTTCTACACCACGGTTGTTCTTTAACACCAATAGAGAACGTGCTTCGCCGTGCCACATTGGGTAGAACACAGTCGCAGCGCCACCACGTACACCGCCCTGTGAACAGCATTTAACTGCCGTTTGGAAGTATTTGTAGAATGGGATACAGCCAGTATGGAATGCTTCACCACCACGAATTTCAGAGCCCAACGCACGAATACGACCAGCATTGATGCCGATACCAGCGCGTTGAGAAACGTAACGAACAATCGAGCTTGCCGTTGCGTTGATCGAATCTAGGCTATCACCACACTCAATCAGTACACATGAGCTGAACTGACGAGTAGGGGTACGTACGCCAGACATGATTGGCGTAGGCAGAGAAATCTTGAATGTTGACGTCGCATCGTAAAACCGTTTGATGTAGTCAAGACGCGTCTCTTTCGGGTATTTGGCGAACAAACACGCTGAGACAAGAATATAAAGGAACTGCGCGCTTTCGTAGATCTCACCGGATACACGGTTCTGCACGAAGTATTTACCTTCAAGCTGTTTCACCGCGGCGTAGGAGAAATCTAAATCACGGTCATGTTGAATGTATGAGTTTAGTTCATCCAGTTCAGCTTTAGTGTAATCCTCAAGAATGTGTTGGTCATATTTACCCATCTCGACGAGTCGAGATACGTGGTTGTAGAGCGTTGGTGGCTCATACTGACCGTAGGCCTTTTTACGCAAGTGGAAAACCGCCAAGCGTGCTGCTAGGTATTGATAATCTGGCGTTTCTTCAGATATCAGGTCAGCGGCAGACTTGATGATAGTCTCGTGAATGTCGGATGTAGTAATGCCGTCGTAGAACTGAATGTGAGCTCTTAGTTCTACTTGTGATACCGAAACATTGTCGAGACCTTCCGCCGCCCATGTAATAACACGGTGGATTTTCTCTAGGTCAATGGTCTCTTTTCGGCCATCACGCTTTGTGACAGTGAGTTGTTGTTTCATTCTGCTTCATTTCCCTAACAAAACTGATGAAAGCCGTGTTTTATTGTACTTGTTGTAAATTATTATTCGGCTTTGTGATCAAAATCTATCTGTTAATTATAGTGCAAACACAAGATATAGGGGTCATTTTGCTTGCGGGTTACAAGATAGTGCTATTGAGGGGCATTTTCAAGTTGAAGATCGTGCAGTTCCTGTGGATAACTGGTTAATTAAAAAATTCAGTAAGTGGATACTAACCGATGAAATTAGGCGTGGCGTGACTGTATAAAATTACGGTTTTTGATTCGGTTCTTTGTTAACCACAACGAAAAAAAAATATCTTGATCTTAGACAAAAAAAGGTATTGAAATTTTACCTGTTTATTCTGGAATCGATCGCACGAAAATCGTGCAAGATCCGATAAAAAAGGCGGGCACAATGTGCTACCGCCTCAGATCGAATGATATTTAAGCAAGCTAGAATTTTCGCGTGTGGACAATGTAGTTCACATCGACATTTCGCCCTAATTTGTACGTGTCAGTCAGAGGGTTGTAATGCAATCCTGTCATGCCATATTCAATGAGATCCGTTTGATCGATCATTTTGATCATTTCAGAAGGGCGGATGAATTTGTCATGGTCGTGCGTCCCCTCAGGTACGATTTTTAGCAGTTTTTCTGCGCCGACAATCGCAAAGAGGTATGACTTAATATTGCGGTTTAATGTCGAAAAGAAAACGTGGCCGCCAGGCTTAACCAATGCCGCACAAGATTGAATAACAGACAGTGGATCAGGGACGTGCTCTAGCATCTCCATACAGGTGACGACATCGTAATGACCAGCATGGTCTGCAGCGTGCTCTTCGATAGTGCTTTGAATGTAGCTGAGCTTTGTTCCCGTTTCGAGAGCGTGCAATCGAGCCACTTCCAAAGGCTCTTTACCCATATCAAGCCCAGTAACGATTGCCCCTTGCTTTGCCATGCTTTCAGCTAAAATTCCGCCGCCACAGCCAACATCCAGTACGGTTTTACCAAAAAGACCGTTGGCATTATCTAATACATAATTGAGACGTAGCGGGTTGATTTGATGCAAAGGCTTAAACTCGCCTTCTAAATCCCACCAACGGGATGCCATCTCTTCAAACTTCTTGATTTCGTTCGGATCTACGTTGAGTTGTTTAGTCATAATCCATTTATCTATTTGGCAAACTTCGTTTGGCATTATAGCGACAAATCAACATCGCTCCATAGAGAATGTTGTTTTCGTTAGTTTTGGTTATAAAACAACCAACTTTCAGTATGATATGCAAGTTGTGTGCAAATAGTCGGCAATTGATTCACAACAGACCTCACAACCTGATAAAAGGAGAGGGAAAGTGATGCCGAAGTGACGATTTGTGTGTTATATTTTTGCACCTTACACGAATCGTATTTACGATCTGATAATAGAGGGATAATGGCTCTATGAGCGATTTAGCTAAAGAGATCACGCCCGTAAACATTGAAGACGAGCTTAGAGGTTCGTACCTAGACTACGCGATGTCAGTTATCGTGGGTCGTGCTCTTCCAGATGTGCGTGATGGCCTAAAACCAGTACACCGCCGCGTTTTGTTCGCGATGAATGTACTAGGCAACGATTGGAATAAACCATATAAAAAATCTGCCCGTGTTGTTGGCGACGTAATCGGTAAATATCACCCGCATGGTGATAGTGCTGTATACGACACTATTGTACGTATGGCACAACCGTTCTCACTGCGTTACATGCTAGTCGACGGTCAAGGTAACTTTGGCTCGATCGATGGCGACTCAGCAGCAGCAATGCGTTACACCGAAGTTCGTATGTCAAAAATTGCACACGAGCTATTGGCTGACTTAGACAAAGAGACAGTGGATTACGTACCAAACTACGATGGTACGGAGCAAATTCCTGCAGTTCTTCCAACTAAAATTCCAAACCTATTGGTAAATGGTGCCTCTGGTATCGCGGTAGGTATGGCAACCAATATTCCACCGCACAACCTTGGTGAAGTTATCGATGGTTGCTTGGCGTACATCAATAATGAAGAGATCACGATTGATGAGCTAATGGAATACATTCCTGGTCCGGACTTCCCAACAGCGGCGCTTATTAGTGGTCGTAAAGGCATTGTAGACGCGTACAAAACTGGTCGCGGCAAAATTTACATGCGTTCTAAAGCGGATGTCGAAACAGACAAAAATGGCAAAGAAACCATTATTGTTACTGAGATTCCTTACCAGGTGAACAAAGCTCGTCTAATCGAAAAGATTGCAGAGCTTGTTAAAGATAAGAAAGTTGAAGGCATTAGCGCGCTACGTGACGAGTCTGATAAAGACGGTATGCGTATCGTTATCGAATGTAGGCGTGATGCGGTTGGCGAAGTGGTTCTAAACAACCTTTACGCTCAAACTCAGCTGCAAACAACATTCGGCATCAACATGGTTGCCCTAGATAATGGTCAGCCAAAACTCTTCAACCTAAAAGAGATGTTGAAGTGCTTCGTTAACCACCGTCGTGAAGTGGTGACTCGTCGTACTATCTACGAATTGCGTAAAGCTCGTGAACGTGCACACCTTCTTGAAGGTTTGGCACTGGCACTGGCAAACATTGATGAAATCATTGATTTAATCCGTAATGCTCCAACACCTGCAGAAGCGAAAGCTGGCTTGATCGCGCGTGGTTGGGATCTAGGCAACGTAGCGGCAATGCTTGAGCGTGCTGGCACTGATGCGGCTCGTCCTGAGTGGCTAGAGCCTCAATACGGCATTCGTGATGGTCAATACTTCCTGACAGAGCAGCAAGCGCAAGCGATTCTTGACCTACGCCTACACAAGCTAACAGGTCTTGAGCATGAGAAGATTCTAGACGAGTACAAAGTACTACTAGAAGAAATCGCAGAGCTTATGCACATTCTTGCGAGCACTGAGCGTCTGATGGAAGTGATTCGTGAAGAGCTAGAAGCGGTTCGTGACGGATTCGGCGATGCTCGTCGTACAGAAATTACTGCAGCGAGCCACGACATTGACATGGAAGAGCTAATCGCACGTGAAGACGTTGTGGTAACGCTGTCTCATGAAGGTTATGTGAAGTACCAAATCCTAAGCGACTACGAAGCACAGCGTCGTGGTGGTAAAGGTAAGAGTGCAACTAAGATGAAAGAAGAGGATTACATCGAGCGTCTGCTTGTTGCGAATACTCACGACAACATCTTATGTTTCTCTACCCGTGGTAAGACATACCGACTTAAAGTTTACCAATTGCCGCATGCTAGCCGTACCGCACGTGGTAAGCCGATCGTCAATATTCTTCCTCTAGAAGATGGCGAACGCATTACGGCGATTCTTCCTGTTTCTGAGTTTAGTGCTGATAAGTTTATCTTTATGGCAACAGGCGATGGTACAGTTAAGAAGACGTCACTTGATCAGTTTGCCAACGTACGTTCTAACGGTCTGATTGCGGTTAACCTGCGTGACGATGATGAGCTAATCGGTGTGGATATCACTGATGGTCAAAGCGACATCATGCTGTTCTCTAAAGCGGGTAAAGTGGTTCGCTTTAGCGAAGACAAAGTACGTGCTATGGGTCGTACTGCGGCGGGTGTTCGCGGTATGAAACTGGCGGATGAAGACCAAGTAGTATCATTGATTGTTCCTGCCAATGACGGTGACATTCTAACAGTAACGCAAAATGGTTACGGTAAGCGTACTGAACTGGCTGAGTACCCAATCAAAGGTCGTGCGACACAAGGTGTTGTTTCTATCAAGGTTTCAGAACGTAACGGCCCAGTAGTTGGCGCTGTTCAAGTTGAAGTTGGCGATGAAATGATGATGATCACAGACGCAGGTACGCTAGTACGTACACGTGTAGCGGAAGTGAGTCAGGTTGGTCGTAACACTCAAGGTGTGACACTAATCCGTACTGCTGCTGACGAATCTGTGGTTGGACTTCAACGCATTGACGAAGTTGAAGAAGTTGAACTGCCAGAAGGTGAAGAAGGCGAAGTTGTCGCAACTGAAGCACCACAAGCTGAAGTAAACTCAAATGATCAAGCGGATGATTCTGCAGAAGAATCTGAAGAGTAATCTTTTGAACTGAAAATGGAACCGAGCCTTGTGCTCGGTTTTTTTCTATGCCTAATGAACGTTATTCAATCTCACTCCCTTCATTTATTCACCGCGTCGGACGTGAACAGTCAAATGTAACTCGTGCACTGGCAACACAGTTTGGATGTGAACTTAAGCGTGTCCGTCGTTCACGAAACTGGTTATTGGTCGGTGACTATTCAAGTTTGTCTGATCTATTAGTTGCTTTAAGAATAGAAGATTCGCTTGCTCATCAATTTACAATTACCAAGTTATCGGTGGCACTTGCGAGCATCGAACCTCCAGTGACACTAGAGCAGCAACTCGCCCAGTTATTGAACAACAACCCCAACATAACGCTTGCTGAAATGATGGAAGTGACGGGGTGCGATATCACTGACGCGCGTAAAGCTCGTTTTGAAAGCGATACGCTGTAACTTCTTCCTTGCCCCTGAATCCTGCATCTAGAAGTCACTTGAGTATATTGCTTGATTATTCACGGTTTTTTATCCGTGATTAGGACAATATATAGCCTAGCACTTAACGGTTATACATCTGTTCAAGGAGCGAGAAGAGCGTTATGTATCAACAACTGACAAAAGCAAAGCGTTTGCAAATCTGGGCATTGAGGAAAGAGGGGAAAAACCAATCTGAGATCGCCAAGCAGTTGAACATCCATCGTTCGACAGTCAGCAGAGAGATTAACCGTAACTCTGGTCTCTATGGGTATGAACCGCAACTGGCGCAGCAAATGGCGGCATATCGGAAAAAATACCACCAACAAATCACAGAGAATCAATACCAAGAGCTATGGCAAGAGCTTACTCGACTTGGCCTAAGCGCTGATAACTGCAAGCGGTTTATTCTAAGCCATCATCCAGAGTTGTCGATTGAGCAACTGGAGCAGCTGATTTCCTGTCCGAGTGCTAAGTAAAGCGCTCTAATAGACTTGGTCAATTTTAATCGGTTAGAGCAGAGTCATGTCTAGCGGCTCAAGAATCTTTCGTCGCTTTTATCCAATTATGTGAGCTCCCTCACTTGTTGCACTTGCCCTGAATTGACCTTTATTACTCCATTTTTTGATGTTGCTTTAAGCGTGGATAGGCAACGCTCAGCGGCAGCTTTTTAATCTAACAAGTAAACAGCGCATTTGATTTAACATGTTGCACTTGCTCAAGCGCTCAATCTTAATCCTTGTAAGGCGCTGAAAATAAAGCAATAAATAACATCCATTCACTGTGATGACCATCACTTCAAATATAACTCGATGTTTCTATATTCGTTTTACTACAACACACGCTTAAATGAAGGAGCGCTCAATGAGAAAGTTCAGTCATATTGGTATCCCAACCCATAATGCTCATCAAGGTGAGGTGTTTAATCCCGACATCGGACTTTATGCGACAGACTTTAATCATAGTGAGCATGCGATTGAGTGGTTACGGTTTTTGGAAGACAGTCCAATGCCTGAGGCCCTCAAGAATACTGCGCATGTTGCTTACGAAGTTGATGATCTTGAAGAGGCGATAAAAGGCAAACAGGTTCTGTTAGCGCCATTTCAGGCGAATGACTCGCTAAAAATTGCCTTTATCATGGAAGATGAGGCGCCCGTTGAACTGATGGAGTACGCATAAACCGATTGCTTTGTTGACTCGCAAGGCTTGGCGGTGAGCAATCGCAGCAAGTCCGAGTGTAGGCGTTTTAAGTTGTTCCAGATACAGAGAGTAAGATTATGAAAAAGTTTATTAATAATGCTGAAAATATCACGACGGAACTCTTGCAAGGTTACGCAATGACGTTTCCACAAAAGATTAAGATCATCTCAGAAAAAATTGTGGCACGCGTTACGCCAAAAGATCCCAACAAGGTTGCATTGGTTACGCTAGGTGGTGCTGGTCACGAACCTGCGTTGAGTGGCTATGTTGGTGAGGGCATGCTGGATTACTCCGTTGTGGGGGATATTTTCGCGGCACCAGGAGCACCGAAAGTATTTGAAGCGCTAAAACTGGCAAATTGCCCAGCCGGAGTGCTGCTGATTGTCCTCAACCATGAAGGTGACGTCATGGCAGCGAAGATGGCAATGGAAATGGCGGCGCGTGAAGGTATAAAAGTGAAAATGTTGCTTACCCACGATGATATCAGTGCTGGGCTCAATTCAGATATTCATGATCGTCGTGGACTTGCCGGATGTGTTCCAATCTACAAAATTGCGGGTGCTGCAGCGGAGCAAGGGGCGAGCTTAGAGGAAATCTATCGCATAAGTTCAAACTTTAATCAAAGCATTGCCACTTTGGCGGTCGCGATGAGTAACGCAACCCATCCTCAGTCCGGTATGGCAATTGGTGATCTAGCCGGTGATGAAATGGAAATCGGTATGGGACAACATGGCGAAGGTGGCGGTGGACGAATGAAGATCCAATCAGCGGATGATACTGCCCATATTATGATTGAGCAGTTGTGCAAAGCGATTGATCTGCAATCTGGCGATGATGTGATGCTTATGATTAATGGTTCTGGGGCCACGACGTTGATGGAAATGTTTATCGTCGCAAGGGCTTGTCACCTTGCGTTGCAAGACAAGCAAGTCAAAGTCGCTCGTTCCAAAGTGGAAGAAATACTGACGGTACAAGAGATGGCGGGTTTTCAAATGTGCTTAGCCAAATTTGATAGTGAAGCTCTTCGCTATTGGGACAGTCCTTGCAATGCGCCATATTGGGTTCAGCAATAACCGCGTTCCTTAACGTAACGCAGCGGGTATTTTTCTGCGTTTACGTTAAGGGCATTTTGGCCGCTTTATCGTTCATGACTCCTCAGCTAGATAGAAGGGGAGTCGCTCACTTCCAAGTAGGGAGAAACGGTATGAATACGCTTAATCAACATCATTTTTCTTGTATGCTCCAAACCGCAACACGTAACCTTGTTGATCAAGTTCCTATGCTTAACGAGTTAGATAGTCAGACGGGTGATGGTGACCATGGCTCAACGATATCTCGTGTGTGTCATTGCATTCAAGAGTCGATTGCTGCTGAGGCCCAAGGTTGGGAGAATCAAATTTCCACGCTAGGTTGGCGCATCATGGAACAAGATGGTGGGTCAGCGAGTATGCTGATCGGTAACCTATTCTTAGGTATCAGTGAAGGTCTACAACGCGATGACTTAACACCTTTGGAAACTGCTAACGCATTTCAGTTGGGTATTGAGCGAGTCAGGCGGTTAAGCGGCGCTAAGTTGGGTGATAAAACCATGCTTGACGCATTGGTTCCTGCAGCAGAAGCAATGATGGTAGCAAGTGAGGAGGGCAAGAGTTTTCCTCAGTTGTTTCAAGACGCAGCCGTAGCAGCGCGAAACGGCGCGAATTCAACTAAGATGATGGTCGCTAAACGCGGTAGAGCTAAAAATATGGGCGGTAAAGCGGTGGGACATATCGACCCGGGAGCGACCAGTATGGCTATCCTGTTTGCATCATTTAGCCAGTCAATCGAACAGCAGTTTTCACTGAGTGAATCCAATCTGATTACCCTTGAATAAACCTCTAATTATCCTCGCCTCAATTAACGTTGGGGCTGGATGGTCCCACATAATGCAAAAAGTCCTTTACCTCAACTTAACCTGAGGTTTTAAGCTGGGTTCAAGATTACAAGGAAAACCCAGATAAGGACAATCTATGAAAAACTATTTTGAACATGCCAATATTTCCGTGGTTAATCCACACAATACCATTGCATTGATTTTGGCGGCATTGCCTTCTTGGCATGTCCGCGGGCAGGGCAACTATGTTAATGAGCGAAATGAAACGATAGAGTGGTATCACGTTGGCGATGACACCTTCTACCTCGCTATTGATTCGCAAGGGGCTGGTCATATGCCATATTGGACAGAGCGTTTTACTGGCTTGAACCATTTGGGCTTCGCCGTTGATGATCTTGAAGCAACTATTGAGAGATTGAAGGTGGCTGGCTTTGAGCTTGATCACTACGGAGCGGAGCATCCCCATCGAAAAAATGCCTATTTTATCGACGAGCATGGGATTCAAGTGGAGTTTGTCGAGTACTTATCACCGCAAATCAGCGACCGAAACGATTACACGATGTAATGAGTATCGCCCACTAAAGGTGGGCGATATCACGTTTTACTCGTGGTTACTTAATGGCTGTACAGATGCTGACATCTGCATGTTGGGTTTGCGGGTCAAAGCTGTGATAGAGTTCAAAACATGGTCTATCATCATTTTCTACACCCGCATCAATGACTTGAGCCATTAGTGCGTCCCATGCTTCACCATATTGAACTGTTTCCGTTATATTCTGACGCACTACGGCATATTTTCCGCCAGGAAAATCTTGCAGTTCTATGCCATCCGGTACTTCGGTTTGATTATCTACCATCAAGCAGATATCAGTGCGACATTTTTCGCTCGGTGTGACCTCCGGATTGTCGTGATAGATAAAGATACAAGTATTGCCTGCCAAGCCATTCATTTCTGCCCATTGGTAGAGTTTGCCTGCCGGCTCTTCATAGCCAACCCCATAAGGACCATTCACTCGAATATAAGCCAGTTTTGTCGCGGCAAAGTGTTGGATTTCCATTAGTGCTCTCCATATTGTTGAGTTTGATTCAGTATAGGAGGAGAGTGGAGAGCCTTCGTTTCCATTCTTGCGCAGTGCGTGTCCGATCTTGCTGTTTCGCGCAAGCTCGCTAAATTGT
Source organism: Vibrio panuliri (assembly GCF_009938205.1). NCBI lineage: Bacteria > Pseudomonadati > Pseudomonadota > Gammaproteobacteria > Vibrionales > Vibrionaceae > Vibrio > Vibrio panuliri. The sequence goes on along the minus strand of NZ_AP019654.1, from coordinate 1,741,321 downwards.
CGGTAATCTTCACAGTCTCGAAAAGCTTTGGGCGACACACCAAAATGTTTTTGAAAGGCTTTCGCAAGGCTCTGTGAGGAAGAAAATCCGTATTCGAGGGCGACGTTCAATACCGATTGCTTATTTTTAAAAAGCTCATCTGCTGCGGACTCAAGACGTAAGCGGCGAACAAAGTCCGCCAATGTTTCCCCTTGAACTGCTTTAAAAACACGGTGAAAGTGATAAGGGGATAGGTTAGCGAGCGCTGCGACTTCTTGCAGGTTTAGTGGCTGGTTAAAGTGTAGCTCGAGATAACGAATCACAGGAGTAAGACGTTTTTGATAATCAACAGGCATCGGCATTCTCTTCATTGAATGAAGGGTAAAAGCCTAATCAAACATTAATTGGATTCAAATCAGATACAGAAAATTGGGATAGAGCTCGAGTTTCCCCTCTTGCCCTAAAAGGGCAGTAGAGGGGAAAGGGGGGATTAAGTTTTACAGACGAAACGTTTCCATTCGCACTTTAAGGCTGTGTGCTAGGCTACTGATTTGTTGACATGCCACCGCCGTTTGGGAAGCGCCTTCCGCCATCTCGGTTGAGGCGTAGTTAATATGTTCAACGCTTCGGTTTAACTCTTCAGAAACTGAGTTTTGTTCGCTACACGCAGTTGCAATTTGAGTGCTCATTTGTGCGATATTATCGACCGATTGTTCAATCTGACTGATTTGCTGATCAGCACTGTTTACCTGATCGACACATTGGGCAATGCCGGTTTGACAGTCTCTGCTAGAAAGTCCCATTTTCTTGGTGTGTGCTTGAAGTTGCTCAACAATATCGACTATTTGCGACGTCGAATCCTGGGTTCTTTGTGCCAGTGAGCGTACTTCGTCAGCAACCACCGCAAAGCCACGGCCTTGTTCACCCGCTCGTGCGGCTTCAATCGCGGCATTAAGAGCGAGTAGGTTGGTTTGCTCAGCGATGCCTTGAATTACATCGACAACTAAGTTGATGTTGTTTGAGCTCTCTTCTAGCTCTTGTGCCAATTGCTCAGATTCTTGGATAGTCACTGACACTTGCTCAATGACCGCGATAGTTTGCTGCAAAGTTTGTGTACCTTGTTTCGCGACCTCTGTTGCCGAGAAAGCCGAGCTTGCACCCACTTCAGTATTTTGTGCCACTTCTCCCACCGCGGCTTGCATTTCAGTCATCGCGGACGCAACAGATGCCAACTCTGATTGTTGATTTTGCATGCCATTTGCTGTTTGCGAAGAAATCGCACTCACTTCTTCAACGGCAGCAGTAAGTTGAATGGTTGAGTCGTTGATCTCAGAAACGAGCGAATGTAAGTTAGATTGCATCGTGAGTAGTTCTTTTAAAAGTGTCCCCAACTCATCTTGAGAGAGTTCTTTTTCATCGATCGTATTGTTAAGTTGTCCCTTGGCTATTTTAGCGGCAAATTCAAGTGCTCGATTAACTGGTCGACAGATAATACGAGAGAGCAAAACAGACGATAGGATAATCACCAGTACAATCACTATTGCGCCAGTCGCTGCCGTGTATTGTGAGGTATTCGATTCACTTTGAACCAAGTCGCCAATGTTGTTCACTATCTCAGCATTTAGACTCAAGGTGTGATCCAAACTCGTGAGTGCTTTGGAGTAAGTTGCAAAACTGTCCAGTACAATCTCATTGGCGCGTTCGGCATCGCCATTAACCAGTAAGCTGTTGTATTGTTGGGTTTCTTGGATGTATTGATTCCAAGTGTCTTTAAAGACCTGAAACGAATCCTTCTCATTGCTATCAAGTGGTAAAGCCTCAAAGGCGGTAATGCCTGACTGAACATCTTGACGCCACTGATCGAGGTCGGTTAGCCATTGCCCAATCTTGGGATGATTAGCATTAGGCAGCAGTGAGAACTCGTCTTTGCGCACTTTGGTAATATCAACTTGAATCCCTTTTAAAATGGCAACCGACGGTAAGCTTTTATTTGTCAGCGTTGAGATACTTTGATTGAGTGTCGATAAACTCAATACCATCATCACCGACACGGCCATACAGACCACAAACACCACGATATAACTTAGCCATATTTTTTTGACCACACTTAAGTCTTTTAAACTCATATTTTCCCCGACACACCTTAAAGCGTTAAATTTGTTAGGCTCAAATGGCCTGTAACTGTAAAAATTTATAATTCTTAGTTAATCGCATTTTGTGCGTTAACTATTCGATAACTTTATCGATAATGGAGAGTAATAAGAGTGAGTAACGTCTCAAATGTGAACTGATTGGTTAAAAGTTAAGCGCTATTTGCTGGGGGCAATTTGGCTGACGTTTTATGAATAAGTGCGTAATCCGTGACTTCGTCCGTTGATTGTGGTTTTAGAGGGTTGAAAAATATCGCAAATTTCCTCAATCTAAACACTGCGTCTAGTCCAAAAGGTGTGGCGTAAAGCCAACTTAGACAGAGGGTGTGTTTGTGTTAAGGATTGTCATTTTTTCTCTCGTTGTTAATGGATTAATCACAGCAGTTTTGTTTTTGAGTGAGCGCGTGTTTGGTGTTCCTGAACTGCTGTACTTAGACGACTATTTTTTCTTCGCTCTGATCATACAGTGGCTTCTTAGCTCCATTTTACTTGTGGCGAAACCCGGTCGAGAGCGTTATCTCAAACATAGTCCCTACAAAGCAACAAGAGCCGCGGCATCAATGGCAAGTGATGCCGATGAGCGCGAAACTCAAACCAACTTCGATGTTGGGCTGAGTATGTTGCTGTTTATTTCCGGCGGATTTAGTTTATTGGCCTGTATCGTTCTTTAACGCCCTGTTTATTGGAGAAAATGTTTAGCTCTACGCTCTGTCAGCGAATCGCTGTTTGGTACCAGTATCAATATGGATTTGAAATTTTTGTGTTGAATTGTCTATCTATAATCGTAATAGATAAGGAGAATAAGCATGAAATTTCTGATAAAGATAGGCTTGATCAGCGGGATTTGGCTGGCATCTATTAGCTCTGCATTTGCCCTAGAACCGGTATACAGTGATTTCTTTGGTAAAGCGATTCGGGGCTATGATCCGGTCGCATATTTTACCCAAAGTAAGGCGGTAAAAGGGGACAGCGATTTTACTTACCGTTGGAATGAGGGCGTTTGGTACTTCTCCTCACAGGCGAATCTCGATAAGTTTAAAGCCGAGCCGAGTCAATATGCACCGCAATATGGCGGCTACTGTGCGTGGGCTGTCAGCAAAGGTTATACCGCAAAAATTGATCCTAATGCTTGGCATATTTATCAGGGTAAACTTTATTTAAACTACAGTAAATCTGTCCAATCAACATGGATGGAAGATGTGTCCGGCAATGTGATGAAAGCGGATGCAAACTGGCCTCAGCTACTTGATAAGTAGGCAATATCAATGAAATAGGCCTATCCGCATTCAAATAGGATAGGCCAAATAAACGTCAAGCTAAGCCGCTATAAACTCAACTCTATTGGTTGGTTCGCGTGGGAGTGTCCTGACATGGTGCAGTTGATAGTGACTTGATTTTCCCCGTGGAAATGCCAAGTAAACTGACGTGCTTTTTTCGCCTCAACGATGATTGAGCTGTCAGTATCGTGCTCCATTCCTATCATTTGTTCCATCATCTGCTGATGTTTGATTATTTCTCCCTGTGAGCCAATTGCGAATTCATGGGGATGTTTGCCGGTATTCATCACTACAAACTGCACCACATCGTTAGGGGCAATCTCTACCTGTTTTTTAAACTTAACAGGCTGGTTATCGCTCAAGATAACATGAACCACTTTATCGGCTTTTGCACCCATAGCAGGCATTCCTACCGCTGACGTAGATGACATGGTCATCATGTTGTGATCCATTTTACTATGGTCCATATGGTTCATTTCGCCGCTCGCGAATGTTGCCGTTGAGGCTAAGCTGAGCATAAGAAGTAGTGCTTTATTCATCATAGTTTCCTTGTTATTGATTCTGTTTAGGTTGTTTAAGTTCAAGTTGCTTCCACAGTTTGAAAATTGCCGGTAATACCAATAGCGTGAGCACAAGAGCGGACGCCATGCCGCCAATCATTGGGGCAGCGATGCGCTGCATCACTTCTGAGCCTGTGCCATGGCCGTACATAATTGGAATCAACCCAATGATTACCGTACTTACTGTCATCATTACGGGACGGACGCGCAGTCCTGCGCCTTGGCTAATCGCATGATCTAACTCGGTGGATGAGAGTTGTTGCTGAGACTCGCGCGCGGCTTGCTTATGTTGATCCCATGCTTGATTGAGGTATACCAGCATAATCACGCCAATTTCGACTGCGACACCGGCGAGGGCGATAAAACCAACACCCACTGCGATCGAAAAATTAAAGCCAAGCAAGTACATGAGCCACAAGCCTCCGACCATTGCTAAGGGTAGGGTGGACATGATGATCATCACTTCACCGATGCGGCGGAAGCTGAGGTAGAGCAGTAGAACGATGATGGCCAATGTAATCGGTAGGACAACCGATAAACGCTGCTTGGCGCGTTCCATGTACTCATATTGCCCAGACCAAGTTAGCGAGTAGCCAGCCGGCAGCTCAAGTTGGTCAGCGACGGCTTGTTGTGCTTCCACTACATAGGAGCCAAGATCTCGACCTTCGATATCAACAAACACCCAACCATTTGGTCGCGCATTCTCTGTTTTTATCATCGGTGGACCGTCTTCATAGCGTACGTCTGCGACATCAGCCAATGCGATGCGAGCACCATTAGGCGTAACTAAAGGCAAGTTTTGTAGCTTGACCACTGAATTACGATAATCCTGTGGGTAGCGAACGTTGATCGGGTATCGCTCCAATCCTTCTACGGTTTCACCCACTTTCATTCCGCCTACCGCGGTGGCAATGACCTGTTGAATATCTTTGATGTTCAGGCCATAACGAGCCGCTTGACGTCGTTTGATATCAATCGTCACATAGCGACCGCCAGCCACCCGTTCAGCATATACCGACGTTGTCCCGCGAATAGGATTAAGAATAGGTTCTATCTGAGCGCCAATTCGTTCAATTTGCTTAAGATCTGGGCCTGAAATCTTAATGCCAATTGGCGTCTTGATACCGGTTGCGAGCATATCGATACGCGTTTTAATTGGCATAACCCAAGCGTTAGTGAGTCCGGGGAACTGGACTAATTGATCAAACTCTTTGCGCAGCGATTCTGTGGTGACACCTTCGCGCCATTGATCTCTCGGTTTAAGTTGAATGGTCGTTTCAATCATGGTGAGAGGAGCAGGGTCTGTGGCGGTTTCAGCACGACCAATTTTGCCCCATACCGTTTTTACCTCGGGCACAGTTTTGATCAGCTTATTGGTTTGCTGTAGCAGTTCACGCGCTTTACCAATAGAAATACCAGGGTAGGTAGTTGGCATGTACATCAGATCGCCTTCATCCAAAGGAGGAATGAACTCACTACCTAACTGCTGAGTTGGATAGTAGGACGAGGCCAATAATGCGAGTGCCAGCGCGATAATACTTTTAGGATAGCGTAAGCTGAGATTAAGCAGCGGACGATATAGAGCCACTAGGCCTCTATTGATTGGGTTTTTATGCTCAGGCAAAACGCGACCACGGATAAAATATCCCATCAGCACCGGAACTAAAGTAATGGCTAAGCCCGCCGCTGCCGCCATGGCATAGGTTTTGGTAAACGCAAGTGGCGAAAACATTTTGCCTTCTTGTCCTTGCAGGGCGAATACCGGAACAAAGCTTAAGGTAATAATGAGCAGAGAAAAGAACAGTGGCGCGCCCACTTCTTCTGCCGCCTTGCCAATTACCTCCCAACGGTTTTTGTCGTTGAGTGGTGTACGTTCAATATGTTTATGAACGTTTTCTATCATTACTATCGCGCCATCTACCATCGCTCCAATGGCTATAGCGATACCACCTAATGACATGATATTAGCGTTGATGCCTTGCCAGTGCATGACGATAAAGGCAGATAAGATGCCAATTGGCAGGCTGATCGCGATGACTAAAGAAGAACGAATATGGAATAAAAACAGCACACAAACCACTGCGACGACGATAAATTCTTCCGCTAATTTTTTCCATAGATTATCGACGGCTGAATTGATCAATGTTGAACGGTCGTAGGTGGTGACAATCTCTACCCCTTGCGGTAAACCACGTTGGAGTTCACTGAGTTTGGCTTTTACATTGTCGATGACTTGGCTAGCGTTTTCGCCAAAGCGCATAACGATAACCCCACCGACGGCTTCTCCTTCGCCATTAAACTCAGAGATCCCGCGGCGCATCTGTGGCCCTAGATTGATGTCTGCAATATCGCCAAGTAACAGTGGCGTACCACTTTGGGTTACTTTCAATGGCAATGCACGTAAATCATCAATGCTGGTTAGGTAACCCGAAGTTCGCACCATGTGCTCCGCTTCTGCCACTTCAATAACCGAAGCGCCCGTCTCTTGATTGCCATTACTGATAGCTGCATTAACTTGTTGCAGGGTAAGGTTATAGGCACGTAATTTTGCCGGATCAATTTGCACTTGATACTGCTTGACCATACCCCCCACTGTTGCCACTTCAGATACGCCTGCAACGGTTTGTAGTTCATACTTTAAAAACCAATCTTGTAGGCTTCTAAGTTCTGCTAAGTCATGTTTGCCTGTTTTATCCTGCAACACATAGCTAAAGATCCAGCCAACCCCTGTGGCATCAGGACCCAGTGTTGGTTTTGCTTGTGAGGGTAGGTTTGGTGCGACTTGGCTTAAGTACTCAAGTACACGTGAACGCGCCCAGTACATATCCGTGTCATCATCAAAAATGATGTAGACATAAGAGTCACCAAAAAACGAGTAGCCGCGAACCGTCTCTGCGCCAGGCACAGCTAACATCGCGGTGGTCAGTGGATAGGTCACTTGGTCTTCGACTACTTGTGGCGCTTGACCCGGATAATTGGTTTTAATGATAACCTGCACGTCAGACAGATCAGGGATCGCGTCAACTGGTGTTTGCTTGACACTATATAAACCTGCCAAGGTGAGCAATACAGAGGCAACCAACACCAGGAATCGGTTATTGATGGACCAACGAATAATTGCACCAATCATTGTTGACCTCCTAATGCTTCAATTTGTTTGAGCGTCCATTCGCCAGCATTGTTTTCAACTAGAAACCGTACGTTTTGGCCCTCACTAAATGGTGAGAGATCAAAGTTGTCACTAAGCGAAAAGTTTTGCTCTCCCGCTTGCCATTGCCAATCAGGCACGGCTTGGTGAGACAAGGTGATCATGTCAAAATCTGCCATCAGCATGGTGATAGTGCCTTCAACCCACATTTGATTAATTGCGCCATTTGCAGCTTTAACGGCAGTAATCTGATATTGACCTTGAGGCGTTTTAACCATTTCAAACTCAATGGTCGCGCCTTGTTTTAGCGGGCGGATGTCAACGTTGTCTGCAACGGTGAAGTTCATCGTCATGCCGGGCCAGTTCCATTTCGCTACTGGTTGGTGATTGATGGTCAACATACGGTGATCAAGCATGACATCGCTGATCGTACCGAGAGCCCAAGCACTTTCTGCATGAACGGTTACACCGTTTATTCTGGATAGATCGGCGCTTTGGCTTGATTCTGAGTCGAGCATAAATTGCGCTGAGGTGACAATGCGATCGCCTTCTTGCAACCCTTGTTTTACCTCAACTCGGTCTCCTGCCTCTCGGGCGACAGTGATACGCGCTGAACGATATTGACCATCCCCTAGGGCAAGCACCACGCGGCTCATACCACCTGAGCGAATGACCGCTGAACTAGGGATAGTTAAAACGGGTTGCTCGCTTACGGGTTTTAGTGCAATTTGCGCAAACATATTGGGTTTCAGTGCGCCATTAGGGTTATCAAATTTAAGTCGTACACGAAGTGTGCGGGTGGCAGGGTCTAGAATTGGATAAACGTAATCCACATTGCCTTGCCATGTTTGACCAGGAATGGCATCCAAACGCATCTCAGCTTGACTGCCTGCTTTTATCCAGTGGGATTGACGCTCAAACAGCTCCACATCGACCCAGACATGGTTAAGAGGTCCGGCACTAATAACGGTTTGTGCCGGAGATAAATATCCGCCTTCGCGGATATTGAGCTTGGCAATGACTCCGTCAGCGAGTGCTTTAATCTCGATATTTTGTTTGGCTTTTCCTGAGCGATAGATTTGCTCAATTTGTGATGAGTCAACGCCTAACGCCTTTAGTCTATCTTTTGCGGCGAAGATTAGATTTTTGCGCCCAGTTCGTTTGGCATTAAGCAACTCTTCCTGCGCTTTGACTAAATCTGGTGAGTAGAAAGTGAACAGAATGTCGCCGCGTGACACTTTCTCTCCTACGGCATCGACATTGAGTTTTTCAACCCAACCACTGGTGCGGACGTTAGTTTGCCACAAGGTACTTTCATCAAATGCGATATAGCCGACCGCATCGATGATTGGTTGTAGTGGCTGAAGCTTCACTATATCGGTTTTCACGCCAAGATTGTTTTCTACCGCGGGTGAGATAGTTACCGTACCTTGGACTTGAGTTTCACCTTTGGCATCCTCAGCATAAACAGGAATGAGATCCATGCCCATCGGCGATTTACCCGGTTTATCTCGTTTGTAGTTCGGGTCCATTGGGGCGACCCAATAGAGCGGCTCGTCGGAGGAGGCTTGAGTATTTAGCGGCGTATGTTGGCTATTTGCAGTCATCCAATGGTTCGCGGCAAAGCCAATTCCACTACCGATTAATAGAGCAAGGGTAGCAACGTTAAATGTTTTCATTCTGTTTTCCTAGCGACGGCTTAGCGAATAGTCAGCAGATTGGTAGATGCCAACAAGGCTGGCGATTTGGTTGTTGGTGAGATTGAGATCCGTAATAAGGCGCTCACGCTCCAACTCAAGGGAAATCTCAGTGATGGATGACGTGACAATGTCACTAAAACCTGCTCGATTGGTTTGATAGCCTCTTTCTATCGCATCGCGTTGAGCGCGAGCTTGTTTGAGTAAGTGATTGGTATAGAGAGTTATTCGCTGTTGAATATGCTGACGATCTGATAGCAAGGCTGACAGCTGCGCTTCCATTCGGTAAAGCCACGCATCACGTTGAGATTTAGCCGCCCCCACTTGGTACTGTGCCGCTTCCAAGGCTTTGTCCTGTTTGCTGCCAGTGAAGAGGGGAATATCCATGGTGAGATACGCGCTGACCATATCCGGCGCGGGCTCACCACGCATATTGTTTGCTTGCCGATGGGCGTACATAACTTCGACACCAAACTGCGGTGCATAGGCCTCTTCTGCGATAGAGACTTGGGTCTCGGCACTCGCTAAAGAAGAGTCAATCGCCTTGATTGTTGGGTGTTTTAGCAGTAGTTGGTAGCGTGCTTGAGCGTCTTTAGCTTGCGTCAGTAGGCTCTCCAAATTATCCCAGTGGAGCTGATTTGAAGCGAGAATTTGATTGGTTTGTTCGAGCCAGTTGCTTCCTAGCCATTCAGAAAGCTGTGCGCTTATTTTGGCTTGCATCTGTTGGTTGCTAACCAGTTTTTGCTCGAGTTGGCTGAGCTTTAATTGTGCTGATATGACATCTTGCGACTCACTCAAACCTAGTGAATAGTTGCTATCGAGGCTCGCAATTAGCTGCTCTAACCATTGCTTTTGTTTATTGAGTAGAGCGTTGACTTTTTGGTTATAACCTAGCTCAAGCCACAAAGCTGTCACGGTTGTGGTGATGTCTTGAGCGCGTGAGTCTGCTTGTTGCAAGACGACTTCGGCCTGTTGTTCTGCCTGAGTCTGTTGCAGTTCAATGGTGTCGCCGCGATCAAACTTTTGCATCACACCAAGAGAAATATTACTCATTGGGTCTTGATCAAGGCGGAAACTATCAACGGGCATGCCACCCACGCCCAACTTAATGGTTGGATCCATCAGTGTTGCTTTCGCTTGTCCGCTGCTTAAGGTTGCATTCGATTGAGCGATTAATTGTGCACGACTGGCATCATTGCTAAGGGCAATGGCAATGATCTGCTCAAGAGATGTTGGTGACTGTGTCGTCATCGCTGGTGGTGGTTCGATACCGCGTGCATTCACAGAGCTCACCGCGCTTAAAGCCAAAACAAGGCTTAGCGCAATTTGGTGGTATTTTGTTTTCACAATTCAATCCATTTCATACCACGCCGGCAAAGTATAAACCTTGTTGTACTTTGACCTGACTATGCGAGATGACACTGTGCATAGCCTATTTGGCGGTGGTTTTATTGATGGCTAAAGGCGCCATCACTGGTGATAGTTGCATCGCAATACAATAGGTATCGCGAGGTGTCTAACGGATGGATAGAACGTTATGCGTTGGGTGGGCGATAGAGGGAGCGAGCCAATCTAACGGTTTTGCGGGTCGCTTCAACGGGATATGAAGAAGCAACAAGAACAGGGGAATTATCGACAGAGATGCTTGTCAGTGTCGCTAAGTGAGGAATGCAAATTGTGCCGCAACAATCATATTGTGCTGAATCGTTGTCTGCACAGCCAGTGATTGGGTCGGTGTTGTCGACATGATGCGATGTTAAAGACATCTCTGACATTGACATATCGGAGGCGCAGTCACTGGTTGAGCCTTGACTCATTTGGAGCATTTGAAAAGGCATAAGGATCTGACTCGACGCCACGCTCGACGCAAGGAGCGTCATGGACGTAAGTAAGACCAACCAAATTGTACGCAGAGGTTTAGCGTGCATATGGAAACCAATTCAAAAGATAACGGGCAGAGCATAATCCTTACCCCTAGGGTAAGGTCAAGAAAAAAGGCGCATCGATTTGTGTGTTGTTAACACAAATTAATAAGGTGTTTCATCCTAGTTGCATACTAATGTGGTGAGCAATGAAACTCGCGAAATTCCACGGTTTCAGTTACTCCTATTCAAAGCGAAATATTAGCTAACAAGTATATTTATAAAAGTGACATGTGAGTGATTTAATCAAGTGAGCCTGAAATAATTGGTGCTCATTAGTATCGAGATAACAAAAGTGAAGAACTTTGGAATATAGATGGAAAGGGAAGAAATAAAAACGTTAATTAGCGAAATGGCACTTCAAAAAGATGAAGTGGAAAAGTTAATCGAGGAGCGGATAGACCAAGCAATCGAAGACCGTAAAAAAATCGTATCTCGCCAATTTTTGCTTTGGGGTGGTGCTATTTCTACGGTTTTTTCCTTTTTGTTAATTATTGGCTTTTCGACAGAAGATATTGCTAAACGAATACGAAATACTTTGCTACCAAAAAGTCATATGGTGTCACAATTAGTTGGTTCAGATGAGCATTCTAATCTATTGAAAAATAGCATCATATCTGAGTTGGACGATCCGGACTTAAAAAACTATCCGAAAACAAAAAACACTATCCAAGAAAACGTATGGAAAGCGCTTGAAACAAAAGATGAAACGAAGCTTAAGCAGTTTGTCGATAGTACAAAGTTGGATGAAGTGATTATTGACTCATACTACGAACAAGTGATTGAAGTGCTTTTTAGTGACAAACCGAGCGCTAACAAAGACCAAAAGTACCATATTCTTGAGTTGGGAAGCGTCGCTCAGGAGATCAACGTTGGTGAGTTTGAAAATCGTTCAAACACAAAAACCAACTGTGGCTATGATTTCGCCCAAGATGAAAAACGCGTCATTATTCATATACCAGCACCGGAAAAGGGTATAAAGAGAGATCGTATCCCATTGCCATGGTTTCAATGCCCAAGGGGGTATCATGCGATGGACGTTAGTCTCAAGGTTGAAGATAAGGTTGTGAGTGATATTAAAGTGGTGGGAGTTGAGCGCCCAACTGCGACACCGAAAAAGCCCATTAAAGGTGTGAGGGCAAGGGTGACTAATGCCGTTGCTGAAGAGTTTCGGCAAAAAGGGGTCGATCTTGGTGTTGGTATCGTGCCTGGGAGCATCACTGTCACTAGAGTGTACGACGACCTTTAATCGAATGATGATAACGAAACAGTTAGAAAACTGCCCCAATAATTGCTGAACAACGATTGGGACAGTTTGTATTAGTTACGAAGTCATCACAAAGAGGTTTAGTGAGTTAGGTAGTGCTTCACAAATTCCGTCACTTTAACCATGTCATCAATGGCGATGTACTCTTCAGTCGTGTGTACTTTTGCCATACCCGTTGAAATATTAACGGTAGTTAGCCCCAACTTGTTGAAGTTGTTTGCATCGCTGCCGCCACCCGTCGCTTTAGTATTTGGTTCGGTGCCAATCGCGGCAAATGATGCTTTCACCTGCTCGATATGTGGATGATCATCATTAAGAACAAATGCGTTGTAGGCACGTGTTGATTCGATTTCAACTTCCGCACCATGTTTCGCTGCTGCCGCTTGGAAGGTGTCAATCATATGCTCAACTTGCTTTGTAAGTTTGTCATCGTTGAGTGAACGCGCTTCAGCGACAATTTTAAGTTCAGGCATAACGATGTTAGTTGCGTTACCACCTTCAACAATACCGATGTTTGCCGTTGTTTCTTCATCGATACGTAGCAATTTCATTTGTGTAATCGCATCCGCTGCAACGCTGATCGCGCTGATGCCTTCTTCTGGGGCTAGACCTGCGTGAGCTGGACGACCTTTGATTGTCGCCACGATTTTTTGCTGACCAGGTGCTGCATTAACGATGGTGCCAATCGGGCCGCCAGTATCGAGTACGATGGCTTTATTAGATTGAATCATTGCCATATCAAAGTGCTCTGAGCCACGTAGACCACCTTCTTCATGAACTGTAAACGCGAGTTCAATAGTCTTGTGTGCTAGGTTCTCAGCTTGAATGCAACGCACCGCTTCCATGATTGCAGCAATACCGGATTTGTCATCACCACCAAGAATCGTGTTGCCCTTAGAGCGGATGATGCCATCTTCAATAACAGGTTCAATGCCTTTTCCTGGAGTCACAGTATCCATGTGGCAGCTTAGTACAATGCTATCTTCAATTTGACCGTCTAGGCGAGCGTAAACGTTGAATCCATTGGTGTATTGCTCAGGTACTGGCAGTTTATGCACAGTAAAGCCCATCTCACCAAGTTGCTCAGCTAACGTTTCAGCAATCTCTTTTTCAAAACCAGATTCGCTGTCGATTTTTACTAGTTGGCAGAAGTGCTCTACCAATCGGTCACGGTTAATTTGTGTCATTGTTATACCTTACTGTAGGAACAGAGGCGGTTAACATACCGCTAAGTTAGGATGCCAAACCTGCGGTAAATCAAATTTCTTACCTAAACCAACTAATCGAAGTGCCTCTGGTGGTTATTTGAACGATATTTCTGTGCTTGTAAAATTATTGTTACAAGTGGTTTGTTGAGCTATTCATTTATTAAATTAATAACTTAGCTTCAACGTTGAGCTAAGGAACTGCGTTCTTTTACAGCATTGAACTGATCTGAGTTGTTGATTTTTTGCCATAAAAATTACCCTTATTGGCTGTTATTGCTCATGTTTATAACAGCATAAGTGCTCTTGATATTATTAATATTAGAGGGGGAGATTATGGATGAGCAATTAACCCAACTTGCTAACCCACTCGGTACCGACGGCTTTGAGTTTGTTGAGTATACCGCAGCCGATGCTCATGGTATCGAGGCGTTGAAGACGTTATTTCTATCACTCGGTTTTGCCGAAGTTGCCAAGCATCGTTCAAAACAAGCATGGTTGTTTCAACAAGGCGATGTCAGTTTCATTGTCAACGCTCAACCTCATAGCCAAGCTGAAGCATTTGCACGTCAGCATGGCCCTTCAGTGTGTGGGATGGCATTTCGCGTCAAAGATTGCGGTAAAGCGATGGAACACGCCTTAGCAAATGGTGCGCAACAATATGTAACGGATATCGGCCCGATGGAGCTATCGATTCCAGCCATCTATGGGATTGGTGAAAGCCTAATTTACTTTGTTGATCGTTACGGTGAGCAGAATATTTATGACGTCGACTTCTGTTTTTATCCTGATGCCGAGCGCCAACGGCAAACACAATCTGTCGGGCTATTAGAAATTGACCACTTAACTCACAACGTTAAGCAAGGCCATATGGATGTTTGGTCTGGTTTCTATGAACGAATAGGCAATTTTCGTGAAATTCGCTATTTCGACATTGAAGGCAAACTGACAGGGCTTGTGAGCCGAGCGATGACAGCCCCTTGTGGCAAAATCCGTATTCCGATTAACGAATCTTCTGATGATAAATCTCAAATCGAAGAGTTTATTCGCGAGTATAACGGGGAAGGAATACAGCATATTGCGATGAGTACAGATGATATTTATCACACGGTTAAGACTTTACGCGACCGAGGGATGTCTTTTATGCCCACGCCGGATACCTATTATGAAAAGGTCAACCAGCGAGTAGCAGGGCACAGTGAAGACTTAGAGCTGCTCAAGCAACTGCGCATATTGATAGATGGTGCGCCAATGAAAGACGGTATTTTGCTGCAAATTTTCACCCAAACCGTCATAGGTCCGGTGTTCTTTGAAATTATCCAGCGCAAAGGCAACCAAGGATTTGGCGAAGGCAACTTTAAGGCGTTGTTTGAGTCAATCGAAGAAGATCAGATTCGGCGCGGGGTACTAAAAGATGCGTAGACGAATTACTTATCCTCACCGTGAAGGTAGTTGCTCAAAACAAGCGCATGCAGACTTTCCTGCTGAGGGTATCTTTGAGAGAGAAGCGGGACGTTGTGGCTTTTTTGGGCCCGCATCTCACTTCCATCACCGCCATGCGCCAACGGGCTGGAGCGACTGGGAAGGGGAGTTAAGACCGAGAGCATTCAACTTTAATTTGCTCGAAGCCAGCACTCAGCCATCACCATGGGATGTGCCAATATTGCTCAGCAACAATGAGTGTAAGATCCGAGTATGGCAGGTAAAACAACCTATGGAGTTTCTTTCTCGCAATGCCGATGGTGATGAGTTGCTGTTTATACATCAAGGCAGTGCGGAGTTTTTTTGCGATTATGGACATTTGACGGTGGCAACGGGTGACTACGTAGTTATTCCACGTTCGACTAACTGGCGTTTAGAGCCACATCAACCCATGTTCATTTTAATGATAGAAAATAGTGAGGGTGCTTACAGTTTGCCGGAAAAAGGAATTGTAGGGCAACATGCAGTGTTCGACCCTGCAGTGCTTGACGTCCCGGAGATCAACACGGCGTTTCAGGCTCAATATAGTGAATCAACGACACAAGTAAAAGTAAAACGACATCAAGAAGTTAGCACCATCACTTATCCTTTCAATCCTTTAGATGCGATTGGTTGGCACGGTGATCTATCTGTTGTTCGGCTCAACTGGCGCGACATTCGTCCACTGATGTCTCATCGTTATCATTTGCCACCGTCTGCACATACCACCTTTGTTGCTGACGGTTTCGTGGTGTGCACTTTTGTTCCAAGGCCGATAGAGAGTGATCCTGGCGCACTCAAAGTCCCGTTTTATCACAACAATGATGATTACGATGAAGTACTGTTTTATCACGAAGGTGATTTCTTCAGTCGTGACAATATTGAAGCGGGAATGGTGACCTTCCATCCTGCTGGGTTCACTCATGGACCGCACCCCAAAGCATTCGCTGCTGGATTGGCGCAGCAAAAGAAACGTACTGATGAAGTGGCAGTGATGATCGACACTCGACGAGCATTAAGGTTCTCCAGTGATGCCGAGCAAGTGGAGCTCCGTGATTATGTCTACAGTTGGCAAGAACAGAAGGAGGTGAAATGAAACTTGCGACATTAAAGAGCAAAACCAGAGATGGCGAACTGGTCGTCGTCAATCGCGAGATGACGCGTTGTATCCCCGTTCCTGCCATAGCGCATACTCTGCAGCAGGCTTTAGACAACTGGGCTGATTGCTCGCCGCTACTTGAGGAGATCTCTCGTGATTTGAATCAAGGTCAGCTAGAAAGCATGGCATTTGACTCAGCAAATTGTCACTCACCGCTGCCAAGAGCTTTTCATTGGGCAGACGGTAGTGCCTACGTGAATCACGTCGAATTGGTCCGCAAGGCGCGCGGAGCAGAAATGCCAGCGAGTTTTTGGACTGACCCACTGATGTATCAAGGCGGGTCTGATAGCTTTATTGGTCCCAATGAGGTAATAGCGTTCGCCAGTGAGGAGTGGGGGATTGATTTTGAAGCAGAAGTGGCGGTCATTACCGATGATGTTCCGATGGGCTGTACACACCAACAAGCGCAAGGCGCTATTCGATTACTGATGCTGGTCAATGACGTTTCACTGCGTCATCTCATTCCTTCTGAGTTGGCAAAAGGATTTGGTTTTTTCCAATCTAAGCCTTCCTCGGCGTTTTCACCAGTCGCGATCACGCCGGATGAGTTAGGTGATGCTTGGCACGGCAGTAAAGTGCACTTACCACTCCGCACGACTTATAATCAGCACCTGTTTGGCTGTCCCAATGCAGGGCAAGATATGAACTTTAGTTTCGCGCAACTGATTCAGCACGCAGCAAAAACTCGCAAACTCTGTGCAGGGACTATAATTGGTTCAGGTACTGTCTCAAACAAGCAAGGTACTGATTTTGGTAGTGCGGTGAGTGAAGGTGGTGTGGGTTACTCCTGTATTGCTGAGATTCGTATGATAGAAACGATTCGTGATGGAAAACCATCAACAGAGTTTATGCATTTTGGCGACACAGTTCGCATTGAAATGCTCGATGAGCAGGGCAACAGTTTGTTTGGAGCGATAGATCAAAAGGTGGTAGCAATAAGATGAGACTATATGGTTACTGGCGCTCGTCAGCAGCCTATCGAGTAAGGATAGCGCTGAATCTTAAGAAACTTCGTTATGATTACTTTGCCGTCAACTTGATTAAAGATGGTGGGCAGCAACATACAGACGAGTTTCATCGTATCAATCCCAATGAGTTAGTACCGGTCTTAATGGATGGGGCAACGAGAATAAGCCAATCGCTAACAATCATTGATTATCTTGATGATCATTATCCCGAGCCACTTTTGACCCCATTAAGTGGTGAAAAACGTTACAAAATAAAAGAACTCGCTCAAGATATCGCAATTGATATTCATCCGTTAAATAACCTGCGGGTACAGCAATACCTAATTAACCACGCCGACTTTGACAAAGAAGATGAAGTCGAATGGCTGAGACATTGGATTACGGTGGGTTTTGCGGCACTTGATGACAAGCTTAGACATACCGCGGGTGTCTACAGTGTTGGTGCAGAAGTATCCTTAGTGGACGTCTGTTTAGTGCCTCAAGTATATAATGCGCTTCGTTTTGATGTTGATGTTAGCCAATATCCAACGATTGACCGATTATATCGAGCGCTTAATGAGATTCCCGAGTTTTATCGGGCTGCCCCCGAGCGCCAACCGGATTCACCGCAAAACA
This sequence comes from Vibrio panuliri, assembly GCF_009938205.1. Lineage (NCBI taxonomy): Bacteria > Pseudomonadati > Pseudomonadota > Gammaproteobacteria > Vibrionales > Vibrionaceae > Vibrio > Vibrio panuliri. The sequence goes on along the minus strand of NZ_AP019654.1, from coordinate 1,723,913 downwards.
AAGCCACCTAACGAAGAGGTGGCTTTTGCTAATCATCCTTGGTAATTATTTGGCTTACTGTTCGCCTTCAGGTTCATTTCAACGCATCAGTTGTGATTGACGCTCTCTTTGCTGAATTTCACCGATATTGAACTCTCGTACATCCATAGCTGCAAAGTCGTAGCACTCTTTACAAGAGTGGTGACATAAGCCGTCGAGATATTCATGTTTGGTAAGCAGGCTTGGTTTTTTACACCAGTCGCAAATGCCTTCGATTGTGTACATATTAACGCTCCTACCGTTATCACCAAGGGTTATCGTAGAACTGCATTATGACACATATAGTTATTAGGCGTTAACTGTTTGTTACGTTAAACGGGAGGGTGATCGATTGCGTATCGCCCGTCATGTATGGTTTTTATCGTTTTAAACTAAATTATATGAACTTAATGTAACAAATAATTAACGTGATTTTTTCAGATGATCCAAAATGGTCTTCAACGCTTGATTTAAGCGCTTCATTTCGTCGTCACTGCCTTTTAGATCAGGGTGATAAATCTTACATAATTGCTTGTAGCGTAGTTTGATTTTGCCAGCCTCCGGAAGCTGGTTTTCCTCGAAACCAAACATCGCGCATGCGAGTGAGAATGAGTTGTTCACGGGGCGAATGGTTTGAGATGCTTGAGCGGTAGAGAGCTGCTGGCTCTTTAATTGGCCATAAAGCGCTTCGATCTGTTGTTTTTGCTTATGGATCTGCTTGGTTTGCTGAGCGAGCTGATTTTTAAGTTTGTAAACATCAGGATGAGCAACACCATTATCAGGTTCTCTATTGAAAACAGTTTGCGCGTCACTGAGTGTGCTTGGGCTGCGCTGTTTGCGTCGCCAAATGACCGTGACGAAACCTAAAGCTATGAGGGTTGATATACACAGCGTCAGTAGAAGTGAGTTTGACAGTCGTCCTGCGCTAAACCACGAAGGCAAGGTGCCGGATGAGGTCTGGTTTTGACTATTGAGTTGGTCAAGCTGCGCTAACTGCTTTGCTCTTTGTTGATTGAACTCCTGTTCGAGTAATCTATTGAGCGCTAGCTCTGCATCAGGATAGGACTCGGCAGCCATTTGATACCAAAGCTTGGCTTGTGACAAAGTGTCAACAGACTGAGCCCGCTTCTCATAAATTTGTCCAAGCTCGTATTGGGCCTTATCGTCGCCTGAAATCGCCAACTTGGTCAGCCAAAAAACGGCTTTATTGATGTCTGGTTTGGTTAACCCACCGGTAAGATATTGCTCGACTAAATCATACTGCGCGAGTTTATAACGATTTAACGCCGCTTGCTTGAGCCAATACAGAGCTTCTTGTGGTGATTGAGTGACGCCGTCACCAGACAAGTAGGCTTGATAAAGCTGATACTGAGCGCGTGGGTTATTGAGATCTGCTTGATCAAGCAGTTCAGAGAAAGCTGGATTGCCTGAGTTGGCAATAGTGAATGATGACCAGAGAAGGGCTAATGTTGTGATGAATTTCATCATACCGCGATATCATCCTAAATTTGCACGCGAAAGTAGGGAGTAATAAGAAACCACAGATTGGCTTTGCGAGCAATAAAATACCCAAGTAGTCATGCGAATACTTGGGTATTGAGATTGAGGGAAGAGAATTATTTCAGCGGTAAAATCTGAATTTCTACGCGACGGTTACAAGCACGGCCAGCAGTTGTGTCATTTGAACACAGAGGGAAACGCTCGCCATAGCCACGAGAAATCGCGCGACCCGGAGCAACACCTTGTTGTACTAAGTAGCTACGAACCGACTCAGCACGACGCTCAGAGAGAGTTTGGTTCATTGTGTCGTTGCCCGTGCTATCGGTATGGCCTTCGATTACAAGGCTTGTGTCTGGGTATTCAACCAGAATTCGTGCCACACCACGTAAAGTGCGATGAATGGTCGGGTCTAGCTGGTATGAGCTAGATTGAAAACCGATGCCATTTTCTAGGCGAAGTAGCAGTTGGTTTTCACCAACACGTTCTACTTGCACACCAGAGTCGAGCAGCTCTTTTCGCAGAGCCGCTTCTTGTTGGTCAAAATAATAGCCCGCGCCTCCACCGATTGCTGCGCCACCAGCGGCACCAATTAGTGCATTTTTACGACGTTCTTTGGCGTTATCTCCGGTTGCTAGCCCGACAGCTACACCTGCGATTGCACCAATCAATGCGCCTTTGGTCGCTGAATTCGTTTCAGATTCACCAGTGGTCGCGTTTTGACGTTGTGTTGCCTGACAGCCTGTAAGTGCAACGGTGAGAGCTAGAGCTAAAGTAAGTTTTTTCACAGAAACTTCTCCATGTGAAAGGGGGGATTCATTCAGAAAATTAATGGTCGTCAATAAAACTTATGACGTCTTTTATGTCAAACCTAGCTGACTATATTTGACGTAAGATTAACAAGCGTTGAACGGATTGTTCATTTGCTCATCAAAGATGATGCTATTGTACACCGAAGCGTATGCAACTTAGCAGGCACTCCGATGGCTAATAGCATTGGATTTATCGCAGTAACTTCGGGGCTTGTGCGCCGTCGATTGGGCGACTGACTGAAAGAGTACGACCTTTTTTAAGTCCGACTTCATAATCGTCAGTGAGGTTCTTCATCGCTTCACGAAGCTGTTGTTTGAAGGTTTCGCGGTCGATATTTTTGAACTCTTTATCGATGTAGTCTTCAATCTTATTGGCAGATTCTTCATCTGGTGAAATGATCGGCAGTTTTTCTAACGCACCTTCAACCCACCCAGAAACAAACGAGTTTACGCGGCGATTGACTTCCATCGAAGACGTACCCGTGCCCGCAAAGCTGTTGCGAAACTTGCCAGTATGCTCATTGAGTTCTCGGTAGACAATGTCAAAGGCGAAAGCGGCAAAAATAGCGCGGTCCGCTTCTCCAATAAACTCAACACGCTTTAGCCCCTTATGATTAAGCAATACTGCTTCAACACCAAAGCGAGTGTTGATTCCTCGGATGATACGGAGCAATGTTGAGCTGATATTCGACGGCAATAGATGGGTCGATTGAGTTTTGCCCATCTTGATAAACTCAATATCGTCCTTATCCAAGCCATATTTTAGCATCAGGCGATGCGCCATCTTAATGGCGTTCGCGGCTTCGTTGACATTGGCAGAGTTACCCAGCTCTAAACACTTGGCAATCTTTTTGAGGGCTTTTTGTTTATCCATTGACAGCGACAAAACTCGTAAAAATAACAAAGTCGGCTATTTTAGCGTGTTATCACTATTGCTCGCAACATTAGTCTCAGGTTTCAATGCAGCTTGTGACATTGGAAGGCGACTTGAGACAAAAAAGGCTCCCAATGGGAGCCTAATCAATTTACCGAAACAGCGCTTATAGCCCAAGCTCGCTTAGCAAGTCGTCAGCGTCGTTGTTACCTTTCGGTTCATTTTGCTTTTCTTTTTCGCGCATTTGCTGCTGCGTTTTCTCTAGGATGTCATCTGGGTTTTCATCTTCATCCATCTCAAACTCTTCAAGTTGGATAAACTCAGTTTTGTCCATTGCCAGTTCTAAATAGAAGATATTGTGGTTTTCGGTCGAGAAGGTCACGCGGCGAGCTTGCGGGCGATCAAGGTTGGTATCTACTGATAAGATCACCTGTTTATTGAGCGACAACATCTTAGGTTGGTTTTGAGTGATGTGCGTTTGCAGCTCTTTGCGAATCTTGTTGGTAAAATCACCAACCAATTGATTCATCAACTCACCAAGTACATCGCCCACTTCATCCGAGGTGTGTGCAATGGCAAGTTCTTCGGCAGGAATGCCCATATTTTGCATATATTTCGTATATAACTCTAATGCGGCTTTCGCAGTAAAGTTAATGACAACCAAGCCAGAAAATCCGCCGTCAAACAATACAAAACAACCAAAGTCGGGCTTAAGGCTCGTCTTATTGATTTTTTGCACCATCGCTGAATATGAAACATTTGAATCGGTTGCGGAGCTCAATACACCAGACACCGACTGACAAAGTTTAAGAAGGATATCTTCTGTCGTTACAATCTTGTTCTTTTTCATTTGCTCGGTTCTAACGCTGCTGTGGATAAGTCCAAACGCAATGCTTAAGCCTAATTTTTGGGGCAGCTTTCACAAAAAAGGCCACTGCGGTTGGTAGAGTAATCTTTTATTTACGGAGTGATAAAAGTTCAGGACAAGTATTCACCATAAAATCTATTTTGGCACTGTAATTCTGTTTTGATCACGCTTTTAAATGTTGTAAAGTGACGAAAATCAAAAGAATAGTAACCATCGCATTCATTGCTCAGTGGTGATGAACCTACAGTTAAGCGAATTATCTGTGGCAAGTAAACCTGCAATTAAGGCATACGCAAGGACTTTGCGAGCGCAATCATCTTCATGGAGGCGATAACGAATGGATGGTAATAAAGAAACCCAATACTGACCGGATCAGTGCTTTAGGGGCAGGACGCAATGTTACCAAGACTTCATTCTCATCAAGATATTGATCACGTAGTGCTGAGCTTTTTAGACGAGCTTAAAAAAGCGGGCTTTAGCGGCGATATCGAAACTCAGTACTCAAGTAGACTCGCCGTTGCTACAGACAACAGCGTCTATCAGCAACTACCGCAAGCCGTTATTCACCCCCGCACCACACAAGACGTTGCGCTAATCGGTAAAGTATCGGTTAAGCCTGTGTATGAAAGAGTCAAGTTTTCCCCACGTGGTGGTGGTACGGGTACCAACGGTCAATCACTGACTCAAGGTGTGGTGGTCGATCTTTCTCGTTACATGAATCAAGTGCTTGAAATCAATGAGCATGAAGGATGGGTGCGCGTACAGACTGGTGTGATTAAAGATCAACTTAATGATGCGGTGCGTCCTTATGGTTATTTCTTCTCACCTGATCTATCGACGAGTAACCGTGCGACGCTTGGGGGGATGATCAATACCGACGCCTCAGGACAAGGGTCACTCAAATATGGCAAAACATCGGATCATGTGCTGTCACTTCAAGCGGTGTTTGCGGATGGTTCAGTACTTGAATCTGACCTCTCTAAAGGTGCCCCAGAAGAGGGGACGTATGCCTACAACGCACTTACTACAACCGAAAAGGTGTGTCGTGATAAGCGCGAGCAGATCTTAGCTAAGTTTCCGCCTTTGAACCGTTTTTTAACCGGTTATGACTTAAAAAATGCCATTGATGAGAATGATGAAAGCTTTGACTTAACGCGAGTGCTCTGTGGCGCGGAAGGTTCTTTGGCGTTTATTACAGAAGCGAAACTGAATCTAACCAAAATCCCTCAGGCTCGCACATTGGTCAATGTTAAATACAACAGTTTTGACTCGGCGCTGCGTAATGCACCGTTTATGGTCGAGGCTCAGGCGTTGTCCGTGGAAACTGTCGACTCAAAAGTGCTCAACTTGGCGAAAGAAGACATTGTTTGGCACACAGTGAGTGATCTGCTAATGGATGTTCCAGGCAAAGAAATGCTGGGCATCAATATGGTTGAGTTCGCTGGTCAAAACAGTGATGAAGTGGCGCAGCAAGTTGCCGCACTCACGGAGCGTTTAGAGCAAATGCTAGCCAGTGAAGAAGCGGGGATTATTGGTTATCAGGTGTGTAACGATGTCGCCAGCATCGGCAAAATTTACAACATGCGTAAGAAGGCGGTGGGACTCTTAGGTGCAGCCAAAGGGCGAGCTAAACCGGTCGCGTTTGCGGAAGATACCTGCGTGCCACCTGAAAATTTGGCTGACTTTATCGCTGATTTTCGTCAATTGCTCGATGCAAAAACGTTGCAATATGGCATGTTTGGTCACGTTGATGCTGGCGTTTTGCACGTTCGACCAGCCCTTGACCTGTGCGACCCTCACCAAGAGCGCTTGATGCATGAACTTTCGGACGAAGTGGTTAAGCTGGTGGCAAAATATGGCGGTTTGATGTGGGGTGAACACGGCAAGGGGTTCCGTTCTGAATATGGTCCGGAGTTCTTTGGTGACGAGTTATTTACTGAGTTACGCCGTGTGAAGTCTGCGTTTGACCCGCACAACAAGATGAACCCAGGTAAGATTTGTACGCCGTTAGATAGTGCAGATGAACTGGTTAAAGTGACAGACACGAAACGTGGTTTTTACGACCGACAAATAAACGTTGAGGTTCGTGATAGCTTTAAGCAAGCCATGGAGTGTAACGGCAACGGTTTATGCTTTAACTATGATACGGCGTCGCCAATGTGTCCGTCGATGAAAGTGACCGCAGACAGACGCCACTCGCCAAAAGGACGAGCGGGTTTGGTGCGAGAGTGGCTACGTCAACTGACAGAGCAAGGCATCGATATTCTGGATCTTGAACAGCAATCCATGAAAACCGCGTCAGTCAAAGCAATGCTGGATCGCGTGCGTAATAGCTTTAACAAACGCCACGAGTACGATTTTTCGCATGAAGTGTATGAAGCGATGAATGGTTGTCTAGCGTGTAAAGCGTGTGCAAGCCAGTGCCCAATTAAAGTCGACGTACCAAGCTTTAGAGCGCGTTTCTTAAATATCTACTACAGCCGATATCAACGTCCGGCGAAAGACTATCTGGTTGCCAACATCGAAACCATGTTGCCATTAATGGCGAAAGCGCCAACCTTGGTGAATGGAGTACTCAAGCAAAAGTGGGTTCAAAGCATCACCGCCGCTACGGTGGGCTATGTCGATGCTCCGCTTCTGTCTGTACCGACACTTGCTAAACGTGTTAAACAACTCAAGCCATTTGACATGCAAGCGCTGGCGGCAATGTCGAGTGAGGAAAAAGCTCAGCATGTGCTTATTGTTCAAGACCCATTTACGTCTTATTACGATGCTGATGTGGTGGATGACTTCGTCAAGTTAGTGACTAAGTTAGGCAAAACACCAGTCCTGTTGCCGTTTAAGCCAAATGGCAAGGCACAGCACATCAAAGGGTTTTTGGCGCAATTTGCTAAAAGTGCAAAGAATACCGCGATGTTCTTAGAGCAAGTGGCAGACTTATCGATTCCGATGGTGGGCGTAGATCCTGCCTTAGTACTGTGTTATCGCGATGAATACAACGAAATTCTAGGTGATAAACGTGGCGAGTTTGATGTTCTTACCGTCCATGAATGGTTGCTACCAAGGCTGGGTGAATTTGAACGTGCCGAAGTGCAGGGAGATGCTTGGTACTTGTTGGCGCACTGTACAGAGAAAACCAAACTGCCGAATGCTGAAAAGGAGTGGGGTGAGATCTTTAGCCACTTTGGCGCTAAGCTTAATGCGGTTCCAGTTGGTTGTTGTGGTATGGCTGGAACATTTGGTCACGAAGTGGATAAGCTCGAAATGTCGAAGGACATCTACGCGCTAAGTTGGAAACCACGCTTGGAAAAGTTACCGTCCGACCGTTGCTTAGTGACAGGATACTCATGCCGCAGCCAAGTGAAACGCTTGGAGCATCTTAAGATTAAGCACCCGCTGCAAGCGCTGCTAGAGGTCGTGTAATGGTTATGTTGGAACGAAAAATTCCGCCTGTCGCACTGTTTATTATATTTATCGTTGTGATGGTGAGAATTGATCAATCCTTAATGAGTTTTTCGGCAACCCTACCTTATCCTTGGTGGGTGTTGTCACTCTCGATTTGTTTATCTGGCTTTATAGGCGTTGCGGGTGTTTATGAGTTTCGTAAGGCCAAAACGACGGTTAACCCAGTGGCGGTTGATAAGGCATCAACCGTTGTGAACACCGGGGTTTTTGCTTACACGCGCAATCCGATGTATCTGGCGTTACTGATCCTGCTATTTGGTATCGGTTACTGGCAACAAAACGTCATTTCAGTGATGTTACCAATCGGGTTTGTGCTCTATATGAACCGTTTTCAAATCCTGCCTGAGGAACGGGCCCTAGAGCACCTCTTTGGTGATCAATATCTTGAGTATAAGCGCCAAGTTAGACGCTGGATTTAAACCACCAGTGCACCACAAATTCACTGACCACGGCCGTTAAACATAACGACCAAAGTTTGGGCGATGATGTTCATATCCATCATGAGCCAAGATTTGGTCGAACGCAGGGATAATGCGTAGCTGTGGTCATATCCCACCTTGGTACGGACATCATCAATGCAGGTGTCATAACCTTGATTGACTTGGGCAAGTCCTGTAATTCCAGGCATTACGCCGTAGGTTCTATCAGCAAAGTAAGGGATTTCATGTTCCAGCTTGTTATAGAATGACGGGCGTTCAGGACGAGGACCAATTAGCGACATTTCACCTCTGATCACATTAAATAGTTGTGGTATTTCATCCAAACGCGTCTTGCGCAGAAAACGTCCAACAGGCGTAATGCGTGGGTCATTTTTGGTCGCCCATACTGCGCCTGAATAACTTTCTGCATCTTGGTACATGGTGCGAAACTTAATTATGTCGAAAAACTCCATATGTTGTGGCGTAGATTTACCGACCCGCTGCTGTCGATAGAAAATCGGACCTTTTGAACTTGTTTTGATGGCTAGTGCGATGATTGGAAACAATGGCAAAAAAAGCACCATCGCGAGTGATGCGCCAAATAGGTCAAAAACTCTTTTGGCGAACCAGATAGGGTAGTTAGAAATGATGTGTGGCATGATGATCTCCTTATACTCTTTTCTAACGTTACGCGTGACGACGGCATATATATCGAATACCACCACAGAGATTTGCACTGTGACCGGCAACAAAGTAACTCACACATTTTAAATAGCGGTTGGTAAACACAGAAGGTAGCAGTAACCCCAATGAAGCTATGGTGTAAAAGCCTATCTGCAGCAATAAAATGGCAAGAAACAGCGGGTGTGTACTGAGCAACAGGGAAGTAATAAAGCAGGTAATCAAAAAATAGGGGGTCAAAAGGCGCAGTGTCTTACCCGAACCAAAGGCGAACGCGACTGCTTTGTAACGAGGAGAGAGTAGGTCGGATAACATAATGATTTGCTGCATATTGCCTGCAGAAATGCGAACTCTACGTTTAAAGTCATTGGTTACATTGGTTGATTCAAGTTCGATGGCGACAACATTGGGTTCATATATTGCGCGGTAGCCTGCCCGAACGATCGCCATTGGAATGACAAAATCATCATTGATTACGTCTGGTTTAAGAGGGGTAAATAAGTGAGTGCGGAAGAAGTAGAGCGCGCCATGAGCGCCAATGTTAGCACCAAGGCTCGCTTCTCCTCGTTGCATCATCTCTTGATAGTGCCAATATTTCACTTCACCTTCGTTGTCGCTTTGAAGTATTTGATAGCGACTGTTTACGACTCCAATTTCTTGGCGAGCAAAGTGCTGCTCGGCCAACAAAAGCGCATCGACTGAGATTAACGCTGAAACATCGCTCAAGGCAGTAATGTCACTCTCTATCTGTTGCATCATCTGGTTGATGATAGCGACCTTTCCTTGGTTCTCTGCAAAGCTAATGATCTCAAAATGCGTTTCACTGCAAAAAGCCTCTTGTATGGTCGCTTCTGCGATATCGACAGTGTGGTCGGTGCAACCATCACAAACAATCACCACTTTATATCGATCTCGGGGGTAGTCAATACAAGCTAAGTTGCGTATTTTCTGCGCAATCCACGCTTGCTCATTGTAAGCAGGTACAAGAATGGTCATCGAGGGTCGATAGCGATCCGCTTGACTGTTGCGATAGTGTCGCGTTGATTCCGACGAGACACGTACGCGCTTCTTTTTAACGACTATTTTAAGTAATAACGGATAGCCAATGTGGTGATAGACAACTAGCGATGCGGAGATAACAAACAGTGATCCAAGAATTAGCTCTATCATATTAAATGCTCTCCATGGCAAGTTGCTTATAGGTGTCCATCATTTGCTTAAGATCGTTGTTGCGACTGACGAAGTCTCGCGGACTCGCGGGAGTTTGACGTTTCTGTACGGTGTCAATCGCTTGAGCCAAGGCTTGTGGGTTCTCTTTTGCAACCAAAATGCTGGAGCTAGGGCATAAGGTTTCACTTACCGCACCAACGTGTGTCGCGATACTTGTGATTCCACATGCCTGAGCTTCAAGTGTTGAAAGTGGCAAGCCCTCATTGCGAGAAGGCAGGCAGAACAGATCAAGTGATTGATAAAAGCGCGGCATATCATCAACCAATCCCAGCCAGTGAATGCGATCTGCGACACCTAAGGATTGTGCAAGTTCTTGTAAATTATCCAATTGACTTCCGATGCCGGCAATCGCAAGGTGAATCTGAGGATCAAGCTTAGCAAGTGCATGGATAAGTACATCGTGTCCTTTTACAAATTCTAATCGTCCCGCACAACCCACTAAGATTTGATTCAAAGGTAAACCTAACCGTTGTCTAGCGAGAGCTTGTGATGCTGGCTTGAACCGTTCGCAATCCACACCGTTTTTGATGACCGAAAGGTCGGTATACTCAAATCGCTTTGAGAGCTGTTTGGCGACAAACTGAGCGTCAGCGACCAATCGCGGTTTGACCACGTTTAACGCAAGACTCTGTAAACGAGCGCGTTTTCGATTGTCGAAATGCCAGCCGTCATGCTCGGTATGAATGACGCAAGCCACATCCGACAGTCTTGCTGCACACCCTGCGTAGAGTAATGGTCCAATATGGTGGGTATGGACTACGTCTGGTTGCAGTACTTTGAACAGGCGACAAAGTTTAGGCACGGTACTAGGCGAAACACCTGAGGGCTTATCAAGAAATAACAGCTGTCTCGAAAACGGAGCAAGTTTGCTCCACGCCTTAATGGCACTTGCTCTGTCACCCTCAAGGCTTATCACAATTGAGCGGTCTCGTGGTGTCGAGCGGCGCAACATTTCTAACACCAACGCTTCGATACCGCCGGGCTTTAGATGCTGAACAACATGCACAGTCAGACGTCTTGGAGCCTGCTGGGCAGATTGTGGTTTGTTTATGCCACCTTGAGATGATTGGTTGACTGGCTGCATATTCGCTCTCCTGTATTCCGTAATAGCTAGATTGCAGAAAGCGTGCCCAAAATTATTTCTATACTATTCAGTTATTTATGTCTTTAGTAAGTCTGGTTGGAGCCGTTTTTTTATTTTGAGAATCGGTTTGAAAGTCTCGGAATGGTACTGATGACTGGATAACCTGTGATGTGCGTAATTTGATCGGCGGTTCGTACTGAAGAGTTACTCAGTTCAAAGATAATTGCGAGCCCTACACCTAGCCCGATGCCTCCTAACAAACCAGCAATCACAAATAGCACGGTGGGCAGATTGGATGGTGAGGTTGGGGTATAAGGTAAATCAATGATCTTAACGCGCTTGTTTTGCTCAAATACGCCCAGTGAGCCTGTCAGTTGCGCCATCTCATAGCGCTGCAATAACTCATCGTAGAGTTGGCGCTTGAGCAAGGCATCACGCTCTAGGCGGCGCATGGTTTTCGCTGTGTTACCGAAGTTTTGCGCTTGCTGCTCAATGTCGTTGATCATATTGCGCAGGCTCTTGGTTTCTTCAGTCAGCGATTCGTATCGACTTCGTACCATCTGTAAACTTTGTAGTTGCGTCACCAATAATGGTTGGATTTCGTTAAGTTCGGAGAAGCGGCTACTACTGGCAATATCCCACAGTTGGTCGCTGCCAATATGAGTTTGCTCCGTGTCGAGTAATGTATTGCGCTCACTTTCCAAGCGACCCAATTCGCGCTTTTTGGCTTGGACAGAGCTGTGATTGTCGGTGTATTTGGCTTGCAACAGAGTAAGCTCACTGCGTATTTCAATGATTTGATCCTCAATTTTGCCAATAACAGGATTTGTTTTGGATAACTGTTGATCAAGCGAGCCTAAGCTTTTCTCGACGCCAGCAAGCTCGGCCTCTTTTTCTGCAAGGGTTTGTTTTAAACGCGCCAATTGTGTCAAGCTTTGTTGCTGCATTTCTGGGGTAACAGAAAGATGCTGATTGCGAAAATCAGCCAGTGCATTCTCCGCCTGTTCAAGCTCTTTCTCGCGTTTGGCGATATGGATATTCAGAAACTCTCTCGAGTCCCGTATCGAGGATCGTTCGGGCGCGAGTAATTGCTCGATAAAGTGTCGACTGATGGCACTTAAAAGAGCCTCTAAGCCTTCCGCTTTCGATGCTTTTAACTCAATTTTTAGAAAGTCCTTCCCTTGCTGACTTACGGACAAACTTTGAGAAAGCTTATTAATGACTTGCTCTTGTTCTTTCGCCGACATGTCGCTCGTGATTAGGTTTTGCTCTTGGGCTACTGAGTGCAAGATGTGGCGACTTTTTAATAGCGTAGTCAGGTCGTTTAAGCGCTCTTTAAGCATGGTTGAGACGGCAATATCTTCCAGAAACGGATTCATTTTGGCGGTCTCTTGCACCAGCATACTGGTATGAGAGACGTACACGGTGGGCGCGATTTTAGCGACCAGAACGCCGATAAACGGAAACAGAAGCGCGGGGATGACGATGACGTAGCGTTGTCGCCACGCTGCATTGAACAATTGAATCAGGCGAAACGGTAAATTGTTCATAGCAACTCCATGATGTGTCGCACCCACTCACTGCGTGACTGCCAACTTTCCCCACTGACGATGCCAGTTGGCAAGCGCTGTTTCAGGCTCAGATTGTTGAGAGTTGAGCATAATTGCCCTGCATCTGCAGTGATATGAATATATCGACTATAGGGAGCGAGTGCGGGAAATGGCGTGGCAATCACCGGTGTTCCTGCCGCTAAATATTCTCTTAGTTTGAGCGGATTACATGCCTCGATTTGACGATTCGATTGAAACGGCAATAAGCTTGCTTGCCAATGTTGGCTATAACTGGCGAGCATATGATGCGGCTTTGGCCCGAGGTAAAACACGTTGTCTAATTGAGGCAATGGGTTGTATTCGAGTTCGTTGGGGCCAATAAAGACAAAATCCCAATGGATCATCTGCCGAGCGACTGTCTCGATGAGTTGATAGTCTAACCAGTTTGACAAGCTGCCATAAAATCCTGCGATAGGTCTTCCTCGGTTGGGTAGGTCATCTGCGCGCTTAGTTGGCGTTGTGAATAGTTCGACATCCACGCCATGGGGAAGAAGTAGCGTTTTGCACCGTGGAAACATGTCGGCAATTTTGCTGCTTGCGGCGAAAACTACGTTCGCTTTATCAACTAACTTAAGCTCATGTTGCTTAACCGTATCATGATCCACGCCAGCCAACGCTGAAAAATCGTCACCGCAGTAGTAGACGACGCTTTGCTCACCAAGATGACCGCATAGGTCGGCAACGGTCGGAAGTGACGCCCATAGAATCGGCCGTTCAATATTGTGTTGACGGAGAATCGGCTCAAGTTGCTGCAGCATCATGTTGCGCGCAAGCTTACGGCTTAGTTTGCTGCTTGGTGCAGGTATTGTACGCAGGTTTACCACTTTAATGTGCTTTGGTGAGGCTTGCTTAGTCTGTGAGTTTGCAACGGTTGGGAAGAGTTTACTGAACACCCGCGCGCAATCGTGTTTATTAAAACGAGGTTGGCGCAAACCAATGGAGTTCACCCAAATGATTTTTCCCATATTAGGAAGGTGCTTGATTAAATGTTGAGTACTAGAGGGAAGACCGCCAAAGTCTTCACCAAACACGATCATATCACGCATGAGGCTGCTCCTTGAGGTGACGAACGATGCGAGCAGGGTTGCCTACTGCGACAACAAATTCAGGCAAGTCATGCGTAACAACGCTGCCGGTTCCCACTATGGTTCCTTGTCCAATGGTGACGTTAGGGCATACGGTGACGTTGGTACCCAGCCACACATCGCGCTTAATGATAATGTCTCCAATATCGTGCTCATCATCACCAGCACCTAATGCTCTTGCTTCGGCATCGATTGCATGACCTGAATAGCCGAAAAGAAAAATCCCACCAGCCAGTCGCACGTTATCTTCCAAAACAATGCGTTTACCTACGGCAAAAGTGTTTTGCCAACCTATGTCGACATTATTACCAATTTCCAAGCTTGGCGAATGAGTTTGCGCACGTCCAGAAAATGTCGTTTGACCTGAAATGCGGCAATCGTCACCCACGGTAATACTAAGTGGCCCTGAGACAAAAGGGATGCCGCCGTATAAGTAGAGGTTCTTGCCATAAGTTGTTAACCGCCCTTTGAACACCGGGGTATGAAGCAATAGGCGCATTGATGTCGACCACAACATGCTAATTAGCTGAAAGAGATTCAACACAATAAGATTGTATAGTTTTGGTGTCGGTAAGCCGCGCGCGCGTGCTTGTTTCAAGGTTTGAAACATCTGACGAAAGCGAGGATTAGGGTGGTTTTGCAACCAAGTCTTAAGAGTAGCAACTGACATTATCAACCTCGTAAACTATGAGTTTAATCAGGTTGTTTCATATTGCGTGCCATTTAAATAAACTAGTAAAAACAATTAGATAAGTTTGTGGTGTGGCTAGGGTGAAGCTTGATTTTTATTCTGAGAATCATTTTGAATGACTTGTCGACACGCAACCGCCAAGGCTGAGAGGATATAGATAGGCCAGTTGAAACCTTGAGTGAGAAAGGTTCCCGAAACAATAGTGCCAACGATACCGGACAACACCGCATAGGTCGTGGCGTGGATATAAGGGGAGTAAGAGTCAGGGTCTGAATTGATGATTTCGATGCTCTTGCGACACGTTTTTAGTACACAAACAATCAAACCAATAAATACGACTAAACCAACAAAGCCCGTTTCGGCAAGCACGCCAAACCAAGTGCTATGGACGGCGTGATTGAGCCCATCCCAATGTGAGCTATAGAAATAGTAGTTGGCATAAAAGTTATCGATACCCACACCACTGAATGGGTGCTCAATCGCCATTTTAAACGCGGCTTCCCAAGCGTATAAGCGGCCCATCGCCGAGGCATCAATACCTTCTTCCGCAGCGCCTCCGGATTGACGATCTGAAATGTCTGCTACTGCATACAGGGCGGCTGCCGCAATGATAGCGATGGTAACAAGTAGGGTTCTTGAACGAATGTGTTTTAGACCTAACATGCCAAGTACAGCGACACACCCAAGCAACCCTCCACGGCTTTGTGTTGCAATAACGGCGAACAATGCTGCCACAGAACAGAGCAAGCCAAGAACCCGAACGACACCAAGCGACTTGGTCATCATCAAACTGAGAGAGAAGGCGAGTGGAAACATCAAAACCAATGACAAGTCATTTGGGTCGCCGAGCATTGAGCCTAAGTCGCGGCCGATGGTCACACGACTGCCCTCGACTAAGCCGATACCGTTAATTGAGTTGCTAATTGCAACACCTGCCACCAAAAGCCCAGCGAATATAATCAACAGCGAAATTTTCTTAACGCTTGCACTGGTATTAACCAGCCAAGTGATGGCAAGAGACATTACCATGATTTTCCAGTAGATATTCTTGAAGTATTCGAGAGCAATCCCTCGATTGGCGGCAAACACAATGCCGAAAATTACGATCAGCCAGAAAAGGCTCATCCAAGTTAGCACTGGGTGCCAATAAGGCTTGAGTTGTTTGGTGATTAACACATGCCAAAGTAACGCACTGAGTGAACCCATCGAAAGTAGTAAAGGGATACGTAGGTGATAGAGTTGAGGAAAGGCTTCATGGATACGAAAGAAAGAAAAAATCACGAACAAGCTAACTAACCAGAAAGTCTGATTAACAACAAATAAGGCCCCGAGAGGAAGCAGACACAGTGCGATGATAAGACGCGGGTCTGGCACCAATAACCATACAGCTGCTAAACCACAACAGAGTGTAAACAAGATAAAGAGATGAAAGTTGGGCGTCGCTTGTCTCATGCTTCCATCCTTAGCATCGCCTTACGCATCTTGTGGAAAGGGTGTTTGAACAGATTTATATGGTGTGCCACCACCGCCAAAGTGATGAGTTCAAGCATGAGGAATACAGCACTGGTTAAGGTGGCATTAACCAGCCATGTGCTAAGAATTAAGCTCGCGGTTAAGCAGATGAACAAGACCGCTCTACCAGTTTGATACGGGAGCGCACTCAACGACTGACTTGCAATAAAAATCGCAGAGCAACGCAAAGCTTGAGCAAAGCAGATACCAATGGAAACAATCCACAAAGGGTTGGCATCACTGAGTCTGCAGATGATTAAAATGGAGCCAACAAAAAAAAGCGTAATACAAGCATTGATGGTAAATAGGGTTTGGGTACGTTTCGCTTTTAGTAACCCAATGTTGATGATCTCGGTGAGCTCTTTAAATAACATTGCAATTACGGTGACGGCGATAAGATAGCTAGCCAATTGGTATTGGGTTGGCAGAAATACGGATATAAATATCTTTCCGCCCCAAGTGACAGCAAGTGCGAGTAAACACGCATAGACGATGCCGAACTGGCTAATTTTTGATGTTACTGATTCCCCACTATTGCGCCAATATTCAAACCGTTTTGGCATCCACCACATATGAAACGGTTGGAGTAGAATGCCAACGGCAAGTGAAAACTTAAGCGCAATGGCGTATTGGGCAAGAAGATCAAAACGGTGGCCTTGAACCAACATCCAGCGTTCACCGCCATTAAGCGCAAATGCAACCAGCGCGGACAACATGATTGGTAGACAGTATTTGAGATAAGCTTTGAGTTGTTGAATATTAAGCAGCTTAAGTTGAAATTGGTTGTGTAGATGTAAAAGAGTTAACTGGACAAAGACGCAAAATACCCCGACCGCTAGCACGGTGGTTACCGTTGGCGAAAGTGAAACCGCCGCTATGATTAACCCGACTTGTAAACTGGCACAAAAGAGACTCAGTTTAAAAAAAGTCCATGCTTTGTCCTGTAAGCGCAACCATGCCAGACTGATTTCAATGCTGCCTTGTACCGCTAGCCCTCCAGCCATTAACGCTAATTGAGTGGGGGTGAAATAGCCATGATCCATGGCGAAATAGCGATGGTATAGCCAGTATCCGATGGTGAGAAGAGCAATGAAAGTGAGCGACAGCAACATGGTGGTGTTATATAGCTGACTCACGGCTAAATGGCGTTGGCGGCGACTATCAATGGTGGCTACAAAACGATACAGGTTTTCATGCATTGATAACGAAACCAACAGAGCGAAAAAGGTCTGTGTGACGGCAATGAGTTCTAACTGACCAATCTGTTCGACTGTAAGGAAAAAGGTCATGACTGGTAAAGCGATTAATGATGCCCCTTTGAGAAACAACAGAGCCAGTCCATAGAGAAACATGCTTTGGACGGGGTTTGCACTGCTACTCATAAACCCTTCTTAACACCATCAACATTGAATAAGTCGGCGCTCTTTATCCATTGTGGTGTGCTAACCGCTGCGATGATTTCACGGTAGCGATCGGCGGCGTGGTAGTGCTCTGCGCGCAACAATGATTGAGCCCTAATGCTTGCTAATGTCAGAGGGTTTTGCTGCAGCAACAGAAGTGCGTTGGCTAACGAGGCTTCATCACCGGTTTGATATTTAATGCAGTCTACGCCGTGGCTGAGGTGCTGATCCCAGTAACTGTTGTCATTTGGAATCACGACACACATTCCTGCTGCAAGCGCTTCAAGGATAGAAAGACCAAATGGTTCGTTGTCACTGGTCGATACGAAAATCGAACAATGGCTCCTTAGTTGGTCAAAATTGTACGGGTCGTGATACCAATCTGTTAGGGGAATATCGACTGGGGCATTCGAGACGCCAAGTTTGATCTGCTTGGGTTTTATGTAGCAAATCGTAGAGTAGATGGGTTGATGGCGATGAACAAGACGCAAGGCAGTGATAAAGCGCTCAAGACCTTTCCAGCGTAACAAAGAGGCTGCCCATAAGCAGCGAGCCTCTTCAGCGTGACTGAGTGATGGCCAATTCTCGTCGGTAATCCCATTAACAAAACGTTCAAAATGAGGTTTTCCCAGTTCACTCTTTGCTTGTGCTTCACTGTCTTCTGAGTTGGACTTGTGTTGATAATAGCGGGCGAGAGAGTCGAGTAAGCTCTGTTTGGTCGACGCAAGGTAAAAAACACGTTCGGCACGGGTTAAGCACCAACCGATTGACCGTGAACACGCGACGTTGCCGTGGATCAGTTGGATGACGGAGCATTTAAGCACCCACGTTAATAAATACACAGGCATATCAACGCCAGGTCCAGAAGCGCCTATGAGGCGATGAGGTCGACCAAACAACAAAGTGCAACCCAAAAGCATGATGGTGAAGTACACCTGATTTAACCAGAACAGTGGACCATGTACTTGTTCTCGCAACCAGGGTATAGCGGGCAGTTTAACGATTTTAACGCGATGTACTTTGGCTAATGCGCTCTGCTGCCAAAATTCGCGGTCGCAAGTTATGACAGTGAAGTGAACTTTGCTTGGCTCACATAAACTTAATGCTTCAGCGGTGGCGATCTTAGAACCGCCTTTGAAAGCAATAGGATCAAAGATGATGTTGTGTTGACGAGTCATAGTCACCTCCATCTTTTTTACGTTTCGCAATTGCGGTCTTAATTGGTTTTAAGCCATCTTTCAGTGGAGGAAAATCAAGGCGTTCGGCTTGTAAAATCTGTTGGTAAAGATGCTCAATTTGCTCAACGTAGCGTTCAACAGTGAAGTTCTTTTTTACGTGTTTATGGGCATTGTGGGCAATGGCTTGGCAATCATAAGGGTGGCTTTGTATGCAACGCATCATATCCAATAGAGGACCGTAACCATGGTTGGCAAAGAGTAGGGCAGTCTCGCCATGTTGAACGACTTCAGGAATCCCCCCCTCAAAAGGGGCGACAATAGGTAAGTTGGCAACGGCCGCTTCCGCTATCACGAGTCCAAATGCTTCTTCTCGCGCAGCACTGACGAAAGCATGGCAGCCTTTGAGCCAACCGACCACATTGCTTTGCTCGCCAACAAAATGTACGTGTCCTTCGAGATGCAGGGTTCGGCATGCTTGCTGTAAATTGTCCCGCTCTTCCCCGTCTCCAATGACCACCAGATGACTATTGGGGTATTCAAGCAATAAGTGACGTAAGGCGATCAATATGCGATCAACTCCTTTACGGTGAATCAACGAACCAACGGTGGCGTAGATGATGGCGTCGTCATCTAGCTCTAGTTGTTCAACGACATCAACTTGAGGCTGTTCTTCAAGTCGTTGGATATTGATACCATTGTGGACGACGTTTAAACGCTCTTTGGGGTAGCCATCTTTAAGCAAATTGTGTGATATCGCGTGACTGGCGGTCATCACAAAAGGAGAGAGATGGACACCTAAAGTCGTACGGTCACGGCTTAAATAGTCACTATGAAGGTGGGTAAGCATAGGGCAACCAGACTGACGAGTCGCGATTGACATCCATTGGCAAGGCGCGGCACTGTTCACATGCACTAAGTCAATTTGATGTTGCTTGATCAGCTTCTTCCCTTTTCTGACCAGCTTGGCCCAACTGTTGATATCCGCTTTTGGTGCTTGCCAGCCGAGAAGAATAGGAAAATTGTCAATTTGATACTCAACTTGCAGCTGCTTAAGGTGGGGGATCAACATTGAGTTGTTAGTCCAAACCACGGCTTCGAACTGTTCGCTGTCTAGATGAGTTATCAGATCCAGTAGGCACCGTTCACTGCCGCGAATCCAATTATCGCCATAGTGAACAAATAAAATCTTTTGTCGAAAATGCATAACCTAGCCTTGTGCTTTTTTGTGGATATGCATCAAGACTGCAAGGTAAATGCCAATAGGATGGGTATGCTAAGCCTTTGTTTTTAAGGTGATTTAATGCTAGTGCTACACAGGAGCAGACAGATTGTCATTTTGAGAAGCAAAATGGAGCGCTTATTTGGAGTAGAGCGCGAGCATTTTAGGGATGATAGATTGTTGAGAATAGTTGCTTCGAATGGTATTGATTGCATGCTCGCGCAATAGCTTCTGTTGTGTGAATGAAAGAGACAACCACTCCTGCACGCAAACAGCCAACTGCTCTTCATCATCAGCAAGGTAACCATTTTGATGAGGGACAATAAGTTGCGGCAATTCACCTACCCGGGTTGCAATAACGATGATGCCTCTCGCCATCGCTTCTAATGCGACCATCGGCAGACCTTCATAATGTGAGCAGATCACAATCAGAGAGATACTGGGCCATACCTGCGACATATCGTTTTGATGCCCGTGAAACTGGCAGTTTTGAGGTGCGTGCGTGGCAAGTTTATCCGCGAGATCTCCTGTGCCGTACAAGTGAAAAGTATGCAGGGGAAACTTTTGAGCAAGCCTTAAGTATCGGTCGGGGGCTTTCTCTTCACTTAATCGACCGACAAATGCGATTTGCTCGCCATGTTTGGCTTCGATCGTATGCGAATCAACGAAGTTTTCAATGTACCGCGTTGATGAGGGAATTTTCCGTCCAATCGCTTGGCTTACCACAACAGCATGGTTGGCGATAAACGCCGACGTTCTATCTAACCAATCATAGAGCCACATTCGTCCCTTGGGCGTTTCGCCGGCGTGATAGGTCGAAATCAACCGGACTCCTGTCATCAACCTTGTCGCTTTAGCAATTAGGTTGGCTTTGTAGCCGTTAGCATGGAGTGCGATGGGTTTGTCTCTGTTCACCAATTGGCATAAATGTTTCAATGCGGTTTTGCTTGAGATGCCGAGAAATTGATAGGGTATCCCAAGAGCGGTCAGCTTTTCACACAGTGGTGAAAGCGGGGTGTATTTTTCAATCAATAGCACTCTGCATGCCTGGTTATGAGCGACTAAGCCGTTCGCCAATTGGGCGACATAGGTTTCTATGCCGCCAAACTGTCGGCTATCGAGCACAATCCATATTTCATTGCACGTATGATTGCTCATCTTCGGCTTCCCAAGCCTGTTTCTTCCGATAAACTGTCGATGGGCTCAACTCTAGGAGTACCGCGGCATTGATTACGTTACCATCACAGAACTCGATCGCTTGCTGAATGGCTTCTCGCTCAATTTGCCACATTGGGCGAATGACCACATTTTGTGCATCAGGAACCGTTTCATGAGCATGATTAGTCAGGGCATCTACGCTGTTTTCAAGTGATGAGGTTGGAGGTACATCAACCGGTGTTTCATTGATAGTTTGGCTTTTGACTGGCGCCACTGAAGTGCGTTTGGGCTCGCTACGATTTTGCGAGAACTGGGCCGGTAAGTGGGCTACCTGAAGTTTACTGTCATCATTGAGTACAACAATATTGCGGATAATATTTTGTAGCTGACGTACATTGCCCGGCCATTGATAGCGTTTTAGCTGGGCCTCCGCATCTTTCGCTATAGTACGAAATTGCTTTTCATCTTCAATGGCATACTGTTGTAAGAAATGTTTTGCCAAGACAACAATATCGTTGCCACGTTCGCGAAGTGGTGGCATTTCAATCGGAACGACATGGACTCGGTAGTAAAGATCTTCCCGAAAACGCCCTTCTTCAACTTCTTGAAGTGGGTCTCGGTTGGTGGCACAGATGATTCTGACATCCACTTTTTGCTCTTTTGATGCGCCAAGTGGGGTAAAGGTGCCAGTTTGCAGAAAGCGCAGCAGCTTTTTCTGCATTTCCAAGTCCATTTCGCACAGTTCATCTAAAAACAGCGTACCACCGTCGGCTTGACTGGCTGCCCCTTTGCGGTCAGTTGTCGCTCCGGTAAATGCGCCTTTTACATGACCAAATATTTCACTTTCCATCAGATCTTTGGGAATAGCGCCGCAGTTGATCGCAACGAAAGGCTTGTCAGCACGACGACTTTCTTTATGGATAGCGTTGGCACACACCTCTTTACCTGTGCCACTTTCCCCAATAATAAACACGCTTGCAGAGGTTGGGGCGACGGAGTCAATTATTTTATACAAACCTTGCATGACGATGCTGCTACCGATAAAGCCACGAAAACGATGGCGATCGAACTTGTTCTCTATGTCTTCGACTAAGTTTTCAAGTTTAGTTCGCTGAAGATGTAGGTTAATCGATGTTTTCAACCGGTCTGATTTGATTGGCTTTTCGAGGAAATCTTTTGCCCCTTTTTGTAACAACTGTACAGCAACATCCACAGAGCCGTGTGCAGTGGCGACGATGACCGAAGTATTCAGTTGTTTTTCGACAATCCAGTCAAGGATCTCTTCACCATCCATGTCGGGTAATTTAAGATCTAATATCACCAACTCAGGCATGTTTCGTTCGATAAAAGCCTTTGCGTCTCGTCCAGTTTCGACATGAAACAGATCATAGGGCTCATCCTTTACATACTGTTTATACAGTAGAGCCAATGATGTCGAATCTTCAATCAGGAGTACTTTAGGTTTCATTAGATACATCCTTGTTTTATTTTTATGGTTATGAAAAACCGAGTTCCTTACGTTGTATTAATGCATCCACTGAGTGCTGAACGACACTTAACAGTTCGCGATGAAGGGCTAATGCCGCCTCTTTTTGATCGGTTACACACAAATGTTCAATCTTACGCGCCAAGTTCGAAAGCATACGGTTACCAAGAGCGAGCGATGTGCTGCCCAAGGTGTGACTTTCAAACTTAATCACATCAATATCTTGCTCGACGAAAGCTTGGTCAAGAATTTGCGTACGATGTAACGTCTCTGCTATGTAGTGATCGATCAGCATCGGCATCACTTCGCTATCGGTATCTTCTATCATCTGTTGAATGATAGCCTCATCAACGAGTTCTTTCTCCACAGCGTCCTCCATGAATACAGTTATAAGAATAGATCAGTTCTTTCAATTAGTTGTGATTAGATATGGGATTATTTAAGCAATATGTGACAACCACTCGTTATTTAGTAACTTCTGTGCCCATTTATCACGCCAATGTTTTGGAATCACTTTAACGCGGTTAAGCTCTCTGACGATCTCCTCTCCGAGCGATGACTGCTGCATGTTATTGAGTACTGAGCTCACCAGTAAGGCGTTATTTCTGTCAAACAGCTGTTTGGCGACAAGCAGGTGACTTTGTGTTGTTTGTCCTCCCCGTACAACTAAAAAGGTGTGATCGCAGCAACTCGCGACTGTTTGTGCGGGAATGTTGTTTTTGTTGTTTTGCAGTACAGGTGAGGTATCAATTACGATTTTGTCAAAGCTATCGAGCCACGAGGTCAATTGCTTAGAAAGAAACTTAGGGTTACGAAAATTGACCAAAAGGTTGGGATTGTCGGCTAATTTGATACCAGTGAACAGCTGGGAACTGTTGATAGGCTGCAACCATTGAATGTCCGATTGATGTTCAAGGCAAGGTTGGCAATCAAACCCTGTTTTAAAGGGATTTAAGTCAACCAATAGGGTCGAGTAACCAGCCAACAAGAGTCTTTCCGCTAATGATGCGGCGATAGTTGTGACGCCGTCACCAGAGTGGCAGGCGGTGACACAAATTGAACGAGTTTGATGGCTCTCTGTCGCGAGGAAAATCTGCTCAACCTCATTTAATGTCGCAGGGATCATCATAATGCTCCTATCAATACAATGGTTGTGGTTAGGCGCAAAATGTCTTCCAATCCAACCCGAGCTTTCTCAATAAAGCTGTCTCGGCGGTCAGGTACATAGATGGTGTCACCTGCACGCAGGACGGGGAGTTGGTAGATATTCGCTGTTTTGCTGAACTCAACGAGATCAAAGGTGCGCGCTTGCCCTTGGCAACAGGACATATTGACGACTGAAATTTTCTCGACATAAGCATTGTCGCTGGGGCCTCCTGCTTCTGCGATGATATCGAGAATGGTCATGTTGTCGTTAAACACATAGCGACCAGGTTTGTTAACCGCGCCTAAGATGCGCACTGTTGATTCTTTTGAACGGTCAAGCCAGTTTTTATTCTTCTCTGGAATGTAAATGGTATCGCCCATGGTGACATTTGGTAGTAACGATTCATCGCCAGTTTCAAAATAGAGCGATAGATTAAGCTTGCTCACTTGCGAATAGCTTTTATCACGGTGGGTAACGCGAATGTTGTGAATATCCGCATCCTTTGTTGGACCATCTGCCGCAGATAAGATATCTAAAAAATGCATATCTTTTGTAAAGCGATAACGACCGGGGGCGTTAACCTGCCCGAATACATAGATAGATGCATCGGAGCTTTGTCTTACCCATTGTGATTTATTATCTGAAGGGTCTTGGGGCAAATCGTGAACGCGGACGATGGCACCGGCAGTAATCATTGGTAAATCATTTAACGGCGCGCCGTTTAGAATAAACTCATCTAGGTTGAAGGTATGCAGTTTGCCGCTGCCATTAACGACCTCAATTTTACTGGTGTCAGCCCGTAGCGTTGGTCCGCCGACATGGGCAAGTAGATCCATCAGATCCATTTCATCAGACCATTCAACCCGCCCAGGGCGAACCACTTCACCAATCACTTTAACGGCGCGGTCAGGGGATATTTTTAGCCACGATTTCTCGTTCATATCGGTTTTTTCAGGGACGAAGATAGCGTCGCCGGGGTTAATCGCTGGCGGACGGGTTTCGGTTAACCCTTCGGTATAGGCGGTTAGGTCAAACTTTATGACATTGCCATTGGCTTTGATTAAACGAATTTGACGCGATTCAGCAAAACGAGTGGGTCCTCCCGCATTGGCGAGGATATCCATAAATGACGCACCTTGTTTCCCTTCATAAGCGCCGGGGTGAGCGACTTCTCCCATGATGTAGACAACATTGGCACCAGCTTTGATTTCTTCTTCTTGCTTGGGGACAAAAATGGTTGTTCCTTCTGAGAGAGGCGGCAATAGATTTTCATCTCCTGAATCCAAATAACGCTTTAGGTTAAAT
Organism: Vibrio panuliri; assembly: GCF_009938205.1. NCBI lineage: Bacteria > Pseudomonadati > Pseudomonadota > Gammaproteobacteria > Vibrionales > Vibrionaceae > Vibrio > Vibrio panuliri. Next base: position 1,699,174 of record NZ_AP019654.1, on the reverse strand, counting down.
AACTTTGGCGTGTTATTGCTGATCACGCGGATTTGCTCGACCGATGCGTAGCGAGTAACGCCACCAGCGCGCATTAAGATATCGACTAGATTCGCCCCTGACTTGTAGGAAAATGATCCGGGAGCATTGACTTCACCAAACACTTTTATCGCGGTACGACTGTCGCCACTATCACCAGCATTTGCTTGCTTAGCGGCATCAAACTGCTGCTCGATATTCCCCACCAAAGGGGAAGCCGGGACGAAGATACTATCAAGAGATTTTAGTTCGGGCAGCAGAGATTCATCACCGCTATCGAGAAAAGCTTTATAGTTGAAAGGAATGCGTTCTGCGCCCCGTTTCACCATCATGTTGTCAAGCTGAGCGCCTGAGCGCAAGCCTCCGGCGGCATGCAGTGCGGTTTGCACATCCGCACTTTGTGCTAAGGTGTATTCCCCAGGCGATACCACGTAGCCTTGTACAGAAATGAGTAGTTGCTGCTGAGCGATATAGACACTGGCAGAAGAAACATCACGAAATACGCTTTTTAATGCGGTAAGTACGGCGTCATTGAGCTGATCTTCTGTATAACCAGCCACATAGACGGCACCAATTTCAGGTAGCTCTACACGACCCCGCTTATCGACTTGGAAACCTCGATTAAGCGTATCTTCACCCGGTAGGTTTATTTGAATTAGGTCGCCAATTTGGACGCGCTCTGAACTTTGCTCAGCAAAAGAGTAGGGTGTCCAAAGTAGAAACGCCAACAGCATGGTTTTAATCAGTTGCATGGTAGCCTCCTTGCAGCTTACCACCTGCGAGTTCTTGAGTTGAGATGACCTCGATACTGACGCGTCGATTGGTAAGACGTACACCTTCACTCACTCCATCATAAAGTGGTAGGGTGTCTCCGAGAGATTTGGTCGTCATTCGAGTTGGCTCTAAACCGAAGATAATCAAATAACGTTTGACTTGTTTTGCTCTGCCCATCGCTAACTTTTGATTGTGTTGGTTGTCTCCGGTCGCGTCAGCGTGGCCCGTTATCGCAAGATTGAGCGTAGGGTTATCGCGTAGAATATTGGCGGCTCGTGCCAAATGTCCCATGTACTTAGGGTTCACTTCTGTCGAGTTAAATGCGAACTGATTATCGATATTAAGCAGGTCAAAAAGCTGATCGATGACAGCCAGTTGTTCACGGAATGAGTTTTCGTTCAAAGGTGGTACACAATTAGCCTGAGAGGTCACGTAATCGAGTTGGCGTTCGAGCTCTCCTAATCGCTTGCGTTGAATGACTAAATCGTTGGCAGCATCGAGTAACAGTCCGCCATCAAGCTCGCGAGCAATCCGATTTTGCTTCTCAATAGCCTGCACGACAGCAGCAGGGAAGCACCATCTAGCGCCTTCTTTGATCAAAGAATCTAAATGCAGTTTAGTTAATTGCCAGTCAAAACGGAGTCCGTGTTCTGGCCCTAACGGCTCATCTGGCATGACGGGTGTAAAACTGTTGTCGATATGTTGCTCTGCTAAGCCGCCGCGACCTTCGGGAGGATAGCTAGTACAGCCTTGGAGAGTGAGAAAGGCGAAGAGAAGGATCAACAACAAGCGAAGACTCATAGAACAATCGCGAGTGTGATTAAACTGTTTATTTAACTGGTATCCATACCTATTTGTGTTCGGGTCACCAACCATACTGACTCCCTAATATTGTTATTAATCATGAGAGTTCACAGGAATCGCTTTATCAATGCGGAGTAGGCTAATAATCTCTAGTGGTTGTCCGCTGACATGTTCGATTCTCATATTTCGTTGCTTTTCAACTAGACGCTTATATAAATAAACTAGTGCACCGACACCAGAAGGATCAAGAAATTGGACATTTCGAAAGTCAACTTTGACGTCGTTATGGCTCCGGTTAGTAATAACATCGTCGATTTGAGGTTGAGCGCTTCGGCTTCCGTCGGCATCTAAATCGCCATTGATAATTAACGTAAGTGTTTCGCCGTTTGTTTCGATTTTGTGTAGTTCCATACTGCTCTCCTTGAGTTTGACAGTAGCAATACAGTTAACGTGCCAAGTGTATATTTACAATAATTACAATTGGTTATGTTGTGTTTGTTGGTGTGAGAAAGCCACCTGAAGGAAAATTCTCATTTTGAGAATCAAAATAGTGACGATGATTGGTACTACTTTTGATGCGTAAGTCACGTTTACATCTTGTTGAGCAAAAAACTGCTCAGCTAAGCAATATATTGCCTGAACCTAGAAATTACTCAATGTAACTAATTGATTTATATAGGAAGGAAAATGGCACGGGATTTGATGGTAAGTGTCGAACGATTGTTTGACTCAGTTTAATCGCTTGAGATTTCTCGGTATCTTGAGTTATTGAACAGCTGTGAAGCCTTGTTTTTATTGACATTCTTCGGTTAAGCCTCACGACATTTAGTGAGGTTTGTCTTGGTTGTGCGTTAGGCAATTTTTTGCATCGGTTTCGTTAATGGATTAGTAGAAGGCAGATTGGATGGCAAAGCTTAGATTTACTCTCACTGTTGAAGGGTTACCACAAGACACATTTGTTGTGACTGGCTATCAAGGAAAAGAGTCGATCTCTCAGTCGACCTTCGAGCGAGACATACCCTGTTTTGGCTTACGCTATCATATTCAGTTAGGCAGTCGTCAGCAGGATATCGTTGCCGAGCAGGTAGTGGATCTTCCCGTCACATTGATAATGCATTTGGATGACGAACCAGTGCAGCATGTGCACGGTATTGTTAGCCAATTTACTCGAGGCGATATTGGTCATCATCATACCTTTTACTCGCTCGTATTAGTTCCTGAACTTGCACGGTTATCATTGCGGCAAAATAGTCGTATATTCCAACAAAAAACCGTGCCAGAAATTATCACGACGCTGCTGCAAGAGATGGGTATTGAAGAGTTTAGCTTTGCATTAAAAAATGCCCCTTCGCAACGAGAGTTCTGCGTTCAGTATCGAGAAAGTGACTTAGACTTTGTTCAACGCTTAGCGGCAGAAGAAGGTATGAGTTATTACATCGAACAGACGGATGTCAAACATTCGGTAGTTTTCTTCGATGACAGCAGTTTGGTCAGCAAACTCGACGAGCCTGTCACTCACAACAGCTTGGCTGGTGGAGCGAGTCGCAAAAGGTATGTGTCTCATTTTGCTGTGAGCCAGCGAACGGCGCCAAGTCACCTTGAGTTAAAAGACTACAGTTTTAAAAAGCCCACCTACGGTTTTTCTCAGCAACAAGTTGGTACAGACTTAGCTAATCAGCTTAGCCAATATGAGCATTATGATTATCCCGGTCGCTATAAAGACGATATTTGCGGTAAAGCGTTCAGCCAATATCGTCTAGAGTACTTACGACGTGAAGCCAATACGGCATCAGGTAAAAGTAATCATCCCGCACTGCAAGCAGGGGTGAAGTTTGATCTGACAGACAATTTGGAGCCTTCTGTTAACCGTGATTGGCTGTTAGTGGAAGTGACGCATAAAGGCACTCAACCTCAAGCGTTGGAGGAAGATGGCGGGCATGGTGCCACCACTTATCATAATCAGTTTAAAGTTATTCCTGCCAACTTAAATTGGCGCTCAGAACCGCAACCTAAGCCTCAAGTTGATGGGCCAATGATCGCCTTTGTTGTTGGACCTGATGGGGAAGAAATTTACTGCGATGAGCACGGTCGGGTAAAAGTTCATTTCCCTTGGGATAGGTACTCATCTGGCAATGAGCACAGCTCGTGTTGGGTTAGAGTATCGCAGGGTTGGGCAGGCTCTCAATATGGTTTTATGGCAATTCCTAGGATAGGTCATGAAGTGATCGTCTCTTTTTTGCATGGAGATCCTGACCAACCAATTATTACGGGGAGAACGTATCATGCGACAAATACGCCCCCTTACTCCTTACCTGTGCACAAAACGAAGACCGTGTTTCGCAGTGAGACACATCAAGGCGAAGGGTTTAACGAACTGAGTTTTGAAGACCAAGTCAATAATGAGCAAGTCTATATGCATGCTCAAAAAGACTTTGCTGCAGATATCCTTAATGACCAGACGACTCACATCAAACACGACAAACATCTTTTAGTTGAAAACGATAGGTTTAGTCAAATTGATCGCAACCAGCACTTGGTCGTAAATGGCGAAAGTCGCACGCAGATTAAGCAAGACTGTACCCAAATTGTAGACGGTAGTGTGCATCAAAAAATAGGCGACTTATACGCACTGCAATCGGGTAATGAAGTGCATGTGAAAAGTGGTGCGAAAGTTGTGATTGAGGCAGGCAGCGAGTTAACGGTGAAAACAGGAGGGAACTTCCTACGTATCGATGCTAGTGGTGTCCATATTGTAGGGGCTTCCATCAATCTCAATTCCGGCGGTAGTGCCGGTAGCGGTAGTGGTTACGGCGGCAAAATGGCTTTGTTACCCAATGGAGTAGTATCACCGCCTCCGCCAGAGAACCCATTACCATTGCAAATCACGCCAGATAAGTTGATGAGCTTGTCGTTATTGGATATTCCTATCGCCAAGCGTTGCCAAAGGCAACAGGATGGAAGTTGCCCGAGAGAGGATTGCCCTTGTGAATAGCTATCAAACATCGTCAGGTAGTTTAAATTATTGGCTAATAATCGACACGGTTCGGGTGCCTGATGCTCTGGAAGTATTGAGCCAATTTGCTCCTTTTCAAAATGTGTTTCGCTTGTTCGCAACGGCTAATCTTCAACATCTCATCGAACATAGTCCACTTGTGTTAAATCTAGGGACAGACAAAGCCGTACTCGAGTGCTTGTCTTTTGAGGATTTTGATACGAGTTCAGTAGTCTTTGCTTTAGATGAGCAATGCGATGAAGAGGGCTTTTTAGTCCACCTTCAGCAACTATTTTTGGCGCATATTGACAGTAAACCAAGCGTGCTCCGCTTTTATAGTGGGTCATTCTGGCAACCAATCTATCAAGATTTAGATGATGATGATATTTCAACATTGTTGGGGCCGGCTAGAGCAGTAATTTGGTTCGCCAACAGCGAACGTCACCAATTGGATTTTCTCGGAGCTATTACAGCGTTACCTCAGCAGCCTTACGTATTGATGTCCGATATCTTTAACACATGGGTGTAGTAATGAGTCAAGAACAGTACACGATTCTAAAAAATGATTGTTTAAGCCTTTTGGCTTTAAAATTTAATGTGACTCAAGAGCAGTTGCTTTCACTCAATAGTGAAATGATTAAAAACCCAGATTTAATTATTGAAGGCGAGACACTAAACATCCCCAAAAAAAGCGCGGGTGAAGATAAGCGCTGGCCGCTGCCAGACGTACCCACATGCCAATCGAAAAAGGCAGACACATGCTCTAAACCGCAGCCCATGGTGGACATTTTGTATGTCCCTGCTGATCCGATTTCAGGTAAGCGTAATTGGTACTCTGTATCAGCGGAAGCTAAAGAGAAAATACTTGAAGAAAAGGCAAAAATGGCCGCTGCTATTGTAAGTGAAGACGCAGAAACAACACGGAAAAACTTAAGGTTAGCCGGATTACTCTCTAAATTTGAACTCAAGCAGCATGAGCAGTTCTTTGACTCGAAACAGGATCTAGAACGATATAAAGCCCTAGCTTTGGCTAAGCTCACCTTAGAAAGCAATGCTTTCGTTTGTGATGGCAAAAATCCTAATGAAACGCTACTCAGTTTTGCTGAAGTACTCGATTATGACTTAGCAGAACAATATAAGCTGAAGCTATATAGAAGGTCATATAATAGTTACAACTTACCGAACTCGAAATCCCAATCTTACTACGAAGAAGGCGTCAATCTGAGTCTTCGTGCAGAATTACTGCGAGCGACAAATGATGCGATCAATGAGTTAGAAGAACAAGCCAAACGGGACGCTAAGGGAAAGGTCTCTAGTGACGGGACGCGCTTTGTCTATCTTGAAAAGTTAGAGTTCTATTCGACTGAGCAGCAACGAAATGTGCTTGATGCACTGAAGAGCCTAAAAGGCAATGCAAGGTCAAAGCGTAAAAAAGAATCGGAGTTGATGTTTCTTTCCGTGGCAAGTGGCAAAAGCTATTTTTCAAACTGGAAAGAGAGCATGCAGGAATCTTGGTTAGAGTTAAAGGATAAACCTAAGCTCGCGATAGTAAGAAGAAATGACAAATATTACTATGATGCTGAAAGCATTCACGTATTGAATTTAAATGGTTACGCTATCAAAGAGCAGTGTTTAACCACTAAGCAATTATTTGGTGAAAGTGGCGCAACGCTAGGACCGAGAGCGTTAGCTGGCATCAACTGGCGACAAGGGGAAGATGGTAAAGCCAAGCCACTTGATATCAACAATCAAAAATTAATTGAAGCCCTCTATCGAGAGCTAGCAGGGCCTCAATTGGATACCGACAACAGCAGAAGTGCTCGTAGCAAAGTAAGTGCAAAGACTCAGGGCGATTTAGAGAGTTTGGTCAATCAGGTGGATTATAACTGGGCATATTTCCCCACTTTGGCGTTAATTTCTTTAGTCGACGAAACGATATCTAAGCATAAACAAGCGTTAACTCAGCTGCTTGAGACAGGGAAAACGCCCATTGACTCATTGTTCAATCAGTTGCTTTGGATTAAGAAAGTTGCCAACGCACGTTTGGACAGGCTCAAGCGGATTGCGACGAACAATGCCGAAAAAGGGTTAGGGGGATTACAGTTTAGTTTTGCTAGCGACGATAAGAAGCTGGCTAACTCAATGAAACTACTCTGGTTAGAGAACAAGTTTGAACCCAAGCGTGTCAATAATCCAGGCTTTCGTAATAAAGCCGGATATAACGATCTACAGGCCGTAGAATGTGCATTCTTATCAGATGGCGAAGTGTTCTATTTGCGTGGACCAGCTTGGTTTATACCTGGTGATGATCGGCGTCTAATTAATCAAGCAAATACACATTTGGTCAATATTACCTCCAAGAGCCAATTGGTTAATCCATTGACCAAAGGGGCAAAAGAACTTGACCCAGTGACAGTGAGTGATGCATTAAAGCAATTGTTTAGTAATGATAATGCTCAACTCAAGATGGATTTACTTCCTATCAAAATTGAAGCAAAGCATGACTCAACGTTTTGGCGCGAGGGTTACCATTATCAAGAGGGTGTCGGTCCAGACGGTAAGACCGATGCATACTCAGTTGATGCAGGAGTTCAGTTCCTGCGCTTTACTTCACAAGCTGAAGCGCAACTCAATACACCACTTGACTCATACAGCTCACTGATCAAAAAAACCAAACAAATAGGCGCTTCAGGAGGGATGAGCGCTTCGTTAATTGCGTTACAAGGACAGCTGAGCGTTAAGTTCTGCCTACCAATGCAAGAAAACAGCAAGGGCGCAGCACAAGAGGTAAAACCTTATCATTTAACCATTGACTATCTGGATAAACTTGGCAAGACACATACATATTCGGCGGGCTTTTTATATGCGGTTGTTGAAGGCTCGGTTTATGGTTTAGCTGGTGCGACATGCAGCTTAAGTGCAGGTGTTACGATTGGGCCTACTGAAATAGGTGAAGGGTTTGGTATTAGAGGCAATACTATAGACCTATTTTCTCCCAATATAGTCGATATGAGAGCAACGAAAGGCAGCAATTTGTCGACGGTTGAAAATGCTAAAGTAGCCGCAGAGGCGGCGGTTAAAGGTGATGTGTTTGCGGGAGTGGAAGCTGGGGGGGTGTTAACTGCCGAAGCGTTTTGGTTTCCGCCTATCGCCAAGCAAGCTGAGTTAGTTCAATCGGTACAACCAGCTCCAAAACCTCAAGCGTTGCAAAACAAATCGCAACAGCCTGAAAGCGCACCTAGTCAAACGAAACAAGACGATGCAAGCGTGACTTATGACAAGGAGAGCAAACTGAAATTAGGTGCAATCTCCGGTAAAGCCGCAGTTTCTGCAGGGGCTGGAGCAAGCGCAGAGTTTGGCGTTAAAATGCAGGGTGGAGTATTTATTTTTACGGCTCAAGCTAAGTTAGTATTTGGTGTTGGTTGCGGTGGCTCTGTTGACTTGGAGTTAAATGGTAATAGCCTTAATGATTTTGTTGACTGTTTACTTGGGGTACTAAAACAGAGTGAGTTTCGAAGAATATCGGCGTTCGGTGAGGCCGATGAAAATGGAATTAACAAAGACTTTGAGCTACTGAATGATGTGCTGACGATTGCCACCGCATTTGGACTGACTTTTGCAAAAGCCATGCTACTCCCTTTTGATGTTTGGCAAGATTACAAAAAGCAATCACTTAGCAAAGAGTATGCGCCGTTCTTGGCAAGTAATATTAATAACGACGACCCCAAGCTCACAATTAAAATGAGAACGTGGATAGCGGCACTTCCACCAGAAACACTAGCAAACTTGCTAAAAGCATTAAGTGTGACTCAGTCGGGAGTCAGGGAGGGTGCAAAAGGTGAGCAAATCAGAGCTGCACAAGATAACCTTAATCAGGCAAAAGCAATTGTACGGATAATGGAATGGATTAAAAAGGACAAAAACCGAACAGAGTTAGTAAACCAAAGACAATGGAAAGAGACATTGATTACAATGGATGGCCTACCAAAACATACTAAAGACCATGTTGCAGAATGGGAGGGCTACAAGGATAGTTGGTTTAGATTAGCTTATTATGTTTCTAGATATGGAGATAAAGACATTAAGATAAGATTCTCAGAATATTCGGTTTTTTTATCAAAAAATATGGTTCTGACTCAATATGATTATATTTTTCCGGTAGGCTTGGGAGCAACGATAAAAAAATACAATGCCTACTGTAAAGCGAATGTAACTAATTCAGATGAAGGTGTCGGAGTAAATGCCAAAGTAATAAAAGATACAGGATTGGCAGATCACCATTGGGAACTAATAGAAACTCAAGAAGAGATAATTAACTGGAGTCTTGATGATGTTAACTTATAGTCGACTAACTCCCTTTTTATTTGGATTGGTCGTTGCGTTTTTTCTTTCAGCATGCGCACCGGATCGACAAGATGATATACCACTATTTCAAAGCTATATAAAAGAAAACATCAATAAAATATCCGATGATCCTTATATTTCATCTTATGTTAGACCAGAAGATGAAATGTTTGAATATTTGAGAAAATTGCAACGAGGACAAGGATACCGCACAATATTGGAGCCTTTGATAGAGAGAGGCAATATCGAAGCTATGGTATGGATGGGGCGAGGCAAAGTAAATCAAATAGAAGATAGAGGAGAGGTAATTGCTTTATTAGGCAAAGCGATGAAGGCTGGCGACCCTCTTGCAGCGTTGGCTTTATCCAGTGGTGGAGAGGAGTGTTGGTGGTTTGGTAAAGGATCATTAACTTCGTTGGCTGCTAATGATTTGGGCGAAGAGATTCCAAGCAATATTGAGACTTGTTCTGAAGAAAACTGGAACAAAGCACAGCAAGGAATAAAAAAATTAGCAGATAAAGGTGACTTAAGTGCACAGTATTATTTACTTGAGAGACAAAGGATAGATAACCCAGAAGAAACGCGTGAATCTCGGGATTTTTACATTAAAGAGATAATACGTTTAGCAGAAGGTCACTACTACAAACCAATGATGGACTATGTAGAGTCTATTTTCCACAGAGATAGAAGGCACGATAGACTAATTGGTAACACGCCTGAACTAGAAAAACTAGGAGTCGAACTGATGACTATTGCGGCTAATCATAATTATATTCCAGCAATTAATTTCTTAATTGAGTATCAATGGGAAACGATTGACGCCAATGACCCTCTTTTCAATAAAGGTATTATGTTAGGTTCTCCGAATACAGTTACTTGGTTACTAAATATTTTTGCAAAGCAATTTGAAAAAGAGTTTTCGGCAGAGGATATTTATTTTTATTCGTCCATATTCGAATTTATAACTGGAAGTGATGATATGTTTTCTAGGAAGTTTGAAGAAGGCTCATTAAGTGAAAAAGAGCGTCAAGAGATTGATGCGGAAGTGGCGAAGGTAACTGAACAGATAACGCCTATGGTGTATATCGATCGCTTTACAGAAAGAACAAACTGGGTAGATAGATAAACACTTACCCCTAATAAAGAGAAGGATTTTACTATGCCCAAAGCTGCACGTTTAGGTGATATCGCCTCAGCACATGGATGTTTTCCACCCACGCCGACTATCGCTGGTAGTGGTGATGTTTTTATTAATGGGACTCCCGCTGCAAGACTAGGGGATGCCGCCGCACCGCATGGTTGTCCTTGTCCCAAAACACCACACGGCTCTCATGGGCGCTCAATAGCCGCGGGCTCAGGCTCGGTGTTTATCAATGGTATGCCAGCGGCTCGGGTAGGCGACGCGATTGACTGTGGTGGCACTGTCGCGACAGGGTCAGGTGATGTGATTATTGGTTAGTTACAGAGGATATCAATTCCAACCAAAGTCTGGGCACTGAGATAATGTTCTATTTCGACAATGTGTACAAAAGTGCGTTGACGCTTTTTGCGGTATTTATGCTTTCTGCATGCGCACCAGATCCGCAAGATGACATACCACTATTCAAAAGTTACATAAAAGAAAATATCGATAAGTCCTCTGATGATCCTTATATATCATCTTCCGTTAAACCGGAGGATGATATGTATGAGTTCCTTCGCTTAATGCAACAAGGTAGAGGCGCGTTAGAACCGTTGGAGCCGTTAATCCTTAACGGAAACACAGAAGCGATGGTTTGGAAAGCTCGAACTAACTCAAATGATATTAATGTTCGCGGCGAAACTATAGCGCTACTCGGCAAAGCGATGAATGCTGGCGACCCTCTTGCAGCGTTGGCTTTATCCAGTGGTGGAGAGGAGTGTTGGTGGTTTGGTAAAGGATCACTAACATCGTTGGCTGCTAATGATTTGGGCGAAGAGATTCCAAGCAATATTGAGACTTGTTCTGAAGAAAACTGGAACAAAGCACAGCAAGGAATAAAAAAATTAGCAGATAAAGGTGACTTAAGTGCACAGTATTATTTACTTGAGAGACAAAGGATAGATAACCCAGAAGAAACGCGTGAATCTCGGGATTTTTACATTAAAGAGATAATACGTTTAGCAGAAGGTCACTACTACAAACCAATGATGGACTATGTAGAGTCTATTTTCCACAGAGATAGAAGGCACGATAGACTAATTGGTAACACGCCTGAACTAGAAAAACTAGGAGTCGAACTGATGACTATTGCGGCTAATCATAATTATATTCCAGCAATTAATTTCTTAATTGAGTATCAATGGGAAACGATTGACGCCAATGACCCTCTTTTCAATAAAGGTATTATGTTAGGTTCTCCGAATACAGTTACTTGGTTACTAAATATTTTTGCAAAGCAATTTGAAAAAGAGTTTTCGGCAGAGGATATTTATTTTTATTCGTCCATATTCGAATTTATAACTGGAAGTGATGATATGTTTTCTAGGAAGTTTGAAGAAGGCTCATTAAGTGAAAAAGAGCGTCAAGAGATTGATGCGGAAGTGGCGAAGGTAACTGAACAGATAACGCCTATGGTGTATATCGATCGCTTTACAGACAGAACAAACTGGGTAGATAGATAAACATTTACCCCTAATAAAAGAAGGATTTTACTATGCCCGAAGCTGCACGTTTAGGTGATATTGCCTCAGCACATGGATGTTTTCCACCCACGCCGATTATCGCTGGTAGTGGTGATGTTTTTATTAATGGGATTCCTGCTGCAAGACTAGGGGATGCCGCCGCACCGCATGGTTGTCCCTGTCCCAAAACACCACACGGCTCTCATGGGCGCTCAATAGCAGCGGGCTCAGGCTCAGTGTTTATCAATGGTATGCCAGCGGCTCGGGTAGGCGACGCGATTGACTGTGGTGGCACTGTCGCGACAGGGTCAGGTGATGTGATTATTGGTTAGTTACAGAGGATATCAATACCAAGTAAAGTCTGGGCACTGAGATAATGTTCTATTTCGACAATGTGTACAAAAGTGCGTTGACGCTTTTTGCGGTACTTATGCTTTCTGCATGCGCACCAGATCCGCAAGATGACATACCACTATTCAAAAGTTATATAAAAGAAAATATCGATAAGTCCTCTGATGATCCTTATATATCAGCTTCCGTTAAACCGGAGGATGATATGTATGAGTTCCTTCGCTTAATGCAACAAGGTAGAGGCGCGTTAGAACCGTTGGAGCCGTTAATCCTTAACGGAAACACAGAAGCGATGGTTTGGAAAGCTCGAACTAACTCGAATGATATTAATGTTCGCGGCGAAACTATAGCGCTACTCGGCAAAGCGATGAATGCTGGCGACCCTCTTGCAGCGTTGGCTTTGTCCAGCGGTGGAGAAGAGTGTTGGTGGTTTGGTAAAGGATCATTAACTTCGTTGGTTGCTAATGATTTGGGCGAAGAAATTCCAAGCAATATTGAGACTTGCTCTGAAGAGAGTTGGAATAAGGCACAACAAGGAATAAAAAAATTAGCAAACAATGGTGACTTAAGCGCACAGTATTACTTACTTAAAAGAGTAAGGATAGATAACCCAGAAGAAACGCGTCAATCTCGGGATTTTTACATTAATGAGATTATTCGTTTAGCTGAAAGCCATTACTACAAACCAATGATGGATTATGTTGACTCGATTTTTGAAAGAAAGAGAAAAGGTAGAGATAGCCAACTGACGGGTAAGACACCTGAGTTAGAAAATCTAGGTGTCGATTTGATGACGATTGCAGCGAATCATAACTACATACCCGCGATTAACTTTCTTATTGAATATCAAAGAAAAACGATTGAGGCTAATAACTATCTTTTTGATAAAGGAATCACATTAGGTTCGCCTAACTCTATTGAATGGCTATTGTTGATATTCGCAAAGCATGATAAAGAACTGTTTTCACAAAATGAGATTTATTACTATGCATCAATTCATGAGCTTATAACCGGAAATAATACTCTGATGTCTATGAAATATAAAGAAGGCTCTTTAAGCGAAAAAGAGCGTCAAGAGATTGATGCGGAAGTGGCAAAGGTAACTGAACAGATAACGCCTATGGTGTATATCGATCGCTTCACCGACAGAACAAACTGGGTAGATAGATAAACACATACCCCTACATAAAGAGAAGGATTTTATTATGCCCAAAGCTGCACGTTTAGGTGATATTGCCTCAGCACATGGATGTTTTCCACCCACACCAATTACTGTAGATAATGTTGATGTATTTAAATAATTTATGCAAAAGTCTAGTGACGTTCTTTGCTGTATTTATGCTTTCGGCATGCGCACCAGATCCGCAAGATGATATACCACTATTCGAAAGTTACATAAAAGAAAATATCAATAAAAATTCCAACGATCCTTATATCTCATCTTCAGTGAGACCAGAAGATGAGCTCTATGAGTATTTAAGTAAGTTACAACAAGGTCAAGGTTATCGAACAATATTAGAGCCTTTGATTGAAAAAGGCAACACTGAAGCTATGGTGTGGATGGCAAGAGGTGGGGCAGATTTTATCGAGGAGCGCGTTAAAGCGATAACCTTATTAGGCAAAGCGATGCAACTTGGGGACCCATTTGCAGCATTAGCGTTATCATCCAAGGGTGAAGAATGTAATTACTTTCACAAAGATTCAATCAACTCACAGTTAATCTCTGATCTGGGGGGCGATATCTCTGATGACATCGAAACTTGCTCTGACGAGAACTGGAACAAAGCACTACAAGGGATAAACGACTTAGCAGTTAACGGCGACTTAAGTGCACAGTATTATTTACTTGAGAGACAAAGGATAGATAACCCAGAAGAAACGCGTGAATCTCGGGATTTTTACATTAAAGAGATTATTCGTTTAGCTGAAGGTCATTACTACAAACCAATGATGGACTATGTAGAGTCTATTTTTCACAGAGATAGAAGGCACGATAGACTAATTGGTAACACGCCTGAACTAGAAAAACTAGGAGTCGAACTGATGACTATTGCGGCTAATCATAATTATATTCCAGCGATTAATTTCTTAATTGAGTATCAATGGGAAACGATTGACGCCAATGACCCTCTTTTCAACAGAGGTATTATGTTAGGTTCGCAGAATACAGTTACTTGGTTACTAAATATTTTTGCAAAGCAATTTGAAAAAGAGTTTTCGGAAGAAGAGATTTATTTTTATTCGTCCATATTCGAATTTATAACTGGAAGTGATGATATGTTTTCTAGGAAGTATGAAGAAGGCTCATTAAGTGAAAAAGAACGCCAGAAGATTGATGCGGAAGTTGTGAAGGTAACTGAACAGATAACTCCAATGGTGTATATCGATCGCTTTACAGACAGAACAAACTGGGTAGATAGATAAACACTTACCCCTAATAAAGAGAAGGATTTTACTATGCCCAAAGCTGCACGTTTAGGTGATATCGCCTCAGCACATGGATGTTTTCCATCCACTCCGATTATCGCTGGTAGTGGTGATGTTTTTATTAATGGGATTCCCGCTGCAATAGGGGATGCCGCCGCACCGCATGGTTGTCCCTGTCCCAAAACACCACACGGCTCTCATGGACGCTCAATAGCCGCGGGATCAGGCTCGGTGCTTATCAATGGTATGCCAGCGGCTCGGGTAGGCGATGCGATTGACTGTGGTGGCACCGTCGCAACGGGATCAGGTGATGTGATTATTGGTTAGCTACCATAAACAGTCTTGCGAACTTACTGCACTCTCATCAAGCGGCCTTTCTTACTCTTTTATGGATGAAGCCGCCGCTTGAGAATTGTTTAAACTCACCCTCAACAAAATCAATACGCAGACGCATTAATGATGACCTACGCGATACATGTAGGTGAGCAATCAGTTATCTAAGTATGAGGAGTTTAACATGCACATTTACTGTGAATGTTATGTGGCAACTGGTACGTTGTTGCTTGGGGTTTTAAGATAAGAGTGCTTTAAAAGTATCAGTTGCTTAGGCTGCTAATGATTGGCTGCAACTTATGCTGCTTGGAGAACCTAGTGAAAAACGGCGATAAACTAAGATCAGTTGCAATTACTTTAAAACTAAAGTGCTAGTAGCGATAGGTTAGTCCTGAGATGAACTGTTGTTTACGATCACCGCTCCATGAATATTCAATCATTAGCGACCAATCTCGGCTGAAGTTGTAATTTGCCCCAAGTAAGCCAGACCACTTATCTGTATTTTCTTGGTCAACGGTATAATCTATATCAATGCCTTCAAACGTGTAAGTACCTACCAAAGTTAGACGACTATCCAGATAAGCGGCTCCCGTATATAGTGCGATTGAACGGCCTTGTTGCAGTGGAATAACTTTACCTATACGAGGGGATGCATTAACAATTAAACCTTCCGCATCGTTTTTAGTCATATCAGCATATGTAAATGAGATTGGAAGTGTGAAGAAGTAGCCACTCCAACCTGTGGCTAAAATGGTGCCCACCGTATAGTTGTAGCCATCCAAACTCGCTTCTACAAAGCCACCTACGTCTCTCCCCTGTAATCTGCACACAGGGTTCCCTATGGGACGCGAGCAATCTTTTTCTAACTGTTCAATAAGATCATCACCACTGAATTGAATACCGATATCAGCACTCCCAGAAAGCTTTCCAAATGTGGCGAAGACATTCATAAACGGGAACAACCAAGCGTCTAGTTTGATTTGTGGAGTGGTAGCATGGCTCTGATTATCATCAAAAGAAACAAAGTTGATTGGATATTTTTTGGAACCATTGATACCAACATCTAAGTTTGTCAGATCCATATATTGCGAGGTATTGCTGTAAATTACGCTAACACCATATGGTTTAGGTAGCAAAAATCCTTTATCGATAACCTCTTGCGCGAAAAATGGAAGCGCTCTGTCCCATTGCTTAGGCACTGGTTTGGTTTCTGAATCAACCGTGTCTATTTTGTGAGTGGGTAAGTTGGTATCGCCTAAGCCTGATTCGGTAAGATCATAATTAACTGAAGTTGAAAGCAATCTTGCTGCACCAATTACAGACCCTCCTGTTGTATTCAGTAGGTAAACGTGTGTATCTAACTCGTCGCCAGCAACTGTTGCTGAACTGTAAGCACTACTGTTACCAATGCTGTAATCAGCATTCGCACTCAAACGCCAATATCCTGTTTTTAATCTTTCTACGTCTTGTTCGCTAGTTAGAATCGCCAGAATGTCGTAGCTTTCTAAACCAACACCGGCCCCAAGATCATATCGTTCGACATCGATATAAGTGACATTTTTACTCGTTTTGCTATAGATTCCGCCTAGCCCTGACCCTGCACCAATGAGTGGGACTTTTACGTTTGACATACTGATCGTCGCATAGCCTTGAGCCTGTTCTAATTGCTCAGGAACTTCAACAAAATCAACGCTTAACTTATCGATGATTTCGACAGACTTTTGGTCGATATTATCTCGATGTGTCTGTCGCTCTTCTGGGGAAAGGTTGGAACTGCAACCTAGTAAAAATTGAACGAGTGGAACAGTAAGCCATAAATTTCTAGTCATATTTGCTTTAACAGGGAGGGGGTTATATTTTGGTGTTGAGTAAGAGTCCTCTTTGGTGCTCTCTTTGAGACATATAATCGAGTAATCGTTCGTCTGAAATCCTTTTGATAATGACACCATTTTCCGTGTCTTTTATTTCAACAAACTTATTTCCGCCTTGCTGAACGACTTCCGCGGATAAGTCACTACTAAACTCACTAAGTCGATCATTAAGATACTCCGCAATATTGGCGACCTTGATCTGATTAGTAGGGACGCTATTTTCATTTGAAAACATCGGCAGTATTGAGGGAGAGGTGTACTGTTCAGTGATTACATCATCAACACTTTTCTTCACTAGGCTATCGACTTGTTCTGGCTTAATGATGTTCTGCTCCGGAACGTAAACAGAGTGAGAGTTGACGGTTAATGACATACTAGTTTCCTCAAAATACAATCGATAATATGTCGAAAAGGGTATAAAAGTTTTAGGTGTATTTTGGGGAACTGGACAGATTATGTTGTTTTTACGAGGTATATGATGCTATCGGTTCGAAATTAACCTGAATGCATATAATATAAGAGTGGAAACGTGAAATACAACAAAGCCCGCATAAAGCGGGCTTTGTTGTTTGTTCCTAAGAACCAATTTGGTGGGTCCGACCAGATTCGAACTGGTGACCCCTACCATGTCAAGGTAGTACTCTAACCAACTGAGCTACGGACCCAAATTGTTTGTTCTCGATAAATCTAGCCAAGCTAGAAGGGATGGTGGGTCCGGGCGAACTCGAATCGCCGACCCCTACCATGTCAAGGTAGTACTCTAACCAACTGAGCTACGGACCCATACCTTGAGAACGAGATGGATATTACCCACACTTGTGGGGCTGTGCAAGCGTAAATTCTAGGTTTTTGAACTGTTTGCCTTAGTTATGTTCTGTTTGCCTAAAATGCGCTCAATATAAGGCTGGAAACGTGGTTAATATCACATCAGAGGTTTGACAAGCTGTAACGGTTTAAGATGTTATCGACATAACGACTTCGAACCTGCCAACAGTCACTAAAGACAATATCAGCCGAACCTTTAGGTTCATATGCGGCGAGTTTGAGCGCATTGCTCATTTCGTAAGCGCTGTCCACGTGATTAATATATTTATTAAAACGACTATCCGTTATCTGGGCAGAGCTAATTACAGGAGACCCCACTGCTAAGTATTCAAGCAATTTGGCTTCAATATCGTCCGCGCAAGGGCGGGGTGTGTTTAGAGGTAAAAGGCATGCTTGCCAATGTTGGCTGTAACTCGGTAGTTGTCGATGTTCTTTATCACCTAGGTAAAACACATTGTTTAGTTTTGGCAAAGGGTAGTAAGGCAGCGTATTTTTGCCCAAAATAACGAAATTCCAATCGGGAGTGCTGAGTGCGCAGAGCAGTAGCATTTGATAGTCGATACTGTGATCCAAACTCCCATAATAGCCCGCTACTGGTTTGTTACGTGGCAGATCATTTGCGGCTGAAGTGGGTGAGCAAAATAGCTTCAAATCAACACCGTGACGTAATAAGAAGGTTTTGCTTGAAGGGTAACGGGCACAAATCTTTTCTGTTGCACCAAAAATGATGTCGGCGTGTTGTATCATCGCTAATTCTTGCATCATTTCAGTCGCGCTATTATCAAATTCTCTATCTGAATAGAAAACCAGAGAAGCCCCATCTATGCTGAGATGAATATCCGCGATGTTTAAGTCTGATGTCCAAATTAGAGGTCGTGAGACATGGTGCTTGCGCAAAAACGGATGAAGTTGTGCAAGAATCTGCTGTTTCGCGCCAGTGGTGCCCATCACAGAACTGCCTGGGATATCATGGGCAAGCTTAACTGATAGCGTGAGGCTTTGGACCTCATCCATCCTCTTTCTAGGCAGGGACAAAAGAGGTCTGTCGCCGTTAAAGCTAGCGGTTGGACTACAATAGTTGATGTTAACCCAAATGACTCGCGCTACGTTTTTCAAACACTTGACCACCTCAACCGACGCTGTGGGTAGATTGGCTAGGTTGTTGCCGACAATAATAAGATCTCGCACCTCAAACACCTCCCAAAAGAATTGAAAGTGCTGAACAACTGTATGCCATTGACGCTTCTTCGCGCATCTTTGGCAGGGTGTGTCTCGTGCGCTTTTGTCTAAGTATAGTGGTTAACGTTCGCGTTTTGCGAAGTGAGGGGTACGAGACCAAACATAAAGTGGCTTGTTGCTTCGGTTTGTGTTGTTTCAATGGTGTTGACATGATGACACCCCAAAAATTGTGAACGACTTTCAAACACAATCACAATATGTGCCATATATATAAAACCAATAGAAACAATGAAATAGATAGACTCTGCTCGTTAGGTTGCATATTTCGGATTGATATTCTTATTTTGAGAATCAATTTGTAACCCCATCAAGCGGTGGTTTTGAGAGTCACTGCACGCACGTTTCATACTCTGTATCACTAAGGTTTCGTTACTTTAGAGGGTGAAAATAACCGGTTTTGGAGTCAACGATGCAACTTAAACTCACAACCATTGCAGTCAGCTTAATGCTCGCTGGGCAGTCTAGTGCCGATACTACCGCCATGACTCAAGCCCTCCCTCAAGTGGTATTGGCTGATATCTACCAACAAGGTGTTGATATCACCGACTATTGGCAAAGTGAAAAGCTTGACGGTATTCGCGCAATTTGGGATGGCCGCCAGCTCTTGACTCGTAAGGGGCGCACAATATATGCACCAGATTGGTTTGTTGCGGCATTGCCAACATTCCCCGTCGAAGGTGAGTTATGGGCAGGGAGGGGCAATTTTTCTTTAGTTCAGCAAACAGTACTTGATCATCAACCTACAGATAGCGCTTGGCGTAGTATTGACTTTATGTTGTTTGATTTGCCGCATTCAGCAGGAGACTATGTAAAACGTTATGCAAATCTTGTCTATTTAGTTGAGCAATTGAACCAACCACATATTAAGTACGTGGAACATCAACCAATACCGTCCGAACATGATCTTATCGATTACCTCGACCACGTTGACGAAAAACGAGGTGAAGGCATTATGTTGCGCAAAACGTCGAGTCGATATCAGGCTGGACGCAGTTCAGATCTACTAAAACTAAAACGCTATCTCGATGATGAGGCGACCGTGATTGGTTATAAAGTCGGGGGTGGCAAATATAAGGGAATGCTCGGTTCACTGTTAGTGCGATGGAAAGATGGGAAAGAGTTCTATATCGGCACAGGATTTACCGACCAGCAACGCATGCAACCTCCGCCAATAGGTTCTTTGATAACTTTTAGATATAACGGTTTAACGAGCGGAGATCTGCCACGGTTTGCTCGCTTTGTTCGGCTTAAAGTTGAATAGCGCTAGCGGGTAACGTTTTTGCCGCAGCGCTCAAACAATTCCTGCCAGTACTTAACATGTGCCAGACTTTCATCGCGAAACATTTGATGAGCAGCTCGAATCGGATAGCGGTATTCTGGATGGGTGTTCTCCAATATCGTTATGTAAGGAGACAATTTAAAGTAATGAGCGTCTAAGCGGGCCATATAAGGCTGTACACGTTCAATATATATATGGTTAAACACGTTGTTAAGGTAACGAAATTTGGTGGTGTCGCGTCCCGATTGGCAGATGATTTTGTCATCAAATTTCTGCAATTGCTCAGTAACGCGGGCAAGTTTCTTGCTGGCGTTGTGCAGAGAAAACCATAGCTGTCCCATTAAGTTCACTTTCTCAAACACTTCCTGGTGAAGGGCTAGGTTATAAGAACTGTCTCGATCCTGCGTTTCTATCATTGCGTTCAGCGTTCCATAGGCACGGATCAGTTCCCCGCTGGTTATTTGGTTATTCAGTGCAATCCATTCATTGCCGTTTAGCTGTTGACGCATTGCATCGCTAGTAAATAGGAGGTTGGCAGAATATCTGGGTAATTGGCCTTGCTTAAGTTGGTAGATAGCGTTCAGTTGGGTTTTGAGTTCAGTCGAAATATGCTCAGATTGAAGACATTTGGTGATTCCTTTGCGAAGTGCGATTTGAAAGTCAAATTCTCTAAACTGATCTTGCACTTTGCCTAGTACAGAGTTTCGCTCCGCAATCAAATTGAACAGACTACATTTTCTCAGCTCATAGCTGTCGAGCAAACCAATCGTAATCGGCTCGATACTCAGGGCTAAGTCCCTTTTATCTGGTAACAAGACACTTTGGTTGGGTAAAAGGGGGAGCGCGCGCTCGTCCTGCACATTAGCAACTCGGTTTATGTAATCTTCAAATAGTGCATCAACAGGGTCACGATGAAAGTCACAACCTAGAGGCACTAGGGCAAGGCTTATAACCCAATATTTCATAATGGTATGGTTTCAAGTAAACATTGCAATTTCAATCAAAGTCCCGCGATCTGCAAAAACAGACGAGTTGTCGATGACCGTATTACTAAAGTGTACGAAATTCCAATAAAAAAGGTCAGTGACACTGACCTTTTAACCTGTAGTTTAGCGCGTTAATGATCGCAGTTGGTACTCTGCTGGCTGTTTATGAATCCAACGCAGTCTGACACACAACATTATTGCTGCTGAGGTCAAGCCGATTAAGAAACCGTACCAAAAGCCATGTATCCCAAGAGGCTCAACGATCCAGTCGGTCATTGCAAGAATGTAGCCACTTGGCAGACCGATTATCCAATAGGCGATAAACGTGCGCTTAAAAATAGCCGCCATATCTTTGTAACCACGCAATGCTGCCGCTGCGACGACTTGTAACGCATCCGTACATTGATAGATCGCGGCGAGCAGCAGAAGTTGCAGCGCAATAGCAATAACTTGAGGGTTATCGGTATACAGTACCGCGATATGCTGACGCAGAACAATCGTCAATAGGGCGGTACATGACGCCAAGCCAAGAGCAACAAAGAGCCCAACGCGCGAGGCAACTCTTGCCTGATCTACTTGTTGCTCACCGAGGCGATAACCGACGCGAATACTGGTTGCGACACCAATGCTCATTGGCAACATAAAAACTAACGACGAGAAGTTAATGGCAATTTGATGCGCAGCGACGATCATCGGCCCAAGTGGCGCGATAAGTAATGCAACCACCGCAAATAAGGTTACTTCGAAAAATAGTGCAGCAGCGACAGGAAAGCCCAATTTGAACAGGCGCACTTGAGCTTGCAATCGAGGTTTGTGCAGTGCGCCAAACAGGTTTATGTACGCCACTCGTTTTGCCGTTAGTACATAGAGCAACATCATACTAAACATCAACCAATAGACAATGGCTGTCGCCACGCCACAGCCAACACCACCAAGTGCCGGTGCGCCAAACTTACCGTAGACGAAAATCCAGTTGAGTGGGATGTTGCACAATAACCCAACGAAACCTATAAACATTGCGGGTTTTGTCAGCGATAAACCATCGGTGAAGCAGCGTAACGCTTGAAACAATAAGTAAGCAGGAACAGCGAACATAACGGCGTTCATATAGCCGATGGTTTTGCTTCCCATCGAGGGTTCAACATCCATTAGACGCAAGATCCCCTGGGTTTGAAAAAATACCGCAATAATTGGCAACGAAATAAACAACGCCATGTAGATGCCTTGTTGTACTTCGTTGGGAATATCTTGGTATTTCGCTGAACCGTTGAGCTGCGCCACGATAGGCACTAGCGCCATTAGCAAACCAACACCAAAAAGAATCGATGGTAGCCAAATGCTTGAAGCAATGGACACCGCTGCCATATCTGTCGCGCTTACGCCGCCAGCCATAACGGTATCGACAAAACTCATACCGGTTTGAGCGACAGAAGCGATAAGAACAGGGGTAGCTAATTTAATTAGCGTCGCGGCTTCTTGTTTGTAACGATGCACGAAAAGGACTCCAAAAGAGGGTAAAAGTAGTACTCGTTTGCTTTTACAACGGCTAAACAACACATGTGGATCGTTTTCAACGGATCCTCGGTACAACAAAGATGAGCGAGGGGCTTGCGCTGCAACGGACTCAACGGCGAGTTGATATTGTCACTCGAGATAAAAGACAGCGCATTATACAGAAACAATTTGAATCGTCGCTTGATTTTCGTTAGTTCAAAATGCAAAACTGACAATACAGTTAGCATTCCCCCAACCGTTAGGAGAGAGCATGTTTACAGGTATCGTTGCTGGAATGGCAGAAGTCGTTGCCATTGATAAAAAGACCAATTTTCAAACCCATACCCTTGTCCTCAAAGGAGAGTTGAGTCAAAACCTAGCGATTGGTGCGTCTGTCGCTCACAATGGCTGTTGCTTGACTGTCACAAGCATTGATGGCGAAAAGGTGAGCTTTGACCTCATGCAAGAGACGTTAAAGTTAACAAATCTCGGTGAATTGCATGTGGGGGATTCAGTAAACGTAGAGCGTGCTGCCAAGTTCGGTGATGAAATTGGCGGGCATAGTATGTCTGGGCATATTTCCTTGCAGGCACAAATCACTCGAGTCATCGATAGTGAAAACAACCGCACCATTTGGTTTGAGTTGCCGCAGCCGGCTATGAAGTACGTGTTAGCTAAGGGCTATATTGGTCTCGATGGTTGTTCGTTGACCATTGGCGAAGTCGTCGATAATCAGTTCAATGTGCACTTGATTCCTGAAACGCTGGAAAGAACCTTATTTGGTCAGAGAGAGCAAGGGGAGTGGGTGAATGTTGAATTTGACCCAAGCACTCAAGCAATCGTTGATACTGTTGAGCGCGTTTTGGCGGACAGAAACTTAATACGCTGACAACAAAGTTAAAGAGCGCATTGCGCTCTTTAACTTTGGGTTTTAAAAGATTTGCTCATCATCTGCATCGATAGTGAGTTCAATTGTATCCATCTGCTCGTTGACCACCATATTGAAGTGGATAGCATTGCAACATGCTGGGCAATCGTCATAAAAATTTTGATTGCCGTTTGATGCGTCGAGGGTAATGCCAATTGAATGTCCGCAGTGCGGGCAAGAAACCATCTTATCTGTGTAATTGCGCATAGACTTACCTCGTATATTCCTAATTGTGACCACTCGAAGAGGCGTCACTTGTGATTCTCTTTCATGTAAATATTAGGTCTGTAAGTTAGTAATGGTTGTGAAATAAGTGCAAAGTTTGATTGTCGGCAGTAATTTTCGCTGAAGATCCTAACTGTCGATTGATTGCAATGCGCATGTACACAAAATCATGCAATTGTGTTCATTTAAATTGTTGGTGTTGCTCACAAAGTGCAAGCTACGGGTTAATACGCTTTTATTCGATCGATTAGCGATTGCGCCTCTTCCAAATAGTGTCCGCCAAATAAATTGTAGTGGTTTAATACATGGTAGAGGTTGTAAATGTGCTTGCGTTCGTTATAGCGCGTATCTAAGGGGGAGATACTTTCATACCCTTGGTAAAATTCTGCTTGGAACCCACCGAAAAGCTCAGTCATGGCAATATCGCATTCTCGATCACCCCAGTAGCAAGAAGGGTCATAACAAATAGGCCCGAACGCTGAGTTGGCAACGTTACCGTGCCATAAGTCACCATGCAATAGTGATGGGCGAGGTTGATGGTTCGCCAATAATTCTTTTATTAACTGAGTGAACTCGCTGATATCGACCAGAGTGACGCCTTTTTCTTTGATCAGTTGCAACTGCCAACCGATTCTTTGTTCAGAGAAAAAACGAGACCATTTTCTTTCCCATTGATTGGGTTGAAGAGTACTGCCAATATAGTTGTCTTGATCAAAACCAAACTCTTTCTGCTCTCCCCAAAGGTGAAGTTCGGCTAACTGTTTGCCAAATTGGTAACTGGCATCACCGCTTTCAAGAGGTTTAGTCGGTAGATAGTTGAGGATCAGGAATGAGTTGTGCTTTGTATGACCAATATCGACCAACTCTGGGACAAACACGGTTCGGGTTTCTCTGAGAATACGGATGTTCTCCGCTTCTACTTCAAAATTAGTCAGGAAGTTGCGTTGATTTACTTTGACGAAGTAACGTTGCTCACCGTCGCTAATCATGTAGCTTTCGCTAATATCGCCCCCAGTTAGCTTTATTTTTTCACGAATCACATATGAGAACATGAGTGTCTCAGACAATTGTTCTGAAATTGCTTGCCACATAACCAACCCCTTACTCTGTCCAACTCTCCATCTATTGTAGGAGATAGACAAGCGCAATTCCGACTTCGAGAGCAAAGATTTCAATCATTTGCTCAGTTTACGGGATGAAATAGTGCAATTTGTGAACAGGGTCGGCGAAATGTCTTTGATTAGGCGATCAAAAATAGCCAGCCAATCAGAGTCATTTTGTCGGGTATACAACAATAATTGCGAGTAATTAGTCTAACGGTTGTTAATTTTGACTCTAATACCTTAGTATATAAGCAAAATAAAACACTTTTGATTTGGAGAGAAAATGGTCGTAGAGACAGAAGGATACTTAGCATTAATCGAGTATCTATCATCCAATCTCGATGTATTTTCAAATGAGGACGGCGACACTGGTCAAGAAAGTATCGAAGATGTCGTCACAGATATGGTCGCGTCTAACATCATGGCGATATTCGAGCAAAATCCAGAATTGCATTCTAGTGTTCGTTTTAAACTATTGAAAGAGGCCGACTCAGTGGTTGCTGACTTGGGTGAAGTGCTTGCGGGCACATGGACTCGCCAAGCCACTAACGAGCAAATCGCTTTCCTCGACGAGTACATTGCATTGGTCAAAAACCTGTTTGATACTGCAGTCGCGAAATACGACTAGCGAAACCATTGAGTGTTACAGGCGAGGATCGACTCGCCTGATTTGCCAAAATACATCTGCCCAGTACGGGTTATCTATCCTTGATATCACCACTCCCTTGGATGTTGAGGCATGCATAAACTGCTTATTCCCGAGATAGATTCCGACATGTCGAGTTGTGCGCGATGTTTTAAAGAAGAACAAATCGCCCACGCGAGCCTCATCATAATCAATTTCAACACCAACCTTTGATTGCAATGCCGTAGTTCTAGGCAATGGCAAATTGACCGCATCTTGGTAGGCAATTTGAACCAGCGCAGAGCAATCTATGCCACGATAAGATGTTCCACCCAAGCGATAGGGTACCCCTTGCCACTTACCATAAAAGTGGAGATATGCGGTCCTTTGGCTTTGTTCGTATTCACTGAGTGGTTTATTCGCATAGCTATTTGGCGATGGACTGCTACTACAAGCAGATAGAAATGCTGCAAGTAATGCAGCTTTGAAAAAGCCAATAATGACGTCCGTTTTTATCATATTAATCGATGCCTATTGTGACATTTAGCTGTAATAATCCATCCTTACACTGCGTTGAGTAAACTTTCGAACTACTCAATGCTAGGATGCTATGACTCACTCAAATCTATCTAAGTCGTCAGTCTCAATAATCCAATCAATCAGCCTGTTGTTTGCCTGCTTTCTAATTATATTGATCGGCTTGTCTTTGGTCAGTAATCAAGGGCTTGAGCGGGTAGGCGGTCATTTTAAAACCCTGTCAGATAAAGCCTTACCGCTTTCTGCGACTAACGCGCAGTTGACTCAAACACTATTAGAACAGACTAAGCAACTCAGCTATGCAACGCAAGTTCGAAGTCACAATGCGTTACAAAGCAATGAGGCGGCAATTAATCAGTTGATAGAACGCAGCACTCATCAAATCGAACAGGTATCCACTATCGCTACCAGTTACGACCAAGCGGTTTCTTCTGAGCAGTTACAGCAGTTAGAAGAGAACATTGCGCATCTCAATCAAATGACTCATACGATTCTAAGCTCACAATCTCGCCTTTTGATGATGCAACAAAGTATCGACGCAGATGTCACCAGTTTTCGCTATGGTTTGAGTTCAATTGGACCTGAAATGAATCGAATCAGTTCTTTTCTGTCATACGATAATCCGGAATCAAGCGATGCGGCGAATCGATTTATTTCCAGCGCAAGTTCAATGGAAAGTAGTTTTCTCGTCATGATGATGCAATCGGAGTTAAGCCAAGCGGAGCAAGAGTACAAAGAAATGCGTAATCGTATGGCCGGAGTTACGCTAGCTTACGATGATTTTGTGCAATGGCATCCTGAAATCGTTGACTACACAAGCCTGACAGCGCCCTACGAAATGGTACAGGCTGGCTTTACGGATGAGGGAGTGTTAAAGAAAATTCTAGCTAAACTGAAAATAGCTCAGTTGCAACAGCAACAAGTCGTTGAGTTTCAAAGCATCACAGAGCAGACGATTGAGTTACTGAATGCAGTTTCAACGACCGCTCAAGACTTAATCAGTGATAGACAGAAAGAGGTCACAAACACTATTTCAACAACGAATATCACCTTGGTCTATTCTGCGGTTGTGATCGCTCTATTGATTTTGATGCTCTGGTTTGTGTTGCGAAGATGGTTAAATCGCAGTGTAAAGCAAATACTGCAAAGCCTAAATCGTATGACAGAGCATGATCTTTCATCCGAGGTTTCCTTGGTCGGGCCTAGTGAGATCAAACATATTGCTCGACGCCTAAATAGGCTAATTACTACCACCAATCGCTCTTTAGCGACGGTTACGCGTAACTGTGAAGAGCTTTATCAAACCGCAGAAATCAGCCATAACGCTGCAGAGTGCTCCAATGATAGTTTGGATAAGCAGAATCATGCTTTACTCAATATGGCGGCGACAGTGAGCGAGTTGCAAGCGTCGATCGAAGAGATCTCACGCGTGACAAACGATTCGTTTAATGAATCTAAAATAGCGGTTGAGTATTCTAATCAAGGTGCGGTCGTGATTGGTGAAAGTAGTGCGCGCCTAAAGGCGCTGGAAGCCACTTTCTTGGCAAATGAAGCCTCGATGATAGAGCTTGACGGACGAGTAAAACAGATACGTGAGATGGTAGACCTGATTTCCGGTATTGCAGATAACACTAACTTACTGGCGCTTAATGCAGCCATAGAAGCGGCTCGTGCGGGCGATCAAGGGAGAGGGTTTGCGGTTGTAGCCGATGAAGTGCGTAAATTGGCAAGTGATACGACCAAGCAAACGGGAAATATTCGCCAGCGAATGAATGAGTTAGTCGAGTCGGCGGAACATTCTCGAGCGGCGGTTGAGAGCACAAGACAAGAAATGGCAGTCGTCCTAGAATCAAGTGATCAAGTTAAAGATACCTTTGAAAATATTGAGCGTTCGGTTAGTGTGATTCGCAATCGATTTGAACAAGTCTCTTGCGCAACGCAGGCACAGGCAAAAGCGACGGAAGATGTAAACAAGACAATCGCACAGGTTTCAGAACATGGTGAAGCCACCAAGGCGCAACTTGAATCTATGGTTGAGAGTTCTCAACAAGTATCGCAAATTGCCAGTGACCAGCAAGCGATGCTGCATAAATACCGATTAGTAATCAATTAAAAGTAAAAAAGGAGCCGATGGCTCCTTTTTAGACTGCATATTGTGAGATTATCCGTATGCGACGCTTGGGAACCAAAGCACTAATTGTGGCCAAATGACCAAAGCGACCAGCGCAACCAACTGGATAATAATGAATGGTATCACACCGCGATAGATATCTTTCAAAGCAACACCTTCAGGGCAGACGCCTTTAAGATAGAACAGAGCGAAACCAACCGGTGGGGTTAAAAAGCTGGTTTGCAGCGCCATTGCCACGAGCATCACAAACCACACCAAACTGGGGTTATCAACCACGCCATGACCATCTAACTCAATGCCAAGGCTCGCAATGACAGGCGCGAGTAGTGGTAAAGCAATCAGGGTGATTTCAATCCAATCAAGGAAGAAACCGAGCAAAAACACGATCAGCAAAATAAAGGCGATGATGCCATATGGACCAAAAGGCAGCCCGCTTAGGAACGACTCAATCAATTCATCTCCACCGAGCTCTCGCAATACTAAAGCAAAACAAGATGCGCCAAGGAAGATCATAAAGATGTATGCGGTGGTGCCATAAGAGGATAGCAACACTTCTTTCAGCACTTTAAGGTTTAGTTTCCGGTTGTAGGCTGCTAGCAAAGTAGCGCCTAGCGCGCCAATGCCTGACGCTTCTGTCGGGGTTGCGACGCCAGCAAAAATAGAACCAAGTACGCAAAAGATCAAAACAACCGTAGGTGTGATGTCCTTAAACACCTGAAGGATCAAGCGCCACTCTACCGGCTCAACATCTTCGGGTACTGGTGCTTTATCCGGGTTCATTTTACCGACCACCAAGATATAGAGAATATAGAGACTCCCGAGTAACAGACCCGGCATAATAGCCCCCATAAACAGATCCCCAACAGATAATCCGAGCTGATCAGCCATAATCACCAGCATGATAGAAGGCGGTAGCAAAATCCCCAATGTACCTGCGGAAGCAACGGTGCCAAGGGCGAGCGGTAAATGGTAGCCTTGTCTCATCATACTCGGCAGTGACATGACGGTGAGAAGGACCACGGATGCGCCGATAATACCGGTTGAAGCGGCGAGGATAATACCAATTGCCATGACCGTGATCGCCAGACCACCATGTACCTTACCAAATAGCGCTTGCATCGAAGACATCAGTTTCTCTGCAATCCCCGATTTATCGAGCATGTTGCCCATAAATATAAACATGGGTAAGGCGACAAGGATCCAGTTGTCCATAATTTTGAAAATACGGTTTACTACCAAACCCAAGCTGGTGTAATCAAGTCCCGTAAACGTATCAAGGTATAGATCGGCATAGTAACCCACGGCTGCAAACACGATACCAATCCCACCAAGGACATACGCGACGGGGATACCCGTAAACAGCAATAGGATGAATGAGCCAAACATGGCGATGACAATCCATTCATTCGCTTCCATGACGTGCTCCTTTAAACAGTGTATCGATGTTTTTTAATAAGGTTGAGAACATGGCAAGTAGCAGCATGGCAAAACTTAGCGGTATGACACTTTTGATTAGCCAACGGTAGGGCAACCCCGATGGGGATGATGAACTCTCATTTACTCGCCACGCTTCATAGGCAAAATCATAGGAGTGGAGAATAACGACGACCACGAAGGGCATGGCTAAGAAAATCAGACCGAGCGAATCGACTAATGCTTTTTTGCGCGCGGAAAACTTGTGAAATAGAATATCAACGCGAACGTGAAGATTGGTCACTTGAGCATAAGCGGTACCAAACATTACGGCTGTTGCGTAGAGATGCCATTGTAGCTCTTCAAGCGCGATTTGACCGTTTGAGAAGACCTTACGCAATATAACTTGGATAATAATCACCGCCACAAGCGCAAGATTAGTCCATGCTAAGGCTTTGCTTGCAGATGTGATGATTTTTTCTATCTGAACATAGAAAGGGGGCGTTGAGGTGGAACATAACACCTTACTCATTGGCAACTCCTTACTGCCAATGGTCAATGCCAGATAAATTCAGACATTGACCATCTCAAGTTACAAGGGACTATTGTTGAGTCGCGCGTGGTAAGAACGCATTCGCTTCCCACAAGGCATAGCCATTGCGGAATTCGGATAAGTCGCTCCAAACCTTATCGAAGAATGGGTCGGCTTTTTTCTTCTCGTCGACGACTTCCATCCAAGTATTTTCAAACAGCGTGAGCATCTCTTCATTCCAGTAGCGGATTTCTACGCCATTCTGTTTGGCTTTCTCCATCGCGGAATATTGCATCGCTTCACCTTCAGCGATTGAATACGTCATGGTTGCCATACAGGTTGTTTGGACGGCAGATTGCTGCGCTGGACTCATTTCTCCCCATGTATCTTTGTTGATCAGCAGTTCAAAGATGGTTGATTGCTGATGCCAACCAGGGAAGTAGTTATATTTCGCTACTTTGTGGAAACCAAGACGTTCATCAATCGCAGGTTGTGAGAATTCTGAGGCATCAATTGCCCCTTTCTCTAGTGCGCCAAAAATTTCGCCCCCCGGCAGTTGGACGGTGCCAACGCCTAGTTTTTCCATTACTGAGGCGCCTAGGCCAAAGAAGCGCATATTGAGACCTTGGAGATCTTCTGGTTTCTCGATTGGTTTACGGAACCAACCTGATGTCTCCGGAGAAATGATGGCACACGGAATAACTTTCACGTTGTAGCCGCCTTGGTCGTACATCTCTTGGTAGAGTTTTAAGCCATTACCAAAGAATAACCATGCCATATATTCACCAGCTTCCGGACCAAAAGGGACTGCAGAAAAGAGAGCGGAAGCAGGGAGTTTGCCTTGCCAGTAGCCAGCGGTAGCGTAACCAGAATTGACTTTACCAGTTGAGACTGCATCGAGAATCTCTGCTGGATTCACGAGTTTACCGGGCTCGTAGATTTTCATCTTAATTGTGCCACCCGATGTTTGCGTAATATGGTCTGCATACCACTGAATTGGTGTGCCAAGCGCAGGTAAGTGGCTGCCAAATGCGATTGGTGTTTTAAGTAAAATTTTCTTATCGGCAGCATGAGCAGACATCGCCACGCAGGTTGAAGCGATAGCGATAGCTGATGCGAGGGCGACCTTTTTTACTTTCATCGAATATCTCCTTATCAGGTAAGTCCTTTTAATATTGAGAAATGTGAACATTGCGGGGTCATTTGTGTTAATGCAATGTTACATTTAATGCAAGTCTAGAGGTGTGTTGCTGTATGCTCTATTGGCAATAGTGCGCATTTTGTGTCGGTAGTAAGTGCAGATAGTTAGCTGATTATTCAGTATTACTACGTACTCATCAGGGATGAAAAATGGGATTTATTCGGAATCGGAGACTGACAATCAACATTATCTTGCTCTCGATAGTGCCGTTGATTCTCGTGGTCTTGATTGTTGCTAGCATACTTTTTAGTCAAGCTAAACAGTTGCTTAGCGACCAAGTTTCGCTTACGCGCAGCAATATAATGGCGGTCAAAAAGCAAGAACTGAAACAGTACGTAGAAATGGCAGTGAAAAGTATCGAGCCTTACTACTCTGACCCAAGCTTGACCCCACAACTCGCCAAACAAATTGTTGTTCAAAAATTGAGCCAGCTCACGTATGGCAAGGATGGTTACTTCTTTGCATATACTTGGGAGGGCGAGGCGCTTGTACTGCCTTATCAACCGGAGCGAATTGGTAAGAACTGGTGGGACGTTGAAGATGTGCAAGGCAAAAAGCTCTTGCAAGAGTTAATTTTTGTCAGTCAACGTGGCGGTGGGTTTGTCGACTATTTATGGCAAAAACCATCGGCGCAAGAGCCTTTGCCTAAGCTTAGTTACGCGGTGTCACTTGATAGGTGGCAGTGGATGATCGGCACAGGCGTCTATCTTGATGATATTGAGCGGCAAGTTGCGCATATGCACAATGGCTTTGACCAAAATATCGGTAAAACAAGCAGTGCACTGTTTGGGGTAATGTTTATTGCTGTGTCGGTCATTGCCGGCCTAGGTGCGTCGTTGAACTTAAATGTCAGGCGGTTGGCAAATGAACAATTAAGTGTTTTAAATCAGCAGATTATCGATTCTCAAGAGAACGAGCGACAGCGAGTATCGAGAGAGCTGCATGATGGTGTCAACCAACTGCTCGTCGCAGCCAAATACCGGCTTGATAATGTGCGCAAAGAGCGCAATGAGATTAAGAAAAACAGCGAACTTGATGCCAGTAAAATGGCGATGGAGCACGCGATTGTGGAACTTCGGCGTATCTCGCAAGACTTACGCCCCCCACAATTAGATGACTTAGGGTTAGTCGCGGCAATTGGATCATACATCAACGGGTTAAGAGAACGGACTCAGTTAGAGTTGGTTTTTGAACATGATATCGAGGGTGAGGAATTTGTCCCTGAGGTCGAAACGACTTTATATCGCGTGGTTCAAGAGTCACTGCATAACGTGGAAAAGCACGCCCACGCACAAGGCGTAGATGTGATTTTGCAGCGAGAGGGAAGAACCTTACTGATGACCATTAGTGATGATGGAATAGGTTTTCCCACCGACCAAGCTCAGTCGGCTCAGTTAGTTCAGGAAAAAATGGGACTGCAAAACATGCGTGAACGTGTCCAAGCCATTGGTGGCACATTCACAGTGACGAGTTCTCAAGGTGAAGGAACGGAAGTTCGCGTCAGTTTGAACATGGAGTTTATATGATTAGATTAGTGTTGGCCGACGACCATCGCTTAATGCAGGATGGCCTAAAATCTCGTTTAGAAATGGAAAGCAATCTCGATATTGTTGATTGTGTGGGTAGTGGGACAGACGCGCTGCAAAGCACGCTAACCTTAAAACCGGACGTATTGTTGCTGGATATCAATATGCCTAACCTCAATGGAATTGAAGTGTTAGAAAAACTGGAAAAGAGCCGTTCGAAAACAGCAGTGATCATGTTGTCTATGCATGACTCGCGTGATTATGTGGTTCGCTCAGTCAAAGCTGGGGCCAAAGGCTATGTTTTGAAAGATGTTGGTTCTGAAGAGTTAGTAATGGCAATCAATCAAGTGGCTGAAGGGCGTTCCTACCTTAGTCCGCAGGCGTCCGATAGGCTTTTGGAGCAGTTGACCGAACAGCCCAAGCCAGAGGATGATACGCTCTCGAAACGAGAGTCAGATGTACTTAAAGCAATCGTTAATGGCGCTTGCAACAAAGATATTGCAGATAGCTTGCACATCAGTGTCCGCACGGTAGAAACCCATCGACTAAGGATCAAGAAAAAGCTCGGTGCAACATCGACAGCGGCTTTGGTTAAGCTCGCGTTACAAAAAGGGCTTGTTAGCTAATCCTGCGAGGTTGCACGATGATTTTAAGGTCGCTTTACACTGGGCAGTGTCCTTAACAACTTATCACTTTGATCACTAAGGAAGGTGACATTTGGTTACAGTATTAACGCCTGAGAGCGCGGCAACATGGATTAATAATGATGATACCGTATTGCTTGGTGGTTTTATTGGTGCCGTTGTTCCAGAAGCCATTGAACGCGCGATTGGTGAGCGTTTTGCGCAAACACGAACCCCGACAAATCTGACCCTTGTTTTTGCCGCAGGGCAAGGAGATGGTCGTTCAAGAGCCATTAATCATCTAGCACAGGAAGGTTTGGTGGGGTGTGCGATTGGCGGCCATTGGGGGCTGGTGCCTAAGCTGCAACAACTCGCCGTCGACAACCTTATCAGCGCATTCAACTTACCACAGGGGATTATCTCTCATCTTTTGCGTGACACTGCAGCTGGAAAACCAGGAACCATTAGTAAGGTGGGATTAGGGACATTTGTTGACCCAAGAATTGAAGGTGGAAAAGTTAACGCAGTAACTCGTGAGGACCGCGTTGAAGTTATTCAACTGTCGGGTGAAGAGTATCTATTTTATCACAAGCTGCCAATTGATGTTGCGATTCTAAGGGGTACCACTGCCGATGAAAACGGCAATATCACCATGGAAGATGAATGTCTGATAGTCGAAAGTCTTGCTGCAGCGCAAGCGGCACGCAATTGTGGCGGCAAGGTAATAGTTCAGGTAAAGCGAGTGGTGGCAGCGGGCTGTTTAGACCCCCATGCGGTGAAAATTCCTGGAGTGTTTGTTGATGCAGTAGTCGTTTGTGATGATCTCAATGAACATATGCAGACATTCGCAACCAGCATGAATGAAGAGTTTGTTGGACGCAAACCTACCAACAGTGACAATGTCACTAAAAAACTGCAAAGTCAGACTCAATCGGACCCAGAAAAGTTGGATGCGAAAACCATTATTGCTCGCCGCGCCGCTTTAGAGCTAATTCCAAATTCAGTACTAAATTTAGGTATTGGCGCACCTGAATATATTGCACGAGTTGCACAGCAAGCCTCTGTTATTCAACATTTTACTCTAACTGTCGAACCCGGAGCCGTAGGTGGGGAGCCACAAAGCGGCTTAGATTTCGGTGCATCTCGGCTACCACAGGCTATTATTAGTCAGGATCAGATGTTCGATTTTTATGATGGTGGAGGTGTAGATCAGGCATTTTTGGGGTTGGCGCAATGTGATGTGAAAGGCGATATCAACGTGTCTCGTTTTGGACGCAAAATCGCAGGCTGTGGGGGATTTATCAATATTACCCAAAATGCTAAGCGAGTTTATTTTTGCGGCACTTTCACCGCCAAAGGCTTACAACTGGCTGTTGAGGATGGCTCGCTTCATATCCTCAGCGAAGGACAACAACCGAAGTTTGTCGAGTCAGTAGAGCAGATAACCTTTAGCGCTGCAAAAGCATTGGAAAACCACCAACCAGTTCTTTATATCACAGAACGTGCGGTATTCAGGTTAGGTATACACGGATTAGTGCTAATTGAAATTGCGCCAGGGATCGACTTAGAGCGCGATATATTAAAACAGATGTCATTTGCACCCGTCATAAGTTCGTCATTAAAAGTAATGGATAAAGCAATATTCAAGACACATTTCGAACTCAAATTTGATAGTGACGTTGTCAATACGTCGCCTTAAAGAATTTTGAATAGCCCAACAAGGAAATAGCTATGTTTAACGACAAAATCTGCGTAGTGACAGGCGCAGCGCAAGGTATCGGTCGAACCATTGTCGACCGATTTGCGGCAAGTGGTGCAACCATGGTGTATGCCTTAGACATGAATCAGGAAGTATTATCTAAGGCCTTTATGGGAATGAATAACGTCAAACCCATCGTATTGAACATTTGCGATAGAGCGGCAATTGATGTGTTGGTCAGTCAGATCAAAGCCGACTTTGGTCGTGTCGATGTACTGGTGAATAACGCAGGTATTACGCGAGATGCGTTGATAGACAAGATGAGTGAGCATGATTGGGATATGGTTGTCGATGTTAACCTCAAAGGGGTTTTTAATCTGACCCAAGCTATCGCGCCCATAATGATCGAAAACAATACGGGTTCAATTATCACCATGTCATCGGTGGTTGGTACGGATGGAAACATCGGACAAACCAACTATGCCGCAACTAAAGGTGGTGTGATTGCGATGACTAAAACATGGGCGAAAGAGTTTGCGCGTAAAGGCGCCCAAGTGAGAGCGAATTGCGTGGCTCCCGGATTTGTCGAAACACCAATGACAGCGGAGCTTCCAGAAAAAGTGTTAGATATGATGAAGGGTAAAACGCCTCTCGGTAGGATGGGAACGCCTGATGATATTGCCAACGGTGTTGAGTTTCTTGCAAGTGATAAGGCGAGCTTTATTACTGGGCAAGTACTAAAAATCGATGGTGGTTTAGTACTCTAATTGACTCTCTTATTTAACAAAGGCGCGTTGTTCGCGCCTTTTTTCGGATAAGATTACTTCCTAAAAGGTTGAGTGAGCATCTTATCCAACCACTGCTCTCGAGCGTTTCGAAATAGAGGAATGCCGATGCGCACTTTGTCATGCCCAAGTTCAGGTTGAGCGCGATAGGTCCCAAACCATCGATCCCATATTGAGAGGAAAAAGCCGAAGTTTGAGTGGGTTTCCTTACTGATGACTGAGTGGTGCACACGATGCATATCGGGTGTTACCACTGCTCGACGCAATAGACGGTCAGCAGGCAGGGAGAGCTTGGCATTGCTATGGTTAAACATTGCGCTGGCATTGAGTACAATTTCAAATACCAGCACTGCCATCGGTGAAGCGCCCAAGGCGACTACCGCTGCGATTTTTATCCACATAGAGAGTAAAATCTCTATAGGATGGAATCGTGCGCCCGTTGTGACATCAATATCTTGGTCGGCATGATGCATTCGGTGTAAACGCCACAGGAAAGGTACGCGATGGAAGAGTAGGTGCTGTAGATAAATCGTTAAGTCAAGTAACACCACGACAATCGCGATTTCGACCCATGATGGAAGGGAAAGCCAATTTAGTAGACCGACGCCAGATTGATTCGCCCAAATCGCGCTCTCTATGGCGACCCAAGGCATCAGTAATGTGATGCAAAGTGAGTTGAAGCCGACCAAACCAAGATTATTTAACCAGCGACTGAGCTTCTTTTGAGTCAGTTGTTTACGCGGTGCTACCCATTCCCATAACGCGCACAGCACTAACACGGAGATAAAAAAGCTTAAGCGAATCATATCGGGATTTTGCATCAGTTTTCCTTGCTGTTTCACCTTGCATCATGGCAGAAGGTGGGTAGAATTTGTCGCCTTCGATACCATTATCATTGAAATTCTATGAGAATCCACGCCTTTCATCATTTATATCAACAAAGGTTAGCGCTTTCGACAAAAGCCTTTAACGCTCGCGGCAGTAAAGTAGAACGCTGCCAATACTGTCAAGTAGCTGCAAATAACTGTATCTGCGACTATCAGCCACAGATCGAAAGCGATGTCGCGGTGATGTTGATGGTGTCGGAAAACGAAGTGTTTAAACCAAGTAATACGGGGCGCTTGATCTTAGATACGATACAAGAAGGGTACGCATTTCAATGGAATAGAACGGACCCTGATCCGAAAATGTTGGCTTTGCTACAAGATCCTAGCTATCAACCACTGTTAGTTTTTCCGGCAGACTATGTTGAAAACAAGCAACGAGTAGTCCATCAGCCACTGAATCAATTTTGTGATAACAAAAAGCCACTAATCATTCTTTTAGATGGCAGTTGGCGAGAGGCGAGACGCATGTTTCGCAAGTCTCCCTACTTAGATAACTTGCCAGTGGTGTCGATTCATCCTCAAGCAATATCACAGTATATGATGCGAAAATCAGACAACGAGCAACACCTCGCAACGGCAGAGGTCGCGATTATGGTTTTGCAGCAATTAGAGCAAAACCTTGCTGCCCACACGCTTGACCTCTGGTTTCGAGTTTTTCGCGAAAGTTACTTAATGAGTAAAACCCAATTTAAGTCTGATGAAAACCGCCCAGAGCTTAAACGTTTGATTGAGGAAATGACGAGCTAAGCGACAGGATGGGAGGTTAGGTACTTGGGATCTTAATAACTAGGGTATACAGATCGAAAATAACTAATCTAGTCGTTGATATTACAAAATAAACTCGGTTACTTTAGAGTGATAGTCAAACGATGCGATAAAGCACGCCAATATGAGCGTAAAGATGGTTTTCAGACGCTAGCACCTGTGATGACCTCCGTTTAGTCGCATAAATTCAATTGACTATCTGTTATACGTTGTTTGGATTTTATGAATTACATTCTGGGAGAGAATAAGATGTACTACGGCTTTGATGTTGGCGGCACCAAGATTGAGTTTGGCGCGTTTAACGAACAGTTAGAACGGGTTGCAACCGAACGTGTGCCAACACCAACGAGTGATTACCAAGAGCTGTTGAGCGCAATCGCAGGGTTGGTAAGCAAGTATGACCAAGAGTTTAATTGCGAAGGGAAGATTGGTCTTGGTTTACCGGGTATGGAAGATGCCGACAACGGTACTATCTTAACGGTTAACATCCCTGCAGCGAAGGGGATGCCATTACGCAAAGATTTAGAAGCTAAAATTGGCCGTTCAGTACGTATCGAAAATGATGCGAACTGTTTTGCACTTTCAGAAGCGTGGGATGAAGAGCTAAAAGATTCTCCTTCGGTAATGGGGCTAATTCTTGGTACCGGCTTCGGCGGCGGGCTTATTTACGACGGTAAACCATTCTCTGGACGCAATAATGTAGCCGGTGAAATGGGGCACATGCGTTTACCGATTGATGCATGGTTCCATCTCGGTGAGAATGCACCATTGCTTGATTGTGGTTGCGACAAAAAAGGCTGTATTGACAACTATTTATCTGGTCGTGGTTTTGAGTTGCTTTACGCTCATTACTACGGTGAAGAGAAGAAAGCGATTGATATCATTAAGGCGCAAGCAGAAGGTGAGCCTAAAGCCGTTGAGCACGTTGAACGCTTTATGGAATTGCTGGCGATTTGCTTTGCTAACCTCTTTACTGCCAATGACCCACACGTAGTCGTACTTGGTGGCGGCCTATCGAACTACGACCTAATCTATGAAGAGATGCCAAAACGTATTCCCAAGCATCTACTGTCTGTGGCTAAATGTCCGAAGATCGTTAAAGCCAAACATGGCGATTCAGGTGGTGTACGTGGCGCGGCGTTCCTGAATATCAAGTAACGGCTAAGTTTGAATTAAAAACAAAGGGCTTCCAAATGGAAGCCCTTTGTGTAGGTAACGGTTTGTGCGACTGCTTATCGCAACCAGCGGTTTACTTGTTCTTTTTGCCCACACCTAAATTTTCTTTAGGTTTTAGTGTGATTTTGCCAAAGCCAAGTTTTTTGAAATGATTATCGCGGTAATTGCGTACCGCTTTAGTGTCAGAAACCATTTCTAGCTGAAGTTCCATTTTTAGAAACTCAGTAAGGTCGATACCTTCAGCTTCTGCTACCGCTTCATGAATGTTGCGATGTTGCTGGTAAGAGAACAGCAGTTCTTTCTCAACGTCTTTGTAGGTATAAAGAATTGTACGAGCCATAATAGGTTACTTATTTGCTTTGCTATCAAATGAAAGGCCAGCATGTAAGCTGGCCTAGAATGGGTTAGATTCTGCCTTGAAGTGGGATAATTGTCACGCTTTCTCCAACTTTTACTGTATCTACAGCAGGAGAAATCTCAATTAAACAGTTCGCTTCGCTCATTGAGCGGAGAATACCAGAGCCTTGTTTACCGGTTGTACGTACAGTCAGGCGGCCAGCGCTATCTAATTGGTATACGCCGCGGCTAAACTCGGTACGTCCTTGTTTAGAACGCAAGTCTTCGGTCGCAATCGCATTTACTTTCAATGGCTGCCAATTTACTTCACCTTGCATCTTACGCAGAGCTGGTTCGACAAAATTGATAAACGATACCATCACTGCAACAGGGTTGCCTGGTAATCCAAAGAACGGTTTATCGTTGATTTGACCAAAGGCAAGTGGGCGCCCCGGACGCATATTAATGCGCCAGAAATCAATTTGACCAAGCTTATCAAGCGCAAGCTTGATGTAATCGGCGTCACCAACAGACACGCCTCCAGATGTAATTACAACATCGGCTTGTTGGCTGGCCTCTTTAATTGCCTCAATCATGACCTGTTCATTATCTTCAAGGATACCGAAATCAAGAGTCTCACATCCCAATTTCTCTAGTAGCCCGATGATAGTAAAGCGGTTTGAATCGTATATGGTGTTTGGCTTTTGCTCGCTACCGGGTGCTTGTACTTCATCACCCGTTGAGAAGAGGGCAACTTTGAGTTTGCGATAGACCTTGGTTTCACCAAAGCCTAATGATGCCAGCATTCCCATTTCTGCCGATTCAATACGTGTTCCTTGAGTAAAGACGTTTGCGCCTATCGCAAGATCTTCGCCGGCTTGACGGACATTTTGTCCCGCTTTGATGCTCGCTCCATTGAAGGTGACATTGTCACTGTTTGCTGTAGCTTGCTCACGCATAATAACGGTGTCAGCACCTAAAGGCATCGGTGCGCCCGTCATTATTTTAACCGCTTGACCAATTTGAACTTCTTTATCATAAGCGTGACCAGCCATCACTTCCGCAACAACGTTATAGTTATCACGCTGGGTATCGTCACCGCGAATAGCGAAACCATCCATCGCTGAGTTCGTGTACTGTGGAACATTAACTGGTGAGACGATATTGTCAGCAAGAATACGATAGTAGCTTTGTTGTAGAGAGCACGGCTCAACTTCGCTGACACAATTAACCAGAGAGAGTATTTTCTCTTGACCTTGTGCAACAGAAAGGAATGCAGGGGACAGGGTATCGCAGCATCCAGCTGCAGTAATCTCTTTGCCAATCTCTCCTTTGCGCGCGACAAATTCGAGCACGAAATCTTTGATTGATTCTAAGTCATTAATATCTAACTGCGGCAACTCGGAGTCGTCTACCTTACTGTCAGCGGCAATGGCAATGATATTGTCATCGTTAGGGTATAACCAAGGTTTGCCGATCTCATCGCGGTGCAGTTCGATTTTTGGAAAAGCGATATTCTTACAACCTTCGACCAGAATAACGTCGAGTTGTTGCTGATCAAAGCGGCTGAGTAGGTAGTGAAACTCAGACTCCGCTTCTGGTGTCTCGGTCATCAATGCATAGCGATTTCTTGACGAAATCAACATTTGGCTAGCGCCAGCCTTACGTAGGCGAAAGCTATCTTTACCCGGTTTATCAACATCAAAATTATGGTGTGCATGCTTGAGCATACCAATTCGTAAACCCGCCGCAGTGAGCTTAGGTAATAACGCCTCAATCAGGGTTGTTTTGCCTGTGCCTGAATAGGCAGCAAAGCCAAGAATAGGGACTAAGTGGCGTGTTTTCATGATTCTAAAGTTCCAAATTGTGCCAACTCTTGTGGAGTATTTAAGTTTACAAAACAGTTTGGTGCATCGCTGAAATCAACGTAAGAGGTATTGCACTCTTTGTATAATAGGATGATTTTGCGATCGCCACGCTCTAAAAATGCGGTCAGTTTTGGTAATACACGCTTGTGGTAGAGAGTAAAGACGGGCTGTTGATGATCGCCATCGTGCGCGACTAAGATATCGCTGCTTTCAGTCACTTCGGCGCAGAAACGTGCCACTAAATCGTCGCTAATTTGTGGACTGTCACAAGGGACAAAACCAACCCAATCAGTGGGTGCGTGCATCAAGCCAGCGTGAATCCCACCCATTGGTCCGGGATAATTGGCAAATTGATCACTAAAAACAGGACCAAACTGAGCATATAACTCTTGGTTACGGTTGGCGTTGATCAGAATGTGTGAAGTTTGTGGCGACAAGCGCTCGATAACGTGCTTTATTAGCGGCTTCTTATTGAGTTCGATAAGGCCTTTATCTTTGCCGCCCATGCGGCTGGCTTGGCCACCAGCCAGAATGACCCAACTAGTTTGCGTTGGATTTAGCATAGGGATTCTCTTGCTTTTCTTCAGTAATGATTTGTAACAGTGGTGACTCTATCAGAGTTGAGTCTTTAATCCACCACTGTTTACGACACAGGTCGGTTAATGCATTTTTTTGGTGGCTCGTAACCACAATGCTTGAGCCTTTTTGAAGTAAATCTTTGGCTAGAGTGACTAAGCGGTCAATGGATTCTTGGTCGAGTGATGCACTCGGCTCATCCATCAACAATATTGAAGGCGTCAAAATCCATGCTCGCGCCATTGCCACGCGCTGCTTCTCACCACCAGACAAAACAGAAATATGCTCATCAGCCAGTGTTTCTAAACCAACGCGACGCAGTGCAGTAATCACTTTAGCTCGCTTGTCTTGCGCAGACATTTTCTGGAATCGAATGCCGTACGCAACGTTCTCGTACACAGTGCCATCAAAAAGGTAAGGAGATTGGTGGAGATAAACCACATCGCGACGGCCGCTGCGAGGAAACAAGCGTTGAATAATATTATCATTTGGTGCATTGACTCTTCCCGTTGTTGGCTTGAGTA
Organism: Vibrio panuliri; assembly: GCF_009938205.1. NCBI lineage: Bacteria > Pseudomonadati > Pseudomonadota > Gammaproteobacteria > Vibrionales > Vibrionaceae > Vibrio > Vibrio panuliri. The sequence goes on along the minus strand of NZ_AP019654.1, from coordinate 1,657,334 downwards.
GGCCAGATAGGATTTTGAGCAGCGTCGTTTTACCAACACCATTGTCACCACGTAAGTAGATCGCATCATTAGGACCGATCGAGAGGTCGGGGATATGAAATAACACCCGATCTTTGAATCTCATCGAGACTTGCTGAGCAGTTAATTTTATAGTCATAAGTTGCCCTTAAGTTCTCAAATAACCACGCCCGCGCATGCTGCTGAGCAAAAAGTTGAGTAGCAATGCTAACGAGAGCAATACAATTCCAAGTGCAACACCTTGCGCAAAGGCGCCTTTGTGGCTTTCCATTGAAATTGCAGTAGGAATATTGCGGGTGATCCCCATTATGTTGCCACCAACCATCATTGAACAGCCAACTTCTGTAACAATGCGTGAGAATGCAGCGATGGTCGCGGCTAAAAGTGGAAAACGCGTTTCCCAGATCATGGTCGCCGCAAGGCGAGGGATAGATGCACCCAAAGTAATCGCGGTTTCCACTGCGCGTCGATCACTCGATTGAAGCGCGCCATGCATCATTGCCACAAGAACAGGGAAACAGATCAGCATTTGACCGAGCACCATAGCTTTTTGGGTAAATAACATTTGCCAATCACCAAGTGGGCCTGCTCTGGATAACAGCATGTAAAGTAGCAAGCCGATCACCACGGTGGGAACGGCTTGCAAGGTGTTCACTAACGAAAGGAACATCCACTTGCCTCGGAAATCCGTGTAGGCAAGTATGAACGAAAATAGAATCGCTGGCAGCAACACCAGAGAAATCGCGGATAAAGAAACGCTAAATGAGACCCCGACAATAGCCATTAAGTCGTGGTCAAAGCTGACAAGGAGTGCCAGCGCTTCTAATGTTGTCTGCCAAAGGCTCATGGGCGATTATTTCTCGTTCGCGTTTGCAACGAAGAGTTGCTTACCGTTTAGTTTAAAGCTGTTGATAAGTTCCTGACCGCGAGGGTTCACTAGCCAGTCACTGAACACTTTCGCACCTTGGTAGTTGATCGTTGGGTAACGCTCAGGGTTAACTAGGATCACTTGGTAAGGGTTGAATAGATTTTTATCACCTTCTAGTAGGATGTTTAGATCCAACTTGTTGTTGTACGCCAACCAAGTACCACGGTCTGTCAAAGTGTAACCTTGCATCTCAGAAGCCATGTTTAGCGTTGGACCCATACCTTGGCCTACAGAGCGGTAACCAGAAAAGGTTGGTTCCATTTTTGTTTGAGCCCAAATGCCCAATTCTTTTTTATGTGTGCCTGAGTCATCACCACGAGAAACGAACGTCGCATTGATGCTCGCGATATCTTTAAATGCCTCAGCGACGGTTTTGTCATCAGCAACTTTTGCAGGGTCAGCTTGTGGACCAACTAGGACGAAGTCATTGTACATTAACTTACGTGGTAGTACGCCGTAGCCTTTTTCTACAAAGTTAGCTTCCGCTTTAGGCGCGTGAGTCATAACCAAATCAACGTCGCCGTTCTCACCCATTTTAAGTGACTTACCAGTACCAGCAGCGATAACGTCCACTTTATAACCTGTGTCTTTTTCGAATTCAGGCAAAAGGTAATCAAGAAGGCCAGAGTGGTATGTACTGGTCGTTGTCGCTAAACGAACATGCGATTGATCTTCTGCGTGTGCAGAGTAGCTAAATAGTGCAATTGACGCTGCAGCTAGTGTGTAACTAACTGTTGCTTTCATAGTAAATGATGCTTTCATTGTTATAGTTTCCATAATGTGGGCCAAAAGGCTTTTCAGTTCATTACCGAGTAGGGAATGGCAAGAACCAAAAATGGTCAGTTGCCATTAGCAATCTAAATGCCAACTTTTTTGCTTAAATTTCAAGCTATTCTATGCGAAATTGTGGACAAAAAGGGTCTTTGAGACAAAATGTCTCACTATTGCTCGATCCAACTGACAAAACCTTGGTACACTCTGACCCAATAATTGAAAATCTATTGAGATAAATTATGTCTGCATCATTAGACGCAACTAAATCACTTCAGTACCAAGCATTCTCTGTTCTCGTTGTTGATGACGAAGACGGCATGCAAGCCATTTTGCAAAAAGCGCTCAGTAAATGGTTCTCGAAAGTGGATACCGCTGGCAGCATTGAGCAAGCCGAAACCTTACGTCTCGCCAATCACTATGATCTTATAATTTTAGACATTAACTTGCCCGGGCGCTCAGGTATTGAATGGGAAGAAGCGTTTAATGATGAAGAGCGCAAAGCCGACGTAATTTTTATGACGGGCTATGCGGATCTTGAAACGGCAATTTCTGCGCTAAAACTAGGCGCAACCGACTTTATTCTTAAGCCTTTTAATCTCAGCCAAATGCTGCAATCCGTGCAACATTGCATGGACAAGCGGTTGAATGAGCGCTTGCAGTTTGCACTTCGACGCGATGTAAAGCGCCATATTATTACCGAAATTGCCGGAAGTTCAGAGAAAACCAAACAGTTGCGTCAACTGATTACGCAGTTTGCTCCTTCAAGAGCATCGGTGTTGATCGAGGGCGAGTCAGGTACTGGTAAAGAACTCGTCGCTAGAGGTGTCCATGAAGCGAGCGGGCGCAATGGTCCATTTATTCCCGTTAACTGTGGGGCTATCGCACCAGAGTTATTAGAAAGCGAACTCTTTGGTCATACCTCTGGCGCGTTTACCGGAGCGAAAAAAGGCCGTGAGGGTCTGTTTCGAGTCGCAAACAGTGGGACTTTGTTCTTAGATGAAATCGGTGAAATGCCATTGAGCATGCAATCGGCACTGTTACGAGTATTAGAGCAACGCGCTATTCGCCCCGTAGGTAGTGAAAAAGAGATTGCGGTTGATGTACGTGTTGTAGCGGCAACCAACCGTAATCTACAAGAGGAGGTGAGTAAAGGTAACTTCCGTGAAGATCTATTCTATCGACTTAATGTTCTGAAAATTGATGTAGCGCCGTTACGAGAGCGCAAAAAAGATCTGACAGAGTTGGTGCCGTTTTTTACCAAAATGCTCTCTGCTGAGTTGGGCGTTCAAGACCCAAACTGGGCACATGAGGATATTGAAGCGCTCCATAATTATGATTGGCCGGGTAATATTCGAGAGCTAAAGAACTTGATTGAACGCTGCATTTTGTTAGGCAAACCTCCAGCTCACTACTGGAGAGAGCTCAATATTAACCAGCCTCAGCAACATATATCAATGACGGTGACTACTGGCTCACAACTGATTGATGTCGCTCAACCTGTGCAAGCATCAGGCAAGGGTTATCCAAATTCGTGGACACTGAAGGAAGTGGAAAAATCTCATATTCAGCAGTTGGTTGATTTTCATGATGGCAACAAGTCGGCAGCCGCACGTGATCTGGGCGTTGCGCGCAAGACGCTAGAGCGAAAATATAAAGAGTGGGATGCAGAGGATTCCGATTATGCCGAATAATGGCAACAAAGATCATCAGAGTTTTCTAGCTAAATGGCGCTATCGCTTTCGCACTATGGTGAGATATCGTCTAATGATACTCACATCAGCGCCGATATTTCTCACATTGTTGGCACTGATTGGTATTACCATCTATTGGTCAATTCACTACACATGGCAAAGTACCTTAATCGATGTCTCCGAACGACTGGAAGTAGCCAACAACAGTATTGAGTTGATTCAGCAGAAACAAGCCAATCACGTTGAAGCGTTTACCGAATCTTACGATTTTCGCGTTAGGCTTGAGAGTGGTATGGATAGCGAGGCGCTCAAACATTGGGTGGCGGAGCAAAGACAGCGCTATAACTTAGATTTTCTCTGTCTGCATCGAGTAACCGAGGCAGAAGCTGAGTTTGATTATCCAAAGCTGACGCAACAAGAATCTTTCTTTGATCTGCTAACGCATCAAGAGCTCGCAGCACTCGACAAAGACCTTGCAATGCGCGCACAAGTGCCGATTCTTGATACTCACAGCATTGAGACGCGAGGTTTGGTCAGCCGCACTGTTATCCCTGTCCATAACAACCAAAATGAACTGGTTGGCTACATGGATGGTGGTTTGCTATTAAACAACAGTACTGTGTTGGTCGATCAAATTCGCGATCTTATTTACCCGAGTGAACAAGACTACCTGCGACCTTTGGGAACCTTGACGCTATTTATGGACGGCTTACGTGTTAGTACGAATGTTCCGCTAGATAGTAAAGAGCACGTTGGCCGAGCAATTGGTACTCAGGTTTCTGACGAAGTTCGTCAGTCAGTGTTAATCGAAGGGCAGCAGTGGGTTGACCGTGCATTCGTTTATGATGCTTGGTATATCAGCGCCTATCAGCCTATACGAGATAAGAACGATGATGTGATTGGTATGCTCTATACCGGTTACTTAATGTGGCCGTTTCTCAAAGCCTATGTCACCAACATCGTTGAAATCAGCATCACCACCATTATCCTTTTGATCATATCGGGCGTAATGGTATATCGAGGATCGCGCGATCTGTTTAATCCGATCGAACATATCCACCGTGTCGTCAAGATGATTCAACTGGGGAAAGAAACCAGAATTGGACCACTAGGGCTAGATGATGAGCACGAACTGGCGCAGTTAGCGAAGCAGTTTGACAATATGCTTGATCTCCTTCGGCAGCGCAAAAACGAACTGAAGTACGCCGCGATTGAACTGGAAGGTAAAGTTCAACAACGCACCGCGAGCTTGGAGGAGAAAACCGCTGAGTTAGAGTTGCATATTCAACTACTTAACCAAACACGCGACAAGTTGGTAGTTCATGAAAAGTTGGCAGCTTTGGGTGAGTTAACCGCGGGCATTGCCCATGAGATCAACAACCCAAGCGCAGTGATACTTGGTAATGTAGAACTGATTCAGTTTGAGTTAGGCGATGATGCCCAACGTGTTCAAGAAGAGTTAGATGCGATTCATACTCAAATTGACCGTATTCGTAATATTACTCGAAGTTTGTTGCAGTACAGCCGCCAAGGTGGTGTTCAAGATGAGATTACATGGCAACACGTCAACCCCATCGTTGAAGAGAGTGTGACGCTGGTTAAAACGGGGAGCAAGAAACGCGATGTTGAATTTATTACGGATCTCAAAGCCCACAGTTCTGTTGAAATCAACCGTCACCAACTGCTGCAAATCCTAGTCAATCTGCAGATGAATGGCATTCATGCGATGCAAGGCAAAGGTAAGCTCACTATTCGCAGTGAAGATTGGGTAGAGAATGGAGAGGAGAAAGGAGCGCTGATCCATATTCAGGACGAAGGGTCGGGAATTAAGCCTGAGAATATTAAACGAATCTTCTCGCCATTCTATACCACCAAACGTGATGGCACCGGATTAGGCTTATCAGTCTCGCAAAGTATATTGAGCCAAACCGGTGGGGAACTGACGGTGGAATCAGAGTGGGGCAAAGGCAGTTGCTTTACGATTCGATTGCCCAAAAAAGCCGAAATTGATCTTTTAGTTTCAACCAAAGGTTAGCGACAACTGTTCTGCTCAACAAAAAACGCCTTCATTGAAGGCGTTTTTTTTGCAGTTTAACCAGCATTTACCGCAATTTTAGGCGGCTTAATTCCGTGTTTACGAAACTCTTTCATAACTCGCAATGTAATGTCGGTTTCAAACAACTTCTCATAAGCGGTGTCGACCACATAGGCTTTACAGGTCAACTGTATCGCCAAGTAGTTGTCCGCCATAGTCTGCTTTACAAGGACCGTAACTGGCTTTGGTAAATGGATATAGCGACTTGAAGAGGCGGCTTCTTGAATTAGGTCTCTAGCTAGGGTGATATCCTCGTCCATGCTGACATAGAAAGGGATCACGACTTGCATATCTAGCGCACCATAGTTGCCACTGACCACGACTTCATTTAAGAACTTGTTGTTGGGGATAGTAATAATGTCATCGTTTAATGTGCGCATGCGAACCGAACGGAGACCAATCGTAACAATATCACCGTAATTCCCTTCAAAGGTGACGCGGTCACCAACCTGAAATGGTCGATCGACCATAACGGTGATCCCCGCGATAAAAGAGGCCGCCAAATCTTTCAGCGCAAAACCGACGGACACTGCGAGCGTACCACCAATTAAGGCAAGAATTTGGTCGTTGATGCGAAAGCTCATCATAAATACCACCACACCAGTGGTCATATAGATAAAGAACTGCATAAATGATTGCAGTTTTTGTAGCAGCATACGGTACTGTACAAACTGACTACCGAAACTTTCCACCATCGAGTTAATAAACTTGAGTAGCAGCCAAGTCCCTGCAATTACAAACATTGAGAAGAACACGCCACTCCAGCGAATTAAGCTGGCAATTTTGGAGATGTTCTCAACATTGGCAATTTCTTCGCTTGCGAACAGTGGCAGAGAAAATAGAGCCAATACCAGTAGAGTTATTATTCTTTTCATACTACTTCACCAATAGATGTTGACGGTCGAGAACGTTAGTAATGTGGCGGAACCAGTGGTCAGAAATACGCGCTTGATCTTCGCTCCATTCGATGTAGCCGCGGCTTTGGAAATAGCGCAATATCCCCGTAATTTCAGCAAGGCTTAGTTGGGTACAATCAGTGAGAATTTCAGGGGAGGCGATTTCCAACTGAATAATAGAGCGTAGTACTGCCAGCATCGGTTTTGGCATATTCTCAAGCTCTTGCGATTCAGGAACATGAAACAAACGCACGACTGCTTGTTCCGTCTCTTTGTTACGATGAATCGATAGACGGAAGAAACGCAACGCCACGGTCGGGTTCCCATCTGAATAATGCCATAAGATACGGTAGAAGCCCTGTTTAGCGCGCTCCTCTTCACTCATCTCATCTTGGTCCCATTGTTTGGGAACGACCAAGCCTTCAAAAGAGAGTGGCTTGTCGAGCTCTTGGTTGATGCGACTATCAAGAAGTTGCGCAATCTGCTTTTCACTCCAGCGCGGCAGGAAGCACACCAAATCAAACAGTAGTCGTTCACCCCGTGCGCGATCAACAAATCGCCAACTGGATTTCACGATCGAGAAAACGATACGATGATTTTTCTTTGAGCGACGTAGTAGGTTAGTAATGCGCATTAAATCATTTAAGCCACCCACCATAGGTTTGACGAGGCGATGGGCGTTGTCGATGGCAATCAAATATGCCGTATCACTTTTACGCAGATGAGCGAGGATCTGAATCTCACTTGCGTCTTCATCTAAACCGAGACTAAGCGCAAGCAGCGACAATAGTTCGCTATACCCGGCGTATGGGCAGTTGAGGTAAATAGGCTCGGCGTTGGAAACCTTGTTCAATAGGCTGTTTAGCAGGGTAGTCGCACCAATACCGCGCTCACCAGAGACCACGCATATTGCGGGATTGTCCGACATTAGATAACGAGACAACTGCTTTGCTTCATCTGAAGCATAGTCGATCAGTGTACTATCGATGTTGCCCGGTAACACGTAATCAAAAACCTGCTCCCCCTTGATGCGAACAAGATTATGCTGACCTTTATTGATGTCCGATTGCTTGGCTACTTCGATACGGAACAGATAAGCTAACGCTTGACTAAACAGCGTTGAGCGAGAAAGCACGCTCATTAGACGATGTTTAGCACTATCGAGTGTTAACCACACAATACCAACCGCAGTGGCGGGAATGTTGAGTAAAAATGTCTTTTGACGATTGACTGCCCAGTTAACCCAAACGGGGCGCTCTGAATGATGTTCCAGCGCTTCAAACACTTTTTCACGCCATAGACGCAATACTGAAACTGTCACGAGGACAAACCAGAAAAACAGCGCGCTATAAATCCAACTGTAGATTGTTCCTTTACCAAGCGTGCGAATGGAGATTTGCATAATCACGCCAGCAATAATAATGCTCCAAACGTAACGACGAATGGTCGATAAGCGCAGCGCTATCACCTCACGCGAAGAGGTATGGCTATTGCGATAGGCAAACTCAAGAATAAAGCTAATTGCAATTGAGCCACCCAACACCCACCAAGTGAAGATTTCCAGCAAACTCAGATGTTGCAGGCTAGGAATTTGTGAAAGTACACGCAGTGATAGGGTAATCGCAATTAGCCATGCAATCGCGCGATGGGCTCGGCTGATATACCAAATAAGTCGCACCCAAAGTGGCGGATTTGATTTACTCTCCAACTGACTTTGACGAAATAGGTCAATTAAGCGTTTGCTGTTGGCTAACCACCAAACCAAACCAAAGTAGATAAACAAGACTTTACTTGCCGCCCATAGAACCGGAATTGGTGAGATAAAAATATCTGCAACCAGCGCTTTAAAGCTGCGAAGTTGGAAATAGAGCAAGTATTCGACGTTGAGTTGGGTCAAGCGCCATTCTTGCTTAAACTGCGTTACACCATAAGGACCAAAGCCCGTTAACCGGTCGCGGTTTTGCGCGTTGGTAAGATCCAACAACACTTGCTTACTCTGATTAAGGCTGGTCAGAGTAAAATAAGAACTTTGCACCTGATTCCACTCGGAATCTTTATTGGTATTGCGGTAAGCATCAAGGTGGGAAGCAAACTGAGCAATTTGCTCTCGCTGAATGCGCAATACACGAGCCAGCAACAGATTCACTTGGCGCTTATCTGCGGCGGTCATAAACAAGGGTTCTGGTAACCCTGAAACTTGTTTTGCGATTTTTATTGCCTCAGGTGAGCTCTGAGGTTGAGTTTGGAAACCGTACTCATTACTCGCAAAGCTCGGGCTTGTGAGCAATAAGCAGAATAAAATCGAGACAGCTAAGTAGAAGTCACGCAAAAGATGACGCATAGAACACTCTTAAATTTTTGTTATTTGGGTTTATTGTAGTTGTTTTTACGGAAGAAATAGGTCCGTAACCGAGAATGGGGGTCGGATTCTAGAGTGTGAGCACGACCTAATGTCAGAATTATGTCAAAAGCGTTTTCAAACTAACCATATTCGCGCCACGTTTTAGCTTTTGGAGCGACAGACACAATGATGATTCGTCGCTAGATTGCTAATCCGTAACAGGATTACGGGTTGCCTAACTGGGAAATTATCCACTGCGGATTGAAAACAACGCTTGCAGTAGAGCCACTTTATCAGTAACGTTGCGCGGTTTTTACCCTTTAACCACTAAGCTAAGGTACAGGTTTTGATCTCTACTGCTAATATTACGCAACAATTTGGCGCTAAGCCACTCTTTGAAAATATCTCAGTTAAATTCGGCGAAGGTAACCGTTACGGTCTTATCGGCGCGAACGGCTGTGGTAAATCAACGTTTATGAAAATCCTTAGTGGGGAGCTAGAGCCAAGCGGCGGTAATGTTAGCTACGATCCAAATGAACGTGTTGCAAAGCTAAACCAGGATCAGTTTGCCTACGAGCAGTACACTGTAATCGATACCGTAATTATGGGTTACAAAGAGCTGTGGGAAGTAAAACAAGAACGTGACCGCATTTATTCTTTAGCGGAAATGAGCGAAGAAGACGGTATGAAGGTTGCCGATCTTGAAGTTGAGTTCGCTGAGATGGACGGCTACATGGCGGAGTCAAAAGCGGGTGAACTACTACTAGCGGTAGGTATTCCTCTTGAGCAACACTTCGGTTTAATGAGCGAAGTGGCACCGGGTTGGAAACTGCGTGTGCTACTGGCACAGGTTCTATTCGCTGACCCACACATCATGCTACTTGACGAACCAACCAACAACTTGGATATGGATACGATCCGTTGGTTGGAAGAGACGCTAAATCAGCGCAACTGTACCATGATCATCATTTCGCACGACCGTCACTTCCTAAACTCAGTATGTACCCACATGGCTGACTTAGATTATGGTGAACTTCGTCTGTACCCAGGCAACTACGATGAGTACATGACAGCGGCAAGCCAAGCTCGTGAACGTCTACTTTCAGATAACGCGAAGAAGAAAGCGCAAATTGCTGAACTACAAACATTCGTAGCGCGTTTCTCGGCGAACGCATCAAAAGCAAAACAAGCAACGTCACGTGCAAAACAGATTGATAAGATTCAACTAGACGAAGTGAAAGCGTCTAGCCGTCAAAACCCGTTTATTCGTTTCGAACAGTCGAAAGAGCTGTTCCGTAACGCATTAGAAGTTGAAAACCTAAGCCAAGGTTTTGAAGAAGACCTATTTGCTAACTTCAATGCAATTTTTGAAGTTGGTGAGCGTGTCGCAATCATCGGTGAAAACGGGGTAGGTAAGACAACACTACTTAACACTCTAGCGGGTGTACTAGAGCCACGTACAGGCGAATACAAGTGGTCAGAAAACTCCAACATTGGTTACTACGCGCAAGATCACGCACATGATTTTGAAGAAGACTTGAAACTGATGGATTGGATGGGTCAATGGCGTCAAGAAGGCGACGACGAGCAAGTGCTACGTAGTTTCCTTGGTCGTATGCTGTTTGGTCAAGACGACATTAAGAAATCAGTCAAAGTACTGTCTGGTGGTGAGCAAGGTCGTATGCTGCTTGGTAAGCTAATGATGCAAAAACCAAATATGTTGCTTATGGATGAACCTACCAACCACATGGATATGGAATCGATCGAGTCACTGAACACGGCGCTTGAGCAATACAAAGGTACGCTGTTCTTCGTATCTCACGACCGCGTATTTGTTGACTCTCTAGCGACTCGTATCCTTGAGATCCGCGACGGCAAAATCCATGACTTCCGCGGTACCTACTCTGAGTTCCTAAGAGCACGCGGTATTGACGGTTAATCGTTAAATCGAAATACGCAAAGGGCTAGTTTTGACTAGCCCTTTTTTGTGTCGGCAATTTGCAGCCCTAATACCTAAACATCGCAACCAAAGAACCGAGTTTTTGATTCACTTCTTGTACCTGAGTACTGTATTTCACCGAATCTTGTACTTCAGTAAACGTATCGCTGGCAAGAGAAGCGATATGAGTAATATTGCGGTCAATCTCTCCTGAAACCATAGACTGCTCCTCAGACGCAGTCGCTATCTGCGTATTCATATTGAACAGCTCTTCAATTTGTTGATTAACACTATCGATAGCATCTACCACTTTGTGAGTATCTTGCATCGTGGCTTCTGCTTGCTCTTGGCTCGCGGCCATGATGGCGACAGTGGAGTGGATTTGACTGGATAGATTGGTGATTGTTGACTCAATCTGCCGGGTTGAATTATCAGTCTTCATCGACAGATCTCGAACTTCATCGGCAACGACCGCAAAGCCGCGACCATGCTCTCCGGCACGTGCAGCTTCAATTGCGGCATTGAGTGCTAACAGGTTAGTTTGTTCAGCGATTCCTTGGATGGTTGAAATAACTGAGTTGATTTGACGACTTTGATCTTCAAGTTGCTCAATCAATTGTTGAGAATTGGCAATGTCACCGGAAAGGGTTTGCATGCTAGCGCTCGCTTGTTGAGTGATATCCCGTGCGAGTTGCGATGCGTCTTTCATGTTTGAGGCGCTCACTGCGGCTTGTTCAATATTTGAAGTAATCTCGTTGCTCGTGTGAACCAACTCGTTGATTGCCGTTGCAACAGACTCAGACTCTATTTTTTGTTGCTCGGCATTGTTCATACTTCTATTTGACGCTTGAGTACTCATAGAAGCGCTTTGGTCTAGTACCTCTTTGGCTGAGGCGACGTCTTTGATTAATTGATGCAACTTGCAGGTAAAGGAGTCAAACGAGTTCGCTAATTGTGCGAGTTCATCGTTCCCTGATGCGTTCATACGCACGGTGAGATCGCCGTTGCCTTGGGCTATATCATGCATCATCGATTTTATACTTTGGATTCGGCCCAAAATATTGCGGCCAATCAGCATTAATAACCCCGATAAGATAAGTGCTAGTAATCCACCAAAAATATGCAATTGAATTTTTACTTTATCCGCAGCGAGCAAGATAGAGGATTCAATATCACCTTGTAAGGACAAAATCTCTTGCTCAGTGGTGTGTACAGTGCGTCTTAGATCCCCACGGATGCCTTGATTAGGCGTTAAACCAAGCTGGGCGTTTGCGCTAAACAAGTTAACCAGATCGGTTTGGTAGCGATCAAACGCTTCCTGTAGATTAGATAGATAAGCGAACTGCTGGTAGAAGGTCTGTAGTGATTGAGAGAGTTCTAGTTCGGTCTGCTCTGATGGGTAGGCCAGATAATGGAAGTCTTTTTCCATCAGCTCGGATAGCGCCACTTTGGCTTCTAGACTATCAAGATTAATCACATTCTGACGAAGTTGGCCGCGAGATGAAGTTAATTTGTCGATGAGAGACTTACCACTCGTCTTCGAGTCAATCAACTCAATCTGAGTAACGAGCTGCTGGAACTTGATACCGTATTGTTCCAGTGTCTCACTAATCGTATTCATTCGACCATCGAGCGGCAGGCCATGAGTGGTAATGCGCTGGTCAAGTTGTTGTAATCGTTCAGTCAATTGTGTGAACGTTTGATCAAAACGCTGCTGATATTTGATGTCATGACGAGCGATAAAGTCTTTTTCATGACGCCTTAATGTAAGTAGGTCGATTTCAGCTTCCGCATTTTCTACCGACGCCAACTCTAATTCGTGCATGTTATTTAGACTGTACTGCTCGAAGAACCCATAACAGATGACACCTATCAACAGAATGACATTGATTGTGAGTAACTTAGTTTTGATACTAAAACGGTCGAGTAGTCTTAACGGTTTAGTATTCGCAGAGGGGGCGGGGGGTGCTTGAGTGCCTTGGAACATAGTTTCTCCCTAGAGACTGACGTTTAAAGGCCGCGTAGAGTAGTTTTTGTGATCGCGGATATTAAACTAATAGCATTAGAGAGAGGTTTTGCAACTATAGTGTGAAATCAAAAGCCCCTGGTTTGCAGGGGCTCTAAGTTTATTCTGCTTGTTCGCCTTTGACATCAAAGGTAATCTTTTCAGCGCCAGTAAAGACTTGGAAACGTAAACCTTTTGCTCGAGCGATAGTCGTAATACCAAACTTACGAGCGAGATCTAGTCCCATTTGAGTGACGCCAGAACGAGACAGCAGTACAGGGATTCCCATTTGTGCCACTTTGATCACCATCTCAGAGGTTAAACGACCAGTGGTATAGAAAATTTTATCGCTGCCTGATTCCTCATTGATCCACATTTCGCCGGCAAGTGTGTCCACGGCATTGTGGCGACCAACATCTTCAACGAATGATAACACTTGATCCCCTTTGCAAACCGCACAGCCATGTACCGCTCCAGCTTTCTTATATGTGTCGTTGTAATGTGTAAGTGCTTCAAGTGCTGTGTAGATTTCAGACTGTTTAATCGGCGTTTGTGGTACTTGATAGTTTTCCAGTTGCTTCATCACATTGCCATACATGGTGCCTTGGCCACAGCCAGATGTGACGGTTTTTTTCTTTAATGCACTTTCGATATGCTGGGTATCTTCTTTGGTGATGACTGCGGCGCTACTGGTTTGCCAATCAATGATAACGGATTCAATTGCGTTAGGATCAGAGAGAAAGCTTTGGTTTTTCAAATAACCTAAAACAAGTGACTCAGGACGAGAACCTAACGTCATTAGCGTTACGACCTCTTTCCAGTTAAGCATGACGGTGAGAGGGCGTTCACACGCGATCTCTTTAACTAATTTCTCTCCGTACTCGTCGTATACTTCAACTTCGATGGTTTGTAGTGGATTCTCACTGGTTTTAATTATATTTGGTTTAACCACGTTTATTCCTATTGTTATCTGCTCATCTCAAGATTGATGATGAGTCAATGGAGGTTCTTACATCATACATCATAGTAAGCAATAACTGTTCCTGTTCGTAAGCTCGACATCGCTCCGCTGATGCTATAATTGGGAATGAATATTGCTTAGTCTTAGCAAAACGTAAAATGCATGGTGAATTATGTCTAATCTAACACTGGATAAAACCGAAAGCCTTTGGCCGATAGAGTGCGAAATAGAAGCCAAAGAAATCTCTATGGGTAAGTGGACAACGATTCAACAGCAACTGATAGGCTTTAACCTCTCGCCTAGTCAGCAAAGCGAGCAATTGGCGAGTCTTGAACTACACAAAGATGAACGGACTGAGTACCGCTTTAACTTAAGTTCGCAACAGCCTAAGTTGTTTGTCGTACTCGACGCATTTGACGGCGAAGAGAATGCAAAAATTGTCATGATTACCGCCTCTCAAAGTGTTGCTTCTCGATTTATGGATGGCGACTATCTCGTATTGTCAGATGATATGCCGCTAGTCGTTCAGGCATGGATGGAAGCGTACATTGGTCGTCATGGTGAACTGTTAGAAGTAAGACGTAAAAAACGCGCAGGAGCGGGTCGATCAAATGGTAACTAGTTTTATTAGCCGCTGGTCTAAGCGTAAGTTAGACGAAAAAGCTAAAGAGTTATTGAGTGCAGAAGAGACTCAAGTTAATGATAAAGCAGCGGAAAATAGTGATGACATAACCAAAGATGTATCAGGTGCTATTGATGAATCGCAACAAGCGATAACAGCATCTGAAACGCAGTCAGACACTACGGTAGCAGCTGATGCTGACAAACCCGAAGAAATGTCGATTGCGAATCTATTGGTTTCTGAAGCTGAGCAAAGTGTTAAGAAGGCCGCGCTACGCAAACTTTTTCTATCAGAGGAGTTTAACGTTCGTGATGGTCTAGACGATTACGATGAAGACTACAGCAATCTTAAAACGCTTTCTCAGAGCGTCGCGGAAACCTTACGTGATTGGGTAAAAGAACAGCCAGAAGAAACTGCAGAGAAAGAACAAGCTGTTGCCGTCGCATCGGAAGCTGAAAATGCTGACACTCAGGATAACGTTGTTGAACAAGACGCCTCTGCAGAGGATGAAGCGCAATTCGCTGCCAATGAAACCCAAGATAGCGAGCTCAGTGGCGATGCTGATATCGTCAATGAAAAAGGCACTGATGAAGGTGATGAGACAAAATATACCACACAATAATTAGGTACATTTTGACTACATCAGAGCTAGACCGATTGCGACAAATTGTCTCAATCGGTTTTTTTGTCTCGAACATTGACGTAAATTCGATTTAAGTTATTGTTTTTAATTGAAATAAAAGTTGGTATGGCAATTGCTAATGACTAAATAGTCAAATTATCCGGTTGCAAACGGAATCGAGCAATGCTTAAACAACTATTACAACAAGCAACATCAAACAATGGTAAAGCAAGACTTTACGCGTTTGAAAACACGGTTGAGCTTACCAATCTCATCCCACCGACAGTAAGTTACGAAAGTGGCGGTAATACATTAATTGTTGGTCCTACTGCGATTATTGAAAGTGCGGCGCAGCAACTTGAGCAGATGAATAGCCTGACACTACTATCTACTGATGGTCAAAAGGGCACTCATGCAAATCTATATTTTGCGAGTTCAGTTGAGGTGTCCGGATTTCTTGGCGCTTTCGAAGTTCAAATCGTCAACAATCTACTAAAAAGTAACCTAGCAGAAGCTGCGATTGGTCACGACTGTTTTGATGTCGTACTTGACCTATGCCTAAACAGTTGCATGACAGAAGAAGTGCCTGTTCCTGGTTATTATCCTGTCGGTCGTGGCTATCCAAAATTGGCCGATGCATTGGAAGAAATTCCAACCCTAATGGGCACATTCGATAAGCCAAAATTTTTCCGTCTAGATACGGATTTATGTGCGCACAGTTCACGTGGCGTAAAAGGTTGTGAGCGTTGTGTAGACGCATGTCCTGCAGGTGCATTGTCGAGTCAAGGTAGTGATAAAACAGGTCATCGCATCGAAATTAACCCATACCTTTGTCAAGGTGTTGGGACTTGTGCGACAGCATGTCCTACAGAAGCGATTCACTACGCGCTACCAAATCCACAAGATACACAAAAATTCATTGAGCGTACGCTAGCCAACTATGAGAAAGCGGGCGGTCTTGATCCGATCGTGCTGATTTGTAGCTCTCGTCATGAAAGTTACAACGTGATGGCGCTAAAAGCATTACCAGATAACGTTATCCCTGTCGTTGTAGAAGAGCTGCCTTCAGTCGGTATCGACACTTGGTTTGCAGCACTGGTTAATGGTGCTACTCAGGTTCTTTTTGCCGCTAGCCGTTTTATGCCAGCGACGATCATCCGCATTCTGAATAACGAAGTCGCGATTGCACAAGAGCTTCTAAGCCAACTTGGTATTCAAAAAGAGTGTATCGACATTCTTTATCTAGAATCACTGCGTGAAGGTCCTCCAACACTTTGCACTGATTCTTTTGATCTTGCACTTGGTGACCTTGAAGGTAACAAACGCCAACGTCTATTTACGGCGATTGACGCTTTAGCGATTTCGAGAATCCCAGTTGAAAATGCAGTAGATCTCGCGACGAATGCGCCATACGGCAATGTTGAATGTAAGTCGAGCGATTGTACTTTATGTATGAGTTGTGTCGCGGTGTGTCCGACACGTGCGCTACACACCGATGGCGAATCACCTTCATTGAAGTTTGTCGAGCAAGACTGTGTTCAATGTGGTTTATGTGTAAAAGCGTGTCCTGAGAAGGTTCTAACGCTTACACCGCGCATGAACTGGGATAAAGATTCTCGTCAAAATGCTCGTGTGATTCATGAAGAAAAAGCAGCGGAATGTATCCGTTGTCACAAACCTTTCGCACCACAGTCTATGATTGATATGTTGCAGTCCAAGTTACGCGGTCACTCTCACTTCTCTGATGAAGCCGCGATTAACCGTATTGCAATGTGTGAAGACTGCCGTGTTATCGACATGTTCGAAGCAATGGCTGATGACCCAATGAAACAACTGAAATACTAGGAGTCAGGTGTGGAAAACAATAACGAACAAGCAACACTGCGCCAAGATATCTATTTGCTATTGGCTTCTCTGTTTCGCCAATTGCCGTCTCAAGAGCTGATTGAGTTCTTATCTGAGCTTGAGATCGAGTCAGCGGAAAGTGCCATGCAACAAGCTTGGCAAGCTCTAAAGCTAGCTGCGCAAGAGAGTGAACAAGAAGCACTGGAAGACGAATATCAAGATCTCTTTATCGGTATAGGCCGCGGTGAAGTGGTTCCATTTGGCTCTTGGCATATGGCGGGCGCTTTGATGGAGAAACCTCTAGCTGAGATCCGCAGTGATTTAGAAACTTTAGGTTTCGAGCGTGAAGAGAATGTCAAAGAACCTGAAGATCATATTGCTGCGCTATGCGAAGTGATGGCGATGCTAACGACCGAGCAAGAGTGCACTCAACAAGTGTTTTTCAATCGACACGTTGCGCCTTGGTATGAGTCATTGGCAAAGCAGATTGAACAAGCGCCACACGCAAAGTTTTATTTGGCAGTTGCTCAATTACTCCGTGCTTTTGGCACGTTAGAGCAAGTGCAATTTAGTCAAAATGTAAAAAGTAAAACTCATTTAAAAATTGATGTGAAAAACGTAACTGAGTACGAGTAATAACATCGATAAGAGGGGCGATAAGCCTCCACAACACTACCTTAAGAGGGTAAGGAAGCAACCATGAAAGATAATAATGAAATCAATACAAGCCGCAGGGATCTCCTGAAAGGCTTAACAACTGCTGCTGTTGCTGGTGCAGTTGTCGCTGGGACAAGCAAAGTGGCAACTGCTGCAGAAACAGTAGAAATTAAACCTGACGAAAAGAAGACGGGCTATCGTGAAACTCAGCATATTCGCGATTACTACGACACACTGTAATTAGGAGCACTCAGAATGAAATTAGTCAAACGCTCTGATTCAGTGAGCAAAGAGCAGAACCAACTTGGTGTCTCTCGTCGTACATTTATGAAAAACTCTTCGCTAGCCGCTGGTGGCGCGGTAGTAGGTGCAAGCCTATTCGCTCCTGGCATGATGAAGAAAGCGCAAGCGAAGCCGGTTGATCCGAGCGCGAAAACAGAAGTGAAACGTACTATCTGTTCACACTGTTCGGTAGGTTGTGGTATTTACGCTGAAGTGCAACAAGGTGTTTGGACTGGTCAAGAACCAGCATTCGATCACCCGTTCAACGCTGGTGGTCACTGTGCAAAAGGTGCAGCACTGCGTGAACACGGTCACGGTGAGCGTCGTCTTAAGTACCCAATGAAGCTTGAAAACGGTAAGTGGAAGAAGCTTTCTTGGGACCAAGCGCTAGAAGAGATCAGTAAAAAAGCGTTAGAGATCCGTGAACAATCGGGTCCAGATGCGGTTTACTTCCTAGGTAGTGCTAAGCACAACAACGAGCAGGCATACCTGTATCGTAAAATGGCGTCGCTATGGGGTACCAACAACGTTGACCACCAAGCACGCATCTGTCACTCAACCACGGTAGCCGGTGTAGCAAACACTTGGGGTTATGGTGCGATGACAAACTCTTTCAACGATATGCACAACTGTAAATCGATGCTGTTTATCGGTTCGAACCCAGCAGAAGCTCACCCTGTAGCAATGCAGCATATCCTTATCGCGAAAGAGAAAAGCAACTGTAAAATCGTAGTCGCGGATCCTCGTCGCACTCGTACAGCGGCTAAAGCGGATCATTACGTATCACTACGCCCAGGCTCTGACGTTGCGTTTATCTGGGGTGTACTATGGCATGTATTCGCAAATAACTGGGAAGACAAAGAGTTTATCCAACAACGCGTTTTCGGTATGGATGAAATCCGTACAGAAGTGGCGAAATGGAACCCAGCAGAAGTGGAACGCGTAACTGGTGTCAGCGAAGCAGACGTGTACCACACAGCGAAACTTCTTTCTGAACACCGTCCTGGCTGTGTTGTTTGGTGTATGGGTGGTACTCAACATACGACAGGTAACAACAACACACGTGCTTACTGTGTACTAGAGCTTGCACTAGGTAACATGGGTAAATCAGGCGGCGGTGCAAACATTTTCCGTGGTCACGATAACGTACAAGGTGCAACTGACCTTGGCGTACTATCTGATACGCTACCGGGTTACTACGGTCTTTCTGAAGGTGCATGGCGTCACTGGTCGAAAGTATGGGACGTGGATTTTGAGTGGGTTCAAAACCGTTTCGATAACAACGAATACGGTGGTCAAAAACCAATGCACAGTGCAGGTATTCCTGTATCTCGTTGGGTTGATGGTGTTCTTGAAGACAAAGATAAGATCCGTCAACGCGAGAACATTCGCGCCATGTTCTACTGGGGTCACGCAGTAAACTCTCAGACTCGTGGTCCTGAGATGAAGAAAGCGATGCAAAAGCTGGATATGATGGTTATCGTTGACCCATACCCAACAGTTGCAGCGGTAATGAACGATCGTACTGACGGCGTTTACCTGCTTCCAGCTACCACTCAGTTTGAAACTCACGGTAGTGTAACAGCGTCTAACCGTTCACTTCAGTGGCGTGATCAGGTTATCCAACCGCTATTTGATTCAAAACCTGACCATGAAATCATTTACCTGCTTTCACAGAAACTAGGTATTGCCGAGCAACTGTTCAAAAACATCAACGTTGAAAACAACCAGCCTGTAATCGAAGACATTACCCGCGAATTCAACAAAGGTATGTGGACGATTGGTTACACAGGTCAAAGCCCTGAGCGTCTAAAAGAACACCAACAAAATTGGCACACATTCCACAAGACAACACTTGAAGCGGAAGGTGGTTCAGCAAACGGCGAAACTTACGGTCTACCTTGGCCATGTTGGGGTACGCCTGAGATGAAACACCCAGGTACTCACATCCTTTACGATACGTCTAAGACGGTTGCTGAGGGTGGCGGTAACTTCCGTACTCGTTTCGGTGTTGAATTTGAAGGTCAAAGCCTACTGGCTGAAGACAGCTACTCAAAAGGCTGTGAGATCCAAGATGGTTACCCAGAATTCACCGACAAGCTGCTAAAACAACTTGGTTGGTGGGATGACCTAACGGCTGAAGAAAAAGCAGCGGCAGAAGGCAAAAACTGGAAAACTGACCTTTCAGGTGGTATCCAACGTGTTGCGATTAAACACGGTTGTATCCCATTTGGTAACGGTAAAGCGCGTGCGATCGTTTGGACGTTCCCAGATCGCGTACCACTACACCGTGAGCCACTGTACACACCACGTCGCGATCTTGTTGCTGATTACCCAACTTGGGATGACAAAGAAGCGATCTTCCGTGTACCAACTCTGTACAAGTCAATTCAGAAAGAAGATAAGTCAGGTGAATACCCAATTATCCTCACTTCTGGTCGTCTGGTTGAGTACGAAGGTGGTGGTGAAGAGACACGTTCAAACCCATGGCTTGCTGAACTACAACAAGAGATGTTTGTAGAAGTAAACCCTAAAGATGCTAACGATCTTGGCTTTAAAGATGGTGATGACGTTTGGGTTGAAGGTGCTGAGAAAGGTCGCATCAAGGTTAAAGCGATGGTTACTCGTCGTGTTAAACCAGGTCTTGCGTTCATTCCATTCCACTTCGGCGGTAAGTTCGAAGGTGAAGATCTTCGTCATAAGTACCCAGAAGGTACTGACCCATACGTGATTGGTGAAGCAGCGAACACTGCAACCACTTACGGTTACGACCCTGTTACTTTGATGCAGGAAACTAAAGTAACCCTATGTAACATTCGTAAAGCGTAAGGAGTCAAGAAATGGCACGAATGAAATTCCTATGTGACACCAAACGCTGCATCGAATGTAACGGCTGTGTGACTGCATGTAAAAACGAAAACGACGACGCGCTAGAGTGGGGTATTCAACGCCGCCGCGTAGTAACACTTAACGATGGCGAACCAGGTGAAAACTCAATCTCGGTCGCTTGTATGCACTGTACAGATGCGCCTTGTATGGCTGTTTGTCCTGCAGACTGTTTCGAGCACACTGAAGATGGCATCGTTCTACACAACAAAGATCTCTGTATCGGTTGTGGTTACTGTCTATTTGCGTGTCCGTTCGGTGCGCCTCAGTTCCCTAAACAAGCGTCGTTTGGTGAGCGCGGCAAGATGGACAAATGTACATTCTGTGCAGGTGGTCCAAACACTGAACCTGGCTCAATAGAAGAGCGTGAGAAGTACGGTGCTAACCGTATTGCAGAAGGTAAACTACCTATGTGTGCTTCTCTATGTTCAACTAAAGCACTTCTAGCTGGTGATGCAGAGAAAGTGTCAGACATCTTCCGCCAACGTGTGGTTCAGCGTGGTGCTGAAAACGCAGGTTGGACAAATGGTGAAGATCTGTCTTTCGACGCAACTAAAAGCTAAGGTTTGGAGAGAGATATGACACATCTGTTTAAACGTCTCTCTCTTGCAGTGCTGCCATTTTTGGCAGCACTGGCAATGGCTCTTTCACTGCCAGCGGCAGCGCAAGAGTCAGTGCCAACTGCACAGAAAGAGATGGCGCAGCTTGCTGGTACAGAGTTCTGGAAAGAAGTACGAGAAGGTGAGTCTGGCTATACAACGTCTAAGTTCCCAGAGCACGGTGTTCTTATCAGTACGCCAGGTGAGACTTGGTTTGTACTAAAAGAGAAATGGATGTCTCCAGCTGGTGCAGTCGCGATCTTCGGTAGTATCGCGATGGTTATCATGGCGTACGTATTTGTTGGGCCACTTATGCTGAGCAAACCACGTACCGGCAAGAAGATGAAGCGTTGGTCGCGTTGGGACCGAGCGCTGCACTGGAGCATGGCGTTTACATTCTTAACGCTAGCGTTCAGCGGTCTGATGTTGGTTTATGGTAAGCACTTCTTAAAGCCTTATGTTCCAAGTGAGTTTTGGGGCTTTGTGATCATGTTAGCTAAGCAATACCACAACTACGTAGGACCATTGTTCTTTGTTTTACTTACTTTTGTTCTGCTGAAGTGGTGGCGCAAGTCTATCCCTAACATGACTGACGTTCGTTGGTTTATGAAAATGGGCGGCATGGTTGGTAAGCATAAGGGAACGCATCCTTCTGCAGGTTTCTCTAACGGTGGTGAAAAAGCGATTTATTGGTTGCTAATCGGCTTTGGTGCTATCGCTGCGGTAAGTGGCTTGATCCTTGACTTCCCAATCTTTGGTCAGACACGTCGCGATATGGAAATCTCTAACTTAGTGCATATGTTCTCAGCACTTATCCTGATCTGTGGCTTCATTTTCCACATCTACATCGGTCTATTCGGTATGGAAGGGGCACTTGAAGGCATGGTTACTGGTGAAGTTGACGAGACTTGGGCAAAAGAACACCACGATTTGTGGTATGAAGAAGTTAAAGCAAAAGAAGCGATGGGCGAGGCTGAGCCGAGCGAAACAGTGCAAAAAGGAGTAAAAGCTGATGAACAAACCTCATAATGGTATTTGGGTTGCGTACATCCTAAGCTGCTTTACGCCTTTCACATTCCTTATTTCTGGCGTAGTTGCAATTATTTACGCAGGTTACCGCTTAGATAAAGGTGAAGATGGTGAAGTGATTAACTCGCACTACTACGGGTTGATTCGTACGTTTTTCTTGTACCTAACTTTCTTCGTTGTGCTTATCGTAACGGTAGCAACAACCAATGGTGTTCTTGCTGGTATCGAACGTTACTGGTTCCATAACACTTTGCTGGACAAAGTGGCTTACGCAATACCTGTCGTGGGTGGCGTGTTTGCTATCCTAGCCATTCTGGTGTGGTTTATGCGTATGTTCCAAGGCATGCAACAACTAAAGGCGAATAAGCCCCACAGACCATCTACAGGTCCAAACTTATAGTCTAAAAAGGTCTCTTCGGAGACCTTTTTTAGTGCTAAGCACGTTCTATCGTCAGCAGTTCCCTTTTTTCGCTTGCCCCGGAGGACAGAACTTATAGTCACTATTGCTATGCTTACCATCGCTATCTTTGGTACTTACCTTGACTTCCACATCATCGACTTCGCCTTCTACTCGGGTTAACTGGCAACCTAGCAAAGAGACAGCTAGTACAGCAACAAGAGACAATCTCAGCATTGTTTTTCCTCTCAAAACTCAATATTCACGGTCATCAGTACGACCATGGTCTAATCCATATTACTATTGTTGTTTTTCTTTCAGTGTTAAGCTTAAGCAAAAGAGTAACAAGGACAGGTTATGGATTTCCCTTATAGAAATATTGTAGTACTAACTGGCGCGGGTATCTCTGCAGAGTCGGGGATTCAAACTTTTCGCACGCAAGATGGTTTGTGGGAGAATCACCGCATAGAGGATGTTGCGACACCGGAAGGATTCGCCCGTAATCCTGATCTCGTGCAAGATTTTTACAATCAGCGTCGCCGTAAGTTACAAGACAGTGTCATTGCACCTAATCCCGCCCATCTAGCTCTTGGACGTCTTGAGCAAGAACTGGATGGTACAGTGACAATAATCACCCAAAACATCGACAACCTGCATGAACGTGGCGGGAGTGAGAATGTCATTCACATGCACGGTGAACTGCTTAAAGCGCGCTGCAGTGAGTCTAATCAGGTCGTTGACCATGCAGATGATATTCATACTGGCGAGATGTGCCATTGTTGCCAAATTCCGTCGCAAATGCGTCCTCATATTGTGTGGTTTGGTGAAATGCCGCTGCGCATGGGGGACATCTACGCGGCAATAGAAAAAGCCGATTTGTTTGTTTCAGTTGGAACATCAGGTGTAGTTTATCCTGCAGCAGGATTTGTTCACGACGCTCGCATGCATGGCGCTCACACCATCGAAATCAACTTAGAGCCAAGTGCGGTCGAAAGTGAGTTCAAAGAGAAACGTTATGGTAAGGCGAGTATTGAAGTGCCAAAGCTCGTTGATGAGATTCTCGCGGTAAAAAAGGCTAAAATTGCTTAGATAGAGCAGGGCTCGGCAGATAAAAAAAGCGGCTATTTAGCCGCTTTTTTGTCAACGTTGATACGATTAGTTATCAACTTTTAGCTTTTGGAAGTACTCGTCGTAAAGCACACTGGCTTCACCAACTTCATCTTGCCATTCACCGCTATCCATCACTTCCTGTGGAGGGAAGATGTTTGTGTCGTTAGCAAACTCTTTTGGAAGCAATTCCAACGCAGTCTTCACTGGAGTTGGGTAGCCAATCTCAAGAGCGATCTTAGCTGCGTTTTCTGGGCGTAGTAGGAAGTCGATCATCTCGTGAGCCGCTTCTACGTTCTTCGCACCAGCTGGAATTGCTAGGCTGTCCATCCAGAAGATCGCGCCTTTTTCAGGCCAGATGATATCGATTTGAGCACCTTCTTGGCGAGCCATGTATGCAGAACCGTTCCAAAGCATGCCAAGAGAAACTTCACCCGCTAAGTATGGGTTTGCAGGGAAGTCTGAGTTGAAGACTAATACATTTGGCATTAGTTTTTTCAGCTCTTCATACGCCGCTTTAATTTCATCAGGGTTAGTGGTGTTTGGTGAGTAACCTAGTTTTGTCAGTGCGATGTGGAATACTTCACGAGAGTCATCCATCAACATTAACTGACCAGCCCACTTGCTATCCCAAAAATCTGACCAGTTTTTCACTGTATCTTTAGGTAGCATTTCTGAGTTGATACCAATACCTGTCGCACCCCAGATGTATGGGATAGAGAAGTTATTGTTTGGATCAAAAGGCTTGTTTAGGTAGTTTGGATCCAGATCAGCAAAGTGTGACAATTTCGACTTATCAATTTGTTGCAGCATGCCTTCTTTGCGCATCTTAGATACAAAGTAAGTAGACGGTACTACCAAATCGTAACCAGTACCTTGTGTTTTTAACTTCGCGTACATGCTCTCATTTGATTCGTACGTTGAGTAGTAAACTTTGATACCAGTTTCTTTTGTAAAGTCTTCAAGAACTTCGTTCGGGATGTATTCCGACCAGTTGTAGAAATAAAGTTCTTGATCAGCAGCCATCGCTGAAGAGGCGAATAGGCTAGCTGCGCAAAGTGCGCCTGCATAGAATTTACTTTTCATTATATTTCCGTTTTATCTCACTAATTCAGCACATTACCAATCCTGATAATATCCTCTGAGTCAGCATATAAAAGTATAAAAGTGTATGTTACTAGATTATTAACAACCTAGCGGCACGCGATTATATCAGTACAAAAATAAAAAAGGCAGCCAATGCTGCCTTTTTTGATGCTTATCAAGCGGATTATTGACCTGCTTTAAGCTTTAGGAAGTAATCTTCGTATTTAACGGTTAGATCACCAACAGAGTCTTGCCACTCAACGCGGTCAAGGTCTTCTTGAGATGGGAACAGTGGCGCAACATCTTGGAACTTGTCGTTAGATGCTTTCACTGCTGTCAGGTAACCAGTATCACCTGAGATTTGCTCAGCAATTTCTGGGCGTAGTAGGAAGTCGATCATCTTATGTGCCGCTTCTACGTTTTTCGCGCCTGAAGAGATAGCAAAGTTATCTACCCAACCGATACCGCCTTCTTTAGGGAATACCAGTTTAAGTGGAAGGCCTTCTTTTTGCGCTGCCGCAGCAGAACCGTTCCAAAGCATACCAACACCAACTTCACCAGACATGTACGGTGCACCTGGGTTGTCAGAGTTAAATAGTAGAACGTTTGGCATTAGCTTTTGCAGCTCAGCATAAGCTTCGTCGATTTGTTTAGGATCCGTAGAGTTACCAGAGTAACCTAACTTACGTAGTGCAATGTGGAATACTTCACGAGTATCGTCCATTAGCATTACTTGACCTTCAAGCTCAGGTTTCCATAGGTCAGCCCAGCTTTGGAAGTCATTTGGATCGTACATGTCAGTGTTAACCGCAAGACCAGTAATCGCGACTACGTGTGGAATAGAGTAGTCGTTGTTTGGATCAAAAGGTTTGTCTAGGTAGTTTGGATCCAGATTCTTGAAGTTAGTCAGTTTAGACTTATCAATCTTCTGTAGCATACCTTCATCACGCATCTTCGCAACGAAGTACGTAGAAGGTACGACAAGATCGTAACCTTGGTTATGAGTCTTTAGCTTTGCATACAAAGTTTCATTCGACTCGTAAGTAGAATAAATTACCTTGATGCCTGTTTCTTCGGTAAATTGCTCTAGGATATTACTGTTAATGTAAGGACCCCAGTTCATAAATACCAATTCTTTGTTTTCGTCCGCTGCCACTGCACCAGAGAACAGAGAAAGCGCACATGCACTACCAGCTAATAGAGTAGCCCATTTTTTCATCGACGTTAGTCTCCAAACCAAACGTTGCTCAGAATACCAATATCTGAGCGATTTATAGAAAAACAGAATGGCATAGCCATTCTGTTTCGTGAAAAGTCCGCGATTCTACTTCACTTTCTCTCTTGCTAGCAACTGTGAAGTAACTACAAGAGCTAAAGAAATAATCAACATGACTGTCGCAAGGGCATTAACCTCAGGAGAGATGCCCACTTTAACCATTGAATAGATTTTCAACGGCAAAATTTCATACGTTGGACCAGTTACAAATGAACTGATGATTACGTCATCCAGAGACAACGTGAAGCTTAGCAACCAACCTGCCGCAACCGCTGGCTTTGCCAGAGGAAGAATGATCTGTTTTAGAATCACCCATTCGCTTGCACCAAGGTCTTTTGCCGCTTCCAACATTTTCACATCGAAACCATTTAAACGGCTGTATACAGAAACCACTACAAATGGCAGACAGAAAGTGATGTGTGCCACCAAAAGAGTGAAGAATCCAAGCTGTGCACCCATTACTAGGAATAGCGCCAGTAGTGAAATCGCCATTACGATATCCGGCGACATCATAACCACGAAAAGCATACCGTTCACTAGGCCCTTACCCTTGAATGAGTAACGGAATAGGGCAACTGCTGTTAAGCTACCGATAATTGTAGCAGCTGTCGCGGAAAACACCGCGACGTTTAACGAGTGCCAAGCCGCTTGCATTAAGCTGTCATTATTGATCAGCGTTTCGTACCATTTGGTGGTAAAGCCACCCCATTTCATACCAAAGCGGTTGTCGTTAAATGAGTTAACAATCAGCACGACAATCGGAAGGTAAAGAAACGCATACACAAGCGTCATAAAGCTAAATCTAACTGCACGTCCCATTAGTCTAGCTCCACTTTTTTGTTCAATAGTTTACCCGCTCTATAGTAAGCATATAGCATCACTGCCATCGCGAAGGTGAGGGCAATACTGGTTGCCGCACCGAATGGCCAGTCTCGAGCGTTGAGCACTTGGCTCTTGATTACGTTACCAATCAGTAGGTTCTTCGCGCCGCCTAAAAGGTCTGAAATGTAGAACATACCTAGCGCAGGAAGAAGCACCAATAGACAACCACCGATAATACCTGGTGTGGTCAAAGGTAGAATTACACGCGTAAAGGTTTGGAACTTGTTCGCGCCAAGATCTTTCGCCGCTTCGATGTAGGTACCGTCTAGTTTCTCAATTGCACTGTATAGAGGCAGAATCATGAAAGGCAGCAGAATGTAAACCAAACCAATCATAACTGCTGTCTCGGTGTACATAAGACGCAGAGGCTTATCGATGATTTCCATTGCCATTAAAGACTTGTTCAAGATGCCTTGAGTACCCAATACGATTTTTAAACCGTAAGTACGGATTAGTGAGTTAGTCCAAAATGGCACAATCACTAGGAACAACATGAACGGACGCCATTTCTCAGGCATTTTCGCCACGATATAAGCGAATGGATAACCAATGATTAAACACAGTACTGTCGCAACGATCGCCATGTAGAAAGAGTGCATTAGCACTTTTGCGTACAGAGGATCCATTAAACGGAAGTAGTTATCGAAAGTGAATGTCATTTCGATAAGATTGGCTTCGTCACGAGTCAGAAAGCTAGTTCCAATGATCATTAGGTTTGGTATAAGCACAAATAGTGTTAACCAACCAACGATTAGAGCAATAATAGCGTTCTGAAGATTAAACTTCTTGGTGATCATTTAGTACAACCTCCCAGCTTTCAACCCAAGTAACAGCAACTTTTTGCCCTAGAGAGTGGTCAACATCAGGATCGTCTTCATTGAAGAACTCGCTCACCATAACTCGCATGCCAGATTCCAGTTGGATAACAGAATCTAGGGTCATACCTTTGTAGGTACGCTCAGTTACATGACCTACGATGCCGCGTTGCTCAGATTCTTTGATCTCTTCGATTCGCAAATCTTCTGGGCGAAGTAGTACTTGTAGTTTATCACCAGGGTTGGCTTCGTTTTCGTAGTACACCACTGACTCAACACCTTCAATTTCCGCGCGAATACGCTTCTCATCGATGCGCTCTAGCATCGTGGTGTTGAATACGTTGATCTCACCGATAAAACGAGCAACAAATAGGTTTTTAGGCTCTTCGTAAATTTCACGTGGCGAACCATCTTGCTCAATCACACCGTCACGCATAACAATGATGCGGTCAGACATAGAAAGGGCTTCTTCTTGGTCGTGAGTTACGAAGATAAAAGTGATACCTAGTTGGCGTTGTAGTTGCTTAAGCTCAATTTGCATCTGCTTACGCAGTTTGTAATCAAGAGCAGACAGCGACTCGTCAAGCAGCAATACTTTTGGTTTGTTCACAACGGCGCGCGCGATCGCGATACGTTGCTGTTGACCGCCTGAAAGCTGATGTGGTTTACGCTGAGCCATTTTCTCAAGGCGAACCATACGAAGGGCTTCCATTACGCGCGGTTCAATTTCCGCCTCAGCAACTTTTTGCATGCGCAAACCGAATGCCACGTTTTCGAAAACGGTCATATGAGGGAAGAGTGCGTAACTCTGAAATACGGTATTTACATGGCGCTGCTCAGCAGGAACCTGAGTGACGTTTTGACCGTCGAGGATAATGCTACCATTATCTGCGGTTTCAAAACCTGCAATCATCCTTAGAACGGTGGTTTTACCACAACCTGATGGACCTAGAATTGTTAAAAATTCACCGTGGTTCACATCAAGGTTAAGATTACCGATGATTTCCTTACCATCGAAACTCTTACTAATCCCAGTCAAACGGATAACTGGTTGCTCTGCTGTTTGTTTATTCAACGTCTGTTTTTCTCCCACATTGGTCATACTTACTGCAAAATCGTTTATGACCCGTAGTTACACAAATAGAGGCGCGCATCATAATCACCAATAGTGTGAAATCAAAGCATTTTCTTTCTTCAACATCGAAAAAAATTTACAGGTAAAAGTAAACATTGTTTACCATACTGTTTTTATAGCGCTTGCTGTTTTAGCCGTAGGTAAAAAGAAAATACGTAATTCACTGTAAACACTTGATGATTTAAGGCTATGTCGGTTAATTATCAACCAAACAGTCCAGAAAGCAAGAGTGAGACGTATAAACGATATGTGAGTCAATTTGCTTTGGTTATAATGCGTGAAATCGCAATTTTTGCTTACAGCGTTAGGATTGCTTATCACGGTCTTTTCACGGTACTTTTAACCCCGTGATGACAGACACGAGTAAACGTAAATTCAACCGGATTAAATAATGAGTAATGATATTGAAAAAGACTTTAACTTAGGTGGAAGTGTTGAACGCGCAATCTCCGGGAATTACGAGTTAAAAGCAGGGGACGTATTTAAAGAAGCATGGGCTCAAACGGTCAAGAACTTCTTATCCTTCTCTCCAGCCATTGTGATGCTTTTAATTGTTCAGTTCGGTGTGTTCTACATTGCGCTTAAGTTACAGCTCGGTGACCCAGCCGTAATTTTTGATGCAGTCACCAACCCTGAAGCATTTAGTCCTTCAATTGTACAAGCAATTTATATCGCCAACTTCAGCTACGAAGTAATCAGTGCGCCAATTTATGCCGGTATCTGTTTGATGGCAATGAGCCACTCTGCTGGGCTGACTACCAAGCCTCGTCATATTGCGAAGGGTTTACAGTTCACTATCCCAGTTATTTTGGCAACACTGTTTAGCCTGATGCTACAAGGCGTTGCAGGGATGATACTACCGTTTCTATCAATGTACTTGTCACTGGCGTTCAGCAACTCCATTTTGCTGATATGTGAAAAACAAGTACCGCCGATGCAATCACTGCTGTTGTCTTTGCGTGCCGTGAACAAGAAGATCATCGTACTTTCAGGCATCTATATCATGGTTATGCTGATGTTCATTGCTGGCGCAATGTTTTATGGAATTGGTTTGATCTTTGTGTTGCCATTCTTCTTCCATGTTAAAGGGATTATTTACCGCAATATGTTCGGTATTAAACTGAAAATCGTCGCGACCGAGCGACCGAAAGATGACGATGACCACAACCCGCAGGTGTTTGATGCGTAAAAATGAATTTTTCGCCCTAGCAGCCACAACCATCGTGGCTGTTTTTGGTTTTTATCAATATG
Organism: Vibrio panuliri; assembly: GCF_009938205.1. Lineage (NCBI taxonomy): Bacteria > Pseudomonadati > Pseudomonadota > Gammaproteobacteria > Vibrionales > Vibrionaceae > Vibrio > Vibrio panuliri. The sequence goes on along the minus strand of NZ_AP019654.1, from coordinate 1,627,195 downwards.
AGTTTCAACCAAAAGAAGAAGAGCAGGTAGAGACAGATCGAATTACTTTTATCGGTAGTGCTGTGGGTGCAGCGCCAGACTTCGGTCAAATTGATGATGTGAATGAGAAGAAGCAAGCATTCTTTGACTATTTACGTCCCGGAGTAGAGCTTGAGAATCAACGCGTGCAAAAAGAGCGGGCACGGTTAATTCGCATCCAAAACAACTTTACACAAGGGCGTTTGACGGGTGAAGACTCGAGTTATGCTAAGCGTTTAAGTAAGTTGTATGCGGTTGAGTTGACGACAGAAGGCGTTAATGAGGCTTGGCTTGATAAAATGCTTCATCGCGTCAACGTGCTACCTGAGGCGTTAGTGATGACCCAAGCCGCGAACGAGTCCGCCTGGGGCACATCGAGATTTGCCAAACAAGGTAACAACTATTTCGGTCAATGGTGCTACACCAAAGGTTGCGGCATGGTTCCGTTACAGCGTAACTCTGGGTCATTTCATGAAGTCGCTAAGTTTGAATCGGTACAAGAATCTATCCACCGTTACTTTATGAACGTTAACCGCAACAACGCCTATTATGATTTACGTGAGATTCGCTTTGCGAGACAAAACTCGGACCAAAGCCTGATTGGCCCACAGGCAGCGATCGCGCTTACTAACGGTCTACTAAAGTATTCTGAGCGAGGTGAGGCGTACGTCAAGGACTTACAAGCCATGATCAGACATAATGATAAGTACTGGACAAATTATAACGATCAAATGAATTGATGAAAAAAACTACGCTCACACTGATGACAACAGCGCTTTTAAGCGCTGTTTCTTTACCTAGTTATGCCCAAGAATACATGTTCACCTATTCAAAGCTATTCACGCATATGAAGCAGAATGCCAATGAAGGACATGAAGATGTAAAAGTCGGCTTTTTCTTTCTCAATGCCGATACAAAAAAACTGTGCAAAATCGAAAAAGCATGGATGGAGAAAGAGGAACATTATGAAGAGCTAAGTATCTCACCGTATCAAGAGGTGCTTGTCCCGCTAGATGACAACCTGAGATCCGCCAATCCCCTTGTTTTTGTTGATACGCCTCAAGATCAACGCTGCGACTTTTCTATGGTTGTAATGACCAAGCAACCGTTATCAGGCCAAGTGAGTTACCAAGAGATAGAATCACTAATGCCGCAAATGCAATCAATCCTTGAAGAGCTTGGAGGAATGTTTGCGAGTTGGTTTACACCGGATGTCGAGGGTGTGACGTTAGAATTTGCTGATAATCTAAGTTCAGTGGTGACATTTTCTAACGGAAGCGAAAAAGAGATTATTGATGGTAAAGTACAAATTGCACTGAGTGAGATTGGTGAGGGCGGCTTTATTACGCTTCCGCAACCCACAGCAAGAGTGTTGCCGTATCTACCTAAGGCTAAGTAATCAAAACTAAAAAGGTCGCTAAAGCGACCTTTTCAATACCCGTTCGAGTGCAGAACTTAGATGTTTGTTACATCAAGCTTCAAACTCGGGTCGAACTCTTGCACAACATCTTCATCAACGAAGTTTTGTGTTGGTAACTCTTCTTTGTCAAAACCGATATCGCCACCGTTAATCACACCTGAATCGCGATTAATCGATTTAAAATCGAACAGTTCGTAGTCTGCCAAGTGACTTGGTACCACGTTTTGCATCGCACGGAACATGCTTTCAATACGGCCAGGGAAACGCTTATCCCACTCATTAAGCATTTGCTTAATATTTTGACGTTGTAGGTTTGGCTGAGAGCCACATAGATTACAAGGGATAATCGGGTACTCACGCATATCTGCGTATTTGATGATGTCTTTTTCGCGGCAGTAAGCAAGCGGGCGAATAACAACATGTTCACCGTTGTCCGATACTAGTTTCGGTGGCATGCCTTTCATTTTGCCGCCATGGAACATGTTTAAGAACAGTGTTTCTAAAATGTCATCACGATGGTGACCGAGGGCAATCTTAGTTGCACCAAGTTCTTTCGCGGTACGGTATAAAATACCACGACGCAGACGCGAACAAAGTGAGCAAGTCGTTTTACCTTCAGGGATCTTATCTTGAACGATTGAATAAGTATCTTCTTCGACAATTTTGTACTCGACGCCAATTGACTCTAGGTACTCAGGCAGAATGTGCCCTGGAAACCCAGGTTGTTTTTGGTCAAGGTTTACAGCCACAAGAGAGAATGAGATAGGCGCGCTCTTTTGCAGGCTCATCAGTATATCCAACATAGTAAAGCTGTCTTTACCACCTGATAGACAAACCATAATACGATCACCATCTTCAATCATATTGAAGTCTTGAATCGCTTGGCCGGTATTGCGGCGGATACGCTTTTGAAGTTTGTTGAAATTATATTGTTGAGCTTTGCTTAGCTCTTGAGTTTGCTCTGTCATTAGTTCGCAGTCTTATCTGTTATCTTAAACACATCGATACCCATCTAAAGACATTACGGCCTTAAGAAAAGTTCGAACGGCGTATGATACGGATAAATCTTGCAGATGCTAGTGCTTTCGATAGCGCACAAAGAAAAATCCCCTCTAAACATAGAGGGGATCGGTTAAGAGTGTTTGATCGCCTAGATGGCCGTCGATGGGTCTAACGGACTAATGTAGCCCTCTGGCTTAAGTGCCATGACATCACAGTTAATCTTATCGATAACATGTTCTGCGGTATTACCAATAAAGACAGCAGAAAGACCAGTACGCCCAGAAGTCCCGATGATCACCATCGCCGAATTCAACTTCTCAGCTGACTCCGGAATAATGTCCTCTGGTAGGCCTTGCTCTACAATCGTCTGTTCTTCATCGTAACCATGCTTCTGACGCAATGCTTTCATCGCCGTTAAGTGGTGACCACGAACAGCATCCGTGTAGGTCGTTGGGTCAAACTCTGGCAGTTCAATGGTAATGTTTGCCGGAGTAACAGGATAGGCGTTAACCAAATAAGGTTTTGCGCCAAGTCTTTCTGACAAACTATTTAATTGATCAACCATTAAGTCGTTCAAGGTTTGGTGAGTCTCATTTTCTGAACCCACATGTACAGACGCCAATATGCTTGCATTCTCAGGCCATTCTGAGTTTTTAACCAACAGCACAGGAGCAGGGCATTTGCGTAGCAAGTGCCAATCAGTCGGAGTGAAGATGACTGACTCTAACACATCATGTTTACGCGTTCCCTTAATGACAATATCGTGTTCTCCAGCGTAAACCTGAGCAATGATCGCTTCGTAAGGACGGTTATGCCATACCACGATAACATCGAAATCAATTGAATCATTAATATAGGGTTCTGCTACTGAACGCATCCACTGTTCACGTTGATGAATGACACCTTTACGCATGGCATTTCTTTCATCGATGGAAAGCATAGAGGTCATATCATAGGAGAAGTCATAAATAGAAAGAAAAAACGTGATGTGGCTACGAGAGCGACTTTTGGCAGCTAATTGCATAGCACGTGCAAGGGCAGGTTGCTCGTCGCTATTAATATTGGCGACTACAAGGATGTTATTATAAATACTCATTGTTAACTCCTTAGTGAAGAGGAGACTTAAAATTAAAATAAGTCAACCGGGCCGACATCTACCCAATTGTTTTAAAAATACTTGGGTATACTTCACTTTAGCGCAGTTCGAGGAGTTTTTTTAGCAAAAAATGAGGGAAAGAAGGGGAAAGTATGATGTAGCTCATCAAAGAGCTACATCATTGAAGTTATTGAGATTCTGTTGAAACACCAGCCAGTTGCATCAATGCGTCATGATCGATAATGGTGATGTACTTGCCTTTAACGCTTAGAATTTCAGACTTTTGGAAACGGCCAAGAAGACGGCTGATTGTTTCCACGGTCAGTCCAAGATAATTGCCGATATCACCACGAGTCATGGTTAAGCGGAACTCACGCGGACTAAAGCCTCGTTGAGAGAAACGGGTAGAAAGGTTGTATAAAAAAGCTGCCAGACGTTCCTCGGCGTTTTTCTTCGACAACAACAAGATCATTTCCTGATCGCCTTTAATTTCGTTACTCATCAAACGCATGATTTGCTGACGTAACTTAGGCATTTTTCCAGAAAGGTCATCTAAAATCTCGTACGGGATTTCACACACCATAGAGGTTTCGAGCGCTTGGGCGAAACTAGGGTGGCTATCATCAGTAATTGCGTCAAAGCCGACAAGATCGCCCGCTAGATGGAATGCAGTGATTTGCTCGTCACCTTGTTCTGTGATCGTGTAGCTTTTAATCGTGCCTGAACGAATCGCATAGAGTGACTTTAGTTCATCACCAGCTTTAAATAGCTCTTGGCCTTTTTGGATTGGTTTCTTGCGTTCGATGATTTGGTCAAGTTGATCCAGCTCAGACTCATTTAGCGTAAATGGAATGCATAGCTGGCTAATGCTGCAATCTTGACAATGTATCGCACAACCACCCGACTGAATGCGTTTTGCAGGCTTTTCAGAAATCATAACAACCTTTCACTATTTGATATACATCAATATTTTACCACCGCTAAATTATAAAAGGTAGTGAAAAAAGGTGCTTAAAAACAGTAATCTATCAACCTATAGTCAGTAATCTTATCGATCCATAGGCTGTAAATATGCCGTAAGCCAATATTAACAGCGCTGCGATATTTCTAAAAACAGGAGATTGTTGCAATTTATGTAAATACTGGGAACCATACCCAACTGCGACCATAGCAGGGAGTGTTCCGGCGCCAAAACAGAGCATAATCATTGCACCATTTACCGCACTTCCCGACACCACAGCCCAAGTTAACGTTGAATAGACAAGCCCACAGGGTAACCATCCCCAAATGAAGCCAAATGGTACTGCATGAACTGGCTTTTGTAGCGGAAGGAGTTTTTTGCCCAACGGAGATACCCACTGCCAAATCGACTGACCCATTTTTTCAATCACGAGTAGACCTTGCCACCACTTAGCAATGTAGCAAGCCAGCAAAACCATAAACAGTGCAGCAACCAATCTCAGCCATGCGAAACTTTGATTTAAATTTGCGACGTCTGCAACAGTTGAGACTGCACCACCAATCACACCGCCGATTAAAGCGTAACTCAAAATGCGACCGAGGTTATAAAATAGAGGGATGAGTGCAGAAGGGCGAGACTGTCCCATTGTAAGTAGAGAGGCAATGCCGCCACACATACCCACACAATGTCCAGCGCCCACGAGACCAATCACGAAGGCAGCAAGAAAATCAGCGTTCATTTTTTGTTGTTATCCCGCTCGTCTTCATCAAACAAGATATTATGACCTTGTCGTTCCAGATCTTCGAACTGCTCACTTTTCACCGCCCATAGAAAAATCGCCACTGCCACACAGACGAGGACGATCGCGATCGGGATAAGAATATAGAGACTTTCCATGGATTACTTACCTTGTTCCTTGAGTAGTCTAAGCGAGTTAGATACCACGATGATTGAACTGGCCGACATGCCAACAACGGCAAAATATGGCGCGACAAGACCTGCGACCGCCAATGGCAAAATGAATAAGTTATAGCCTAACGACCAAGCGAGGTTTTCCGCAATTATTCTACGTGTTTTAAGAGCTAGCTCACGCGCTTTAAGAATTCTGTCTAAATTGTCACCCAGCAGTACCATATCAGCGGATGCTTTAGCCACGTCTGTGCCTCCGCCCATCGCAACAGAAAGGTGAGCTCCAGCCAGCGTCGGAGCATCATTGATCCCATCACCAATCATCATGGTGACATCATTTGATTCGCCGCTATTGAGGTAGTTGAGTTTATCTTGTGGTTTGGCTTGGGCAACGACATCCTCGATGCCAATCTGTTTGGCCACCAGTTGCGCATTCTCAACAGAATCTCCCGTTAATAGGGTGACGCGCACGCCTGCCTGCTGAAACTGTTTGATAAATGCTTTCGCTTCTTTACGGATGGGGTCTTGGTAAGTAAATGTCGCGATTAGCTTATCATCTAACGAAAGGTAGATAGCATTGGCCATTGTGGGACTTTGAGTTGGCAGAACAAAACCCGCACTGCCGATCTTAAGTTGTTTTCCTTGATAGCGCCCCACAATACCTGAGCCAATAATGTTCTCAATTTGCTCAACATTGATTTGGTTGTCTAAGTACGGACGGAATGCTCGCGCGAGTGGGTGGTTCGCGTGAGCTTCTAAAGCCGCCGCCAAAGCCAACACCTGCTGCCGGTCAAAGTTACCTTGTAACGAAACATCACTAATCACGATGTCGCCGTGGGTTAGGGTGCCAGTCTTATCGACAATCAGATGGTTCACTTTACACAGCGTCTCAAACACGTGGCTTTTACGTAATAGGATGCCGTAATTGCCCATACGAGAAGTGGCACAGGTTAATGCGGTTGGTGTCGCCAGCGACAATGCACAAGGGCAGGTTGCAACAAGTACTGCTAGCATGATCCAAAATGCATCTTCTGGTTGGTTCTGCTGCCAATAGAACCAAGTTGCTGCTGCAATCAGTAATATAGCCGCGACAAAGTAGCGGGCTACTACATCAGCAATCTCTGCGATTTTTGGCTTAGATAACTGTGCTTCATCTTGAAGGCGAACAATATTGGAAATCATCGAATCCGCTTTAGAGGAACTGACTTCCAAAATAAACGCTTCTTCGCCATTGAGTGTCCCGGCAAACGCTTTATCACCCATTTGTTTAACCACAGGCACAGATTCACCGGTCAACATTGATTCATCAATATGAACACGACCATCGACAATGATGCCATCGGCTGGAACATGTTCGCCAGGTAATACTCGCACCTTATCGCCGACGCTCAGTGTTTTTACTGGTACTTGTTCGCCTTCGATTGTCGTCGCCATCGCAGGTATTAGTTTAAGCAAGTTGCCACTGGCAGCGGCAGCTTTGCGCCTTGCTCGCATCTCGAGGAAGCGTCCAACCAATAAAAAGAAAGCGAACATCGAGATAGACTCGAAGAACACTTCTCCTTGCTCTGTCACCGTGGCAACTACGCTGGCGATATAGGCAAAGATCATCGCAATAGAGACTGGAACATCCATACCTAGAGTACGGCTGCGTAGGCTCCGCCACGCGTTCACGTAAAAAGGTAACGCAGAATAGAGCATGACCGGCGTAGCAAAAATCAGGCTTACCCAGCGAAAATAGTTCTTAAATTCCGCATCAAGGTCACCAAATACTTCCAAGTAGAGAGCAACAGCGAGCATCATCACTTGCATCGTTGCTAAACCTGCAATACCGAGGCGGTAGAGGTATTGCTTCATTGCTCGATGATAGTCGGCTTCTTGTTGGTCGGCTTCAAATGGTGCGGCTTTATAACCGAGTTGATGGATTGCTGACAGAAGTTCGCTGAGTTTAGTTTTGGTATTGTTCCATGATAGAAGTGCGCGATTGGTAGTGGTGTTGACACGAATGCGTACTACACCGTCTGTATGTGAGAGTTGTTTTTCAATCAACCAAGCACAAGCAGCACAAGAAATGCCATCTAGTGACAATGTCACCTCGGATAATTCATCGCTGTTGCGCACAAACTCGTTTTGAACTTCTTGATTGTCATAATGGATCAAAGCTTGAAGTTGCTCTGGTACTAAATCCGCTTTCTCAGCTGGCGCAGTACGGTACTGATAATAGGAGACAAGGCCGCTATCCACGATGGTTTGCGCCACTGTTTCACAGCCCGGGCAGCACATTTGGCGAATCTCGCCAAGTATTTCTACTTTAAAGTTCGTGTTGACTGGTACATCTTCACCACAGTGATAACACGTATTGCTCATAATCGTTTTATTCCATTAATACGGTAGCTGACTCAGAAGGAAAGTTTACACGGCCTTGAATTAACCAAGACTTATCGTGGGGAGTTAGCTCAATAAACCACGGTCCTTGCAGTGACTCATCCAATGCCACACGGTAGTTTCCGGACGCATCTGATGTGATTAGACGATGAAAATCTTGATCAGGCAATGTGCGATGGGCAAACATCGCAGAGAGTGCAGGGAAGTGCTCCATTTTGCCTTTATCAAACTGAATCAGAATATCGTTACCCTGCGATTGTACGCGGGCTTTTAGCTCTAGTTGCTCAGCAACTTTGAGCTTAGAAATATCGATGTTAATTCCTTTCCCTTTTTTATAGTAATCCTCAGTGACTAAAGAGACGGAGTTTTGGGAAAATATCACCACCGTAATAATCGTCCATACCACTACGGTGAGAGGTAGGATAATAAGGAACCACGGCCAGAACTGCTTATACCAAGGCTTTACCATAAAAAAGTTCTCAAATGAAAATAAAGTTAGGAAAAATCGAGTGAAATGACAGCCCCTTAGAAAAGGGGCTGTGAGTTACTAAAGGCGTTGCTATTTCTCTGAGTTACTTAAACTCCACACATACGCAGAAACAAGTTGAACTTTATCTTCGCCCAATATGTCTTTCCACGCAGGCATCACACCTGAGCGACCGTTCATTACGGTTTCAGTCACAGCGGCACGGCTGCCACCAAATAGCCAGTATTGATCAGTTAGGTCAGGAGCACCAACAGCAGGGTTACCCTTGCCATCTGTACCATGACAGGCCGCACAAACAACAAATCGTGCTTTACCTGCTTCTGCCTCTTTAGCATTCACGGAACGTCCAGAAAGGCTCAGCGTGTAGCTAACAACTTCTTTCACGCCTTGCTCACCGAGAGCCGCTTGCCAACCCGGCATTTGACCGATACGACCTTGCATAACCGTCGTTACAATCGCCTGTGGCTCACCACCATATAACCACGCATTGTCCGCAAGGTTAGGGAAGCCAGTTTGACCACGCGCATCTGAGCCGTGACACTGAGAACAGTTTTGTAGGAACAAACGCTGGCCTACTTTAATTGCTTCAGGGTCTTGAGCAATGTCAGGAATTGACTTTAACTCTTCCGTACCATCAACGTATGCAAGGCGACGGAACGCCTCACCAAAGTACGCATCGGCGTCATCAAGCTCTTTAGCATATTGATCGAGCTGTTTATTTTCCTGCGCACCTTCAATGGCTGCCTTAGATTCAGCCAAAGAACGAACCGTTTGGTTTGAACTCTGCCAACCTAGAAAGCCTTTGAAGTTACCTAGCCCTGGGTAAAGAGCAAGGTAAATCGCAGCAAATATAAATGTACCGACGAATAGGTAGGTCCACCATTTCGGTAAAGGGTTGTTCAGTTCACGAATACCATCGTACTCGTGTCCCATGTCAGCACCTTCTTCTACGCCCATCTTATCTTTTAGGCACCAGTAAAGAAGTGCTGCACAGCCAAGCAAAGTGCCGACTGTGATAATGATTATCCAAAGACTCCAAAATGTCGTCATTATTTAGTCACTCCTTGATCTTTCTTGGGCGTTTGCTCCTCATCAGCAAAAACAAGGTTAGCGGCTTCATCAAAGCGAGCTTTACGACTTTTTCCGTAAGCCCACCAAACCACACCTATAAAGCTGACGAAAAGCACTATGGTCCAAATACTGTGAATAGTACCGATATCCATAATATGCTCCTTACTTCATTGCATGACCAAGCGATTGTAGGTAAGCGATGATGGCATCCATCTCCGTTTTACCTTCTACGTCTTTAGCCGCATTTGCGATTTGCTCATCGGTGTAAGGAACGCCAAACTGATCACGGAACAGTTGGAGTTTCTTCTGAGTATCTTTCCCATCTAAAACGTTTTCTGCTAGCCATGGGAAGCCAGGCATGTTTGATTCTGGTACCAATTCACGCGGGTCAATCAAGTGCACACGGTGCCATTCATCGGAATAACGACCACCCACACGAGCGAGATCTGGACCAGTACGTTTTGAACCCCATAGGAATGGATGTTCCCAAACGCTTTCACCCGCGACAGAGTAGTGACCATAGCGTTCAGTTTCAGAACGGAAAGGACGAATCATTTGGCTATGACAAGTGTTACAACCTTCGCGGATGTATACGTCACGGCCTTCCATTTCAAGCGCAGTATAAGCACGCAAGTTCTCAACTGGCTCAGTGGTTTGTTTTTGGAAAATCAGTGGTGTGATTTCTACAAGCGCGCCTAAACTGATCGCGAATACAATCAAAATCGCAAGTAAACCGACATTACGTTCGACAACTTCATGGCGATTGTTAGAATTTGAACTCATTCTTAAATCTCCTTATGCCGGTTGCTCGATAGCTTTCAAGCTATACTTGGGTGCTGTGATGGTCTTGTAAGCGTTATATGCCATTAGGAACATACCAGCTAAGAAAATAAAGCCACCAATAAAACGCACGGTATAGAACGGGTAAGACGCTTGCACAGATTCTACAAAGCTGTACGTTAACGTACCGTCTGAGTTAACCGCGCGCCACATCAAGCCTTGCATTACACCAGAGATCCACATCGCGACGATGTAAAGTACAGTACCGATAGTTGCTAGCCAGAAGTGAGCGTTGATCATACCAACAGAGTACATGCGCTCTTGACCAAATAGGCGAGGGATCAAGTGATAAACAGAACCGATGGAAACCATAGCTACCCAACCCAATGCACCAGAGTGAACGTGACCGATCGTCCAATCCGTATAGTGCGAGAGTGCGTTAACCGTCTTAATCGACATCATAGGACCTTCAAAAGTCGACATGCCGTAGAAAGATAGGGATACGATTAAGAAACGCAGGATAGGGTCATAACGGAGTTTATGCCATGCACCAGATAGCGTCATGATACCGTTGATCATGCCACCCCAAGATGGTGCGAAAAGAACCAAAGACATCACCATACCAAGAGACTGAGTCCAATCTGGTAACGCGGTGTAATGTAAGTGGTGAGGGCCTGCCCAGATGTATAAAGAAACTAACGCCCAAAAGTGAACGATAGAGAGACGGTAAGAGTAAACAGGGCGCTCGGCTTGCTTAGGTACGAAATAGTACATCATACCTAGGAAACCAGCAGTCAAAAGGAAACCTACCGCATTGTGTCCGTACCACCATTGAACCATGGCATCCACGGCTCCTGCATAAATCGAATAAGATTTACCAGCACTAACAGGAATCGCCATACTGTTTACGATGTGCAGAACGGCTACGGTGATAATAAATGCACCGAAAAACCAGTTCGCTACGTAAATGTGGGACGTGTTACGTTTAATCAGGGTTCCAAAGAACACTATCGCGTACGACACCCAAACCACAGCGATAGCGATATCGATAGGCCATTCTAATTCTGCGTACTCTTTACCTGAGGTATAACCCAAAGGCAGAGTAATCGCGGCGGCAAGGATAATTGCTTGCCAGCCCCAGAATGTAAATGGGACAAGAGGGCCACCAAATAGACGCGTCTGACAGGTACGCTGCACAACATAATAAGATGTTGCGAACAGAGCACTGGTACCAAACGCAAAAATAACCGCATTAGTATGCAGAGGACGTAAACGACTGTACGTCAGCCACGGTGTATCAAAGTTTAACTGTGGCCATACTAGTTGAGCGGCGATCAAAACACCAACTGCCATCCCGACAATACCCCAGAGGATAGTCACTAAAGTAAATTGACGAACGACGGTATAGTTGTAGTTTTGTTCAAGCTGCTTTTCTTGGCTCATATTTGCATGCTTCCAATTCTAATTACTACACTTTACTTCCAACACGACACATGTCGTAATGCCACCCAAAATGACTTTGATATACTTGACTCACGAGTGAGGTTAAATATTCTTAGCGATTTTTAATAAAAGTGGCATTTTCAGCACCAAATAATACTTCAATTAACATTTTAATGACAGGGAAGTAACCTTACTCTTGGTCTGGATTTGGGCATTTATTTTAAAACTTTGAAGTTTGTTACACGGAGTAGACAGCAAAATGGCAGCTCAAAAACTCACTAAAGGGCGTTTTGTTCAAATAATCATCATGTTAACACTACTAATTGTGGCGTTTTTCTGGCGCACATTTACGTATCAAGGTGACATCAATATCGATTGTACAGGGCAAAAAACTTGTAGCTTTAAAGTTAATGGCGCAACATTTGAAGCGACCAAAACAGACGAAATGTTATTGCTAGAGACACAAGCAACAGGATGGAGAATTCAAGAGATAGATAAACAAGATGGAAAGCAACACGCTTGGCAAATACCTTTTAATCCAAAGCTGACGCTATTACTGACCAATAGTCAGCAGCAAACAATCTCCGTCGTTTTATCTTTTGAATAAACTGCGTTGCTAAATAGACCATTTAGCAACGCTTAATAATCAGAGTTAATATCGATAGATAGTAAATATGATTATTAAGTATTTTATGGTAAATCAATTATGTTAAGTCATTCTGAGCGAATCCAAGGGGAAAGTGGGCTAAGCAAGCGTAGATTTCAAGCTCGCTTACAGTTAATTTAACATAATATACATAATGCGCACTGTGATAATGCTTTTACAGGGCTCGAAATCACTAACGCCAATCCGCCACAAATCATTGATATTCCAGATAATCCAAGCCCATTAAACTTTTTTGCAATGCTTTGCCCATGCTTGTTGGCCTTCGTAGGTTTTAGATTTATCGAGCGCTAAACCGATTAATGCCTTTTCTCTATCTTCTCTAACTAGCATATGTTTAAGTTGTGGCTGCTTGTTTAATTTTGCGTGTCTTTATGGCTCTTTCGAATTAGAGTTCTTTCGGTTACCGGCGGCAACATTATCTTTTTGTTTTCTGACATGAAACTATCTGTATGTAACCCTTGTTGTCATTCTCAATAAGCTAAAGCTATTTTGGCGCTGCCACATTTCGTAGCGTCATCTTGTCAATGATCATTCTAGTCTGCGCAACCACAACTTCGCTGCCACAGTAAACAACAGGCTCAGAACTTTGGTTTAGCTAAATCCTATTGAACATCTACACATAGATTTTACTGGCTCTTTTTTGTCTTGTTTGGTCTTTTTCCTGGTTTGACTAAGTTCAATAGAATATCTTATACACTGATTCTTATAGGTTATTTACTGATGGGCATTAAAATTTGATAATGTTACGCGGTCACTACCATGGTCATTTTTGGTGTGAATCAGCTTTAACCAACCTAGCAGAGAACACCTGCTTGATGCAGATACAAAAAAACGCGCCCTTATTTAACATAACGATGATGTTATTAAGGAGCGCGATTCTATATCCTTCGTCTTTACCCTGCTTTTTTGCCTGATTTTGAGCTAAAGCCTTGATGTGGGAAGACATTGCGAATGCGTTGCTGAACTTTTTTAGGTACTTGCTTGGAGAACACTAACTTTGGTCCAGTACGCAATTGGTAGACCTTCATCTCTCCATCAAAAGGATTGCGTTCACCAATTTCCTGAACATTATGTTGAAACTTATTGGGGAAATGCCCTTTGATTTTCTCGATATGCCCTTGTTTAAAAACAACTTTCAGCACCGGCCGATCAACGGCTACCAGCCAAAAAATCACAAGGGCTGCAATGATAATGACATATAGCATCTTGCTTCCTTAATCAGATAACAATTTACTTAAATCTTCTTTCAAACTTGATACGGTCTTAGACGCTTTCTCACTGCGAGATGCCTCTGAGAGCAGATACTCGATCGCGTCAGATAACGTGCAGCCTAACTCGTTAGCGCGATATGACAGTTTTTCCCATACTCGATAATCGAGATCGATCGATTTCTTCTTAGTATGGATCTGCTCCGCGTTGAAGTGACGCTTACGTTTCGCTCGTATCGCTTGTTTTAGCTTATTGTCGAGTTCAAGCGACATATTCTCTTCGATCCACTCAAGCACTCGTGTAGGCTCATGCTCAAGTTTTACAAGCTGCTCAACCGCGACTTTGTCTTCGCTACTATCAATATGGCGAGTGATTTTCTCTCCCTCTTTCCATTTCTTGATAAGGTACTTCCACTTCCAGCCGCATTCTAAGTTTTCAAGTTGCTGATATTTCATTTTATATCACCCGTTAGTCTACTGGTGACAGCGTAACCCAAACCACGCCTTTTCACAATCAACAACCACTGAAATAGCGACTCAGATCGATTATCAAGTGTTCAAAATCACTCAGGTTTTAATATCTACGCTATATGACAAGTGACTTTTCCTATATAATTTGTCACCTTTTTGCATAAATGAATGTTTTAGATGATCCAAGAACAATGGCAAGCTGTCACACCGCAATACAATGAGTACGATAACTATATCGATACTATCAATACACTACCGTGCGTTGACTTTGCTTCTGCTCAACCTCGACTCAGTCAAACGATCGATACATTCACGTCACTAAAAGGATTTAACCATCTTTTAGTACTCAACGCGCCCGACAATGCGTTTTATCGTGAGCAAATCGCTCAGGTGGTTAAAAGCAAAATATCGCACCCTGTTCTTTCTACTGAGTCAATTGCGATGGCAACATTATTTGGCTCTTACCGCTGTGATATTGAAGGCAACATTGCTCAACGCAACAAAGGCTTGCTCGAGAAGTGCCAAAACGGTTTTATCATCATCCCGGTCAATGCTCTATTGGCGAATCCTGCCAGTTGGTTGATGCTAAAAGCAGCGCTGCTCACTGGTAATGGCACCGCGATTAACGCCGATCCACGTAATCTGCCAGTTGAAGAGCCCGTTTACCCAGTATCAAGCAAATTGCTGTTGGTTGGCGACCGCGATCAAATTGCAGAGCTTGAATATCTCGAACCCGATTTATACAACGGCTTCGCACTCTATAGTGAAGTGGAACTTGAGCTCGCACTGTCACAACAAAGCATCGAGACCTATTTAGGCCATCTCAACTGGATGCTACAAACTAATCAGCTGCCTCCGCTTACTCCCGAAGCTGTTCATCGCCTAATGGTAGCTGGCGCGAGACTGACCGAAGATCAACGCTACATGCCGCTCGATATTATGTGGTATCTAGCGATTTTCTTTGAGTCGTTATCGACGTCAAACAGTCAAGAACTGACAGAGTTCGACATTGATGCCGCTATTGACGCTAAGTACTACCGTGAAGCCTACCTGCCAGAACGAGCTCGTTCAGATATCCTCGATGGCCAAGTGATCATTGAAACTCAAGGGGAATGTGTTGGTCAGGTCAATGGCTTAACTGTTATTGATGTTTCCGGTCACCCGCAATCTTATGGTGAGCCAGCTCGTATCTCTTGTGTCATTCACTTCGGTGATGGTGACATTTCGGACGTAGAACGCAAGGCCGAATTAGGCGGTAACCTGCATGCTAAAGGTATGATGATTATGCAGGCATTCGTTGCGAGTGCGCTTAATCTAGATGAGCCTTTACCCTACTCTGCTTCCGTTGTATTTGAGCAATCTTACTGCGAAGTTGACGGTGATAGCGCAACACTTGCCGAACTCTGTTCGTTTGTGAGTGCATTGTCTGAGTATCCGATCAATCAGCAAATCGCGGTCACTGGTGCTGTTGATCAGTTTGGCCGAGTTCAAGCCGTGGGTGGACTCAACGAGAAAATCGAAGGTTTCTATCATGTCTGTAAACACCAAGGTTTTACTGGTAACCAAGGCGTGATCTTGCCAAAGACGAATCTTAAGCATCTAGCGTTGCACAAAGATGTTGTAAACAGCATTAAAAACAATGAGTTTCATATTTGGTCGGTAGAAACCGTTGACCAAGCCATCCCGATCATTATGGGTAAGCCTTTCCGTGGTGATGACGAAGAAAGTGTCATCAGCAAAATCGCTCAACGTATTGAAAACTTTGAGAGACATGAACAGTCTGAAACATGGATTGAGCGTATTAGAAACTGGTTTAACTAGCACTGATCGGAGTTGTTTAGCTTACACGTGTTCTCTAATATGCAGCTATCAAAAATTGGAGTAATTGATAATGCAAAATAAACGTGAATCATACAATCGCGAAGACTTACTGGCATCTAGCCAAGGTGAACTGTTTGGTGAAGGATACCCTCAACTTCCTGCACCTAATATGCTTATGATGGACCGCATCACAAAAATGTCAGAAACTGAAGGTGACTTCGGCAAAGGTCTTATCTTAGCAGAGCTCGATATTACTCCAGATTTGTGGTTTTTTGACTGTCACTTCCCTGGTGACCCAGTGATGCCAGGATGTCTAGGTTTAGATGCTATGTGGCAGTTAGTCGGTTTCTTCCTTGGTTGGGTTGGCGGTAAAGGTAAAGGTCGCGCTTTGGGTGTGGGCGAAGTGAAGTTTACTGGACAAATTCTCCCAACAGCGAAAAAAGTCACCTATGAAATCCATATGAAACGCGTAGTAAACCGTAAACTGGTTATGGGTTTGGCTGACGGTCGCGTACTCGTTGATGGTAAAGAAATCTATGTAGCAAAAGATCTTAAAGTGGGTCTTTTCCAAGACACCTCAGCGTTTTAACGATTTGTTTAGATAAGCGGCTCAATTGAGTCGTTTATTTTTATACAAGCATTTTAGTTATAGTGCGCTAGATGGTAATTATAAAGCCCCTTGCGGGGCTCATTTCCTTACGTTGTATGTGAAGAGAGTTAACTACTTATATAAACCAGATGTTTTGTCTTCTCTGGCATCACGCCAACCACCAAGCCAATACGAACGAGCGTCCATCTGTTGATATGGGCAAGACTCGGTCGAACGACCATTTAAGCCTGCTTTATAACCTTGAGATTGCGCACGTTCTAGGTGGTCACGCTTTTGTCTCTTCATAGTGTCGTCCTCATACAATACGGTTGTGTCTAAGTACTACTATTAAAATAATGTGGCGTTTTTATGAAGCCACAATTAAAGAATCGAACAAAAGTGCGCCTTTCACAAGCAATAAAAAAGGCACGAACTCAAATTTGTGAGCTCGTGCCCTAGTTTACAATTTTGTCTATTGTTTGCGTCTAAAACCTAACAGAGTTAACAGACCAAGTGCAAACCAACCAACAGAACCACCCTCACGCTCGATCGTTTCTGAGTCAACAACACGCGGTTGGATTTGACTCGCATCAGCGCCGTTAATCGGTACAAGTTTGACTGCTCGCAGTTTTTCAGTACCCGGAGTGCCGCCTTGACAGGTAGAGTTGATCGCTTGGGTATCATAACCGCCAGCACAGTAAAGGGCTGTTGCAGAAATCACGCCCGCATCATTGATGTCAGTGGCATCGATAATGCGGTACTGGTTATTACTTGACAACGCACCAGTGCCCATCGTTAGATCATCAAGGTAACGAGACTGTCCTTTCAATGGTGATGTTGATTTGTCACCAATCGTAGTAACAAACGCACGCTTAGCACGCTCGGTTCCGCCAACTTCCGCTTTGGTTTCATAATCAATTTGGCCAACCACTTCATTGAAATTATTGATCGCGCCAGCTTTACCATTGGCACCATCAAAAAAGATGCCGCCACTAAACATGGTGTAGCTATTTGGGCTCGCCACGTTTGATACATAGAACAGTGCATTTGCGTAAGCACGTTGTGGGTTACGGTTTTTAGCTTCACCAATCGCAACACCATTATTATTTACGTGCGTTAGTACTGAGCTTAAGTACTTGTCGTCGTCAGAAAAGTCGGTGATTCGCGTAACGCTAGGGCTTGAAGCCGTGGTAAGGTTAAATACTGAAGCGACCGGTATACGTTCACTTTCGTTATTTGAAGTATACCCGACGGCATATGGAGTACCAGTGACCGAAGCAATATCTCGCGCACTACCTTGTGGGACACGACGATCATTTGGCGAGTTTGTTTGATTTGCTATCACAACCAAAGTGCCGTTGTTCCAAATCGCCGCATTTGATAAATAATCATTGGTATTGTCAGTGCGCTGCTCACTTACACTACCTACAATAATATTGCCTAACTCAGCCCAAGCTTTAGTCTGATCATAACTTCCTTTCGCTAAAGGTGTCGTACCCTTATAAGCAATCGAACGATTTTGAAGACTATCGCCATAGTAAGTTCCTAATGCATCGCTCGCTGGGGTGCTTCCAAAACTATTCACAATAACATTGTTTTTACCAGCATTGATCTTAGTCGCGGAGCTCTCAATATAAGCATAGGAATTATTGTTTGCTGGACCTTCCAAGGCAAAACCTTGTGTGTACTGCTCTTTCGCCCATTCATCACAGGCGTTTGTGTTATAACCTAACCAGTCACGGCAGTATCGTTCAAAACCATCAAGATTATCTTCAAGGTAATCAAAACCATTGGATAGTCGAAATGGCGACTCATCTCGGTATAAAAACCCTTGGTTGTTTAACTGCTCTTCAAAAGCAATCAGATAATCACTTGAAGAACAATCTGTCGTCCAGCAAGTCGCTCCTCCTAGTGCAGACGGTTGAATCGCTACACCAAAAGTACGCGCATTTTGATCAACAACGGGTTGATACACATCCACCACATTATAGATAGCAGAGTTGGCCGCAAAAGATGCACAAATTGTGGCTGCGACGGCTGATAATTTAAATAGGTTACTTCTCATCAAAATCTTAACTTTCCTGTTGCATTGCTTCCAGCTCTTCCCAGCGTTCGAAAGCAATTTCTAGTTCCTGCTCTACCGCAGAAAGTTTATCTAATACGGGTTGAGTTTTATCAACGGCTTGGGTGAAGAAATCAGCACTGTTTACCAACTCTTGCAGCGATTCAATTTCGGTTTCAAGTTCTTCCAATTTAACAGGAAGTTCCTCTAATTCGCGCTGTAGTTTATAGGATAACTTCTTCGGCTTTCCTTTCGCTGGCACAGTTTTGAGACTTGCCTCAACTACCGGTTTCTCTTTTGCTGGTTTTTCCACCGCACGAGATTGCTTTACTTGAGCACGCTGTTGCTGCGCATCATGATAACCACCAACGAACTCCTCAATGACGCCATCACCTTCAAAGATCCAACTGGTTGCGACGGTATTATCAACAAACTGGCGATCGTGGCTGACAAGCAATAACGTACCTTGATAGTTGGCAAGCAAATCTTCTAAAAGTTCCAAAGTTTCGATATCTAAATCGTTAGTTGGTTCATCAAGCACCAATAAATTATTTGGACGAAGGAATATTCTTGCTAGCAGCAGACGGTTCTTTTCACCACCTGAAAGTGCTTTTACTGGTGTGCGCGAGCGATGCGGTGGGAACAGAAAGTCTTGTAAATAGCTCAACGCATGACGTTGTCGACCGTTAACCATCACTTCTTGTTTACCATCCGCGAGATTGTCAATCACTGACTTTTCTGGGTCTAACACTTCTCTATATTGGTCGAAGTACGCGACCTCTAGCTTGGTTCCGCAATGCAAACGACCTTGAGTGGGTTGAATGTCACCAAGCAGAAGCTTAAGCAAGGTACTCTTGCCACAACCGTTAGGCCCGATCAGAGCGATACGATCACCACGCATTACGTTGAAGGTGAAATCGGAGACAATTTGCTGACCATCAATATCAAAGCTAAGGTTAGTCGCCTCAAAGATGATTTTACCTGAGCGATTTGCATCATCGATTTGGATATTGGCTTTACCTTGCACTTCGCGGCGATCTGAACGCTCTTCTCGAAGTTTCTTCAAAGCACGAACACGACCTTCGTTACGGGTACGGCGTGCTTTGATGCCCTGGCGAATCCAAACCTCTTCCTGCGCAAGTTTTTTGTCAAACTCAGCATTTTGCATTTCTTCTACGCGCAGCATCTCCTCTTTATCAATCAGATACTGATCGTAGTTCCCAGGAAATGAAGCCAGGTTGCCGCGATCTAAGTCAACGATGCGAGTCGCCATAGATTTAATAAATGCACGGTCGTGAGAAATAAAGATAATTGAACCACGAAAGTCTTTGAGGAAGTTCTCCAACCACTCAATCGTAGTTACATCCAAGTGGTTAGTTGGTTCGTCAAGGAGCAGAACGTCTGGGTCACGAACCAATGCGCGTGCGAGCGCAGCCTTACGCTGCCAGCCACCTGATAAATCAGTTAGCTTTGTGTGACCATCCAATTTAAGTGCGGTTAAAACGTTTTGGATACGGTCTTCAAATCGCCATGCACCTGAGTGTTCTAACTGCTCTTGGATGCGAGCCAGTTTGTTGATGTTTTTCTCACTCGGGTCTTTTGCAATCAGATCAAGCTGATCTTGATAGATCTTGAGTTGCTCGCCTATTTCAGCCAATCCAGCGGAAACATAATCGAATACCGTTCCCTCTTGATTGCGAGGTGGATCTTGCTCAAGGCGCGAGATAACGACATCTTGGGTAACGGTTAGCTTACCGTCGTCCATAATGACTTCACCGGCCAACACTTTCATCAGTGTCGACTTACCCGCACCATTACGCCCAACCAAACACACACGTTCATTTTCTTGCAGCGCAAAGTCCACATTATCCAATAGTGGACGGTCGCCAAAGCCTAGTAGGCCGTTATTTATGGTAAGTAATGCCATTATTCTCTAACCAAATCTGTAGTTGCTCTAATTCAAATGGCCAATTGAGCTCACTTTCACCATAGGAGAGAACGGGAATAGTGACCCCGTAACGTGAAAACAACTCATCATCGAATGCGATATCGACCACTTCAATTGGGAGTGAAATGTCTAATTGTGTTGCCAAAGCCAGTGCCATCTCGCAGAGATGGCACCCTTCCGTGCTATATAAGGTAATCAATGATTAATCCTATTCACCTTTGTGTGTCACTAACCAGCAGTTATGAATATGCTTGTTACGACTGAAGTCTAGTGGCAGAGTTTGTGAGGAAATGTTCTTCGCCTCTAACCCCAACTCAGCCAATGCCTCAAGGTCCATCTTAAAGTGACGTTTATTGTTAGAAAAGACGATCGTACCCTGCGCTTTTAACAAGCGTTTAAGGTTACGCATCAGTTGAATATGATCACGTTGCACGTCAAACGTCTGTTCCATACGTTTTGAGTTAGAAAACGTTGGTGGATCGATAAAGATTAGATCGTAACTGCCGTTTGCTTTTTCCAACCATTGCAAACAATCGGCTTGGACGTACTGATGTTGACGCCCCACCTGCCCGTTGAGCTGCATGTTCTCTTTTGCCCACTCAAGGTACGTGTTAGACATATCCACTGTTGTCGTTGAACGGGCACCACCGCAAGCGGCATGAACCGTCGCCGACCCAGTGTAAGCAAACAAGTTTAAGAAATCTTTGCCTTGAGCCATCTGGCCTAAACGGCGACGCGTTAACTTATGATCCAAGAACACACCGGTATCAAGATAATCGTGAAGGTTAACAACAAGGTTTACCCCGTATTCGTTAACCTGCATGGTTTCTGATTGCTGAGAAAGCTTTTGATACTGCGCACGGCCTTTTTGCTTTTCACGAGTTTTAAGTACAACTTTGTTTGCTTCTACACCCGTCACTTGGATGGCTGCACGGATGATATCAGTCAAACGGCGTTTTGCCGTCTCCTCTGGAATACTCTTTGGTGCGGCGTACTCTTGAATCACAAGGTGATCGAGGTAAACATCAATCGCTACGTTATACTCGGGTAAATCTGCATCATAGATTCGGTAGCAATCGAGCTCTTCTTTACGCGCCCACTTACCAATCTTTCCGATGTTCTTTTTCAAACGGTTGGCGAAATCAGGTGCGATCACTGTTTCAGTGACATTGTCACTCACAGCTTCGCCAGTTCGCTCGGCAATTTGATAGTTTTTCTGGTGACACGGTAACGCACCATTGTTCAGTTTGAACTGCTTATCTGCACGCATGCGTAGACAGCTCAATAGCTCATCAGAACTTGAGAAAATCGATGCTTGGCAACCGCCAAACTCTGATTTTAACTGTGCGCCAAACGCGGTATACAACGCAATCAAACCAGGATGAGTGCCTAAGCGCTCACCGTATGGTGGGTTACAAACGACTACGCCATCTTCAAAGCCAGCAGGACGCTTAACCAGTGCCGCATCCCCCACCTCGAAAGTCACTAACTCTTCAACACCAGCACGACGAGCGTTATCACGAGCTGTTTTAATCACTCGCTCATCATTGTCGAAACCAAAGAATTTAGCGTCAACTTTTTTGACACCTCGTCGAGCTTGAACCGCGGCCTCAGACTTAACCTCTGCCCAAAGCTCTGCATCGAAATCTTGTAATACTTCAAAGCCCCACGCCTTGCGCTTGACACCTGGCGCCATGTTAGCCGCCATCATCGCAGCCTCAATAACAAGCGTGCCTGAGCCACACATTGGGTCAAGGAAGTTTTTCGACGCATCCCAACCACTACGAAGAATAATCGCAGCAGCCAATGTTTCACGAAGTGGTGCTTTACCTGCTTGCTCACGATAGCCACGTTGATGCAGGCCACCGCCCACCATATCAATACCCAAAATGGCTTTGTCTTTGTGCAAACGGACGTGAATGCGAAGATCTGCATGATCTTTACTGATCGACGGACGCGGAAGATTTTTCTTCGTAAAACAGTCCACAATTGCATCTTTCACTTTCATCGCGCCGTATTGGCTATTGCGAATCTCACGGTTAGTACCGTTGAAATCAACAACGAGCTTTTTAGAGCTGTGAAAATGGTCAATCCAGTTCACTGCAGATGCAACTGAGTAAAGATCCATGTCATCTTGGCAAGTAAATTCAGACAAAATACGGACGAAACGTGAGGCTAAACGACTCCATAAACAGCAACGATAAATTTGCTCGTTGGTCGCTTTAAATCTCACCCCTGCCTGTACTGGCTTAGCGTCGGCAATGCCTAGTTTGGTTAGCTCTTCTACTAACAGGTTCTCTAACCCGTTTGAAGTTACTGCAAGATATTGATGCATAGTCTTCTAATGTTCGTAATAAATGACCCCGCATTATACCTGACCACACCCATTTCCGTTAATTGAATCTCACTTTTCTCGCCAACTCTCCGTTATTCGCTTAGCAAATCATCAATCTCGTCCCAACCAGACCGCGGACGTTGCTGGTTTAAACACCTACCTGAAATCAATGCTCCTAGCGATAGTGAATACTTATTCGCTACATACCTGGTCTATACCAACGGCTTGTTTGAGGTGTAATTTAGTTACATAATTAGCCTAATAGAGGAATAAATGCATCACATTGACATTGGCTAGCAAAATTTATTGGACAAAAAATAGTTAAATAGATGATTTTTTGTAAGGGGAATCACACATGGAAAGCCATAAAACGTCACGAGTTGACGCAAAGCAGGCATAAAAAAAGTCGGCACTTAGGCCGACAGGAAATGAATAAATGAAGGAACGAAACAGTAAAATTAGCCTACAAGTCTCATAGGCTGAGTAAGGAAACTATGGTTGATAACCTGAGTACGGTCATGCATAACTTTGATTGCTTGTCCAAATGACAGGCTTTTACTGCCATTAAGGCTAAAGTCGTCCAAATTTATTGACGCACAGAGACTGGCGCACTCTCCTACTTCTAGTACGATAAAGCTGCCATGACCATGACTATTTGCCAAGCGGACGAAATCCCCTTCTTCGGGAATAATTGAGCCATCAGAAAGACTATCGAAGAACCAGCTCTTAGGTTGAACTGGCTTATGAAAACGTTTTGCCGCCACACAGTAGAGGGCTAGCTCCGCTTGACGCGGTTCACTGAGGTCTAAGTGAGAGATTTGCTCTTTGTAGGTTTGAAAAGCCGAAGCGTCATCGACGGTGAACTCATTCACACCGACCGCGCACTCCACTATCAATTTTCGGCATAGATTTGTTTTGAAAACCATGTCGTTGCCCAAATCCAGCATCAAATGCTGGTTAGCATCATCATAGTACCAAGTCCATTTGTCGCTGGGTTTAAGCATCAATCCAATCTCATTTGTTAAAGTGAATATAGGTAAAACACTTAATTACCTTTCCCTCTTTATGCGAAAGTGTATGCACTGCGATCAAAAAAAAAAGAGGAAATGATTTCTCATTTCCTCCTATTCAGACAATCAATTAGTGAAGAATGTCGATGTGACACCGTCACCTATTAACTGCTTAAATTAGATGTTCTTTACAATCTCTTTTACCAAGCCAGGGCCGTGGTAAATAAAGCCAGAGTAAACTTGAACCAGTTTAGCACCCGCCATCATCTTCTCTTTGGCTGCGACGTATGAATCTACCCCACCTACTCCAATAATCGGTAGTTTGTCACCTAACTCTTGATGCAACTGACGCACAACTTCCGTGCTGCGAGATTGAACCGGACGACCACTCAAGCCACCAGCTTCGTTTGCATGCTTCATACCTTCAACAATGGTACGATCCAGTGTTGTGTTGGTTGCAATCACGCCATCAATCTCAAACTTGATCAATGATTGACAGATTTGGCGAATTTCCTCATCGGTAAGATCAGGCGCGATCTTAAGTGCAACCGGCACGTACTTACCATGCTTTTCGTTCAATTCCGTTTGTTTCTCTTTCAATGCACCAAGAAGTTCATCGAGTGCTTCACCATACTGCAGAGTGCGCAGCCCTGGTGTATTTGGTGATGAGATGTTCACCGCAATGTAGCCTGCGTATTGATATACCTTCTCCATGCAGATCAAGTAATCTTCAGTACCCTTTTCAATCGGTGTATCTTTGTTTTTACCAATATTGATACCCAATACACAGTCGTATTTTGCTTTCTTAATATTGTCGATCAAATTATCAACGCCTAGGTTGTTAAAACCCATTCGGTTGATGATACCTTCCGCGTCAACTAGACGGAAAATACGCGGTTTATCGTTACCTGATTGTGGACGTGGTGTCACCGTACCCACTTCAACAAAGCCGAATCCCATCGCATCGAACGCTTCAATACACTCGCCATTTTTGTCCAAGCCTGCCGCTAGGCCAACTGGATTGCGGAATGTAATACCCATACATTCAACTGGACGATGCGGAAGTTGTTGACGGTAGAAAAGATCAAATGGTGTGCCGGTAAAGCGCTTGAAGTTTTGAATTGCTAAATCATGTGCCTTTTCGGCATCAAGTTGGAAAAAGCCAGTCCTGGCTAGACGGTAAAGCATTCTGCCTCCGATAGAAAAAAGCCCCGTATAAACGGGGCGTTATTATTTACTCATTTGCAGAACAATTCAAATTTAAAAGCATCAATTCGCGTAAAGCGACAGAGAATTTTGCAAATTCATGCACAGATCCCACTTTGAACTCGTTTAGAATGCTTTCCCAACGGTTAAGCGATGATTGATTACTGTTAATCCAATCATCTAGTGATTGAATTACATCCATTTCTTGGCTCAGACAACCACAACTTAATACTTGAGCCGTCAGCAGGCGTTGTTGCCAATCGAGGTCTTCCCGAAATGCCGCTCTTGCTAAAGCTTGCCAATGGTTATCAACAGCTTGATTGTTGATCTGGTTTAAGAACCAGTGTAGCGACAAGCGATCTCCCAAGTTGAAGTAAAGTTGAGCCACTTTTTCTACCGCCATGCCTTTCTCAGTCGATACAGTGGAAATATCCAGAACCGAATAGAGGCTAGAGAGTCGCGATATATAGTTGGCGACTTCTGGAGTCATCCCTTGCTCGACCCAAGCTTGTGCCTCAAGATTGTGTTCCACAACTTCTTCGGAAACCAACAACTTGTCGAGTTCAGATTTTACCTTATCAACATCAGCTTGATAGAGATCGATCAACGCTCCAACAGACTGGCGACCTTTTCGATTGCGCAAAATCCAACGACTTAGTCGTCTTAATGTCCGACGAACCGCAAACATCATATCGTACTGAGCTTCGGCCGTAGCAATATTATCTTGCGCTCGAATCTCTTTGAGCACTTGACCTAAACCGAAGATTTCTCGCGAAGCGGCATACGCATTGGCAATATCAACCACCGATGCTCCAGTCTCCTCTTGAAGACGGGTAACAAAGTTGCATCCCATCTCATTAACCATCTGGTTAGCTAGCATAGTCGCGATAATTTCTCGGCGTAATGGATGGTTTTCCATTTGTGCTAAGTAGTTACGGCGTAACTCTGTAGGGAAGTATTCGGCGAGTAGTTTGGCATGAAATGCATCATTGGCAATATCTTCATGAACTAACTCTTCTTTCAAGACCATCTTGCCGTATGCTACAAGCACAGCCAGCTCTGGTCTGGTTAATCCAACGCCCTGCTTTTCACGTTCTAGCAAGGTTTCATCGTCTGGAATATATTCAAGCGCGCGATCAAGATGCCCCGCTTTCTCCATTGCGTGTATAAAGCGGAGTTGCTCTTTAACCAGAGAGACGCCTTGATAATCGGTTACAGAGATAGACTCGGACTGACAATAAGCGTCATCAAGAACAATATCACCGACTTCATCTTCCATTGATTCAAGGATCAGGTTGCGTTGTTTTACTGTAAGATCACCATTTGCAACCAAGCCATTTAAGAAGATCTTAATATTGACTTCGTTATCTGAGCAATCCACCCCGCCAACGTTATCAACAAAGTCAGTATTGACCCGTCCACCAGCAAGGGCGAACTCAATACGACCAAGTTGCGTCATACCTAGGTTACCACCTTCACCCACAACTCTCGCTTTGAGCTCTTTACCGTTGATACGCAGCACATCATTGGCGCGGTCTCCCACATCCATATGCGTCTCTGATGAGGCTTTGATATAAGTCCCGATACCACCATTCCACAGAAGATCAACGTTCATCGCCAAGATCATTTTTATCAGATCATTAGGGGCTAATGAGGCCTTTTTAGTACCAAGTAGTTTTTGAATCTCAGGTGTTAAGGTGATGGATTTCGCCTTACGTGAGAATACGCCCCCACCAGCAGAAATCAGCTCACGGTTATAATCCTCCCAGCTAGAGCGAGGCAAGTTGAATAAACGCTCACGCTCTTGCCAACTCGCTGCAGCATCTGGTGTTGGATCAATAAAAATGTGTAAATGGTTAAACGCGGCAACCAAACAAGTGTGTTTTGACAATAGCATCCCGTTGCCAAAGACATCTCCTGCCATATCACCAATGCCAACTGCGGTAAAATCGGTCGTCTGACAATCCACTCCCATTTCTCGGAAATGACGTTTGACCGACTCCCAACCACCTTTTGCCGTAATCCCCATCGCCTTGTGGTCATAACCGTTCGAGCCACCTGAGGCAAAGGCATCACCGAGCCAAAAGTTGTATTCAGCCGATACAGAGTTAGCGAGATCAGAGAATGTTGCGGTACCTTTATCTGCCGCCACCACCAGATATGGATCGTCACCATCATGACGTATCACATTCTTTGGAGGGGCGACTTCACCATCAATAATGTTGTCAGACACATCTAGTAAGGCGCGAATGAAACGCTTGTAACAACGCTGCCCCTCTGCAAAAATTTCATCACGGTTTGATAACCCTGCCTGACGTTTGCAGACAAATCCGCCTTTTGCCCCAACAGGCACAATCACGGTATTCTTCACTTGCTGCGCTTTCACTAGCCCGAGAATCTCGGTACGAAAATCTTCTTGTCTATCAGACCAACGCAAACCGCCACGGGCGACTTTACCGCCACGCAAGTGCACGCCCTCAATATCTGGCGCATAAACAAAAATCTCAAACGCTGGCACTGGTTGCGGAATCTCTGGAATATCACTCGGTTTTAACTTCAGTGCTAACCATGGCTTGGGTTGCTTCTGGTCATCCACTTGATAATAGTTAGTGCGTAGCGTTGCGGTGATCATCTCCATATAACGGCGAATAATACGATCATCATCCAAGCTTTCGACACGTTCTAACTTCTCTGTGATCTTATTAACTAGATTAGTCTGCCCTTTCTCAGCACCGCGAGATTTAGGATCAAATCGCTTATTGAAAAGCTGCACAAGATCCGCCGCTAAATCAGGATGATGATTGAGCGTATCCTCAATATATTGCTGACTAAATGGAAAGCCAACTTGGCGCATATAGCGAGCATAGGCTCGGAGAATCGAGATTTCACGCCCGGTCAATGATGCACCTAACACCAAACGGTTAAAACCGTCACTTTCTAGATTGCCTAACCAAATGGCGGAGAATGCTTGTTGGAAGCGATCCCGAGCTTCTCTGAGATCGACGCTTTTCTCACTGGTGTGGAGCATAGAAAAATCTAAGATCCAGTACACTCGCCCATTAGCCTTGCGAATTTCGTATGGCGACTCCCCAATAACGCGCAGGCCTAAATTTTCAAGCATTGGCATTACATCAGACAAATGGATCGGTTCGTCTCTATGATAGAGCTTAAATCGCACAGCTTTCGAGTCACTGGCGAGCTCTTGTGGACGGTAAAACAACATTCCCAGTTTGTTATCGTCATTGAGAGATTCCAAGCGTTCAATATCAGCCACAGCAGAAGCTGGCAACACATCCTCTTTATAAGAGCGTGGGAATGCGCTTAGGTACGCCTTAGACAAAGGCAGTCCTTTACTCTCACCAAAATTGGCAACTATTGCTTCAGATAGGCGATCATCCCATGTTGATGATGCCTCGACGAGGTTTCGTTCAATCGTTTTTACGTCCACATCCATGTTGTTGTTGTCTACCCGCACGATATAGTGGGTTCTAGCCAAAGGGCTCTCAGAAAAATAGGTTGTAAATTCAACCTCTTGGTCACAGCCAAAGTACTGTTGGAAGATCCTTTGTGTTTGACGACGCAGTTCGGTGTTGTAACGATCTTTTGTCACATAGACCATGCAACTAAAGAAACGTCCGAAGGGGTCTTTCCGAACAAACAAACGCAACATATCTCGGTCTTGCATTTGAACCACGCCCATTCCAACTTCAAGCAACTCCTCTTCTCGAGCTTGGAGTAACTCATCTCTTGGATAATTTTCTAAGATGTTGTGCAAAGCTTTGTATGAGTATGACCCTTGTCGATAACTGCTCGCTTGAAGAATTCGTTCTACTTTTTCTCGAATTAAAGGAATGCCGCCGACACTTTGGTTATACACAGCAGAGGTATATAACCCAGTAAAACGATGTTCGCCAATTACCTTACCGTGTTTATCAAACTTCTTGATTCCTATGTAATCGGTATAGGCTGGTCGATGGATCCTAGAGGGTGTATTCCCCTTAGTAACAATCAATAGAAAAGGCTTTTCCGCTTCCAAACGCGCTGAATCTGGGAAATCAGACAATTTGACACTGCGTACTCGCTTAGCATCAGAGAACAACCCAAGCCCTTGTTCTTTCGTGGGCTTCAGCTCCATTTCACCATTGTCGTTGATCAAGTCATACTCTTTATAGCCCATAAAGGTAAAGTTATGATCACCTAACCAACGTAAGAACTTAATCGTTTCATCGTAATGATCGCGTTCGATCTCGACGTGGCCTTGTAATTGTTCAACTTGATCCGTCACTAATGTCAAACGTTCGACCATTGCCTTCCAATCCGCCACCACCAACTGGGTATCGGTGAGAATATCGAGCAGTTCCTCTTTGAGTGAAGTCATCGCTTGCTTGTCACTTAAGCGATCCACTTCGATGTGAAATAGTGACAACAAATCCCCTTCACCTTGGTTAATCGACTCAATCAGCCCTTGTTTACTTCGCTTGATTTGAGTCGGTCCATGCAGCATAAGATGACTCGCGAGATCTAAGCGGGTCAGCGCCATCTTAATTGAATCAACTAAAAATGGACTATCGGGAACCACAATTTCTACAATGGTATGGGTCGATTGCCACCCCTGTTTGCTGACAGTTGGGTTAAACACTCGTACCGAAATATCATGGGGTTGTTTATCATTGAGATGATGCCATAAACTCAATACCGCACCATATAAGTCAGATTCATTGCGCTCTATTAAATCATCGTGAGCGATATTGCTAAATAGATGTTGAGCCAATTGAGAAACAAGAGGTCGTTGAGCAAGTTCGAGTTTGTCTTGAATCAGTTGATACACTTTTTCAAGAAGAACCGGCATTAAAGGTTCACGCACGGTCATAATCACACTCCACTATTAGAATTCTAAATTGTTGGGATGTCGTTTAAGCACTATATGTTGTTGTAAGCATAGCGCTTATTCTTAGTAATGCCGTTTCATTGTATCGATTATGTTGACGAAAGGTTAACTATTTTAAGTTTGAAAGAGGCGAAATGTTTGAGAATGTGATTAAGGTTTTGTTTAAAGTACTGCTTATTTTTAACCTCACAGAACTTCTAACTTAACAAACTTGTTATTTTGGTCAGTTATCAAACGAAAGCGACCCTTCAATCCGATCTGACTTAAAAATGGGCGAAAGCGAATCGCAGGTAATTGAATGCGGATGCCATTATCAGTCACAACCAACACACTGCTTGCCGCGCCACTATAATGAGCAACAAATGTTTGGTAGGGAATATTAAGGGTAAAATAGTACTGGTTCATTGCTTGCTTACACGTGTTCATAACTATCGGAACATTGTATACCGCATCATTACCAAAGTGTATTTACTGCATTCACACTATAGTCAGCCATCCTTACCTATATCTCGGATTTTTAGAGATCAAATAGGAATACTGTATATACAACCAGTATCGTTTTATCTCACTACACCCTTTCCTCGGCGTAATAACGCGTTTTCAGTTATCCATTAGACTAGTTTGTATGCGATATTTTAGTTAAATATGCATAACTGTATATAAACACAGTATATGGCAATTTAGTCAAGTTAGGTCATTGCAGATATAAAAACAGCGGCTTATGCCGCTGTTTGATGCTCATCAGTACCTAACCAACTACCTAATGGTTACGACTCAAGTGCTTTGGTCACTTTCTCGAACAAGTCTTTCGCAAGATTATCCATCGCTCTGAGCTTTTCAAGTTCAATTTTAATCAAACCTTGACGAGTCTGGTCATATTTGCCGAGTTTCAACAATGGGTCAATCAAACGTGATGCAACTTGTGGATTAACACTGTTAAGTTCACGTAAAATCTCCCCTGCAAATCGATAGCCTGAACCATCAATCGCATGGAAATGAACGGGGTTTGCATTGAGGAATGATCCAATCAAACTGCGCGTGCGATTTGGATTTTTCAAACTGAAGGCTTCGTGTTGCATTGTTTGCTTGATAACATCCAATACATTTTCTGCTGGGTTGCTGCCTTGTAGTGCAAACCACTTATCCATTACCAATCCATCATGTTTCCATTTTTGACTATAGTCCGCCATCAATGTTTCACGACAAGCAAGTTGCGCTTGGTTAGCTGCTGACATCGCTGCGATAGTATCGGTCATATTATTGGCACGTTGATATTGCTGCTCTGCCAACTGATTACCCTGCTCGGTATGCGCTAAGTACGACAATGCAGTATTGCGTAAAGCACGTTTACCAATTGCCGCGTGATCGATGGTGTACTCAGTTTGCTGCAAACTATGGTAAATCGCTGCAAGCTCATCGGTTAACTCCATTGCCAACTGTACTTTCAACGCTTTTAATACTTGTGCAACGGCATCAACGTCCACCGTTTTGTACCAACCTGAAACTTCATTATGGCTTGGTAGTGACAACACTTCCGCAATAAACGCTGGCTCAAGTTCTTCACTTAGTAACACGCCACGGAACGCATCCACGACAGAAGCAGGTAAAGAAACATCGTTACCTGACTGTAATGCCTCAACGTTGCTGCGAATATATTTTGCCAACAACATTTGACCCGCATCCCAACGAGCAAATTCGTTGCGAGCATGAACCATAAGGAATGTAAGTTCCTCGTCGCTGTAATCATACTCAAGTTTCACTGGAGCCGAAAATTCTCTCAGTAGTGACGGAACAGGTTTCTCCATCACTCCTTCAAACACAAAGCTTTGTTTTTCTTGAGTTATATCTAATACATTCGAAACTTTTTCACCGTTACAGCGTAACTCAAGCACGCTACCATCTGCATTATATAGCTCAATGTCGAATGGAATATGCAGTGGCAGCTTCTCTTTTTGATCATGAGTGGCTTCTGTTGATTGCGCCACGGTCAGTGTGTAAGTTTGTGCTTGGGGATCAAATTCGGTCTCAACGTTAAGCGTTGGTGTACCTGACTGGCTGTACCATAGTCGGAACTGAGACAAATCTACACCGTTTGCATCTTCCATCGCTTTGACGAAATCTTCACAAGTCGCCGCCGTACCGTCATGTCTTTCAACGTATAACTGCATTCCCTTTTGGAAACCTTCTTCGCCTAGCAAAGTGTGATACATACGGATAACTTCACTGCCCTTTTCATACACGGTTAGCGTGTAGAAGTTGTTCATCTCAATCACTTGTTCTGGACGAATTGGATGAGACATCGGGCTGGCATCTTCGGCAAACTGCGGACCACGAATAATACGCACGTTGTTAATACGGTTGACTGCGCGAGAACCAAGATCAGAAGAAAACTCTTGATCGCGGAACACGGTTAAGCCTTCTTTTAAGCTAAGTTGGAACCAATCACGACAAGTTACGCGATTGCCTGTCCAGTTGTGGAAGTACTCATGACCAATGACCGCTTCAATGCCAAGATAATCGGTGTCAGTGGCTGTCTGATCATTCGCCAGTACAAACTTAGAGTTAAAGACATTAAGACCTTTGTTTTCCATCGCCCCCATATTGAAAAAATCAACGGCGACAATCATGTAGATATCTAAGTCATATTCCAGGCCGAAACGCTCTTCGTCCCATTTCATCGAATTGATTAGTGAAACCATCGCGTGGTTTGCACGATCTAAGTTACCTTTATCGACAAAAATTTCCAACGCGACATTACGACCAGAACGAGTTTGGTATTGATCTCGAAACACATCAAAATCGCCTGCAACCAACGCAAACAGATAAGAAGGTTTCGGATGTGGATCATGCCACTTAACCCAATGGCGACCTTCGGTCATCTCACCTTGTTCAACGCGGTTGCCGTTACTTAATAGATAAGGGTATTGCGCTTTATCCGCGATGACGGTGGTGGTGTATTTTGCCAACACATCTGGTCGGTCTAAGAAATACGTAATTCGACGGAAACCTTCAGCTTCACATTGAGTACAATAAGCACCATCAGATTTATATAAACCTTCTAGCGCGGTATTCGCTTGTGGGTCAATTTCAGTAACCACTGTTAGTGTAAACTGCTGCGGTAACTCAGTGATCTTCAAACCACTATCGGTTGTTTCAAAATGATTCCACTGCTGTTGATCAACAAGCAGGCTCTTTAGTGTCAACCCGTCACCGTCTAGTTCTAAGGTTGTGCTCTCATTTAGCTGTTTAACTTGTGATATCGCGGTAACAATTGTCGCGCTATCATGTAATTCAAAAGTCAGATCAATATCCGTAATCGTATGAGAGGGAGACTGATAATCTTTGCGATATTTGGCTTGAGGAGCTTGAGCCATTTCTAAATCCTTCTAACAAATAGTGTTCGACTGACTAGCTTACAACTCTGAAAACAAAAAAACGAGGCATTCTCATTGATTACCTCGTTTTTTTGCTACAAAAGAATTTAAAACTAAATAATAAGTCTAGAATTAATGCTAAGTAACGACGTTTATCTTATTCGGTTTAGAACCGCGTACATACCACCTTCATCAGACTCGATGGTGAGTGTGTCTCGGTTAAGTTTATAGCGAGTGTTGTGCTCACCATTTTCATAGAGAAGAACCAATCGCTCCCCCTCGGTAAAATAGACGCCGCGGCGCACAGCTTCATCCCCATCGGGATTACTCACCTTAAACAGAAAAACAAAATCCGGTTGTAGGATCAAATCCATCTGATCGACGTCACTCGCCATTAAGTCATCACCCCCAAGCGCCTTGCTCGACCAAATTCCGGCCAATGAGTTTGACAGGGCTTTGGTAAACACAACGCCATTAAGATTGAGCATATTGTGATTGCTCGCATAAGCGTAGATTTGAGGTTGGTCTGTATTCAAACCAAGAATAATCGTGTCTTCATTGGCGGTGTACATGCCCTGCCATTGGTCAATGGTGTAGTCTTTTTTCTGAATATCTATCGAGAAGTGGTAATTTGAATCGAGTGTCAGTTTAATCGCAATGTAGTTCTCTTTTGACTTCTCGGGCGCTGGATTAATCAGGTACCAATCACCAAGTAGAAATGGGTGATCAAAAAAACTTAAAGCATCGGATTCTTTCGCACTTGAGGCGTTTGAACTCCATGCTGAAAAGCTAAAACAGGCGAGTAAAATTCCAATCCATCTCATGTTGCTTCCCCTCACTTTTTCTTTAAGCGTAGGCACAACTATACGAGAAAGCTAAATATTTAGATCTAGATCACATTAGTTTTTGGGTAAAAAAAAGCGAGCTCATTGAGCCCGCTTAGATTGAGATAGATTAAGTTAACGAATCATATCAACCATAATTGATACGGTTTCATCAAGATAAGCATCTGGCGCTTCATAATCTTTAGGTAGGTCATCCAAAGTTTTAAATGACTCTTTTCCTTCCGCTTTTTGGCGCTGGTTGATGCGTTCTAAACGTCGTTGATCCGCTTCATCGCTGATTCGCTTGCGCTCTTTTTCATTTAGAGACAAAGAGTTATCTTCTTTTTCCGCTTGATATCTAGCGATATCCTCAGCGATAAATCCAAACTCCATGTCATCAGCAATGCGCGCTTGATGTTGCTTATCTAACTGCGTAATAAGCTCTTTGTTACGCTGTAACTGTTTATAGTCTGCTTTTTCGATACTGTCCCAAGGCAGAGCATTGTCTTCCACGCTCTCACCTGTTTCCGCCGGATCAACCGGTGTCGGATAAGCAATATCTGGAACCACACCTTTGTTTTGAGTACTACCACCATCTATTCGATAGAACTTTTGAATAGTGTACTGAACGTACCCTAATTCTTTATCAAACAAATCATAGATATGGTTTAGCGAGCGGTGTTGCTGAACAGTTCCTTTACCAAATGAGTTTTCACCCACCACTACGGCACGACCATAGTCTTGCATTGCAGCAGCAAAAATCTCAGATGCAGAGGCGCTGTATCGGTTTATCAACACCATCATAGGACCGTCGTAGCTAATTTTATCGTCAGTATCAGCGTTCACATTGATACGACCATAACTATCACGTACTTGTACTACAGGCCCGCTAGTAATAAACAAGCCAGATAACGAAGTAGCTTCGGTTAGCGCACCACCACCATTATTGCGAAGGTCAACAATGATGCCGTCGACGTTTTTCTCTTTCAGTTCCGCAAGCAGTTTGTCAGTATCTTTAGACAAACCAACGTAAAAGCTTGGCACTTCAAGTACGCCGATTTTCTTACCATCTTGTTCAATAATCTCTGACTTAACAGCGCGATCTTCTAAACGCACTTTATCGCGGACAATCGAAACGACTTCACTTTTCGCGTCTTTGCCTTCCGGCAAAATTTCCAGCTTAACCGTGGTGCCTTTTGGCCCTTTGATGAGTTGCACGACGTCATCAAGGCGCCAGCCAATCACATCGACCATCTCCTCGCCTTCTTGCCCAACGCTAATGATGCGATCACCTTCGCCGAGCTTTTTGCTCTTAGCGGCTGGGCCACCAACAACAAGAGAACGAATCACGGTGTAATCGTCGGTCATTTGCAGCACAGCACCAATTCCTTCTAAAGATAGATTCATCTCTTGTTGGAATTGATCGGCGTTTCTTGGCGAAAGATAACTGGTATGCGGGTCAACTTCACGCGAGAACGCGTTCATGTACAATTGGAATGCGTCTTCGTTATTGGTCTGACTCAAGCGTTTTAGCGCATTGTTATAACGCTTGCCAAGGATGTCTTTAATTTCATCCCAGTCCTTGCCAGTCAATTTGAGATTTAAAGCATCGTACTTAACACGCTTACGCCATAACTCATTAAGTTCTTGTTCGTTTTTTGGCCACTGGGCCTCACTGCGATCAAGTTCAATACTTTCGTCAACGTCAAAACTCATCTCTTGGTCTAATAATGACAAGGCATAGTCAAACCGTTCGTAACGACGCTTCATTGATTGATTGTAAATATCAAAGGCGATCTGGTTGTCGCCAGACTTTAGTTGATCATCAATGGAGGTCGACCACTTAGAAAAGTTATCGATATCAGATTGAGTAAAGATATTCTTATTGAAATCAAGCATTTCCAAATAACGCTCAAAAATCGCTTGCGAAAATTGGTCGTCGAGGGAGAAATGTTTGTAATGAGAACGGGTAAAGCGGGAAGTGACACGTTTACTTGCAGTTCTATGTTGAGCTTCTTGCTCTAATGCAGGTAAATCGGTTAATTCGATTTTCGCTTCGAGTGCTTTTACTGGAGTTGCCGCTAGCATAACGCTAGCAGCAATCAGCGAAAAGTTT
Organism: Vibrio panuliri; assembly: GCF_009938205.1. Lineage (NCBI taxonomy): Bacteria > Pseudomonadati > Pseudomonadota > Gammaproteobacteria > Vibrionales > Vibrionaceae > Vibrio > Vibrio panuliri. Next base: position 1,591,107 of record NZ_AP019654.1, on the reverse strand, counting down.
AAACGGCATTTCATGCGTAGGAGACTCTCCTTTATGCGCGTAAGTGCTCCGCTTTCACAACCATTTGTAGGCCGTTAGAGAGTTGAACTCGCACATCTTCCTTATTGATTTCAACGATAGTAGCAGCCATGTTTCCTTTGCCCATGTTCACGTTTACTGCGTTACCAACTTTTACTTCATCAGCATTCAGTGGACGTGTTTCTACTGGCTTAGCGGCTTTCGGCGCAGACTTAGCTTGCGGACGACGTGCTTGTTGAGGTTTTTTACCTGCAGGCTTAGCCGTTTTTGCTTTACCTTCTTCACGAGTCTTCTTGCCTTGCTCTTTGCGACGAGCTTGTACTTTCGCTTTGCTTTCTGCTAGTGCAGTTTTTGCGTGTTCTACGTGCTCTTCATCTAGCTCACCTGCTGGGTTGCCATCTAGGTCTACACGTACTGCACCAGGCTTAACACCGTGTAGGTAACGCCATGATGAAGTGTACTGTCTTAACGCTGCACGAAGCTGAGTTTTACTAACTTTTGGGTCGTCGGAAAGACGATCCGCAAGATCTTGAAAAATACCAATTTTAAGTGGCTTTGCCTCACCTTCTAAAGTAAAGCACTTAGGGAAACATTCAGCAATGTATGCAATAACTTCTTTGCTGTTTTTTAACTTTTCAGTGTTTTCCATGGGGGTTCCTGGTTAAAGCGGACTATCCGCGAGCGTTCAGATAAATATTTCAGCCATTATAGTGACCTGTAAATGAAAAACCACACTCTAGCGCGAATTTATGCCTTGATAGCGTGTGAATTAAGCATCTTTTCCACTTCTGCCATTAAAATCGTCAATCCTTTTTCATCTTCGGCGTCAAATCGACCAACATTTGGGCTATCGATATCCAAAACGCCCGCGACTTTTCCATCAATCGAAAATGGAATCACTATCTCTGAGTTGCTCGCCGCGTCGCAAGCAATATGCCCCTCAAATTGATGAACATCATGCACTCGCTGTACTTGATTGTGTTCAACAGCCGTGCCACACACACCTCGCCCAACAGGAATACGCACACAAGCGGGTTTACCTTGGAAAGGCCCCAAGACCAATTGATCACCGTCCATTAAATAGAAACCCACCCAGTTAATCTCCTCTAGCGACATATTAAGTAAAGCACTTATGTTAGACAGATTGGCGATTAAGTTTGGCTCTGACTCAATGAGAGCTTGCGCTTGTTTGGTGAGTGTTTGATAAAATTCTTGCTTCATAATGACTTCCGTTGAGGGCCTTATAGCGACTTCCAATTAAAATATGAGACTTATATGACGATTATTCGTACAATTGAACTATAAATAGTTTGCATTATCAGCAGAATGACCGAAAACAACAACACTATTAGCCGTTCTTGGCTGATTTCACAAGTAAAGATACATAAGTCAAAACTAATCGTCGCCAATGTTATCGCTATTGTTGCTACCTTGGTCAGCGTGCCGATCCCGCTACTTTTACCGCTGATGGTTGATGAAGTACTGCTTAATCAACCAGCCAAAGGCTTAGAGCTAATGAACAGCGTGTTGCCTACGTCAAGTCAAACGCCCACCGGTTACATCCTATTCGCGTTATTGCTGGTGGTGATAATGCGTACCGTTGGTCAAGCACTCAACATTCTGCAAAGCCGCCAGTTTACGTTGGTTTCTAAAACGATTACCTACCAAATGCGCAGCAAGATGATCGATAAGCTGGGCAAAATTAGCATTCGTCAGTATGAAACGAGAGGCAGCGGAGGGATAAATGCCCACCTGATCACCGACATCGAAACGATTGATCAATTTATTGGTTCTACCTTGAGCAAATTTATCATTAGTTTACTCACGGTCATCGGCACTGCGATCGTATTGTTGTGGATTGACTGGCGTCTCGGTCTGTTCATCTTACTGGTCAACCCCATCGTGATTTACTTTTCTCGTTTACTCGGTAGCCGAGTCAAGCATCTTAAAAAACGCGAAAACCAATCCTTTGAACGCTTTCAGAATCGCTTAGTCGAAACGCTAGATGGTATCTATCAACTGCGCGCCGCCAATCGCGAGCGCGAATTCCTCAATGAGTTAAAGCTCAATGCCAATCAAGTCCGTTTAGATGCTGACAAGTATGCTTGGCAATCAGAAGCCGCTGGTCGAGTCTCATTTTTACTGTTTTTACTCGGCTTTGAACTGTTTCGTGCCGTGGCGATGTTAATGGTGATGTTCAGCGATTTAACCATAGGGCAAATCTTCGCTGTGTTCGGTTACCTGTGGTTTATGTTGTCACCAGTACAAGAGCTATTGGGTATTCAGTTTTCTTGGTACAGCGCAAAAGCCGCGTTGAGCCGAATCAATACCCTACTCGACCTTGAGGAAGAATATCGTCCGGTCAGTAAAATCAATCCGTTTGATGATGACCGTGAAGTCGATGTCAGTATCGAAAATGTAACCTTCTCTTATAACGATGAGAGCCAAGTGCTCAAACAACTGAACCTACATATACCGGCGGGAAAAAAGGTGGCGCTTGTTGGTGCAAGCGGTGGCGGGAAATCGACCCTCATTCAGTTGCTCATTGGGGTTTATCGCCCTGACTCAGGGTTGATAAAATATAACCACCACACCACAGACGATATCAGTTTCGACGTTATTCGTGATCAAATAGCGGTGGTTTTACAGCAACCTATACTATTTAACGATAGCTTGAGGCATAATCTGACCCTCGGCAGCCATTATAGCGATCAACAGTTGTGGCAAGCGCTTGATATCGCCCAAATGCAAGATGTCATCGCCCAACTTGGTCAAGGGCTAGAGACACAAATTGGCCGCAACGGCATTCGTTTATCTGGAGGCCAAAGACAGCGTCTCGCCATTGCGCGTATGGTGCTGAGTAATCCAAAGTTTGTCATTTTGGATGAAGCGACATCGGCACTCGATACTGCGACAGAAGCAGCATTGCATCGGGCATTGACTGAGTTTTTAAATGGTCGTACGACATTAATCGTTGCTCATCGCTTATCTGCCGTAAAACAAGCAGACATTATTTATGTTTTAGAAGATGGTCAGGTGACCCAAACAGGGACTCATGGAGAGTTAGTTGAACAACAAGGCCTTTATCAAACCCTCTACGGCGCCGTGCAATCGCACGGCTAGTGATTGGCTTACCAACAAGGTGGGCAATCTGTCGTGAGCCTGCAACCTCATTTAGCCCAAACAAACCAAATCCGTCTCTGCCAAGGCTGCGAACTGCCGGTCGAGATTGTCGAGATTAAAACGGGAAGAAAAGCGTGCTGCCCTAGATGCGGTACAACACTCTACCGTGGCGGTCACCCATCTCTGTCGGGTAATCTCGCTATCGCTTTGACTTGCCTATTGCTATTTATCCCCTCGCATTTTTTCAACTTTCTCAGCATTCGTTTATTTGGACAGATGATTCCAGCGACGCTAGCGTCGGGAATCATCACGCTCTTTAATGAAGGGTTTGTGTTCCTCGCGTTTTTGGTTGCATTTTGTAGCTCTATCGCACCACTGCTGGTGTGCAGCGCCGTCGTCTGCGCTCATTTGGCACTCAAGCAGCATTCCTATTCATTGCTCAAGTATTCATTGCGTATCGTCCATCATTTAAAACATTGGGTGATGATTGATGTGTTCTTGATTAGTGTTGCCATCTCTTGCTTTAAGCTACAAGACTACTCAGATATCTTCGTTGGTGTGGGGCTTTACGGGCTTATCCTGCTACAACTATTTACGGTGCTGTTGGTCAGTCGCGTTAGTATTCGACGCTACTGGGAAGCCTACAAACATGAGTCAGAATACCGTTTTGAACATAAAGAGGTACATTGCACCACCTGCCACCTATCTCAACCCAATGGCAGCAAATGCGTGCGCTGCGATAGTTCACTTGCCCATCGAACGCCAAACTCGATTCAAAAAACGTGGGCCTACCTTATTGCGGCGTCTATCGCCATATTTCCCGCGAACTTGATCCCTATTTCCATCTTGCTCACCAATGGGAAACGCTTAGAAGACACCATTTTTTCAGGCGTTGCGGCATTGGTAAAAAATGGTATGTCTGGTATCGCACTGATCATCTTTGTTGCCAGTATCGTTGTACCTGTCGCGAAAATCCTCGGGCTGGCGTACATCCTATTGGCAGTTAAGTTCAAACGCCGAATTTTCCACCGTCAACGAATGACCATCTATTTTGTTGTTAAATGGATTGGCAAGTGGTCGATGATGGATCTGTTTGTTATATCAATCATGATGGCCTTGGTTGACCGAGGTCAAATCCTTGATTTTACACCCGGCTATGGCGCTGTCGCTTTTGGTATCGTTGTGGTATTAACCATGTTTGCCGCAGAAAGCTTTGACCCACGTTTCATATGGGATAATTTCGAGCAAAGCCGTGATCGACACACCAGCAATAATAAAAAACAATAAGAGTCTTTAAATGAGTAATTCAACGTCCTCTCAGCAATCCTACTCACCCGATGTGAAACGTAATCGGGGCATTTCCCCTTTGTGGATTCTGCCCATACTGACAATGGTGCTCGCGGGCTGGCTAGTGTTCAAAGCGATTCATGATGCAGGACAACGGGTGGAAATCCACTTTTCCGATGCGCAAGGTCTCATTGCAGGGCGCACGACCATTCGTTATCAAGGTTTAGAAGTCGGTATGGTAAGAGACATCAACCTTTCTGACGATCTTGAAAGTATTTATGTCGAAGCCGATATCTATCCTGAGGCGACCAAATTACTCACAGATAAAACACGTTTTTGGATGGTTAAACCAACCGCATCCCTCTCTGGCATCTCCGGACTTGATGCGCTGGTATCGGGGAACTACATTGCTATTCAGCCAAGTTCGGAATCCGGCAATCTTCAAACCAAGTTTGTCGCCTTAGATCGCGCACCAGCAGATCTCCTTGCAAATCAAGGGTTGAACATCACCTTGAAAGCACGTGACCTTGGCGGCATCTCCATTGGCTCTCAAATTCTTTATCGCAAAATCCCGATTGGTGAAGTCTATAATTATCAACTCGATAATGAGAGTAAAAACGTCTTGATCCAAGCATCAATCAAAGATGAGTATCGCCATATTATCACCGATGAAAGCCGCTTCTGGAACGTCAGTGGTATTGGTGCAAGTGTTGGCTTTTCTGGTGTCGATATTCGTTTAGAAAGCCTGACTGCATTAATTGGCGGTTCAATTGCAGTCGATTCACCCGATCGCGGTTTACCGGTTGAAGAAAACAAACTGTTTAAACTCTACCCTGACCTGAAAACCGCTGGGCGAGGTATTCCAATCAAAATCTCCCTACCCGATGACAACAAGATCAGCCCATCCGGTGCCCCAATCATGTACCGCGGTATTGAGGTAGGACAAATTACCGACTTGGAACTCAATCAAGAACGTAACAGCATTATTGCTTCAGCTGCAATTCAACCAGCGTTTAGCGATATGCTTACCGAAGGCAGCCGATTTGTTCTTGAAGAAGCGGATGTGTCACTCTCAGGCGTTGAGAACTTAACCAACCTAATCAAAGGTAATTTCCTCACTCTAGTTCCTGGAGAAGGTGACAAGGCACGTCGTTTTACAGCCATCCGTAAAAACGAGTTTAAAAAACAACAAGCCCAGTCGGTTGCGCTAGAGCTCTATGCCGACAACTCGTTTGGTTTGGACTCCGGTGCTAACGTTCTCTATCGTGGTGTCAGTGTTGGCGAAGTGACCAAAACCACCTTAGCCGCGGACAAAGTACGTTTTGATCTCCTTATCGACAAACGCTATCAAAATCTCATCCGCTCAAACAACCGATTCTACGTGACGGGCAGTGCCAGCGCGCAGTTGACCGAGTCAGGGCTCAATATAAGCGTTCCACCAGCCAAACAGTTGCTCACAGGATCAATCAGCTTTGTCAGTGAAGGCAGTAACAAAGCCGCCGAACACTATCAACTCTACCAAAATAAATCATTGGCTGAGTTGGCAAACTACAATCAATCAGGCTCACAGAGAATCACTCTAGCCGCCGATGAACTTCCACCAGTATCCAAAGGAAGCCCACTACTCTACCGTAATCTCAAAGTGGGCAGCGTGGCCGACTACCGCCTTGTCAGCGACCAAGTATTGGTGACAATCAGTATTGAAAACCAGTACAAGCACCTACTCAACAACCAAACCGTGTTCTGGAATCGCTCAGGAGTTGAAGTGGATGCATCACTGGCTGGCATTAGTGTTAAAGCCGCGCCGCTAAAAACATTGCTACAAGGTGGCATCGCCTTTGACACCATGTCAGGGGTTGAAAACAAAGATGGTGATTACTGGAAGCTATACGACAACTTCAAACAAGCGCGTAAAGCTGGGGTTGAAATCACTCTTATCGCCCACGGTGATAGCAAAGTCACGGTTGGGACACCAATCCAATACAACAGCGTGAAAATCGGTGAAATCAGTGACGTTATTCCAGATTTTTCGACTCATGATGTCGAACTGAAAGCACGTATTTTACCTGAGTATGCAGAACATGTAGCTCGTCAAGGGGCATACTTCTGGTTGCCGCAAGCAGAGCTAGGGTTGTCAGGCGTGAAGAACATTGAAAACTTACTCAGCCAATCGATCAACGTTTTAGTGGGTGAAGGCGACATGGCTGATCACTTCACCTTACATAGCAAACCACTTCAAACTCAAGGTCGACACTTTATTCTTCAAAGTGAAGCTCGCGGTTCAATTAATGAAGGCACGCCAATCCTATACCGAGAAATGGAAGTGGGTGAAGTCGTTAGTGTCCAGTTGGGCGAATTTGCTGACCGCGTCATTACTGAGATTGTTATCGATCCTCAATACGCTTATCTAGTACGCCAAAACAGTGTGTTCTGGAACAGTTCAGGTGTTGACGTTTCGATTGGTTTAACCGGTGCCGACATCAAATCTGGTACGGTTGACAGCCTACTGCGCGGTGGCATCACGTTCGCCACTCCTGAAAGTGGGCAATTGCAACCAATGGCAAAAGCAAAGCAATCTTTCCTACTTCACCAAGCTCCAGAGGCTGCGTGGAAGAAATGGCGTACCGCCATTCCCAAACCATAAGTAAATCTTATAGCAATAGAACACTAATAAGAAAATCTTATCAAGATGAAAGCGCAGCCTCGGCTGCGTTTTTCTTTACCCTATTTTTCAAAACCCAACCCGCCAAGCATCATCACGTGATGCGCGATATTCTGCGTTTGGTTCTCTCTCGCGTGACGGCGTCGAAACCAAATTGTGTTTCCCTAGCATCTTCAAGTCACTTGGGTATAATCGCGCTACGTTTTATATCATCGAGTTTTCATTTTGCACGCCAACGTATTTATCCCAGAAGCCTTCCTTACCGAGATGGAAAAAATCCTACCAAGTACATTGAACATGGAGGATTTTATTGCTGCTTGCCAACGCCCGTTGCGCAAAAGTATTCGCGTCAATACGCTGAAAATCTCAATCGATGACTTTCTACTGCGTGCCGCTGATAAAAATTGGCAACTCGAACCTGTACCATGGTGTGACGAAGGCTTTTGGATTGAAGCTGATGAGTCTGTTGTGCCACTTGGCAATACCGCAGAGCACATGGGCGGCTTATTCTACATTCAAGAAGCCAGTTCAATGATGCCAGTCTCAGCCCTATTTCAAGCGGACGATAGCTACACCAGCGTTCTTGATATGGCCGCTGCACCTGGTTCAAAAACAACACAAATCGCCGCACGCATGGACAACCAAGGCGTGCTGGTTGCCAATGAGTTCTCATCCAGTCGCGTTAAAGTGCTGCACGCCAACATTGAACGTTGCGGTGTACGTAATGCTGCACTAAGTAACTACGATGGTCGCGTATTTGGTGGATGGTTGCCTGAACAATTTGAAGCGGTTCTTATTGATGCTCCATGCTCTGGTGAAGGTACCGTTCGTAAAGACGCAGATGCAATGAAGAACTGGAGCAAAGAGTCCGTAATCTCAATTGCCGAAACACAAAAAGACCTTATTGAAAGCGCATTTCATGCTCTCAAACCCGGTGGTGTGATGGTTTATTCCACTTGCACACTAAGCCGTGAAGAAAACCAAGAGGTTTGTCATCATCTTAAAGCTAAGTTTGGTGAGTTGGTTGAGTTCGAAAGCCTAAAGTCCCTCTTTCCTCAAGCAGAGAATGCACTCACCGAAGAAGGATTTTTGCATATTTTCCCACAAGTATATGATTGCGAGGGATTCTTCGTCGCTCGTATTCGTAAACTGGGCTCAGCACCTGCTCCTGAAGTTAAAAAGCGTTTAGGTAAGTTTCCGTTTGTCAAAGCAAGCAATAAAGTTCAGCAAGAGATAGCAAATCAACTCAAGCAAACTTTGGATGTCTCGCTACCAAATGATTGCAGTGTTTGGCTAAGAGACAACGATGTTTGGCTATTCCCTAGCGCGCTTGAACCAATGCTGAGTGAATTTAAGTTCTCACGTATGGGAATAAAGATCGCTGAAGCGCACAAAAAAGGCTATCGCTGGCAACACCAAGTCGCGACTGCACTTTCGAACGGAAGCGAGAAAAACTGCGTGGTACTTTCTATTGATGAAGCTCGCGAGTGGTTTATGGGTCGCGATGTTCGCCCAAGCGACCAATCAGGCCAAGGGGAAGTGCTGGTCAAATTCGGTAATGATGTGATTGGACTAGGGAAATGGGTTGGCAACCGAGTCAAAAACGGTCTTCCACGAGAGCTGGTACGAGATAAAAACTTATTCTAAAAGGGATGAAATAAGACTCAAATATTGTTTGAGCCGCGCAAACAGCGAATGACGCACTACAATTAAAGTTAACAACAACTAATTGTAATGATGCAATTAGCGCAGGCTCTTTATTGAGCCGATCCCCTCGGCCCGGATCAGGATAAGATCTGGGCCATCTTTTAGGTCACGTCTAAGGGATCACTCCATCACTAACAGAGGCGGATACCCTCTTTCTCAATCGTGATCTTACCAAGTTTGTACAGACCGCCAATGGTCTTTTTGAATGTACCTTTGCTGGTGCGAAAAGCAGCAAAAATCTCATCCGGTGATGACTTATCGTTAAGCGGTAAAAAGCCGCCTTTTTTCTCAAGTAGCTCGATGATTTTGCAACTCAGGTCGTCCATCTTAGCCACACCGACTTTTTGCAATGACAAGTCAATTTTACCATCTTCACGAATCGCCTTGATAAAGCCTTTCATGCGCTTACCAATAAACAGCTTACCAAACACATCTGAGCTAAATATCATGCCCCAGTGCTCACCGTTTACAATCGCTTTGTAACCAAGATCACTGCGCTCAGCAATCAGCAAGTCGACTTGTTGGTTGCGCGTGTAGTTAGCTGGTGTTTTGTCCAATAGCTTGTTGAACTTTGTAGTACCTACAATACGTCCTGAAGCGCGATCGGTATATACGTAAACCAGAATGGTTTGACCCGCCGTCAAACGGCCGCGTTGCTCACTAAAAGGCACTAAAAGATCTTTTTCTTTAATACCCCAGTTTACAAATGCACCAGTGCTACTGATACCTTCGATTTTCATCAATCCCCATTCGCCAACTTGGGCAATCGGAGTTTCTGTCGTTGCAACCAATTGGTTGTCAGAATCAAAATACAGGAATGCATCAATAAACTGACCTACTTCCACGCCCTCTGGGACATGACGCTGAGGTAAAAGAGTGGTTCCAAACTCGCCTGCATCGAGGAACACGCCAAAGTCTGCTTGCTTCACTACTTCGAGGTGGTTTACTTGACCAACATTAATCATTGTATTTTTATCTCTGTAACACTTAATTTAGGGCGATTATAGCGAAACTCTGTTATGCTTGCGCCAGATAATTCGAACTTTTTTCCTTTCGGAGCTCACTCTTGATTACCGTTGATAAGCAGGACGGCATCACGCTCAAGATTTCCCATTCAATGGCCGCCAGTAAAAAGGCCAATCTTGACCTCTATTTCTTTGTTCCCGGCGAATTAGGCTTAAGCCCTGACCTACTCAAAGAGACTGAGTTCTATTATGAATCCATTATCCAAAAGCGCGCCTACTACAGTGACAAAATTCTGTTACCTCTGATTCACAGCCGCTTGGCGAAACGTGGGCGCTTGTCGTCGACGCAATACCGTGTCAGTTTGAGCTTGTTCGCCTACCAATACGTTATTGCGCTAGACAAAGCCGTGAGTCAACTCAACCGGCACGATACGGATACTGTCACCGATGAAGAAATCGACGCGGTTATTGAACTTGCCATCGACATTCTCAAAAAGCTCCGTCGCAGTATTCCTTATGAGGAGAGTCTCAAACGCTACTACGCCAATATCGACAACTACTTATCTTGGTACACTGAGCAAAAGTTCTTGTCGTTAGTGGCTCATATGCCGCGTGATGGTGACTATAAAACGCTTAAAGAGCGCTTGATTCTGATCGTTGAAAAAGAAAAAGCACACCGCAAACTCAATCACTATAACTCGCCAGCAACACGTGACGACGTCACGCGAATGAGTAACAAGATGCGCCTATTGCGCCGCCTAATTGAGCACCCAATTGTACTTAAAGAAAAAACCACCTCTTTGGGTAAGAACATGAAGCGGATCGTTAAAGGGCTCGCAACGGGTTTCGTGATGGTGTTTGTAACCATTACGGCGATATTGGCTCGAGACTATTGGGGGGAAATCACCGCTTCTTTTATCATCGCGATGTCCTTTGTCTACGCATTACGCGAGATATTTAAAGATGATCTCCGTGATGTACTTTGGCGTTGGTTCCGTAAAGGGAAACCTCGCTGGCGTAAGCGCTATACTGACCCAACGACGAACAAAGTGGTCGGACAAAAAGTCGAATGGCTCGACTATCAAGCTTTAAACAAGCTGCCAGATAGAATTATGTTTATTCGTAAGAAGCGTACCGCGCAGCGTGAAGAGCAGATACTACACTATCGTTCAGAAGTGGAGATGACCACCTCTCGATTTATGAGTGGCTATGAAGAAACGCGTGAAACCATGTTTGTCAGCATGAGAGCATTAACTCGCCTTATGGATAAGGGTTCAAACCGAGTCTATTTGCTCAACAATGGTCAAGTGAGCAAAGAGTCTGTTGAAAAACGCCACTTAATCAATTTGATCGCTAAAGAGTATCGCTTTGACGGTAAACCACGCTATTACCGTTGGAAGATTATTCTCAATCGAACCAAGATTGTCGCCATAGAGCAAGTTGAAGTAGACCCAAATACCCCACTCCCTTAACCAGCTATCGCGTCGAACGTTTAATCGACAACGTAAGCTCAAATACCGCCATCGGCTCTTCACCATGTAATGAAGGGCATGTGGCGGTAATCGTCACCGGCTTATTGATTCGCTCACCAGTCTCTAATGCCCTATCTAACATCTCATCAATCAAGTGGCCATCACTACAGGTAAACAGCACATCTCCTTCTGGTCGTTTTAAAAACTCCCCTTTGACGGCCTTAAAAGCCAAGGATATCTTTTCACCTCGCTGCTGCGCTTTACTCATCGCCATAAAGCCTCCGGCAACATCCGCACCTACCGCAAGTACACCAAAATACATACTGTTCAGATGATTTTTTGTACGACGGCGCAACGGAATCACGACCTCAACCCTGTTTTCATCCAGCCGAATGATTTTCGGTCTACACAACCAGATAAGTGGCACCTTGAAAAAACCAAAGGTGTTGAGATAGAAGTTTGCTTGGCGTAGAGGTGATAGCATAGTGACGTCCATGATTAACTGGTCTGATCTGTTTTCAATAACCTAGTTGTATATTGTTTTGCTATAAAGTCAACATATCGTTAACATAAATGAGAATTTTCCACCCTCTCACGTTACAATGTCACTCCAACAAGGTTACTTTAATTGCTCGGTTATAAGTTAAAGCTTAAGATTTTGTAGAATTAGTTTATTCCTTATTGGGTTTCCGTTATCTTTAGCGCTTCGTAATTAAAAATAGGCTGCAGTATGCCACTTAAAACCGACGAACTAAGAACCCAACCGATGGGTCCAATGCCAACTCCTGCTGAGTTGAGCCACACTTACCCAATCAACGACGATGTTGCAGACCGAATTGCTCACTCTCGTCGTCAGATTGAAAGCATTTTGGTAGGTGAAGACCAACGCCTTCTTGTTATCGTTGGTCCATGCTCTGTGCATGACACTGAAGCAGCCCTTGAATACGCAACTCGCCTAGCCGCAATCCAAGCGCAATACAAAGATGAACTTTTCATTGTTATGCGTACCTACTTTGAAAAGCCGCGCACTGTAGTGGGCTGGAAAGGTCTAATCACAGACCCGAACTTAGACGGCTCATATGCATTGGAAGCTGGTCTTAACAAAGCTCGCGAGCTACTGCTTGATATCAATAAACTTGGCTTGGCAACGGCGACCGAGTTTCTTGATATGATCACTGGCCAATATATTGCAGATTTGATCACTTGGGGTGCTATCGGTGCACGAACCACTGAGTCGCAAATCCACCGTGAAATGGCTTCTGCTCTATCTTGCCCGGTAGGCTTTAAAAACGGTACAAACGGCAACATTAAAATCGCGATTGATGCCATCCGAGCAGCGAAAGCACAGCACTACTTCTACTCGCCTGACAAAAATGGTCGTATGACTGTTTACCGCACATTTGGTAACCCATACGGTCACGTGATTCTGCGCGGAGGCGATCAAGGTCCAAACTTTGATGCTCAATCCATCGAAGTGGCGTGCAAACAGTTAGCAGAGTTCGACCTTCCACAACGACTTGTGGTAGATTTCAGTCATGCAAACTGCCAAAAACAACATAGAAAACAAGTTGATGTCGCAAAAGACATTTGCGAACAGATTAAATCTGGCAGTACATACATCGCAGGCGTAATGGCTGAGAGCTTTATTGTTGAAGGCAATCAACCAATGGACGACATTTCTTCGCTTACTTACGGTCAGTCAATCACCGATCCATGTTTAAGCTGGGAAGACACTGCGTACATGTTGGAACTTTTGGCGAACGCTATTAAAGCGCGCCCTTAATTTAGAGGAAATTTACATGCCATCTTTTGATATTGTTTCTGAAATTGATAACGTGGAACTGCGCAATGCAATTGAAAACGCGCAACGTGAGCTATCAACTCGTTTCGACTTTAGAAATGTAGCAGCAGAGATTGAGCTACAAAAAGATGATTCTGTAAAACTCAGTGCAGAAGGTGACTTTCAGCTTAAGCAAATGCGCGACATTTTACGCGGTCATCTTGCTAAGCGTGGTGTCGATGCTAACGCGATGGAAGCGAAAGACTCAGAAGCGACAGGTAAAAACTGGCATCAAGTTATCACGTTTAAACAAGGCATCGAAGCGCCAATGGCAAAGAAAATTGTTAAAGCGCTGAAAGATGCAAAAATGAAAGTTCAAGCCTCTATTCAAGGTGAGAAAGTTCGCGTAACCGGTAAAAAGCGTGACGACTTACAAGCGGCAATTGCGCTTATTCGCGAAGCTGAGTTAGGACAACCTTTCCAGTACGAAAACTTCCGTGACTAAATAACCAAAACCCGCCAATCGGCGGGTTTTTTCTAGCTTTGTGCCAACTTGAGTCTAAGCCCATCTCCAATCAGTAAATTGTATTTTGCTGAGCGCTGTTCAATAAAGACCACGATGCGAAGCGCACGCTTGTTTGCTTCACTTAGCAGTTCATTCAACTGCCCCTCATCGCGATAAACCAAACGCTCTGCATCCCTGCGGACACTATCAACAAAAACAAATGGGCATTCAATGCTGTGAAGCACAAGTTCGGCTTGTTGCATCAACCGCAATGCTTTTAGCGACAACAGTTCAAAATCAGCACCAAACTCAATCCAAGTAACACTGCCACTTTCCGTGACATTGTCACTAAGCAATGACTGATAACGTTGCTCAAGTTGCTGTCTGTTCGCGGCTGACTCTACTGCAGGATCGGCAAAAAAGCGTTCCCAGTATTTTCGTCTTAAATCAACACTCGGAAGTTTTTGCTTGATGTCATTGCGTTTAGAGGCAGCGAAATCGCCAAGTAATGAAAGGTTTTGTGGCAAAATATACTCAAGTTTCTGGCGGATATTGCGCACCAAAACCGGGGAAGCTCCACCACTAGAAATGGCGATTTGAAAACGACCGCGATTAACAATGGATGGCGTGATAAAGTCACAGTATGGCAGGTCATCAACAACATTAACGAGGATCCCAAGTTTTGTTGCGTCACGATAAACCTGATGGTTTAAGTCCGGATTGTCGGTTGTTGCCCAAACTTGGACAAATCGTCTATCCATCATCTCGTGAGAATAGAAGTTTTGTACCCAATGACACTCACCTCTGTCCACCAGACCCCGTAAAAATCCTTCGATCGCTGGTGAAATAATCGTGACAATCGCGTTGGCTCTGACCAGTGTTTCCACTTTTCGACAGGCCACTTCGCCCCCTCCTACCACCAAAACCTCTTTGGCTTTAAGGTCTAAAAACATTGGAAAGTACTGCATTTTGCTCCTTGCTTATTCTCACTTCAAAATACTACTCTTAATTTTTCTTCTATTGCAATATATACGTTCAAAGTACAGCGATTTATTTAGACTATCACACTATCAAACTCGACAGAATCCTAGATCACCATCTGTGCTTACACACTTTAGATTAACGTGGTATTTACAAATAATTAACACTTAGTCATTCTATTTGTAGCTAGGATTGTGATTCTAATCAAAAACCATTTTAAATTATATATTTGAGAATATGCAGATCCTTTCCTAGTCTTATAACTAGTTGATTTATAGAGTGTGAAATTTCACAAATTTATAAACTCGACAATATTAATAAACACAACATTTTTATTGGTTGTATCAGGGGTTACCTGGTCTAACAAGGATTCCACAGGAAGGATACACATGAAAACTAAACTATCGCTCCTTGCTTCAGTCGTCGTTGCATCTACCGCATTTCTCTCCACTTCAGCGTCAGCCGCTGACGGTACACTTGATAAAGTACTCGAAAAAGGAGTGCTGACGTGTGGTGTAAGTACTGGTCTTCCAGGCTTTTCTAACCCGAACTCAAAAGGAGAATGGGAAGGAATTGATGTTGAATATTGTCAAGCTTTAGCAGCAGCAGTACTGGGCGACAAAACCAAAGTAAAATACGTTCCATTAACCGCGAAAGAACGCTTTACCGCCCTGCAATCGGGCGAGATTGACGTACTATCACGTAACACGACTTGGACACTGCACCGCGATACCGCTCTGGGGCTCAATTTCGTTGGCGTTAACTACTACGATGGTCAAGGTTTCATGGTTAAAAAAGACATCGGTGTATCAAGTGCTAAAGAGCTCGATGGCGCCTCTGTCTGTGTTCAATCGGGTACCACAACCGAGCTGAACCTAGCAGACTACTTCCGCATCAATGGTATGAGTTATAAACCTGTCGTATTCGATACGGCACCACAGACTTCTGCGGGCTTCGATGCGGGTCGTTGTGACGTTTTAACTACGGACCAATCCGGTCTGTATGCACTTCGCTTAAATCTAGCGGATCCTAAATCAGCAGTAGTATTACCAGAAATCATCTCCAAAGAGCCACTTGGCCCTGTTGTTCGTCAAGGTGACGACAAATGGTTTAACGTTGCGAAATGGACTCTGAACACCATGATCAATGCAGAGGAATATGGCATTGATTCGAAAAACGTTGATGAGATGGTGAAATCAAACGATCCAAATATCAAACGTATCCTCGGTGTCGATGGTCCAAAAGGTAAGAGCCTAGGTCTTAATGATGATTGGGGTTACCAAATTATCAAGCAAGTGGGCAACTATGGTGAGAGCTTTGAACGAACCGTAGGTGAGGGTTCTCCGCTTGAAATCTCTCGTGGCGTTAATGCGCTGTGGAATGAAGGCGGCTTTATGTACGCGCCACCAATCCGATAATCATATTGGCATTTAGAACCAAATTGGGCGGAGCAATCCGCCCTTTTATTAAAATCGACGGATTAGAGGTTACTGCTGTATGAAACCTACTATTAGCGAGGCAGGCAAGGCGCCATCGTCAAAAACCAGCCTTCTGTATAATCCCACCTTTCGCTCAGTCGCCTTTCAGATTATTGCTGTTAGCGCACTAGCTTTTTTTATCTACACTATTGTTAACAATGCACTTACCAACTTAGACTCCCGTGGTATTGCCACAGGTTTTGGTTTCCTCGATCAAGAAGCTGGCTTTGGGATTGGCCTATCACTGATCGAATATGATGAAACTTTTTCCTACGGTCGCACGTTTTGGGTCGGCTTAATTAACACCGCTCTCGTATCTGTACTTGGAATCATCGTTGCCACAGTACTCGGATTCGTGATTGGTATTGCTCGCCTGTCATCGAACTGGCTAGTGAGCCGTTTAGCGGCGGTTTACATCGAAGTCTTCCGTAACATTCCACTGCTGTTGCAGATTTTCTTCTGGTACTTTGCGGTTTTGCAAGCCTTGCCTTCACCGCGACAGAGTTTAAGTCTTGGTGAAGCTATCTTTATCAATGTTCGCGGTTTGTTCTTCCCCGCGCCGGTGCTAGAAGCAGGCGCGATGGTGGTCATTGGTGCTTTTTTGGTCGGTATTGTTGCCACTATCGTCATTAATATCTGGGCAAACAACCGCCAAAAACTCACTGGTAAGCAAACACCGATGCTACGCATAGGCGTAGGATTGATCGTTGTGTTACCGGTTGTGGTCTATTTTATTATGGGCGCCCCCATTTCTGCTGAGTATCCTGAACTGAAAGGCTTTAACTTCCGCGGTGGTATTAGCATTATTCCTGAACTGGCGGCATTACTGTTGGCATTAAGTATCTACACCGCCTCTTTTATCGCGGAAATTGTTCGCTCTGGTATCAACGCCGTAAGCCATGGGCAAACAGAAGCTGCAATGTCATTAGGTTTACCTCGCTCGAAAACATTAAAGCTAGTCGTGATACCTCAAGCACTGCGCATCATTATTCCACCTTTAACCAGTCAGTACCTAAACCTAACGAAAAACTCCTCACTTGCAATGGCGATCGGTTACCCAGATCTGGTCTCTGTATTTGCTGGGACAACCTTGAACCAGACCGGTCAGGCTATCGAAATCATTGCCATGACAATGGGGGTTTATCTGACGTTAAGTTTGGTCACGTCAGCGTTAATGAACCTATACAACCGTAAAGTGGCTTTGGTGGAGAGATAATATGAGTACACATCAATTTCAACCAGACTTGCCGCCTCCTTCTAATACGGTTGGTGCCGTCGGATGGTTACGTCGTAACTTATTCAATGGCCCTGTTAACTCGATTGTCACCTTGGTGTTAGGGTACTTCGCGTTTACCGGTCTATGGGGAATTGCCGAATGGGCGTTCATCAATGCCGACTGGAGTGGCACCACACGAAATGACTGCACAAGCGATGGGGCTTGCTGGGTGTTTATTAGTGTTCGTTGGGAGCAATTTATGTACGGTTTCTACCCTGAAGCCGAACTATGGCGCCCTCGCCTATTTTACGCCACCCTTGCGGTATTTACTGTGTTGCTTGCGTACGAGAACACGCCAAAGCGCATGTGGATATGGCTGGTCTTTGTCAACATCTATCCATTTTTTGCTGCGGGTTTATTGTATGGTGGTGTGTTTGGATTAGAAGTGGTCGAAACCCACAAATGGGGTGGCTTGCTGGTAACGCTAATCATCGCGCTGGTGGGTATCGTTGTATCGCTGCCAATCGGCGTTGCACTGGCGCTTGGCCGTCGCTCAGATATGCCTATTATCCGCAGTATCTGTACTGTCTACATCGAAGTCTGGCGTGGCGTACCGTTAATTACAGTACTCTTTATGGCCTCAGTAATGTTACCACTCTTTATGTCAGAAGGCTCAGAAACCGATAAACTGATTCGGGCACTCATCGGCGTGGTGATGTTTGCTGCGGCTTACATGGCAGAAGTTGTTCGTGGTGGCTTGCAAGCGATCCCTAAAGGTCAATATGAGGCTGCCGATGCACTGGGATTAACCTATTGGAAAAAAATGGGGCTGATTATCTTGCCGCAAGCGCTCAAGATCACCATCCCTTCTATCGTCAACACTTTCATCGGTCTCTTTAAAGACACCAGCTTGGTTCTGATCATCGGTATGTTCGATGTTCTTGGAATCGGGCAAGCAGCCAACACTGATCCCGAGTGGTTAGGATTTGCGGTTGAGAGTTATGTATTTGTCGCGTTAGTGTTCTGGGTATTTTGTTTTGGCATGTCGCGTTATTCGATATGGCTTGAGAACAAACTCCATACCGGCCACAAACGATAATTAATGTATTCAAGGACGTATTATGACGCAGCAACAAGACTACATGATCGAAATTAACGACATGAACAAGTGGTACGGTGAGTTCCACGTACTAAAAAACATCAACTTAAAAGTAAAAAAAGGCGAGAAAATTGTTATCTGTGGCCCATCTGGTTCAGGTAAATCGACCATGATTCGATGCATCAACCGTTTGGAAGAGCATCAACGAGGGCATATTTTCGTCTCAGGTAATGAGCTGACTGAGGAT
Source organism: Vibrio panuliri (assembly GCF_009938205.1). NCBI lineage: Bacteria > Pseudomonadati > Pseudomonadota > Gammaproteobacteria > Vibrionales > Vibrionaceae > Vibrio > Vibrio panuliri. Next base: position 1,572,567 of record NZ_AP019654.1, on the reverse strand, counting down.
CTTAAGAACATTGAAGCCGTGCGCCGAGAAGTGGGCATGTGTTTTCAACACTTTAACTTGTTCCCACATCTAACAGTCTTAGAAAACTGCACATTAGCACCTATTTGGGTCAAGAAAATGCCCAAAGAAGAAGCGGAAAAAATCGCGATGCAGTACTTAGAACGCGTGAAAATTCCCGATCAGGCTGATAAGTACCCAGGTCAATTGTCAGGTGGGCAACAGCAACGTGTGGCGATAGCGCGCTCTTTGTGTATGAACCCTCAAGTGATGCTCTTTGATGAACCCACCTCAGCGCTTGACCCTGAAATGGTGCGTGAAGTGCTTGATGTTATGGTTGAGTTGGCAGAGGAAGGTATGACCATGCTCTGCGTTACACATGAAATGGGGTTCGCGAAAGAGGTTGCTGATCGTGTGATATTCATGGATGCAGGTGAAATCATCGAAGAAAACAACCCGACAGACTTTTTTGAAAATCCTCAGTCTGATCGGACACAAAACTTCCTCGCGCAAATATTACACCACTAAACCGTTACCCATCATATCAAGGGCACAGTAATGTGCCCTGTTACTCCCACTCTCACATCTCACATCTCACATCTCACTATCGATGATCAATCTGTCACGAGAATATCTGCAAGCAGGTCAATTTCACTAACAATCTCATCTTGAGATGACTTAACTATAACCCTCTGTATTTTATAGAATCATCGCTATGGCGAATCACCAATAGTTGTTATGATAAATGCAAATACGCTGAGTTGGTTAAATTGTGTTACATCTTCACAATTACTTGAGGCGATATTTCCATTATTATTCTGATAACTACCCAATGGGGCTTGATCTTTTAGCTAATCAACCTCATAAATGTAGGTAAAGCATATCACGCTAATGAGGAAGACTATGAACAGTCCTATGTTTACGCGATCAACCAGTGCGACTAGAACACTTGAGATCAACAAGACACTTAAGAATACATACTTTTTACTATCGATGACGCTTGTAACCAGCGCTATCGCAGCTATGTTCACCATGGCTATCGGTATATCTCCAATCATGGCGCTTGTTATGCAAGTAGCGGCTATCGGTATTCTGTTCTTCGCCCTGCCTAAGAGCATTAACTCGTCAATGGGCATTGTATGGACGTTTGTCTTCACCACTCTAATGGGCGGTGCGCTTGGTCCAATGCTGACTTATTACGCATCGATTGCGAATGGTCCAGCGATCATCGCTCAGGCGCTTGGTTTAACGGGTATGGTTTTCTTGGGTCTTTCTGCATACACAATCACCAGCAAGAAAGATTTCTCATTCATGCGTAACTTCTTGTTCGCTGGTCTAATCATCGTGATTGTTGCAGCATTGATTAACATCTTTGTTGGTTCGACATTAGGTCAGTTAGCAATCAGCAGCATGTCTGCATTACTGTTTTCTGGTTTCATCCTATTTGATACTAGCCGTATTGTGCGTGGCGAAGAGACCAACTACGTAAGCGCAACCATCTCAATGTACCTAAACATCCTCAACCTATTTACTAGCTTGTTGAGCATTCTAGGCATTATGAACAACGACTAAAGGTCGAAGTGATTAAAAAAAGCCCGAAGGATACCCTCCTTCGGGCTTTTTTATTGAGACTCGCCCAGAGCTAAGCTAACCTAACCCCATCGCAACGATTGGATAATCATGATGTTTGAATACAACGGCAAGCAAATCGAAACCGACGCACAAGGCTACCTACTCGACCACACTCAGTGGGAAGAAGGAATGATTGCAGTACTGGCTGCGCAAGAAGGCATTGAACTTACTGATGCGCATCTCGAAGTTGTGCATTTTGTCCGCGAGTTCTACGATGAGTTTAATACCTCACCCGCGGTACGCATGTTAGTAAAAGCGATGGAAAAAGCGCACGGCCCTGAAAAAGGCAACAGTAAGTACCTGTTCAAGCTTTTTAAAGAAGGCCCAGCTAAACAAGCAACAAAACTGGCAGGCTTACCTAAACCAGCTAAGTGTCTATAACGAGCTTAAATTGAAACACTATCCTGTAGACATGTCTCTACAGGATATCAAACCCCTGAAAAGCCTGATAATCCACCTCTTCTCTGCGTAAGTTATCGACTCTCGCACTTCTTGGCCCATCAAGTAAGTAATGATGCATCTGGTTGATCTGCTCTTCATTTCCCGTGATCATCACTTCAACATCACCATCCCACAAGTTCTTGGCATACCCAGTCGCACCAAGCTTTAAACCAAAATAGGCCGTGTGGTATCGAAAACCCACACCTTGCACCCTGCCTGACACGATAAATTTGGTGGTTGATAAGTCCATTTTATAACCCTCGAATCATCTCCGTTTTGCCGTTTACCACTGAGATAACGCAGTCACGACATCTATTAAGATTATGTAAGATCTTAACCCAATCGGGATTGACGCACCTCTCAGATATCAGAGAGTTGTCTGATAGACCATCAATCAACGGATTAAGGCGGCTTTTATTTGCTTTTCCCCACCGCTTCACTGACAATACTCACCCTTTCAAGACAATCATTTGAGTATCACAATGACACCATCAATTTACCTAGCTAAAGGTCGAGACAAATCACTTCGCCGCAAGCACCCTTGGATCTTCTCTCGCGGAATTCATCGTGTGGAAGGCGAACCACAACTAGGTGAAACAGTTGATGTGTTTAGTAATGATGGTCAATGGCTAGCGAAAGCGGCTTACTCGCCAAACTCGCAGATCCGCGCTCGAGTTTGGAGCTTCGACAAGCAAGATATCGATCAAGCGTTTTTTGTTAAACGCATCCAAGATGCGCAATTGCTGCGCAATGATATTATCGAACGTGATGGTTTGACCGGATACCGCCTTATTGCCGCAGAATCTGATGGCTTACCAGGCATCACGATCGATAGATACCAAGACTATTTTGTTTGTCAGCTGCTAAGTGCTGGTGCTGAATTCAACAAGCAATTTTTGATCGATGCCCTTATTGAAGTCTTCCCTAATGCCAACATCTACGAACGCTCTGATGTTGCAGTTCGTAAAAAAGAAGGTCTAGCAGAGACTACTGGGGTATTACACGGTGAAATGCCACCAAATTCCGTTGTGATTGAGGAAAACGGCGTCAAAATCAGTGTGGATATTGTCGGTGGACATAAAACCGGATTCTACCTCGATCAGCGTGACAGCCGCTTGCAATCGATGAAATACGTCAAGGACAAAGAAGTATTAAACTGCTTCTCCTACACCGGAGGATTTGGTCTTTACGCACTCAAAGGCGGTGCAAAGCGAGTTATCAACGCTGACGTTTCTCAACCGGCTCTTGACACCGCTAAGCACAATGCAGAAATCAATGAGTTTGATATCTCTAAAAAGCGCGCTGTTTTCCTCAATGCCGATGTATTTAAGTTGCTGCGAGAATATCGCGATCAAGGGACCCAGTTTGATGTCGTGGTTATGGACCCACCTAAATTTGCCGAAAGCAAAGCACAACTGAATGGCGCTTGTCGTGGTTACAAAGACATTAATATGCTAGCAATGCAGATCCTTAAACCTGGCGGTACACTACTCACCTATTCATGTTCAGGATTGATGGATCAAGTATTGTTCCAGAAAATTATTGCTGACGCCGCAGTTGACGCTAATCGCCAAGTGAAATTTGTCGAGCGCTTTGAACAAGCGGCAGATCACCCAACGGATACCGCATACCCTGAGGGTTTCTACCTTAAAGGCTTTGCTTGTAAAGTATTGTAGAAAAGTAAAAAGGACCCTCGGGTCCTTTTTTGTTATCACCAGTCACGCAACTTTACGTTGAGCTTAATCAGGTAAACTAATGAGCAGTTCTTTAAGCAACGCATCAGAACTTTGCGTGTCGAATGCAACCAGAGGGTCATGACTTTCAACGTTAATCGTCATTGTACCCGCATGCTTAGTTTCAAACTCTAACTCCACTTCACTGCTATTATTGCTTGGCGTCACTTGTACCGCGGCCAATATGTCATCAAATTGAACATTGTCGTCAAACAAATCAGATAAATCTAACTTATCACGCCCCGGTTCAAAACCATCCACAGTAAAGCTTTTATCATCAGGATAAGGTTGATCCACCCACTTAAACAGATCCATACCATCATCGGCAGTCAGAATATCATTCGCTAAGGTCACCGAGTGATATTGGTCAACCACGCTCACCTCCGACTCTACATTTGCAACAGTGAGGGTCACGTCTCGCATACCATTGTTGGTGGTATCCAAGGCGACAGGAATATAGACCTCAAACTCAGCGACACTCTCTGGTACTTCAAAACTTCCGCTACCATCGGCGTTAAGGTGGAACTTCACGCCATTGGTAAACGAAGCATTAGCTAACTCTGAAAGGATATCAGTCTCAACACCTGCCCCCACGGGCTTAGACAGCAGCGAAACATCAAATAGGGTGTCATCTAAGGTCACTTTATCCAGTTGAATGGAGAAATGCAGTTGCTCCCCCTCTGGGACAAACGTCTCTTCGGCAGTGATCGCTTGCACCTCTGACGACGCAACAGTGTCAGCCACCTTGATATCCAAAACACCGTAACGCAAACTACCGTCAGCTTCTGTCACTTCAAATTTGAGGTGTGTTTCACCAACAAAGCCCACCGCAGCAGTGAATATCAACATGCCATTTTGAATCGTCACTTGCCCTGCTTGAGGGTTGGTCAATGACGCGTTGGTCAAACTTAACGTGTCCGGATTACTATTGGCTAACTTATTGAATATGTGCGCGGCAGGAATTTCGAGCTGGGTCATATCACTGGCTTGTGCCGATTTCTGAATGGTAAATTCGTTGCTCGCACTCACGTGCAAACCTTCGACAAAATAGTCTGAAGAGTCAATTTCCTGATCGCCTTGCAAACCCGCACTGTACTCATTGGCTGAAAAAACAATTTCGTCGAAGGCAAATCCATTGGTATCGATATCAAAGCTATTTCTGTCACCTCGATATAAGCCCTCGCCGTCAAACGAGCCACTCGCTACCGACTCACCATTGAGTTTCGCCACCCAAGTGCCAGATTCGTGGTTGTTCTCACCCTCACCTTCATTGGCAAACAGACGAGAAATAACAAAACGCCCAGAAGTGGCTGGCGAGTCTAGTTTAATAGACAATTTTTCAGACTGCCCAGACTGACGGTCATACTGAATTTGGTTTGTCGGACCACCATCTTGCGGTCCATCTATTATTCCAATTCTACCGGTGTTTGAGTTGATGTATGCGTGAGCATCGTTGCCGTCATAACTTGCGCTGACATTGTCATATACCCATGCATATGGGTCATCGCCAGCTGTTGTCACATCACCTTGGGTGAGTTCATAACCGACATCAATATCAAGAATGGTTCCGGTACTAGACTGCTCTGTCGTGTTGCCATTCGTATCTGTGTTGAAAATGGTCAGTTCAACTCTTTCACCCGAGTCATTTTCTAAATCAATGATGGTCGGTAAAACAACATCAAATTTCGCCACGCCTTCCGGCACGATTAACTTACCGTCAGCCGATACCGTCACACCATTGGTGAACGAAAGTTGATCCAGTTTGACATCGGAACCCAGTGGATCATCGAGCAATTTAAACGAGAACTCATAGTCAGTGGTCGACAAAGTGGGCTTATCTAGTGTTACCGTATAAATTAACGACTCACCTTCATACACAGTATCATCGAGCATCTCTACCGATTCCACGATCGCAGACGATGGTGTTTTGTTTACAACAATGGAAATAAACGCGTTATCAGTTTGACCATCGGCATCAACGATCTGGTACTCCAGTTGCGTGTTTCCACTCCAACCCGGATTAGGTTTAAAGATGATATTGTCACCTTCCAGCCTTGCAGTGCCATTTGAGTTACCATCCAACAGTTGGATAAGATTCACTATCGTGCCATCTGGATCGGAGTCATTTTGCAGAATCTCTGCCACAGAGATCGTCAACTCTTGGTCTTGGTTAACTGCATAATGACCTGGAGAAGAGACCTCGATACCCGCAACGAAATAGTCGGAAGAGTCATTGGTTGTGTCGTTTTGCACCCCAAGGCTATACTCGTTGGCCATAAAGACTATTTCATCAAATGCGTTGCCTTGAGTATCAATGTCAAAAAAGGCTTTCCCTCCTCCGCTCACACCCTCAAAAGAGCCACTGGCGGCAACCACACCGTCTAAATAGGCAATCCATACACCTACTTCGTTATTCTGCTCACCCGATGCAGGCTTTTCGCCTTCATCACTGTATAAGTTCGTGATGGCAAAGCGACCTTGTGTAACGGCCTGATCAAACTTGATACTGAGTTTTTCTGATTGCTGAGTATTTCTATCGTATTGCAACTGATGGCCAGGACCACCTGGGATATCGGTGCCTGTAACCGCGAGTCGATCCATGTATTCAGGCAGAGCGTTCACCGTTTGACCATTAAATGAAGCAGAAATATCGGCCCCATTCCAGCCTTGACTCCCTGAAGCGATTTCTGATGTCATATTACCAAACGAGACGGAATAACCTACTGGATCATCAACGGCGATAGGAGGCAGCACAAGTGCAGGTGATGTACCGTCAGAAAACAGCAGCGATTCCAGCTCAAGGCTTTGAGTTCTCGAAAGATTTAGCGTGTTAGACGCCTCAGTGACAAATAGCGTCTCAGGTTGGGATTCAGCCCCATCACGAACCACGGTTCCTGACGCAGCAAGACTTGAGCCCAATACCTCACCGGCCGCTGGTGCCAGCTCTGGGTCTGCAAGTGTCGGATCTTCACCCTGCTCAATTGCAGCGATGATATCGTCAACTTGCTGAGTCACATCTAAAGCGTCACCTTGCTGGTCGACTTGTTCAATCGCAATCGGTGTGTTGTTAAGGGGATCTTGGTTGGACAAATTAATCACTAGCTCGCCGGGTAAAGGCTTCTCTCCTGCCTTCAATAGTCTTACGGTACCGTCTACACCTATAACTATTGACTGCCCTCCCGCTGAGCTAACTGCTGTTAGCAAATTAGCAATACCCATATCCTAGCCTCGATTGTTGTAATTTAGCGTGATGTCTTTTTATATACCCGAGCCACCTAAATCAGTTTGGGTATAACATCTTTTTGACGTAGTTAACTGACGCAAATTATCACCAACCCTTAACGAGCTGAAGACAGAAAAAGCTTTTATGAACTGAATTACCGATATTGAGAATGTTGCAGTCTCATTTATTAAATATTGCAACAATGCGAGCGAATTCGACAAAAAACGCTTTTTAAAACCTTTTAAGCGTGCGTTTTATAAAATAATCGTTAGTAATCGAACGATAAGGATATATTTGTTGCCAAAAATACTTTAACCTCACAAAAACAATCATTTAATCATATTAGCATATACGTAATATTGACGATATTTAGTAGTATCTTCTCAATCATAAGACCCAGCTTTAAGTAGAATGTGTTCAAGAGCATTCTTAGGAGAATTAAAGTGAAATTAATCAAGCTCAGTGCGCTCGCTTTATTGGTTGGCAGTAGCTTTAGTGTTTCAAGCCAAACTTTGGAACAAGCTGTCTCATTAACCATTACCAATAACCCAGAAATCAAAGCGGCTTACAACGAGTTCGTCAGCAAATATTATGAAGCTGAAGCCTCTGAAGGTGCCTATCTTCCGAAGCTCGATTTAGATGCCGGTATTGGTCATGAATCTGTGGATCTTGCGTCAGGGACAGAGAACGACTTAACACGCAAAGAAGCGTCTTTAAGCCTCACTCAATTACTTTGGGATGGTAACGCGACAATCAATGATATGTCTCGCACCGCTGCGGATGCTGAATCTGTTCGCTATCAACTGCTTGCTGATGCATCAGACATCGCACTAGAAGTGTCTAGAATCTACCTAGATGCAACCAAAGCATTTGAAATCCTTCAATTATCTGAAGCAAACCTTGCAATACATAAAGACATCCATCGAGACATTAAACGTCGTGTTGAGTCGGGTATTGGCTCTACTGCGGACCTTTCCCAAGTCGAGGCACGTATTGCAAAGGCACACGGCAATCTTATCGCGGCACAGAACAACCTTTTTGACACTCATACCCAGTTTACGCGATTAGTTGGTCAGTCACCTCAAGGGCTGATTTTCCCACGCGCAGACGAAGATGCATTGCCTTTAACCATTGGCGAAGGTTTAGAGCTTGCGAAACACAATCATCCAGTGATCAAAATTGCCCAAGTCGATATCGATTCTGCTCGCTACCAATATCAACAGCGTAAAGGAAACTATTACCCCACTATCTCTGTTGAAGCGTCGCAAATCTGGCGCGATGACGCGGCAGGTATTGAGGGTAGCAATGATGAGTTTTCGGCGATGGTTCGCTTGAGATACAACCTGTTTAATGGTGGAAGCGATGAGGACTTGGTGGAGAGTGCAGCATACCAACTCAACAAAGCCAAAGATTTCCGCGATCGCACATACCGCGCGGTTGAAGAAGGGTTACGTTTGTCGTGGAGTGCACTCGACTTAACCGTTCAGCAAAAAGAATTCTTGCAAGATCATGTTGATTCCGCATCCGACACCGTAATCGCGTATGAGAAGCAGTATAAAATCGGCAAACGCACGTTACTCGATGTACTCAACACAGAGAACGAATTATTCGAAGCGCGTAAAGGTTATATCGACGCAAAATACGATGAGCAATTTGCCAAATACCGCGTATTTAATGCAACGGGAACCTTGCTAGACGCTCTCAGGGTTGATACGCCAAAAGAGTGGCACCAAGCAGTGGAGTACTAACATGATAAACAAAGTGATCCCTTTTGCGGCTTGCGCAGCTTTGCTTAGTGGTTGTGTGGCAGGCGACAAGCAGTATGACTATATCGCGACTCCCACTCCAAACCAGGTGGCCGATCTAATTGATGATGACAACGATGGCGTAATCAATGCACGCGATTTGTGTACCTCGACCCCGACAGGAGCCAAAATCGATAACGTAGGTTGTGGCGAGATCGAAAAATCATCAGAATCACTCAAACTGCACATTCTGTTTGCCAATGACTCTAGCGAAATCATGCCGATTTTCGACACACAAATTGAGCAAATGGCAGCATTCTTAACCCAATACCCTGAGACCGAAATCGAAATTCAAGGTTATGCCAGCAAAGTCGGCAGTGAAGAGTACAACTTAGCGCTATCCGAACGCCGAGCTTTAACGGTAGAAAAGGCACTCGAGTCGTATGACATTAACCCAGATCGAGTTCGAGTGGTTGGTTTTGGCGAAACAAAACTCGAAGACCAAGGTGAAGATGAGATAAGCCACGCCCGCAATCGCAAAGTGGTGGCAAACGTGGTTGGATATAAAGGTAACGTCGTTGAAGAGTGGACAATTTTCACTCGATTACCGAAATAACTCAGCGATTTAGCATCAAAAGGAGCGAAAGCTCCTTTTTTGTTTGGTATCTCTGTGTCGCAGTGCTAACCTTACGACAACTGTATCTATGAGAGAAATAACATGAGCAAACTAACCGCAGATATCGATGCTAACTTGGCTCTTTTTATTGAAGAAACAAAAGCAAGCCAACTTGTTTGGGGTCTTCGCAATGAAGAAGGTTGGCTTTCTTGCGACTCGACAGAGTTTGAAGAAACTGAGGTGATGCCATTTTGGTCTTCAAAAGAAGATGCACAAACGCATAATGTCGAAGAGTGGGCTGATTTTGAAGTTTTAGAAATCCCACTTGATATTTTCGTCGAAGATTGGTTATTGACCCTAGATGAAGATGGCGTACTAGTCGGTACAAACTGGAACGCGACGCTAGAAGGTAAAGAAGTTGAGCCGTCTGAGTTAGCAAAACTTTACCTATAAAACTCAGGATTCCTGACTAAAAAAGCGCCGCAATGGCGCTTTTTGCTATTTGCGCCATACCAGACACGTGTCAATACGAGATACGATTCACATTTGCAACTAATCGCACATTATCACATTGTTCGCTCTAACTTCCTCGCTTATCATTAGCGGCTGAATACAATTAAAACGCCCTACCGCAACTGATTAAGATGACACACTTTTTGGCTAGACTCTTCGCCGTATCCGCGTTGCTTGCCTCTTTTTACACCAACGCCTTATCTGACCGAGCTCAATGGGAAAAAGCTTATGCTGATGCCTCACTAAGTAACAAACAACGAGCCCTAGCCTTACTGCAAGATCGATATAATGCCCTTCCTCCTGGTGTCGAGAAGCTCTACGTCAGTAGTAAGCTCCACGGTTTTATGTTGCTCCATGGACAACCCTACTACGGTAACCAAAACAGACACGATGGCGAGTTTGCCTCGCAAGAGCAGCTTTTTATTGATGCACTTAATAGTGAGGAGCAGCTAGACTTTGTTTCTGCGCGCAACAGTTACCTCACCTTGTTAGATCAAGTCGACAAGCAAGACTCACTGGATGGAAAGATACTGCTCGAGTATCACCTATGTCGGGTTCTTAACCGACAATCCCTCTATCACCAAGCAGAAGTGTATTGTTCATCGCTGCAGACGCATATTGAGGACATTGCCGAACCAATATTGCCGAAATATATCGCATTACGTGTGATTGCCAACAACCAAGAGTTTTTAGGAGAGTACCAAGCGGCACTCGATACCTATCAGCAATTACTTAAACTGATCCCAAGCTACGTTGATTCATCTGGTATTTATAATGATGCTGGCCTACTGCTCGCGACTCTAGGGCACTATCAGCAAGCCAAAGAATACATCAACACTGCGTTAACCATGCGCGCAGATGACCCTGCATCTTTAAAACTCGCTCAAAGTCATCACAGCATGGGGAAAGTGATGCTTAAGCAGCAACTCTATGAACTGGCGATTACTCATTTTGCGCAGTCAATTAAAATTGCCCAGCAGTACAATCACCTCTATGGGCTAGCGTTTGGACAACTAGGGATCGGGCAAGCATACATTGGCTTAAAAGATTACCCACAAGCGACTCAATTTCTATTTGATGCGCTCGATAGTGCGACTAAACAACAAAACCACCAGCTTCGAGGAGAGATTTACCTCGCCTTGGCCGGTGCCCATGAGACGCAGAAAAAATACCTGACTGCGCTCGAGTTTGCTCAACAAGCTCTTGACCTTTCAACAACGATTGGCAGCGATAGGCTGACGTCACAAGCGCTTGAGCAATTGGCAAAAATATCAGAACGACAAGAAAACTACGATCTTGCATTAAAGTATTATCGTGATTACGCGCGCTTAGAACTGAAGAAGCGAGACAAAGAAAGTAAGAATGCATTTGTCGCACTGGATCTAGCCAGAAGAGACTACTTCCATCAGATCCGCAATGAGACACTTAGCAACGAGAACCTGTCACTGCGTAAAATGCAGAACGCATCTGAACAGAAAGCAGCAATATACAGCTTCGTTGCCCTACTGTTGCTGTTGGCGGTTACCGCCCAGTTTGTTTACCACAAGAAACGTTGCGCCGAGCTAAAACTTGACGGATTAAGTGGTTGTCTTAGCCGAACTGTTTGCATCCGAAACATCAAAAAGCAGCGTGCATGCAGTAGCGCAGATCATCGCCACATATTGGTACTGCTCGACCTTGATAACTTTAAATCAATCAATGATACCTTTGGTCATCCTATCGGTGACTTAATGTTAAAAAGAGTTGGACAGGTAATTCGCGAACAGACTTCTTCGGTCGATTTCACCGGACGATTTGGTGGTGAGGAATTTATGCTGTTGTTAAAAGAAGTGGATGAGTTGGACATTCAGCAGCGCATTGAGCAACTGCATACCGCGATAAGTTCCATGCGACTCGAAACCGATGGCTATCAAGCCGTTCAAGTTACGGCCACACTCGCCTACTTAGCGACGACAAAAGCGCTCAATGACTTCGATGAGTTGTACTCAATCTTGGACCAAGCGCTTTATCAAGCAAAGAAAAGTGGCAAGAATCGCGTTATCGATGCCTATAACGACCCTATCTATCTGGGCTAGCTTGCTTACGAATTAACTCAGCCATTACAGATTGCTGATTGTTTAAGTAGTCCGTTAAGCCCGTCTTGCGTAAATCGCAGGATGGGCAATCTCCACAACCATCGCCAATAATACCGTTGTAACACGTTAAAGTTTTCTCTCTGACCAAATCAAGCGCATCGTACTGATCGGCAAGCGCCCAAGTTTCTGCTTTGTTCAACCACATTAAAGGGGTTTGAATAAACAATGGTTTATCCATCCCAACCACCAAAGATTGATTCATCGCTTTGACAAACTCATCTCTGCAATCTGGGTAGCCGGAGAAATCTGTCTCACACACACCGGTAATGATGGTTTCTGCACCCACTTGATACGCGTAGATACCCGCTAAGGTCAAAAACAGAATGTTGCGTCCAGGTACAAACGAGTTAGGTAATCCGTTCTCTTGCAATTCATGTGATACCGCAATGTCATCACGAGTAAGTGAGCTGATTGCGAGTTCATTGAGCAGGCTAACATCCATCACTTTATGAGCTTTTACGCCCAACTCTTGTGCAAGTTGTTGTGCGACTTCAATTTCCAACTTATGTCGCTGACCGTAGTCGAAAGTGATCGCGTGTACTTCATCATACTCGCTGAGCGCCTTAACAAGACAAGTGGTTGAGTCCTGCCCACCACTAAAAACGACGACTGCTTTGTTCATTTCTATTCCTTACTAAGCGATATCGAGATATTTGTGTGTCTGTATCGAAAGTCGCCAATTGCGCTCGATGCATGTATCAATACACAACTGGGTTGCCCTTGGTTTTTGACTGATTGGTTGTAGCGCAATAACCACTTGCTGTGAAACGACCCCTCGCGCCAAAAGCTGATCTAATTGATCGATGTCTTTACTTGCTCCAACAGGGTGCTTGATTTCATTCGCTCGGGCCAATGCGCTACTTTTGATCGGCAACTGAGCTTTCATTGCAACTTTAGGTGACACCGTCACCCACGTATTGTCACTCGCGTGGATATCCGCTGTACCACTCGTTTCTATCTGACACTGACAGCCAATTGATTCAAATGCGTGGGTAAGTGGGATAAGGTCGTACTCGCAAGGCTCACCACCTGTAATGACGATATGCTTTGCGGTGTAGTTTTGCTGGTATATCGCAACCAACTCCTCGGCTGAGATCGCGCACCACGTCGCGGACTCTTGTGTTTTTTCAAGAACTTGCTCAATCGCTCGTTCATCTTGCGGTTCAGCAGACCATGTATGCTTAGTATCGCACCACGCACAGCCTACTGGACAATATTGTAAACGGATAAAAACCGATGGAACTCCGGTAAAGACGCCCTCACCTTGAATGGTCTCAAACATCTCATTTAACTTGTACAACATGGCATTCCATTTTGGCTAATTGATTATTTCGCTGCAAACCATATAAGAGCCTTGGCAAGAGGTCAAATTTCACCTTTAGTAGCCGCCAACATAAAAAAATTAATATACAATAGTATGATATACGCATTAACACATACATATCTTTGCGAGACACTACACAATAATAACTACTCATATCCAGTTTTTGTCGCAACAACAAATATTATTTGCGGGTAAACTCCTTTTTCCTACAACACCTGTCGTTAAAAAGCCGTTAACATACAAGTGCATATCAACATCTACTAGGAACACAAGATGCTGCGAAACCTAACAGTCAAACAGAAGATCACCTTCCCGATCATCGCACTTATCGCCCTATTTGCGGTTAGTTCGATTGTCAATGTTGTCACATCTAAACAGCAGGGAGAGCTGACTTACAAACTCAACCAAGTCGTGGTACCAACGCTATTCAATATTGAAGATGCGTATCGCGACCTCTATCAAGCGACGTCTGCGATTCAGGGCATTGCGCTTGCTGAAAACAATCAAGAAGCGATTGATTTCAACAAGTTCGAATATGAGGATAATGCTTATAAAGCCATCCCACGTATGAAAAAAGCGCAAGTGGTCGTAGATGAAGGGGTTATGCCTGCCACCCTCAACAAAGACATTCAGTTACTTGAAGAGATTGCCAACAAATGGTTAGCAAGTTACGAATCATTGTTGTCCAACCCACAAGAGCAATGGGGCCCAATCTATCAAGTCAACAAAACGCTTTACGACAATCAATTTGTTGCCGTTCGTGAACAACTCAACGTTGTAAAAGATCAAATTGAGGCCGAGCGAAATACATTGCAAGAGGAAATCGCTGCGGCAGCCTCTAAAGCATCAGCGGCACTGGAAATCGGTACATCAATCGTGATCATCCTGGCTATGGCGACGTGTTGGTTACTGATCAACGCTATCGTTAAGCCACTGGTCGGCATTCAACAAGCCATGGAAGAAATCGCGTCGGGTGACGGTGATTTAAACAAAACCATCTCTTCCAACTCAAACGATGAAATTGGCAAGCTTGCCGCGAGCTTCAACCTGTTCGTTGCTAAAATCCGCTCTACGATTCAACAAGTGGTTGTCACGAATACTGCCGTTAAAAATGAGCTATCAAGCCTAGTAGAAATTTCACAAGGCATTGGTGAGCAAACTCAACTTCAGCGCCAAGAAAGTGAGCTGGTTTCAACCGCGGTAAATGAAATGCAAGCCACTAGTCAGGTGGTCAGTGACAATGCGCGTGATGCCGCAAACGTCAGCCAGCAGGCAGACGTAGAAGTTCACACCACGAATAAAGTACTTGATCAAACCGTCGAGTCAATTCGATTGCTGGCGACTGAAATCGATCAAGCCAGTGGTGTTGTAAATCACTTATCGTCAGACGTCGGTGATATTGCTTCGGTACTGGATGTTATCAAAGGTATTGCTGAGCAAACTAACCTACTCGCCCTCAACGCCGCGATAGAAGCCGCTCGTGCTGGCGAACAAGGTCGCGGATTTGCCGTTGTAGCCGACGAAGTACGCTCTCTTGCGAGTCGCACTCAACAGAGCACTGGTGAAATTCAAGCAATGATTGAGAAGCTTCAACAAGGTGCGGAGCAAGCCGTTGAAGTGATGAACTCTAGCCGCAATAGCAGTGAAAGTACGATTGATTCTGCTGCGCAAGCAACCCAGTCACTGCAAGTCATTTTTGATGCAATTGCTAGCATGAATGATATGAACACCCACATCGCCTCTGCTGCGCAGCAACAAACTGCGGTGAGTGAAGAAGTGTCGCAAAACATTGTGCGCATTGCGAGTAACAGCGCTCAAGTGGTTGATAATGTGCAACACGCAGAAAGTCGAATCACCGGACTAAATCAACAGTGTGATGA
The DNA here is from genome assembly GCF_009938205.1 of Vibrio panuliri. NCBI lineage: Bacteria > Pseudomonadati > Pseudomonadota > Gammaproteobacteria > Vibrionales > Vibrionaceae > Vibrio > Vibrio panuliri. The sequence goes on along the minus strand of NZ_AP019654.1, from coordinate 1,557,328 downwards.
ACTTGACCGACTGGTTTCTCAGTTCAAGTGCTAACCTTGACAATCAAGCGATAAAACAAAGACCTAGCAATGCTAGGTCTTTTTGTTACAGCACATCAAGTAACCGCAACTGATCAGCACTAAGCTTGGCAATTGCGCCACTTTTACAATCAGCGACTTGAGGTTACTCGTATCCACATGTCCATGCAGTAGGATAAAACCAATACTGACCACAACCAAGATGATACTTAATGCGATTGCACGGCGCATACTCACCTGAGTCGGTAGTTTGAAAAGCACCACACTGAGCAACAATGCTATCGATGTCAAACTCAAGCCCAACATCATCGGCGACTGCCACAATGCGGTCAGTGTCGCTGAGAGTATTGATAATACCAACCATACTCCCTTACTTGAAAACCACTCCACACTGTTCGAGCCGAGTTTGGTTTCTAAGCGAGACATATGCCAAGCACACAACCAGCCAAACAACATCCCTGCTAAACTGTCCACCAAAAAGGTGCTGCCACTATAAAACAGTGCGATAACAAGCCACAGAGAGACAACCACGCTTAAAAGATTAAATCTCACCCCCACTCGCTCACCAAACTGGTTGCCAATCATGGCAAAAGCGATCGTCCAAAGTGTCAGCGAAAGGCTTGGCAATCCGAATCCGGTTTGTGCCGCTAAATTTAAACTCGGTTGGTAGGCAAAGGGTCTAGGCAATTGAAAACCATCTTTACCCAATTGGACCACCATCGCACCAAAAATAATGGTGAAAACTAATTTTAGGGTGAAATCTCGACCGAAATAGGCATAGCAAACAGGTAACAGTAATAACCACCATGGTGATGAAAATAGCAGGCCAAACATGATCAATGAATGCGCGGTATCTGCATACCACTCATCACTGTATAACAGCCATGCTTGAAATTGCGCGATCCAAGGTAATTCTAACTGATTTAAACTTGGCGCGGACTCCGCTAAAGACTCAACAAAGTTGGTCGGTTGAGAGGTTGCGTGTTGATACAGTTCTTTCACCCGTTGCCACTGTAACGGATAACGATATGCTTCAGCTTCAATGACATTAGGGTCAACCAAACGCGCTTGCGCAACTTCTATCCCGTAATGAGGAGCAAACCAAATCGGTAATGCATAGCCGCCTGCGGAATCTTGCTGGCTGAAAGCAATTAAATCAGAGTCTGAAACACAATCATAAAATACCGCTCTGTCTGAGCGCCCCAACTCTTTTCCAACCGTCACGACCAATCCAGTCTCTTCCCACACTTCACGTTGTGCAGCAAGTTGTGGCGGTTCATTTGCTTCAATAGTCCCTGCTGGTAATGACCATTTTCCGGTTAGGATTTCTTTAACCATCACCAAATTGTTGTCTGAGCGAATCAGACATACGGCTCCTTTCGGTGCAGTATTAGCCATACTAGACAACGAGATAAATATCAGCAGAAAGCCGAGAGCTTTAACAATATAACTACGCAAAAGTGTTTTCATTCCCTTATTGTTCTAATTTCTTTCTTAACCAATGAATGTGATGCTCAAAGCCCGAGTCAGAATAAAAGTCGCACGCCCCACGATTGAAATGCCATACTTCGACAAACACCTGCTTTACCCCATACTCAGCCAATCGCGTTTCCAACACTTGATAAAGCCGCTGGGCGACTTTTTGCTGTCTAAATTCTGGAATAACATAGAGTTCATCAATGCTACCCATCTGAACTGGTTTACTAACGGTGGATATTAACTCGCAAAAATGTCCAGTCACGAAAGCAATGATCTTATCTTGAACCGTGGCGACAAAAACCAGGCATTCTGGATCATCTAAATATCGTGCAATACTCTTTTCTTGCTCAATTTCTTCTGCGGTTTTAAAGCTATCAGGCGCTTGCAAATGGTGCTCATGGTGGAGCTGGAACATCAACTCATTGAGTTGCTCTAAGTCGGTCTCTTTTGCAGGACGAAATTCAATCACACAATCTCTCACTTAATCAATGGGCAACTGACGTTGCTTCACCAGAGATCCTACATCTTGATTGGCGCCGGGTATAGCTTGCAAAGTGAGAATATCAAATTAAAGCGATTATCGAACTTGTAGGTCAATTTCTCATTGTCCCATGCAACAAAGATCGAAACTCGGAGATTTCAATGAATCTAGCCGCAATTCTTAAATCCAACACAACCTCTGCGACACCCATGAACAAAATGAACAAAACGTCCACTATGTCCAATATTGCCATTATCTCTGCTTTAAAGACGTCAATATAACCACGATATAACCTTGCATTAATTTAATAACAACATTAGAAACACAGTTTTTGCATTACCCCCAATCTAGACATATGGATTATTGCCTCTAATATAGTTTGAGACATGATATTCAATATGTTGCAAACCTTATCTCTTGCGCTATGCGCTTCAACAGAAGGAACGTTAAACATGTTTAAGGGAATGAAAACCACTTTAGCAGCCTCTATTATTGCGGCATCATTTTCATTGAGTGCTTTCGCAGCAGACATTGAGAAAATCCATTTTCTCATCCCTGGTGGTGCAGGCGGTGGTTGGGATATGACCGCTCGTGGCACCGGTGATGTGCTGGTTAAAGAGGACTTGGTTGAAAATGTCTCATTTCAAAACCTTTCTGGTGGCGGTGGTGGTAAAGCCATTGCACATTTGATTGAAACTGCAGAACGTCAAGAAGATACCTTGATGGTGAACTCCACGCCTATTGTGGTACGTTCGCTTACCGGAGTGTTTCCACAATCCTTCCGTGATCTGACCCCAGTCGCGGCAACCATCGCCGATTATGGCGCTATCGTGACAACGCCTGACTCGCCTTTCGACACTTGGGAGGACGTAGTTAAAGCATTTGGTGACGACCCTAAAAGTGTCAAAGTGGCTGGTGGCTCGGCGCGTGGTAGCATGGATCACTTAGTGGTTGCAGCCGCATTCAAAGGCGAAGGCTATGATGCACGTAAGGTCCGCTACATTGCCTACGATGCAGGTGGTAAGGCAATGGCTGCACTGCTGTCTGGCGAAACCCCTCTTCTATCGACAGGTTTAGGTGAAGTCCTTGAAATGTCGAAATCAGGTCAAGTGAAAGTGCTGGCGGTCACCGCACCTAAACGTCTCGAAGCCGCCCCTGATATTCCAACTCTAACCGAATATGGCAACCAAACTGTTTTTGCAAACTGGCGCGGATTCTTTGCCGCTCCGGGAGCAAGCCAAGAGAAGATTGATCAATGGAACCTTGCACTGAGCAAAATGTACAACACCGAGCAATGGCAAGTCGTTCGCGACCGTAATGGTTGGATAGATAACTACAAAGCAGACAAAGAGTTCTTTGCCTTCCTTGAAGATCAAGAAACACAGATGGGCAACCTGATGCGCGAACTCGGTTTTCTAAAATAACCCTGTCGGCATCACTCACTATGGGCTGTTAACTGCAGCCCATCATCACAACTAAACGTCAAATTTGATTGCTAATCTCACCTATTTACTCATCTAGCCTGAGCAGAGCGCAATCAAGTCTGTATGCGTTGGTGACCTATTGTATTTCCTGGAGTATATGGAGTTTGATATGTCGGATTTACCGTCTCGCCCCCCTACGTCCTTCTTCTCTCAACATAACCTGATGTGCCGTGACCGTATCGCCGCACTGATATTTCTTCTTGTTTGCTTATGTTATGGCTATCAAACCTCTCAGATTCCTCTGTTTCCCGGAGACGAGTACGAACCATTTACAGCACGTACCCTACCAACGATTTTGACTTATCTCGGTATTGCTTTGTCACTGATGTTGCTGATCTCTGCAAACAAAGACGAGGAGCAACTGAATATGGCTACATACAACTGGAAGCTGCTGATTGGCTTTCTCGTGTTAATGGCCATCTACGGTGTTGGACTTACTTATCTTGGGTTTGTGATTGCCACCAGCGGGTTTCTTTTGGTCGGCTTTTACCTACTTGGTGAGCGGCGAAAATCGGTATTGTTTGGCGCTTCAATTCCATTTGTCGTTGCGTTCTATTTGTTGCTTACCAAAGGGCTGGATATTTACTTAGAGCCCGGTTTGCTGTTCTTAATCTGGTCATAAACGATAGGATCACAATTATGTTGGATGGAATCTTACAAGGATTATCAACGGCAATCATGCCGATGAACATTATGATGGTTGTCGTCGGTTGCTTTGTCGGGACCTTTATTGGCATGTTACCCGGCCTAGGCCCAATCTCAGCGATTGCCTTAATGATCCCTATTACCTATGGACTTGAGCCTTCCTCTGGTTTAATTCTAATGGCAGGGGTTTACTACGGCGCAGTATTTGGCGGCTCAACCTCTTCAATTCTGATTAACGCACCGGGCTGTTCCTCAACCGTCGTAACCGCTTTTGATGGTTATCCAATGGCGAAAAATGGCCAAGCAGGTAAAGCGTTAGCTTTGGCGGCCTACTCTTCATTTACTGGCGGAACGCTATCAGCCATCATGCTATTGGTCGCCGCCCCAATGCTGGCAAAAGTCTCACTCAGTTTTCAATCGTCTGACTACTTTGCGCTTATGGTATTGGGTCTATCGGCGGTAGCGGCTTTTGCCGGTAAAGGACAAGTATTAAAAGCGTGGATGATGACCATCTTAGGTTTAATGCTCTCAACTGTCGGCATTGACAAAGGCGTCGGTGTCGAACGTTTTACTTTTGGGCTGACTGACTTAATGGATGGATTTAGTTTCTTGCTACTGGCGATGGCGACCTTTGCTTTGGGAGAAACTCTAATGGGCATTCTGAAGCCGAGCAAAGATACCCGTGGCGAAGAGCAAGACAAACTGTCCAATATTGGCAGCATGAAAGTAACCAAAGCGGAAATAAAAGAAGTCGCACCCGTCTCGATTCGATCATCAATTTTAGGCTTTTTCACCGGTGTACTACCCGGAGCAGGAGCTACTATAGCGGCATTTTTAAGCTACGGCATGGAACGCAACCTCGCCCCCAAAGAGCAGAAAGAACAGTTTGGTAAAGGCAGTATACGAGGTCTTGTCGCACCAGAATCTGCCAACAACGCCGCCTCCAGTGGCTCATTTGTGCCTCTGCTGACTCTTGGCATCCCCGGCTCAGGCACCACGGCCATTATGCTAGGCGCGCTTATCGCCTATGGCATACAACCCGGTCCGCGCTTATTTGTCGAACACCCAGATGTGTTCTGGTCAGTGATCATCTCTATGTACCTTGGCAACATTGTACTGGTGATACTCAACTTACCTTTGATCCCATACATCTCCCGCTTACTGGCGGTGCCGAGAACGGTGTTATTGCCAATGATATTGTTCTTTTCGATCACCGGCGTTTACCTCGTATCCTTTAATACTGTCGACGTATTTATCATGATCATCATCGCCATTGCTGCCATCGCGCTGAGAATCGCGAATTTCCCGCTCGCCCCTCTGTTGCTTGGGTTTATTCTTGGAGGATTGATGGAAGAGAACTTACGACGCGCCTTGATGATCAGTGATGGGGAACTGAGTTTCCTTTGGGAGCGACCGATTACTCTTGCATTTACCTCCTTGGCTGCATTAATTTTGCTTAGCCCTTTGCTACTCAATGCTGTGCAAAAACTAATGCCAAAACGCGTCACCGCAACCAAGTAATACTCTTACTACTGGCATAAAAGAAAGGAGCTCTTTTGAGCTCCTTTCTTTTATGCCACTTCGGTATCCTGGACGTACTTACTTAAATCGATTTTATCAATCTGTTTTTCTGGTAAATACTGCTTCGCGTAACGCTCAAAACCCCCACTGGTTAAGAACAAGATAAACAAGTCATAATCAATGTGATTGTTTTTCGCCATGCTGTGCATAATATCGACCGCTACGCTTAAAGGCTTCGCCTTTTTATATGGACGGTCTGCTGCCGTTAATGCTTCGAAAATATCGGCGATGGCGAGAATCCGCTCTGGTATCGACAAATCTTTCCCGCTGAGCTTTCTTGGGTAACCCTTGCCATCTAACGTCTCATGATGGGTTGATGCATAACGAGGGACTCGCGCAAGTTCTGGTGGGAACGGCAACGCCTCTAGCATTTTTATCCCACTGGTCATATGTTCGTTAATTTTAAACCGATCCTCTGCGGTGAGAGTGCCACGAGAGATCGTTAGGTTGTATATCTCCCCCTGATTATATTGATACTCAGGAATTTCGATATCAAAGTTAAGCGCAGGGTCAAACTCAAGAGGACGAACTCGATGAATAATGTGTTCAGGTTTGTCGGCCAATAACTTCTCTTGCGTAGGCAGCGTTTCTTTTGCTGGCATCTTACTGAGCTCTTCAAATGGCGATAAACCAAGGCGATTGTCGAAATGTCTCAGCCAAGTTTGCTCCGCAATCTGTTTGACTCGCGCAATTTTATCATCACTCATAAACTCGCCGCCGACGTTTGCAGTGGCGATAAACTCAAAGTCTTGCTGTAACTGTGCATGCCTTTGATGCATCCGCTCAAACGCCTCTACTTTGGCACCTTGGTCGTTCACCACCGCTTTTAAATACTCGATTTCCGCATCACGCCACAACACTTCAAATCGAGTTCTGATCTCGTGGATTCGATTGTAATTCGCCTCAAGCTTAGTGCCTTTATCGACAATATGCTCTGGAGTGGTGATCTTGCCACAATCATGCAACCACGCTGCGATCTTAAACTCTCGGCGTTCATCTTCATTGTTGAACTTGAAATCTTTAAACTTACCGCTGTCGGTCTGCTCTGCAATTTCCGCCAACATAATCCCCAGCTCAGGAACGCGATTACAGTGACCTGCAGTATAAGGAGACTTGTCATCGATCGCTTGTGCAATTACGTAGATGAAGGCATCGATAAACGCCTCACGCTCTTTATGATAACGCTCGATCTCATCAACCATCTCCAACATCGATTCAGACAATTCATGGACTTCTTTGATGTGACTATCAACCAAACGAACCTTGGAGAACTGACGCTGTTTTATCGTTTGAGTTTCTTGACGTAACTGAGTAATCGGCCTCACGATCGGCGAGCCAAAAATCCACGCAATTGGCAAAATGATGATCATCGCCAACGCCGTGATCGCGATAGACGTCATTAAACGAGCCACCACCTGATCGGTAATGTGTTGTTTCGGCACAATCACAGCAAAGTACTCTTCCCCACCGATTCCTGAAACCGAAGAAACGTAGATATAGTTCTGCTTGTCGCTACTTTGAATCATCTGTTTATGGTTACTATCATCCAGTGCGAGCTCGAAAAGCTCTGGATAAGGCACAAAGCCGCCTTTTGAAACGTTTTCATCCAGCCATTTAAGTGTCAGCGCACTGTGCTGTGCTGCGCTGATATTCTGCAAAGCATTGTCAAATAACGGCAACAAAGCTTGATACTTGGGTTTCAACAACAACTCAAATGGCACACTTTCTAAACCATTGAGAGGACTCACTTCAATCGCTTCAGAGTTGGCGATCCCTCTCATCTCGTTTAAAGCCAAGTAACTATCAATCACGTAATCTATCTTACCGGCGAGCAACTGCTGTTTAGCGTCATCAAAACTCGCAACAGGCAATAAAGTGGCATTAGGTACAGCTTGCTGAACTAACTCTCCCATCCCTCTCCCCGCAATGACAGCTACCTTGGCTTGCTCAAGTTGATAAAGATTTGCGAGTAAGCTTCGCCCTGATAGCGAGGCGATACCAACGGGGGCAGAATATAAACTTAAATGACTGGCATCGGTTAGGTTCGCAAGCTCAAGAGTTACCGAATGTAATAAGTCTATTTTTCCTTGCTCAAACTTCTCTAATAGTGTTTGCGAGTCAAAACCATTGACGAACTCGAGCTTAACCCCTGTCATATCAGAGATGATTTTCAACTTATCTATCGCATAACCTTGCGGTTCACCCGCTTGGGCAAAGTCGTAAGGCCCCCAGTTGTTCTGATTAGAGACAATCAAGGTTGGGGTTGTTTCAACAAGGTCACGTTGCTCAGGAGTCAGAACTAACGGCTGAGATGCAGGAATCTCAATTTGCGATCGCTGGGTACGATTCGAAGCTATCACTTCACCATTGTGATTAAACAAAAACGCCTCGACGTTATGCCCTTCATCGATACCTAATGCATCCGCAGTAATCTTGGAGCTGACCGAAGAGAGAACAATATCAACGCCAATGACTGAGCTTTCGCTGCGCGTTGAGTAGGTCTGTCCGGTAATTTTAAGGTGTTTAAAGAGGTAAGGATCGGTTTTAAAAACAGAATCTTGTGTAGCTGAGATAAACCATGGTCGACGAGAAGGGAAATAGTTGCTGCGCTCAGACTCTATTCGAGTTCGAACCATATCTTCGGTCAAGTACTCGGTTGTTCGTAGCCGATTGGTGACATCGCCATTTATCTTGATCACCACCCACCTATCCTGAGATTGTGCCTTGATTCGTTCGCGTACAATCGGAGAGGATTCAAGATTAATAATTTGATAAAAATCATCCGCTTCATTGCCGTAGTACAAGCTGTAAAAAAGTGGATTGTCATTCAAGACTTGCACGAAGATATCGCGAATTTCTTGTTCACTTAATTGCTTGTTAGCAACTGAAGAAACACTGCGTAGTATTTGTGCGCTGCTAGTCGCGTTAATCTCAATCTGCTGAATATATTCACTGATGTCTGAACTCGCCATCGTCAGTTTAGTTAACACATGTTCTTGGGACATCTGTTTACTAAAGTAATATTGCAGACTAATCGCTATCGCCGCAGTAATAACGGTAGCGAAAATAAACATGCTTCCGACCGTAAAACGGATCGAAAACTTTCTAGCCGACGTAAATGATTGAATCATCGCGCTTACGCCCTCCTATGGCATACAAAGCGAAAATGGTCATACTTGCGTATTTGGCTCTCTTTTATATTGGCAAGATGACTTCTCTCGAAGCCTAGCGCTGTTCCCCACAGCCTCTCGAGTTATTAGAGCAGGTTAATTTTTAGACAAAAATAACCCTCTAGTACTAAAACAGTATCGAATTCGAAACACAAAAGTTCAAGCATGCGTACTGTTAAAGTTCTATGTTGTGAATTCATAAGCATTTTTTGCCCCATGCAATCTTAGAGTATATACTCTACACATCACTTTTTCGAAGCGGACTGTCATGAAACTACGCCCACTCTCACTGCTCTTTAGCTGCCTTGTTCTATCTCCCGTTGCCCATAGCGCAGCAATCAGCTTTGATGAGGCTTGGCAGCTGTTACAGCAAGACAACAACTCCATTGCCGCGCAGCGAGCGAACGTAGAAAGATACCAACACCTACAAAGCGCAACTGATGACCTCAACTTGCCAAAAGTGACCGTTGGCGCCAATTACACCCGTCTCGATCAAGATATCACCGTGTCTGGTAAGCAATTATTTGACAGTACCGGAGCTCATGTACCTACGTTGCCACCACCATTTAATCAACTGTTGGCAGGACTGGGCTCAGTCACCTCAACCGTCAGTGAACGTGATATTTTCACCTCATCGATTCGCGCAATTTGGCCCATTTTTACTGGAGGTCGCATTAGCGCAGCACAGAGTGCGGCGGAAGGCAAAACCGATGAAGCCAAAAGCCAACTGGCAATGGAAACCCAAGCTCGCTACGAAGATTTAAGCAAATACTACTTTAGCGTGGTACTGGCGCAAGAAGTGGTGAAAACGCGGGAGCTGGTTGAACAAGGGTTAACCAAGCATCGCGACAACGCCCTAAAATTGCAGCAGCAAGGTCAGATCGCGCGGGTTGAACGCCTACAAGCTGAAGCTGCTTTAGACAAGGCAAAAGTTGAGCGTAAAAAAGCACAAAAGAGCCTTGAAATCGCTCAAGCCGCGCTAAGTGAAATTCTCAACCAAACCACAACCGTTGAGCCAAGCGGTCAACTGTTTATTAACCAAAACTTGCCTCCATTGTCTGCCTTTGTCGATCAAACCTTAACCACCTACCCTGGTTTAGACTTGCTCGATGCCAAAGAGAAGCAAGCCACCAGCTTAATTAAAGCGGAACAGGGTAAGTATTACCCTGAAGTCTATCTCTATGGTGACTATAGCCTGCATGAGGATGATTCACTTGCCAGTCAGATGAAGCCAGATTGGCTAGTTGGCGTCGGCGTGAATGTTCCCCTGTTTGATAACAGTGGTCGAAGTGATCAAGTTCAAGCTGCCCATAGCGCGGTAAGCCAAGTGCGCTACCTTAAAGCGCAAGCCAAGCAAGACTTATCCGTTTTGGTCAAAAAGACCTATCTAGAAGCGCAGCAAGCGCAAGAGGAAGTCACTGGTCTTAGCTCAAGCATTGACTTAGCAAAAGAAAACTTACGTTTACGTCAAAAGGCATTCTCACAAGGTATTTCCACCTCCACTGACGTGGTAGATGCTCAGCTCTATCTGGCAAGCGTTCAAACCCAACGCGCTGCTGCGAGCTTTAACTACCTACTTTCACTATCAAAATTGTTGGCGCTGTCGAATCAAATGGACAGCTTCAATCAATACAAACACAACGCGATTGCGACGCAAAGCCTGTAATAAGGAACCACGATGAAAAACAAAAAGACTCTGCTACTCTCCGCTGCGGCAATTGCTATCTCTGCATGGGTGGGCGTAAGCTTCTACCAAGCTTATCAGCCAAAGCCGATGCATCTTCAGGGACAAATCGAATCGCAGCAATACAGCATCTCTTCTAAAGTGGCGGGACGAATTGACCAAGTATTTGTGCGTAAAGGTGATGAAGTCACACAAGATCAACTGATCTTTACCATTCATAGCCCAGAAATCGAAGCCAAGCTAGAGCAAGCCAAAGCCGGAGAGAAAGCGGCAGATGCCTTGGCAAAAGAAGCAGAGAAAGGCGCTCGTGAACAGCAAATTCAAGCGGCAAAAGACCAGTGGCAGAAAGCAAAAGCTGCAGCAGAATTAATGGAAAAAACCTTTCTTCGCGTCAACAATCTCTATCAAGATGGTGTAGTTGCAGAGCAAAAACGTGATGAAGCTAGAACCCAATGGCAAGCGGCAAAATATACTGAAAGTGCTGCCTTCCAAATGTATCAAATGGCAAAAGAAGGTGCGCGCTCTGAAACCAAATTGGCTGCCGCTGAAAAAGCGCGTATGGCAGCAGGAGCCGTTGCAGAAGTCGAAGCATTTGCGGCCGATACACAAATCAAAAGCTGGTTTAACGGTGAAGTCTCGCAAGTTCTGCTGCAAAGTGGTGAACTCGCACCTCAAGGCTTCCCTGTCGTGACTGTCGTTGACACCCAAGACTCATGGGCAGTGATCAATGTTCGCGAGGATTGGCTCAAACACTTCAAAAAAGGTAGCCACTTTAAAGCCTATCTACCCGCTTTAGACAAACAAGTTGAGTTTAAAGTGACGCACGTTGCGGTCATGGGGGATTTTGCCACGTGGCGCTCAACGGATGCTTCACAAGGTTTTGATCTTCGCACCTTTGAGATCGAAGCTCGTCCAGTGACAGAGGAGCCAGAACTGCGCATGGGCATGAGCTTGGTGGTAGAACTGTAATGACGTTGCAGCCACAAGCCGTACAGCAATGGCAAATAGTAAGGCGGGATAAATGGTTACTCTCTAGCCTTACTTGGCTACCGATTGTGCTTGCATTGAGTATCTGGGCGATTTTCTCCCAAGGTATTGCGCGCGATCTTCCTATTGGCGTCGTCGATCTATCTCATAGCACGATGTCACGTACGCTTTCTCGCTATTATGACGCAACATCAGCAATGGCTGTAACTGAGCAGTTACAGAGCACCCAACAAGTTGAGCAAGCTCTCGTCAGTGGCGATATCTACGCCTACGTTGTGATTCCGCACAACTTTGATCAGGATGTCTATAAAGGGCTCAATCCACAAGTCTCTGTGTTTTACAACAGTCAGTACATCTTGATTGGTAAGCTGATTAACTCTGCCTTTGTGCAGGCGCAAGGTACGTTTAATGCTCAGATAGCCACCATCGCTAACCTAGCGCATGGCAATCAAACCTTGAGCAGTGCCATGGGTAAAGCGGTGCCAATTCGAACTCAGATTACGCCATTATTTAATAAGAACAGCAATTACGCCCAGTTTCTTGTTTCTGCTGTGGTGCCGGCGTTGTGGCAAATTATTGTAGTGGTCAGCACAATATTAATCTTAGCAGCCAATCATCGACAACAAGGGCTGACCAAATGGTTCGGAGCCCATCCAGCAAAGAGTCTCTTAGTGACACTGTCACCATACATACCCATCTTTGCTCTACAAGGTTTCGCATTTCTGTGCTGGTTTTATCTTGGTTTTAAGTGGCCAATGAACGGTAGTCTACTTGTGTTGGTAGCTGGTCAGTTAGTTACCGTCATCGCTTGTATGATCATGGGTAGTTTCTTTTTCTTTTTAACCTTAGATCCTGCGCGTGCAATGAGTTTCGCGGGTGCTTTTACGGCGCCAAGTTTTGCGTTTATGGGGATTACCTTTCCCGTGACGGATATGGGAACACTTGCTCAATTTTGGCGCAGTTTATTGCCAATTAGCCACTATATCGAACTTCAAGTTAGTCAAGTCAGCTATGGGGCGAGTTGGGTAATCTCAGTGCAAGAACTCATCCCGATGGTGGGATATATACTGCCGGCAATACTCACTCTGCTGCTCGTCAAAAAACACCTTGCTGGTGAGCAAACTAAACAGGAGCAGCCACAATGAACCTGTTCGAACTGATTAAGGCCGAGCTAAAAGCACTGTTTACCAACCCAGTCGTGATGTTAACGGTGTTCGGTGGCGTAGTGTTTTACTCATTCCTTTATCCACTACCCTACAGTCATCAAACGCCGCGTGAGCAAAAAATTAGTGTCGTGAACTTAGATCACAGCCAAACTAGTTACCAATTGGAACGCATGGTCGATGCCACACCTCAAGTCCAAATTGTCCAGCGTGATACGACCATCGCGGCGGCGAAGCAGGCATTTCTCGCCCAAGAGGTGAGCGGCATCTTGGTGATTCCTGAACATTTCTATAAAGATCTACTGCTCGGCAAAAGCCCAACACTTTCATACGCTGGCGACGCGTCATACTTTCTCGTTTACGGTACCATCGTTGAAGGACTAGCCAGCGCTGGAGGCACACTCGCGGCAAAAACCACAGTCAGCCGTTTGGTGATGGAAGGCACCCCGATTGAGCAAGCGAGTAAACAATACGCAGCCACACAACTCAACATGAAACCGACGTTTAACCCTCGAATGGGCTACATTGATTACGTCGTTCCCGCCGTCTTTGTTTTGATTTTGCAACAAACACTGGCAATGGCGGCAGGCTTAATGGGCGGCACGCAAAAACATGGCAAAGGCTATTGGACTCATTGCCCAACAAGCCAGCTACTCGCTGTGCGTTGTCTGATCTTGGTTGCGATTTACTTCCTACTCAGCATGTACTATTTCGGGGCAAGTTTTAGCATGCAAGGGGTCAACCAGCTTGCGCAAGCCACCCATTTGCTAGCAATGCTACTACCTTTCCTATTGGGGTCTTGTGCGATTGGGATCTGGCTTGGTTCAATCTTGCCACGCCGGGAGTTAGTCACGCTGGTCGTATTGGTCAGCTCGATGCCACTGGTGTTCAGTGCAGGATTTATTTGGCCCACAGAATCTATCCCAAGTGTCATTGTTTGGATCGCAAACCTATTCCCAAGCACACCTGCGATTCAAGGTTTCTTAGCGTTGAATCAAATGGGTGCCAATTGGCAACAAACTGCTCCCTATTTCACGCAACTGTGGATACAAGCCATTGTCTGGTTAGCGATTGCTGGCTGGGCGTTAAAACGTCACAAGTAACCTTGTTAGTAGCAAAGCGTGGCTAACCACGCTTTGCTGTAACCTATTCTGAACTCTGCCAAACCTGCCAGCGAGCGCGCATTCTCTCGATCACACTCTGCTCGACACCATGAACCGAACCATAATTACCATGGCATTCAATCACCTCTAAGCGTACATCAAGCTTTTTTGCCAATTGATAGTAAGGCTTGATCTCCCAACGGCGAACAAATGTGTTGGACACCACCACATTCTCCCCATGTCGCAATGCCGATTCAGTCTGCTGACGACACCACCGATGGGCTTGCTCCAACTGACTGGCATCGAAGCAGTATTCACCATTGGCATTAACGAAGTACATATCCGCTTCAAAATGTCGCGCCTGATACGTTCTTGCCAACGTGCTTTTGCCCGATCCCGGAAGACCGCGAATAAGAGTGAGAGTGGCCATGTAACCGCCAGAAAAGAAAAGAGAGTGGCGATTATAACCAAGCCTATTTGATATAGCTATCAACCCGAGTGCGTTCTCACCATTGTGACTCTTAAACGAAACAAGTTTGTTATTGGGCTAAAATTGCTGTCGACATCGCAATTTTATTGATGTAACTTTGGATGTATAGACGTCCAAATACAGCTTTAGGGAGAAAGCCGTGCCGATCAAGATCCCCGATCAACTACCTGCAACCGATGTACTGCGTGAAGAAAACATCTTTGTGATGTCAGAAACCCGAGCCTCGACGCAAAATATCCGCCCGCTAAAAGTGTTGATCCTCAATCTGATGCCAAAAAAAATCGAGACGGAAACACAGTTTTTGCGCCTGTTGTCTAACAGCCCCCTTCAAGTCGATATTGAACTGCTGCGTATTGATAACCGACCAAGCAAAAACACCCCTACTCAACATCTAGATACCTTTTATCGCCAATTTGAGATGGTCAAAGAGCGCAACTTTGACGGCATGATTATCACAGGAGCACCACTTGGCTTAGTTCAGTTTGAAGATGTGATTTATTGGGAGCACCTGCAAAGTATCATGAACTGGGCAAAGAACCATGTGACCTCTACGCTTTATGTATGTTGGGCAGCGCAAGCGGGCTTAAAACTGCTTTACAACTTGCCTAAACGAACCCGAAAAGAGAAGCTTTCTGGTGTCTACAAACACCAGACTTTAAACCCGTTTCACTCTTTGCTCCGTGGCTTTGATGATGAGTTTTTAGCGCCACATTCGCGTTACGCCGATTTCTCATCTGAATATTTAGCCGAGCATACAGATTTAGATATCCTCGCCACTTCAGACGTCGCTGGTGTTTACCTCGCGGCGACTAAAGATAAACGCAATGTGTTTGTGACCGGACACCCTGAGTATGACGCCCATACACTTCACAATGAGTACGTTCGCGACTTAAGCGAAGGGATGGAGCCCGCGATTCCGATTAATTATTATCCAAATAATAATCCTGATAACTCACCTCGTGCCAGTTGGCGCAGTCATGGGCATCTGTTGTTTTCCAACTGGCTAAACTACTGCGTTTATCAGCAAACACCATTTGATTTAGACCATTTCAGCGAAGCAAACTTCACTAAAGACGATTAATCCACACCATCTTATGCCGAAAGACCCACTAAACGGGTCTTTTGGCATTGTTTGATCTTACTCGATCAAAGCCATCCGCTACTGATGCTCATCATCCGTACCAAGCCGATATACTCAAGGGAGTTAGGCAAGGATGCTTAAATGAATATCACTAAATTCATCACCACACTTTCAATATTACTGACAGGGTGTATTAACCCTGCTTCTCAACGTGCGCACGATATATCATTGGCCCATAGTCGCGCAGATGCACGGCTCGATCTCGCGCACAGCTATCTCCAGCAACAAAGGTATCGTAAAGCACGAGAAAACTTGCTTAAAGCAGAAAAACATGCGGCGGATTATTATCGTACGCTGTTAGTAAAAGCGCACTACTACCAGCAAGTTGATGAGATGGACAAAGCCAAGCACACCTATCAACAAGCGCTAAAACTGCATCCTTCAAATGGATATGTGCTAAATGACTACGGGGCATTTTTATGTCGGCAGTCTGACTATCCTCAAGCTGATATCTACTTCAATCTCGCCGTGAAAGATGAGGCTTTTCCGCACATCGCGAGTAGCTACGAGAATGCGGCGTATTGTGCAATCAAAGCGCAACATACACAAAAAGCGATTCACTACTTTCAGCGCGCGCTTGATTACCAGCCTGAACGTTACAGTGCCTTGATTCATCTTGTACAACTGGAGATAGAACACAATCAGCTTGAGCAAGCGCGTAATCGCCTAACGCGCTTGCAGCAACAATACGAGCAACACCCGCAGCTAATGCAACTACAGATAAAACTAGAACAAAAAGCTGGCAATCACCTCACCGCTTTTGACTATCAACGCCACCTAAAACAACAAAGCCCGCACAAAGGCGGGCATCAACAAAATAGCAAAAGCAATTAACGAGACTTAAGCGCTAACCATCTCGCCCGTTCAGACTTAGTTTTAAAACTCCAAGCCACAAAGCGACTCACTTTTTGTCCTTGGCTCATCTCAACAATAACCGCTTCTTTTGCGCCCGCTTTCTCCAGGTTTTTACGTAACCAACGAACGTTGTCTTTTTTGGAGATTAAGGTACTAAACCACAGTACTTGATGCGCAAAATCACGACTTTCAAATGCCATGTTTTTAACAAATGCAGCTTCACCACCTGGGCACCATAGTTCGGCTTTTTGCCCACCAAAGTTAAGCGTCGGTTTGTTCTCTTTCAATGGCGTGTTTTTTTCTACTTTAACTTGCCCACGCTTAGTCTTATGGGCGTTGAGATTACTCAGTTTACGTTGCGTCCCTTGCTGAGCCTCCGCTAATGAAGCGTGAAATGGCGGGTTGCAGGTAGTGATATCATAGAACTCATCTGGCTCAATAATACCCTTGAAAAAATGTCGGCTATCGCTTTGCAAACGGCACTCTACTTTGCCTTTTAGCACTGGGTTGTGCTGTGCAATATGGTTTGAGTTGTCCACGGAAACCGGGTCAACATCACTTCCGACATAGGCCCAGTCATATTGGCTAGCACCGACAATCGGATAAATACAGTTCGCACCCACACCAATATCAAGCGCTTTAACCATACTATGGTTCAACTTCGGCGCTTCATTATTCAGCAGTTCTACCAAACGGTGGATATAATCCGCTCGGCCGGGAATCGGCGGACATAAGTAACCTTGAGGAATGTCCCACTGCGTGACACTGTAATGTTCTGCTAGCAGTGCTTGGTTCAAAAGCTTTACTGCGACAGGATCGTCAAAGCGAATCGTCTCTTCACCTCGCGGATTACGCACCACATGCTTTTCAAGCGCTGGCAATGCTTTCACCAAGCGTTCAAAATCATATCGCCCTTGATGGAGGTTACGTTTGTGAAGCCCTGCTTTGCCCGTGATTTTGGTCACCAGCATCTCACTGGTTTGTGGCTTGTGAGCCGCCTTATTCTTTTGAGGTTTGCGCTTTGCGCGTGTCGTCTCGTTGCTACTCATTGGCTTGTTACTTAATATCTCGGTAAATCATAAATAAGCGAGCATCCAGCTCTAACTGATGATAGTCCGGCTCCATATGGCAGCAAAGTTGGTAGAAAGCTTTGTTATGATCTTTTTCTTTTAGATGCGCCAGCTCATGAACCACTAGCATGCGTAATAAAGGTTCAGGCGCGTGTTTAAAAATGCTGGCGATACGAATTTCATTCTTAGATTTAATTTTGCTACCGTGAATTTTGGCAGCATAGGTGTGCAAACCTAACGCATTATTAATGAGGTGGATCTTGTTGTCGTAGACCACTTTACTCAATGGCGAAGTCTTTTTCATATATTGGTTTTTCAACGCCATCGTATAGTCATACAGTGCTTTTTCACTTTGGATCTCGTGACGCTGAGGGTAACGCTGTTCAAACCATGCGCAAAAACGCCCAGACTCTATCAGTTGGGAAACTGGAGTCAGAATATGCTCTGGGTAGCCTTGAATATAACGAAGTACAGGATTTGGACTCATAACCTATCAACAATCAATAAAAACGGGCTAAGTCTACCCTAATCAACGCGCCGCTTCACGGGAATCATTGTCGATTTGAACTGATTCGCCTATACTCGCGCCACTTTGTAGTTCTAACAGGATGGTAAAAATGAGACGACTCGTTTTATACGTAAAAGACAAATGCCCACATTGCAAAGACGCTCAGCGCTATCTTGATTCAAAAGGTTATCCGTATCGTTTGACCAACGCGAAAATGCAACGTGGTCGCAAAGAACTCGATGCTATCGGCGCTCGTTCTCTGCCGGTATTGAAAATTGGCGACCGAATCATGATCGGTTGGAATGCGGCCAATTTTGAGAAAATGTACAAGAGCAATTAATAGGCTCGAATATACGAGAAAAGGATGAACACTCATCCTTTTTGCTCACTGTTTCGCTAAAACCTGCTGCGATTATTCGACAATATCAATTCCCAATATTGCTAAGCCACCGGACGCTGCATATACACAAACTGATCCGTTTCAGAGGTCACCACAAAGCCATATCGGCGATACAACTGCCCAACTCGGTTGCCTTGCAGATAGAGTAAACTTATCGGTAACTGCGCTTTTTGTGACATTTTAATCACATCTTGAATAATGGTACCGCCCAAGCCGCGGCCTTGAATATGAGGCAGAATAAAAAAGCGCCCTAGATAAATCTCACTATCGCGCTGCTCAATCAATACGCTCCCCACATCTTCACCATCAATTTGAATAATCAATGGTTTAGCCTGTTTCCATTCTTGTTTGTGAATTTGCCATTGGATCGACTCATCCCAGCCAAATACATTCGCGATCGCCTGCTTTTCGGTCGTCTTTTTGAGTTCAAATAGAAACTCATAGTCAGACTCTATCGCAGCTCTTGTTAAATAACTTATTGCCATTTTATTAACATTATACCCAACAACTTAGGGGCAAAAGTATAGTGGGTCGAGCTGTTTTATGGATGATAAAAAATAATAAAAACAAAGATTGACAAGTGTGAGCCAGCTCTTTAAAATGCGCCGCTAACAACTGGACACGCAAGTTTAACCCGTTGTTTTAAAAGATTTTATGAGCACACGTTCAGCTGATCTCGGTCAGTTGTCTTTCTATTTTTATAAAGATAGAGACACAACATTTTTGAGATTCGGCATGACTACACACTCTTCTACCGCGACCATTAACGCGACGGCTCCGATTCATAACGAGACCTCTTGGCAAAAGAAAGCCATTTTAAGCGTTGCATTCCTTATGGCGACCACTTCCGTTGGTCCCGGCTTCCTAACTCAAACCGCTGTTTTCACCAATATCTACAAAGTTGATATGGCGTTCCCTGTATTCGCTTCAATGTTTATCACTTTCGGTATCGTGATGAACTTATGGCGCATTGTCGGTGTATCTGGCTTACGCATTCAGGATATCGCGAACAAAGTGGCCCCTGGTATGGGTTACGTGGTTGGTGTTCTACTCGCGCTTGGTGCGGTTGCATTCAACTTTGGTAACGTCAGCGGCGCTGCTCTTGGTATTAACGTATTGACTGGCGTCGACACAACGTGGGGGGCTCTGTTTACCGGCCTTATTGGCAGCTTACTGTTTGTCGTGCACAACGCCTCTAAACGCATGGACCAAATGGCACGCTACCTTGGCCTGTTTATGATTGTGCTGATTGCCTATGTTGCTATGACGAGCCTACCTCCGATGGGTGAAACCCTGTCAGCAGCCGTCATGCCGAGTGATTTTAGCAACCTACTTCTTCCAACTCTTACCATCGTAGGTGGCGCGGTAGGTGGTTACTACACCGGTGCGCAACGCTTAGTGGATATTGGTCTGCAAGGCAAAGAAAACGTACCATCTATCAAAACTGCGGCGTGGGCTGGTATTTCCATCGCAGTGGTTATTCGTATCCTTCTTTTCCTCGCAGTGTTTGGCGTTATCTCGGCTGGTGCGGTACTTGACTCTTCTAACCCAGCAGCAGATGCATTCCGCCAAGGCGCAGGCCAAACGGGTTACTTTATCTTCGGCTTAGTGCTGTTCGTGGCATCAATCACATCCGTTGTCGGCAACTCGTACATGGCAATCTCACTGATTAAGACCCTGTTCCCTATCGTTGCACGTAATGAAAAAGCATGGTGTGTCGGTTTTATCCTCGTCACTAGCCTTGGTACTGTTACGATGAACATGCCTATTCTGCTGCTGATGCTTGCAGGTTTAGTGAACAGTATTATCCTACCAATCGTGCTAGGTATGGTACTTGCTGCTACACGTCGTAAAGACATCATCGGTGAGTACAAACATCCTGTTTACCTAACGGTAATCGGCGCTATCATCGTGGTTGTTATGGCGGCATCTAGCGTCACAAATATTAGTAACTTTATCGCTAAGTTCATGGGCTAGAATTCAATCTACCGAATCGAAAAGAGCCGCTTGCGGCTCTTTTTTCGTTACTGGCGAAAATCTTTTACAAACTCAATAAACGTTCGTTCTGCGATCGAAAGATACCCTCCCTTACGCCACGCTAAAGCTAATTCCATTTTTACCGGATGCTCAAATGGAATGCCGACGATGTCCGCTTCATGCTGTGTGACCAACTCAAGTAACGCGGTTATCGCAAACTCACGACGAACAATGCTCAAGATAAGTGGCAATAAGTTGGTCTCAAAAGAACAATCGAGTTCCAGTTGATGTTGCCTTGCCTGCTCTTCTAAATAGTCACGGTGAAAATAGCCATCTTTAAACATCACCAAGTCTTGCGCAAAGAACTCCGCAAAACTGACCGAGTCTTTCTCGGCAAACGGATGCTCTTTTCCTACCACGGCCACCATTTCTGAACGCAGCAGATGATCGGTCTCAAGATCATCAGGTAAATCCGCGTTTTGATTAATTACCCCAATATCTAATTCACCATTTAACAGCATTTTCCGAATGGTACTGATCCCCGCCTCGACCAAAGTAAGCTTAAGGTTCGGGTAACGACTCTTAAACGCCATCAACACTTGGGGGAAAAAGTAAGACCCCATCATACTCGGCGCACCTAAGCGTACTTCTCCCTTTTCTAGCCCTTTAAGTTCATCCATCGCTAACTTGGCGTCATCAATTTGCTGCAAAACCCGTTTCGCGTGTTTGTACAGCACCTTACCTTCGTCTGTTAACTCAACTTTGCGTTCGCTACGACGGAACAATGTCATACCCAATTGCTGTTCAAACTTCTTAATTGAGATACTCAACGCTGGTTGGGCGATATGCAAGGCTGCCGCAGCTTGGGTGAAATGGCCAAAATCGGCGACCGTGACAAAATGTTTTAGATGCTTGGAGTCCATGATAAATAAAATATATTGAGGTGATATTTTTAATATATTTTATTTATTCGATAGCTGCTGATAATTTGATCACAGTTGAAACTTTGAGATGTAACAAGAATGATTGAACTCGGTAGCCCTCAGTACAAACGCGTCACTCTAAGCCTCGCGCTTGGCTCTTTTCTCGTGTTTAGTAACCTGTACCTTTTCCAGCCAATGCTACCCTTTATGGCAAGCTACTTTGCCGTAAGCGAAACTCAAGTAAACTGGATCTTTGCTGCTTCGACGCTTGCTCTCTCCGTTTCACTGCTCCCTTGGGCGGTAGCATCGGAAAACATTGGGCGTCGCCGAGTGATGCTATTGGGTTTACTCGCCATGCCTGCAATTGGGGCTTTAATGCTCGTTACGCATTCATTGATCGCTTTGGTGCTATTGCGTGCGCTGATGGGGGTGGCTTTAGCGGCCTTTGCCTCGGTCGCTGTTGCCTATATGGTTGAAGAGCTAAGTACCAAAGCTTTTAGTCACGCGATTGGTACATATATCGCCGCAAACTCACTTGGCGGGATCAGTGGACGAATTGTTGGTGGTACCCTAACCGATGCCTTCGGCTGGGACTCTGCGGTATTGGTAATGGTATGCTTTACTACCATAGGTGCCTTATTAGTGGTCTGGCTATTGCCGCAACAACAGCATTTCAAACCACAAAAAGGGATGCTCAAATACCACAACAGAGCACTGGTCTCTCATCTTAAAAATCGCACTATTTGGCTTGCAATGCTGATTGGCGGTTTAAACTTTGCTCTTTTTGTTAACCTATACTCGGTAATGGGTTTTCGCTTGGTCGCCCCGCCACATCAACTTCCTATCGGTTTAGCCTCGCTGATATTTCTCTGCTACCTTGCCGGTACTCTAAGTTCGACACTCACGTCTGCTTGGACAGATAAAAAAGATCCCATCTCTGGCATGTTGCTGGGGACAACCATCAGCTTTGCCGGCATGCTGATTGCGTATTTCGACCATTTAATCTGGATGACTCTTGGCCTGCTGCTGATAAGCTTTGGCGCTTTCTTCACTCATACCTTAGCGTACGCTTGGGTCAGTCAAAAAGCCAAGCGAGCAAAAGCAACGGCGACTGCCCTCTACCTTGTGCATTACTATATTGGAGGAAGTATCGGCGGCTTTTTCCTGATTTACTGTTGGCAACACGCGGGTTGGCAAGCAGTGATTCTAGGCGGCAGTGTTCTCTACGTTGCTATCTACTGGTTGTGTTTCCGCTTGGAAGCAAAAAGCAAACTTCATAAAACAAATTCTGTTATTATTGACTACAAAAAATAAACACCATTTCAAGTCACTTATGGCGGCGCTCCTGCCGCTGCAGTAGGCTTGAGTGCTATGAATAGTTTCAGGATGCTGTATGAAATGCCCAAACACGACACCCTCATCGGAAGTAAAGAGCCAAGTCAACCAATGGTTAAATGATGTGGTAATCGGACTTAATTTGTGCCCTTTTGCTGCCAAACCACAACGCAACAATCAAATCGAAATTATCGTCAGTGCCGCTCAAAACGATGAGGCGCTACTTGAAGATATTTTTAATCAACTGCTCCATTTAGAGCATACCCCAGTGGAAGAACTGGAAACGACACTTGTGGTCGCTCCGCACATGCTCGATGATTTTTGGGATTACAACCTATTTATTGATTGGGTTGAGGGCATCATCCACCAACAGGGATGGGATGGAATTTTCCAGGTCGCAACCTTTCACCCAGATTACTGCTTTGCAGACAGTGAGCCTGAAGACGCTTCCAACCTGACTAATCGCGCCCCTTACCCAATTTTTCATTTGATTCGAGAAGCAAGCCTTGAGCGCGTACTTAAGCATTACCCAAACCCCGAGTTAATTCCGGAGACCAACATCGCTCGTGTTGGTGCTTTAACGCCTGCGGAGCGTGCTCAACTGTTTCCTTACTTGTTTAGCGAGTAAGATCTAAACGGTTGAAAAAAGGATGTGTGATTTCTTACTCGAACAATCAACTATTTCATGGCAACACATAGCGGGAATAGCGTCGCTTTGCTAGTATGGCGCGATATTTAAATTAAGCGGAAAAATCGCATGCACCTATCCAAATTAACTCAAGAAATTTTCGATCACCTTTACCGTGATATTAACGAGTTCCGTAGTACTTTTGATCTTCCTGTTGCGGCTCCTGAAAGCCTAGATGACAAAGCGGATACGTTACACACTTCACTGGCTATCGAAGAGTTAACTGAACTTGCAGAAGCAGACAGCAAAATGGAGCAAGCGGATGCGATTGTCGACAGCGTTTACGTTTTGATGGGCCGCTTGGTTCACCTTGGCCACGACAAAGTTGAAGATAACATCGCCATTAGCTACCTAATTGATCTACTGCTGAATGTCGCAATCAACCGCGGTATTGATTTCCTTCCATGTTGGGATGAGGTTCACTCTAGCAATATGAGTAAAGTGTGCCGCAGTGAAAAAGAATATGCCGACACTGAAGCATTCTATGCAGAGCAAGGCATCAAACTGATGGCGGTACAAAAAGGTGATTACATCATCGCCAAATGTGCTGAAGATTTTGTTTCTGAAGCCAAAACGATTCGCCAAGGCAAAGTGCTAAAATCCGTCTACTACCGACCTGCCGACCTTGCCCCACTGACGAAATAATCACACGATAAGACCGCTTGTTAAGCGGTCTTTTTTTTGCCATAAGGACTTAGGCGTGCAACTGTTACCACTGCATATTCAACATGCTAAGCCATTGCTAGAGTTTGAATTGAGCAACCGCGATTGGTTCGAATCTCATATCGCACCACGAGCGACCGATTTTTATCACCTCACTGGTGTTCAAACTCATATCGCTGAGTTGCTGCTCGATCAAACCCTAGGTAAAGCGTTACCCTATCTGATTGTTAATCAGCACCAGACCATTGTCGGTCGAGTTAACCTGCATAATATTCATGATGGTAAAGCATTTTTGGGCTATCGCGTGGGAGAGAAATACATTGGTAGAGGCGTCGCCAAGTCTGCGGTGTCTCAAATGCTCAATATTGCTCAGCAACACCCTATAACGCAGTTAATCGCTATTGCTTCTGTACAAAACCTCGCTTCGCAGAGCGTCTTAACGAGCCAAGGCTTTACTGCCAAAAGCCAGTTAACCAACTTCACGCAAGTACAAGGTACGATGCTTGACTGTATCGAGTATCAACTCAGTTTCGTTTAACAGCGTTTTTGCAATTACCCTGCCGCCCCCTATTACTCAAACAATAAAACCTGTTTACCGTTCAGTTCAGCGCAAGTCACTTGGGTATGAAATACTTTAGAAAGACGCTCGGAGGTCATCACTTGCGTGGTGGGGCCAAATGCTTCTACCACTCCTTGGTTCAATAAGATGGCGCGGTCGGCATGATTGAGAGTTCGATTTAAATCATGATTGGACATCAGCACCGTCACCCCCATCGAGGCCACTCTATCAATAAGTTGATACAGCAAGGCTTCTTGCCCTATATCAAGGGGGGCTGCGGGTTCATCTAAAATCAGTAACTTGGCATAAGGGTTTAATGTTGGCCAAATTTGCAAGCAGATCGCACATAATCGTACGCGCTGCCACTCTCCTCCTGAAAGTTGATGCACGCTACGGTGAAGCTTGTCTTCAATACGCAATATCTGTGCAAGTTCAGCAACCACAAGCTCAACCTCTTGAATCAGTGATTTAGCGCCTGCGGGAATAGAGAGTGAAAGATAATGAGCAACTTCGAGATTGAAGGCAGGTCGGTCTGATTGAGATAAGAACGCTCGGTATTCCGCCAGTTGAGCGACCGAAGCGCGCTCGACCATCAGATCGGCGATACTCACTTCACCTTGGTGTTCTTGCAAGCCCGCTACGGCGCTGAGCAAAGTACTCTTGCCACTGCCATTTGGCCCGATGACATGAATAATTTCACCTTGGCTCGCACTAAACGATAGTGGTAATAGCCGCTCTCCAACACTGAGAGACTTAACGTGCATCATGATTTTTAACCAACATCCAAACGAAAATAGGCGCACCGATCGTCGTCGTCACCACGCCGAGTGGCAGTTCTGCAGCATCTAGCGCGGTTCTCGCCACAATATCGGCAAACACCAACAACGTTGCGCCTGCTAATGCGGAAATAGGAATGAGATAGCGGTTTTCACTCCCTAAGGCTAAGCGCAGTAAATGAGGAACCACCAAACCAATAAAACTGATCACCCCTCCCAGTGCAACCGCACCTCCGACTAACACCGACACCGCAAGAATCAATTTCCAGCGCACAGCATCAACGTCTAAGCCTAGTTGCTTAGCATGCATTTCGCCCATCATGAGTTTATCGAGCGTTGAGCCTTGAAAACAGAGCCAAAGCAATACCGGCAAAGTGATCAACGTCAGGATATGTTGATACCAACTGGCACCACCAATACTCCCCATCAGCCAGTACATTAAAATACGCAAGCTCATATCATCACTAAAATAGAATGCCCACGTCACCACTGAACTGGCGAGAATACCAAGCGCGACTCCAATCAGCAGTAATCTCGTGGTGGTTAGGCGCAGCGCTTTGGTCATTGAAACAATAGTCAGCGTAAACAGCATAGCCCCTGCAACCGCGGCACACATAAAGCCGATCGGCGTTGCAAGTAAAGGAAAGAAGAACAACAGGATAACCATCATGACGCTCGCTCCACCCGAGATGCCAAGCACGCCTGGCTCGGCGAGTACATTGCCGAGCAGTACTTGCAGTACCGCTCCGGAGACGGCGAGCGACGCACCAATAGCGAGGGCTGCCAGTAAACGCGGTAACCTAAGCTGAGTGATCAGTTGATTTTCAAGAGATGAGAGTTGACCAAATGGATTAATAAACAGTTCACCAACCATCAAATACACCCCGCTCACCACCAGCATCACGACAACCATCCAAATGATGGTTCGTTGCCAGCGAAGATGTCTACGAGAAGTCAGTTGGGTAAAATCCATAAAATGCTTTGTTCGTTCAAACTTAAATGCGTCTTCACCAGTGACGAGTGTCGAAGCATCTAAGTATGGATAAAAAAATAATGGCTTAACGATACCGTTAAGCCATTTGAATAGAAAGTAAAACTCGCCGAGACAAAAACTAATCGTATACGATTTGGTCGTCTTCGTAACGAACTTGCACAGGGCAAATCATTAATGCCGCACGCTGACCGATTTCGACATTACGATTGGGAAACACGATCGCCTCACCTTCGTTTTTCGCCATTAGTGGCTTGTCACCATCGTGACCAAAGACTTCACCATGCTTAAACGATGTGAAGTTCGCAATACTGTCGTCAAACAAGAAGTCAAAATCTTCATGAATACGAACGATAGTGCGGCTCACTCGGTACATAAGCGGTTTACGCGGCAAATGCTCTGGAGCATTACGCGAAATTAAGTCACGAACGGCCAAATCAAATGCGACAAGTTTGTCGAGATTGTTGTCACCAAACTTGGCAACACTGCCTAACTCAATCGTCAACGCTTGAGCACCATATGTTTCTCCGGTATACCAGCTAAACGTGCTCGACGGCGCGTTAGAGAACAAAATCGCTTCCATGTGAGCACTATGTACAAAATCCATTAATGCTTTCGAGCGTACCGGATGACGAGTTTTAGGACTGACAGCAAAAGTGTAGAAACGCGAATCACGAATCGCACTATGCAGATCGAAGTGCCAACGTTGAGACTCTTTTGTCGTCGCAAAGAAATCACTCACACGCTGTTTTAGCATGTCGGCAATATCACGCTCTTTGCTTGGCTCATGAACTTTGGCATCAAACAAACGATTCAAGTTTGACTCAAGAAAACGTTGATGCGCATTCGTCGCTTCAGGGTGTGCAACAATGATCAATAAGCGTTCATTAACTGGTTGGAATCCCGTTTCAATATCTTGAAGAAACTTATCAACTAACTCCATCGGTGCTGTTTCGTCACCATGGATGCCACATGAAATTACAATATGTTTGCTTTCGTCATCTAATTGGGCAGGAATCACCTCCAATACCCCACGCTGATGAAGCTTCAGGCGGGTTCCAGCGGCGACGGTGACTTCTCCCTCACGCATATCTTGGCTGAGGTCTAAGCTGTCCAAAAGAAAAGATTGGCGAAATAATTTTTTCGTCATGCGTTACTCCTTTATTGCACAGCGATATGTTAATGAAATGTTCAGACAAATTTTGTTGTTGTGATCGCACTTACGAATACTAAATACGTGCTTCATCGAAAAACCAAAGCTTGTCACACTACGTAACCTATTGGTATTAGTAGGAAAGAAAGCGCATACTGTACAATTACCACCGACAAATTCTCGGAACAGGGATATTAGCACAAGTTACGAGAACTGTTTTATGATCTAGCACTAAATGATTAGCTAGCGCCCACTTGTTGCGAGAGCAATGCCTCAAATTGAGCAACTTTCTCATTAACCATATCAATACTTTGCTGCCAAAAATCGGATTGAGTTAAGTCCATACCGAGATGCTTCTCTACCACCTCTTCCGCCATCATAGCGCCCGTATCTCTTAGCAAGGCAACATAATCACTATAGAAGTTATCACCTTTGTTACTGCGCTGTGCGTAAACCCCTTTACTAAACAAGTAGCCGAACAGGTAAGGATAATTGTAAAAGCTGATTTCAGAGATAGAAAAATGCAACTTACTCGCCCAAAAGTATGGGTCTGGTTCGAGCATTGACTCTCCGTACCACGCCTGCCACGTCTCGCTCATCAGTTCGCACAGTTGCTCTGGGGTCAATTCACCGTCTAATCTGCGTTGATAAAACGCTTTCTCAAACTCAAAACGTACCGGAATATTTATCATCAACGCGTATGCAGAAGATAACTCTTCCCACAACATTTCTAGTTGCTGTTGAGGGCTCTTGGCTTGCGACAAGAGGTAGTCACGCACAATGTTCTCGGCAAAAATCGAGGCGGTTTCAGCAAGCGTCATCGGGTAACGCGTTTGACATAAAGGCATGTCTCGCATCACCCAGTTATGGAAAGCATGCCCAAGCTCATGAGCGAGTGTCAGCAGGTCTGAACGACTGCCTCCCCATGTCATAAAGACTAAAGGAGTGCGCGTGGCTGCGAACTTGGTGCAATATGCGCCAAGGCGACGATTCGACGTCGGCTGCGCATCTATCCAACCATTGTCCACCATCAAGGTCACGAAATCTGCCATTTCTTGGTCAACCTCGGCAAAGGCAGCCTTAATCACCTCAATTGCCTGATCGAAGCTGTAACTTTGCTCAACATCACCACTTAAACTTGGCATGCCCGCGAGATGGTTCCACGGCTTCATCTCAGACAAACCATGGACTTTCGCCATTAGCAATCCCGCCTTCTGCGCGATATGACGATTGTCCTTAGTCGTGGCGATCATTGCATCCAATGTACCTGCTTTAATACGGCTTTGGTGCAAACTTGGCTCCAAGAAGTGAACCTCACGTTGGTAAGATCGCTTTTGATACTCGGTATGACGCCAGCCAGACAAAGCATTTAGAATCGCTGCAAAGCTCTCTTGATGCAGTGCCATAGCTTGTTGGATGCCACGCCACGCTTGCTCCTGTTTTTCAAATTCAGTCCCATAGAGCAAACTCGCGGCTTGGGAAAAACCAACGGTTTCTTCATCGTTGAGCTTAATCTGCAAAGAACCGGTCAAGTTATCGTAGAGCCGCCCCCACCCATCGCGTCCATCCACTTCCATGGCGGCTAACAACTGCTCTTCTGCCACGCTTAGCTTGGTATCTGCGATCCGTCGGCTACACGCAATCTGAAACGCTTGGCCGAAGACATCACCGCTGTCGTGCTCAAGCACCTCTTGAACAAAATCAATCGGCGCATTGGCGAGCATATCTTGGTAAGGGACGTAGGCTTGTGAAAGATCAGAACCCAACTTAGCAAGTTGACCACTTAGTGCCTTCGCCTCGCTGTTAGTTGCATCTCGCGAAGCATGGCAGAGTGCGAAGGTATTAATCGTCGCCAGCAACTTGCCGGCGGCTTCTTTCGTTTGAATCGCATTTTGCATCACACTGACGTGGTCGCGACGCTCAACGTGCTGTTGTAAAACCACAATACATTGGTGAATTAATTCAATATCTTGGCTGATCTTCTCATCGTTCAGTGATTGATAAGCAATGGATAGATCCCAACTTGGCGCTGTCATACTTGTTCCTTAACCGCAATGACTAAGCCGTAATTAACGGCGTACCAATAGAACAGACTTGCGGGTAAATTGAATCTGAAATGGTAACTTTGATGTGGGTAAGCGACTGGTTGCCAATCTGCATAACTGAGAACAACCGCGCGTTCGCCCAATCCAATCCTAATACATACGCAAGAATCATGCGAATCGTTCCGCCATGACAAATAATCAAAGTATCACTTTGGGCGCATGCGACCAGTTTGCTCCACTGCTGCGATACTCGGGTATAGAAATCTTCTAACGTCTCGGCTTGGGGTAATGGGTGCTCGGCGGGTTGTTGCCAGAATGCATCAAGCACTGACCATTGCTCTTTCAACTCCGTAAACGGAATGCCATCAAAGAGTCCAAAGCTAATCTCTTTTAACTGCTGGTTATAACTGACCTGCCATTGTGGATTGGCTTTTTCCAACAGTGATGCCAAATCAGCACATCGTCTTAATGGCGAAGCGACAATCGCATCAAAAGTAAACTCAGCATCGATTAAAGCTTGGCAGATCGACTGTTGCGTCTGCTCATCGACCAACACATCAGTGTGCCCATACAATGCTGGCTCTCCGCTCACTTTTCCATGGCGAAGTAAATAGAAGTTCACGCTACGCACACCATCACCCTTTTAGCTTCATTGGAAGCCCAGCAGCAACAAATGTCACCTGTTTCGCCACTTTTGCAATTGCTTGGTTCATCCAACCTGCGTGATCAACAAACAGACGAGTTACCTCGCCCATTGGTACCACGCCTAAGCCAACTTCGTTCGAGACTAAAATCACATCCGCTGCGCACTGCTCTAACCCTGAGACTAAGTCAGCAACTCGGCGACTAATCTCTTCCTCTGACGCAGTTTGACCGCCAGCGAAAATGACATTGCTCATCCAGAGGGTTAAACAATCGACTAAAACAATCTCATCGACGGAAAATGTTCGCAAAAGGGAGACCAACTCAAGTGGTTCTTCATGCAGTTGCCAATGTTCATCACGACGCGCTTGATGATGAGCAATTCGCTGCCGCATTTCGTCGTCGGTTGCCGTGGCAGTCGCAACATAGTGGCGCACCGATTTGTCACTCGCTAAAACCTGTGACTCAGCAAAGCTCGATTTTCCTGAGCGCGCGCCACCTAAAATAAGATGCACAGTCATAATCAATGTTGCACCCAAGCTAAAATAATCAAATAACTCATCAATTCAGAAAGTTGCTGCGCGGCGCCTAAGCAATCTCCGGTAAAACCACCAATTCGAGCCAACAACCAACGTTTGAATCCATAACGAAACACCACAGCCGCAGCCACCAAACTCACCGCAATTTCTACCGGAAGTAATAAGCTGACCAACACCCCCGTGGCAATCAATATAGCCAAATCCGAACTGGACTGTCGATTCGCGAGCGGCTTACTTTTGCTGGCATCGGGGTCACTCACATAAGGCATATCATAAATGAGTGAAGCGGCCACGACTCGGCTCAAACCATAACAGACGACAATCACCGCAAACATGTTGCTCAGCGGCGCTAACTCCGTAAGCAAGACGAACTTACCCAGCAATGCCATGATTAGGGTTGCCGCACCGTATGTACCTATCCGGCTGTCTTTCATAATGGTCAAACGACGCTCCAACGTCATTCCACCGCCAATGCCATCAGCCATGTCCGTTAAGCCATCTTCATGGAACGCTCCAGTCAGAAGTAAACTCAAAACCATCGTCAGAAAAACCGCGACCGTCAACGGAAACATCGCTGCCAACAAATGGAACGCGACAGCACAGATAACCCCTAACAACACCCCAACTAAACCGAAAAAGCGCCCTGCTTGGTTCATGCGCTTTTCGTCGTAAGGCGTGTTTTTAGGGATAGGCAGGCGTGAGAAAAAACCTAACGCCAGCCAAAACAATTCAAGTTGATATTGCGCACTTTTACGCATTACATATCTACTCCAGCATCCTCAAAACTCGCCATATTATTATAAAACTCAACAGATGAGCGAATCAGAGCGACCGCTAAGACCGCGCCCGTTCCCTCACCAAGCCTTAATGAAAGGTCAAACAATGGCGTAGCCGCAAGCTCTTGCAACATAAATTTATGCCCAGACTCATGTGACTGGTGAGCAAAAATCATGTACTCACGGCAACTCGGATCAATCTTCGTAGCAATATAGGCCGCAGACGTGGCAATAAAACCATCGACTATCACTGGTGTGTTGTATTTAGCTGAGGCTAGAAACGCCCCGACCATTTGAACAATCTCAAAGCCACCGACTTGGCGAAGAATTTCTTGCGCGTTTTGCCCACGGCAACGATTCACACCCAGTTGAACCAACTGACGCTTCTTACGCAATTGCTGCTCGTTGATACCCGTACCCAAGCCGACACACTTCTCGACGCTACGACGTGACAATGCCGCCAAAATTGCAGCCGCACTGCTGGTATTGCCAATCCCCATCTCACCAAACATCAATAGATTACTGCCACCATCGATGGTCGCTTTTACGATTTTCTCGCCATACTCTAGTCCCGTCTCGACCTGCTCATGAGTCATCGCGGGTTTGTGGGCAAAGTTTTCTGTTGATTCACCAAGTCTCTGCACAATCAACTGTTTCGAATCGCTTTCAATTGGCTTCAGTATCCCAGCATCAATCACTTTGATCTCAACTTGGTTAGCGCGGCAGAAACAGTTAATCGCTGCGCCTCCGGCAAGAAAGTTATAGACCATTTGCTGCGTCACCTCTTGAGGTGCAACACTTACGCCATCGGCGGCAATGCCATGGTCTCCGGCAAACACCAATACCGTTGGCTTTTTAATTTCTATATTGGTGACAGGATCACTTTTTCCTTGGCTTTGAATCAAAGCCAACTTATGTCCAATATGCTCTAACTTACCAAGCGAGCCTAACGGTTTAGTTTTGCGATTTATGCGATGCCAGATCGCCTCTGAATGATTTTTTTCTAACATGATACTGCTTACTTTGGTCGTGCTACGGAAAATGTTTTGTCTAAAACGGCGTAATTTGCACCGCCTAGGCGGCAAAGCGGATTGAGCTGCATTGTATCGATTTGCACTCTCTCTTGATGGTCCTCAATAATTGAGTCGTCAATAAAGGCATGCTCTATTTTGGCAAACACAAGTTGCTGTGGTGCATCGCCGACGGTTTTTATGTCATAGAGGCTACAAGCGAAAGCTATCGGGCACCGACTCACTCGCGGAAGTGGAAAATTCACCATATCGGTCAGTTCAAGCTTCGCGATCGTGACTTCTGATTCTCCGTGCGGCAAGGTAGCAGCCGTCTGGGTAACTTGGTCCGCCAAGTCTGCGCTGGCAATATGAATCACCATTTCTCCATGGCGCGTTAAGTTGCGAACGGTATCCTTTACTTGTCCATCGGGTTTGTTTCCGACGGAAAACATCAGCAATGGTGGCGTGCTTGAGACAGCAGTAAAATATGAGAAAGGCGCTAGGTTAAAGTTCTCGGAGCCTGACTCCGTTAACACCCATGCAATCGGTCTGGGAACGATGGTTTGTGTCATCAAATGGTAGACCTGAGTACCTTCAACTGTACTCATATCAATATTCATAGACATCCTTGTGTTGATATAAATTCTTTCAAAGCAATGGTTTGCCATGAGTGTAACCTTTGTTTGCGTTACTTTTCTAGTAACAGTTCGCACTTCGCACTTTCAAACGTAATTTCATGCTATTTTGTTGATCTCGCCGCAGTAGCAATAGAGAACTTGTGGTTATTGAACATGGCGCTTACCATCATTACTGTGGAGATCGAAAGCACTTGATGACATCCAAGTAGATGAGAAGAGCGAGCAAAAAGGTAATAAAGGTGAATGAGCGATGGAGCAACAAATTGTTATCGTAGCCGGTGCAACAGGGTTAGTGGGCACCGAACTGACTAAGCTGCTTTTGGAAGAGCGCGCCATTGACCATATCTATGCACTCTCTCGCAAGCCCCTTGCTTTTACGCATCCAAAGTTAGAAACGATTCTTGACCATCAATTACGTGTGCTCGAATGGGACGAAAGCAAAGTCTCGCCGAGCAAAGGCTATATATGCTTAGGCACCACACGTAAACAAGCAGGCTCCATGCAAGGTCTGGAGGACATTGATTACCACCTTGTCTGCCAGGTGGCGAAAACCATGAAGTTGCTTGGCGTAAAACATCTGTCAGTGGTATCAAGTTTAGGGGCAAATCCTCGCTCACCTTCACATTACTTACGTTGCAAAGGCAAAATGGAGCAAGCACTTGAGCAACTGGGCTTTGACAGCGTCACCTTTGTTCGTCCTGGTCCGTTAGTGGGGTTACGCGACAATCCTCGTACCGATGAGGCGATTGTGCAGTGGTTATTTAAGATCATCCGCCCGTTGATGGTTGGCTCACTGGCTCGCTATATCCCGATTCCAGCCGCTCTGGTGGCGAAAAGCATGCTCTACGACTCGTTTTCCTCACATACTCGTTCTATCCAGCGCCTTGATAGCGTCGAGATGCGCAAGCTACTCAACAAGTACCGATAACTGCTCTATTCTCAGCGGCGATTTTTGCCGCAGTTCAGAGCCTCATGAACTAACACAAATCCCTTAAAAATTGGATTCTTAGCACAATTTAAGTCACGATTATGCTGTTATGCCCCTCAAACTGTACAAAAACAGAAAATAACGTTTGTTATTCTTGTCAGTGAGTGTATAGTGTTCGCGGCTCATCGGATACGAGCTATGTAAAAAAGTTTTAGATTAAAGTTTCTGTCAGTCATCTTTCGATACCTTTCGTTTAGCTCCTGCGAATACTTCTCTAGAAATTGATACAATAGTTTTCCCATTAGCTTTAACGTTTAATTAAAAATTGTATAGAGGTATCTATGTCTAACAAAATGACTGGTTCAGTAAAATGGTTCAACGAAACTAAAGGTTTTGGTTTCATTTCTCAAGACAACGGCGGCGCTGACGTATTCGTACACTTCCGTTCAATCGTTTCTGAAGGCTTCAAAACTCTTACTGAAGGCCAAAAAGTAAGCTTCGAAATCGAACAAGGTCAAAAAGGCCCACAAGCTGCTAACGTTGTAGCTCTTTAATTTTTATCATTGGCCATCACTTTGATGGCGTGTGATAGTCAAAAGCGACCTCTTGGGTCGCTTTTTGTGTTTTAGCGCCCTGCTATTTCGCTCACTGTACTCTCCTCACATTCAACGCTATCTGAGCAAAGTTGCCCAGATAAGAGCAGTTCAACATTCAACCGCCCATATACGCTTGTCTATCTGTAGCTTGATGTCACAACTGCGTTTCGCTCTTAACATACGTGGTCGAAAACTCGAACGTATCACAAGTGTGCTTAGCGACGGAGTATTCAAAAATCTGACCGTTATCCAAGTAAGCATTCTGTGCAACACTCACTATGTTTTCCCCAACCGGCAGAGCGAGATACTCAGCCTCCACTGTCGTCGCATTAGCCATAGTGATTTTAAGATTAGCGCTGTGTATGGTAAGACCGAGCTTGCCAGTGATATAACCATAAATGGAAGCTTTTACATCCTCGATCGCTAAATTAGGAATGATAGTTGCGGATAAGTAGATGTATTCGATAATGGTTGGCACTCCATCAAGCACACGAACACGTGTAATGTCATAGACGGAATCACCAACTTGGCATTTTAATTTATCAGCGATCGCCTTATCGGCCTTCACTTTGACAAACTTAACGACGCGCGTATTGACCGTCTGACCTCTCTCTTCGGCTCTTCTCTTGGTGCCTAGTAGGTGTGAATCAGATACTAGGTTTGAAGACAGCTTTACAAATGAACCTGCCCCACGCTTGCGGACAACTAAACCTTCTTTAACCAAGTAATCTAGGGCTTTCTTGATCGTGATTTCACTGCAATGAAATTCCTTCGCCAAGGATTTACCGTCCGGAAGCTTACCATATGGTGAGTATTCACCAGCTAAAATTCGGGCTTTCATTTCGTTGTAAATACCCTGATATTTCACCATTTTCGTCTGTTTCCTTAACCCTACGCAGTCTCATTTATTGTGAGACTACTGCTTAATCACTCAACTCACAAGGCAAACCATGAAAGCAATAGAGTTTAAAGATTAGACGACCTACAAAACGGCCAATTAACCCGATCTACATCTCATTTATTAGCATGACAACTACTAAAACCATATGGTTTTAATAGTATCGAAGAAAGAAAACGAGTAGATGGGAAAGGGTTAATCGAGGCAATTATGGCATTTCAAGAGAACTTCTTATGGGGCAGCGCATCCGCGGCCTATCAAATTGAAGGCGCAGCAAACCTAGACGGCAAAGGTGATTCGATTTGGGATATGTACTCACGAGTTCCAGGTAATACGTTTAAAAATACAACAGGTGAAGTAGCGATTGACTTCTACCACAGATATGCAGAAGACATCGAGCTTATGCGAGAGATGGGGCTGAAGGCTTATCGATTCTCTGTCGCCTGGACGCGTATCATGCCAGATGGTCGCACGGTCAACCCCAAAGGCGTCGAGTTCTATCATAACGTTATCAACAAACTGGTCGAATGTGGCATTACTCCGATCCTAACTATCTACCACTGGGACCTTCCTCAAGCACTGCAAGACGAGTATCAAGGCTGGGAAAGTCGTAAAATTCTGACTGACTTTACCCAATATTGCGAAGTCTTGTTTAGGGAGTATGGCGACAAGGTGCCGTACTGGGTTTGTATGAATGAGCAAAACATTTTCACAAGCCTAGGATATGTTCAAAAGCTCCACCCACCAAAAGTCTCCGATTACCAACGCTTTATTAATGCCAACCACATCGCTAGCCTTGCAAATGCCAGTGCAGTGAAACGATTCAAAGAGATGGGTATTAAAGGCCAAATTGGTGCGAGTTTTGCGTACAGCCCAGCCTATTCGAAAACAGCGGCTCCAGAAGATGTGATTGCCGCTGAAAACGCACAAGAGATACAAGATCTGCTGTGGATGGATGTCTACGCGAAAGGCACTTATCCAAAGATTGGCTTGAAACTGCTAGCGCGTCTTGGCATCCACATCGACTTCCAAGAAGGCGATAAAGCGCTACTCAAAGCAGGAATTTGCGACTTCATGGGGCTGAACTATTATCAATCCGCTACCTATGTCGCGCCAGAAAACCGCCAGAATACGGCACAAACCGGCAATGCAGCCCAAGTGTCTGTGGTGTCAGATATCGCTCGCATCCCTACCGATGATTACTATGTTCGCGCTGACAACGAACACCTAAAAATGACGGATTGGAACTGGGCGATCGACCCTGAGGGGCTGCGTGTTGCACTTCGCCGCATCACGTCTCGCTATAACTTACCGATCCTTATCAGTGAAAACGGTTTAGGTGCGTACGACACGCTAACGGAAGACGGTCGAGTACACGATGGCTATCGCATCGCTTTCCTAAAAGCACACATTGAAGCAATTAATGATGCAATTGAAGATGGCTGTGAAGTAATCGGCTACTGCACTTGGTCTTTTCAGGATCTGTTCAGTTGGCTAAATGGTTATGCCAAACGCTATGGTTTTATTTATGTTGACCGAGATGAAGAAAGTGAGAAAGAGCTAAAGCGTTACAAGAAAGACAGCTTCTATTGGTACCAACGATTGATAGAAACTAACGGTGAAAACCTCGATTAATAATCGAAAAAGCAGCATTTTGACTCAATGCGACACGAAAAGGAAAATCGTCATTACGACTTAGCTGCTTTTGCCACACCGGGTATGATTGTCAGATTCGAATATCATTCTGACAATCATACCATCTCTACTTTACTCTCGGCATCACAAGCAGTAATGCCTGAGCAATTCAGCCTCGTCTCTTGTTTTTAATTCTCACAAACTGGTTTTCCTACAAACCCAACCTCAATTTTGACCTAACAAGCTAGATGGCAAACTCACCGGCGCACAACTGGTCGATAATTTCGGCTATCAACACCCCAGACATTGCTAACCATGCAGTGCAGTGGTCTAATAGCTAAATAGTTTTCATGTATTTGGATGAATCAATGCAACAAGAGCAGCAACCTACGTTTTTCTTTTTTGACTATGAAACGTGGGGGACAAGCCCAGCGAAAGACCGCCCAAGCCAGTTCGCTGGTGTACGCACCGATATGGATTTTAATATTATCGGCGAACCTCTTGTTATTTATTGTCAGCCACCATCTGATTACCTTCCCTCACCTGAAGCGGCACTCATTACTGGCATTACCCCTCAATTGGCGGCGAGCAAAGGTCTGATCGAGCCTGAGTTTATCAATAAGATCCATCAGGAACTGGCGACACCAAACACAATCAGCTTAGGCTACAACAGCATTCGCTTTGATGACGAAGTCACTCGCTATACCTGTTATCGCAACTTTATCGACCCATACGCATGGAGTTGGCAAAACGGAAACTCTCGCTGGGACTTACTCGATGTCATGCGCGCATGCTATGCACTGCGTCCTGAGGGCATTGAATGGCCGGAAAATGACGAAGGCTATATCAGTTTTAAACTGGAACACTTATCGGTAGCGAACGGTATTGAGCACGCCAATGCACACGATGCTATGGCTGACGTCATTGCGACCATTGAAATGGCGAAGAAAGTTAAAGCAGCGCAACCTAAACTGTTTGATTATTTCCTGAGTATGCGCCACAAACGCAAACTCAACGAGTTAATTGATATTGTCAATATGACTCCGCTGATGCACGTATCAGGTATGTTAGGACGTGACTGCCATTATACGAGCTGGATAGTGCCAGTTGCATGGCATCCGACTAACCAAAATGCCGTTATCGTGGTTGATCTTGCTAAAGATCCACAAGCCATTCTTAATCTGGACGCAGAAGCACTGCGCGAGCGTCTCTATACCAAGCACTCTGATTTAGCAGAAGATGAGTTGCCTGTACCAGTTAAACTGGTGCACATCAATAAATGCCCTATTCTTGCGCCAGCCAAAACATTGACCGCGGAAAATGCCGCTAAAATCGGTATCGATCGCGAGCAATGCTTACAGAATCTTCAGTTGTTACGTCAGCATCCAGAAATTCGCGAAAAACTGATTGGGGTGTTCAGTGTCGATCGCGAGTTTGAGACAGAACAGGATGTAGACTGTCAGCTATACAGTCGCTTTTTCTCCCCAGCGGATCGTGCGGGAATGGACATTATCCGTCAAACAGAGCCTGAGCAACTCGCCGCTCTCGATATCAGCTTTTCTGACTCGAGAATTGAGCCTTTGCTATTTCGCTACCGAGCGCGCAATTATCCTTGGACACTCAATGAGCAAGAACAGCAACGCTGGGTAAATCACTCGCGCGACTACTTCCAAAGTCGCATAGACGACTACATGCTAAATCTTGAAAACTTAGTTCACGAACATGAGAGTGATGCAAAGAAAATTGCACTATTAAAATCTGTGTATCAATACGTCGAGAAGCTTGTCTCTTAATTTTCCAATTTTCTCGGTGATTTTCTGCTAACGGCGCACCAATATGGCTCAAAACTTACTAAAATACGCTGTCTCCATGGGGCTAATCTTGCTCTGTTTGGCAGCTGGCGTAAACATTCAAACACTTTTAGGCACTTCTATCCCGGGCAGCATTATCGGAATGCTGATTCTATTCGGTCTGATGGCAAGTGGATTGGTTTCTGGTGACTGGGTTAAGCCCAGCGCCAACCTGTTTATCCGCTATATGATCTTATTATTCGTTCCAATCAGTGTTGGTCTTATGGATCACTTCGACACCTTAATCACCAATGCGTTACCAATACTGGCAGCCGCAGTTGGGGGAACGTTCCTTGTATTAGTCGTACTCGGGGTAATGCTCGATCGCCTGTTAAAGCGGGGAAATAAATAATGTGGATGCTGATAACTATTATTACTTTCTTCTTCGCACGTTGGCTAAGTCGAAAATGCAACACGCCTATCATGAACCCGCTTTTGATTTGTATCGCGATTCTGATCCCTGTATTGACCTACTTTAAGGTGCCATTTGAAAGCTATTACGCCGAAAATGAATGGCTCAGCTTTGCTCTGCAACCTGCGGTTGTGGCTCTGGCTTACCCTCTTTATGAACAGTTACCGCAAATCCGAGCTAACTGGCGTATCGTCACCCTTGCTTGTGGTGTCGGCAGTATTATGTCAATGCTTACCAGCACTCTTATTGCTGTTGCGTTAAAGACCGATACATCCTTAATTGCCAGTTTATTGGGTAAATCAGTCACGACCCCCATTGCAATGGAAGTCTCACGCAACTTAGGGGGTGAACCTGCTATCGCTGCCATTCTGGTGTTGCTCGTTGGCTTGTTTGGCGCCATTCTCGCTTACCCAATCTACAATATGTTGAATGTGACTCACCCTGTTGCCAGAGGGCTGACTATGGGTACGGTATCACATGCGCTTGGCACGGCGACATGCGCAGAGAAAAACGGCGAAGATGCCGCCTTTAGTTCACTTGCACTGGTTCTATGTGGCGTGATCACCTCTATTGTTGCCCCACTATTCTTCTCTTTTGCGCTCTGGTTGAGCGCCTAGCTTAAAATTTAACCCGTCAAACGCTTTGGGGTCATACAACTTGTGTGACCTCACTCTAACTATGTAATAATGTAATATATTACATTTTATATAATGATCTTCATCACAGTTTAATCCTAAGACCTACATAGAATGTAAATTCAAAGATATCGAGAGTTCACTCTTTTACTATCGAATACGAATTATTAAAGGATTTCTTATGAGAAGCCGTATCGAGCAAGCACTACAAAACCTACCATCAGATGTTGCCAACTATTTATCACCAATCTTAATGGCAGAAGGCTTTGATGCGACACTAAGCGCTGAGCAGTATAGCCAACTTCTTGCGCTATCAAATATGGAAGATGCACAACTTCGCGTTGCACTCCTTCCATTAGCGGCGGCTTATTCATATGCGCCTATTTCAAATTTCTATGTTGGCGCGATCGTGCGCGGCTTAACTGGTCGTCTTTACTTTGGTGCAAACCTTGAATTAGCGGGCGCGCAACTAGGCCAAACTGTGCACGCAGAGCAATCAGCAATTAGCCACGCATGGATGAAAGGT
The DNA here is from genome assembly GCF_009938205.1 of Vibrio panuliri. NCBI lineage: Bacteria > Pseudomonadati > Pseudomonadota > Gammaproteobacteria > Vibrionales > Vibrionaceae > Vibrio > Vibrio panuliri. The sequence goes on along the minus strand of NZ_AP019654.1, from coordinate 1,516,874 downwards.
GAACGAGGTCTATCGGACATTACCATTAACTTCAGCCCTTGCGGTCACTGTCGTCAGTTTATGAATGAACTCACCACTGCCGATAAACTAGTTGTACAACTTCCAGAGCGCGATGCGATGACGTTACAACAGTATCTGCCTGAGTCATTTGGTCCGGCGGATCTTGGGGTTGAGTCTGGGTTAATGTCACACGTTGACCACGGTAAAACAACCCAAGATGAAGACGCGTTAGTGGCAGTTGCGTTGCAAGCGCTCAACCGCAGCCACGCGCCTTACACGAAGAACTTAAGTGGCGTTGCAATCAAGCTAAAAGACGGCAGTATCTATCAAGGCGGCTACGCTGAAAACGCTGCATTCAACCCAAGTCTTCCGCCACTGCAAGTCGCGCTCTGTCAGATCCTTCTTGCAGGAAAAACGTTTGAGACTATCGAATCGGCAGCCTTAGTTGAGATGAGTGACGGTAGCATCAGTCACTTAGCGGATACTCAAGCTACACTAGAAGTGCTAAACCCTGATATTCCACTGGCTTACCTCGCTGTTTAGCCAGAAGTTTGCCTTAAAAAAGGCGCCGATTGGCGCCTTTTTGCTACTCAAAACCGATTACAAATCAAAGAACGGAGTAGGATCCACTTCTAGATTGTGTGGAGCGATCGCCTTGTCTATCTTGGCTGCGCTGTGTTTAATATCAACGTAAGTCACTTCAATATAACGCTTATACTTACGTGAATAGAAACATTTTACCTCGGGTTTAAGTGGTTCATCAGGGTTCGAGCTCCAAACAATCCCCACTCGACCATCATTAAGCTCAACAATCGAACCGACCGGATAGACACCGATACAGTTAATAAACTTATAAACCAGATCTTTGTCGAGATGGCTGCCAGCCAAGCTGAGCAATATCTTAAATGCTTCTGCAGAACTCATTCCCCGCTTATAGCAACGGTCAGCCGTGAGTGCATCATATATGTCAACGATACTACTCATTCGCCCATGAATCGGCAGTTGCTCGGCGGTTAGACTGGCAGGGTAACCAGAACCATCGAGTTTTTCATGGTGCATTAAACAAACATCACGAGATACGTCACTTAGGCCTTTAACATTGGTAATGATTTGTTTAGCAAACACCTGATGCAATTTCATATGCTCAAACTCTTCTGGCGTGAGCTTAGCCGGCTTGTGCAAAACCTTGTCGTCGACTTTGATTTTGCCCACATCATGAATGATGCCACCAATGGCCATCTGCTTTAGGGTCTCTTTCGGTAAACGCAAGTGCTTGCCAAAGGTCACCAGCAAACACGCAACATTAACCGAATGCTCTAGTAGGTATTTATCCTTGTTACGTAAAGCGGACACACATTGCAGCGCATCGGAATCGACCAAAACCGAATCAATGACATCGTCTGCCCACTCCTCGATTTCGCCAACATGAATCACCTTACCTTCAAAGGTTTGGTTAATCAGTTTTTGCGCCAAACCTTTAGCTTCGCGGATAATCTTCGATGCTTTCTTTTGCTGTACAAATCGGCTCTGTGTTTTTGGCTTGACCGAAACATCAGGTTGGTTCTCATCCGTGGATGATTGCTCTGAATCATCAACAGGCTTAAACACACAACCTTGTACTGATAATGATTGGTCAACCCAGGCATACTTAACCCCATTTTGCTTCAACTGCAAAATGGCTTTCTCGCTCGATACTCTACCCGCATGAGACAAGTTAACACGTTTACTATGTTCAATAGCCGTGACAAACATGCCCAAGGTTAAGGTATCAATCGGAATTTTTATCGAGTTGTTTGGGTCGTACTGCATCGTGATAAAAAACTACGTATCCATTAAAAAGCCAGAATTTATTATATTACGCTTAATGTAACATTTCCTTATCCAAAGTGTCGTTTGCTTTAATTTCGTTCATGTTTAGTCTACAAACTTATTTTCAAGCTGGATTTTTTCTTAAATACATCGCTTATAACACCAATTATATAAAACCTCGCAATAACCCTTTTATTAATGGGGTAAATTAGTCAAAAGCTAATTATTCATCATCAACCAAACACGCTAGCGTAATCGATCTAAAACCGTCTGCTGATCCAAATGTTGATGGTATTGGCTATAGTCTAAACCGGCATCAAAAATGTACTCAGTAACCAAGCGTGTTATCGACTCCACCAGTGAGTTAGCCTGCCAAGGTTTTTCAAAATATTGGTTTATCCCTGCGGTATTAATCGCCTGAATGGTATCGGTATGAGTCGCCTGCCCAGTCAGCAGCACTTTTTTAGTATGTAAGTAGCGACGATCACCGCTTACCTCCGTTAACAACTCAACTCCAGTTTTACCCGGCATTACGTGGTCAGATATCAGCACCGCGATATGCTCGCCCTCAGCGTCAATCTCATCCATAAGAGATAACACTTCGTCTGCCGACTCGCAGTCTTCGATGTTTAACCACTCAGCCAAAGGTTCAAGATCGTGCAATACCGCGCTTAACACCTCTCGCTGATCGTCGACGCAAATTACATTTAGCTTGTCCATGTTAGTCCTCGATAGGTAATTTAATTCTGAAAATAGTTTTCTGACTGTCACTTTTTACTGCAATGCTTCCGCCATAGCTGGAAATAATCCGGCGAACAATTGATAAGCCTAATCCCAGTCCAAAAGATAAACCGCCTTTCTTAGTGGTGAAATTAGGATCAAATAACCGCCTGCGTGTATTTGGTTCTATTTCTGGTCCATTGTTCGTAATCGTCACTAATAAACGATTGCGATTCACTCGTGTTTTAATCTCAATCACTGGCGCTGCGGTTTGGTTCATTGCGTCACAGGCGTTTTTAATAATGTTAACCCACACCTGAACCAATTCAGTTTGTGATCCTCTAAACGGAGGAATCTCACCTGGGCTAAGTCTGACTTCGACCGTACGCAAATCACTTTGCAATAACGCAACCGCTCGGTTGATACTCTCATTGATATTAATGTCTTCGATTGCATCAACATCTACCCTACCCAACTGCTTAACCGAACGCACAATGCCTACGGTATGTTTTGCGGCAGAGCGAAGGTCATGAAGGTCACGCCCCATTTTCCAGTATTTAACAGCATCTTGAGGGTTACGTAGCCATTGCTCAGCCACGCTGTCGCCCGCCACTGCTCGGGCCAAATCTTTTGCTGTCGACGAATCTAACCCATAGCGCTTCTCAAATGTTTTCGCCCGAATGCGTACGTCACTTGAGGAGCTCTTTTGCCCATTAAGTAAACCGTGATCAAAAAACTCGCTCGCCTCTGGGTGTAACGCTTCTAACAAGGTGACGACAATATGTTCAAGTCGTTCTGACTTACTGCTGACTACACCAATTGAGTTGTTTAGCTCATGGGCGAGCCCTGCGGCTAACTGCCCCAAGGTTGTCATCTGCTCAGCAAGGTAAAGCTTTTTCAATACTTTTTCTTTTGCCAACGCTTCTTGTGTCGCCCGCCATTGACGACGTGAAAGCTCATTGACAATCACTGGCGTAAATTGTGCGGTAAGCGGACCAAAAGTCTCTTGTTCAACAGGCGGAATATGGCGATCTATCCACGCCAGTTTTGCGTTGGTCTTCGCGATGACCGTCGATGACGCAATCCATGTACCAGAGAAAAAGCTATGAACGCCGATAAACGCCCCTTGGCAAGCGTGAAACACTCTAGTGGTGTTCTCTCCCGCAGAAGCGAACCCTTCGAGTTCCCCTTCAAGCACATAGTAAAGCCGTTCATTGCGACCGTTTTGGTCGATCAGCGTTTCATCCGCTGCGACCGATATGGTGCGCTCAGGATGACTGAAATAACGATTGATTAAACTGGTTACATCTGGTTGAAACATCTAGCCTATATGCCCTACTGAATGAAGAACCCACACCAACACAAAACTGAGTATTACCCCGACCACACCAAGAATCACCCCAACCTTTGCCATTTGGTTACTTTGCACGTTACCGGTCGCATGGGCCAAAGCATTTGGCGGTGTACTAATCGGTAATGACATGCCCAGTGATGCTGCAAATGTCACGACTAGGATTAGCGTCACCTCGCCACCCAGTGGCGCCAAAGAAACCATTGATGAACCCAGTGCCGCCATAATTGGCATCAATAAGTTTGCAGTCGCGGTATGCGACATAAAGTTCGCCATCAACAAACAGAGGAACGCCGCACCGAACAACACGATGTAAGGTGAGTACTCGTCAAACGGAATACTATGCACGACCAAACTCGCCAGACCGGTTTTATCCAATGCCAGTCCAAGCGCGATACCACCTGACACCAACCACAACACATCCCATGAAATCTTCTTAAGATCTTCCTTGTTGATGATGCCAGTTAAAGAGAAGACGGCGACCGGAATCAAAGCCACTGTATACGAGTTCATGCCGTGCGCAGAGCCCATCAACCACAATAGAATCGTCAAACCAAAAGTCAGGTAAACCACGATAGATTTAGGTGTTTTCAGGAACTTGCCTTTGATCGACAAATCAATACTCTTTTGCTCAGCGGGGTATAGCGCGATAATCAAAAACCACGCGAGCGCCATCATCACCACCACAAATGGCACGCCAAATGCCATCCACTCGCCAAAAGAGATAAAGTTGTCACCCACAAGATATTTTAGTGCAATCGCATTGGGTGGTGTGCCTATCGGCGTACCGATACCACCGATGTTAGCCGCAACAGGAATACACAGCGCAAAGGCTATTCGGCCCGGGTCTTTCGGACCAAACACAGCAATAACTGGGGTCAGAATCGAAAGCATCATCGCCGTGGTTGCCGTGTTTGACATAAACATCGAGAAGATAGCGGTAATCAGCATTAAACCAAGCATCACGTACTTGGGGTCATTGCCAAACGGTTTCAGCAATACCCTTGCTAAGTTGACATCCAAACGATACTTAGTGGCAGCCATCGCAAGGAAAAAACCACCCAAGAACAGCATAATGATCGGGCTGGCAAACGTTGCCATGATCTCGTTGTACTTTAACAACTGACCAAAGTGCGCCTCTCCTTGCTCCAAACGGAAGAAAATCAACCCTTTATCCGAAAGCATCAATAGCTCAAGAACAATAATGACTACCGATGTGGCATAAATTGGGATTGGTTCGAACACCCAACATAAAGCGGCTAAAAGGAAAATTGCGATAACCCTTTGTTGCAATACCGTAATGCCTTCAAATGGAAAGGCACTGAGAGGCATCATAAGGATCAATAGTGGAATGACCACTGGGATAATGTATTTCAAATATGAACGCATTACGTAACTACTCTTCCTGAGATTTTAACTAGCTAATCTCATCATCCTCCTGTTTTGACGCGATAATTTGGCGTTAGATCAATGAATTCACATTGATGGAACATTGCGTCAAAAAAGTGTGGTTTGGGTCAGATTTTATTGTCGGCAAGCCAATGAACACCAAAGCGCAAACGTTTGCTTTTTATTTCCAATCCAGTATGATCCGAGCCAGTTTTCAATATCTTCAAAGCAAAGGGTGTGTATGTTTGGTACGGCAACTAGTGAAAATTCTACTCGTGTACTTTTATTAGGCTCTGGTGAGTTAGGCAAAGAAGTGGCGATTGAGTGTCAACGTTTGGGGCTAGAAGTGATTGCCTGCGACCGCTATGAAAACGCGCCAGCGATGCAAGTCGCGCACCGCAGCTATGTGGTTGATATGCTCGATGGTCAAGCGCTAGCTAACATCATCGAACAAGAGCAACCCGATTATGTGGTGCCAGAGATCGAAGCCATCGCCACCGACAAACTGGTTGAACTAGAAGCAAAAGGTCTCAACGTGGTGCCCACTGCAAACGCCACTAAACTGACCATGAACCGTGAAGGCATTCGCCGCCTTGCCGCTGAAGAGCTCGGTTTGACCACTTCGCCTTATCGCTTTGCCGATAATTACCAAGATTTTGTCGCAGCAATTGAAGCGGTGGGCATCCCTTGTGTCTGTAAACCCGTGATGAGTTCGTCTGGCAAAGGACAAAGCGTCATCAAAAACAGAGCTGATATTGAAAAAGCATGGCACTACGCACAAGAAGGAGGACGCACTGGTGCAGGTCGTGTCATTGTTGAAGGCTTTATCGACTTTGACTACGAAATTACGCAACTGACCGTTCGAGCGATTGATGGTGTGCATTTTTGCGCGCCGATTGGTCACCGACAAGAAGATGGTGATTACCGCGAATCATGGCAGCCACAAGCCATGTCTGATAACGCTCTTAAAGCCGCACAACACGCAGCAGAGCAAGTGGTCAATGCCCTAGGCGGTTACGGTATATTTGGCGTAGAACTGTTTGTAAAAGGTGACACTGTCATCTTTAATGAAGTATCCCCTCGCCCACATGACACAGGTCTAGTGACGCTGCTTTCGCAAGATATGTCTGAATTTGCTCTACACGTGCGCGCCTTTACTGGTATGCCTATCGCTAACATTACGCAGTATGGTCCTTGTGCCTCGGCAGTCATTCTTGGTCAAGGAACGTCAAACAACATTCGCTACCAAGGGCTCGCTGATGCGCTAAACGCGCCTAAAACGCAACTTAAGCTTTTTGGCAAACCAAACATTGACGGTCGCCGCCGACTCGGCGTTGCAATTACGCAACGCGACTCCATAGAGCAAGCGATTGATGATGCCATCACTGCGGCGAGTAAAATCACCATCATTTACTAAGCGCTACTTTGTAAAAATGAAAACGCTTGGCGAAGTTGGATACCAAGCGTTTTTTGTGCCTGATTAAGACTCGATCAAGTACACTTCCTCCGCAAAGCGACTTAAGCTATTGCGCTTGATGCGCGGGTGATTTTCGTCCCCTTCGTCACGGTAAAGCTTGGTCACCGTGTAGTCGGAGAAGTGGAGACGTATCTCTTGCTCAGGCACCGAAAACGGTGGACCCGCCATCTCCTCCTGAGCGTAATCTAAACTAATCAGCAAGATACGGCCGCCAGGATTAAGTAAGCTTTTTAGTCTAGTTACGTACTCATCACGCATCTCTTCAGGTAGCGCCACCAACGCTGCTCGGTCATAAACAATATCAACTGGTTTGATTGGTGCGGTGAAGTAATCCCCAACATAGATCGATAGCTCATCAAACTGGAATAGCTCATGTTGACCGCCAATTGGCATCACCATTGGAGTGTAAAAATGCTCAGCAAAAAACGAACGCACAGCAATATTGCTTAACTCCACACCTTGGACATCTTCGTGTTTGCGGGCCAGCCAGATTAAGTCTTCTGATTTGCCACACAGTGGAACAAAGACTTTGTCATTCATTTGAGGATTGGTGGCAGGCCAATAATTGATGAGCAATGGGTTTACGTCTTCAAGGTGAAAACCGATTTGGTTTGCCGCCCATTTATTGTGCCAAAATTCTGGATCTTTCATTGTAATTTTCTCGGCTGACTTTTGAGGGCTAAGACTAGCGAAAACCACCGCAAATTTAAACAAACCATTCAGGTTGTGTTCATTTAGGTTCGATATACTGTGTCCCATGAGTAGGCAAAGAGCGCCGCAAAGATAAATTTAGTTACATCTTTTGCATGAACTTCTTATTCCAGTCTCACTCAAAGTAAGTAGCAATACTCACAATTGAGAGCCAGTTAATGTTTTCTAACCTTCACTGTTTGTTAGGATTGAGTTTGCTCAAGTAGCCCCCATAGATAATGTAAAGACTTGTTTTGTTTAGGTGTCATATTTTTATTGCCCTGTTTTCTAAGCAACAACAACTCTGAGGAGACTGAATGAGCTTATTCCTGCGTGCCACGGCACTTGTGCTTCTGATGTTGAGCCGTGCACCTGCGCTAGCCGCGATGCCGATGCCTTCAGCAACAAATGATGGCAGTAGAAGTTCAAACCAGAATGAGGTTTGCTCTAAAACCTTCAAACATAACCTTAGCGGTCTGTATGGCATCACATCTACCTACGATCAACCGCTGCAACCATACTCCGACTTTGACGTGCTCTACAGTAAAGCACACCAAGCTCAGTTCGAGTTGGAAACTATCTGTAAAAGTACCGCCCTACTCACTGGCACTGACGCCTATTTTGCTGGCGTGAAATCAACTCAACGTGCCCAAGAAAAGATTGCCTTAGAACTTGATAACCAAGTAAACCGTATTACAGACTTAGCTCGCGCAACGATCGTCGCCGATGATGTGGCGAGCCTAATGGAGGCTTATGAAAAATTAAGCCGTGAAACCACCATCGTAAAAGTAAAAAACCGCTTCAAAAAACCGGCGGAATCCGGCTATCGTGACTTAAATGTGTTAGTGAAGCTGCCAAAAACCAATCTGGTTGCTGAAGTTCAACTGCATCTTAAAGCCATTGCTGATGTGAAATCAGGTAAAGAACACGAACTGTATGAACAGATTCAGAACATTGAACGTAGTGCTGACGCCCAGCAGCGCGCACTGACTGAATTTGAAATGGCGCAAATTGATCACATGCGTCGCCAATCTCGCCAACTCTACCAAGATGCTTGGCAACCCTACATCACCACACACTTAACCGCCGCTTAATAGCAAAACAGGCTGAATTATCAGCCTGTTTTCTTTTCGACTTCTCGACTATAGACTAGATGGAGAGTACTCGTGCGACTGCTTGCTGAACTTCAGCATCCGACGCACTACGTGACAGGGTAAATGATGTATACTTGTCACCACCAAGTCCCAATGCGCGGTCGACTTCAGCTAAGCAATGGACGAAGCCCCCTTCCAGTACAAATGACAACTCAATCTCTTTCTTGTTAATAAAGCCACCATTTCTAAACTCGATCTCTTGGTAACAACCAGACTTAGAGCTGAAGTTTCCACCACGAAGAAAACCCTTTTCGACATCCGCTTTCACCATATCGAAACCGTTGCTCTGGATTGCCCCAATCACTTTCGCCACTACAGGCAAAGGACGAACTTCAACATAATCACGATCTTTTGGGTCAATCGCGAAATCGATATCTAACGTTGTTTCTAACCATACATGACATTGATTTTTTATCGCATTCAGCGCGGTGACTGGCGTTTCCTCATGCAGTTTGAGTTCAAACGGTACTTGTTTTTGCTCATTTGCTCCAATAACAAACGGTTGAACGGCTTGCAGTTGCCCCAAAATAAACTCTTGATAGCTCACGCCATTATCAGACTCAACTTTAACCTCAGTGCATAGTTTTAAGTTAATCGCATCAATCTGCTGCTCGACATCACCACCCTGAATATGCACGACACCTTTAATGCTTTCGCCTTGTTCGACGGCCATACTATCCAAAACAGTATCGACTTTAGCGGCACCAATGCCCAAAGACGCTTTCAACTTTCCAAACATGATTGTTTCCTTTCTCGTGACTTTATTCTTATCGTTGTATATGGGTATCTCATTCCTTGGTGACTGACGCAAGCCTTTTGCTTATAGAATGAGTCTTATCTCATTTCGTTTGCTTAGATTTTATCCACCACTTGCATTTCTGCCACGAATACGATTAGATTTGTATATACCAATCAATACCGGATTTCTTGATGCCTCAACAACCGCTCTATCAGCAAATAAAGCACTATATCGTCCACCAAATTGAATCTGGCGTATGGTCTGTTGGGCAACGTATAACCACTGAGATCGAACTGACTAAACAGTTCAATGTTAGTCGTATGACGGTCAACAAAGCGATCCGCGATCTTGTTTCTGAAGGCAGGCTTGAACGCAAGCCCCGCTTAGGAACCTTTGTCTGTCGGCACATAGATAAAACCGAATCACCGTTGATCGATATTCGTAACATCGCCACTGAAGTGGTTGAACGCGGCAAAGCGTACCGAAACAAAGTACTGAAGCAAACTGCCGTTGTCGCAGATGAAACGACCGCAATTCAACTTGGGGTCATGCACGGCAGCACAGTGTTCTACAGTGAGATCATCCACTATGCTGACGAGCAGCCTATTCAACTTGAGCTGCGCTGGGTAAACCCACAACATGCACCCGATTACCTCAATCAAGATTTCAATCAGCGAACACCGACTCAGTACCTATTTGAAGCCTGCCCGCTGTCTGCGATAGAACACACTGTTGAAGCAGTCACTATCGACATCAATAAACGCCAACAACTGCAACTACAAGAAAATGAACCTTGTTTGCTCCTCACCCGCCGCACCTGGAGCGGGCGCGACTTAGTCAGCAGCGCGCGACTTTATCACCCAGGATCGCGCTTTAAACTCAGCTCCACCATCACCTTATAGTTAGATTCCGTTAATTCACCTAGTTCGTAACCACTGAAAAGCTATGTGATCAGCATGGTCGCAACTAGCGAGAAATCATGTCCTATCGGCAAAAGACGGCATCAAACATTACGAGAATTACAAAAATTCACGTAGATAATTCTACGATTTGATCACATTTAACTTACATTAACATTGCCAATTGCTCATGTTCGCACCATTATTTGTATATACATTAAACAACCATGATGCGGATGAGTACTTGTATGACAACCCCATTTGATCTGCACATTGCGAACGCCCGTTTTGTCACGATGTCACACAACGCCTCAGGCTATCAAATACTGTCTGGTCATCTCTACCTGCGTGATGGAAAGGTTGCCGCTATCAGCCCCAACCGACTCGAAACACCCAGTAATAACGTGCTGGACGTCAACAACAAGCTGATTACACCGGGGCTTATCGATTGTCATACTCACCTTATCTATGCTGGCAATCGGGCTAACGAATTTGAAATGCGCCTCAATGGCGTTCCTTATCAAACCATTGCCAAGCAAGGGGGCGGCATTCTCTCAACCGTTCGAGCAACCCGAGAGGCAAGCCAGCAACAGTTAACCGAACTTGCTCTGCCCCGCTTAGACGGCTTGCTTGCCAGCGGGGTGACCAGCGTCGAAATCAAATCTGGCTACGGGCTAACCCTCAAAGACGAAGTGAAAATGTTGCGAGCCGCCAAGGCATTAGAGAGTTATCGCAATGTTCGTATCTCTACTACGTTATTGGCAGCCCATGCTGTTCCTCCTGAGTTTTCCCATTGCCCAGAGCACTATGTAGATTTAATCTGCAACGAAATGATTCCTTACGTTGCTGAACACCGCCTTGCTGACAGTGTCGATGCCTTCTGTGAATCGATCGCGTTTAATCTTGAGCAAACAGAACGTGTTTTTCACACGGCCCGGCAATATGGCTTAGCTGTCAAAGGGCATACCGAGCAACTTTCCAACTTAGGCGGCAGCGCCCTTACTGCCAAATATCAAGGCTTGTCCGCAGATCATATTGAGTTCCTCGATTTAGCAGGCGTCAAAGCACTAGCGGATGCAGGCACCGTCGCTACGCTGCTTCCCGGTGCCTATTACTTCCTGCGAGAGACTCAATTACCTCCCATTGAGCTACTGCGAGAACATCAAGTTCCGATCGCCCTCGCCAGCGATCTCAATCCAGGCACCTCACCTTTCGCAGATTTGACTATGATGATGAATATGGGTTGCACCTTGTTTGGTTTAACACCTGAAGAAACACTTCGGGGCGTGACGGCAAATGCAGCCAAAGCGCTCGGTGTGGGAAGCAGTCGTGGGAAAATTGAAGTAGGTTTTGACGCCGATTTTGCGATATGGGACATCGACCACCCCGCTGAGCTGAGTTACTTGCAAGGCGTGCAACGTCTGTTCGCCAGACTAATTCAGGGAGAGGTGTGCTATGTCTAATCCACCTATCACTCAACAAGACTTTCACTGGCAAGGACGCGTTGATGAAGAAGATGCTTTGGCAGCAAAGCGGGTCCACAGTGTCATTAAAAAACTTCAAGTCAGTGAGTTAGAACCGTACCGAAACGCTGTCAGTATCCTTGGCTTCGCGAGTGATGCAGGAGTCGCGCGCAACAAAGGCAGAGTGGGCGCACGTAAAGCGCCAGATCTTATTCGTCGTGCATTGGCAAATATGGCATGGCATAAAGAGAGTCGTTTAATCGACTTAGGCACGGTGATCTGCGATGACGACCTACTTGAGCAAGCACAATCCGATTGTGCGGACGTAATTGCATTGGCTTTGCGCTCAACACCTGTCATCACCCTTGGTGGTGGTCATGAAGTCGCGTGGGCATCATTTCTCGGTTTGGCGCGCTATTTCGAGCATCTCAACCCCAATAAAGCCCCAAGAATCGGGATCATCAATTTCGATGCACATTTCGACTTGCGCGCATTTGAACATCCTAGCCTCAACATAAAACCCAGCTCCGGAACGGCGTTTAACCAAATCCAACACTACTGCCAAGCCAAACAGTGGCCTTTTCATTACGCTTGTTTAGGGGTCAGTCGCGCATGCAATACCACCGCGCTATTCAACCGTGCAAACGAGCTCAACGTTTGGTATGTCGAAGACAAAGATCTCTCCCATCTCAATCATGTTTATCACCTAACTCAGCTACAGCACTTTATTGATAACTGCGATTACATCTACCTGACGATCGATTTAGATGTGTTTCCGGCGGCGATCGCCCCCGGAGTGAGCGCGCCTGCTGCGCGCGGTATCAGCTTAGACACCATCAACCTGTTTCTCGATCGCATCCTGCATTACCAAGATAAGCTCGTGATCGCTGATATCGCAGAGTACAACCCGACCTACGACGTGGATAGTCAAACCGCAAGACTGGCCGCGCGGCTATGTTGGGATATCGCCAACGCTTTTTCAGAGCAATAGTAAAGACAAGGAGTCTTCTTATGACGGAATGCAGCAGTAATGACACGCGTCTCGACACCCAACGCACCATTCGCGCACCACGTGGCACACAGCTTCGCGCACGCTCTTGGTTAACCGAAGCCCCGCTACGCATGCTGATGAACAACTTAGACCCAGAAGTGGCTGAACATCCGCATGCACTGGTGGTATACGGAGGCATTGGTCGAGCAGCTCGCAACTGGGCCTGTTTTGATAAGATTGTGGAAGTGTTGGAGCAACTTGAAGAAGACCAAACGTTGTTAGTCCAATCGGGTAAACCTGTTGGCGTTTTCCCTACCCATAAAGATGCACCAAGAGTATTGATCGCCAACTCCAATCTTGTTCCCCATTGGGCGAACTGGGAGCATTTTAATCAACTCGATAAACAAGGGTTGATGATGTACGGTCAAATGACCGCAGGCAGCTGGATCTATATTGGCTCGCAGGGCATTGTACAAGGGACTTACGAAACCTTTGTCGCCGTAGCGAAGCAACATTTCCAAGGTAATAGCAAAGGACGCTGGATATTAACCGGCGGGCTTGGTGGCATGGGTGGCGCTCAACCGCTCGCCGCCACAATGGCAGGCTTTTCTATGCTGGCGGTTGAGTGCGATGAATCGCGTATCGACTACCGCCTCCGCACGGGTTACGTAGACAAAAAAGCCACCAGCTTAGATCAAGCGTTGGAAATCATTTACAGCAGCGAAGAACCCATCTCTATCGGCCTGCTTGGTAACGCTGCCGATGTATTTGCTCAACTGGTAGAACGCAATATCACGCCAGATGTTGTAACAGACCAAACCTCAGCCCACGATCCACTTAATGGCTACCTGCCACAAGGCTGGGATATGGAATACGCGGCCAATACTCGGACAAGTGATCCAGCAAAAGTGGTTGCCGCTGCCAAGGCTTCAATGGCAATACAAGTCAAAGCGATGTTAGCGCTGCAAGCGAAAGGGGCAGCGACACTGGATTATGGCAATAACATCCGTCAAATGGCATTAGAGGAAGGGGTGAAAAACGCATTCGATTTTCCGGGGTTTGTTCCGGCCTATATTCGACCTTTATTTTGCCAAGGCATTGGGCCTTTCCGTTGGGCAGCCCTCTCTGGCGATCCTGAAGATATTTACAAAACTGACCAAAAAGTCAAAGAGTTGATCCCCGATGACCCTCATTTACACAATTGGCTCGATATGGCGCGTGAGCGCATCCAGTTTCAAGGCTTGCCTGCACGCATCTGTTGGGTTGGGTTAAAAGATCGTCAGCGTCTGGGGCTTGCGTTTAATCAGATGGTTAAAAATGGTGAGCTAAAAGCGCCGATTGTGATTGGGCGAGACCACTTAGATTCTGGCTCGGTCGCCAGCCCTAACCGAGAAACCGAGTCAATGCTTGACGGTTCCGATGCCGTGTCTGATTGGCCGCTACTCAACGCGCTACTCAATACCGCTGGCGGTGCGACTTGGGTATCGCTACACCACGGAGGGGGCGTTGGCATGGGTTTTTCACAACATTCCGGTATGGTTATTTGCTGTGACGGCAGTGACGATGCCGATCGACGCATCGCTCGTGTTCTCCACAATGATCCAGCCACTGGCGTGATGCGCCATGCTGATGCGGGCTACGATATAGCTAAACAGTGCGCGGCAGAGCAACGACTTGACTTACCGATGCTCAATCAAGAACTGGCCAAATTACGTTAGGAGAATCAAGCGATGTTAAACCTAGTATTAAAGCCAGGTGATTTAAACCTCAAACAATTGCGTCAAATTAGCCGTTCACCAGTACGTCTAAGCCTCGACAGCAGTGCCTTTGCCGCAATAGAACAGAGCACGGCGGTGGTCGAGCAAGTTATCTTGGAAGACCGCACCGTCTACGGGATCAATACCGGCTTTGGCTTGCTGGCAAACACTCGCATCGAGCCACAAGATTTGGAGGTATTGCAACGAAGTATCGTCCTGTCACATGCTGCTGGCATTGGCCCGCTGATGGCCGACGAAACGGTGCGCCTAATGATGGTACTCAAAATTAACAGTCTCGCTCGCGGATATTCAGGCATTCGTTTAGCAGTCATTCAAGCACTTATCGAATTGGTCAATGCGCAAGTTTATCCCTGCGTCCCACAAAAAGGCTCGGTTGGCGCTTCGGGCGATCTCGCCCCCCTAGCCCATATGAGCACGGTACTATTGGGCGAAGGACAAGCTCGTCACAACGGCAAAATCATCACGGGTATCGAAGCATTAACCATCGCGGGGCTAAAACCGATCACGCTTGCGCCTAAAGAAGGGCTTGCGCTACTAAATGGCACTCAAGCGTCAACAGCTTTCGCTCTTGAGGGCTTATTTGCCGCTGAAGATCTGTATGCCTCCGCAACTGTATGTGGAGCAATGACGGTGGAAGCTGCACTTGGTAGTCGCAAACCGTTTGATCCGCGTATTCACCGAGTTCGCGGGCATCGCTCTCAAATGGATGCCGCTGCCGCTTATCGACATCTACTCGATACGAGCAGTGAAATCGGCGAGTCCCATACTCAATGTGAAAAAGTGCAAGACCCCTATTCATTGCGCTGCCAGCCGCAAGTCATGGGAGCATGCCTGCAACAAATTCGCCATAGTGCGGATATATTACAAACTGAAGCAAACTCGGTCTCCGACAACCCACTAGTGTTTGCTGATGATGGCGATATTATCTCAGGTGGGAACTTCCACGCCGAACCAGTTGCAATGGCGGCGGATAATCTCGCGCTTGCCATCGCAGAAATAGGCAGTTTATCTGAACGTCGCATGGCACTTTTGATCGACAGTGCGTTGAGCAAACTCCCTCCATTTTTAGTCGACAATGGTGGGGTCAACTCCGGCTTTATGATTGCACAGGTCACCTCAGCAGCGCTGGCAAGTGAAAACAAAACGCTCGCTCACCCAGCGTCTATTGATAGCTTACCAACGTCAGCCAACCAAGAGGACCATGTCTCTATGGCGACCTTTGCCGCTCGTCGCCTAAAAGATATGGCGGACAATACTCGAGGAATTTTAGCAGTAGAGTACCTAGCAGCAGCGCAAGGTCTCGACTTCCGCGCTCCGCTAAAATCGTCTGCTCAAGTTGAACTTGCTAAACAACAGCTACGAGAGAGCGTCGCTTTTTATGATAAAGACCGCTATTTTGCCCCTGATATTGAACAAGCCAATGCTCTGTTACAGCAAGCGATACACAACGAGCTCATGCCATCTAGGTTATTACCTAGCCTCTAGTAAGGGCGAGCTCCCCTATTTGAGTGCGTTAATCTGCATACCGAGAGTTCAACTGAACAGCCTCAAAGCGCGTCACATTGACGCGTTTTTTCTTTTAAAATCAATGCGTCAAATAATTGATGCTTTTTCATTCATTGGTCAATCTAGCCTATAACCTAGCTATGATATGACTCGCATAGATGACTGGATTGACCAGTCAAATTAATTACTCATATATAATCGCTGACAGTTTTGGTTACTAAGCGTTAGATATGTTTTTAACACCGTATTTTTCTTCACACGATCATCAATTCCAGTTCACTCGTCTTCAGGCGAGCCATTTTGCTAAAAAAGTCGCGGGTGACTTCAACCCTATCCACGACGAAGACAACAAACGATTCTGTGTTCCTGGCGACTTGCTATTTGCCGTATTGCTAAGCAAGCAAGGTATCAGTGAAAAGATGCGTTTTGATTTTTCTGGCATGGTGAGCGATGGTGTTGCACTGCATATCGACAACAAGTGCGACAAAGAAGCCGCCGTTGTTGACGGCAATGGCAAAGAGTATCTGCACATGAGCCGTGAAGGCAGTGTCAATCAGAACCCTGAGTTCATCGAACATGTCGTCACAAACTATGTACAGTTCTCGGGTATGAACTTCCCACACATAATGGTGCCGTTAATGGAAGAGAAGCAGATGATGATCAACTGCCAACGTCCATTGGTTATCTATGAAAGTATGGAGGTTGAGTTCACTCGCCTAGACCTAACTTCACCAGAGGTGACTTTTGCAGGTGCGACCTTCGATGTTGATGGCAAACGCGGTGTGGTAACACTTAACTTCGACTTTATTCAAGATGGTGAAGTTGTTGGTAAGGGAATTAAGCGCATGGTTGCCAGCGGTCTTAAGCCATACAGCCAAGAAGACATTGATGACTTGGTTAATCGCTTTAACGAACGCAAAGATAACTTTCTCGCTCAGTTTTCTAAGGCTGCTTGAAAGTAACCATCTGATTCTTTAGCCCCGCTCGAAGCGGGGCTTTTTATTATCTAGCAATTTCCGCAGCGATTGCAGTTAGGCAGCGTCGAGCTGACTTGCTAACTGCGCCAAGCTGGAAAAAGCCATGAATCGTGCCTAAATAACGCTGACATGATGCATCAACACCTTGTTCCAACATCAGCTTATACAGCCTTTCACCCTCATCACGCAGAGGATCATACTCGGCAGTGATAATATGCGTTGGCGGAATCCCTTGAAAATCTGCAGCAAGTAGATTCAGCTCTGCTGTACGATTCAGTACTTCCTTATCTGCAGCATAGAGTTGAAAACCAGACAACAACATCTTTGCGGTAATTACATAATCCGTACCATTGCTGGCATAACTGTTTGACTCGCCATTAGGGTCTAGCATTGGATAGATGAGGATCTGTTTTCTCGGTAGCCATTGCTGGTTTTGTTTCAAGCGCAATGTCGTCGCTAACGCTAACTGCCCGCCGGCGCTGTCTCCCGCAAACACTATGTTATCTGTATCACCACCATATTTCCTACCATGCTTAGCAATGCCTAGCGCACCATTATATGCATCCTCATGTGCGGCTGGATAAATATGTTCAGGTGCTAGGCGATATCGAATGCAAATCACAAGTGAATTAGCTTGGAACGCAAGTTGGCGAAGTTGAACGTCATGGGTAGCAAAGCCACCACTAATAAAGCATCCGCCATGAAAGTAGACCGTTATGGGCAAGTCACGCTCTGCACTAGGTTGGTATATTTTAACTTCTATGCCGTCTAACACATCCACAAACTCTTGATACATCTCCACATTCGCGCCAGCCAATATGGTACTCGCCAAGTAACCAGAACGACGAGAATGGATGTCTTGTTGGGCAGGACAAGGTTTACCACTGGCGATAAAATCATCCACCAGCTCTTTGATGCCTAATTCTAGGTGCTTTGTCATTTATATGCTCTGTCGAAAAAATCGCGACAATCATATTCATCCATCGAAGTCTGTATATAACAACAGTATCGTTTTGTGACATTTGATTAAATGAGATAAATTTTGCACAAACCCGACCGTCTTTAACGCCAAATATCACTAAACAAACTCAGTTGCATATTGCTAATCAGTGATATCTGTTGAGCCACTGGTCGTTTTTTGAACATAATTTTAACAAATTAAATTTATATACATTTTTATTGCATAATTTCTCAGTTTTAGTAGTATGAATGCCATGTGGTAATTAATGCAGTTTTTTAAGCATGAGTATTCAGGTAAAACAAATTAATAAATCTTACGGTGCGACCCAAGTTCTGCACGACGTTAGCTTTGAATGTCACAATGGCGAAACACTGGTATTGCTGGGTCCTAGCGGTGCGGGCAAGAGCTCACTACTGCGCGTATTGAATCTACTTGAAAGTGCTGATGACGGCCAATTGTCGATTGCCGATCACCAGTTCGACTTTTCTTCACCGATTGCTGAAAAACAAGAACTGCAATTGCGTCGCAAAGTCGGCATGGTGTTTCAACAGTATAATCTGTGGCCTCATATGACCGTGATGCAGAATCTAATTGAAGCACCGGTTAAAGTGGCTGGCATGACAGTAGATGAAGCAAAAAAACAAGCAATTGAGATACTTACCACATTACAACTGGCAGATAAAGCGGATACTTGGCCGATGCAACTGTCAGGAGGTCAACAGCAGCGTGTCGCGATTGCTAGAGCCCTGATGATGAAACCTGATGTATTGCTTTTTGATGAACCGACTGCGGCACTGGATCCGGAAATAACCACTCAGGTGGTGGAGATCATCAAGAAACTTAGCGCGACTGGCATCACTCAAGTGGTGGTCACTCATGAAGTAGATTTCGCCAAGAAAATTGCTTCTCATGTACTCTACCTTGAGAAAGGTCGTATTGTTGAACACGGTACACACGATGTATTTACCAATCCGCAGACCACCGCGTTTGCCGATTACTTGAAACACTAATTATTCATTTCAGTCAAACGTTCGCTGCCCATTGACGGAGTCAGCAATTGTAATTTTATGGAGTAATACAATGAAAAAAGTTCTTCTAGCTTCGTTAATCGGTTTAGTTTCTACTCACGCTCTTGCACAGGAAGAGATCAAGTTTGTGATGGAAGCAACCTACCCTCCATTTGAGTACATGGATGAGAACAATCAAATCCAAGGTTTTGATGTTGATCTTGCCAATGCGCTTTGTAGTGAGATGCAAGCAAAATGTACTTTCCACAACCAAGCCTTTGACAGCTTGATCCCAGCGCTTAAGTTCAAACGCTACGATGCGGCGATTTCAGCAATGGATATTACCGATGCTCGCCTAGAGCAAGTGGCATTCTCTAACGCTTACTATGACAACGCAGCAGCGTTTGTCTCACTAAAAGGCAAAGTAGCGGATCAAGCAGCACTTGAAGGTAAGCGTGTCGGTGTGCAAAACGGCTCTACTCACCAAAGCTACCTAATTGAGCAAATGCCTGGCGTCACTGCTGTACCATATTCAAGCTACCAAGATGCGTTTATTGATATGAAAAATGGTCGTATTGATTCTGTGTTTGGTGATAACGCTGTGGTTGCAGAGTGGTTTAAAGGCAATAACGGTGAACTTGCGTATGTTGGTGAAAACATCACTAACGCAAAATACTTCGGTAATGGTTTTGGTATCGCAGTAAACAAAGACAACCAAGCTCTGGTTGAGAAGCTAAATAAAGCGCTTGAGAAAGTCGCAAGCAACGGCGTATATCAAGAGATCCACACTAAGTACTTCGGTAACTAATATGGCATTAACGGGTTATTCTCTATCGCTCGTTCAGGCAAGCTGGATGACTATCCAGCTCGCTTGCACCAGCTTGGTGGTTGGGCTAGTTCTCGCTGTTTTATTTGCGACGGGTGAAATGTCACGTCGCATAGCCTTCAAATGGCCAACGACCGCTTTTGTCACAATAGTTCGTGGGTTACCCGAGCTGCTTGTGGTTTTGTTTATATACTTTGGCTCTACTCAAGTGTTATTTCTTATCACTGGTGAGTTTATTGAGATAAGCCCGTTTATTTCTGGTGTTATCGCTCTCTCTTTGATTTTCGCCTCCTACGCATCACAAACAATTCGTGGGGCGTTTAAAGCGGTCAATCGAGGGCAAAGAGAAGCAGCTGCTGCGCTGGGAATGAGTCGCGCACATGCCTTCTTTAAAATCATATTACCTCAGGCAGTTCGTCATGCTTTGCCTGGGCTGACCAATCAATGGTTAGTTCTACTTAAAGATACCGCATTGGTTTCACTTATTGGCGTCACTGATCTTCTTAAACAAGCGCAACTTACTTCTGCGTCCACACATGAAGCGTTTACATGGTACGCAACGGCGGCGGCAATCTACTTAATGATCACGTTAGTTACTCAATATGTAGTGAAGATTATCGATAATAAGTTTGCCGTTAAAGGCATGGATGATCTCAAAGGAGCCAAAGCATGAAACAAGAACATCTGTGGCAAATGCTCAATGGGCTAGCAACCAGTTTTCAACTCACCGTTGCTTCCCTATTCGTTGGTTGCCTGTTATCGCTACTAATGACGGTCATCCTCGTGATGCGTACGCCTATACTGCATTGGATTAGCCGAGGCATTATTATTCTCTTTACCGGGACACCACTATTGGTGCAGATATTCCTTGTCTATTATGGCCCAGGTCAGTTTGATTGGATTCGTGAAAGCATTGCTTGGAATTGGTTAAGTCAACCTTGGTTTTGTGCCATGCTTGCACTTGCACTCAATACAGCGGCTTACAGCACGCAGTTATTTAAAGGCGCGTTTAACACCATTCCACCCGGTCAGTGGCAAGCTTGTAAAGCCTTGGGGATGAGCAAAGCGCAAAGCCTTAAAGTGCTATTGCCCTACGCGTTACGTCGAGCAGTACCCGCCTATTCGAATGAAGTGATCTTGGTGTTTAAAGGAACCTCACTGGCGAGCACCATCACCATCATGGACTTGATGGGTTATGCTCAACGGATTAACGCTCAAACATATGACACCTTAACCGTATTTGGTATCGCAGGAGCATTCTATCTGGCTGTGAATGGCGTTCTAACTTTGCTATTTCGCCAACTGGAGAAAAAGGCATTGGCATTTGAAGCCGCTTAGATTGAGCAAGATGTTAACGAAACAAAAACGGCGTGGAATACCACGCCGTTTTTTTTTATCGTTTGATCTTCACGTAAAGCATAATCATTGAAAAAAGTAGTGTCACAAAAATAGATGGCACTACCCAACTGACAAAAATAATCTGCGCAACATTGATTGCCCAATCAGAATTCAAAAACACGTCCATTTTCACCAACTCGAAGCTTATTACGGATTAACCTATTAGGATTTAATACCACTGATATCCAGAGTAAACAAATGAAATTTCATTTATTTACTACTGTTGCTCTCATTAACGGTCAAATTCGCTCTTTAATGGCGAAAAAAAGGACTCATCTTATGAGTCCTAATTGATGCTTTGATTCAATCAGAGTTAATCCGATTTAAAACCATAGGTTTTAAACTTGCCGATCACGGTTTGCATCTCTTGGGCAGACAACGTCGGCACTTCTTGCTGCACAGCAGAAACTTTCAAGTAAAGATTGGCCAAAACTTCAACTTCATTCGCCAACCACAAAGCTTTCTCCAAGTTGACTTCCATCGCAATCATGCCGTGGTGTTGCATCAACAGTGCTTTGCTCTCACGAATACCACTACTGACACCATCTGCTAGAGCTTGAGAACCAAATGTTGCATAAGGGACACACGGCACATGATCTATACCCGTAACCGCCACCATATAATGCATAGCGGGTATGTGACGGTTTAAGATTGAAACCGCAGTACAGTGCACGGCATGAGTGTGAATCACCGCATTCAGTTCTGGTCGAGCCGCAAGGCATGCAAGGTGGAAATGCCACTCACTCGATGGGACTTTTCCTGCCTCAGCATGCCCTTGGTCGTCAACATATACAATCATATCGGGTGTGAGTTTGTGGTATGGAATCCCACTTGGCGTAATCAGCATACCATCTTGATAACGCACACTAACGTTTCCAGATGTACCTTGGTTTAACCCCAATGCATTCATCTCCAAGCAAGTATCAATAACTTGCTGGGCAAGCAGTTCACGATTCATTTTTGTTCCCCTTATTGTGGAGCCACTAATGGCTCCACATACTGCACAACTATGCCAACTCTGGATTTTTCAAATCACTAAACATGGCTTCAAGTGCCTCTTCAGTCGCAGCACATACGCCTCGTTCAGTAATCAATCCAGTCACATATTTCGCTGGCGTCACATCAAATGCGTAGTTGCCACATTCAGTCCCCGCTGGCGCTGTATTTACCCAGCTTCTCTTGCCCGTTGGGTCGACACCATAAACGTGGGATTGCTCATCCCCAGAGCGCTGCTCGATTGGAATCTCTTTAACGCCATCATAAACAGTCCAATCAATCGTTGGTGAAGGAAGCGCTACATAGAAAGGAACCTGATTATCGTAGGCCGCTAACGCTTTGAGGTATGTACCAATCTTATTGCAAACATCCCCTTTGGCTGTGGTGCGGTCAGTACCGACGATACAAAGATCCACTTCACCATGCTGCATCAAGTGTCCACCCGCGTTATCTGCAATCAGTGTATGAGGAACACCATGAGAGCCCAGTTCAAACGCAGTAAGCAAACCTTGATTACGTGGGCGAGTTTCGTCAACCCAAACATGAACATTAATGCCGGCTTCATGAGCCTTATAGATCGGTGAAATCGCCGTTCCCCAGTCTACCGTTGCCAGCCAACCAGCATTACAGTGCGTTAGAATATTGACTGTGCTTCCCGCAGGCTTACTCGCGGCAATTTGCTTGATAATCTCTAAACCATGTTCACCAATGCTTTCACATAACTGCACGTCTTCGTCTGCAATTTCTGCCGCTAAACGGTAGGCTTCTTGGCAACGTTGCTCACTTGGAACCTTCGTCAAAACCGCCAGCACTCTATCCAAGGCCCACTTTAAGTTGATTGCAGTGGGACGGGTTTCTATCAGCACGTCATAACAAGTTTGGAGGTGCTCATCACTGCTCTCCTCACGCATGCCCAAAGCCATACCATAGGCCGCAACGGCACCTATCAACGGCGCTCCCCTTACCCACATCTCACGAATGGCAGTCGCTGCCAATTTCATTGAGGTCAATTGAATTACTTCGACTTCAAACGGTAACTTCGTTTGATCGAGAATTTCAACTGTCCAACCATCTTTTGCCACCCAAACGGTGCGTTGGTGTTTTCCATTAATTTTCATAGCGACCTCTTAACAACTTTGCGCAAACTGCCCGATTGCGGCAATTTCTCGATATTCTTTGGCATTCACAATCAACTCGCGCGCGAGTTTTAATGCTCTTCTTTCACATTGAGCGCGTAACTGGCTATCCTCAATCAGTTTGAAATCTGCCACGCCAGCAAAGCCGATAATGCGTCGATTGATCTCTAAACCCGCATTGACTAGGGTGTCTTCTAACAACGTCGCAAAGAACTCTTGCTGCGCGTGTGCCAATGCGCGTTCTCCCAAGCCGTTTTGATATATCTCAGTAGGATATGCCTCACCCTGAGTTTTCTCGTTCCATAAACGGGTAAAGTGGCTCACAAACACTTGCCATGTGGTGGTAATTTGATTGAGTAAGTATGCTTGGTTCGCTTCGCATGAAGCGGCATCTGTTTCCCAACCTGGGCGTGAGAAATATGCCATAAGTAAATTGCCAATATAGTTACCAATGTCGAACGCCATTGGTCCCATAAAGCCAAATTCTGGGTCGATAACTTTCGTTTCAGATTCCGTCACCATAATCGAGCCAGAATGTAAGTCGCCATGAAGCAGAGCCTGAGCCTCAGTCATAAACTTGAACTTATAGCGCATCGCAACTTGGATCATCGCTTCATCTTGCCAAACTTTGTGCACATCTTCGTCTAGATCTGGGGTGGTCCAATTGTTGCGCTCTGCATCAAAATATGGCTCGGTAAAAATCAAGTCTTCGGTGATTTTGCACAGCTCATGGTTAACCGCAAATTTGGATACCAACGCCTTTTTCTCTTCTGCATTCATTCCAAGATCTGAGGTATGGAACAGCGTCTTGGCAAGGAAGATACCCACGTCTTCTGCGAGACTGGCGAAGGTATTACCGGTGATCAGTTCTTTACGTAAAATGATATGAGGGGTCAAATATTCCATGGCGAATATCGCCATGTCTTGATCATAGAAATAGACTTGAGGAACTAAGCTGTGACCAGCCACTTTGGCTTCGATATCCAGAACGTTGTATTCAAAAAAAGCACGCGTTAAGGACAATTGCCAACTTTCACCAGCAGCACGCACATATGGTAAAGCTTGTTTAACAACGATGGTTTTCTCGGTGCCTTCAACAATAAACACCAAATTTAAGTTACCATCGCCCACCTCTGTCACTGTCCACTGCTCAGGTGCACCTCCTAGCGACAAGTGAGTGGGCAACTTATTCACCAGATATTGAGGCAAAGAATCGCTGTTTAACGGCGCATAGCCAGCTGGAACGGTATTCGACATAACGACCATCCTTTAATTATGTAATGCAGAACTAAGGGCGAGCGAACTCGCCCAATAGAAATTGATTATTTAACCGTTGGCATTGGCATCCATTCTGGCACCAACACAGTTGACGAAGAGAAAGAAGGGATCTTACTCACCAAGTCATCCATATTTTTGATGTCTTGTTGATTAAGCATCTCTTGAGTGATCAGTACCGGTGGTACGGTAACTTGACTTGCGACTTTGTCACCTTTCATCAGCATAGCTAACGCACGCACACTCACTTCCCCCATAATTGAAGGGTTAGTGGCTACGGTCGCAACCCACGCACTATTTGGCTCACGCATCGCTTGGATATCAGAGTTCGAAATATCCGCGCTGTAGATCTTAACGTTCTTCGCAAGACCGGCTTCATCAACAGCAATCTTGATTCCTTTGGCAAACTCATCATAAGGAGAAAACGCAACTGAGATATCTGGGTTTGCTCTAAACACAGCAGCGGCTTGGTCAGCGACTTGGTTCGGAATCGGGTTGTTCATAGTACCGAAACGAGCAATTTCTTCGATATTTGGGTACTTTTGCTTAAATTCGGCGAAAACTTCATCACGGCGATCAAGTGGAGGGATGCCAGGTACGTATACATACGCCGCTTTCCACGCTTCACCATTGTCTTTGACAGCCTGCTCTAACGACATTCGAGCGATCAGATGGTCATCTTGGTTGATTTGCGGAATCATTGGGTTTTCCGCATTCACATCAAACGCCACAACTTTGATGCCATTTTGCACCGCTAAGTCGGCCAAATCCTTAATCGAATCGGTGAAACCATGCTGCAACACAATACCATCGTAGCCTTTCATGATGGCTTGCTCTAACTGGTTACGTTGCAGTGACGCATCTTGTCGCGCGTCATAAACATCAAGTTTAAAGCCTAGTGCTTCGGACTGACGCTTAACACCTTTCAGGTATAGCTCTGGGAAATCGCCTTGAGAAAGATAACGAACATGAGCGATGCGCATCTCTTTGCCTTCAAAAGGAGACTGCGTATCGGCCATTGCACCACCAGTGACCATCACACCCGCAATGGAAGCGCAAAGGGTAAGTTTCTTTAAGGTTTTCATTATTATTTCCTTATAGTTATGCACGTTTATTGGATAGGCCAAAGGTAAACATCAACGCTGCTACCAAAACTAAGCCTTTGATAAAGTCTTGTGTGTAGTAAGGTGTATTCATCATGGTTAAACCATTGAGCAGCACGCCAACAAACAGTGCACCAATGGCTGAACCTTGTGCATTTGGTCTTGCTGCACCGAGCACAGCAAAGCCAATCAACGCGCCAGCTACGCCGTCCATCAATAGGGAGTTGCCTGAACTTACGTCGCCGCGTCCAATTCGTGCCGCAAGCAAAATGCCACCAATCGAGGCGTAAACGCCGGACATGACATAAGCGACATAGCGATAAAATTTGATACGCGCCCCAGCTAACTTAGCGGCTTGCTCATTTGAGCCAATCGCATACATCACGCGGCCGTGACGAGTGCGCTCAAGGAAGAAATAGGTGATCACTGCCAAAATCAGCATGATAATCACAGGCACTGGAATAATATCGAACACCCTAGCGCGACCTAAAAATAGGAAGCTCTCAGAAAAGGTGCCCGTTGCCGTTTCACCGTTAGATAAACTCATTCCAGTTGAAATCGAGCGTCCTTGAGTTGGAATAAGTTGCAGCCCCAACAGCAAGAACATCATGCCTAGCGTGGTCAACAAATCCGGCACTTTCATTTGAACCGTCATAAAGCCATTCACTAGGCCTACCAATACGCCTACGGTAATAGCGGCGAAGATAGCCATGGTTGTTCCGCCATCGAAAACCACCATCACGTAACTGGCCGTCATCATTGAGAACGCCGCCGTTGAACCGATTGATAAATCAAAACCATCCACAGCCAGTGTCGCGGTGACCCCCAAGGCTAAGATGGCAACAATCGATACCGATTGCAGAATAATCATCATGTTGATAGTGCTTAAAAAAGCTGGCTCTGCGACGGAAAATAGAATCAGCATTAACGCGAGCAATATAAGCAGACCATATTTAATGGCGAATTCACGCATATCTTTCATCGGTGACATCCTCGGTGTTAGTTTTATTGTCAGTTTGATTATCTGGAGCGGCTGCGATTTGATTAATTAGTGTTGGCATATGAATCTGATCAATCCGATGAATGCCGACTAAGTTGTTGTGGTTGAATACGATGATGCGATCAGCGATCTCTAGCGCCTCTTCCACGTCTGTACATACGGCAATAGTGACGCGGTCACTTGCGGTTTGACGTAGCAGCTCACCAATTTGACGTCGGGAAGATATATCCACACCTTGGAATGGCTCATTGAGCAATAACACATGGCATGATTCCATCATCCAACGCGCAACCATCGCTTTTTGCTGATTTCCCCCAGACAGCGTAGACATTAACTCTTCTTGGTCGGTGTATTTCACTTTGGTGGTTTGAATTGCCTTTTCGACCTGCTGTTTCTCACGCTTTCTGTCAATAAAACCAAACGAAGAAAACTGCTTTAGAAATGGGAGACTTACGTTTTGTTCTATTGAAAATGCAGGAATGAGTGCGTTGTTACCTCGGTCTTCTTGCACCATAAAGATACCGCTGTCTATCGCATGAACGGGCGAGCTTGGTGTCCACTCTTTGCCTGCAAGTTTGATCGTGCCTGAAGAAAACTTAGCCATACCAAAAATGCCTTCCACAACAGAAGTACAACCAGAAGACAATAGACCAGTAAGCACCACAATTTCCCCTGACTTCAACGTCAGATCAAAGGGTTGTGATTGCTCTTTCAAGCGAACGTCTAGCAGTTCTAGAATGGTACGTTCACCTTGGCGATATTTATGGCTTACTTCGCCCACCGCATGACCTAACATCGAATCAACGGCTGCGTCATAATCAAGCGGAGGCTCAAACAGCCCAACAATTCGACCTTCACGTAGTGCCGCAATCTTGTCAGCCAAAGTGCGAATATCTGACATACGGTGAGAGATATAAACCACTGCAACGCCCTGACTTCGCATCACTTTGACTGCTTCAAACAACTTAATTGATTCAGTGTCTGACAAAGAAGATGTCGGCTCATCTAAGATCAATAGCTTTGGTTTATCTGAAATCGCACGCGCGATGGCGACCAATTGGCGATCGGCTTGTGAAAGCTCTGAGACTTGAGTATCTAATGGAAGTGTCAGCCCTATTTTATCCGCCAAAGGACGAGCTTGAGATTCGAGATCTTTTTGCGAAATTAAGGTGCCAAAGCGTCCATCACATAACTTATCCAATAACAGGTTTTCTGCGATGTTGAGGTCTTGCACCACACCATCATTTATTATTTGGTGAACGGTAATGATGCCCGCTTCACGTGCTAACTGAGGGGTGGAGACATCCACTGGGTTTCCGTTGATTAAAATTGCCCCTTCATCAGCGGAATAGACACCACTCAATATCTTTACCAAGGTTGACTTACCCGCCCCATTAGCGCCCATCAACGCAAGAACACTACCACCCTCAACAGCCAAACTTACATCATGTAAGACGGTGTTACTGCCAAAGGCTTTTTTAATGGATCGTATCTCAATAGTATTCGCTACTTCCGACATGACCACTCCGTTAATCATCCATTAATTTACAAAAGTAATCTTAGATGATCATTTGTAAAGCATTCTGTGATAAAGATATCAGTTTAAAAAATGAACAACTCACCCCGTCGCTATTTGGTTGGAATTATGACCTCAGTCAAAGATCACACCTTTTTGTAAAATCATGCACGCATACGGGCGCATATCACTGGTACTAATCACCAGTTGGCACTCTCGCGTTGCAACGTAAAAGTCTTGTCTATCCAGCAGAATACTTTGATGCTCAGATTCCTCCGATGCATCCTTTACCCGCATAAAGTCTCGGGCAGCTTCAGTCGGTACTTCACTACCATCTTCAGCCATAATCCACATCGGCACCTCGGTAAATGCATCTAATGGAAAGTGCTTTAACAGGCTTGCCAATACGGCTGAGGCGTCAACGCCAGTGAGGGAAACAAAGTGATTTTTGGCATGAGACTTAGCGGGGAAATTAGCATCTACAATGGCTAATCGATCACCGTGCCCCATATTTTGCAGTGCAAAAAGTAGCTCGGCATTTAATAGCGGGTCGATATGTTTGAGCATAATTATTTACCTTTGTATTTACAATGATACAAAAGTATATTACGTTTTTTTGGTACCAGCGAGATGGCAAACCCTCTATAATTGTCAAAACATGAGTACACATACAGAATTCAAATAATATGCATGAGGATGGCACTCGATGACCGATGCTGTACTAAAGAACGTCAGCTCATTTAACAATGACCCGATCCTCCACGCCACTTGGCTTTATTACCAAGAAGGCTTGAGTCAGACCGAAGTGGCCAAGTTAATGGGAATATCACGGGTTACCGTGGTTAAATATCTGCAAACTGCACGCGAAAAAGGATTGGTGCAAATCAGCCTCGACCTAAATACCTTTTCGTCGATAGAAACCGCACTACACATCAAAGAAAAATTCGCTCTTAAGCGCGTGGTGATTGTTCCTGATGGCGAACATGCCAAACAGCGCGAAGACTCCAAGTTAATGCGCGAACGTCTGGCTAAAGCCGGAGGAATGTACCTCAATCAAGTGGTAGAAGATGGCGATGTACTGGGCGTCGCCTGGGGAAGAACCATCCACCAAATGAGTTACTTAATGACCCCTAAAAGCTGTAAAAACGTCACGGTGATGCAAATGTTGGGGTCTATGCCTGCGCAACCGGACTTTACCACGATAGAATCTTCATCTCAGTTAGCCAATAAGCTCTCTGGTCGAGTGGTGTCTTTGCATGTACCTGCAGTTGTCTCCAGCTCTCGCTTGGCGGTTGAGTTACAAGCCGAACCGATTATTCGTGCGAACTTTGATACCCTCACCCGCTGTAACAAAGCACTGTTTGTGGTTGGGAACGCACTTGAAGAAAACCCTCTTATTCGCGTTGGGGTTCTCTCTAAACAAGAGATGCAGCACTATCGTGAATTAGGCGCAGTGGGTGTTATTTGCGGTCGTTTTTACGATAAATTTGGCCAGCCTGTTGTGGCGGAAATAGACCTGCGAATTCTAGGCATTAGCCTTGCACAGCTTCGCCAAGTCGATAGGCGCATTTTCCTCGCGGCAGGTGAACGTAATTATGATGCCACCCTAGGCGCGATTCTTGGTGGGTACGTATCTGACTTAATTATCGATGAAGGAACTGCGGAATTCTTGTTCAACGTAGAGCTACCGATTAAGCCCTAACCCAATGGAAATGGATATTTTTGCACAACGCCATCAGATACGCTCAATTCAACCTTGAGCAGAGTGTGGGCTTTGACTACAATGACGCACTTTTAAATGAATGACATTGGGTCAATACAATGAACGATACAACTGCTAAACCAGCTCTACCTGACCACCTATCAGGCAATCCACGTAGCCCATTCTTCGTGGCTGAGTGTTTCGAACACCAAATCGGTATTCGTTTCAACGGTAAAGAGCGTACCGACGTAGAAGAGTACTGCATCAGCGAAGGTTGGATCAAAATTGCTTCTCCTAAAGCACTAGACCGTCGCGGTCAACCAATGCTGATCACGCTAAAAGGCACGGTAGAAGCTTACTACGTCTAATTGTGACCAAGAATATGTGAAAGCTCGGCTATGCCGAGCTTTTTTATGCCTCACGGCTAGTAAGTTTCAAACTGACCAGAGTTGTAGTCGTCAATCGCTTGCTCTATCTCCGCCATACTATTCATAACAAATGGGCCATAGTGCACAACAGGCTCATCAATCGGCTGACCACTAAACAAGATCGCACCACTCTCTTTTTCAGCATTAATATCCACCATTTCACCCGCAGATAGCAGTGCCAATTGTCCCTGCTGCACTTGCGTCCCCGTGACAGTAATCTGCCCTTGATAGACATAGATCATCACATTATGCTCGACAGGCAAACCAATCTCGATTCTATCCCCTGCAGATGCTCGCCAATCAGCGACAGTGGCAGGCACTCCTGTTTGCTGCAATGGACCGAACACCGGCGTTTGCTTGACTTCTAATCGACCAGAGATAACGCGCAACAACCCTTGGTGATCTTGATGCACTTGCGTTATGACTTCAGACTGAAAATCATGGTATTTCGCTTGATTCATTTTGTCGCGTGCAGGTTGATTAATCCAAATTTGAAAACCGTGCAATTGCCCTTCTTGCATAATCGGCATTTCACTATGAATAACACCTTTTCCCGCAGCCATCCATTGCGCACCACCACTACGCAATTCGCCCACGTCCCCCATATGATCCTTATGCTGAAAATGTCCCTGCAACATATAGGTTAAAGTCTCAATACCTCGGTGTGGATGGGGCGGAAATCCCCCCATATAATCCGCAGTGTCATCAGATTTAAGTTCATCAATCATCAAAAAAGGGGAAAAGGCCGCGCGATTAAACCCAGCTAGACGAGCAATCTTTACCCCGTCGCCATCTGATGTCGGCATAGCATGAATGATTTGTTCAACTAAACGATATCCTGAATATGTTGCTAATTTGCTCATAACTGCAATCCTCCTCAAATTCTCTGTAAACCAGTTTAAGGAGCTTTAAAACAAACAAACGCCCATAGATTCGTTCCAGTCATTCAATTATTTTGAACGTGTTCTTGGTATGACGGCACTCTCAATAAACTTGTCATTAACTACAATGCAGTTACAACACTAGTGATTATCATTTCATATCATTAACAAATATGTGAAGTGCGATAACAATTGCTATTGACCCAATTTCATAAAAGCATACTATTGACCACCTGTTTTTAATTTACCAGTGGCTTTAGGAGGTAGTAATTATGGATCTCGACATATTCAATCCCTCGCGGCATCTTAGGCGAGCCGTCCTATTCTGGTTGAGTATGTTTCTTTCTGGCGCCGCGTTTATCGTATCCTATTTATCCATTACGACGGGTAGTTACGCGGTATTTCCGATAGTCGAAATAAGCTTTGGTATTTTCTCTGCTTATATCTGCTACCTCACTTTCTATGACAAAGCCACCCACCCGCTGCGCAAAGCGTATGTGTGGTTATTTATGGCGACAATCATCTCTGGAGTGATCATCCATCCGCTCAGTCATGGGGTCTATGTGTGGGCGAACCTTTTCCCGATAATGGGTTATCTGATATTAGGCAAACGTTCTGCAACCATCGTTTCACCGTTTGGTTTGTTTGTCCTGACTTGCTTACTGCTGATGAAGATAAGCCAGCAACCTCTGATTTCACACGCTCATCTGCTGGTCAACTTTGTGTTGTGCTACCTATGTGTATGGGCGGCAGCTCATATTTTGGAAGTAAAACGTACCGTCTCAGAAACCTCACTAGGTCAACTGGCTTCGCGCGATGCCCTAACGGGTGTTTACAATCGGCACGCCCTGATACATAACTTTGAGCGCTATCGACAAGAGAGCCAAAAACTCCCACTATCACTACTTATTTTAGATCTTGACCATTTTAAGCAAGTGAACGATAAGCATGGTCATGATGTCGGTGATCAGGTTCTGGCGCAAACCGCTGCGCTAATTGATGCGTTTAGTAACGAGCATCTTGTTTATCGAATCGGTGGAGAGGAGTTTTGCATCGCTTTTCACGATACGACACTAAAGCAAGCAACCGTCAAAGCGGAGCAGATCCGTATCGCCATCGAGAACCATACGTTTAGCGTTAAAGAGACTTCGATCATGCTGACCGCAAGTATTGGGGTTTATCAATGCCACCACTTCAACTCTTTACAATGCGTTTTGAAAAAAGCGGATGCGGAGCTTTATCGAGCAAAGAAAAGCGGCCGAAACCAAGTCATGATGTCGACCTACAGCGAGACGCTCACCGACAGTGTGTAAGCTCGTTTACTCATCTTCAAAAACAACATTATAGTTTTCTGTATAAGTACAGTGCGGTTGGCGGCTACAAGTAAAGAAGCGACGACCTTTATAGTCTCCATGGGTGGCCGTTTTAATGTTCATCGGACTTCCACAACGTTTACAAAAACGCACTTCTTTGTCTGCTTCAATCAGGTCAATATGAGCTGCGAGCAATCGACGCAGTTTGCCAACTTGATAACTGTGCTTAATAGTTGCGCCAATCAGCGGGATACCGGCAGACTGACACACATGCATAAGCAACTTTTGTCGCTCAACTTTCCCTTTGCTTAAAGGTGAACCATCATCTAGCTCAATCACTACACGAACTTCTAGACTGCGTGGATCGCAAACCACAAAATCAAAATGGCTTTTAGCAATACGATTGTTGGCAATAAACCACTGCTTTTTGTCTTTCGCTTTAGGTGCGATGACTTTGGTCATGGTCACCTTCGACATCACCACAGCTTGCTGACCAACCGCCGCAATCAATGCGTTATAAAACGCCGATTCTTTACTATTAAGCAGTGAGCCTTTCTTTTTATAGGCACTGTCTTTCAAGCCATCTTGCTTGAGATAACGCTGATGGATAAACAGATAAAATGCGACAAATAAAACAACGACTATTGCAACGTATTCCATTGCTAATCAAACACCTTAAGTTTATGAGATGACATATAATATTACCCTTAATTTCCTGAGCTAAAAAGAGTTAATAGCGCCAGTGAGTAAAGTGTGCCTTTAACGCAAGCTCGCCACTCGGCGATACGTCCTTTCGGGGCGACCGACTGAGCCATAGTGTAAGTCCGCAACAAGCTCACCCGTACTAATCAAGTACTCCAAATAGCGCCTTGCGGTCGTCCGGCTAGCACCAATTTGAGCCCCTGCATCTTCAGCGGTCAAACTTAAAGCTTGGCTAAACAACCCGCGTATCTTATCTAAAGTGACACTATCAATGCCCTTAGGTAGGCGCACCTGAAGAGGTTCATTGCTGTGTGCCTGCAACATTTTATCCACCAGCCTTTGGTCGACATCACTGAGATTATGCAGTAGCAGCTTTTGCTCTTGATACTTTTTCAAAGCCAGTTCCAGACGCGAGAAAATCACCGGTTTTAACAGGTAATCAATGACACCACCGCGCATCGCTTGTTGGAGCGTTTCAACATCTCGGGCGGCAGTCACCAAGATGACATCACAACGATGTTTATCACTGCGCAAAAAAGTCAGAATATCCAGTCCGCTACCGTCGGGTAAGTAGACATCCAAAATGATCAAGTGAGGTTGTAGCACTTCAATTTGCAACAGTGCGTCAGCTTGCGTTGTCGCGATACCCACCACTTGAAAGCCATCAAGTTGCTCGATATAGCGCTGGTGCAACTGAGCGATTTTGAGATCATCTTCGATGATCATAACGTCAACAACTGAACTCATTGCATCCCTTCCTTTGGCAAATAAACGGTGACTCGCGCACCAAAATCGTCATTGTTAAACAGTTCAATCTGCCCGTTATAACGCACAATACTTTGATTGATTAGATATAGTCCAACACCGCGCCCCTCATCCGCTTTGCTTGAGACTCCCATCTCAACCAAGGCCTCGGGGGACAACTCTTGTGGCAGGCCAACACCTTGGTCACTCACCTCTAAAATTATCTCATTCCCGTAGTCGGTAAGTGATACATCAATTTGGCGACGTGATGGTTCGAAATCGGCTTGAAGAGAGATAGCACTGCGGACAGAATCAAACGCATTATCGATCATGTTGCCTAAAATGGTCACCACATCTTCTGGATTGATTTTCGCTGGCAACGGTGCCAGTCTCGACCCTGCTTCCAGTTCCAGATTCAAGCCTAACTCCCTAGCTCGCTCGGTTTTACCTAACAATAAACCTGCGATTAATGGCTCGTCGATGGTTTCTCTTAGGCTCTCCATTAAGCTTTGATAGTGAGCGGTTTCTTGACCGATAAAAGCTTGTACCGCTTCAACCTCGCCAAGTTGCACCATACCACTGATAGTACTGAGTTTGTTACGGTGTTCATGAGTTTGTGATCTCAACATTTCCGCATACTCTTTGGTTTTGGATAGCTGTTCCGTCAGTTCGGTTATCTCATCGCGCAGACGAAAACTTGATACCGCCCCCACCACTTCACCTTCCACCACGATTGGGCTTCGGTTGGCAATAAGTCTTTGACCATTTAAGTACAGATTAATGTCTTTATCGACCCTTGGTGTGGTCAGCAAATTTTGCAACTCACTGTCGGGCAAGACTTCACTAAGTAAGCGGTTGATGCAATGCTCTTTCTCTACGCCGAGAATCTGGCAGGCGCTCTTATTGATTGAGCGCAGTCGTCCATGAGCATCTATCGCAATGATCCCCTCTTTTAGCGTCGCGAGCGTCACATCAAGTTCCACATATAAGCGCGCGATTTCTTCTGGTTCAAAACCTAAAATTGCCTTTTGAAAGCGGCGAGCGGCGAAATTGGAAATCACGGCGTTGGCGGTAAGCACAATAAGTGTCATCACCAAAAGGTAGATTAAGAATGGCTCAATTCTGTCTTGTAAACGATCGACTAAATAACCGACCGAAACAACCCCAACAATCTGACCATTGGGATCAAAAATCGCCGTCTTACCACGGACAGAATAGCCGAGTGAGCCTTGAGCAAAAGAGACATAGGATTCGCCAAACGTCAACGCTCGTGCATTGTCTCCCCCTTTCATCGGTTTACCAATGCGCTCATCAATAGGATGAACCAAACGAATACCTTGTCTATCGCCAATCACAATAAAGGCAGCACCTATCATCTGACTAAGCTCACGATATTTAGCTTGGTCTTGTGTGCCGCCTTGTTGAATAATCTCCAACACTGCCGGCGATTGGGATAAAAAAGAGGCAACACCGAGCGCCTTTTGTCCCACCTCTTGTTCCTGTGAGTACTTGATATAGAGAAACCCTGCGGCGACTAATACCAACAGTTCCACTAACCCTGAAAATGTCATTATCGCGAGCATCCGCTTGCGAAAACTCATACCGCTCCAACCCATCGTGCTCCCTCACACTACGACACTCAACTCATAGATTAACAGCCAGTTAACATAAACACCGCAATTAGTGATGCAAAATTGTGTTAGAGCTATCAATATCGGTGAAAACTAAACCGTTTCTATCCTCATTCGCGAGTTAGTTTCTGACGTTTTCGCTATCAAGCAGTTGAAGTTGTAGATAAAATCAGCAAAAGCGTTACAAAATCCTCACTTATTCACTCACTTTCGGTTAAACATGTGCAAAGACACAGATTAGTTGCTATGGTAATCAAAACAATAACAATATTAAGCAGCCTTTGAACGTCAAAAAGCCCATTATCGAATTTCGTGAGCTCAATAAGTGGTACGGGGAGTTTCACGCACTTAAAAACATTAATCTTTCCGTCGATAAAGGTGAGATAGTCGTGATCTGTGGGCCTTCAGGCTCCGGTAAATCGACCTTAATTCGTTGTATCAATCATCTAGAATCATTCCATCAAGGTACGCTGGATGTGTTTCATCAACCGGTAGGAAGCAAACAGATCCAACCTGGTAAAGTAGGCATGGTATTTCAGCACTTCCACCTATTTCCACATTTAACCGTACTTGAAAACCTGACGCTTTCACCAATGCGAACCCTTAAGCTCTCTAAGCCAGAGGCGCAAGAGCGAGCGTTGAAATATCTTGAGCGTGTCAACATTGCCGAACAAGCACATAAATACCCTGTCCAACTTTCTGGTGGTCAACAACAACGCGTCGCAATTGCCCGTTCGCTTTGTATGGAACCCGACATATTGCTATTTGACGAACCAACCTCGGCACTGGATCCTGAAATGATCAATGAGGTGCTCGATGTTATGGTCGAGTTGGCCAACACCGGCATGACCATGGTCTGCGTCACGCATGAAATGGGATTTGCGAAAAAAGTCGCCAATCGAGTGGTATTTATGGACGAAGGTGAAGTGGTAGAGATCGGAGAGCCAAATCGACTTTTTGCCGCACCTATACACCAAAGAACCCAAGCATTTTTAAACCAAATACTGAGCTATTGATGATCTATCGAATTGTTAAGCCAGCCCTTCTTGCCGTCCTGCAAATAGCGATGATGTTTATCGCTATCGTTTGGTTATTGGACTCGGGTGCCGACGCAATGGGTTATCAATGGCAATGGCATCGAGTCCCCGATTTTGTCGCGTTTTATGAAGATGGTGAATGGTGGCCAGCCGAACTGCTCGAAGGCTTACTGGTTACAATAAAGATATCCGCACTAAGTTTGCTATTTACCTTGATATTTGGCTTAGTCACTGCATTGCTGCGCATGAGTGATTCGCGCGTCGGTCGCTTTATCGCCACCGGTTATGTCGAGCTGATTCGCAATACGCCACTACTGGTGCAGATCTACTTACTCTATTTTGTCTTCGGTCCCGTGATAGGCCTCGATAGGTTTAGTACAGCGGTACTCGCACTTGCTCTTTTCCAAGGAGCCTACACCGCTGAGATTCTTCGCGGCGGTTTACAAAGTATTCCTCGCGGTCAGTTTGAAGCAGCGAAAACCTTGGGCTTATCGCCTTTTTATAGCTACAAAGATGTGATCTTACCTCAAGTGATTCAGCGCACCCTGCCGCCATTGACCAATGAGGTGGTGTCGTTAATTAAGAACTCATCAATTGTCAGCGTAATGGCGATATTTGATTTGACTACCGAAGCTCGAAATATCGTCTCAGAAACGGCGATGCCTTTTGAAATCTGGTTTACTGTCGCCGCTATATACCTGCTATTAACCCTTACACTTTCTGCTCTTGCCGCTTGGCTAGAGCATAGACTAGGAGCCAGTTGGCGCAAAATATAAGGAGATAACATGAAGTTATTCAAAGCGACCATCACTGCAATTTTGGGACTTACGCTTGCATTGCCATCTTTTGCCGATGCAACCAGCAGCCCCACCCCCAATCTAGACTCGATTAATGAACGCGGCACGTTGCGCGTGGGTATGTCCACATTTGTTCCTTGGGCGATGCGCAACAAGCAAGGTGATCTCATCGGCTTTGAAGTGGATGTCGCAAAACAATTGGCCGCAGATTCCGGTTGGAAAGTTGAGTTTGTTCCGACAGCATGGGACGGCATTATCCCTGCCCTGCTGGCGAAGAAGTTCGATGTGATCATTGGCGGTATGTCAATCACTCCTGAGCGTTCAAAAAGCGTTCTTTTCACCGCTCCTTATTCACACTCCGGTGTGCAAGTTGCCGCCAGTAAAGAGCTAGCTGATGGTTTCAGCCAATTTTCTGATTTTGACTCGCGCCGGATAAAAATAGCCGCTCGTCGTGGTGCATATACGGTGCAAATTGCTCGCGAAACATTCCCGAAAGCTAAAATCCTTCAGTTTGATGATGAGTCACAAGCCTTCCAAGAAGTTTTAAATGGTAATGCTCATGCGGTGATCGCCTCTAGCCCTAAACCTGAGCATGAGTCAATCAAACACGCCGACAAGTTGTTCTTACCTTTTGATCAGCGTCTTTCACAGGGCAATGAAGCATTTGCGGTACGTTTAAACGAAGATGACAAAAAAGCATTTTTTGATCAATGGATTGAAAAACGCACTCAAGACGCTTGGTTAAAAGAACGCTACGAATACTGGTTCTCAACGCTTGATTGGCAAGACCAAGTAGCCCAAGGCCAATAACAACGACTTGCCCACTTGCTATCATCCAATCTTGGTTGCGGCAAGTGGGTTCATTTCTCAGGAACATACAGTGACAGAACACTCCTCGACTCGACAACTTAGCCAAAGTAACCCACTAACTAACCAAAGTAAGCGCCTTAACTCGCTCGATATGGTGTTGCTGATCATTTGTGTCATTTTTGCAGGCTGGCTTTACTATCGCTCTTCGGTCGGTGTTAACTACACTTGGCATTGGCAGGAAGCAATTTCATTGTTGTTCACTCCCCGTTCTGATGGTGGTCTACCCTACTTCTTTCAGGGGTTTATCGCCACAATACGTCTTAGTGCGTGGGGGATCTGCTTTGCGCTGATTGTCGGAACATTGCTTGGATTAGCTCGCTTTTCCTCATCGGCTTGGTTAAACAAACCAGCGAACCTCTTTATTCAGCTGGTGCGAAACATTCCTCCTTTGGTGTTCGTTTTTATCTTCTATTTCTTTATTTCCAATCAACTGATTCCGTTGCTTGGATTAGAAGACGTATTGCGTAATTACCCAAGTGAAACCGGGGCCGTTTCCGCGTTCTTTTTTGGACCAGCCAATCTGTGGGAAAACTTATTATCTGGCGTGTTATGTGTCGGTCTACTCTCCTCTGCCTATATCGCAGAAGTGGTTCGTTCAGGGCTAGAAGGCATCGACAAAGGCCAATGGGAAGCGGCAGACTCGCTCGGCATGTCAGCATGGGTCAAGTACCGTTATGTCATTGCACCTCAGGTTTTAAGCGCCATCACACCAGCCCTTGCAGGACAAACTATCTCACTGGTGAAAGACACTTCCATTGTCTCGCTGATATCCATTCAAGAAATGACCTTTGTTGGCACAGAAATCGCCAACTCTTCAGGCTACATTTTTGAAATCTGGCTAATCGTCGGTTTCGCCTACTTTGGATTGTGCTTTTCACTTTCGACATTCTTTCGCCGCCTTGAAGCAAAGCATCAACGGTAAGACTTATTTATCACTGAGTGAGAAAAAATTCTCGTATCATAATAATTCGCTCCAAAATTTGACCCCTCCCACACTAATAGTTGATGGTTTTTTAGGCACAAAGTTAGCCATCTTCGTATACTTAATATGATCTGGAGAAGTGCAGTTGCCACTCATCGCGTCACACAACAATAAGACAGACGCAAAACATCTAGGGGATTAGCCATGAAACGGGACGTTTATGGTATTTGCTTGTCGAAGAACATGCTGTCTAAAAATCTTTCAAGCACCTTCACTCACGTACGCGCCTACTCTAAAGCTGAAGTACTTGAGGACGCATGCGTAAGGCATGCTTACCCGCAAATGTCAGGCAAGGAACTACTGAATAATATTCAGAGTGACACAAACTTGTTTTGGCGAGCAGAGTTCGTTTGCCAAACCTGTAAGTAGAACAACCGACAGAAACAATAAAGGGAGCACTTAGGCTCCCTTTACTTTTATCTCAACACTCTCGCACTCAACTCGCTTGTGAATGACTGACTTTGCGCAGCTGTGACAAGTACTTAATCCAACTTTTAGATTGCTTACTCGAAGCGATATTGTCCGCTTTTTTCGCTTGAATTAGCGCTTGCTCAAGTTGATTGAGTTTATAGTACGCTCGAGTTTTTGCCAGAGCGACTTGTTCACTGCGCCCTTTCACCTTATCGAGCACTGCAAGCGCCTGTTGATATTGACCCTCTTGCACCATGATCTGAGCAACATTCCAGTGATACTTGGCATTGTGACGAGCGGCGAGCTGCCATTGCTTTAGCGCCTTGTCCCATTCGCGTGCATGTTGCCAGTAACTCGCTTGTGTCACGATCAAGTCGATGTCACTCTTTGCTCCATCCAACTCGCTCACCTCTATCGCAGCACGTTCTGGAATACCCCTTTGGGCATAAAGTTGTGCCAATAACTTGCGATCCTGCTGTGAAAGCTCAATACCTTGTTGCTTAGCTAACGCGAGAGAGCTTAATGCCCCCTTGCTGTCGTTGATCTGCATTTGCAGGCTGACCAGTTGACGCCACCAGTTCACTTTTTCCGGTTGTAATGCAATGAGCTTTTCCACCGTTGGAATGGCATCTTTCCAACGCTTAAGCTGTAATTGCGCGCCCAGTTTTAGTGACAGAGGTTGCAACTCCTCTTTCGATTGCAGGCGACGATATTTATCCACGGCAGGGATAACTTGTTTCCATTCGTCAACTTGATAATGAGCTTGAGCTATACGCAGCCACAATTGATCCACTTTTTGCTTTTTAGGCACCTGCTTAGTCAATTGATAATAGTGTGGTAGCGCTTGCTTGAACTTTTGTTCACTCAATAGCAAATCTGCCAACATTTTCTGCGTTGTCCAAGCTTGCTCGTCCTGTAACTGTTTAGAGTCCACAGCACGTTGCAACTGAGTAATTGCGTTCTTAACTTGACCATCTTGCCAGTAAAATACACCCAGCATCCGGGCAACAAATGCTTGGTCATAAGCTCTTGAGGTATCAATAGCCTTTAAAGCGGTAATCGCTTGTTTGAACTGATCTTCTTGAGCCATTTCATTGGCTTTTTGTACCCTAACAGCCGTGTATTGGCTCAGCTCTGCCGCAACAGATGCAAAAGCAGAAAAGCTTAGAAGAGTGATTAAGAGTGTACGTTTCATCATTTTGCTAACTTAAACTCCAATCTAACCGTTTGACCAAATTGAGACATCGCATTGCCATCTTCAACTTTTGGCTGGTACTTCCATTTACGCAATGCTCGAACCGCTTCTTTCTCGAACATTCGTCGTGGATTTGCGTCGACTATTTCAATGTCTGTCGGACGCCCAGTTGGGTCGATAGTAAACTTCAGTATCACGAAGCCTTCCGCACCGCGACGCAACGCTTTGGCAGGATAACGTGGCTCAACACGGTAAAGTGGCATAACTTGCTGGTTTACACCAAAATCGCCAAACGTTGGAGCGCTGATCGCCAGTCCATCAACCGCGGTGTCTAAACCGAGTGTTGGTTGCATCGCCATTGGTGACACACTCGCAGTTTGCGCACGAGTTTGCGATACTTCCATCTGCTCTGGCACTTCGGGCGGCTGAGGCTGTTCTGGAACACTTCGCTGACGGCGTTGCACTTCCTGCTCGTTTTCCATCATTACCATATTGAAACTCACGGCTTCACTTTGTTCTGGCGCTCGGCGGTGACCATTGTCCACCATCCACGCCATAAAGCTAAACAAAGCAAGTGCAATAGCCGCAGCAATAGGCAGTGAGAGTAAAATCCGCATCACTACTTCTTCTCCGCAGCCAGAGCTATGTTTTTCACTCCAGCCCCTTTGGCGGCATCCATCACTTTAACCACGGTGCCACTATAGGCGTGTTCGTCCGCTTGAATCACTAACGACGCATCTGGTTTATCGAGCAGTAGGTGCTCAAGCGTTGCTTGCACACGTTCTACATCCACTACACGTTTATCAATATAGATATCGTTCGCAGAGGTAATCGCGACAAAAATACCCGCGTCTTTCTGGCTAATCACGTTAGAGGCTTGTGGACGATTCACCTCCACGCCCGATTCGCGCACAAATGAGCTAGTTACGATAAAGAAGATCAGCATGATAAATACAATATCAAGCATCGAAGTAAGGTCGATTTGCGCCTCTTCTTGTTTATGTTGGCGTCTACCGAGTCTCATCGCTGACTCCTTAAAGATTTTTCTAGTTTAATTTCTCGAAGTTGGCATGCTTTAGCTAAACGAGCATGCACAAACATACCCGCTAAAGCGGCTACCATTCCCGCCATTGTCGGTAACGTAGCAAGGGAAATACCTGATGCCATTAACTTTGGATTACTGCTGCCTTGGTTGGCCATGACATCAAAAACAGAGATCATGCCAGTGACCGTACCTAGCAAGCCTAACATTGGGCAGATAGCCACCAAGACTTTAATCATATTTAGGTTTTGGTTTAGTGCCATATGAGCTTGAGCGATCCAGCTTTCGCGAATCGACAATGCATACCAAGAGTGTTGCTCTTTGCGGGCATGCCATTGATTGAGCC
Source organism: Vibrio panuliri (assembly GCF_009938205.1). NCBI lineage: Bacteria > Pseudomonadati > Pseudomonadota > Gammaproteobacteria > Vibrionales > Vibrionaceae > Vibrio > Vibrio panuliri. The sequence goes on along the minus strand of NZ_AP019654.1, from coordinate 1,474,632 downwards.
ACTCTTTGCGCATTTGTGGGTATTGAAAGTAAAGAAACATGACGCGCTCTACCACCAAAACCCAACTAAGCAATACCACTGCACCTAACCACCAAAGTACCTGACCGCCCTGCTCCATAAAGCTTTGCAGTGATAGCAGCCAGTCACTCGACTGAAGGCTGCTTGGTAACCATGAAATGGAGAACAGTGAAGACATTAGGCTGCACTCTCCACCATGCTAGGGGCATCTTGCTTAACCAAACATGCACGTTCTGCCTGCTCTGCAACCAAACCGATGCCTTGTTTTTCTAAAATATTGCGAATATTTTCTGCTTGTGAGCTAAGAATATTGTGCGCCAGCAGAAGTGGCATCGCTGAAATCAGACCAAGAACCGTGGTCACTAGGGCCATTGAAATACCGCCCGCCATCACTTTCGGATCACCGTTACCAAACTGAGTGATCACTTGGAACGTTTCAATCATCCCTGTCACCGTACCCAATAGACCCAGCATCGGCGCAAGCGCTGCCAACAGTTTCAACATAGATAAACCACGTTCAAGGCTTGCTTGCTCATCAACCACCGCTTCAAGAAGACGCAGTTCCAACGCTTCAACACTGCGGTTTTGCTCTTTGTCATAAACGCCTAATATGCGCCCTAGCGGGTTGTCACCCGGTTGGGTTGGATTTTTCAACTGAGCAACGATTTTTTGGCGTGCAACGAGAAGGCTCACGCCACGAACTAAAGCAATAATAAGACCCACAGCAAGCAGACCAAGAATGATCTTACCAACAACGCCACCCGCTTGTAGTCGGTCTGACAGGCTCGGTGCTAGCGCCAGTTGCTCCAACATCACACCACGCGATGGGTCGAGAATCACATTCGCCACTTCACCTTGTTTAACCGCAGCTAAAGCGCTCATCGTTGGACCATTTTCAGGCTGGCTCTTATAGGCTGCTGCTTCTTGACGAGCACCATTCCACGCAAGATAGCCTTGCTCTCCAACTAAACCAATCGCACCTAGACGTAACGCTTCTACTTGCGTTTTTTTACCTTCGCCATCAATAAACGCAACAGACGTAGTCGCAATCTTATCGCTAGCCTCGATTTGCTCGACCATTGCCTGCCACAATGCTGTTAACTGAGGCATTGAGGGCAAAGTTGTCGCAGCGATAATGGCTTCCATTTCAGCATTAAATGACTGGGCATCGGCACCCGTTACGGAATTATCTAGCTCATTTTGAAGCTCTTTCGCATTTTGACGCACAACGCCAAATACTTCACCAAGACTGCCGGTTTCCAAACGAAGCTGCTCTTCTAAACGAGCCAGCGTGTCTTCATTTTGACTGAACGTCTCTGCCAGTTTGTCGTTGTCTGCTTGTAAGCGATCGCGTTTTGCCAGCAGTTGCGCTTTTATTGCTTTGAGTTCATTTTCGCTGGCTTTAAAGCCGGACTCGCGAACTTGGTTGTGCTGTGCTTGCTGCTGGTTCTCTTGACGCGCCTCACCCACGAAATCTGTGCTGGCAAGAGTAGAAAAAGAAAGTGTACTTGCGGCTAGAATCGACGCGATTAGTTTCAATTTCATATTATTTCACCTCCGCGATGAGAGACACCGGCAAGGTGATCAAACTTGGTGCTGTCTGTTTCGCTGCCACACCGTATGCTTTATCTAACTCAGACTTCATGGCGCTGTCTACTTCTACCCACGCGTTGTCTTGCTTGTCCCAAGACCAAAATTTAGTGCCATTTAGGCTACGTGCGACCAGTGCCACGCGTCCAAGGTGAAGAATATCGGCTTCACGAGCTTCGCCAGCCACTTGGATTTGCCCTTGGTAAAGGCCTAGCTTGGTACCGTAGTCCATTTCAATTTGATACGCTTCTAAAATGCGACGGTATTTCTCTGCATCACTGACATCTGCTCGAGTCATCAATGACTCAAGCTTTGCAATGCGCTCTTGACGTTGTTCAAGCTTGATAGGTGCGTCCTGCGCTACGATACTTTTCAGTCCTGCCACCATTTGATACATCAGCGGCACAACACCTTGTCGGGTCACCTTAATTTGCTTAATTTGACCATCAACGCTTGTCATCTCCTCACCTTGGTTGGCAACTAAAGCCGTAAGGTGTGCTTGATATACTTCGAGGTTTTTCACTTCCTCTTGCAGTTGTTCAATTTCCGCTTGGAGAGAAAGTGCAGCATCATTACTTTTGTTGATGCGTTGCTGGCTAGCAGCCGATGCGGCATTAGTTTTATTTTGAATGGCTTGAGCGCTGTCAAGATTCGAGGCAGATACCGGGCTAATGACCGCGGTAATAACAATGGCTAAACTGGTTTTTAGTAGGTTCATAATCGTAGTTTGTTTGAAGAACAGCCACCATGGTGTGGACTGTGGCCCAAATAGTTTTACACGCCCATATGATAAAAATTATCATTAACAATTAGAGTTGCATATTAACGTTTTTTACACTAAATGCAAACGACTAAAGGGAGAAGGTATCCCTTCTCCCCTGTCGTGCAAATAGTTAGTATTTAATTTGCAATGTTGCCATGTAATTGCGACCTTCGCCAATCACAACGTCTTCAGCGTATTGGTGGCTAGATGAGGTAGCACCTCCACCGCCAAGGTACTCGGTATCAAATAGGTTCTCAACAGAGAAGCGCGCAACAAGATCCAAGTTCTCATCGTATTTGTGGGTGTAAGCAACACCGACATCTACGCGAGTATAACCATCTTTCTTAAAGGTGTTTTGTGCATCACCAAAACGCGAACCTTCATAAATCACACCAAGGTTTAAATCTAGCTCGTTGGTCGCAGCATAAGTCGACCATACACTCGCTGCAAACTCTGGCACGTCAACTGGACGGTTGCCTGCATACGTTGCATGATTTTTGATCTCGGCATCTAGATACATAGCAGAACCAGACACTGAGAAGCGCTCTGTTAGATATCCTTGTACGCCAAGCTCTGCACCACGGTGAACTTGCTCGCCCGTTTGCGTACGGTTAACTAGCTTTTTATTGCTATTCGCTGGATCTGTACCTAGATCCACATCCAATTTGATATCTTGCTTAGTAATGTCAAATACCGCACCAGATACAAATAGACGCTGATCAAGAAGTTCCCATTTTGTACCGACTTCGTATGAGATACCTTTTGCTGCATCCAGGATCTCACCATCATTCACGTAAGTTGTTTTTGAATCAGATAACACTTTACCCTGCGGTTCAAAACTCTCTGAGTACGAGAAGTAAATGCTACCGTTGTCTGCCGGATGATAGATTAGGCCAAACTTTGGTGAAACACTCTCTTCTGCCACACCTTCTTCGACTTTACGGTCAAAGCGCACGCCAGCTAGTGCCTGCCATTGATCGTTAATCGTCACCATATCTTGAATGTAGAAGCCCCAAGTATTGTAGGCACTATCACTAATACGATCACTTCCGCTCAACTCTGGCTGTGGTACCGAGCTGCCCATTGGGACTTCTTGAGATTTAAAACCTTTTTGATTACGGTGGTAGCTATAACCTAACCAGTTACCACCCATAAGAAACTGGTGATTCATTCCCATCAATTCAGTATCGGCGACCAAATCAACATAGGCCGTTCTAAAACGCCATTTGTCGTAACGGTTGTTACCCCCATGAGTAACGGTTCCCGTTCCATCCGGATTTAAGTTTTTGAAACCTGGGTAACTTTCAATATCCACTCGTTCAAAGTCTTGATAGTTATAACCCGTTTTTAATGACCATACATCGTTTAGTCTCGCATCAATATCAAAACCAATATTCTCTACTTGGTTATCAATTTCTGACCATTGCGCGTCCCAAATATGGTGTTTGCCACCCACAACTTGTCCATCTAGTGTGTATAGCGCACCAGAGTCAACGCTACCTTCATCACTGGTTTTGTCGTAGTGAACCGAAAGAGTGATGTCGTCATTGAGATCGTAATCAACAAACAAACCACCAACAAAACGTTCTGTTTGTGGTGATGAGCCATCACCATAGTGACGCCAAGAGCTGTAGCTTTCTTTAGAAAGGATTGTACGTGCACGGAGTGTTTCATCTTCATTTAAAGCGCCACTTACGTCAACGACAGTACGAGAATGATCATTTGAGCCAATGTCTTGGCTGATGTTAACTTGTGTATCCGCAGTTGGAGACTTGCTTACCATGTTGATAAGACCACCCGGCGCAGAACTTCCGTACAGCAAACCTGAAGGACCTTTGACTACTTCGACCCGCTCCAATAGTTCAACTGGCTGACGGTAGTGTGACCAATGTTGGTGACCATCACGTAAGAAGCCCGATGAACTGCCCACTTCAAAACCACGTAAAGAAAAACGCTCACGGTTACGTCCGGTGCCACCAGCACTCACACTTGCGTCGTTTTGTAACACTTCGCCTAGCGTGCTTGCACGTTGTTCATCAATAAGCTGTTCACTAATTACTGCGACTTGCCCTGGAGTTTCTAATTGGGTTGCTTCCATACGCATTGCTGTCGAGTTGCTATCCGCTTTGTAGCCATACTCTCGACCTTCCACAACCATGTGCTCGTCCGTTTCTACACTCTCTGCCATTGCAGGAGTCGCTAAAATCGCGCCAATGACGAGCGCTAGCTGACTCTTAGTAAACATCTTATTCTCCGAATCTATTTTTTAGTGCAGCCCCACTGTGGCCGCTTTAAATTTCGAAACGGAATATAAGTGATAATTAATATCATTAGCATTGAATTTACATTCTTTGCATTCGTAAAGAATGTGGAACAAAGAAAGCAGATTGCAAAATGTGTAATTTGGATTTGAACTCGAGTGGTTCAAGCACTGACAGAGCTAGCTCGAACAGCTTTGTGTCAAAGCTCTATAGTTCGATAGGAAACAGCAACTCAATGTGTAAGCCGCCGTCTTTGCGGTTACGCGCCGATACTTCGCCCCCCATTAACTGCATAGACTCCTTTACAATCGCTAACCCTAAACCATAACCGCCAAGCTTCTTATCACGAGAGGCTTCTATACGTGTGAAAGGTTGGAAAACAGTTTTCAATTGCCCCTCCGCGATGCCGGGGCCATTATCCTGCACCGCTAAAGCGATGTAGTCTTTGCTGTTAACTTTTGTTCGATAGAAAAACACGTCGACAATCGCATTGTCACCTGCGTACTTGAGCGAGTTAGTCAGTAAATTTCGCACACACCGTACAACCAATCTTTCATCAGCAAGCACTTGGGTTGGCTCGCTTGCCGGCCAAAACTTAACCGTCTGGTTGTCGCGCAAATCCAACTTACTCTGTTTAACTTGCGAGTCTGCATATGTTTCTAGACTAACGGGTTTAAGACTTAACTCATATCGAGCGTTTTCTAATCGGCTAAATGTGAGAATTTCCGCCACTAAGTTGTCCATCTCCTCAACTTCCCGTTCGACTCGCTTAACTAACTCAAGCTCACTGTCCGAAACTTTGTGCTTGAGAAGGTGCAGTGCTAGGTTTTGTCGCGCCAGAGGCGTGCGCAGCTCGTGGGAAACATCTCGAAGAAGACGTTTCTGCTTTTCCGCCAATGAGTGAATTTGTCGACTCATCTGGTCGAAATCTTGTGCCAACTGGTTAAATTCAGATGCGGGAGATTGTAACTCATTGACAACGTTAACTTTAAAGTCTCCTTGCGCTAAGCGATGACTGGCTTCTCGCAGGCGATTTAACGGCTGTTGAAGTTTACGCGCCAAGATCAGCGAGAAGAGAATCACGATAGCCAGAGCAATCACAACCTTGCTCGCGTTCAGGTAATTAAGAAAACGGTGTGCCGGATGCAACTCAGACGGAAGCTGAATTACTAAGGTGTTTTTGTTGCCTAAGGGGATGCCAATCAGTGGTTTGTTGACCCTCTCTCCCATATTGCCACCCAACTCACGCAGGAACTTTAATTTGAATTCAAAGTGAGGGTGCATGTCGCGGTGGGTAATGGGCTGATTGTTTTTGCCAAGCACGAATAGATAGTATGGTTGCGCGCTTTCCCAATCCGCCAGCTCATCCATATCACCATCTTCTATTAAGACGTTGGCTTGGGTGGCGAGATCGCGCATCTTTTCTTTTACGGTATCGGGTAGCACGAGCATAGTGCGAATTAACGCTTGCTCAGTCGCGGTCTGCAGCAGCAAGATGCACAATACAACACCGGACATATAACTAAATAGCTCAAAGGCAAGATTGCGCTTATGGCGCTTGACAAACTGGGGAGCAAGCGATGGCATTTTAACAATCTCTTACGCTAGATACGAAGCTATAACCTTTCCCACGTACGGTTTTGATATGCTGCTTGGACATCCCTGCTTCAACTAGCTTGCGGCGCAAATTGCTGATATGCATGTCTAGATTGCGATCAAATGGGCTGAGTTCTTTTTTCAATACTTCAATTTGTAGCTCTGCTTTCGAAATCACAATACCTTCATTACGTACCAAGTAATTAAGTAAATCGGCTTCTGTGCCTGTGAATGGTAAGCCCGAAATCGCCTCGCCGAAGCTGCCTTCCGTCAAATGGTTATTTTGACGCTGCTTTTCTAGTCCAACGCGGCGAAAGATCGCTTTGATTCGAGTTAGGAGTTCCGGCACTCGAAATGGTTTTGCTACATATTGGTCAGCGCCAGCTTGGTAGCCGTCGAGCATTGATGCTTCGTCATTCAGCGCAGTAAGCATTAATATCGGCGTGGCAAAACGCTGGCATATACGTCGAGCAACCTGCAATCCACTTAACTGCGGTAACATCACGTCTAACAGCACTAAATCGACTGGATTCTTCTCGATATACTGCAGCGCGCTCTCTCCACAATGGACGCACGTTACGTGGTAACCCTCTATAGTAAGAACTTCTGAGATCAGTTCACAAAGTTCTACATCATCATCAACAACTAGGATTTTAGACATTTTAATTGGTAGCAAACAACGAAGGAGGCTGATTCTAAATCGCAATTATTATCAGTACAAGCAAGATAAGAGAAATAGTCTCACGTTGCGATTTATTCCCCTACTCGTATTGATACAACATAGAAAAACAAAGCCCGACATTTGCCGGGCTAATAGATTTAACTTCTATCTGGTTTACTCGTTCACTAAGCGTCTACGTTGTAGCAAAACCACTAAACCAAATAACAGCATTGCGGGTAGCCACATCCATTCTTTGGCAAATCGTTCCACTGGCACTCTGACATCCACAATTTGCTGATCAAACTGTAACCCTGCCGCTTCTGCTGGACTGGCAAAACCAACCACGTCAATTAGTGTACTTTCTCCCTGCTGATACGTCGCAATCCCCAGAGCATCCAACCTATCTTGCCCTGTTTCCCCTTGCGGCACTTCAAACAACACCGAAAAATCGCGCACTTTACCGACGCTATCTTCACCACTGATTCTCATGCGTAGAACACTGCCTTGTTCTAGATTGGCCAGCGTTTGGGCTAGCTGAGCAGGCTGGCTTGACTGATAAGGCTCGATAAATTGGTCAACCCAATACGCAGGTCTAAAGAGTGTAAACGCAACCAGCAGTAGCAATACCCCTTCGTACCATCTATTTCTAGTCAGGAACCAACCTTGAGTAGCGGCAGCAAATATCAGCATCGCAATGGTTGAAACAACAAATATCGCAATTCCATGTGCCCAATCGACATCAATCAGCAACAGGTCAGTATTGAAGATAAATAGAAACGGTAGCGCCGCGGTGCGCAAGCTGTAATAAAACGCGGTCAAACCCGTTTTAATCGGATCGCCTTTCGATACCGCCGCCGCGGCAAACGATGCCAAGCCCACCGGAGGCGTCACATCAGCCATAATACCGAAGTAAAACACAAACAAATGTACCGCAATCAACGGTACGATAAGTCCGTGTTGTTCCCCCAAAGTCACAATCACTGGCGCGAGCAAACTCGAAACCACAATGTAGTTCGCTGTGGTTGGCAACCCCATGCCTAAAATTAAACTCAGTAAGGCAGTAAGCAGCAGCATGAGCACTAAATTGCCCATCGATAAGATCTCAACTAAGTCAGCCAAAACAAGCCCAACCCCAGTTTGAGATACCGCACCAACAATAATGCCAGCGGTTGCTGTAGCAATGCCGATCCCAATCATATTGCGAGCACCAGCAACTAAGCCTTCACGCAAATCAACCACGCCATCCATTGCAGACCCATAGTTATGTTTACCATCTCGGCGCATCCAATTAAGTAAAGGACGTTGAGTTAGCACAATCACAACTAAGATCACGGAGCCCCAAAATGCCGATAGCCCTGGCGATAAACGTTCGACCATTAAGCACCAAACCAGCACAACGACAGGCAGTAGATAATGTAAGCCAGAGAGCAGCACTTGGCGGGTATTTGGCAATTGATCGAGCGGCTTGTTCGGATCTTCCTCCGGCAGTGGCTCATTGATTGCGGCAATTTTCAGTAACCCGAGATAGACAAGAGCAAGCAAAACGGCCACACCTTGTAAGGTATAATCACCAAGCAAAGGCTTAAGCCAACCTAACCCGTAATAAACCACTAACGAAATGGCAGAAACCAACAGCACACCAAACGCAAAACCTGTTAAACGCATAAGCCAAGGTTTTGATTTGGCAGTATCGAGCGGTTGCATACCAAGCTTAAGGGCTTCCAAATGCACGATATACAAAAGAGCGATGTAAGAAATGGCGGCAGGTAAGAATGCGTGTTTAATGATTTCTACGTAAGGAATACCGACATACTCCACCATTAAAAATGCAGCTGCGCCCATCACTGGAGGCATGATCTGCCCATTAACCGAAGACGCAACTTCGACCGCCCCTGCTTTTTCTGAGCTAAACCCTACTTTACGCATCATCGGAATCGTAAACGTACCCGTGGTCACCACGTTGGCAATTGATGAGCCCGAAATTAAACCCGTTAAACCCGATGCGACAACGGCAGCTTTCGCAGGGCCACCTCTTAAGTGACCCAACATACTAAATGCCAGCTGGATGAAATAATGCCCTGCTCCCGCTCTTTCGAGCAAAGCACCAAATAAGACAAACAAGAAAACAAAACTTGTGGAGACACCCAGTGCAATCCCAAACACACCTTCGGTTGTGATCCACTGATGATTGGCAAGCGCCTCTAATTGCACCCCGCGATGGGACAGTAATCCTGGCATCCAAGGTCCAGCTAAGCTGTAACCAATAAACACCAGTGCGATCAGTGGCAACGCGGGACCTAATACACGCCGAGCCGCTTCTAGCAACAACGGCAAGCCAATCAGCGCTGTCGCAAAGTCACCCTTGGTTAAAATGCCCGGGCGGGTTGCCAGTTCTTGGTACAGAACAAACAAGTAAAGCGAGCATGCACAAGCAACTAACCCCAGCATCCAATCCGTTGCAGGTACTCGGTCACGAGGAGATCGTTTAAACGCAGGAAAGACTAAAAACGCCAGTAACAGCGCAAAGCCTAAGTGAATTGCTCGCGTTTCGGTATCGTTCATGACACCAAAACCGATGATGAAAGGGAGTGGCGATGCAATCCATAATTGAAATAGAGACCATAGTAGCGCTAACAAAGCGATGGTTTTTGCCATCACGCCACTTGGTAAACGAGCGCCAACATCCTGAGCGATCAACTCTTCAGCCGACGTCGGTGCTGCGGTTGCAGACATCGGTTTATCCATAATATATCTCATAACAAAAAGCGAAGCCCACCTCTGCGGGGCGGTGTGGGCTAAGAACAGAAAACAATCAGGAAAGCTTATTTACGTGCCTTCCTGATTGAGTTAATTCACCAAAAGAAAGCTCTGGTTGTAAAAGTTACAGCCAACCACGTTCTTTGTAGTAGCGCACAGCCCCTTCGTGCAACGGCGCAGATAGACCCACTTTGATCATTTCACTCTCTTTGAGATCCTTAAATGCAGGGTGCAAACGCTTAAAGCGGTCAATGTTATCAAACACCGATTTCACCAATTGATACACTAACTCAGGGTCGGTTTCAGCGGTTGTTGAAAGAACGGCCTTACCACCAATTGAAGGGGTGTCATTTGGGTTACCACGATACATGCCACCCGGAATCACGGCTTTGGTAAAGTAGGCTTTGTCGGCCAACAATTGATCAATTTCTGGGCCAGTAACGGCAACCAACACCGCATCAGTAGTGGTTGAAGCTTCTTGGATAGCGCCGTTTGGGTGACCGACAAAGTAGCTCATTGCATCGATGTTGTTATCACTCATCGCAGACGCTTGTTCTGCGGGTTTAAGGTCTGACACCAAGCTAAATACCGAGGGTTGCCAACCTTTCTCTGCCATAATCTGCTCAAAGGTATCACGCTGACCAGAGCCTGGGTTACCAATGTTTACTCGCTTACCTTGCAGCTCATCAAAATGCGTTACGTTGGCGTCTTTACGAGCCAAAATTGTGAATACCTCACTTTGCAACGAGAATACCGCGCGGATATCTTCCATAGGCGCACTATTTTGGAATGGAGTCAACCCGTTCATCGCTTTGTATTGATGGTCTGATTGCATAATGCCAAAATTGTATTCGCCGCTGCGCAAACCATTGACGTTGGCGACACCACCACCACTTGCCGGAGCATTACACTTAATCCCGTGCTCTTCTCCCCCACGATTGACGAAGCGGCAAATTGACTGCCCAGCGACATAATACACACCGGTTTGTCCACCCGTACCTATAGTGACAAATTTATCTGCTGCGTTAACATTCTCACTAAAAGAGAATCCACTAAAAACCACAGCACATACAGAGACAAGCGCTAATCCTTTCATCTAACAATTCCTTATAATTTCTCATTGATACTATATGCACAGTGAATTCATCTGCAAGAAAAGCACTTAAAGAGATAAAAGCTTACAGACTGGTTCTTTTGCGTATATTTACTTAGAGAAGACAACATTAAAAATAGGATCGAAATTGCATAAATATGTCAGCGCATTTTCAATGCCCGACGAGAACGCATCAATTTTTCTACCTATGTCGTCAAAAAAATTAACATAGCGCTGGTTTTTTTTGTTAGTAGTAAATTTCATCAATTCTCAACATTCGAGAATGAGGTGAAAATTACCATTTTAGAAATTGCTGATATATACCGCTTAGATTTCGCTAAGACTTTGTTTTATCGAAGATTGGAAGTAAGACAAAACCACAAGTTTGTGGCAGCGTTGAATATCCTTTTTTCTCACGTTAACTCTCGCGAGATGAGAACAAATAGGTTCATAGCCGTGACTAAATTGTTTCTGCTACACAAGGTTGGCGATAAAATAAGAGATACGCCGGTTCAAAAAAGAGGAATATCAATGGCGCTTAAAATCGTAGGGCATCGAGGGGTTGCTGGGCTGTATCCAGAAAATACGCTCGTCAGTGTACAGGCAGCAATAGAGATGGGACTAGATTGGATTGAAGTTGATGTTCAACCCACTAAAGATCGACAGCTCGTTGTTTGCCACGACCATACTATTGACCGTTGTAGCAATGGCTTTGGTCGAGTGGATCAGTACACCCTAGAAGAGCTTGAGCAATTTGACTTTGGCGCTTGGTTTTCACCTCAGTTCAACCACCAGCCTATCCTCACCTTAAAGCAATTACTCTCGCTCATCGCGCCACTAGAGATAGGTTTAAACATTGAAGTTAAAATTGATACCGACCGCTACGCTGAGACTGTCGCCGAGCTGAAATCCCTTCTGGAGCATTTTCAACTCGCTAAGCAACGTATTCTAATCTCCAGCTTTGATCACCCAACTCTAAGAGCAGTGCATCAAGCCCAACTTGGTTACCCTATCGCTGTATTGAGTGAGAAGCTGTGCAAAAAAGACTGGCAGCTACTGGAAGAAGTGAACGCCATCGCTTGCAACTTGAACGTTAATAAAACCAATAAACAGCAGGTCGCGTTGTTGCAAGAAGCGGGTTATCAAGTGTGGTGTTTTACCGTCAATAACCCAAACCAGATTAAACACTTAACTAACCTAGATGCGATTTTCAGCGACTATCCACAAAGGTTTATCTAACTTTTCTCAAGCGGCGCTCTGTTTGAGTTAATTGGCTATACAGTACTATTTACTCTCCCAACACGTCACTCCACCGTCCCTCAAGATATTGTTTAGATCAAGACCATATCTAAACAATATCTTTAACTATCAATAATTTAAATCAAAATTATCACTAATCAATGATATTACTTCGTCTATTTATCAAACAAATAGCTTGACCATGTTTGGTAAAACAACTACTGTATACGCATACAGCATGTATATAAGGACAGTAACCATGATTCATTCACATACTCAAACTATCTCGAAATACAATGTTTTGGCTCAACCTACACAGCCAATGAATATTGACGATAATGTTATGAATCGTCTTGCTGGTCTTTCTATGCAGCAACAATGGATTTTCTTTACCGCAGAATGTCCTCGCCCAGATTACTCTCAATTTTCAGCTTGCAATGTAAGTTGTCAGAAAATCATTCAACTAAAACCGTCTCACTCGCAATCTGAACTAGAGATTGTGATTAAGGCTATCAAGTCAGGCAATGCCAGTGCGATTGTTGCATCAAATCAAATTGATTGCGTCAATCAGACACTCCTCAAAGACTTGGCGCTCTCGCATGGCTGCGAAGTATTTTTTGTTGAAGGCAGAACCAATCAGTTCCACTAATAACCCGCGTGGCTCGTACGTATAAAATTGAAGTTCAACAAAATTCAGCACTGTCTTTCCCCTCACTCTGGTGAGGGGCTTTCTTTTTGATCGTCCCAGCACCACCCACTTTGCTTTGCATCCATTGAACAGAGCGTTGTTCTGCTATTTGACGACGAATAAAAACGACTCCGTTAAAAAAATACGCAAACGTTTGCTTTTTATCTGGAAGCGCAAATCTTTTCTGGTATGATGCTTGTCAAATTGCTTCACTCATTTCATGTAAACGATAGGAATGTCTCATGAGTCTCGCTGATCAAGTCCTCGCCGTTAACGACGATCTCCCTATTCGCACCAACAAACCAGTTCATAGTGGTAAAGTCCGCTCTGTTTATTGGCTAACTGAAGAAGACAGCCAACGCCTAATCAAAGAAAAAGGCTACGATGTTGCTCCAGATGCACCACTGGCCATTATGGTCATTAGTGATCGTATCTCTGCTTTCGACTGCATTTGGCGTGGCGAAGGCGGCTTAAAAGGTGTACCAGGAAAAGGCGCAGCATTGAACGCTATTTCAAATCATTGGTTTGAACTGTTTAAGCAAAACGGTCTTGCGGATAGTCACATTCTCGACATCCCTCACCCACTAGTGTGGATCGTACAAAAAGCGACGCCAATTAAGATCGAAGCGATCTGTCGTAAATACATCACGGGTTCAATGTGGCGTGCTTACAGCAAGGGCGAGCGCGAGTTTTGTGGCATTGAACTGCCTGAAGGCTTGGAAAAAGACAAAGTATTGCCCGAGTTGTTAATGACACCATCAACTAAAGGTATTTTGACTGGTATTCCTGGGGTTCCAGAAGCCGATGATGTCAACATTACGCGTAAAAACATCGAAGATAACTTCGCCGCATTTAACTTCTCATCTGTTGCCGATATCGCCGAGTACGAAAAACTGCTGAAACAAGGCTTCAATGTGATTAGCGAAGCGCTCGACAAGGTTGATCAAATGTTTGTCGATACGAAGTTTGAGTTCGGCTATGTCACTGATGCTGCCGGAAACGAAAAACTTATCTACATGGATGAAGTGGGTACGCCTGACTCGTCAAGAATCTGGGATAAAACTGCGTATCAACAAGGCAAGATTGTTGAAAACTCAAAAGAAGATTTCCGCCAGTTCCTACTCAACCACTTCCCTGATGCAGATATCTTACTCAATAAAGATCGAATGCCTGAGCGTGAAGCGCTGGCTCGCGATAATGAGTTACCTCTTGAGACCCTGATGGACGTTTCCAAGACCTATACAGCCATTGCTGAGAAAGTAACCGGTCGTCCAATTGTATTGAGCGCTAACCCTAAACAAGAAATCATTGATGTTCTTGGGTCGCAATATGGCCTGATCGATTAAACACTCGATCGATTTTTTGCTTCACTCTCTTAAACGCCCTATTTGGGCGTTTTTGCGTTAGGTGTAGTGAAACTCAGCCTTTAAGGTTAATATCCCGCTATTGTTCGTTCCTAACCTCGTTCGCTATGGATTTTCTTGCTCTCTCTCGTATTAGCCTCAAGCACTTAACCGTTTTGCATGTCATGCTCAGCACCAATAGCGTGACCCAAACCGCCAATACTCTGTGTGTCACAGCATCAAGCGTGAGTAAAATCATTAGTCAGCTACGCGAACAACTCAATGATGAGCTCTTTTACCGCGACGGTTCACAACTTGTTCCAACGCCATTTGCGCTCAGCATCGCCCCCCAGATCCATAAAATACTCGCCAGTATGAATGGTATTCTGCATCAAGGTGATTTCAAACCTGAAGCCTTCACCGGCTCAATCTCTCTTTCAATGCGCGAGAGCACCTTTGAACTGTTTGCCGCTAAAATCGGTGAGATTTGCATGCAACTGCCGAAGGCAAACCAAATTAAAGTCTATGCAAAAGAGCAGATGAGCTTTGACGCTCTTATTCGCGGTCAGGTCGATTTTATGCTGCTACCGCACGATATCAGCCAACCTCCGACCAAGAACCACGAGCTTGTTTGGCAACAGGTCTTTAGTGATGAAATGATCTGTTTGATGAGCCCTAACCATCCATTAGTCAATCAGTCATTGAGCGTTGAGGCCTATCTCGCTCACCAACATATTGGTATTCATGACAAGGATCTCTCTGAGCCGTTTTTCGAGCAGAACTTAAAACAACAGTATGGGGAGCGCCATGTAGCGATATCTGTATCGGATTTTGGTTCTGCTGCCGTAATGTGCCATCAGTCAAACTACTTACTAACTTGCTCGAAGATGTGGGCAAATAGAGCCTTTCAGGCCAAAGGGTTACTGCAAAAACCACTGCCGTTTGAGTATGGCAAAGTGGCATATAGTTTGGTGTGGAATCAGGCAAGTCTCAACGACCCCGCCTTGCAGTGGCTGCACTCTCAGTTATTGGGAAACAGTGAGCATCATTAGGATGAGATGCGCTACGAATATCTGTTGTTCTCTCTTAAACCCTGTGTGCACCTATAGAGTTAGCCAAAAACGCCATTGCTCGATTCATCTTGTTTAAGTGATGTGGTTTCGTTTGTTCGCTGTTTATTCTTCCACCAGTGATTTAGTCAAAAAAGATAACGACGAATCCATTGGGTAGTTTTCCAGAACCATTTGACACTTATAACCTTGCTTTTCATAGAAAGGTTTCGCTTGAAAACTTAGCGTATCAACCAAGGCTGATTTGCAACCTTCAGATACCGCATGAGACTCTAACAGCTGAAGCAGTTCGCTGCCGACGGCCTTCCCTCTTACTGATTCATCAACCCAGAGGAATTTGATAAGAAGCCAGTTCCCCCAAATGTCAGCGATGACACCACCAACTTTACTCTCACCTTCGATAGCATAATAGCCAACCTGAGATTTGGGGATGCCTTGTAAAAATGGCGTATTATGTTGAATTAAGCCACCGCGAACTTCATTGATATCGCTATCTGACGGTTCAATATCGAGTTTATATTCCATGTACTTCCTTGCTTTATTTTTACTGGAAACAGTTAACGCTTTACTAGGACTAGTTTCACGATGAACTCGCTACTTTTAACCCAACAGCAATTAAAACGCCACCCATGACTCGCTCAATATGCTTTTGAATTTTCAAGAAAAAGCGTCGTATTCCTTGCGTATTAAGGAACATGGCCACACACGAAAACCACACAAAGCACGAAATTGATACAATTGCGCCATAAATAATTTGAACGCTAAGGGGAGTTGTAGTGCTGACCAACTGAGTGAACAAACTGACAAAAAACACGGTGGCTTTAGGGTTCAATGCGTTATTCAAAAAGCCCATCTGGTAAGAACGGAAAGATGTAATAGACTGACTACTCTTTTGAGCTTCAACAGAAACGGAGTTTCCAGCACCTTTAACACACGAGACTCCAAGATAGATCAGATAAGCCGCGCCTAGATATTTTATCAACGAATATAAGAAAATTGATTGTGACAAAATTAGCCCAATGCCAGCCAGTGTGTAGGCAACATGTATCCAAACAGCTGTCGCTACGCCTGCTGCTGTCATCACCCCCGAGCGACGAGAGTACGCAAGGCTGTTTCTAGCAACAATGATGAAATCCGGTCCGGGCGTGATTATAGTCAATATCGTGATTGATATTACAGCGATCAACTCGGTGAAATATTCTGAGAAAATTAACTCCATTTAATATGGCTCCATATCCTATGTGAGCATTTTTAGCCCTAGCAACTTATTAGACTGAACTCTTTCTAACTCACTTCAGCCCCACTATATCGTTGGTCAATTTTGTCGCACCGCCTTAAAATAATCAACATGCTGCATACCACCCACTTGGCTTTGCGACTATTGCCTACAACAAAAGCAAGATTTCCGCCCGCACAGGAAAGACCAAGTTGAAGTTGGAGATATAACTCGCCCAGTTATGGTGTGCGTCTTTACTGAGCGAAATAGAAGCTTCGTAGTTCGAAGAGCATTGGCTGCTCGCGCAGCCAACAGGGTGTTATTGCCGATTGACAGGCAGAAGGCTCATATATGTTATGCTACTGCCTCAATCAGCTTACAGTTCACTCTTTTCGCAACATCATTTTCAACGATGAAAAACGCATCTTGCGGTAGATCTTGAAGCCAAACATCTTGATAAGAGTAATTTTGTAAAATCCCTCTCAAAACGATTCCTGTAAGGCCATGGCTCACGACTACAACATCTTGCTCATCCGGCAACTCAGAAAGCCATGAGAGTAGTCTGTTTCGAACAGACTCATAGGACTCACAATCTGGTGCTCGTAGATACCAATCTCTTTGATCGAGCAAGTTAGGATTATTTTCAACCAAATCTGAAATGGTCTGTTGCTCCCAAGCACCCAGCGAAAACTCCTTTAAGCGATCATCCTGCAACAAATCTAATTGGGGAAAACTAATTGCCTCACAGATAATATTTGCAGTCTGTACGGCTCGGCCAAGCGAGCTGCAATACACTTGATAATTCTGCCCAGACAAATGCTTCTTTAACTCAGCCCCAACAGAACGCGCTTGCGCCTCTCCTTTGTTCGTAAGCGGCGAATTGCAATGCCCTTGCAATTTTCGCTCTGAGTGAAACACCGTCTCACCATGTCTTATAACGTATATCTTCTTAGTCATTTGTTAGTCCTAAGTACAACAATGACTAGCAAACTATAAGAAATGGTCTGTTATTGCAAAAAATAGAATTTGAGTCAGTTTTGACTCATAGCATAACGAATGGCATGGATTCCCCTCCCGAGGCACTGCCACCCTTAAGAGGTGCACATTCTTAGGCAAGAACATTACGCTAGAACGAAATAGCTCGATAAAGCCAGCGATGTAAGTTAGCCCAAGCCCTGTTGCTTTGAATAGCGCCTGATGAGGTTAACCGATAAATGCATTTCTGGCCCAATCAATAATGGTTGGCAGCGGAGAGACCGCAATAAGAGACCTTCTATATGTGTTTATCGTAAGCAATGCTTGTACCCGAAATAACAAATCGAAGTAGAGAACTTTGTTGAACGAAGAGCGTTATTGCCTATTGACAGGCAGAAGGATCATATGTGTTATGTTTCTTGCACATAGGCAATTACTTTGATAATCTCCGCCGGTCTTTTCAATGTTTAGTTTTTTGTAAACTGTACATTCAGAGTTGGAAGTAAAGGGCCCTAGTATTGACTTCGGTCGCGGTGTTTTGTCCTTGTCGGTATACCTTGCATCTGTTTACTTATTGTTAGTTACGGGTATGGGAGTATCAGTTATGAGTATGAGCGAAATGTTTTCATGGTGCGGTGCAGTGTTGCGGGTTACCCAAGTGAAACAGAGCGACTTTAGAATAGAACGATCCCCCTCCCAATAACCTGCTGAGGTTCGAATCCTCTTACCCGCACCAATTTAAGCCTTCGCAAGCACACTCGCGAGGGCTTTATATTTCATAGAGCTACCCTGAAACATAACGCCCGCTTAAGTGGTGAGCAACGCAATATGATGTTTCCGCATACCATCTAAATCACTAAAATTAACGCAAGTTAAAAATGCAACGCGTTGCAATTCCGTCTTAAAGCGTTTGTTATGCATTTTTTGTGAAGTGCTGCTCTATATCGTAACCAACAGCAGTTCCTCTCTGCTCAAACATATTAATAAACTTCTTGATTTCTTGCTTACCGTTAGAGCCAAAAATCAAATTATTCAACGTGGCTCTGACGCCGAATTGATTTTTAAGAGTATTTACTGGATTAGCTTGTGTAACCATTTTGAAAATTCCCACACCCGTTTCCATAGTTACTGGTTTGTTTGCAGAACCTAGCCCTATTTTTGAATTAACATACTCTGAAACAGAATCTAATTGTTTTCGATAGTTAACAACTTCCTTCAGATTGTCTTCAGACAACGCATTTTGAAATAACTTTAACCACTCTCTCAATTTTTCAAAATCTTGTCTCATTTGGAGCGCGACCCCAATAAGCTGACTAGGCGAGGAAGATTCCTGAATAACGCGAATAGGAATAGCCGGCATATTAACAAATAATGAATACAGTGAATCTGTTCCATACACCTTTTTTGATACCTTCATCTGTTCATCGTTTAAAAACGAGGTAAGTTGATGTAAAGCATCACCCGCAGGTAACATAAAACCTGAATTAACAAAGAACCTCTTGCGTAGAGGATGCGGAGTATAACTTTTTTCATAAACAAAACTTCGAGCACACATTCCGGCGCCACCCCACATTGTTGCTGATAGAAGTGGATGCTGGGGGCTTTTTGTTTCTTGCCAGCTCAATACATTTTCTTTGTGAGCTAACTTCAAAGACTCCGTTGAGCTCATATGTTCAATTATTCGGTTTCGTGGTTCAACTAATTTATGAGGCTCTTCTAAAAAAGGATAACTCCGAACTACACCTAAGTTTTTGGCAGCTAATATCGGGCTGCTTGTTTTTACCCATGCATGTTCAAATTTAGCCTCAACCAAGATCTCATCTCTTAAAACTAAGTCGGTTAAAAAATCGAACAAAGCTTCCGTTTGAATTGATGGATAACTAACTGCTTTATAGCTATGTTCACCATTTGTTATAGCAATTTCATCCGCAAATGCGTTCTCCATACCATCCACAAACAAGCTAGATATATCTTGAAGAGACCAATTATCTGAAATTATACCTTGTGCCACTCTAAACACCTCTCTGAGAGACAAATTGAAGAAAATGCATAACGCACGCAATAAGGTGCGCCACACTGAACCAACAAAGCACACCGAACTTCACACCAAAACCACCAAGTGTAAAGCGTCACGCTTGATTGCCTTGATACTCATTGAGCCTTCTCCTCCAACTTAGCCTCTCGACTAAGCTGGAAGGCAACGAAACCAAAACGGAGAAGACTCAATGAGATTCTATAACAACCAGCATAACTATTACTGTGGTATTGATCTGCATGCTCGCTTACTTTACGTCTATATTCTCGTTTCACTTGATAGTAAAGTCCTGCACAAGAAGATTGATGCCGATCACGATGCGCTACTTGAATTAATTACGCCTTACCAAGATAACATCGTCATTGGTGTCGAATACATGTATTGATGTTATTGGGGTATCCATAAATTTGGGGGGACGCTTAGTCTGACCCAACCAATAATGGTTGGCAACGGCGAGACCGCAATAAGAGAGCCTCAATATGTGTTTGTCATAAGCAATGCTTAATGACCGAAATGACAAAACGAAGTAGTTAACTTTGTTGTTCGAAGAGCATTGGCTGCTCGCACAGCCAACAGGATGTTATTCCCTATTGACAGGCAGAAGGCTCATATGTGTTAGGCTAAATCCCACATTTCCCTCGCTTCTCTTTGCTCCAGTTTAATGTCATTCAGAGCTTTTTCTCTTAGAGCTTTATGAAGTTTAATAAATGTTCGATTTACTTCAATCAATGCCGTTTTGGTTCTAGCAGACATGAGAATATGTTTGGGTAAAATTTTAAATTTTTCGTTGATGTCAAAGCCTGTTAGTATGCGTTCATTCAAATATTCTTCTAATTCACATGAAGATAGTTCAACCAAAGGTTGGAAAATATTGGGTAAATACTCAGTACTTGTCTCGTAATAGTTAGGTTTGAACTCATTTAGGTCAAGTGAACTAGAGCTAAACGTCATAAGCCAAATATTGTGATCTCGATAAGCTTCACTCCAAGTTTCTTTAGCTGCTTTGTCGATTATCGATTGGCAATGTCTTTTTACAGTTGAAAGTTGCTTATCTTTATCTAAAGATTTAACAATAACCGGATGTTGAGCCATAAAATTAGCTAGTGCTAGGTTAAGTCCTACGCTAAAAGTTTCTTCTAACGACTCATTCAATTCTTTAAGCCCATTTGAGTACTGTCCGTGCGTACTTTCTACTATACTCATTTTAATCATTCCTCCTGACTCTGATATTTTGCCTAACGAATGACATGGATTCCCCCTCCCGAGGAACTGCCACACTTAAGTGGTACACATTTGCACCGGAGGCACCATGTCTGATTACTCTTATTTTTGCGGGATTGATTTAGCTAAAAACCACTTCAGCAATCATGCTGTTGACCAGCACGGCAAAGTTTTACTTCATAAATCAGTCACTCGCTCTAAACTGCTGACTACAATAGCAATTATTCTATCTATTCGGATAGGTGTCGAAACGTGTGGTGATGCGCATTATTGGGCAAGAACATTACGCTAGAGCGAAATAGCTCAGTAAGGCCAGCGATGTGATTTAATCCAAGCCAGCTTGCTTTGATTAGCCGCTTCATTGGTGCTCGCCCATAACAACGAACAGCAAAGTTGCTTACACCTCGGCTGAGCCTAAAGATAACTGGAAAACAACCGTTTAACCATTTATTAGAATAGTGCCTGCAGGGGTTAACCGATAGATGCTAGGGAGACGCCTAGTCTGACCCAACCAATAATGGTTGGCAGCGGCGAGATCGCAATAAGAGACCTTCTATATGTGTTTGTCGTAAGCAATGCTTAATGACCGAAATGACAAAGCGAAGTAGATAACTTTGTTGTTCGAGGAGCATTGGCTGCTCGCGCAGCCAACAGGATGTTATTCCCTATTGACAGGCAGAAGGCTCACATGTGTTATATTTGTTTACCTAACAAGCTTATGAACTCATGTGACTTTTCTCTAATATCGCTAATAATCAGAGGCTTTTTGTCGGAATGAGTTAATGACCAATACTTATTCTCATTCCATTCCGTCTGTCTTGTATCACCTGTTCCTTTTTGAGTTATGAAGCCCCAAAACCATAGGTCATCCCAAACTTCTAGATCATTACCCTTATAGTATTGCTTAATTAATTTATTAATTTTTGAGAAGCTTGGCTTATCCATACCTAATTCTTTAAATATATGGATGATAACAGCATCTACCGGCAACCATATTTCATCTCCCTTAGAGATGTACTTAGGTGTATCAGCCCAAAAATGACAATTCTCGCTCAACTTATTGTGAGCTTGGTAAACCACTTTTGTAAATAAGGCAGCAGTCTTGTCTCCCCAACCTTTTTTTGCTCGTAACCCTTTGTAAAGGTCACTAAACAACAAGCTTTCTTTTCCTGTTAGTAACTCTACAAAACTTGCAAAACTCTCTGTTTGCTCAACATTCCAATATATAGTTTTATAAAACTCAGCTAAAGGATCGATTTTTGGCTGACTCTGAGTATTCGCAACATGATATAAAAGGTTAATCACTTTTGTATTTACACCATCATCAACGCACAGTACAGGAAGGAAGAATTGCTCCTGTAGTTTAAGATTAAAATCCCTATTTTCTTTTAGGAATTTGAATAGACTTTCTAATTGAATCTTAACTGAATTCATCATTTCCTCTAAAAATATAACGAATGACATGGATTCCCCCTCCCGAGGAACTGCCACACTTAAGTGGTACACATTTGCACCGGAGGCACCATTCTTATTTTTACGGGATTGATTTAGCTAAAAACCACTTCAGCATTCATGCTGTTGACCAGCACGGCAAAGTTCTACTTCATAAATCAGTCACTCGCTCTAAACTACTGACTACAATAGCAAATATTCCACCTATGCGAATAGGTGTCGAAGCGTGTGGTGGTGCACATTATTGGGCAAGATTAATAACCTAAATAACAAAGCGAAGTAGATAACTTTGGTGTTCGAAGAGCATTGGCTGCTCGCGCAGCCAACAGGATGTTATTGCCTATTTACAGGCAGAAGGCTCATATGTGTTATGCGTTCTTTAACTACTAACTGCTGAAACAAGAAGACCAATTTGTATGTTCATTATCTGATAGACAGACAACAATATCACGACCATCACTATTCCAAACAACAAACCAAAAGCTAGACACAAAAAAACACCAAGCTTCTGTGCCCTCTTTTGTACAAATGGTAACACTCCTAGCGTAAACCAACAAAAATTCGCTATATGAAGAAGGAAGCCTAAGAAGACAAGGAAAGTGCCGATATAGCTGATTCGAACGAAAGGCAAACCATAAACAAACTCTGGTGACTGTTTCATTAGATAGGCAAAGCCAATCACTAGTGAACATAAACCAATATTGCGTATAAAAGTAAAGACATCATTGATTGTTAGAGATTTTGCTTCGTCCAATATTCTATTGATTTCACTGAACATATTATTTTTCCATTGATTCTTAACGACCTCAAGAGTGCGGGCGCACAACGCCAAGCTAAGCGGCGCGAGCTAGCGCGTCCTTGCTTGAGCGCCTTGTTGAACGAAGCCGCTGCGCGACAGAGTAAAACGCATAAGCGCCATACTTCTGATAGCCCATCAACCGATGGGATAGACAGGAGTAAATACCATGACACCCAATGAACTCAATCGCTACCATTCTCTTTATGAACAACACCTTACCAACCTTAAACTGCACGGTAAACGACCTGCGACCATTGATGCCTATTCCCGTGCGGTTCGTCGGATAAGCCCCTATTTTGATTGCAGCCCTGACTCGCTCACCACCGACCAACTCAAGCAATGCTTCGCTAGCCTGATTCAAACTCACTCGTGGAGTAACATTAAATTCGACCGTAACGGCTTGCAGTTCTTCTATCATTACACCCTCGATAAACAGTGGCAATGGCTTAATATTGTCAAACCACCTCGCCCCCAAACACTGCCCGATGTGATGACACCCAATCAGGTTGCTACGCTGATTAGCCAAACTCAGCAATTGCAAATGCGGACATTGCCCACGTTGAAGTTCTTGATGCTCATCTTGCAGCATGTGCTGCCAAAAGGGTTACAACGAGTGCGAGACTACTACTTCTTACGTGGGCAAAACAGGCAAACGTTAATCCGAATACAATTGCTGTTACTCAGGCTGTTTTGTACCCCGATAGCACTAGAGCCCACAACGACAAGCAAAGCGACGCGGCTTTGCCCTTGCTGTCAGCATGAAATGATGTGCGTGGGGATCACTCGACCGAGGTAGCCGAAAGGCATTAATAATAAGGAGAATGACCATCATGAAGATGAGGAAAAGCAGCACATAGAACAGGCAATATAAAACAGTTAACTCATTGATAAGGTAGAACTCTCTGCCTTGCGATGACTGCGCTCGCCTTAAGAAAAACGTTAAGGCAGCCACACTTCTAGAGCAGATCACATAATTTACTTATATAGAGGCTCGGGATTTAACGCTGGCTGCGCAGCGCTTAATCCTTATTTGTTATGCATATTTTACTGCGAGTTAGAGCTATTTGATTGTGAAGACTGACCCGACTGTTGATTTGAAGAGCTTGCACTCGAGGAGCTGCTTGAACTTGATGGTCTCATTGCCGACGCTCCATTTATACTTTTCTTCTCAACATTACTAGAATTTTGCACCACCATTCTTACTTTGTTATCTGACACGCTAACACTCTCCTTTTGGTAATGATCTACACCTGAAAACAAGCCTAATAAAAGCGTAAAAAGTATACCACAAACGAATGAAACAACTGATGTTTTATCCAGTATTGTTAGCCACCTATCGTTTTCATTTGAACCAGCAACTATTGCTTCCAAATGTACGGAGTTACGAGAGAAGACCATTAAAATAGCCACAATACATGTCAGAAAAGAAATTACTGCTAGAGTATACATTAACGAAACAATTAAAGAGCTAACCCCTACCGTCGTGAGCAATGTGACTAATAAACCGATACCAAAAGATGATAGCGTCAGAAGGTGTTTATCTTTTTCAAACCTAGTTGTATACCAAGCGTTTAAGGTTTCAGTATAAAAAGCGACTTCTTTCTGTTGCTGTACTTCATTTTCATGCATAACTCGAAACCAATCACTGATAAAAGACGAGAAATCATACCATTAGATAAGGCCTCATTGTAACTGGAAGCACTATGCGCATTGTTGAGCAAGACCAATGCGCTAGACCGAAATAGCTTTATAAAGTCAGCGATGTAAGTTAACCCAAGCCCTATTGCTTTGAATAGCGTCTGATGATGTTAACCTATAAATGCATTTCTGGCCCATTCAATACTGGTTGGCAGCGGAGAGACCACAATAAGAGACCTTCTATATGTGTTTGTCGTAAGCAATGCTTGATGACTGAAATGACAAAACTAAGTAGATAAATTTGATGTTCGAAGAGCATTGGCTGCTTGCGCAGCCAACGGGGTGTTATTGCCTATTGACAGGCAGAAGGCTCATATGTGTTATATTTGTGGTTGATATATCACTTCTCTAGCGGCAGAGATAACTCTGTCGTGAAGGTTAAAAACGGTATCAGTCTCCGCCCAACCATTGTAATTTAGAGCTAACGTTGTAGCCGCTTTATCTAACTCTTTATGCTTTGGGTTATTTTGATTTAGCAAAAGGTTAAGGCTATGAGCGCATCGTACAATATTTCGTTTACAGTCTTCTGGTTGAGCAATTTCAGGGTCTGTATATATAAGAAGATCTGTAACTAGCTCTTGAACAGATTTGGTCCATGCAATATTAAACTCGGCTTCTCGCTCCGCCGAGACTTGTGCAATTGCTTTACGCATTTCAGATTTTACTAACAACCGCGTTGATATTAGCTGTCCAAGTAAAGTGATAAAAGCAACACCGAGCATACCGTAAACTGTATATTGGGCAGCAACTACAGCCGCATCCGGCTGTTCCTTAGCTACACGTATTACCTCAATCAAAGTATTAACTGCTTCGATTACATCTTTGTTTTCCAACTAGTTCTCCTAGAAAATATAACGAATGACATGGATTCCCCCTCCCGAGGAACTGCCACACTTAAGTGGTACACATTGGCACCGGAGGCACCATGTCGGATTATTCTTATTTTTGCGGGATTGATTTAGCTAAAAACCACTTCAGCATTCATACTTTTGACCAGCATGGCAAAGGTTTACTTCATAAATCAATCAATCGCTCTAACCTACTGACTAAAATAGCAAATATGCCACCTATGCGAATAGGAGTCGAAGCGTGTGATGGCACACATTATTGAGCAATGCTTAATGCCCGAAACGACAAAACGAAGTAGATAACTTTGTTGTTCGAAGAACATTGGCTGCTTGCGCAGCAAACAGAATGTTATTGCCTATTGACAGGCAGAAGGCTCATATGTGTTAGGTATTTGGGGCACTATACGCAGCTGTTACTTCCTTAAACTCTGTATAAACACGGCTAATTCTTGAAAGAACTGCCAAGCATTCAGTTTTGCTGATTTCTTTAAAGTTATGCATAAAATCATTACGAACAAAACTAAACACTGTTCTTAACTCGTGTCTATATGCCTTTATAGAAGATGACTTAAAACCCTGATTGCATGAAACTATTTGTTTAATATGTAACTCAATTAATTGCTGTCCAAATAATTTCCCATTAACGGAAGCCTTGATGTTTGATTCCAAGAGAAGCGCTGCTTCACGTATCGCTGTATCATACCGCCCGATTACTATAAAATCGCATGTGGCTAACTCGATATCAACGTGTAGGTTTTGGCCTGACAATAGTCTTTCCAGTGCCTGCCAACCAGCCTCTGTTATAGATAGAGCTCCCTCAACGGATGCGCAAGTATGAGTACCTTCAAACTCGTCGTCAATGTCAGGTTTAAAATAAGTATACTTTGGAGATGTGTTAAGTATCAGATTGCCGTCGTGATCCAGAGAATAGTTTCCTGCCAGTTTGCTTTTGACTGATTCAAATTCTTTCATAAGAAATTGATATTCTGTGAGCTTCTTTACACCAGAGATAACCCCCCTATCTAGTAAATCGATCAAGTCAATGTGCCAAATAGCACAATGATGATGTGAAGGGTCAAACGGGTTGGTTTGTTTCTTTGGGCACTTATTCATTAATAGCAAGCACCTATCAATGTCACTTACTTCAAAGAACATGCTTTCTTTAGGGTATGAACCCAGCGCTTGCAGCGCATATTCGTACCCCTCCCCTACAGGATAGTTTGGCCAATCTGCGTGGATTGCAATTGCCCCTCCTCCATAAAACAATAATCCAGGAAATCTTTCCACCTATTTTACTACTCCATATGTAAATACCTAACGCTAAGTTAAGGGGTGGCAAACTAGTAGTGCGCTACACTTGAGCGAAGCGAAACAGCGCACAGTTTGACATCCCGCTTGAACTACTTGATGTGAAATCACGCATCGTGGAATAATTTAAAATCAATTAGCAGACGGTGTTGGGCAAAAAACCTAAAGTAATCATCTTCAATGTCCTGCTCTCCCAAAAATGCTATTAAAGCTTTTTTCTTCGTACCACGTACAATTTCAATTACAACATTATAACGATTAATGAACTTGGTTTTACTTTGCTTTGGCCAATCTGACATATCGATCTCAACGTAGTACGGCCGTTCATTTTTCTTATCAACCCACTTACCTCGGGAAAGCTCGATCCTCAAAATATCATCAACGACTTCTGCCAATTTCCACGACAATGTAGAATAGTAAACTTTGGTTTCCTCGCCCTGTAAGCGGAAATGCTGATTCCCTAGAGTATTTTCAATTCGTCGAAAAACAGTAGCATATGTATCCGCACCAACCCCTTCAAAAAATAACTCCCTATCTCTATCGTGGGGAAAGTCAAAGTACTCATTTACAATACTTTTGAACGAGCTCGTCTGATAGTTTGTTTTACGATTGTGATCTGGAAACTCACTCGAGTTCCTTGTCCCAAGTTTTGCATTTTGAACTCCAGGCTTGCTGGTAGTGCCCGATGCTTCTGAAGCACTTTCTTTCCTTAACTTAAAGCGGTTGGGATATACCAATGGAAAACCTTCTTCAGAAGCTAACCTAGAACGCAGTCCTCTTTTCCTTATTTTTGATGCATTCTCAGTTTCACACCATGATTTATGGTTCCGATCAGGAAACGTTTTAAAGTAAGGTTTTCGTAAGTTGAAGTCTTTTATGTATGAGCAAGGAACCAACGGTACCTCACACTCATCACAGCAAAAATCCGTTCTCTCAATATTTTCCATGAAATACAAATCTTCAGCCGTGACAACTTCACCGGATTTTAACACTCGTGCTTCATCCATTTTTACCTCCTTTCACATAACGAATGACATGGATTCCCCCTCCCGAGGAACTGCCACACTTAAGTGGTACACATTGGCACCGGAGGCACCATGTCTGATTACTCTTATTTTTGCGGGATTGATTTAGCTAAAAACCACTTCAGCATTCATGCTGTTGACCAGCACGGCAAAGTTTTACTTCATAAATCAGTCACTCGCTCTAAACTGCTGACTACAATAGCAATTATTCTATCTATTCGGATAGGTGTCGAAACGTGTGGTGATGCGCATTATTGGGCAAGAACATTACGTTAGATCGAAATAGCTCAGTAAGGCCAGAAACCGTTTGACCATTTTTCTGAATAGTGCCAACTGGGGTTAACCGCTAAATGCTAAGGGGACGCTTAGTTGGCCCAACCAATAGTGGTTGGCAGCGGAGAGACCGCAGTGAGAGAGCCTCAATATGTGTTTGTCGTAAGCAATGCTTAATGACCGAAATGACAAAGCGAAGTAGATAACTTTGTTGTTCGAAGAGCATTGGCTGCTCGCGCAGCCAACAGGATGTTATTGCCTATTGACAGGTAGAAGGCTCATATGTGTTAAGTTTATGATTTCAAAGAACATCTTTAACTGCAGATATGATACCTTTGACTACAATTGATTGAAACTCATCGAATGTCATGCGAACTCTGAGGATTTGTGAGCCATCTTTCGAAGATAATATTGATGGGTGGGTGTTAGTTGCAAAATCAAAGCCCCAATAATGCCCTTCGTGAACGACATCGCAGCGGATTGCATATAGTGCATCTACTACAGTGTTTAAGTCACGAGGCTTTTTAATAACTTCGATTTTGTCGACCAGAGCGTTTTTGCTTTGATTGCTACAAAAAGTTTGGAAAAATCGCTTAACATGAAACTTCGAATAACCGTCTTCACTCTTCGATAAATGCAGTTTTGAGATATTTTCAGCCGCAACTAATAAGAAAAGCAATTTTAGAGGATCTTTACCTGCCGCAACTTCCTCCATTAAGCTGGAAATGTTGGTAAGCCGCTGCCCCTGATGCATCATTATTTTTGCTCGATGGTTATCATCATCTAAAGTAAGTGACTCACAACGCTCGACGAAAGTTACCAATTCCTCCTCAGATTCATAGTACGGTCTATAGAAGTTTAACCACTTTTCCACAATAATCTCCAAATAAACTTAACGCCTGCAATAAGGTGTGCCCCACTGAACCAGAAAAACACACCGAACTCCATACCAAAACTGCCAAGTATTAAGCATCACCTTGATTGCTTTGTTATACCCTTTAATTCGTCGATCGTGCCTTGATATAGTTCAAGGTTATAATCAGTATCGCCATCTTCAAAGCTTTTAAGATAATTAATGTATCCGTAGAGCTTTGGTAAAGCATCAACATTTTTATTTGTTTTTGCTTGATAAAAAGCCACACGAATTTCTTTTCTCAGTTTTCTACTTGGCCTTAATACACCATTGTTAATCGATACACCTGTGATTACCTGAGAATTATTAGAACTAATGATCCTAGTTTTCTTTTTGTTAATTCTTAACCTATAACTCCGTAAACTTTCTGCTATCGTGGGAATTAAATCTTTCAATGACATATAATCGTTGGAACCAAATGTTAAATCGTCAGCATATCTGCTATAGGTCATCTTATTTTTAGCACAAAGTTCCAACATGGATTGGTCAAAATCATAAAGGTAAGCATTGGAAATTATAGGACTAGTTGGAGCGCCTTGCGGCAAAGAATTATCTAAAGTGGTAATTCCTGCAATTACAGAGGCAATATTCTCGTCTATTTTATTTCTAACTAGACATGAGTAGACATTCTCCGTCGTTATATTGTCAAAAAATGACTCTATATCTAAGCAAAGTATAAAATTACTATTTAAATGAACTTTTGCATTATCTTTAATAGACACTTTCTGTCTAAATGAAAAACAACAATCATGCAATTTCAAACGAAATAAAAAATAATCATGGAGCCAATATTGAACAGTTTTTATAAAAGCTCGCGGGGAATTAATTATACGAGTTCCACTGCTGGATTTTTTTTGAAGTGAAAAAGTTCGATAATGACTTGAAGGAGCTTTTATAAAACTGCTCAGCAATCTGGGACTTATACCAATCGATTCAGATAAAGCATCAATTGCTGTCGTATTATCATTTATATCTGATAGTTTGTTCTTTGAGTAGAAATTCAACTTGATTGAAGGTAAGGATTCCCCTGAGATAGAACCAATCTGTAATTGCTCTGAGACCCGTGGCCAGAAAACTCTCTGGGTTTGGGGGAGGGCCCCTGGGGACAGAGAGTTTTCTGGCCACGGAGCTGCTTTTAAACTTGACCTAAACACTTTGGGTGGTGATACACCAGCCACATCCTGTTCAGGAGAATCCTTAGATTGAAAAGTAGCACTCCTAATAGATTTAAGCAAGAACAACCGATTTTTATCACGTAATAACCTTAAATTTTTGCCTAAAAATTCACCACCCTTCGCAGTTAAGATATAAAGTTCATTTTTCTTGGATACATTTTCTATATAACCTAGTGATAATGATCTTTTTATTGCATCATCGAGATCTGACTCAGAGTAAACATCTGAGGTAACATTAGTCATAAGTTTAATAAATTGATGCGCTTCATTAGCTGACGCCGGTTGAATTGTCCCTAATGCCCACAGATATGTTTTAAGATTTACCAAATTAGCCATAATTCAACTTCTTCTCTGTGCTTTCCAAAAAACTTTATGCGTAGAAATACTTTCAACTAGATCTTCGATTTTTTTGTCATCACATTCACTAAAATTAACCAATAAACCTTTAGTTCGCTCTTTAAAAAAATCAACTGGCCCCGTCCTGATAAATGCTTGTCGTTCAATTACTTCATCCTGACATATTGCATACATTTCTAGAGATGATAAATTAGAGTTAAATTTAACTTGTGCCAAGAGTGACAATTGAGAAAAAGTGGAATGATCATCAGCTATTACGATAATAGCATTACATTTCTCATGCTGTAGCATATTTGATTCATTTAAGTGAGGGTATGGGCCATCGGTTTCAATGAACTCTTTTCCACCTCCAACTACAAAATCTATATTTTTCCTATTTAATTCTGAAGTTAGTTTTAAATATATTTCTTTGGATTTATCTGTTGATTCATCATCACATGGAGCACAAATAAATGTTATATATTTATCAGCAGATGTTGCACTCATAAGTTGTTCTAGGAGAGCTTTTGCAACCTCTGGATTAGTAAGTGGAGAGTTGATATTCAAGGTTATATTTTTATTTATTTCTGTTTTATTTCCAATACCTCCTTGATCAACATTTATTAAGTCGTTGTCCACCTGAGTTCGAGTTTTATCAAACATATACTATTTATTCTTTTTTTTAGATAACAACTTTATCTTGTTGAAGAATCCACCTTGTTTTACATTGAAGTAATCGCCTTCAACTTTCGTATCATTGCTTGCTTTCTTAACAAATAGACAAACAAATATAAAGCAAATAAACCCAACAACCAACTGTACAAAGTAAGTACCAATTCCCGAAAAACCCACTCAATCCAATCTTGCTCTGGTGGCATGTTAATTCCTTAATATTTGCATAACATAGTCTTGAATAATAACACATTTTCATTCTATCTAACTAGCAGAACAAAGACTTTCGGTATGCTAGTCTAGGGTATAACGAATGACATGGATTCCCCTCCCGAGGAACTGCCTCACTTAAGTGGTACACATTTGCACCGGAGGCACCATGTCTGATTACTCTTATTTTTGCGGGATTGATTTAGCTAAAAACCACTTCAGCATTCATGTTGTTGACCAGCACGGCAAAGTTTTACTTCATAAATCAGTCACTCGCTCTAAACTGCTGACTACAATAGCAATTATTCTATCTATTCGG
This sequence comes from Vibrio panuliri, assembly GCF_009938205.1. Lineage (NCBI taxonomy): Bacteria > Pseudomonadati > Pseudomonadota > Gammaproteobacteria > Vibrionales > Vibrionaceae > Vibrio > Vibrio panuliri. The sequence continues at coordinate 1,443,078 of NZ_AP019654.1, read as the reverse complement.
ATAGGTGTCGAAACGTGTGGTGATGCGCATTATTGGGCAAGAACATTACGCTAGATCGAAATAGCTCAGTAAGGCCAGCGATGTGATTTAATCCAAGCCCGCTTGCTTTGATTAGCCGCTTCACTGGTGCGCACCCATAACAACGAACAGCAAAGTTGCTTACACCTTGGCTGAGCCTGAAGATAACTGGAAAACAACTGTTTAACCATTTTTTTAAATAGTGCCTGCTGGGGTTAACCTATGAGTGTTAGGGGGGCGCCTAGTCTGACCCAACCAATAATGGTTGGCAGCGGAGAGACCGCAATAAGAGACCTTCTATATGTGTTTGTCGTAAGCAATGCTTAATGACCGAGATGACAAAGCGAAGTAGATAAGTTTGTTGTTCGAAGAGCATTGGCTGCTCCCGCAGCCAACAGGATGTTATTGCCTATTGACAGGCAGAAGGCTCATATGTGTTAGAACAGCTACGCGATATTTCGCACGGCATAATGCTCTGCCTTTTTGTATGAATCTTTAAGGTTTTTTGGAAGCAACGAAAGCACGGCGTCTTTAATTGCGGACTGCCCAACCTTTAAGCCCTGCTGATCGCTAAGACCCCAAGTCTCATCCGAGCAGCTATTCTTTTTGGCGAAACGGAATATACCCTCAAAAAATGAACGTACCGAAGTGAAAGCTTGGTCTTTCTGCATTGCTTCAAGGTTACACACAATTGCAGAAGAGTAATCCATTGAGGTATTTCCATCCTCCTCCTTCCTAGCGGAAATAAGTAACAGCTCTGTTTCCCCGCTATATTGCCACTTTGATTCGGATTCAAGCTCCTGAATTACATCGGAAAATGCTTTTTCGCTAAACAGCCAATCAACCCCATCGACTCTTGCCGTTGAGTCTTGATCAGGATAATGATTATCTGGCCAATAGGCACCGTAACCAACGCAAAAGAAATCAATGGCTTCGCCTGAGCGATGATGAAAGTAGTTCAGATGGCTAACTATTTCACTTTTAGATATTGCTGATCTTGGGTGAGCTAGCAATATTCCAACGAGTTTTGAATTGCGCTCTTCTTGAACTCTTACAGTTTGATATCGCATTGGAGTATTCATATCTAAAGATGTCATATAACCCACAGTGACAATGGGTTCCTTCTTCAAATACTCAACGCGCCGAGGGAGATCAGAATCAATCCTTTCTATTATTCCACTTAATGAATGTGCGTCGTACACGAAATCTCCTTGAGTAGTTCTAACGAATGACATGGATTCCCCCTCCCAAAGAACTGCCACACTTAAGTGGTATACATTTGCACCGGAGGCACCATGTCTGATTATTCTTATTTTTGCGAGATTGATTTAGCTAAAAACCACTTCAGCATTCACGCTGTTGACCAGCACGGCAAAGTTTTACTTCATAAATCAGTCACTCGCTCTAAACTGCTGACTACAATAGCAAATATGCCACCTATGCGAATAGGTATCAAAGCGTGTGGTGGTGCACATTATTAGGCAAGAACATTACGCTAGATCGAAATAGCTCGGTAAGGCCAGAAACCGTTTAACCATTTTTTTGAATAGTGCACCGATATGTGTCTAGTGACCCTATGACAAATCATAGGCAGCGGCGAGACCGCAATAAGAGATCCTCAATATGTGTTTGTCGTAAGCAATGCTTAATGACCGAAATGACAAAACGAAGTAGATAACTTTGTTGTTCGAAGAGCATTGGCTGCTCGCGCAGCCAACAGGCTATTATTGCCTATTGACAGGCAGAAGGCTCATATGTGTTAGCTTCGTTTTACGGCTTAATGATGGACATTGTTGATTGCACTTTCGCCGCTCTCGCTGAAGCCTCTAAAAACTTCGATTGCTCTACTAGTGCGGCAGTATTTTGTCTCAATTCATATCGCTGTAGGGAATAGCCAACAATTAGCCATAAAAAGGCTACGGGAGCCATAGCTCCCGCTAAAAAGTCCCCGCATTCATTTAGAGTCATTTTAACAAGATCATCCCACTTAAAAACGACCAACGAAACTAACAACATGCCCCAAATTACTGTTAGTAAAATACCAATTTTTTCAGTTTTATTGCTAATGTTCACTTCTGAAACTCTCTTGCCAAAACGGACATAAATACTAAATAAGATATAACTAGTTACGCCTAGAACAAACCAGGCGATAAATAACCAAAAACTTACAGTGCTCGACTGTTGCAACTGATCAATACCTTTCACATACCAAGAAAAACCTGCGTCTAAGTAACTGTGCAAGTTATAAAACACATAAAACTCATAGACTGGCGCGAACGTCATTAGCAAAAGCAAACCAACTACAAACGAATATGCCAATCGTTCTTTAGGCTTAATTATGCAATCAAACGCAAATGCAAAAACCAAAGCTAGCAGAATGATACCGATCGCTGCACTCATAGCACCAAACGCACCTGTTGCTACAAAAACAGATACACTGGCTGCTGTTGCCGCTGCACTCAATGCTGCGACGTCTTTAGAAACTCCGTTACTAATAGGAACACCTCAAACACTACAAATTTTTGTGGCGCGAATTTTACATTTTAAAGAGGATTAATCTACTATTTTTACGCACAAAGAAGCTAACGAATGACATGGATTCCCCCTCCCGAGGAACTGCCACACTTAAGTGGTATACATTTGCACTGGAGGCACCATGTCTGATTATTCTTATTTTTGCGGGATTGATTTAGCTAAAAACCACTTCAGCATTCATGCTGTTGACCAGCACGGCAAAGTTCTACTTCATAAATCAGTCACTCGCTCTAAATTACTGACTACAAAAGCAAATATGCCACCTATGCGAATAGGTGTCGAAGCGTGTGGTGGTGCACATTATTGGGCGAGAACATTACGCAAATTCGGTCACGATGCTCGTATTATGGCGGTCAAGTACGTCGCACCTTATCGAACCAAAGGAAAAAATGACCTCAATGATGCGGTCGCTATATGCGAAGCCGTACAAAGGCCCACTACTCGCTTTGTTCCTGTCAAATCCCCTGAGCAACAAGCTATCTTATCGGTTCATCGAATGAGAGAGCATTGGGTGCGTGAACGTACCGCATTGATGAATCGTATCCGTGCACTACTTTCTGAATTCGGACTAATCATCCCCGTTGGTCGCGCTTCGTTAATGAGGCTAGTACCTGATATGCTTGGAAACCCTGAGAACGAGCTTCCTAACTTAGCACGTGCAACGCTAGCTGATGCATTCGAGCACCTTAAGTCTCTCAACCAGAATATCGATAACACAGAAATCACTTTCGATGCGTTCGCTAAAGTCAGCACAAACGTCCAAAGAATAATGAAAGTAAGAGGCATCGGTCCTCAAACCGCCACTGCTATCCTCGCCTCCATCGGCAATGGGGCTCAATTTGATAAGAGCCGTGATTTCTCTGCTTGGCTAGGTTTGGTTCCAAAACAGTACTCAACAGGCGGAAAACCGAGGTTAGGACGCATCACAAAGCATGGCGATAAGTATCTGCGGACACTGCTTGTCCATGGTGCTCGAACAGTCATCGCCAACTTAGGTGATAAACAAGACAGGCTTAGCCAGTGGTGCCGAGGCGTTTTAGAACGAAGAGGTATGAATCGTGCGGTGGTCGCATTGGCGGCGAAAAACGCTCGAATAATCTGGTCATTGATACACAACCAAACGGAGTATGAGAATTACTCTGCTTAAGCTTTCGTTAACTCAAGCAGAGTAAGCGTTTTACCCACCGGGTCATAGCAGACGCAATGGATGGAGATAGGTGAAGACCACGAGCGGAGAGCCTGTTAATGCGGCGGACACATTGAATGTCATCTAACGAATAAGGCACCGCAGTCGCGCAAAGTCATCAGGGTCACGATGTATGCGAATCATCGATAAGTAGACCGAATGTAGAGCGGCAGTCCAAAACCCATCACTTGAAGTTTAGCGGATGTTTGACAACCGGGGGAATCCATGTAGCCGCGTTAAGTGGTGAACAACGCAACCATTAAACCTAAACCATTGTGCCGTAAACACTAAAGCTGATTCAAACCAAAAATGCCAAGCGTTGTGAATCCGTCTTAAACGCTTTGATACTCATTGAGCCTTCTCCTCCAACTTAGCCTCTCGACTAAGCTGGAAGGCGACGAAACCCAAAACGGAGAAGACTCAATGAGATTCTATAACAACCAGCATAACTATTACTGTGGCATTGATCTGCATGCTCGCTTACTTTACGTCTGTATTCTCGATTCACTTGGCAATAAAGTCCTGCACAAGAAGATTGATGCCGATCCCGACGCACTACTTGAGTTAATTACGCCTTACCAAGATAACATCGTCATCGGTGTCGAATGTATGCACTGCTGGTATTGGGTCAGCGATCTTTGCCTTGATTATGCGTTTGACTTTGTACTCGGCCATGCACTGTACATGAAAGCGATCCACGGTGGTAAAACAAAGAACGACCGAATCGACTCTTTCAAAATAGCGTCACTCCTTCGTGGTGGTAATTTCCCTATCGCTTATGTGTATCCTAAAGCGATGCGAGCAACACGAGATTTGCTGCGACGAAGAACCAAAATCATGCGCCATGGCGCTGACCTCAAAGCCCACGTTGCCAACACCTTTAGCCAATACAATCAGCAAAGCCACAACGTTCAACTGCGCTACCCATGTGCCCGTAAACAAGTGCGCAATCAGTTCGATGAGCCCTCAATCAATCGAAGTATCGATATGGATTTAAATGTCATCGCCTTTTACACCAAGGAATTGGCGAGCGTCGAACACTTTATTGAAAAGACAGCCAAGCAGCACAGTGCTCAAGATTACAACCTTATCCAGACTGTACCTGGTATTGGCCGCATTCTCGCCCTCACCATCTTGTATGAAATCGGCAATATTGAACGCTTCCCGTCGGTGCAAAACTTCGCTTCTTACTCACGGCTAGTCAAATGCAAAGCCGAATCAGCGGGCAAACAAAAAGGAACGAACGGCAACAAGATTGGGAACGCCTACTTAAAATGGGCGTTCTCGGAAGCGGCGGTTCTCTATTTACGCGGTAATGACCCCGCTAAGAAATACATTCAACGCTTGCAAAAACGCATGAGCAAAGCCAAAGCACTATCAGCGTTGGCTCATAAACTAGGACGATGTGTCTACTTCATGTTGAGGGACAAAACAGTGTTTGATGAGAAACGATTTTTACCCCAATAAGTCGCACAGTGAAGTGAGCTGAAGGTCTAACTGGTGCTGAGTGAGAACACGTCACTGACTCAAATTTACTGGGATTTAAGCCCGAAAAGGTCGGTTGTGTCAGGTAGTCCAAGCCCGCTTGCTTTGATTAGTCGCTTCACTGGTGCGCACCCATAACAACGAACAGCAAAGTTGCTTACACCTCGGCTGAGCCTGAAGATAACTGGAAAACAACTGTTTAACCATTTTTTTGAATAGTGCCTGCTGGGGTTAACCGATAAGTGTCTAGTGACCCTATGACAAATCATAGGCAGCGGCGAGACCGCAATAAGAGATCCTCAATATGTGTTTGTCGTAAGCAATGCTTAATGACCGAAATGACAAAGCGAAGTAGATAACTTTGTTGTTCGAAGAGCATTGGCTGCTCACGCAGCCAACAGGATATTATTGCCTATTGACAGGCAGAAGGCTCATATGTGTTATGTGTACTTTCAACCATTTGCTTTTGACTAATCTCAATATTGTTCCGCCCACACCATGCTAACCTTTGCATAAATATATAGTACGGTGATTTGAATGGACAGAAATAGCTTGGAAGAAGCCCTTAAAACTCCGTTTAGGAACAATAAATATCGTTGTGACCATATCTATATCGCCTACTCACCAGCACTGCATATTTTTAAGATTGGCATTACTAGCAACCCCAAAGCACGACTGTCCCAATTGAAAACTACGGGTATTGGAGAAGTGAAAGACTGGGAATACCATTTTGTACGTAAAGTTGGGACTATAACCGCTCACACTCAAGAAGTAGAAGTTTCACGTCAGTTATATAACCACAATGTTCAACTTAACTATCTCAACTGTACCGGTGCAGATTACTCCCGAGAGTTGTACCGATGTGATATTAAGATTATCAAAGCTGCATTCAAATCTGTTGGGCTAACTATACCTGTGACTAGTCCTGCTTTACGTAAAAGGTTTGTAGCGACTGTCCCAAAAATGAACTTTCTACAATGGGTAAATTTAAACCGTGAAAACGTCGGATTAAGCGCAATAACAATGGAAGAGCTACAAAACTCCAGATTCTATGCAATTCCAGAAGACGCTAACTTTGGCGCTTGATTGGGTTCACATAACGCCTTGCTAAGATGCGGCTAACTGCCACAAAACCTAAGCAAAGCCACCGTAATCACTAAACTCAACCGAACCAAAAATGCCAAAGGTTAGCCGTCATTCTTGAGCAATTTGTTATGTTGCGAGACAGTGTGATGAACCTAAAGGCTTGGTGGCAAGGCGTTGATTTGGAATACATTACTAAACCCAGCCACTGAAGTAAATCGGACAGCTGCCCAAGTTGAACTGACTCGATTAACGAACTTGGCAATGAAGCGACATTTGAGGAAGTTCCCGTACCAGCTGCACTAATATGGCAAAGGATACTTTCACTGAAGCTGACCACAGCGAGCACGGAAATTTAGGTTTGCCGACGGACATCCCAACACAAAGAAACAGCGTGATTAAACACCAAGAATCATGAGGACTGAAAGGTGACAAGCACAGACGTAGAACTCAGTACCCTTACACTGAACCAAGCTAGAAAACATGAACTAAAACAGCCACATAACGCCTAAATCAGGTGCGCCGTAGGCGTCACTTGAATTTACTTGTTAGTTCTGACCTTCCATTGACTTGATAGAGAATATTACAACTGGCATTGCCCTGTCATGCAAAGCTGCCTCATAAAAACTATCAGGTATTTTTATCTCGGTAATGTGCTTAGCTATCTTTGTGCTATGGCTGCTACAATCACACAGAGAATCATTCGGACTAGTCAATAATGCTAGGCCCATATGTTCATCTAGAAAAATGACTTCTTTAGCAGAGACACACCTTTTTTTTATTAGTAGTAAAGATACTCTTTGGTAAGTTAGATTCTTTACATTGAGCTAATATTTCATTGTTCAATACATCCCAGTAAGATTCTCCATTAAGCTTTTGTCCACTGGTCCACTTAGGATCAAACTTAAACTCCTTACCAGACTCAACTTTATCAGTACCCAGGGTAGTCCGTTTTAACAGTGCTTCAAGCAACTGACCTAAGGTATATTGACATTTCTCTCCCAATTTTGAAGGCCCACACATCCATCTAGACTTCCAAATCTCGGATTTAGTTGGAGGACAAACACCAAACCAACCGAATGGAGGAATTTCACCAGTGGGACAATCTATTTCCATATCTCTATATATTGGGCTTTTATTCCCTGAAGTTTTGTATAAATCAAATTTCGGCCAAGAACTAAGAAGAGCAAGTTCCTTTGCTGTACTATTATTCTTTGCTTTTGATGTCCCTACTGGCACTATTGGTTCTTTTACCGATACGGACCTTTTTGCTTGGAAAAGTAATGCGAGGCTTGATTCATGAGCTATCTTTTCTTGCCCATTTTGGTAGTAACCATTCTCATTGAAGAAATAAAAAGCAGCATCAGCCACCTCAACCTTCTTTGTGATCTTATTGTTATTATGATCCTTGATATTTTGCTTTGAAAAATCAGCCAAAGGCCGTTTATCAATCCAACATAATGATATATCAAGGCTTTGCTTATAACATTGCTCATTTGCTAATCCAGCACCAATTATTTTTAGCATCCCTTTGATAAAGCCTGGATTAAACAACTTAGATAACTGATGAAGTTCTGAGGTTTTCTCCAAATCAACATATTGGCTGATTATTAACTTATCTATCTTGTCACTATCAATATTCATATATTCTACTATTATTTGAAAGAACTAACAGTGTATTAGACTGAATTCTCACTAATGCACTTCAGCCCTCACTATTTCTTCGGTCGATTTTCTCGTACAAACCCAAGTTAATCAACAAATTGCACTGCATCAAACCTTACTTTGTGACTATCACCTCTGGATAAAAGTGAGAATCTGGAACTTATAGAGTTCTCGAATGCACACCTACCCCCTAAAAAAGTGAATATATTTCATAAGGTTAGCAAGCGCAATACGGACAAAACAGAGAATTCAATTCTTACTAATGTCCTTTGGGTTGGGCTTTGGGGTGAGGTAATTTTCAGGCACAAAAAAGCTGCTCGACTACGGAGCAGCTTAACTTTGATTTAATGGCCGAAGAACTCCGGCATTTTGATATGGCTAGATATAAACGCTTGGTAACATTATTGAGTTAGACACTTTCGCCTGCAAGCTCTGATAAAAAACTTCCATCTGCGCTTTGGAGCATTTCTGCCAAGTGAGCGCTTCTCCAACAACGCCATGATGTTGAAAAGCGTTCAGACGAATTTTAACCTCATTGGGTAACTCGTTAATCAACGTTGAGATAGCTTCAATCTCTTGGTCTAAATCGCTTTTTCCCGGAATATGAAGAAGTCTCAACTCGTGCAACTTGCCTGCTGAGGCTAATAAACGAATGGATTGAATCACACGGTGATTGTCTCGTCCCACCAGCCATTGATGAGTCTCATTTTGCCAAGATTTTAGATCGATCATCGCCCCATCAAGGTAAGGCAATACACGCTGCCAACCTGTCTCGGCTAAGTAGCCATTACTGTCGATAAAACAGGTTAAGTGGCAAAGCTCTTGATCCGCTTTGATCGCTTTAAACAATTCCACAATAAACGGTAACTGCAAGGTCGCTTCCCCACCAGAAACGGTAATACCACTTAGGAAAACATGCTGCTTGCGAATCAGAGCAAGCATCTCATCAACACTGCAGTGTTTCACTTTAGGGCTTGAGTGACTTGGACAAATATCTAAGCATTGGTCACACTGGGTACAAAGACTCTCATCCCACACCACTTTATTCTGCTGATTGAAGCTTAAAGCATGAGTCGGGCACCCACTCACACAATCTCCACAGTGATCACAATGGTTGATGGTATAAGGGTTATGGCAGTTAATGCATTTGAAATTACAGCCTTGAAGAAAAATGACCAGACGATTGCCTGGTCCATCAACACATGAGAAATTCAAAATGCGGTTAACAATCGCCTGCTTTTGAGAAACTAAGGTCATTGTTACTTGTATGTTGGTTGCATTTCCATGCTAACAACACGCGGCGCACGGTCCATAATACCGGTGAATTTTGCCGCATCTGCACCAAGGAATGTCGTGTTTGTACGTGAACCTTCTTGTGCAAACTTAGCAATATCCGACAACTTCACCATATAGCCCGTAACACGTACCAAGTCGTTTGAAGCAACGTTAGCGGTAAACTCACGGTACCCCATCGCTAGTGCCCCTTTGCATAGGTTAAACATCGCTTCTGGGTTTGATTTTACGGTCTCATCAATCGTCAAAATATCGCTGATGCCTGATGTGTAATACTTGTGGTGAGCGGCTGTAGCTTGCACATAAGTCACAGGGTCTGGCTCAGAGCCGTAAGGAATGCGCACACCCGGAGTGGTGGTTTCATCGATATTAATACCACCTTGAGCGTGCAACAGAGAACGACCTTCTAGACCATATTTCACTGGTGAGCTCTCTACAATTTCTGCCAGTTTCGCTGAAAGGGCGTGACCAAGTTCATTCGCTTCTGCTGCGTGGCCGTATTGCGCTTGTTTGCCCTCTTTTTCAAGCAAAACATTAACGGCTTCAGCCATACCAAAAATACCAAACATAGGTGCAAAACGTGATTCGTTGATCAAGCCTTCCTCAGTCAAGAAACCTTTAAAGAAGTTTGACTCTTCATGTAGGAAGCTGCTTCGAGCGTCAATCAGCTCAATCATAATCGCACTGTATTGTGGTAATACGTTATCTAGAAAATCTTGTGCATTTTGGGCTTTGTTCGCCACTTCTTTTAGGTTCATACGAACAAGCGTGTTCGCACCACCCGCGAGAGGCAATGAGTTGTAGCAACTAACGATACCAAAGTTCTTGTCACCATAGCTTTGTGCGTGTACTGGGTAGTTAGCAATATGTGGCTTGCTGCATTCACAGATATTGGTTGTCGCTTGTAGTAACAGACTGTCTGGAGTGATTGCAGGGTCGTACATAAAGGTCAGGTTAGGTGCAATTTGCTTAAGCTCTGCATCCACTTTCAAAATGGTACGGCAAATAATATTGTCTTGTGGGCCGATATTCACATGCATAAACGCATCTGGCAATGTGCGATCCAGCATGATCCAAAAACGTTTTAACTTGGCGTAAACTTGCTGCTCAGAGAGGTCACCCACATAAGGCATCAGCACGTCATCCAGTTGGCCTAGGTAAACTGGAATATTGGTAACAGAAGGTACGTGGTGGTAAAGAATCGTCAGTAGGTTTAGCGCATCATCAAAGTCTTGCGCAGGCTCTAGCTCAAGGTACTTTGAGCCTTGCTTAAGGAACTTTGCGTAATCTGGCAGTACGTAACGTGGTTTGAACGGTGCGTTACCTTCAAACATGTCACACAAGACGCCCTCTTCCATTGCCTTTTCGACATCGATTGAAACCGCCATATATGGTTGGCTTGATTCTGCGGTCGATGCGAGGAACTGGTTTTTCTGTTTAGGGTTTAGGTTTACATCCGTGATGATTTCACGAACGCGCTGTTGGAATGAATCTAGAGTGTGTGACATGTGAGTATTCCTTATAATTTTTAAGGATTTTATGGTGAGAGACTCTTGTCCACAATTGAAATTAGATAAAACACTATTTTCCAAATTGGAAATATATTAACACACGCCGATTACTGGTAAAAAAAAGCCCAGACTAAAGTCTGGGCTGGATTCATCATTTAGGTTCTAGAGTTTAAAACGATTGATTTCATTCTCTAGTTCGTAAGAAAGCTGAGACAACTGAGAAGCTTGTTGTGCCGCTTCATTCGCTTCATCTGCCAGATCTTGTGATACATCACGAATACCGATGGTATTACGCGTGATCTCTGATGTCACTGATGCCTGTTCTTCCGCTGCAGAGGCAATTTGCGTCGCCATATCACTGATCGCTTCAACCGCTGACTGAATTTGAGTCAGGCTGATTGCCGCAGAGTCAGAGTCAACCACACTAGTATCAGCCAGTTGGCGGCTATCACTCATAATACCCACAGCTCTTGACGTCGTTGCTCGTAGCGTCTCAATCATTTGTTGGATTTCTTGCGTTGAAGAATGAGTGCGTTGGCTTAGTACGCGCACCTCATCAGCAACCACAGCAAAGCCACGCCCTTGTTCTCCCGCGCGAGCCGCTTCAATTGCCGCGTTCAGCGCAAGTAGGTTCGTTTGCTCTGCAATACCCTGAATGGTCGACAAAATCGTATTGATGCTGTGACCATGCTCTTCAAGTTCTTGAATAACTTGGGTTGCTACTTCCACTTCACGGGCCAAGTTTTGGATTGACGATTGAGTCTGCACCACTTGCTGACCGCCATGACCACACACTTCAACAGCTTGCGATGAGTGCTGCGCAGTATTGTCAGCATTACCCGCAATTTCTTGCGTGGCTGCTGCCATTTCGTTCACAGCCGTCGCCACCATGTTGATTTCATCTTGCTGAGTGCGAATACGCGTGCTGCGTTCTTCTGCTTGTTGAGCGGTTGTTTTCGCTTGCTCGCTCAGAGAGGCTGATACATGGCTTAGTTTCGTCACCATCTGGTGCATATTACCAACAAAGGTGTTGAAACTGGTTGCTAGGCGACCCACTTCATCTTGGCTATGTGGCACAAGGCGTTGAGTTAAATCTGCATCACCAGAAGCGATATCTTCAAGAGCTTGAGAGACACGCAGTAGATCACGGAATAGGTAACTCACCAACCAGAACACAGCAACACCAACTAATAGTGTGATCACTGCTGCTGTAATAAATAGCTCGGTCAGAATTTGTGTGTAAGCAGCCTCTTCGGTGTCACGATCCATTTCGATCGCAAACATCCAATGACTATCTGGGATTGGCTTGAAGTAAAATAGCTTCTCTTTTCCTTCACGCTCAACAATTTTGATACTGCCTGATTTCGCGTACGACTCAACTAAATCCATATTAAGTTCAGGAGCCAGTGAAGATAGAGGCTTAAGCAGAAGAGATTTATTTGGGTGAGCTAAGAATGTCCCGGTTTGCATGTCGATAAGCATCGCGTGTGCGTTTTTACCAGCATCAAGGCTAATCACATCATTGATCAGTTGATCAATCAACACGTCAGCACCAACCACACCAATCAACTGACCATTGTTGTGCACAGGTTCAGCAATAGTCACCAGCAAAGAGCCAGTAATCGCATCCTGATACGCAGGTGTGATGATTTGCTTGCCAGCGCGAGACGCATCCTTGTACCAAGGACGAGTACGCGGATCGTAATCTGCGCGGTTACGTTCTGGGCGAGAGCGGAGCATCTCACCAGCAGGCGTACCTAAGAAAATGTCGTCGAAACCCCCAGCAACACGTGCTTGTTGTAAAAATGGCAAAACATCTGGTTGCTCTGAGTAACGGTTAAAGGCTGTGGCGATATCCTCACGCACAGTCACCCAATCAGAAATACCCGTTGCTGCAGTAGCCCCCATACTTTCAGCACGCGCATACATTCCATTTCGAGTTTGCTCATAAAGTTGTCCAGCAGACAACCAAGTTAAAGCACCTGCCATTAGCATCACTGCCAATAGGCTAGCACCAATTAGTTTTTGTTTTAGTGATAAGTTCATTATGTTCGTAGCAAGACAGAATAGTAAGAGCGCGAATTTTAGCTACAAACAAAACATCACGCACGAAAATTCCGCGTTATTTATATACTTTGAACATTTTACAACCACAAAGTTTATTTATAATATGAATGCAATTTAATAGATTTAACTGTTTTTATTACTGGATGAGACAGACGTTTCAAAAGTCAGATGAGCAAGCAGTTTATTGGTCTGACAACCAGTTCAATAACTCTTCACCGTAAATGACTTCCGTTTGCAAATGCATCACCAAACTGAAAGCAAACAGACACAACACCAACCAATTTAGGTAACGAGTATATTTCTTTTTAAATACATCGCTATAAAAAATCATCTGCACTGCGACTAAAGCAAATGGGTAAAAAATAATAATGGCGATCAGGATTAACAAGTAACCACTCATCGCCATTTCAGTCATATTTCCTGATGGCATCTAAAAGCTCACGTCAAAGAGAAAAGAGATTTTCACTTTAACAGACCTACTTTCAAACTATTGCGAGTCACTTAAGCTTTTGTTGCGGTAGACAAAACTGTGCCAGCACCAATGAACACGCCGCCACTGACGCGGTTAAATAACTTAGCCCGGCCTTTAGCCAACAACCAACTGGATGATTTTGCGCCCAGAAAGGCATAAATTGCCAACCATGCAAGTTCCATCACCATAAATGTGGCAGTGAAGATCACATACTGGCTAACGAGCGATTGTTCTGGGTTAATAAACTGAGGGAACAATGCAGTAAAAAACAAAATGGCTTTCGGGTTGCTGCTACCAACAATAAAACCAGAGGCATAGTGCTTAAAAGGTGAAAGACGTTGTGAAGAATGGGACTCTTGCAGTTGATACTGCTCTTCTTTCGACATAATTGCGCGCACACCTAGGTAGATAAGATACGCTGCGCCAAGATACTTTATAACGTTGAATACCCACTCTGACGAGGCAATGATTAAACCTAATCCTGTAAAGGACAATGTGAGTATTATCGTAATAGCGGTCAGGCTTCCTAATGCGGTATACAAGCCTACCTTAAACCCCTGCGTTACCCCCTTTGTCATACATAACAAAGAGCTTGGCCCTGGCGAGGCGGTCAAAATCAAAATCGCGACAAAATAAATCGCCCAAGTTTCCATACTCATACATTTTGCTCCTAGCTGACGTTCCCCTTTATCCCAAAGGACCTTGTTAACTTCCTATTAACAACCCTAATTGACCAGATTTTCGCCACAATGTCCAGTAAGAGATGGGTAGAAAAAGTCATCGCCAAAACGATGAATCATTACGAAGTGCAAAGACAAGGTTGGATAGACAGCGTGATAGGCTTTATAAATGAGGACTTAAAAGTAGTGATACCGTAGAGGTTCGGTCAAACGACGAGCTGTGAAAACGTGGCTAACTCAGTTGCTTATTTCTAAGCAGCAAAAACACAAAGCCGAGCAATTTGCTCGGCTCTAAAATTCGATTGGCTAGCGCTGCTACCCTACTCGCTTTACAGAAGTTCAGTGTTCACATCAGGAAATCAGGCTATCTGTTACTGACAGCTCTCCAATAACTGACGTTTACGTGGTTCTTGGATTAGTTTCCAATGCACACCGTCAATCGCGCCAGCAAATTTCCACAACAGCTTAACGTCAACATCACTGCCGTACGTTTGCTTAACGCGTGAAAAGACCTGCGCCGCGCCTAGTTCGATAAACTCATCAACATCATCGATGCCCGACTTTTTAACCATACGTTCAAGAGTCAATTGCATGTTTGGTAGATCACGCAAACGACGGTTAGCAGATGAACGTTTGAACTCTCGTTGAGTTACAGAATAATCGATTGACTTTTTAACCAATACATCCAGCTTCTCATCACGAGAATTGAACAAGTGGCTAATGTCATAGTAGTTCACGGTTGCCGTAGTTTGCTTCTTAACATGGCGATATTTTTCACAACCTAAAGCACACAAGTCTGCATCTAAGTTATTTCCTCCACGAATAAACACATGTTCGTTACTCAAAAGGGCGAACATTGCGTCATCCTTGAACAAACCCGTACCTCCAAACATTGAACGTTTTTGGAAGTCACCGTATTTACTAACATATTGAATAAACGATTGCTCTGTCATTTCCTTTGATCCTTCTAATCTTCCCCGATTATTGGCGATCTCCAGACATAGCAGCATAAATTAAGCGAAAAATTTTTTTATTCTGTCTTTATGTAAAATTTTTAATTTAGACAGCATTTAATAGCTCAAATGATAGTTAACGAAACGAATTAAGTCAGGTCAAACTTCACATCAATGAGCCTCAAAAACGCATTTTATGGGACTAGTATCACATAAAATAAAATATGGCTCTTTTTTGAGACCCGAGTTTCGCTTTTTCGAAGTGAGTTAAATTGTTGACTAAAATATCACCGCTAGCACATTCCCCCCATTGCTAGATAAGTGATATAGACGGTACACTCTGCCCATAAAACACATAATAACGTTACTATGACTCATTTATCATTTTATTGGCTACCGGAAAATCGAGCTTTAATAGAAAAAGGAATCCAGAGCGAGTTTGCTGCATTCCTTGAATCCTCCATTGAATCTGGAAAAATCACCTTACCCCCAATCCCTGAAGTGGTCACAAAGATTCAAAAACTTTGTGTATCAGACAGCACCACGGTCATGGATGTTGCGGACTGCTTAGTTGAAGATCCTGGCCTCACCGCTGCGGTGATTCGTGTGGCGAACTCAGTGATTTTTAACCGACGCAATATTCAATGCACTGAAGTGGTGACGGCCGTTTCTCGATTGGGCATCGTGCGCGTACGTGACATTGTCACCGCTCAAGCAATTGAGCAACTCAAGAACTCGGTCAATCTTTCTATGGAGTGTAACCACGTACTGCGTCAAAGTGCGTACTCATCCAAAGAACTTGCCGCCACCATGGTGATGGTCACCAAAGAATTTCGCCAAACTAATGACCCAGAGTACTTACATCTCGTTACCGATAAAGCATTACTGACAGGTCTACTGGCTGATATTGGCTTGTTTTGCATCGTTCACGAATACTATCTCTATTTAGAGAACGGCAATTACCTCGACAGTGAGCTGGCGCTTCGAATTTTTAACGCCCTTTGTCCAGCTGCTAGCCGTCTCGTACTCGAGAAATGGGGGTTTGACCGTGACTTTATCGATGTTGCAATGAATGAGAATACTCAACAGTTAGATTTCGATGTCTCTTATCTGGATGTTGCGCGTATTGCTAACCACATACTGATGTTCCGCCGTAAAGATGAAAACATCGACGAACATGTGGTAGAGGTCGATGTCACCGGCGCAGATATTCTGTACAAGTTAACCAATTTAAGCGATAGTGACTTCCATACCAAAATACAAGAATTAATCACTGCGAGCGGTCTATAACCCGCTAGGAAATCGTATGTTTTCAGGGATGATGTTTATCTTTGCTCCACTCGTCGTGGGGTACTTAATTGCTGTTTCTAATTCTAAGCTCCTCGACCAAATCAATGCGATGACGGCACGTTTAGTGTTCGTCATTTTGGCGTTGATGGGGTTGAGCCTTGCCGCGCTTGATAACTTAAGTCAAAACCTGCAAACCATATTGAGCTACACGGCGACTTTCTTTATCTGTTTGGGTCTCTGCAACATTGCGGTATTGCCACTGGTCGATAAGTTGATTCCCTTAGAAACCGATGCCAAACATACCCAACTCCCCCTCTCCTCCATGGCAATGGAATCACTGAAGCTGATTTTGGTAGTCGGAGGCGGTTTAGTGGTTGGTTTGATGCTACCGTTCGATCTCTCGTGGGTCGATACTGCTAGTGAGTGGATTCTCTTTATCCTACTGTTTTTTATCGGCATTCAACTACGAAATAGTGGTTTGACTCTCAAGCAGATCTTGATCAATAAGCAAGGGATGTGCATTGCAGCACTTGTCATCGTAAGCTCACTGGTTGGTGGCGCTATCGCGGCATGGATTCTCGATATTGATCTTTACCGAGGTTTTGCCATGGCATCGGGATTTGGCTGGTATTCGTTAGCGGGCATATTGATGGGTGACGCATTCGGCCCCGTCTATGGCGGCGCCTCCTTTATGCTTGAGCTACTGCGCGAATTGGTTGCCCTGGTGTTGATCCCTCTGGTTATCCGAACTCGTCCTTGCACGGCTATTGGCTATGCTGGCGCTACTGCTATGGATTTCACCTTGCCGGTGATTCAAACCACTGGTGGTGTGCGTTGTGTGCCTGTCGCAATAGTAAGTGGCTTTATTCTCAGTCTGTTAGTGCCTGTTCTTATGTTGTTCTTTGTCTCACTTGCGGGTTAGATCGCGGGAATTAATTTAAAATTCTCTTAAACTATGCCGACAATAAATAACAATTAGGAAGTTCCCATGAAACGTACGTTGCTTGCGTTGCTACTCAGCGCGACTTCGACGGCGGTATTTGCCGCAGACAACTCTTGCCTAGCTTCAAAATACGATGCTTATGTAGAAGCATCAATGCACTGGTACGAAGATTTAGCTCAACTCACCGCGAAGCAATACCCTCAATTGGAAGAAGTCAGCCAATGGTATTTAGATGGTCGTCGCAACCACTTCGATCTTAACGCTGAAGCGGTTAAATACTACCTAGACAACGACCCGTCCAAAGTCGCCACCGAAAAACCGGTGGAAGCATGGCTGCAATTGGAGCAGAAAGAGATAAAAACGTTAGCCTCACGGTCAGACGCTCTAGGCCATGCTGCTGCGAAAACCTTTGCCGATCGCCAAGCCAAGCCTCATCCCAAAAACTATGAGCTTCGCTCTGCGTTCGCTGATCTGCTAAGTCACCCAACCAAAATTGATAGTGCCCTTAAGCGCTACAATACTTCTATCGCGAAAGTAGAAGCCATGACTTGCTACTAAACGAGCAAAGTGACGTCAAGTTTCTATATCACTTGATGTCACTTATCGTCGACGCTGAGATTTGACCAATTATCACTCAAATCACTACTATCCTCTCGATAAATAAGCCAATAGCCGAAGTTACAATCTAAGTTTCTTTAATTAAGACGGGACTTTGTTCGCATTTTCGTTTAGATTGTTCGGCTGCAACAACCTATGATAAGAGCAATGTTATTGCATGGTATCGGAACAAAAATTGGCCGACGCTAGTTTCGAAAGTTTACTTCGAATCTTCACCGTCCCTGAAGGCCCAGACTCAACACTTACCCAAATCGAAGCTGAACTGTCACGTAACTTGAATAAGTTTTTACGTGAGCACATCGTCGCGGAAGAAAAACCTCTCAAAGAGATAGAGAAAGACTTCTCTTCTCCAGCTATTCCTGAGCAACCAGAGTTTGTTTCCGACCATACGCAGCATTTACTTGATACTTTGGTTTCGCACTCTGTTCACACTTCTGCGCCGAGTTTTATCGGTCACATGACCTCTGCGCTACCTTACTTTTTGATGCCGCTATCTAAGATCATGATTGCGCTCAACCAGAACTTGGTAAAAATCGAAACTTCAAAGGCATTTACGCCATTGGAACGCCAAGTGTTGGGGATGTTGCATCGTCTTATCTACGCTCAAACCGACGGTTTTTACAGTAAGTGGATGCATAGTGCCAATCACTCACTAGGCGCTTTTTGCTCTGGTGGTACGATTGCCAACATCACTGCCCTGTGGGTCGCTCGTAACAACGCACTTCGTCCGCAAAACGGTTTTCGCGGCGTTGAGAAAGAAGGCCTATTTAAGGCGATGAAGCATTATGGCTATGAAGGCATGGCGATTTTAGTTTCAGAACGTGGTCACTACTCGTTGAAAAAAGCAGCTGACGTGCTTGGTTTGGGCCAAGATGGCTTAGTTGCAGTCAAAACGGACAGCAATAACCGTGTTTGTCCTGAAAGTTTGAAGAGCAAGATCCAAGAACTGAAAGCAAAAAGCATTAAGCCTTTCGCAGTTGTAGGTGTCGCGGGCACGACCGAAACAGGTAACATTGATCCGCTACCAGAAATTGCTGCCATCTGCCAAGAAGAAAACTGCCATTTCCACGTTGATGCAGCATGGGGTGGCGCGACATTGATGTCCAACAACCATCGTCATCTTCTCAATGGTATTGAACTGGCAGACTCGGTGACTATTGATGCGCATAAACAACTCTACATCCCGATGGGTGCAGGTATGGTTTTGTTTAAAGACCCAAGTGCGATGAAGTCAATTGAGCACCATGCGCAATACATCCTACGTAAAGGTTCGAAAGATTTAGGCAGTCATACACTGGAAGGTTCTCGTTCTGGTATGGCGATGCTTGTCTATGCCGCGATGCACATTATTAGCCGTCCGGGATATGAACTACTGATTGATCAAAGCATTAATAAAGCGGCTTACTTTGCCGATTTGATCAAGCAGCAAAGTGATTTCGAGTTGGTTTCTGAACCTGAACTGTGCTTACTCACCTACCGCTACGTGCCTGTCAATGTACGTCAAGCGATGGCGATAGCATCGAAAGAGCAATTAGCTGAGCTCAACAAACTTGTTAACGAACTCACTAAGTTTGTGCAAAAACGTCAACGTGAAAATGGACGTTCATTTGTGTCACGTACACGCTTGAATCCAAAACAAGTGGATGGTTTGAACACCATTGTTTTCCGTGTTGTGCTGGCGAACCCGCTTTCTACCTGTGAGATTTTACAGAATGTGTTAGTGGAGCAGCGTCAAATAGCCCAAACCGGTGCACCAACTCTGTTAACAAAAATTAATCAACTTGCAGACAAAATATTGGCAAACTGAAATTTTCTTTCTGTTTTAGTGTAATTTGTTATCAGCAACGGTTAGATTCTCGACATATAGCGCCTATATCAAGCGAATTTTTGTAGTTTTAACAAAATAATGTTTGATGCCTGTCATATTCTCACCAATTGGTCTGTATAAAAATTACTGTAATACTTAAGGTTAGGTTTATACTGGTTCAACGGCGCTATCGGGCGCTTATTACTCATTACATACTTGATCTTTTTGATTGAGAGCATAATAAGCCCGTTGAGCGAGTTGTTCTCTATACCCTTGTGAACACTATGAATACATTAGAAAAAATACAGAAAAATCTAGAGAATTTCAGTAAGTCTGAACGCAAGGTCGCGGAAGTGATCATGGCGTCGCCGCAGACTGCAATTCACTCTAGCATTGCAACATTAGCTAAAATGGCTGATGTAAGTGAGCCTACCGTTAACCGTTTTTGTCGCCGCTTAGACACCAAAGGCTTTCCTGATTTTAAACTGCACCTTGCGCAGAGCCTTGCTAATGGGACTCCATACGTCAACCGTAACGTTGAAGAAGACGACGGTCCGGATGCATACAGCCATAAGATTTTTGAATCTACCATGGCGTGCTTGGATGTGGCGAAAAACAGCCTAGACCCAATGCAAGTCAACCGTGCTGTCGATTTGTTGACCCAAGCTAAACGTATTTCGTTCTTTGGTTTAGGCGCATCTTCAGCGGTAGCAAAAGATGCACAAAACAAGTTTATCCGTTTCAATATCCCGATTACTTGTTTTGAAGATATCGTGATGCAACGTATGAGTTGTATCAACTGTACCGATAACGACGTTATCGTGTTGATCTCTCATACAGGCCGTACCAAGAGCCAAGTCGAAATCGCCAATCTTGCGCGTGAGAATGGTGCAACGGTTATCGCAATTACAGCGAAAGATTCGCCACTAGACAAAGCAAGCTCTCTAACCATCTCTTTGGATGTGCCGGAAGACACTGATGTCTACATGCCAATGGCGAGCCGCGTGGTTCAAATGACGGTAATCGATGTACTTGCGACAGGCTTTACGTTGCGTCGTGGCACGGGCTTCCGTGAAAACCTTCGCCGCGTTAAAGATGCATTGAAAGACTCTCGTTACGACAAGCTTTCACACTTCTAAAAAAGAGGCCGTTCGGCCTCTTTTTTATCGCTTCGGAACCACTTATTAAGGGTTCTGAAAGACCGACTCTCCCCCCTGCCCCGATTCCGAAATCAATGACACTTTAGTTTTGCTATCAAAGCTAATTTCTGGCTCACAACTGCCATTACATTGGCACACCTGCTGCAATATATGCATTAGGCGCTCTTTAGTTAACGGTAGCGGATTGCCCTTAATCGCAACAGACTTCAGCGCGTCATCGGCCACTTGCTCAAACGAAGTTTGGCACACGCCAAATTCACTTAAGTTCGGTAACGATAGTTTTTCCAGCATCATGTTGACCCACAATACGGCGTCATCACGACAGGCATTTGTGCGCCCAGTCAGAATATGTGCCATCTTGCGATAACGCGCTAGAACATCTGCTCGGCCTGCTTGCTTCGCCGCTCGGATGTTTTCTTGCATCACATAAGGCGCCAACCTTGCGGTAATCACGCTATGCGGCGCGGCTAATTTCCCCCCCAACGCAGAAGCTAAACCATGGGCTGCCCCCAACTTGGCATTGGTAATCGCCATTCCTCCTAACATGGCAGCAAACGACAAATCTGCTCTGGCACTTAAGTTATCTTGCAAACAACCAGCCAATACGGAATCACTTAGGCGTCTTAACCCTTCTTCGCAAATCATATCGGTGATTGGATTGGGCTCGCCACAAACGTAAGCTTCCATTAGATGCGTAAACGCATCCATTGCTCCCCGCCCAGACGTGTAAGCATCTGTCCCGTACGTCAATGTTGGGTCGACAATCGCCACATCTGCCAACATCTCAGGACTGCGCAAACTCACTTTCACTTGATCTTGTCCAGAACGAAGGACTGCATTGCGTGTCACTTCAGAGCCAGTACTCGCCGTTGTGGGAATCGCGATAAAAGGGAGGGGTTTGGTTTTCAGCGGAACATTGCGCCCCACCACTTCAACATAATCATAGACATCGCCTTGATTGGGGATAATCGCAGCTAACGCTTTGCCCATATCAATCACACTGCCACCGCCAATTGCGATCACCATGTCGGGCTTAAACTTACGTCCATTTAATGCAGTCTCTTCCACCATCGTGATATTGGGTTCACCTGATATCGCGACATGTTGATACCGCATGCCTTGCATTTTAATGTACTGAATAATAGGCGCAGCGCGTTGGGTGTTCTTCCCTGACACCAACAAAACACTATAGCCAAATTGATTAATAACGGAGAGAGAGGATTGGAGCGCACCTTCACCAAAAATTATGCGCGTGGAAGTCATAAACTGGAACATGCCAAACGGACTCCTTAGGCTAAAAATTAGGCTAAATCTAGCTTGCCTTGTGGCGTAAGAAAATAAATTGACCTACCCCACTTTGTTGCAATTAACCGCATATAAAATGTGGTTTTCGCGATTCTAGTCGATAGTTTTTGTGCAAAATTATAGCGATAGATTTTCCCTATTGAATCAAGAGGTAATTGCCACTTTATTTTCACCAAGCTTTACGGCATAGTGACAACATCAAAATAAAGGAGAAAGATTCTATGTTCGTAGTTATTTTCGGTCGCCCAGCATGCCCTTACTGTGTTCGCGCTAAAGAGCACGCTGAAACTCTTAAAGCAAAACGTGACGACTTCAACTACCGCTATGTTGATATTCAAGCAGAAGGCATCTCAAAGGCTGACCTAGAAAAAACCGTTGGTAAACCAGTTGAAACCGTGCCACAGATCTTTATCGATCAAACGCATATCGGTGGCTGTGATGACTTCGAAGCATACGCAAAAGAGAATCTTGGTCTGTTTGACTAATTGCTCAGCTCGAATCTAGGAAAACCGCTGCCAGTCAGCGGTTTTTTCATATCTGCCAATCAGTTAAGTTAAATCCAAACAAAAAACCTTCTGCTATAAAAATAATAGTACTTTCTACTTAAGTTTTTTTCTTAATCAGTTACAATTTGTCAAACTTAACCCGTTGCTCAGAAAACTGAGTATTGGCTGGCTTAATACAAGAACCGCCCCTGTGAATATTGACGTCGTACTCTTGCTTCAACAAAATCCTATTCTCCTCATCTTTGTGGTGCTCGCGATCGGTCTCGCGATTGGTAAAGTTCGCTTTGGAAACCTGCAACTCGGAAACTCGATTGGCGTGCTAATAACCTCGCTGATTATGGGTCACCTTGGCTTTTCTTTTGATCCTGATGCCTTAACCATCGGCTTTATGCTGTTTATTTACTGCGTTGGTATTGAAGCTGGCCCTAACTTTTTCGGCATTTTCTTTAGAGATGGTAAGCACTACTTCATTCTCAGCTTGATTGTGCTCGGGACAGCTCTATTGATTACCCACTTCAGTGCTGAAGCATTTGGTCTCGATTTTGGTCTTGCCGCAGGTATGATGGCAGGGGCACTCACCTCTACCCCTGTACTGGTTGGTGCTCAAGATGCACTGAACTCAGGATTGGCAGAAGTACCACGCAACATGGATTTTGGCTTGGTATTGGAAAACCTCTCTGTCGGTTACGCGATGGCCTATCTGATTGGTTTGATCAGTATGATCATGTTCGCCAAGCTGCTGCCAAAATTGCAAAAAGAAAACCTGTCAGATTCGGCGGAGAAAATCGCTCAAGAACGAGGTTTAGGTGGTTCAGGGCAACGCAAAGTGTATTTACCTATCATCCGCGCTTACCGTGTTGGACCAGAACTAGTCGACTGGACTGATGGCAAAAACTTGCGCGAACTCGGCATCTACCGCCAAACCGGCTGCTATATCGAGCGAATTCGTCGCGGTGGAATTTTGGCTCATCCAGATGGCGACGCGATTTTGCAAGAAGGCGATGAAATCGCTTTAGTTGGCTTCCCAGATAGTCACGCACGTCTCGACCCAAGTTTTCGTAACGGCAAAGAGGTGTTTGATCGCAACTTACTTGACCTGCGCATTGTCGAAGAAGAAATCGTAGTAAAGAGTGACGTGATTGCGGGCAAACGCCTATCAGACTTAAACCTTTCTGAATATGGCTGTTTCCTCAACCGTGTGGTTCGAGCTCAAATCGAAATGCCAATGGACCTTGATATCGTGCTGGCTAAAGGTGATGTACTTCAAGTCAGTGGCGAAAAGAGCCGTGTGCATGGCCTTGCAGAGAAAATTGGTTTTATCTCTGTTCATAGCCAAATGGCCGACCTGCTAGCATTTTGCAGCTTCTTTATTTTGGGCATTTTGTTTGGCTTAATCACCATGACATTTGGTCAAGTATCCTTTGGCTTGGGTAACGCCGTCGGTCTACTGCTTTCCGGTATTACACTAGGCTTTTTACGTGCTAATCACCCGACTTTCGGCTACGTTCCGCAAGGGGCGTTAAACATGGTCAAAGACCTTGGTTTGATGTTCTTTATGGTTGGTATCGGCTTAAGCGCCGGTGGGAAGATGTTTGAACACCTATCGCAGGTGGGCCCACAAGTACTTGGTCTTGCCTTTATTGTCAGTGTTGTGCCCGTGGCCATCGCTTATTTAGTTGGTGCCTATGTTCTAAAGATGAACCGCGCGCTACTGTTTGGTGCCATCATCGGTGCTCGTACCTGTGGTCCTGCAATGGACATTGTAAATGAGTACGCTAAATCGACCATTCCTGCCTTAGGTTATGCTGGCACATATGCCATCGCCAATATTCTAATGACGCTCGGTGGTACAATATTAATTATCCTCAGCTAGAGACTTATTAAATAAAATAACAAATCCCCTATCTGACATCAGGTAGGGGATTTTTAGTTTAAGCCAACTTACGTGTTATTCGTGCCTAAGCATCAGCAAACTCTTTACGTAATTTCTTCGCCGCTAAGACCATGTTTGCCAATGATGCTTCTGTCTCTGCCCAGTTACGGGTTTTAAGACCACAATCAGGGTTTACCCATAGGCGCTCAGCAGGAATCTTTTTCGCTGCAGTGTTTAG
This sequence comes from Vibrio panuliri, assembly GCF_009938205.1. Classification (NCBI taxonomy): domain Bacteria; kingdom Pseudomonadati; phylum Pseudomonadota; class Gammaproteobacteria; order Vibrionales; family Vibrionaceae; genus Vibrio; species Vibrio panuliri. The sequence goes on along the minus strand of NZ_AP019654.1, from coordinate 1,418,390 downwards.
CAAGCCTTCAATCCATTCTTGAGTTGGAATATTTGGTGAATGGATATCGTATACACCAGGGCCAATTTCATTCGGATAGTTAAACTCTTCAAACGCTTTAAGTAGCTCCATGTTTGAACGTGATGTCTCAATGGTGATCACATCAGCATCTAACGCTGCAACTGACTCAATGATCTCATTGAATTCGGAGTAACACATATGCGTGTGGATCTGTGTTTCTGGCTTGGCGCTGGCTGCTGACACTTTAAATGCATCGACCGCCCACTCTAAATACGCTTTGTGGTCGCGCTTTTTAAGTGGTAACCCTTCTCGAATAGCAGGCTCATCAATTTGGATAATGTTGATACCCGCATCTTGCAAGTCAGACACCTCATCACGCAGTGCCAAAGCCAACTGATTGGCGATTTCCTTACGAGTGATATCTTCACGAGGGAATGTCCAGCATAGAATCGTCACTGGGCCTGTCAGCATGCCTTTCATTTGCTTACTTGTTAGTGATTGAGCAAACGTAGACCATTCCACTGTCATCGGTTTTTCGCGTTCAATATCCGCAACAACAATCGCAGGTTTCACGCAGCGTGAGCCATAACTTTGTACCCAACCAAACTTGGTTGTTTGGAAACCTGCAAGGTTCTCAGCAAAGTACTCCACCATGTCGTTACGCTCAGCTTCACCATGGACAAGAACATCGAGGTCAAGCGCTTCTTGGCGACGAACGGCGTCTTCAATATGACCTTTCAACGCTGTTTCATACTCAGCTTCACTTAGCTTGCCTGCACGAAATGCGCTGCGCTGAAGTCGAATTTCACTCGTCTGTGGGAACGAGCCGATGGTCGTTGTTGGCAGTAACGGTAGACCCAACACTTCAGCTTGGTGGGCGGCGCGTTCTGGATAAGGTGCACTTCGCTCTGCCAGTGCTTTAGTGATCCCACTTAGGCGCTGTTGCACTTGGGGTTTGTTTACATGACTGGCGCTCTTACGCGCTTGAATTGGAGCACTATAGGTATCACAAGCTAAGATAGCGGCTTGGTCACCATCAAGCGCTTTACCCAACAGCGCAACCTCTGTCACTTTCTGCTTGGCAAAAGCAAACCAACTTCTCACTTCTTCACTCAATGCCGGTTCTAGGTCTAAGTCCACCGGGCTATGTAGAAGCGAACAAGAGCTTGCCACCCATAACTTATCCCCGAGTTTGGCTTTAACTGGTTCTAACAGCGCTAATTGCTTCGATAAGTCCGCACGCCACACATTGCGTCCGTTAACCACACCCGCTGACAATACCCAGTCTTTAGGTAGTTTAGCCAGTACCGCATCTAGTTGCTCTGGTGCCGCAGAGAGGTCAACATGTAAGCCGTCAACGTTAAGCTCAACAATGCGCTCAAGCGTATCTTCAACAGAATCAAAGTAGGTAGTCAGTAGCACTTTTACATCACTACGAAGCACTTGATAAGCAAGCTTGAACGAGTCTGCCCAACGCTTTTCTAACTCAAGCCCAAGAATTGGTTCATCGATTTGAACCCACTCAACACCCTGCTTTGCTAACTTTGCCAGAATCGCTTGATAAGCCGTTAACAAACGCGGAAGTAATGACAAGCGATCAAATCCCTCCTCCACTTCTTTACCCAGATATAAGTAACTAAGCGGGCCAAGCAGAACGGGCTTAACCTTGTGACCAGCCTTAACTGCTTGATTCACCTCTTCAAACAGTTGTGGCCAGCTCACTTCAAATGTGTCGTCTTTACTGAACTCAGGCACAATATAGTGATAGTTAGTATTGAACCACTTGGTCATGTCAGACGCTGCACTGCCAGCACAACCACAATTAGCTTGTGATTGACCGCGTCCAACGCGGAACAAGGTATCTAGGTCAGGGAACCCCTTTCGATGGCGCTTTGGCACATGCCCTAGCAGCAATGTCGTCGTTAGTACATGGTCGTACCATGCAAAATCACCCACAGAGACAAAATCTAGTCCAGCTTCTTGTTGGGTTTGCCAGTTTTTCGCTCGCAGATCAGAGCCCAATTGTTGCAGTGCTTTTTGGTCAATTTCGCCTCGCCAGTACTTTTCTAATGCAAATTTAAGCTCGCGTTTTTCACCAATACGTGGATAGCCAAGAATATGTGTCGTCGTTGTTGTCATTTTAATAGTCCCTGTGCTGAAAATTTATGTTCGTTGCCAGTTAAGATGTCTGGATGGCTAAAATATCTCGTGAATCAGCATCATGAACAACGTCCAATTACTCAAGTTGCATATTAGAAAAATTCATGTTCACCCGATTTATCGGCAAAGGGGATGATATGCCTCTCGTGAATTTAGACGTCTAGACGTTTACTTTTGCAGTAATTGGCGGTAGGTTAATTACATTCATGGAAGAAAGTAAAAGTTGAAAGGAACTCATGATAGAGCTGAAACATCTGCGCACATTGGTTTCACTTCGAGATACGGGATCACTTACCGCAACGGCGACAGCCCTGCATCTCACTCAATCTGCACTATCGCACCAAATTAAAGATCTTGAATCTCGTTTGGGTGGACAACTGTTCCTGCGTAAAACACGACCGGTAAAGTTCACCTCTGAAGGGGAAATTTTGCTGCGCGTTGCTGACGAGGTGCTGCCAAAACTTGCCAAAGCAGAAAATGAACTGGCAAGCTTGAAAGAAGATGTCAATGGGCGTCTACATATGGCTATTGAATGTCACTCATGTTTTCAATGGTTGATGCCGGCACTTAAGGAATACCAAATTACTTGGCCCAGCGTCACACTCGACTTTTCGTCAGGCTTTGGATTTGAACCGCTACCAGCGCTACTAAGTGGAGAGCTGGACTTAGTGATTACTTCCGATATTCAACCTCGCTCGGAAGTGCATTTTGAACCCCTATTTGATTTTGAAATGCGCCTGATCACCGCAATCAACCACCCACTTGCTGCCAAATCAGCCGTTGAACCACAAGACATCGCCGATCAAACGCTGATCTCATATCCGGTGCAAAAACAGCGTCTCGACGTCATAAAGCATTTCCTTCAACCTGCTGGTGTCGAACCGGCTAAGTGGAAACAATGCGACAACACTTTGATGCTGGTGCAGATGGTTTCCGCAGGTTTAGGTGTTGCTGCGCTGCCTAATTGGGCTATTAGTGAATTCTCACGCCAAGGTTTGATCGCCAGTGTGCCGCTTGGGGAAGGTCTATGGCGCAGGCTATTTGCCGCGACGCGAAGCTCTGAAAAGGACAAACGCTATCTGCAAGCGTTTTTCACTACCGCCAAGCAGCAGTGCAAAAGCAATTTGGAAGGAATTAAACTCGCCTAAAGAAAAGCCCTATCTCAGTTGGATAGGGCTTACAATCTTGGAACTACTGCATCCACTAACGAGGATACGCTTTGAACTGGTTGGTTAAGGGGTCGTATTGGTAACCCAGCACATCAAGTTTGCCGACCACCTGTTCTACATCCATTTCATACATACTGACCAGCTCGTCAAAACTGTCGCATTCAAGGCGCAGTTTTTCGTTGACGATACCTAGAAGAATGATGCTGTCTAGGCTTGTAACATTGCTCAGATCCATATCGCCACTCCTTATTTTCGGTATACGTTAAGCCTAGCTCTCATTAACCGAATTTACAGTGAAGAAGATCTAAATAGTGAATATCGTCAAGTTACGCCTTCGCGTGGGTCTGCAAATCTACAGTGCAAAAATTGGCTGGCCCGCGACAGCAGCAGCCAGTAGTAGCAATAATGCAATTGCCATTTGCAGCTTGCTTGCCGCTTTACTTCTAAACATATGCCAGCACCAAACCACCACACCAACAATCATCACTCCTAGCGTGGTAAACAGTGGAACAAGCAACGTTTCCAACTGCGCTTCAGGCAAACCATACACTTTCATGAGTAGCGTTACGCTGGTTAACATTGCCGCAACTACGCCAGTCACAGGCAAAATACGTTGGAAGGCTTGCAGGCGTGAGCGCGCCACCACCAGCAATAACTGCGCAAAACAGGCACCGAGCAAAATAATCTGCATAAACACATTCGCGCCAGCAGCCAAAGAGCTTTGCTCGCCAATCGCAATGGCAACATAAGCCAGCGCCAAACCGTTCGCTAAGTAGATCACCCAAAGCGGGCCTTGCTCACGGGTTTTCTTTGTTTGAACCTGTGAGAAAAAGTACATCAGTGCAGCGGATACCATAAACGCTTGGATTTTTATTGATGCTACCGCCAGCCATAATACCGCCAAAGTCGGCAGTAACTTGTGTACTCGCCCGCGTTGTCCTGGACAAATCTCACCTTTGACTAATACAAGTGTCAAAATAATCTGAGCACCCAACAACATAGGTGCAAACGTGGCTAATAGGTTTTGAATCATATTGATATTACTAACGGGATTAAGAACTGACACGGATGATACCAAACTGGTGCATTTTCGCTATCTTATTCACGTGCCTGTCCGCGGCGAGTTAAACGCTAACCACTCACAACTGAGACGCGCCAAGCCCAGTATCCATAAGGGATTTCGTCTATGTATAACTATTGATAGGATGGCAAAATAACCGCTTGGCAACTATAGATAGAAAAGGGATAAGCCGCTATAATTCGCGCTCACTGAATCTAAGAGCAAAATATGTACAACGACATCACTCCAATTCACGAGCACAAAAAGTACTGGGCAGAATGCTTTGGTACTGCGCCCTTTTTACCGACTAGCCGTAAGGAAATGGATGCCCTCGGATGGGATAGTTGTGACATCATCATCGTAACAGGTGATGCTTACGTCGATCACCCAAGTTTCGGTATGGCGATTATTGGTCGCCTGCTCGAGTCACAAGGTTTTCGTGTAGGTATTATTGCTCAACCGGAATGGAATACAAAAGATGCCTTTATGGCACTGGGTAAACCAAACCTATTTTTTGGTATCACTGCGGGTAACATGGACTCAATGATCAACCGTTATACGGCTGACCGCAAATTGCGCCATGACGATGCTTACACACCAAACAATGAAGGTGGCAAACGCCCAGATCGCGCTACACTGGTCTACTCGCAACGTTGTCGTGAAGCCTACAAAGGCGTACCAATTGTGCTTGGCGGTATTGAGGCGAGCCTACGTCGCCTCGCCCACTACGATTACTGGTCAGATAAAGTTCGTCGCTCTGTTCTCTTTGATGCCAAAGCAGACATCCTGCTATTTGGTAACGCTGAGCGTGCACTGGTTGAGTTGGCGCACCGTTTAGCGGATGGTGAAGATATTGCCACCCTAACTAACATTCGCGGGACAGCGGTTAATCTTGCTGAAGCGCCTGCGGGTTACAATGTGATTGACTCTTCACGGATTGAGAAGCCTCGTAAAGAAGCGTTTGTTCCACCAAACCCATACGCGGTTGAAGAGCAATGTGAGACAAAAGCAGATGACAGTGCTCAAGCTCAGCCTATCGTCATTCGTCCAACGCGCCATGACGCAGCGACATCTGCCGTTCGCTTACCGCCATTTGAAAAGCTAAACAACGACCGCATCTTGTATGCACACGCAAGCCGCATCATGCACTTAGAGACCAACCCATATTCGGGTCGCGCTCTTATTCAGCGTCATGGCGACCGTGAGCTTTGGATTAACCAACCGCCTATTCCTCTCACTACAGAGGAAATGGATTTTGTGTTTGGTCTGCCTTTTGCGCGCGTGCCGCACCCAAGCTACGGCAAGGCTAAAATTCCTGCTTACGATATGATCAAAACCTCGGTCAACATTATGCGTGGCTGTTTTGGCGGTTGTTCTTTCTGTTCGATTACCGAACATGAAGGTCGTATTATTCAAAACCGTTCTCAAGAATCTATCTTGACTGAACTGGAAGAGATTCGTGACAAGGTACCGGGCTTTACCGGAACTATCTCCGATCTCGGTGGACCAACTGCCAACATGTACCGCTTAGGCTGTAGCGATCCGAAAGCCGAGGCAAACTGCCGTCGTCCTTCGTGTGTGTTCCCGGGCATCTGTAACAAACTCAATACCGACCACAAACACACCATTGACCTCTACCGTGCAGCACGTCAGGTGAAAGGCGTGAAGAAAGTGATGATCGCCTCTGGTGTTCGTTATGACTTAGCGATTGAGTCACCTGAATACGTGCGTGAGCTTGTGACTCACCACGTCGGTGGTTACCTCAAAATCGCACCAGAACATACTGAAAAAGGTCCGCTGGATCTAATGATGAAGCCGGGCATGGGCACCTATGACCGCTTCAAAGAAATGTTCGAAAAATACAGCGCTGAAGCGGGTAAAAAACAGTACCTGATCCCTTACTTTATCTCGGCCCACCCTGGCACCGAAGATGAAGACATGCTTAACCTTGCGCTGTGGCTTAAGAAAAACAACTTTGAGTGTGACCAAGTACAGAACTTCTATCCATCACCAATGTGTAATGCGACGTCGATGTACTACTCAGAGACCAACCCGCTCAAACGCGTGAAGTACAAACAACGCGAAGTCGTCCCTGTCGCTAAGGGTGAACGTCAACGTCGTCTACATAAAGCGTTGCTGCGTTACCACGATCCTGCCAACTGGCCATTGATTCGTGAAGCACTGCTCGACATGGGTAAAAAACATCTGATTGGTGATAAACCAAACTGCTTGGTGCCATCGGAAGATCAAGAAGTGCTTACGCCTGCTCAGCGCCGTAAATCAGGCCGACACGGCTCGCAACGCTTTGCGACCAAACATACCAAAAACCAGCCTGGATTTGGTAACCAAAATGGTAGTAAGCGTGGAGAGAACGGCAAGCGTCAAGGCGGCCAACCAAGTACAAAAGGCGGCTTTATCAAACCTGGAGCCGGTAAGCCAAAACAACGTGGTGGTGAGCAACCTGCAAATGGCAATAGACAGCAATCAAACGGTTCTGGCAATTCCCGCAATCAACCCAGCAATCGTGGCAGCAGCCAGGGACAAGGCAACCGTAAACCAAAACGCCGTTAATCCCTGCGTTTGATGCAGGTGACCAAGGTCAGACCCATCAGTGTCCTTGGTTCTACTCCAAGTAAAAGCGTATTTCTCAAACAAAAACAGAGCCTTTTTCGGCTCTGTTTTTTTTACTGAAAAGAGTCTAATTACTTAGCTGCTTTTCGCATTTGAACGCCAAGTAGAATAAAACTCATCCCTTCAATCAATAGCGAGATACCCACAAAGGTACCCAGCAATGATAACGAGAATGCTGGGTCGTCGAGCAAGGTAAAGAAATAGCCGCCAATTAGAAGTGAAATCAAACCACTTAGAATAACCCAACCACTACCCGGTAGCGACGTGCTGCGCAAACCAAAGACCATTCTTGTCGCGCCATTAAACATCATTACCACCACCATAAGCATGGTCATGGTAATCAAACCAGCAAACGGTTTAAAGAGAATAAACAGGCCGCCGACAATATAGAGTACCGCGCTGAATACATACCACAGTTTGTCTTTCCAAGTTGGAATACTGAAGCTGTGATAGGCCTGAACTAAGCCACTGAATAAGAAGATACCGCCGACGATAGTGGTGATTGTCACCCCAGCAGCCACTGGCAGGCTTAAAGCACCTAAACCAGCAATGAAGACTAACGCTCCCACAATGGCAAACCATTTCCAACCTTTTGAAAGTAGAGTTTGCACCGCTGCTTTAGGGGAGTCTTGCTGAATATCACTCATGATGATTTCCTATTTTTATTATCTGTTTAGCGTCAATTTACGCCGATAACAAAAAGCAGCAACTACCTAATGCAAAAGCAAATATTCCATTTTTGATAGCTACTGCACCACAACCTCACCTGCTGGACATGACGGAGTATTGATGTTGAACGCGAGGTGGTTTGTTGGGATAAGTGTAGTCGATTGGAAATCATCACAGACAAAAAAAGCCGGCATAATGCCGGCTTGTGTGATCGTTTAATTCGCTATGATTACGCGTTTTTCGCTTCGAACTCACGCATAAAATCAACCAACGCCTGCACGCCTTCTAACGGCATTGCGTTGTAAATTGATGCACGCATACCGCCAACTGCGCGGTGACCTTTCAGCGCAACGAGACCGCTTGCCTTAGCTTGCTCAAGGAACAACTCATCCAATTCAGGTTTCGCTAACTGGAATGGCACATTCATACGCGAACGGTTATTAGGGTGAATGTTATTGCGGTAAAAATCTGAGCTATCAATGTAGTTATACAACAGTGACGCTTTTTCGCGGTTTACCTGCTCTACGGCTGCAACGCCACCTTGTGCTTTTAACCACTTAAACACTAGGCCCGATAGGTACCATGCAAATGTTGGTGGCGTATTAAACATTGAGTCTTTTTCTGCTAACACTTTGTAGTTTAGGAAGCTTGGTAGAATATCACTGGCAAGCTCTAACAGATCGTCACGTACAATAACAATACACAGACCTGATGGACCAACGTTCTTCTGCGCGCCCGCGTAAATTACGCCGTACTTAGAGACATCGATTTGACGTGACAAAATGTTTGATGACATATCCGCGACAATAGGTTTATCTGTCTGCGGCAAGCCGTCAATTTCGATACCATCGATGGTTTCGTTCGGGCAGAAGTGAACAAACGCCGCATCATCGGCATACTGCCATTCGCTGACAGGTTTTACTGCTACTTTGCCATCAATTTCTGTTTTGGCATCGAAAACATCCACTTCGCAGTACTTTTTCGCTTCATCAATTGCGCTTTCCGCCCAGTAACCCGCATCCACATAGCTCGCTTTCGTGTGGCTACCTAGCAGGTTCATTGGTACTGCAGCAAACTGAGCACGAGCACCACCGTGGCAGAAAAGTACTTTGTAATTGTCAGGGATGGATAGCAGATCACGCAGATCTTGCTCAGCTTCTGAAGCCACTTGAATAAACTCTTTACCACGGTGACTCACTTCCATCACCGAAGTACCTAATCCATTCCAGTTAATTAATTCCGACTGGGCTTGCTCCATTACCGCTTTTGGTAAAGCCGCAGGTCCGGCACTAAAGTTAAAAACGTTGTCCACGGTTTCTTTCCTTGCTCATGCTATAAATATTGACTGGTATACCAAATTAACCTCAAAACACGAAATATCGCATTAACCGCCTTCCTTTAAATAGCAACACCGTGATAAAACCTCACGCCATGGAAGTGGTTGATCTTAAAGTTACTTGGGTATCCCCCATTAATACCACTTTTTATCTGAGAGAAAAAGCAACAAAAGAGGTCTTAAGACCTCTTTTGCATAGGGAGTGTAAATTTCTTTATACCGAGTAAGCGCTAGGCTACATCATAAAAGGTAGAAACAGGCTCATTAGTGGCACTTTTTGTCCGCCTTCAAAGACGATATTACCTTCTTTAATCTCTGCTTTTACTTGATAACCTTTATCGGTTTGCTTAACAAACTCCATGATCATACCTTCATCAATGGTTTGCTTAATCGCCGGATATTGCTCAACAAGGTCGTTTGAGATAAACGAATCAAAATGCCCTTGTAAAGCTGGCATTACTTTCATCGGATTTTGTGAAACATTGTCAGTACCTTGCGGAACCACCAGCTTCCACTGAGAAGAGAACTCCCCTTGACCGATATTGAGCGTAATATTGTCGCTCGCGAGATAGAAACCTTTTGAGAATAGATTATCCATATGCGGAATCATCTGCTGCAACTCTTGCGCTGTCAGCATTGGCGAGCTTTGATATAACTGAACCAATTGCTCAAAGGCTACCGCATCTAGATCACCAAATGAAAAATCAACTTGCAAATTATCAAGATGCTCTTGCTCTACCTTGACCTCACCAACGCTAATTTTATGCTTACTCGCAACTCGTTGCGTCGTTTCCGCATATTCCGCTGAGTATTGGTACTCACCATTTTGGAAACCAAACAGGGTCACTTGCTCTGGGTCAGTCACCGAGAACTTATCAATGTTCATCACCTGATCACCAATCCAGAAACTGTTGACCTTTTTACCGCTTCCCTGACCGCTCACCTTGTCAATCAACAGTTTCTCACCGCTGTTAAAATCCACCTCGATCGAAGGCACATCCAGTTGATAGTCAACTTGACCTAAAACGGTCATATGCCCTTTCAGCGTCGAAGGAGTGATAAGCATCATCGCGCCGCCCTCACCTTCTGTACTTTGACGCCATGTATCGAGCTTAAACTCGAAATCTGTATTGCCATTTAGCTGTGTAACAGTATGCAAAGTTAAAGGCATTTCAGACCAATTCGCCAAAACAGAATCAGCAGACAGACTGAACAAACCATGGCTGAGTTCACTATTCACGATAATCTCAGCGGGAACACCATCAGCCTTGAGTTGCTCCGCCATTACAGGGTCAGTCACCACATAACGTGTGGTCACCGTTGATGACAAATAGCCACGATCATAGCTCACCACTTCTGCTTTTATTGCATCGGAGTTAAGGTTGGCGACACCATCTTTAATGACGTTTTGACCAATTTGTCCCACCGCTAAAGGCCAACACAAAGCGAGAGAGATTGCGCCGCCAATGGCCGCTATTTTCTTTAATTGTCGCATCGAACTCATTCTTAATTTATCTATGTGTTTAAAGTATAGCGTTTCAACCACTCACCCCTCTGAGCTCTCGTGGCTGTGCTGCTCTATCCTCAAGTCTACACTAAAAAAGCTTGAGTTAAATCAGAGTATTGGCAGTTTTACGATTTTGTTAATTATTTCTCTAACTCAGCTCTCAGCACGTCCATCTATTTGTTGTTACAGTGAAAGTCTGGCTAGACATAAGGTTGGACGCCCTATTGAATCAATTCGCCCTAATCTGTCTCGATAACAACCCAAATAGCGTTGAACAATTACGCAATGAGCTGAGTGTTTTCGCTTCTCGGTTTGATATTCACTTCGCCGCATCCCTTGAAGATGCCAATGCCTCACTGCAATACTGTTTAGACTGCGAACAACCCGTCGCACTGGTTATCGCAAGTCATAGCGAGGATTTTAGTGGCGCTGAGTTTCTAATTCAGCTTGATAAATCACCACTGACACAAAAAACTCGTAAAGTATTAATTAGTTGCGGACAAGATATACAAGCCATTCTTGCCGCGGTCAATGAAGGTCGTCTTGACCACTGTTTAACCAAACCTCTGCAACAAAACCTTGTCTATAAAACGGTGCAAAACGAGCTCACTAACTATGTAGTGGAAGAAGACAAAGAGAACCTGCTCTCTTATGGGCTAATACTCGATCAACAACGTTTGCTGCGCACTCATATTGACCAAAAAATGCGGAGCTATCAGGCTGGCTTTATCAGTGATCACCACAAGATGTCTGATACTGAGTTGGCAGAGAAAGTGATTAACGCCCTCAAGCAGTTCTTCGCTAAAGAGGATGAAACCAACGCTGTCAGACACTACTCCAGTGAACACCTCTTAACCGTAGAAGGTGAGGAGAACAATTTCCTCTGGTTTATTATTTCTGGTGAAGTCGCGCTGTACAAAAAAGACGAGTTAGGCCTGCAACGGGAAGTGGTACGCCATACCAAAGGTAACCTTGTCGGCGGGATGTCGTTTGTCACCGGTGAACCATCATTCTCAACAGCTGTGACCTTAACCAACACCGACGTGATCAAACTCGACCGCGAAGTGTTCAGTAAAGTGATGTATTCAGATACCGCATTATTGCCCCTGTTTACCAACCTTTTGCTTCGTCACTTTAACCGTCGTTTGCAGCGAAATATCAACACAAAACTGCAATTGCAAAAAACCTTGGAATCCCTTGAATCTGCTCACCATCAACTTATTGAAAGTGAGAAGATGGCGATGTTGGGCCAGTTGGTTGCTGGCGTTGCTCACGAGCTTAACAATCCAATTGCCGCAATCTTGCGCGGTACTGAAACCTTGACTGACAACATCCTCCATCTCGTCAATGGTAACAACCAATGCTCTCCCCAATTGAGCAGCCAAATTCTTACCCGAGCGCTCTCCTCTCGCCCTAATTCCACCGCAGACGAGCGCCAGAAATCCAAAATCGCCGAACAAGTGGTTGGAGACAGACGATTGGCGAAAAAGCTGGTAAAACTGGGGCTAAACCAAGAAGAAACGTGGTTAAAAAGAGCGCGCTATCAACCTAATGAAGTCAATCATGAACTTAACGAGTTAGAGAACTTTCATATTGCAGGGGCAACATTACGCTCGATCAATGTCTGCGCTCAGCGTATCGCTGATATGGTCAAAAGCCTTAAAGGCTATGCTCGCCAAGACGATGAAACCTTTCATTATGTGGACATCCATGAAGGGATTGAAGATACCTTGGTGATATTTGAAAACAAACTCAAGCTTCACCGCGTGGAAAAGCATTATCACCCGTTACCATTGATCAATTGCATGCCCATAGCATTGCAACAAGTCTGGACTAACTTGATATCCAATGCGATTGACGCCTTCCCCCCACAAGGGATGCTGTCTATTACTACTCGAAGCGCCCTGCGAAATGACAAACAATGGGCAGTGATTGACATTGAAGATAATGGTTGTGGGATTTCGCCCAAATTACAGCAGCAAATCTTTGCACTTAACTTCACTACCAAAAAAGAGGGAAACTTTGGTCTAGGTATCGGTTTGTCAGTTTGCCAGCAGATAATTCATCAACATGGTGGCATGATTGAAGTCGAATCAAAAGTCAGCGAGTTTACCCGTATGTCGGTGTGGTTACCGATAGAACAACAACCCAATAACAGCGAGGGATAGCCCATGAACAAGTACCTCATTCTATGCGTGGACGACGAAAGAGAAGTATTGGACAGCGTCCTTCAAGACATCGACTGCTTCGAAGAGTACTTTCTACTTGAAGGGGCGGAATCCGTTGCCGAAGCAAAAGAGATCATTGCCGATGCCCAAGCAGAAGGCACGCAACTGGCATTGATATTGTGCGACCACATTATGCCCGAGCAAACCGGCATCAGCTTTTTGATTGAGCTGTATGACGATAAATTGACAACCAAAGCGAAGAAACTGCTACTTACTGGGCAAGCAGGTTTAGAGGATACCGTTGAAGCGATTAACCACGCTAGCCTCGATTTTTACCTTGCTAAGCCTTGGAACGGCGATGAGATTCGTGACACTGTCAAAAATCTGCTCACGCAATTCATCATTGAAAATGAACCTCAGCCTATGCCTTGGGCTCAAGCACTCGATACAGAAAAGATTTTCAACGCGATTGCGGAAAATCGAATCAGTTTTGGTGAATAAACGCACACTTTGATGGTCGGTTAAGGCATAGTATTTGCTTAATTTAAAAATATCGACAAAACAATGACATTTTTGCCTAGTGATAGTGGGCAACTATCAGTAATATGCTCGTTGTATTTAGGGCTGTATAGTCGCCCCCAACATGGATTAATAACTATTAAAGGTTCATCTCCTTATGCGTAAAACCATCTTAGCTGCAGCGCTAGTACTTGTATCTGGCCAATCATTTGCAATGACTGATCCTAGCAGTCCTTCAGTTATGAGTAACTTTAGCTACGATTACCTTGAAGCACGTATCGGCGCTAGCCCTGGTACTTTCGGTGCAGGTATGAGCAAATCTATCCACCCTAACGCTCACGCTGTTGCTCGTATTGACTCCGAGTTTGAAGGCGACTTCGACTCAGCAATGGGTGTTGGTTTCCACGCTCCAATTAACAACTGGGCTGACCTAACTGGTGAAGTTCTATTCCGTATGGTAGATAGCAGCAACACTGGTACAGATACAGGTATGGAACTAAACCTAGGTGTTCGTCAATGGCTTGGTCCACAACTTGAAGTGGGCGGCAAAGGTGGTTACGTATCACTAGACGACAACGATGAGTGGATTGCATCTGCTTACGCGCGTTTCCACGCAACTGAACTATTCTCTCTAGGTGGCGAAGCTCGTTTCAATGAGTTCTACGGCGACCAACTGATGTTCAGTGCGCGCTTTAAGTTCTAAGAACTCAGCGTTAAAAAAAACCACTTCATATCGAAGTGGTTTTTTTATGGGTTAAGCAAAACTACTCTAGACCGAGTTGCTCTGAAATAGCCTTAATTTGTTCAAGATCCATTTCATGTACGCGAATCATTTGATTGATTTGGCTAATGCGTGAGTTGGCCTCATCTTGCTTATCACAAGAATCCGACTTCGCTTCCCAAGACGTTCCATCAAGGTAGGCATTACACTCTTTTTTCAGCGTTTCGAGCTTAGGCTCCAGTTGCGCACGCTCTTTTTTAAGATCATCCAACTCTTGCTTTACTTTCAACTCATGCTGAAACAGCTCTCGCGAACGCTCCAGTAGCGACACTTGCATATCTGCTTGCTGGTTTAACTGGGTGTTGGTTTTTTCTGCTTTAGACAACTCATTTTGCTGCGAGGCAATCTGTTTGCTCAGGGCTTGATTTTGCTCGTCCATTTGCGCGATCTGCTGCTTTAGCTCATCAATTTCCGCTTGATGGTTTTCACGCACCTGAGTCAGTTTCGCTTCGAGTTTCTTCTCAACCTCAAAGTCTACATTCGCCACACGTTCTTCCACATTGGTCACGAGCTGCTTTTTCTCAGTTTGGACTTGTTGATATTGCTCTTGCAACTCAACATAAGTGGCTTGCCATTTATTGGCAGTCATCGATGAGCCTACCAACCCACCAAGCGCAAGACCTAACACTCCAGCAATAGCGATATAGAGATAGCTGCGTTTATCACGCTCTTCAATTACAACTACATCATCTTCGCTGTTATCTAAATCGGTCGATTTATTCACTGTTGGCTCCTAGACAGCTAACGCATAAGTTCTGTGATCATGATACTGGCGGTGTAGACAAAAAAGCCAGAGATCAAAGTAATGACAACGTACTTCTGTAACTTCTCGTTGGTTCGATAACGGATCAGCACAAATGCGAGTGCAATAAGAAACACAATTGCTATCAGTCTTGTCATACCCTCTCCTTAGCTAGACGCTGCGCCAAGCACTTAATTCAGCAGGATTCTAAACATCTCTTTTATACCATTTTTTTGCTGTAAAAGGTCAGAGTGAGGTAGTTTTCTCGCTCTAAATATAGCGTATGTGCTCCACAAACGATCACAATGGTTAAGATCCACACGATCAAAGCAATTTCACAGCATTCTATTTGGGAGATGGCGATTATTACTGTATAAACGAGGGGTACAAATGATTCGAGGCAGAAACATGAAACCATTTAAACAAGAAAACAAAAAACGTCGTATCCTTAAAAAAATGTACCTAGGCGAATTCGCAATGCTAGGTTTTGACGTGAGCTGCAAAACAAACATTACTGACTTTGAGCGTTACGATGTGTTCGTTGATGAGTTTATCGACTACATCGATAGCCTAGGTTTATGCTTTGGCGGCGGCGGTCTTGAGCTTTTCGAAGGTTTCATCTGCGCAGCAAAACGCTACCAAAACGTTTCTGAAGAGCAAAAAGCGCAAGTCGTTGCATGGCTTGAAGCGCGTGAAGAAGTAAGCGCAGTAGAAGCGAGCGAGCTAGTTGACGCAAACTACTTCTAATGAATGATCGCCTTTTTGCGATGAAAACGCCTCTTTTTGAGGCGTTTTTTCTTTCCAACCGATACTTTCCTCTATTAGCCAAGCTCTTGTTCTATAAGCCACTGTTTTTACTCCAAGTTATTTTTCTTAAAATCTATTGAATAATTCAAAAAAAGTGATAGAGTTCTCATGTCATCAGCGACCAGTGCTAATGACTAACATTTACTCATCATATGAGTAATTGTTCCGATGAAGACTGCAGGAGAGTGGTTGTTAACCAAATTATAACATTTGGTTAGTATAACCTACCGAAGAAGTAAATCTTTCAGGTGCTACCTAGGTAGCGGGGACTGTAGTTGGAGGAACCTCTGGAGAGAACCGTTAAATCGGTCGCCGAAGGAGCAAGTTTTGCGCAAGCAAAGTGAAACTCTCAGGCAAAAGGACAGAGGAGTGGAAAGAAACATCCTGTCACTTAGTTTTTACTAAGTGCTCTATCTATTGATCGTCCTTTTATTAGGCCTTCATACCTTTCCCTCTTCTCCTTAAATGTTTTTTTAATTAAGGGGAAACCATGGATAACCTTCATACATTACTAAGAACTATCGACGACTTTGTTTGGGGACCACCACTGCTAATTTTGTTAGTTGGCACCGGTGTTTATTTCACTTTTCGTCTAGGTCTATTGCAATTTAAATACCTGCCTACCGCGTTTAAGATGATCTTCAACAAAGACGATTCTGATAAACAAGGTGATGTATCCAGCTTTGCGGCACTTTGTACCGCTCTATCTGCCACTATCGGTACTGGTAACATTGTTGGTGTTGCAACCGCGATTAAACTGGGTGGCCCTGGCGCACTATTTTGGATGTGGCTAGCGGCTCTATTTGGTATGGCAACAAAATACGCTGAGTGCTTGCTTGCGGTTAAATATCGCCGTGTCGATGACAAAGGCGAAATGGTCGGCGGCCCAATGTACTACCTACAATACGGTGTCGGCTCAAAAGCATTAGCAATCATGTTTGCCATTTTTGCTCTTGGCGTAGCCTGCTTTGGTATTGGTACATTCCCACAAGTTAACGCGATTCTAGATGCTTCTCAGATCTCTTTCGGTATTCCACGTGAGATTTCAGCCAGCATTCTGACACTGTTAGTCGCGTTTGTGACACTTGGTGGTATTCAATCTATCGCGAAAGTCGCTGGTAAAGTTGTTCCTACAATGGCGCTTTTCTATGTGTTGGCGTGTTTGAGCGTCATCATTATGAATGTCGATCAACTGCTGCCAGCTATCGAGCTTGTCCTTGTGTCTGCATTTAGCTCAACAGCCGCGACAGGTGGTTTCTTGGGAGCGAGCATTATGTTAGCGATCCAATCAGGTATCGCTCGTGGTGTGTTCTCAAATGAATCAGGTCTGGGTAGTGCACCAATGGCGGCGGCGGCGGCGAAAACCGATTCATGTGTTCGACAAGGCCTGATCTCGATGACAGGTACTTTTATCGATACCATCATCATCTGTACGATGACCGGTCTTGCCCTGATCCTAACTGGTGCTTGGCAAAGTGACTTCGCGGGTGCTGCGATGACCACTCACGCTTTTGCTGTTGGTTTGAACATGGACACATTTGGCCCAATGCTGATCTCGATTGGTCTAATGTTCTTTGCATTCACCACCATTTTAGGCTGGAACTACTACGGTGAGCGTTGCATCGTATTCTTGATTGGTACTAAAGCCGTTCTACCTTACAAAATCATCTTTGTGGCATTGGTAGCATCAGGTGCTTTCCTACACCTAGATATGATTTGGATTATCGCCGATATCGTTAATGGCCTAATGGCAATTCCGAACTTAATTGGTTTGATTGCACTGCGCCAAGTGGTCATTGAAGAGACAAAACTGTTCTTCTCTAATGTAAACGACGAAGCACTTGATTCAGTAAAAGCTTAATCAACGCTTTCTACAGGTATTAAAAAACGCGGCTATTGCCGCGTTTTCTCGTTTTAGCCACTTATCATCACTGGTCATCAAGTAAAAGTTTTACACCTAACGCAACTAACACCACACCAGTGGTAGCTTCCATCCACGTCATAAAACGGCTGCTTTTTAATAACCCTTTCGCTGTATCCAATGCACCAGCTAATCCACATTGCCACACCATCGCAATCACAAAATGGATGGCTGCCATTAATAGCGACTGAGCAAAAGCAGAACCTTCCGGGTTGATAAACTGAGGTAAAAACGCGAGATAGAACACAGCGGTTTTCGGATTCAACACATTAGAGAGAAAGCCTTCACGTAGCGAGCGCTTTAGATTTAGCGTTTGTTGATTCAAAGTCAGCTCAGAAGGCATCGCCTGCCCTTTCATTAGTGCGCGTAAACTCGATAGACCTAGCCAGATCAAATAAGCCGCACCAACCATTTTTACCGCTGCAAAAAGTTGCGCTGATTGCGCCAACAATGCCGAAATACCGACTGCAGAAAACGTGGCGTGAACAAACAAACCAAAACAGATACCTAGGCTAGTCGTTGCCCCGTCCACCACTCCGCCGCGTGATGAATTGCGGATCACCAAGGCGGTATCCACCCCTGGTGTTAATGTTAATATGGTGATAGCGACTAAAAATGCTTCAAAATTGACAATCATATTACTGCGTCCTTGTAGTGATATTTTCTTTATACCGCTAACTGATTAACACAACAAATAATTTATCTTCTCCATCACGGTTGCTAGACTGAGATAAATTTGATTTCACAAAGGCAGATCTTAATGAGCGCATTCGAAAAACTGGTTTCACACTCTAAAAAAATCGCCCACTTCAACCACCTTGCCGCAATTTGTGGCTGGGACCAAGCATCCATGATGCCTAGCGGCGGTAACCAAGCACGTTCCGAAGCTATGGCTGAACTTTCGGTACATATTCACTCGCTGCATACCCAACCTCAACTTGCCGACTGGTTTGCACAAGCAGAGCAAGAAACATTAACGAATGAGCAATCTGCCAGCTTGCGCGAACTCAAAAGAAACTGGCAGCAAGCGAACTTATTACCTGAAGCACTCGTGCAAGCCAAATCACTCGCTGGCTCAAAATGCGAGCATGCATGGCGTAGCCAACGTAAAGATAATGATTGGCAAGGCTTTGAGAAAAACTGGGCTGAAGTAGTAAAACTTTCCCAAGAAGAAGCGCAATTGCGTGCCGAGGCGAACAACCTATCACCTTATGATGCGATGCTTGATATCTACGAACCGGGCACTTCATCAGCATCACTCGATCTATTGTTTGCGGATGTAAAAACATGGTTGCCAGAGATGATCGACCAAGTCATCGACAAGCAAGCTTCAGAAACCTTTGTTGCGCCAACGGGTCAGTTTGCAGCAGACAAGCAAAAAGCGCTGGGGCTTGAAGTGATGAAACTGCTTCAGTTCAACTTTGACCACGGCCGATTAGATGAGAGTGTTCACCCATTTTGTGGTGGCGTTCCAAGTGACGTGCGTATTACCACGCGCTACGATGAGCAAGAGTTCGTTCAATCTCTAATGGGCATCGTGCATGAAACAGGTCACGCCCGTTATGAGCAAGGTTTACCTAAGTCACTCGCTGGCACGCCAGCAGGTGAAGCGCGCTCAATGGGTATTCATGAATCTCAATCGCTATTTTTTGAAATGCAGGTTGGTCGCAGCGATGCCTTTATCGCCCATTTAGCTAACCTTGCAGGCAAACATTTTAGCGCAGCGAATCCTGAGTTATTTTCTCAGCAAAACTTCCAAAAGCTATACACTCGCGTGAAGAAAGATTTTATCCGCGTTGATGCCGATGAGCTTACCTACCCTGCGCACGTTATTCTGCGTTATGAAATTGAACGCGATCTAATTAATGGCAAGATCAAACACACCGATGTACCCGAGCTTTGGAACTCGAAGATGCAGCAATACTTAGGGCTTTCCACCGAAGGCAACTATAAAAACGGTTGTATGCAAGATATCCACTGGACCGACGGGGCATTTGGTTACTTCCCTAGCTACACGCTTGGCGCAATGTACGCCGCTCAGTTTATGGCAGCAATGAAGAAAACGGTAGATGTCGATGCCGCCATTCGCAGTGGCGACCTAACGCCTATCTTCGCTTGGTTAGGTGACAATATTTGGAGTAAAGGTAGCCTGCTAACAACCGATGAACTTGTGAAAGGCGCAGCAGGTGACACTCTTAATGCCACATACTTTAAAGAGCACTTAAGAAGCCGTTATTTAGGCTAGGTATTGCAAAACCCAAAGAGTCAGCGCACTCGCGCTGACTTTAAAGTGGGCAATTATTGGTTAGAGTAAAATACTTACCTAGAAATTGTTGCTCAAATTAGAGCAAAAGCCAATCGGTAAATTGAATGATTACTCATTATATCTGAATGGCAGCCCTTTAAATACCCACAACTTCAATCGTTACATGCTACGCACTAAGGGGACGTGCCTTCATCAACCTCGTAATGCAGAGTTTCATTACTGAGAGGACACTCAAATTCTTCATTGGGGTCTATACATTCGTCTTCGAGTCATTCCCAGCCAATATGTTTTTCACAAGTAGGACAACGCATAATCAAACTCCTTTGTTATATCAATTAGCTCGTTGGTTATGCTTTCACTCATTCAAATACAACTCCGCCATACCATCTAGCTTACTTTTCACTTCTTTCCAGTTCGGCATCACACTGGTTAATAAGCGCCAAAAACGCTCGCTATGGTTGTATTCCGCGATGTGGCAAAGCTCATGTAAGATCACGTAATCAATGCACTCTTTAGGCGCTTTGATTAGATGAGGGTTGAGCATCAACGTGCCTTTGGCAGAGCAGCTTCCCCACTGTTTTTGCATCGGCATAATGCGGAATGAAGGGATGCCCTCTACCCACGTTGCCTGCGGTAAAAGCTCTGCTAAGCGTTCATGGAATATGCGCTCTGCACGAACTCCATACCAACCGGATACTAGTGCTTTGACGAGCTTTGGCTTATCTTCATTAAATCGGTTAAGCGTAACTAAAAGCTTGCCTCGTTCCATTTTGACATTGGAAATTACTTCTTGGTCTTCTACTACCTTCAACACATAGCGTCTGCCTAGATAAAATTGCATCTCACCGCTCACGTAGTGCTTAGTTTGAACGTAGTCTAAATGAGTTCGGAACTCGACCAGTGCATTCCAAATCCATTGAGCACGTTGCATGACTGCTTCATGGATTGCTGATTTCTCCGCATCATCAGGCGCAGTTACCGCCACTCGGCAATCTGGATGTACTCGGATGGTAATTTTCTTTTTCTTACCGTCAGCAAAAGCCTTACGGATCACCTCGTAGGTAACAGCTTCATTACCATATATGAAGCTGTATTCCTCTGTATTGCCTTCTTTATGGTTAACAGAAGTCATACTTAGTGACCTGACAAGCCAAGGCGAGTGATTTGAATGACGTCCGTAATAATGGCTTGCGCTTTATCGATACCAACATCATTGAACAGAAGTGGCAGTAGCCCTAAACGGATCTGGTTTTCAATCTCTGATGGGTTAATTGAAAACTCGGCAACTGCTTTACGCACAATGCCATCAATGTCTAACGCATACTGAAAGCATTGCTCTTCACTCAGAGGCAACGTCTCTCCCAACACTTTTAAGAACAGCCCATAGTAGGCTTGAACATGGCGTTTGATTTTAGGATCGAGTTCTGCAAAACGGTCAGTTGGTAAACCTGCCACATCGCGGTCTTTGACCTGCTGTTCAAAATCCGCAAATAGAAGATACTGTTTAACAGGGCTATCAAACATCTCCTTAGTTTTCTCGATGGCTTGCTTTAACAGGTTCGAGAAATACTCCTGAGCATACGGGTCATCTGCCAGATCTTGCTCAATCATCTTGGTTACACGACCTGTGATGACATCCTTTTTATTTTTGGCTTCATCATCGGTCATCTGCTCTGGTTTGGCATCTTTACCCATGTTGCCAACCAGATAAGCTCCCTCTGGTTCTTCAATAGAAACGCCCGCTATGTGCTTGTCTAACATGGCGCGAATATTTTCCGAATACTCGTCATAGTCCACTGTTTCTTCTGCATCTGCACGTACTTGTTGGCGCAGTTGGCTCATGGATTTCAACGTGCTCTTGTATAGTTCACGCTGATTGTCGAAGCTCTTATCATCAAAGTACGTCGCTGATTGCAATGCGACTTTTAGGCAATTAGCAAACGCGGTCAGCGCATCATAAAAATCATTACGCAGCTTTAAATTGGTATCTGTCAGTTGACCATCAATGGTGTCAATTTTAGGTGCCAAAGCCTGACGAAGTGCTTGTCCATCCTGCTTGTTCTTCACACCAGCAAAAATTGCCCAAAGGTCATCATACAAACCCGGTAACTTCTTGTACTCGGTATCCATGCGGTTATACAAGCCTTTGAGATCATCGATATCAAACCCGCCTTGGGTACGTTCAGCTAAGTCTTGGTACTTCTCAATGGTGATATCCAGCTCTTTGAGGATGCCACGGTAATCAATCAAATAACCGAACTGCTTTTTGCTGTGCAGTCGGTTAACA
Source organism: Vibrio panuliri (assembly GCF_009938205.1). Classification (NCBI taxonomy): domain Bacteria; kingdom Pseudomonadati; phylum Pseudomonadota; class Gammaproteobacteria; order Vibrionales; family Vibrionaceae; genus Vibrio; species Vibrio panuliri. Next base: position 1,396,367 of record NZ_AP019654.1, on the reverse strand, counting down.
CGCGCAATGGCTTGAATAAGGTTGTGCTGCTTTAACGGCTTGTCGATATACAATACCGTGTTTTTAGGCTCATCAAAGCCCGTTAGCAGTTTATCGACCACGATCATAATGTCGGGGCCTTCATCCTTTTCAAATTCTTGGATGATGTGTTTGGTGTAGGCTTTTTCATCGCTCCAACCTTTCAGTGCGACGTTCTCTTTCCACCAATTTTGCACTAAATCGGTACTTTCATTATCGATGTTATCGTGTCCCTCACGGGTATCAGGTGGTGACATCGCAACCACTGAAGTGACTTTACCGATTTGATCGAGAAGCTTCTTATAGCGGATTGCAGAGGCTTTAGAGTCGCAAGCCAGTTGACCTTTCAAACCTTGCTGCTTGAAATTCTGGAAGTGATCAGAAATATCGTGCGCAATTAACTCTAAACGCCCTTCGGTTTGGTAGATCTGACCTTTTTGAGCGAACTTGCGTTTTAAGTCAGCGCGTTGTTTTTCCGATAGGGTATCGGTAATACGGTCAAACCATGCATCAATGGCTTTGTCGTTGGTGCTCAGATCAGGCTTACGTTCTTCGTACAACAGCGGCGTAACAGTGCCATCTTCAACGGCTTGCTGCATGGTATAAGAGTGAATGATCTTACCGAACTTGTTCTCGGTTTTATCGTCTTGCAGCAGAGGTGTACCTGTGAAACCGATGTAAGCCGCTTTTGGTAAGGCTTGTTGCATTCGGATGTTGTTCTCACCGTTTTGGCTACGGTGCCCCTCATCCACTAATACGATAATGTCTGGGCTATCGTTGTAGCATTCAGGTAGATTAATCGCTGTACCAAACTTGTTGATGATCGAGAAGATGATACGCTCATTGCCTTTACCGATTTGCTCTGCAAGGCGTTTACCTGTGGTTGCCATTGCCTCTTTTTTGTCTCTATCTGACAGTGCGCCGCCAGAAGCAAAGGTGCAAGCAAGTTGGTCTTCTAAATCCACACGGTCGGTCACAACCACTACGCGGCATTTCGCTAACTCTTTTAGCCAAATCAGTGCTTTTGACAAAAACACCATAGTGAATGATTTTCCCGAACCTGTGGTATGCCAGATCACACCGCCGTTACGTGCGCCTTTGTCATCAAAAGAGGTGATGCGCTCCACTAAGGCTTTAATGCCAAAAACTTGCTGATAACGCGCCACAATCTTGCCTGCTTTTTTATCAAACAGGGTAAATAGACGGGTTAACTCTAGTAGGCGGTCATGGCGTAGCAAGGATACCAATAAGCGATCTTGGTCTGTCACCACCAAATCACCGCCAGCAATCAGTGATAGATATTCGTCTTTAATTGCTGGCGTGCGGTGGTTAAAGATCGCATTCAGTTGCGCATCATTCAGCGGCGTGTTCTTAAGGTGTTCGAAGGTGCTTTCAGTGATTTCTTCTTCTTTCCATTTCGCCCAGAACTTCTCTGGTGTGCCGCACGTACCGTATAAACCATCATGCCCATTGATGGATAACAACAGTTGGCTGTAAGCAAACAGATGAGGAATTTCATCTACTTTTTGGTTGCGAATGTTTTGCGAAATACCTTCGGTGATGGTGGGTTTGCCATTGATGCTACTATCAGGGCGTTTGGCTTCTATTACCACCCACGGCAAGCCATTAACGAAACAGATCACATCAGGAATGCGTTTACCTGTACTACGGGAGTTCTCGACTTCCATCTCTTCGGTGAAATGAAATTGGTTATTTTCAGGCGTGTCCCAATCAATGATTTGAATGGTTGGGTTGGCTTTTTTACCCTCGACAAACTCAGTCACACTAATGCCGTAAGTTAAGGCGTTATAGAGCTTTTCATTGGCGGCTTTAAGCCCTTCATTCATGGCAGGGTTGGCAAGCTCTTGTACGATTTTATCAATCGCAGCTTCTGATAAATGGCGCTCCTTACCCATGAATAGATAGGTTTTGAAGCTTAATACCTTGCGTAAGATTTGCGGCAAAATCACCATAGTTTTGTTGCCACGCATAGCCATGCATTCACTCGGCGAAATGAACTGATAACCAAGGTTAGTAAGCAAAGTTAGTGCAGGGATTTTTGAACTGAATTCTTCTTTAAAATTTGCCAACTGATTCATTTTCTATCTCTCATCCCAGTTCCGAACATTTCGTATTGAAGGCGAGTCTTTATATAACTCACGATGTCTAACAGTCGAATTTGCTAATATGCCCACGTTCTGTTCTATGTCAGCATGCTTGTTGCAACATGCACCACATGTGCATATATAATGTCCCTCACTACACTTCTCCAAAATATCTCGGCTATCAATAAGTTCATGACATTGGTAATGCAGGCAATGGTTTATATAATATTTGTGACCAAATTCACCGCATCCTTCTGTGTTACAACTAAAGACTGTTAATCGATAGGCCGCATTCACAGGAGTTATTATTAATTGTTTAGTGTTAGGGTCGATAGACTTAACTTCGACTCTCGCATACTTCATATCAGGTATCATTAAATTGCCACAACAACGGCAGTTCAATCTCGAATGTAACTCACGGATTCTGTTTACATAACCCGCAAGTTTGATTGAAAAATCACGTTTTGAAGGAGCATTCTCTACCGCATAGTTGATACCATAATGTGCTAGCCAATCAAATACCGAAAAGTCTAAATAGGGCTTTGTGAGGTCAGGCATCACTTGAGGATCATGACACTCTTTTGAGCGACACAAAAAACGCGCCGCCCCCTCTTTTGGAGTCCAGTGGAATGCCTCACAGGAAAGGTGCATATGGGGGTAACGGTATTTTAACGTATTACATTGAGGAAAAAGCTTAAACAACGCTGAGTGATCGATATCAATGTGTTTCGTTAATATAGCTTGCCAAAGTTTATGAAGAATCACTTTTTCAATATCATCATGGCCGTTGCCTGCGAAAATCAAAGGTAAACTCTCACTCAAGAACCACATTTCAGGGTCGTGCCACAACGCTTTATCATTTTGAACGTCACCGATAAAGCTCATGTCTTTAAAAAACATTTTCCGTTTAATCAAACAGGGCTTAATGATTGGCGCTATTACAGGGTGCTGGCAATAATCAGAAAATGAATCAAATCGTTCTCTGTAAATATCACGAACAAAATCATCTACCTCAACCTGATTTTCGCGACTCACAGTTCCTTCAACAAACAGGTTCAACAAAGTAGAAAAAGGTACTTGGTTACCAAATTGCCCTTTCTCTTTCTCCCAATGTTTAGGATGTGGTGCTGCACCACTAAAAATTAAGTACAACACCGCACTTAATGAAAGGGCGTTATTCAACTGTGTTAAAGCATTGATACGTTCGACTTCTGATAGCGCCAATAAATGCTCACTAAGAGTAGCAAGGTTTGACGTTATATAGTTGGGTGACAAAAGCGCGTAACCAAGAGTGGCAATGCTGTCGGAGAAACCGAGCTTGCTAAACCCTGCGATATCAAAAAGCACACTCCAATTTTTGCAATCACAGATCAATTCCGCAATCGTATGTTTATGCGAGCTTTCCAAAGAGAGAGCGCAGATAAATTTATTTCCGTACTCACTTTCACATAAGCTTGTTAAGCAATCCTTTAGCACTGAATTATTTTTAAAATTGAGCAGTGATGGCTCTTGTATCAGGTATGCCAATAGCGGGGCTATCGATCCCTCTCGGCCTTTCTTTAGCTCTTCATCAGTGATACTAAAAACAAAAATATTAAGAATATCGTCGTTAAATGGAAACAGTCTCGTTACGCTTTCTGCTTGAATTCCCTTTTTTCCAGCAACTTGGGTAAATAGAACCAAATCGCCCTCTTCTAGAGATGAGCAGTTTTCTAGTGATGATTTGTGAACAAAAGCGCTCTCTCCATTATCCATAGAAATGAAGCCAAAATCGTTTTCGCGGTCTGTTTTACTGTTATGACCACCAAACCATTTCACTTTGCCGAGGTGTAAATTTGTCAATGTTACCTAACCTAACCAGACAATGCTGGCACCAACTGAATGACAAAATGGGCCACATTAGCAGCCCAAAAGAGTGTTATTTTTATGCCGTAACCAAAGCTACGTTAATGTATTCTTAGCATTTACCGCTGGGCGACAGACACTAAGATGACAGAGATACGCGACGTTTGCCTGTTAATAGCTGCTGCATCAACGCTTTTTTCTCTTGCTTCAAGTATGTAAGTTTGGCTACTAACAACTCGATTTCTTTATCGGCGGCGGTGAGTGCCGAGGCAATTTTTCTTTGTTCGGGTACAGCAGGTAATAAAATTCCCATTGATTTGATACTGCTAATTTGGACACCTTTAACGGTGCTACCAGTTCCCATACCTTCAATAAGATCTGATTTCCACATAAACCAATAATGCAAAAAAACAGAATCCAGAACATCACTAGGAGATATAGCTTTAAGATCTTGATTTATCGCCACATTACATGTGGCTACAACTGCTTTACCAACGGCCATTCGAGTCGCAATGATTACGTGACCTTTAGGCACAATATTTGCCGAACTATTTGATAGCCCTAATTCACTAATGTGCTCTTTGGCTCCATGAATCTTAGATGAGACAAGGTCTTTAACTGTTACCCATGGTATACAACCATTCCAATAATCAGGAACACTTCTACTGGGGGTGCCTCCCCCAAATATTTTTCCTGCAGCAGTTTCTAACTTAACCTCTTCCCAATCCCCCTCAAACGCTCTACCCGTTTCAGGGTCAAGCAAACGCTTTTTACCCGTCAACAACTGCTGCATTAACGCTTTTTTCTGCTGCTTGCTGGCATCAATCAGCTTTTCAGTGGTTGCAATTGTCTTATCCCATGTTGAAAGGATTTGGGCGATTTTGCGTTGTTCGGGGAGTGGAGGAACAAGCAATGGTAGCTTTTCCAGTGTGGCTTTATTTAGTTTAAAACGTCCAGCTCCTTGCCTTGATAGAAAGTTGGTTATATTCCTATGCTTAAAGTAATTGAAGAACCACTCTGAGTCACAGATACTTGAACTTTCTAAAATATGAGCATGGTTGTTTACAGTACATTTACCAGATATAAACTGCGTTTGAGGCATTGTGGCATACTTCAAAAAATGATCGCCATCCTCTCCAATTAACGCATAAATTCCATCTTGTTCGTATTCAGAAATATAATCTTGAATTTTAGTTGGACCATAGTAAGGGTATTGCCCCTTCATAGTCTCACGAACTTCTTGGCTAATTGGTTTTCTAAAGTTATTGCGAATACGTAAAGCTTCACTTACCTTACAAAGTTGCCAACCTTCAGGAATTTCAGATATTTGAGCCTGTACTAAATCAAGCTTTGAGATTGAATTAGGCACCATAACCCAACTCCTCTAGGTAGCCCGCCATTTCTGCTTCTAGATTGGCAAGCTCGGTTTGCAGCGCCAAACGTTCACTACGCACCGCCATCAAATCGATTTCCGCTTCTTCTTCAAAGGTATCGACGTAACGAGGGATATTCAGGTTGTAGTCGTTCTCACGGATCTCATCGAGCGTTGCCACATACGCGTACTTATCCACGTTGTCGCCGCTACGGTAAGTCTTCACGATCTTGTCGATGTTCTCTTGTGTCAGTACGTTTTGGTTTTTGCCAGACTTAAACTCACGCGAAGCATCAATGAACATCACATCGTTGGTGTCTTTCTTTTTCTTAAAGATCAAGATTGCCGCTGGAATGCCCGTGCCGAAGAACAGTTTTTCAGGCAAACCGATCACTGCATCTAACAAGTTTTCTTCAATCAGTTGTTGACGGATTTTGCCCTCAGAAGATGCGCGGAACAGCACACCGTGAGGCACAACCACGCCCATACGACCGCCCTTGCTTGTTGGCGTAGCAGGTTTTAGAGTTTCAATCATGTGCGAGATAAATGCGTAATCACCTTTGGTTTTAGGTGGGACGCCACGGCGGAAACGACCAAAGTGATCGCTTTCTGCATCTTCATGACCCCATTTATCTAGCGAGAATGGCGGGTTTGCGGTTACTACGTCAAAGTGCAGTAAGCCACCATTAGCATCTTGCAGCTTAGGGTTACGAATGGTATCGCCCCATTCAATGCGGTGGTTGTCTTCGCCATGCAGGAACATGTTCATTTTCGCCAATGACCATGTTGACCCAATCGCTTCCTGACCAAACAGGGCATACTGCTTAGAGCCGCCAAAATTCTTTTGAACTTGCTTACCACACTTCATCAACAGTGAGCCTGAACCACACGCTGGGTCACAAATGCTGTCGCCTTGTTGTGGCTCTAGGATGATAGAAAGCAGATCCGATACCTCTGGTGGGGTATAGAATTCACCTGCCGATTTTCCGCTACCTGCGGCAAAGTGTTTGATCAGGTATTCATAAGCGTTACCAATCACATCCAGCGAACCAACACGGCTTGGACGTAGGTTTAGGGTTGGCTTACCAAAGTCTTCCAATAGGTGGCGTAGAATGTCGTTCTTTTGTTTCTCATCACCCAGTTTATCGGTGTTAAAGCTGATGTCTTGGAACACGCCTTTTAGCTTGGTGCCGTTGGCTTCTTCAATTGCGTGCAGCGCTTGGTCAATGCGAGTACCGTTACCTGCGGTATTACGTACATCATACAAATCCCAGAAGGTTGAACCTGATGGAATTTTGAATGATTGGCTAGCAAGCATGGCTTCAACCATCTCTTTGTTGTCACCGAACTGTTTAGTCAGTTCTTCCACTTTGTCTTGACGTACATCTGAGATGTATTTTAAGAACAGCATGGTCAAGATGAAGTCTTTGTAGATGGATGGATCTACGGTGCCACGGAACGTATCGCACGCCGACCAGACGGCTTTGTTAATTTCATCTTGGTTGATTGGAGAATTTGGCATTTATTACTTCTCAAATAGTGTTAAATGGTTTCAATTAGCGATGCTGCAATGCGTTTAAATGAGGCAAAGCAGGTATCAAAATCATGGGGTTCGGTGTTAAACACCATTGGCGTGACAAATTCTTGAAAACGTTGGCGGAATATTGCATTTTCCTCAAGCTCTTTGAGGCCAAGTTGTAGCTCTTGTTTGGGGTTGGCAACAAACTCCGCATGCTGATTGCCAAAGCGGGCAATATCTTCTGCCAATACTGCTTTGAATAGACCGACAATCGAGTTGAGTTCAGGCATTGAGAGCTTTGTTATACAGTGCACATCGTAGATGTGGCGAACTAAAGCAACATCATCGCTTCGCTCCGTATTGCGTTTTACCGACATGGTACGACGCAGCATCGAAATGATTTTTTCAACCAATGTGGCATGGATAGAGACGCAATCAAACGCACTTATTTCTTGTGGTTTTTGGTACAACTCTGCTACCAGTGATTGAATGCTGCGCGACTCCACATCCAATAATGGAATGGTTTCGATTAACTCTAACTTGATAATGGGGCGAAGGCAGGGTGCTTGGCTAAACTGCTGCGTGTATTTAAGTTCAAACTCGACGTAGCGGTACTCATCTCGCACAGAACGCTCTTCAACGGTAAATAGCTCTGACTGAGTGATCGCCTGTTCAATCTCGTTAACACATGCCTTTCTCGCGGCTTTCTTTTTCGCACGGCTCAGTTCATCAAATGCTTGGTTGGGGATGAGTTTTATATCCACATCTTCCGACATTCTTAAAATTTTAACGTTTGATTTCGCCAACGCCGTGCCGCCAGAAAACACCATTTGATGATGCTCAGGAGAAACTTTCGCTAGTTCGGCTAGTAAGGCAACGACCCAGTAATCTTTTTCAATAATGGCTGGGTTTCCAAGCTCAAGCGCATCGGAAACCTCAAGGAATTGTTGTTTTAGTGTGTTCATACTAACTAGGTAAGTTCAGCACACGGCTACCGACAACCAGTTTGCGATTAAACTGTTTTGGATCCCATGAATACTGAATAGAAGATGGAATTTGGGTACTCGTGCCTGAAAGACTTTGTAGCGATAGACTATCCATCTCAAAATGAACGCCTTTCATTTTAAGAATTTCTCGCACAAGAGCATCGGTGCCACCTGGATTGGTGGGCATAGGCTTACCTGTGAGACTATTGATTCTTGCTTTGGTATACAAACCATAACCAAGCTTCATTAATTCCCCTTGCTGCACAAGCTGCCTGAGTGCCCGACCTATTTGGTCGTAACTTGCAAATCCATCAAAGTCTTTGCGTTCAAACACATAACGTCTTGAACGCTTTATCTTTTGACAAATGCGGTCTACTGCTGTCATTTGAACCTCCTTACGTACAATAACAGCAGTATAACTGAACGTGTACATTCAAGGAATAGATGCGGCATAGCACCATGAAAAAAAACGGCATAATTAGACAATATTTTCAATATAACCCATTGTTTAAAAACTAATTTAATCGGTAAATTCAGTAGCCCACCTTAAAAGATAAAAAAGAATGACCTAGTTAAAGAATCGGTACTCTCAGATATGTTTAATGTGTCTTCGATTTCAACGCCAACGAATGGTATTGTCGAGTTTTACGTGTCTGAGCAATAATTGAACCGCACGGATGTTCTTTGTCCGTGAATAAATGAGTGTGGCTTTCATGCTGCGCATTGAGTGAGTACCATACAGATACGGATCGTAGCCAAGCTTCGCGGCCCAACGACGAATGATTTTCAGATAATGGCTATAGCTCATAGCGGTATCCGGTTTTCTGGAACTTGGAATTAGGTAATCTGCTGCGGTAATTTGGCTTTTCATGATCCGCTGTGCTAGCGATTGTGCTGTACGGGAAGTGATCTCAAACTGCACCTCTCGCCCCGTCTTACTTTGACTATAGAGGACACGATCTTGAATGACACCACCAGAAGATATGTCTCTCACTTTCATTCTAAGTAAATCACATGATCGTAACTTGCAATCTATGGCGAGATTCAGCGATGCGAGTTCCATGATGTTTTCCTCGATCTCAAGTCGAGTACGAATTCGCCATATATCCTCATGCTTTAGAGTTTTTTTCTGCCCAGTTATATGACCTTTCTTCGTCCACATAATTGACCTCCTCTATGACTTTAGAAATGGTCTGATGAATTTTAGTTAGAAATCAATCGAGGTTGACTGAATGGATATGCAGTTGAAGAGTAGATAAGAGTTGGCGACTTAAATTAGCTAGAGTATTTGGTCTGTCTAATAATAGGGCAAAACCTAGCTACATCGCTCAACCTGAACTGTGTGAACAAAACGCATTTCAAGTCATCCCTGTGAATGCAACGAAATGGCCCCGAATCACCACCTTTGGCAACTAAATATCTACTATCTTCTCCCTTGATAGTGATAACATCCCCGCACCAGAATTAACGAGACACTCTATGTTTATCCACCATGTTAACGACATCGACTGGCTGGTGATTACAGCTTTTGAAGAACTGAAACCTTTATTTGTCGAAGAAGCTGGCGCTATCCCCTCTTACTTCTCTGCTGCGAGCGAGCTGAGCCTGATTGATCAAGCCAAGCGCGCTTATGGGTATTTGCCTCCACTCAGTGGCGTCATCACCGATACTGGTACATTCCAAAGTCCGAATAACGAAGAAGATTTGAACCCACAACTTGCCTGTCTCGTTGAGGGACGTGGTCGGGTATTTATCTATCACGGCGGCTTTGTCGCTTTTGTGGGTGACGAGCAAACCTTTATTACTCGAATGGACTGAAAGCTGTTCAGTAAAAGAAATGGGGCAGCAACGTGAATACGCGAATCATTATTGAATGTGATCACCAAGCGCCCTTTTGTCATACTCTCCGAGCTTACCCCCTACTAACTGCCCTCTTCCAACCTTGCAATAAAACGCACAAATTGGTCTTTGGTTGGGCTTTCAATGTGGTCATTCCAGATTAACCCAATATCCCATCTAGCGTTCATCCCTTGCAAAGGAATAAAACGAACATTGCTGTTGGCAATATGTTTGACGCTTGCAGGAACAATAGTAAAACCCAAGTCAGCAGAGACAAGAGCCAACAAGGTATGAATGTCATTCGCTTCTTGTACCGGAGTCAGGCTCTGACCATGTTCTTGTAACAATGCATCTATTTGATGCGCCAAACCCAACCCTCTTGACGGAGTAAGCCTGAGATAATCGTGATGTTGTAACGCATGCCAAATATCACTTTTTGCTACCTTTCGGCTTCGATGAATCGCCACCACCAAGTGATCACTGGCTAATACCATGCCCTTTAGTGGTTCGCTCACTGGTAATCGGTTGAAGCTAATTTGCAGCTCACCTCTTAACAGCGCCTTAAGTTGGTGTTGTGACGGCGTATCATTGAGCGTGATATGAACATTGGGAAACGTGTTTTTGAACCGAGCAATGAATTGTGGCGCCAGTTGATAAGAGGAAATCCCAAAACCTATATTTAAGAACCCTTTTGTTCCATCGGCAACCAAGCCAGAGAGCGCTTGATAAGCGTTGAAGTTTGCCACCACGCGTCGCGCCTCTGGGAGTAAAGTTTGCCCTGCCTGCGTTAACCTTGCTCCATGTCTTCCCCGCTCAAACAATGCCGCACCGGTATGCATCTCTAGCCGTTGGATTTTCTTCGTCAAAGCCGATTGTGTGATGTTCAAGTGATCGGCGGCAACGCGATAGTTACCATCCTCAGCTAGCTGACAGAAGGTACGCAAGTGGTCTAATTCCATTCCTGCTACTCATTAAAGTGGGAATATTCTTCATTATACGGAATGAAAAACAGTTTTTAAAATGGTGACATCTAACTAAGAGAATATAAGGACATCAAGATGAAAGACGTACGCGTTGCATCAGTGCAGTTTAATCACCGTGCTAATGACAAAAGCTATAACTTATCCATCATTACTCAATACGTAGAGCGAGCCGCTCACAATCAAGTCGAAATCATCGCCTTTCCTGAAATGTGCATCACCGGATATTGGCATGTCTCTAAGCTCAATCAGTCGCAAATCAGAGCGCTAGCGGAGCGAGTTCCTGAGGGCGAAAGCTGCCAAAGATTAATCGCACTATCCGCTAAACATAACATCAGTATTGGCGCAGGATTAATTGAAATCGATGATGCAGGCAAACTGTATAATAGCTATGTAATGGCGATGCCAAATGGGCAACTGGCTAAACATAGGAAGCTACACACTTTTGTTAGTCAATATATGGAAAGCGGCTCAGAGTACACCGTATTTGATACCCCTCACGGGTGTCGAGTTGGCATACTTATCTGCTGGGACAATAACTTAGTAGAGAACGTTAGAATCACCGCGTTAAAAGGAGCAGACATTCTCATCGCGCCTCATCAAACTGGCGGGTGTCATTCTCGTAGCCCTCACGCAATGGGGCTCATCGATACCCAGCTTTGGCATAATCGCCACCAAGACCAAGAAACGATCCGCGCAGAAATGCAAGGTCCTAAAGGACGACAGTGGCTTATGCGTTGGTTGCCCGCTCGTGCTCACGACAACGGCATGTTTGTCATTTTCAGCAACGGCATCGGCGTAGACATGGATGAAGTTAGAACGGGAAATGCAATGGTACTCGACCCTTATGGGCAGATCATTAGCGAAACAGACAGCATTGATGACGATATGATTGTGGCTGACTTAAAAGCCGAATTACTGGATATGTGTACTGGGCGACGTTGGATTCGAGGCCGCAGGCCAGCTTTGTATCACCCATTAACCGTAGAAGGCGATGAGCTATCGCCTTTCCATGCGAGATTTTCTGAGCAAGCGTAAGGCTACGCCAATGATTGAGACGAGAACTCGTTGCTTATAGTGCATGTTGTCCAATCAGTATCTGGCTCTGCTCATCGCTTAGCCAGATATTATGGCTTCGCTCCACCAGCGCGTTTTTTCACTTTGTGCTGATAGTAAAGCCCTTGCAACAACATGAGCAAAGCGATCAAGAACGCACCAAGAAAACGAAATGGTGTATAAGCCAAATCATAAAGGCCAAAATAGGCAATAACACCAAACACCGGCACTAATATAAAAGAGCGCCGCGCCTTTTCTTGATCATTCAGATTCCACCAAAATAATTTTCTCACCCAACTGTCCCCAAATCTCTAGTAACCCACATACCTAGTTTACGACTACTTATGTCAACGAGAGTTCAATAGCGTTTATGATTGAATCTCAGTCAGTTGCTTAAGCTGACTGGTCAATATACACTCGCTAGCCTGCGTTTAAAGCCTTAGGAATAATGACAATGGAAACAACCAAGCCAAATTTAAGCCTGCCACGAGTTGCCGTCATTGCTGTTACTTACCGAGGCAACGAGTTATTACTGGTTCAACGCGCTAATGAGCCACAAAAATTTGGTTGGGGATTCCCAGGTGGGTCGGTCAATGCTGGAGAGCCACTTCACGAGGCTGCCTGTCGCGAACTGTTAGAAGAGACCCAAGTAACGGCCATTGCAGAAAAAACCTTTGATGTCATTGAAGTAAATGAGTTTGATGCCCAAGGGAAACATCACCACTTTGTATTATTGGCGGTACTTTGCCGCTATGTATCAGGCCATGCTATGGCGGCAGATGATGCCATAGACTGCCAATGGATGACGATTGAACAAATCATATCGCAACAATCTCTATTGATTCCTCATGTGGCAAAAGTTGCCCAAGCAGCCATTCAACTCACTATTAATTGATTGATTATTTGAGTAACTGTCTCAAACTAATCGCGATTTCTGTCACAACATCTCAGTATTCTAAACCCCACCCCACTCTTTATTTGCCGCATAATTTCTTTCTAAATTAGGTGATTAGTTGCATTTAAAACTGGGAACTATGATCCCAAATACCATTAAATATCAAACTCTCTCCGCCACAATCCTTTTTATTTCAAAATGTTATCGAAAACAGCACCCACCCACAAATCACACACTATTTCAACGGTTTAAATGTAACAATTGATTTCTTAATGGTGATAACAATAATTATCAATAACATTTGAGAGTGATTTTTATTTCCTAAGTGGGTTGAAATGATCCGTAAACTATCATCAATATTTGTACTTCTCTTGGCAGGTATATTCTCGCTTAGCGCGTGGGCGATTGACTATGATGCTGCTGTTCAAGATATCTCTAGTCGTTTAGACAAAACCGCACACCTCTATGAACAAGGCGATAAGACTCAAGCAAAAACAACCGTTCAAATGGCTTATTTCGAGGTTTTTGAAAGCCTTGAAGGCCCTGTGCGCATTAACTATTCACAACAGTACGCTTATCAGCTTGAAGCTAAGTTTGGTGAGATTCGTAAAATGATCGTTGCTGGTAAACCTACCAGTGATGTGAACGCAGAAATAGATTGGCTAAAACAAGAGATAGCCGGCTTACCAGAAATCTTAGCGTCAGGGCATAAACTAACCGCTGAAAATACCAACCTCCATGCTGATGACATTTTGCCATTTTGGCGAGATGCCGTTACTACCATCGACACACTCCTTAACCAAGCATTAGTTGAATATCGTGAGTCCGGAGAACAACCATCAAAAGCAAGCGAGAAGCAACAACTGGCATTTGATCTTGTTCAACAAGCGCAATTTAAGGGCTATAAAAATACCGAGTTAGAAATCGCCATCCGTTTGAACCGCTCTTCTGAACGCTCTGCTCAGTACAACGCAGGATTTCGATCCATTGCGAAGATCACTAAGCTGGACTACAGCCAGCAAAACTTAATTCGCTTTGGCTATGAGTTATCAACATTGGTTCAAGGCTTAAAAGACGAACTACCCGGTCTTCCTGCGACTCGTGATTTCCAAATATCAAATTCAGCTAACAGCAACGAACAAGAAGTTGCAGCAAGAGATTGGAAACCTGTCGTTAGCGACATAATGAGTGCAATCAATGAGGCGATAAGTCTTTACAACGCAGGTGATAAAGCACAAGCAATTCTCGCCGTACAGGATGCCTATTTTGACCACTTTGAAGCGTCAGGAATGGAAAATGCGGTAGGCTCTCGAGACAGCGCACTTAAGTCCGAGCTTGAAGGCTATTTCACTCGAATTGTGAGCATGCTTAAAGCTAACCAAGCTCAATCTGACATCGATCAGCAGGTGCAAAAACTCAAAATCAGTTTGATGGATGCGGCAGACAATCTCTCTGAAGGTAGCTTGGGTTGGTGGGCAATGCTTATCGCAAGTTTCACGATTATTTTCCGTGAAGGCTTGGAAGCTCTGCTGATTGTCGCCGCTATCACCGCCTACTTAATCAAAAATGACGCTTCAAATAAGCTGCATGTGGTTAAGAATTCTGTTGTGGTTGGTCTTATTGCGAGTGCAATCACTGCAGTACTGTTCCAATGGTTGTTCGAAAACTCAGGAGCGAGCAGAGAGCTACTTGAAGGTTTCACCATGTTAATCGCCGTCGCCATTCTCTTCTCAATGAGCTACTGGTTATTGTCTAAGGTCGAAGCTGCTCAATGGAAACGCTACTTAGAGAATAAGCTAGCCGCATCCATTACCACTGGCTCTTTGTTTGGTTTATGGCTTGCTAGCTTCCTCGCGGTGTACCGTGAAGGCGCAGAGACAGTATTGTTCTACTTCGCTCTGGCTGCAGATGCAAACACACAAACTATGACAGCCCTTATTGCTGGTTTTGCCCTCGGTGTGTTGGTTCTTACCGTGATCTTTTTCGTCATGCGTTACAGCGTGGTCAAGCTCCCACTCAAACCGTTCTTTATATTTACCGGTGCGTTCATGTACCTAATGGCCTTCGTGTTCGCTGGTAAAGGCGTGTTAGAACTGATCGAAGGCAAGCTATTCCAACCGACTCTCATTGCTAACGCACCAGAATTTGCACCTTTAGGGATTTATCCCTACTTAGAAACCATCGTGCCTCAATTAGCACTAGTGGTTGCTGCCGTTTTCGCACTCATTGTTATGAAAGTGAAAAATAAACGAGAGTTTGCCCAACAAGCAAAGTCTTAAACATGAAACTACCCCATAAAAATCAAACAAGTAAAGGACATTACTATGTTTAACAAGAAAATCATCGCGACCGCAGTGGCTCTCTCAGCTCTGTCTGGTGTTGCTATGGCAAACGACCTACCTTTCGTCGAATACCCTGCTGGTGAACCAGTAGAAATGAATGGTATGGAAATCGCTGCGGTTTACCTTAAGCCAGTCACAATGGAACCTCAGGGTATGATGCGCGCTGCGTCAAAATCTGAAGTTCACTTAGAAGCTGATATCCATGCTATTGCGGGTAACAAGAATGGCTTTGGTGCCGGTGAGTGGATTCCATATCTAACTATCAACTACACCCTAAAGAACCTTGATACAGGCAAAACACAAGAAGGTACTTTCATGCCAATGGTGGCAGCAGATGGTCCTCACTATGGTTCGAACATCAATATGCTCGGTGTAGGTAACTACAAGCTAACTTTCCACATCGACCCACCATCAAAAGCTGGTTTACTTCGCCATACCGATGAAGAAACCGGTGTTGGTCGCTGGTTTAAACCATTCGATGCCCAATACGAATTTAAGTACGTCGGCATCAAGTAACCCACTTGGTTTACTAAAAAACCAGGCCACTTATTGTGGTCTGGTTGTTCTATTTCTGCATAGGGTAAAACCATTATCTGATGCATTGTGTATGAATGGTCATTGATAAATATGAGCTTCTATCTCTCTCACGTCTTACTTGTTTTTCTACTCCCTGCCCTATTATTTGGTGTGCTGTGGGCGGGTCAAACAACCTCCTTGTATAAACATCAAATTTGGTGGTTTTTACTCGCAGCTTTTGCTGGAACAACGCTATTTTATTTACTGCCATTTAGTCAGGTAAACGTTCTAGTCATCAATAGTGTTTACCTCGGTGTATTGGTCTTCTCGGTTCTAACTAGCGTGATATGGCGATTACCCGCGATTGTCCTTGTCATACTGCAAAGCTTAACCGTGTTTCTTTGCGGCTTCCTGTGGGCGAAAGAAGCAAAGCTCACGATGTTAAGTACAACCAACGTAATCAACACTGAGTTAATTCTAAACTCTTGTTCGATTGTGCTTGGCTTCCTCTTAATTGCGCTAACTAAAATTTCAGCAACCATCAACACCAGCACGCTAAACCACAAAGCCCGCGCGGCACTGAGTGTTTTACTGCTACTACTTGCGGGATTACCTCTATCAGGCGAGATTATTCTTGCTTGTATGAAGCTTGGAATTTTAGGGCTAGATAAAGGGCTCTTATCCTACGTATCCAAGGTGACGAATTTCTCTTGGTTACTCTCGTATGTGGTACTTGCGCTCGCATCTCTTTGCCTGATCAAGTTTTTCACCACACAAGTGCGACCACTAAAACGTCAAGTTCAATTGGCGCAGTCAGCCATTGAGCGAAGAAAACACCAAGCGGCACTCAATGCGGCACAGCGAAAAGTTCGCTTCAATATTGCAACCATCGCAACCGTGCTGGTTGCCCTTCTATTTTGGGACTTAGTCGCCTCACAACCGATTCGTCGCTCAGAAGCACAACGAATAGAAATCGCCGCAGATCAAGCCGTCCATATTCCAATTACGGAACAATTAGTTGATGGCAAGCTGCACCGTTTTGAATGGATTGCAAGTGATGGAAAAGTGGTACGCTTTTTTATCATTGACCGCTTTGCTGGTGAGCAGAAATTTGGCGTGGTGTTCGATTCCTGCATGCTATGTGGCGACGCGGGTTATGCGCAAGTTGGCGATCAAGTCGTCTGCTTAGCGTGTGGTGTACATATTTTTATTCCATCCATTGGTAAGCCTGGCGGCTGTAACCCAATTCCAATTCCTAAATGGGACATTGCAAACCAAGAGATTTTAATCACTAAAGCCACCTTGGAAAGCGGTTTGAAGTACTTCAGTGATGTGGTGGAAGTGATGGCGACGGATCCCGTCAATGGTAAGCAAATCAGCAATATGGATGCTGAACATAGTTATTTGTTCTCAGGTAAAACTTACTTCTTTACCTCGGAACAATCCTATGACGCTTTCCGTGATGACCCATGGAAATACGCGGATGTCGAACCGCTAAATCCATTAGGAGAGTAATGATGTTAATTAGAATGCTACGTCAATCATGGCGTCATGATACTAATCGCAAACTGCTCGCGATTGTGACGGTTTTTCTAGCCGCAAGTTTGATCTCGGCATTGTTGGCTATTTCTATCAATATTGGTAACAAGATGTCGATGGAAATGAAAAGCTATGGCGCAAACATTGAAATATCGCCAGAAGGACAGGTCAAACTCCCTGATATTTTAGCCAAAAACATCAACAAATTGGATAAAGAAGACCTGCTTGCAGAAAGCGAACTTCCAAACATTATGGATATTTTCTGGCGCAACAACATCATCGGGTTTGCCCCTTTTGTACGTGGACAAGTCAAAGCAATCGATGCCAATCAAACCATCAATATTATTGGCACCTTCTTCGATAAAAACTTACCCGTATCGGATGATGGTGAGTATAAAACCGGGAATAAAACCATCTCAACTTATTGGCATGTTACAGGTCAATGGCCCGATGATGAACGTGCGCAGGCGTTAGTTGGGCAATCACTGGCGCAAAAACTGAAGCTTAAAATTGGTGATAAGTTGCAGTTGCAAGGCGTCGACCAACGCCAAACTTCCCTTACCGTGACTGGCATTCTTGCAAACGGCACTACGGATGAAAATGCCGTATTAATGCCACTCAATTTAGCTCAAGATTTACTCGCATTAGAAGGACGACTCCAATCGGTCAAGGTTTCTGCCTTAACCGTGCCGGAAAATGCACTTTCAAAGAAGGCGCGCGAAGATCTCGAGTCGCTAGACTCCGATGAATATGATCTATGGTTCTGCACTGCCTTTGTTTCCTCCATTTCTTTCCAGTTAGAAGGTGCAATGAACAATGCCATGGTTAAACCACTTTGGCAGGTTGCTGCATCGGAAGGCACGGTAATTCGAAAAATCCAGAGCTTACTGTTTGTTGTCACCTTTGCGGCTCTCATCGCCTCTGCGATGGGGATTGCCTCGTTGATGACCAACGCCATTTTACAGCGCGCAAAAGAGATAGGTTTAATGAAGTCTCTCGGCGCTTACAACTGGCAAGTTTATGCCTTGTTCTATTCCGAATCGATGATTTGCGGGGTATTGGGAGGCTTGCTCGGCTGTCTGGCTGGCTGGGGGTTGTCGAAAGTCGTTGGCTATGCCCTGTTTGGCTCATCGATCTCTTTTGATTGGATCATTGTGCCTGTCGTGCTGTTTGTTTCCACCTTAATCACCGTACTCGGGACCTACTTCCCTTCCCGAAAAATCGCTTCTCTCTATCCAATTGAGGTGCTGTATGGCCGCAAATAAACATTCCTCAATGTTACTGACTCTAGTTTCACGTTCGCTACGACTTCGCGCGCAACGAGTGTTGGTCGTTTTTATGGCTCTCACCGTTGGCGCTGCCATTATCACGGCAATGGCTGGCGTATATTTCGATATCAACCAGAAAATGAGCTATGAACTGCGCAATTATGGCGCTAACTTTTTTGTCGGTCCCGATGCGACAACTCATCTAGATACCGAGCAATATAATCAGATCAAATCACTAGCGCCAAAGGATAGTTTGATCGCATCTAGTCCATATTTATATGGCATGGTACAAGCCGAGTTAGAAAAAATCGTTCTGATGGGGATTGATTTCTCGCAATTGCAAAAACTTGTGCCTTACTGGCAAGTTGAAGGTGGTTGGGTCGGTGTTTCTTTTGATGATCGCAATGTCATGATCGGCAAAAAACTGGCAGAGAAACTCGAACTCAAAGTGGGCTCAAGCCTGACGGTATACAACAAGAATGAGCGCTATACCTTCAAGATAAAAGGGATTGTGGAGTCAGGAGCAGACGAGGACAATTACTTAATCGTCAACCTTCCATTCGTACAAAAATGGCTAAACAAAGGCAATGAAATTAACTTTGCTATGTTCAGTTTAACCAACGATAAAGGTCAAGTATCTCAATTTGAATCTATCTTGAAGCAACAGCACCCTGACCTGCTCGTTCGCCCTATCCGCAAAGTCTCCGCATCAGAGGGGAAAGTACTTAACAAAATCAAATTACTGATGGGCATCGTTGCTTTGGTGATTCTAGTGCTGTCCACCTTATGCGTGAACACCACCATGACATCAATGATTTCCGAGCGTCGCTATGAGTTTGCTCTTCAAAAATCTCTCGGTGCGTCCAATCAATCAATTACTCGTCAAATCGTTCTAGAAACCATTGCGATAACTTGTGCCGCAGTGATCGCTGGGTTAGTGATTGGCTATGTTTTAGCTCAATTCCTTGGGCAATCGGTATTCAATGCCACGATTGACTTACGACTCCCTGTGCTCGTGATTACGAGTTTACTTTCTTTCGCAGCCGCTTTAGTCGCCGCGACTCTTCCAACTATCAGAGCTATTCGAATCGATCCGGCTAAAGTGCTTAAAGGAGATTAATATGTCAGGTTATGCAATCAAGACAGAAAACTTGTATAAGGTTTTTGACCAAGTTCATGCGTTAGATGACATCACTATCGAGGTCAAGAAAGGGGAATTTGTTGCCATTATGGGCGCATCAGGCTCAGGAAAAACCACGCTAATGAACATCCTTAGCTGTTTGGATAATCCGACTTCGGGCAAAATTTTCCTCGATGGAGAAGATGCAGGTAGTTTAGATGAAGAAGGAAGACGAGCTTTTCGCGCGGAAAAAATCGGACTGGTATTCCAACAGTTTCACCTTATTCCATACCTAACCGCATTAGAAAATGTGATGTTAGCGCAACACTACCACAGTGTGCCTGACGAAGAAGCCGCGAAACGAGTGCTTGAACAAGTGGGCCTTGGTCACCGTTTTGAGCACTTGCCCAGCCAACTCTCCGGTGGTGAACAACAACGAGTTTGTATCGCCAGAGCCATCGTTAATGAAAGCCCGATTATTTTTGCGGATGAACCGACAGGCAACTTGGATGAAGAAAATGAAAAGATCGTTCTCGACATTTTCAAACGACTTCACGCTCAAAATAGAACCATCATTATGGTGACGCACAACCCTAGCTTAGGTCAGTTCACCGACAGAATCATTCGCCTCCAACACGGTAAATATATCGGTGAGGAGGTGTTAGATGTGGCGTAAGTACGGTTTGGTGGTCGTTCTTTTCTCGATGCTGGCATTAAGTGGATGTCAGGACCAAAAAGCCCAACTAGGGAACGCAAGTCCCGATATCGCAGCTCTGAACGCTGCACAAGAGACGGTAAGTATCAAGGATTACCAAGGTAAAAAAATCGTTCTTGAATTTTGGTCATCAACTTGTGGTGCCTGCATCGCAATGATGAATAAATGGCAAGAAATCTACGCTCGACGCAGCAATGAGGTTGCCATCATAGCCATCAATATTGACGACTATGACGTCGACCTCAATGCATTTGCCAACAAGTATGGCTTCTCTTTTCCAATGGTTAAGGATCAATTAGGCATTACCAAGGAACGTTTTTCTGTGGGCGTAACCCCCACGACTTATCTTATTAACCGTGAGGGTAAGCTGGTAGATATGCATATTGGCTACTCTGCGAGTATGGATCTCGACAAGGTTATCTCTCAACTTTAATTTTTAGGAATCAAGCAGATGTTAGTTATAAAAACTCGCCCTTTCTTCACTCTTGTGATCACATGTTTTGCAATGATGTCTTCCGCATGGGCTTCACAGAACCTCCAAGATAAAGTCGAGATCGAATCCCCTGTCATTTTTCAATTGGCTAACGGGGCAAAAGGAACAGGGTCAAAAATGACCATTCACAATAACTCAGATCAAGCGCTTATCATCAACGGTTTTAAGATAGATGAGTTTGATAAGGCCATGCTACATGGAACAAAATACGAGGCAGGTAAACGTAAAATGTTTATGGTCAAGAGCATTACTATTCCCGCACACAAAAAGCTCGCACTGACACCTAACACACACCACTTTATGATGTTTGCCCCTAAACGTGCTTTAAAGGTAGGCGAATACCTCACTATGCTTGTCAACACAAATCAAGGGGATTTTAAAATTATCGCACAAGTTGTACCTCGTAAGCTCAAGTAAGCCAACGCCATGAAGTTTAAGTTTATAGTCATTTTGTTGGTCATGATTAACTTGTTTGGTTGCGATGATTCAGGGTCAGTAAAATCAAGCAACAGTGAGCAAGTCACTCAATTAGATCAACGTTTGGTCCTGATTGAAGTTGCCGGCTTAGGCAATATTAAGGGATCATTGTCCAAGCTCATTAAGCAGCGTATTCAAGTGTTGGATGTAAACCTTGAAACAGGCGAGTACCACCCCTCGCAAATGAGTGTCGAGCAATCTTTTCACTATGATAGTGACTCTTGGCGCACTCTTTACGAGTACGAAGATTCTGCTCAAATTAAACAAAGAGAGAACGAGCTCCCTGCCTATGCTGTCACTGACAGTCAAAATCGGGTCTCACGCATTGTCATCCCTATTAAAGCTCAGGGTAAAAATGGGCTGATATATGGGTATCTCGCGCTGGACACTTCAAACTACACAATTGCTCAACTAGGGTTTTATCGACACAGTGAAACTAAGGGTTTAGGCGCTGAAATTACTGACAACCATTTATGGCTTGAACAGTTCAATCAACAACCGCTCTTTAAACAAGGGAAACCCTCTCTAAGAGTGATTCAACAAAGTTCTCCAACCCAAGATGGTTACACGGTAGATGGTATTTCAGGTGCAACTTACACTAGTAAAGGCGTTGAACATGCAGTCAATTTCTGGGCGGGCTCGGTTGGTTTTGGTCAGTTCTTAGAAACATTTCGTCACAACACCTTGCCTGAGACTGGCTAACTGCTGCTCTCACCGCTTTAAGTGGGTGGTTCACACCCACTTAAAGCGCATCACACCACGTTGGCTCTCAACATCGTCAAGCTGCTCAAAAAATAATTACAACTGTAATCTTTTTTAGCATTATTGCTGCTTCAATCTGTTATTTAAAATCGTCCAACCTCAGTACAACCCTCGATTACACCACCTGTTTCATTGGTAAATAGGGTGCGTATCACAACACCAACATTATCTCATAGCGCTTACTTATTATTTACAGCTCTAACGTTTAACCTTGTTAGCCAATTATTGATTCGTGACCAGTTTGAATTATTTAGCCCCAACGACGACACCATTTTGCATTGAAGTTAAAGAAGCAAAATCGCAAGTTTAGGGCGCTGGGTAATGGCAATAAACGACAACGTTGGAGGGACATGATGTCCATTTATCACCATATTAAGCAATTGACTGCTGTTTCATGCGTAGCGGCTTCACTCTGTTTTTCATCCCTAGCCAGTGCTGATACGTGGCGCTATGCGCACGAAGAATATAAAGGCGATGTTCAAGATGTGTACGCTCTTAAGTTCAAGCAATATATTGAAGATAACTCAGAGCATACGTTACAGGTCTATCGTTTTGGTGAACTTGGAGAATCCGATGACATTCTCGAGCAAGCACAAGCGGGTATTCTTCAGTTTGTAAACCAGTCGCCTGGTTTTACCGGTTCGGTTATCCCTGAAGCACAGATATTCTTTATCCCTTACCTAATGCCAACTGATATGGACACGGTAGTCGAGTTTTTCCGTCAAAGTAAGGCGGTTAATGAGAACTTTCCGAAGCTTTACCAAGAGCAAGGTCTTGAGCTGTTGAAGATGTATCCTGAAGGTGAAATGGTGATGACGGTTGATGAACCCATCCGCTCGCCAGAAGACCTAAAAGGCAAAAAAATCCGTGTGATGACTAACCCTCTACTCTCTTCGACTTATGAGGCGTTCGGTGCAACACCAACACCATTACCTTGGGGTGAAGTCTACGGCGCACTGCAAACCAACATGATTCAAGGGCAAGAAAACCCCATCTTCTGGATAGAATCAGGTGGTTTATACGAAGTTTCTCCAAACTTGGTGTTCACCAATCATGGTTGGTTTACTACCGCCTCAATGGCAAACAAAGCCTTCTTTGATAAGCTTTCTGACGAAGACAAAAAGATGGTTCGCGACGCTGCGGACTACGCATTTAACGAAACCGTCAAACACATTCGCGGTTTAGCTGAAAAGTCGCTCGAAAAAATCCAAAAAGCCAGCAGCAAGGTGACGGTGACTCGTTTAACCGATGACCAAATCGCTCAATTTAAAGCTCGCGCCCCTAAAGTTGAGGCAACGTTCTACGAAATGACCGGTGAAAGCGGCAAGCAACTACTCAACCAATTCAAACAAGATCTTGAAGCGGTAACCAAATAATCACTTTTCTATTAGGCACTCTGCGGAGTGCCTGTCTTTGCTATGGAAGTTCATCATGACTGATGCAGAAGCACTGACTTATCGCTCGACCCTTCCCGGTTTGCTCGGGCGATTGGACAATACCATTTGTAAACTCGAGTCATTTTTATTGGCGGCAGGCGTGCTTTTAATGGCACTCAACACTTGCGTCAATGTGGTGGCTCGTTTTGTTTTTGGTGAAGGATTGTTTTTTTCAGGTGAAATCAACCGCATTCTTATCGTGTTGATTACCTTTTCAGGTATTGGTTATGCGGCACGTTACGGGCGTCATATTAGAATGTCGGCAATCTATGATGCTTTACCATTTAAAACCCGCAAATTGTTAATGACGGTGATCTGCTTTTTCACCGCGTTGGTCATGTTCGCACTGGCCTACTTTGCTTGTGAATACATTGCCTCTATTTACCAACGAGGACGAATCCTCCCTGCCCTTGGTATCCAAATTTGGTGGATTTACATCTGGGTTCCGCTCGGCTTTCTGATCACCGGTATTCAATACGCACTGACTCTGTTTAAAAACATCACCTCTTCTAAAGTTTATCTCTCTGCCGGTGTCCCTGATGAATACACCAAAACAGAGAAAGACGTTTAACGGGCAACGATTTTATGGCTCTCAGTTTAATTATGATCATGCTTGCCTTGCTGGTGCTTGGCTTTCCAATGATGATTCCCCTAATAACCGCCGCACTCACTGGGTTTTACATGACCTTTGGTGGGGTTGGTCAAATGGACACCTTTATCCAACAATTACTTGGCGGCATTCGCCCTGCATCATTGATTGCAGTACCGATGTTTATCTTAGCCGCAGATATTATGACCCGAGGACAATCAGCAGCCCGACTGATTGATATGGTTATGGCCTTTATTGGACACGTAAAAGGAGGCTTAGCCATCAGCACCGCCACCTCATGTACGTTGTTCGGTGCGGTATCGGGCTCAACCCAAGCTACGGTGGTTGCGGTCGGTTCAGCCCTAAGACCCAAACTACTGCGCGCAGGCTATAGCGACTCGTTTTCTCTGGCGCTAATTATCAACGCCAGTGATATCGCCTTTTTGATTCCCCCTAGCATTGGAATGATTATCTACGGCGTTATCTCTGAAACCTCAATTGCTGAGTTGTTTATCGCCGGCATTGGACCGGGCTTATTGATCTTATTCCTTTTTTCTCTTTACTGCCTTTACTACGCAACCGTGACTAACGTTCCAACTGAACCTAAAGCAAGTTGGCGTGAACGTTTTCATGCGACACGTCGTGCTCTATGGCCTTTAATGTTCCCCGTTATCATCGTGGGTGGCATTTATGGTGGTGTGTTTAGCCCAACCGAAGCGGCCGCCGTATGCGTGCTCTACGCACTGTTACTTGAGTTTGTTATTTTCCGTTCGCTCACCAAACATGATCTCTTTACCATTGCTCGTTCAACTGGGCTTATTACCGCCGTGGTATTTATATTGGTCGGTGTCGGGAACGGTTTCTCATGGATTATCTCTTTTGCACAAATACCACAAACGATTCTTGATGCGGTAGGGATCAGTGAGATTGGACCTTTGGGCGTATTGACGGCGATATCCATTGCTTTTTTTGTCGCGTGTATGTTTGTCGACCCCATCGTGGTCATACTGGTACTGACGCCTATTTTTGCCCCAGCGATCGAAGCAACTAATCTCGACCCAGTTCATGTGGGTATCGTGATCACCTTGCAAGTCGCCATTGGGTCAGCAACCCCGCCTTTCGGCTGCGATATCTTTACTGCTATCGCCATTTTCAGAAAGCCTTACTGGCAAGTTATTCGCGGAACGGGCCCGTTTATCGCAATCTTATTGCTGTCCGCGACACTGCTGATATTTTTCCCAGATATTGCGCTCTTTCTTCGAGATATAACGTTTGATTAAACCCTCTCTGGTCGAGAGTGTTGGTCAATAACAATCGCGCTAACTAAAAAATGAGTGAAATGAGATAAAAAAGCCAGCGGAGGAATCTCTCGCTGGCTTCTTACTCTTATTTAACGTTAAATCGGCGTTACATGGCTTCTCGCTAGGCGGTTGAACTGTTCACTCTTAGCAGAGAACTCAAGCCCTTTATCGCGCTGATTTTCACTAATCGCGGTCACCCTTCGATACTCATCATTTTGTCTTAGAGTGTCTTCTTCTTTCTCTTCCAAGCTGGAATGAAAACCGGCGTACTCGCTGATTAATCGCTTCATTTCGTAAAAGCTTTTCAGGCGCTCTTCACTTGATTGAAGATATTGCTTGGCGGTGCCTTCAAACTGTCCATATTGCTCAACTAAAGGCAGCAAATGGATTTGTCTGATCCTCCGCCCTGCATCATCTGACCAAATCGCTGATAGGTTTTGGGACTGTTCTTTGAAGTTTTGTACCGCTAAGGCTAACTTCATCAACTCATCTTCCAAATCCATGTGATTGCGCTGATAGAAAGCTGTATCAAATGTTGGTTGCATGATTATCCTAAAAACACGGGCGCATCAAATGCGGCTAGCAAATTCGCTTTGTTCTCAAGTGCATAACGAATCTTATAGATTTCATAGACCAAATCTTCTTGAATTTGCTCGTTGTTACGTAAAGTCGTTAGTGCCATGGAGTTATGTTGATGAAGTTCACGTTGACAGTTTTGTTGGCTGTTTACGCAGCTTTCAATACTTTTTAGAGTGTCGTCCATTTGCTCTAAAATTCGACGTTCTTCATCCAAGCTATATTTGGCATTAAGTGTATTGGTTTTGGCATCTTCCGCACTCGAAAGTGCTGAGTAAGAATGCTTGGTTGCCACTTCCATATCGGACACCGCAGACATACTCCCATTCACTTGATCACAAGCCTCTTTGTACTCATTGCGAGCCGCTTTATATTCCGATTTTGCCCGACGCTCTTCTTCTCGCGCAGTTTGCAAACGACCATGCGCGGCATTCATCGCATGACGCTCGGCTGTGGCAGGATTAGGACGATACTCGTACTGTGCGTTGCCGCGACTATCTTTGCCGACATAAACTCGAATCGTCTGCGAACTTGCGTAGTCATAATTGGCCTTCGCAGAACGATAGTCTTGCTCAGCACTCAAGGTACGTTGCTCCGCCGATCTTAGTTCTCGCTCTGCACTATCAAGCCGAGTTCGCGCACGCGACTTCCAATTGCGGGCACGAGTCAGTTGGTTTTGCCAAAAATCCTGATGATTTTTCGTCTCTTCTAGCTCTGATTGCGCCTGTGTTAACTCCTGATCTCGCTCATCAAGAGTGCGTACAGTCTGCTGATATCTTCGCTCATGGCTATCCCAACGGTCTCTTTGCTCATCCATCAATTGCTCATAAAGCGCAGTAAATCGATGAACATCATTATCAAGGCGATTGGTATGCTCAGCCCCGTGGCTTTCAGTCAAACCCAGTACTTTTCGTACTTCATCACTCAGCGCACTTTGAGACTGCGACAAGAAAGAAAATTCTTCAAGCTGTGCAATTAACCATCTAGGTTGCATGCGCCTCTCCTCTTTCTTTCAGCTCAGCGATCTCTTGAGAACATTGCATCATCAATTTCTCAAGCACATGCTGATATTCGGTAACTTGCCCTGCCAGAACTTGAAACTGCATATCGGCTTCTTCTGCGCCTTGCCCTTCATAACTCTCTTTCAACACAACCCAAGCGACATGCAGTTCATGGTACGCTTGCTCTAAGTTTTTTAAATTGCGTTGCGAGCGCTGTTCTAGCGTTTCAAGCGCGGTTAGCTGATGATTATTCATAGAGATAAGTCCTCAGCACATGCAGGCGATATTCCAACCCCGATTGCAATCCCGGAGCGAGACTGTGTGTCAGTTTGGATGCAACACTATCTAGCTCAGTCGAAAGCGTTCGATATGTATTCGCTTTAGTATGAGGCAACACTGCGGTCACCTCATCTACTGGATCGAGTAACTCTCGCTGGCACTGACGGACAGCTTCAGAAAAGCTGTCCAATTGCGTCACAAACTGCTGTAGGTTTTGCTCTACATCGTTTAATGACACGTTAGTGGCTCCATGACTGCAGGTAGTTGTTTAACTGCTCAAGCTCTTTCTCATGATCTTCTACATCGCGGTAGCAGTATGGTTTGAACTTGACTGGGTAGTTTTGCGATGCGTTGGCATACAGCGCGTAAACCGGTACGCGAGTTGTTTGCTGTAGCAGTGCCGCATGACGTGACTTGATCACGCAGAAACTGTCATCTTCTGACATTTGCAACACCACTTTGTGTTTGAACAAGTCGATATCACGGCGATCGAACACTTTCGTCACCGCACGAACATTGTCAAAGCTCATCACAATATGAATGCCATACTCTGCACCTTGCTCTAGCAACTCTGAAATGACCGCACCTAACTCGCCATGCTCTTTCACGCCGTAACGGCCTGCTTGCTGCTGAAGCTCTGTCGCACGTTGCGCTTCATTCACCACAATGTAGATGGTTGGTTGAGCCAGCATTTGCTCTTCATCCATTGATTTACGACGCTCAAACTCCGCCTTAACGTGGTCTAAGTCGCTGGCAAACTCACTGACACTCTCGCGGTAATGTACGTCGGTTAAACCACAAGTATCGATCGCTCGGCTCATAATGCCATGCCATGGAGAACCTTTGATTGCACGCTCTAGTAAGTACAATTGGTACTCACCCGCAGCATGGTTAATCGGCAGTTGTCCCAACCAGTAGCTCAGCATACCTGAGCGCGCCTCATTTGACTCACCAACAAACAGCAGATGTTCATTGGTACGACGACGGACAACAACGTTCGCTTGTCCATGAATGTTCATTTCACGTCCCAACCAGAAGTTGGCTGGTTTCTCAACTGGATACCACTCTTTCTCACCCAAGCCTTGTTGATGCTCAGGTAAGTTAGCAAACTCCACCCACTCTTGTTGAGAAGGGTGCGCTGAGTAGGTACTAAATAGCTGCTCTAACTGAGGGTTTTCGCTTAAGTTTGGTTGGCCTGACCCATCAAGCAAAATTGAGTGATGCAGATTCGCAAGACCTTGCTTATGTTGCCATTTCTCAGCAAGTTGCTTGATCAAGTCAAGACGTAGCTTATCTGATAGATAAGTTACTCGGCCTGCACGGTTTTTATCATCATTCGCCGCAGAGTCATTGATTACCACTTGGCCCGCTTCTTTACACGCACGTAGAAGACGTTTGCCGTTTGGCCCAAACTCTTGCAGTGCCGTGACGTCCGCTTCACTCATCTGCATACCGATACGCAAGTGAATGTTACCGAAGATACTCTGCTGGTTTTGCATGCCTGAAGCACCAAAGCGCTGTGAACCGACCAACATATGGATACCAGCACTACGACCTTGTGTAGCCAGTTTTTCCATTAGGTCAGAACCTAGACCATCACGGTCATCTTCAAACAGAGTTTGGTACTCATCCACAACCAAAAGGATACGCGGTAGCGGCTTTTGAGTCTCTTTGCGGTAATCTCGCAGGTTTTCGAAACCTTCGCGTTTGAACATTTCGTTACGGCGGATCATCTCTTCCACCAGCTCACCTAACACACTACGCGACAAATCTGGTGATGTGTTCAATGAGACCACTTTCGCGTGGGGTAGCGTTGGGTAGCACTTAAATTCAACGCCTTGTTTGCCGTCAATAAGATACAGTTGCAGTTCGTCAGGGCTGTAGCGACATGCCAGACCCATAATAAAGGCATGGTAAAGATTTGATTTACCAGCACCTGTCATCGCACCCAACATACCGTGCGCACAGATTTGGCGACCATTACTTTCACCAAACCACAGTTCAAGATCATCTTTCTTAGCACCAGTACCACCAACCGCAACACGGATTTCATGGCCTGTATCACCTTTCCACCAGTTTTCTGGGTTGGTGTCAGTTACATCCGTGAACTCAAGCTTGTTCTCTTTCGGTTTCGCTTTGGCGACACAATCTAAAATAGTGTTGATGGTCTCATCACAGATCGCTTCAGAACCAATCATGTAGGTTTCAAGCTCAGGGATCGCCGTAATATGATTGTCCCCTGAGCGGATGTTTTTCAGTGACTCGAACCATTCCATTGAAGCGCCATTTGGCAGCTCAAGATCTTGGTTATGTTGCAAGATCACATATTTGCCCGCAACAGAACCTGTATTGGCGATTTGCGCCAACAGTTCGATAGAACGACGGTCGTAACCTTTCGGGAAGTTAGAAGCGACAATAAATTCAAACTTCTCGTTACCACGGATTTCTGGATCAACATTAATTAAACGACGCGTACGGTTATCCAGGTAGTTTTGCTTGATACGTTTGATATCGTCTAATACTTCTTCCAAAGTACGCGAAATATCATTGGTTAACGGACGCTTAAACGGCAGTTGTTTGATATAAGGGAAGTTCTCACCCATTTTCGCCGGATCAAGCAAACAGAACTGCGCACCATAAGGTAACATTACGCTCAGACGCATAATGATGGTGTGTAGAGCGTCTTGCGTCCACTCTAAGCTGTCTGCATCTGCTGGGTAGTAATAAGTATCATCACCCGACATAAATGGCACAGTGACAGGCAGCTTGAAGGTTTGGTTATCAATAGATAACTTCTGAAAACCAATCACTAGCTCGTTAGGAATATATTGGGTATTAAAAGGGAATTCTGGCCATGTTTGATTTTTCAGTTCTGGCGCATCGACCTCTGACAGCCATGAAACGGCTTGTTTAATCGTCTGCTTTGCGTCTTCCAACTGCTGTTTTTGCGAATCAATTTCGTCACTCAACACCTGCTCAGCACGGCTTAGTAACGCACTTTGTACTTGGGCATGTTCATCGATGTTGCTTTCGATTTTTGGGTATAAATCAGCTTGATCAAAAGTATGTTTGATTTTGCTGCTGGTTAGGTTTTGGATTAATTTATTCATATCGAGTTACACGTGTGCTTAGTTGATCATGCCTTTGACAATATTTAGATATTGTTCAAAAAGTTGCGGGTCATTTTCTTTTAGCGCCATAGCGAATCCGCCCGCTGCAAGCAGCAGGACGATAATGCTGTTTCGCACAAAACGACGTTTCTTCAGCACTCTTTGCTTTTCGGTCTCGATCTGTTGTCCAAGTACCACACGTTGCAGGTGCGCATTTTTAATCGGCTCAGCCACTTCTTCGAACTGCTGAGCGACACGTTGCTCGTCTTTTGTCAGTTGGGCGAACTGCTCATCTTTTAACAGTACACTTTTTGGATGATCGGCAATTTTCTCTAAGCTAGAGACGGTAAATCCACGCGGGTTGATGGTGTCACAATGTTCAAACAGCGAGTTCAAAGATTGCTTAAGCTCAATCAACTTAGGATCATCTAACGATTGTGGATGCTGACCTGAGCTCTTAATAGAATTAATTTGCTCATTCAACTTTGAAGATTTAAATTTTTGTGCATAGTTCAATGCGGATTGGCTGTGAGTTCTAAGGTTTTGGAAGCCTTGGTCACATTCAGAAATACGTTTTTCAGAGTTAACTTTCTTGTCGTATTCCTTTTTAAAGATAGCTTGAAGTTCACGAACAGTGCGTTGATCTTCTATTTCTGCAACTGACATACTTATTGATACCTACCTGATGATATTTCGGTTCTATTTTTAGCTAAGGGCAAAGCCCAGTGTAAGCTAACGTATTTCTATAAATGATTGAATTAGCAATTAGATATATCGGCAACAAATGGTTTTATATGTGACTCGACTCACGTAGAAGTGGTCTCATATATAAGAGTTCTCAATAGCAACAATTGACATTAAACAGAAATCATGTGCAATTTTTGTTCACCACGTTTTAATAAGCGAGTGAACACAATCACTTGAGGTGTAAAAAAGAGCTACCCAATAGCAACAATGGATAGCCCTTAAGCACTATAGTCAGACACTAAATTTAGATTACAGGTGGTTACTCATTCACTCGACCTCGCAATACGTATTTCTGTACTTTCCCTGTCGAGGTTTTCGGTAGCGCGGTAAAGATGAACTTTTTCGGTACTTTGAAGTGCGCCATCTGGCTACGACAAAACGCAATCAATTCTTGTTGGGTCAGCTCAACATCATCTTTGGTTTTCACAAAGGCACAAGGCACTTCGCCCCACTTTTCATCAGCCATGGCAATGACCGCCACTTCTTCCACATACTCGTGGCGATACAATACATCTTCAATTTCAATGCTGGAGATGTTTTCTCCACCTGAAATGATGATGTCTTTTGAACGGTCTTTGATTTCAATGTAATTGTCTGAATGCCACACCGCTAAGTCACCAGTATGAAACCAGCCTTCCGCCATCGCTTCATCAGAAGTACTCGGGTTTTTTAGGTAGCCTTTCATGACAATATTGCCACGTAAGAAGATTTCCCCCATCTCCTCACCGTTCTTCGCTACGGGTTGCATGGTAATTGGATTCGCTACCATCAACTGACCTTGCATTGGCGCTCGTACACCTTGTCGCGCTTTCATACGCGCCCGCTCAGTATTGTTGAGATCATCCCAGTCACGCTGCCAATCACACACCACACAAGGCCCAAATGTCTCTGTTAATCCATACACATGAGTCACTTCGATACCCAGAGCTTCCATCCCTTCTATCACAGAAGCAGGTGGCGCAGCGCCTGCTGTCATTGCCTTGATTTGATGATGAATATCCGCCTTCAGATCCACATCAGCATTGTTCATCATATTGAGCACAATCGGAGCTGCGCAAAAATGGGTCACTTGGTTTTGCTTAATCGAGTTAAATATCGCATCAGCGCGCACATGGCGCAGACTGACACTCACCCCCGCCGAAGCGGCAATCGTCCATGGAAAACACCAACCATTACAATGAAACATTGGCAGCGTCCAAAGGTAGACTGGGTGTGACCCCATATCCCACGACATAATATTGCTGACCGCGTTTAAATGTGCGCCACGGTGATGGTAAACCACCCCTTTCGGGTTGCCTGTCGTACCTGAGGTATAATTCAGTGATATCGCCTGCCACTCATCACTTGGCGGCCAGTATTGAAACTCTGGGTCACCATCAAGAATAAACTCTTCGTAAGTCAACTCACTGATCAGCTCGCCTTCCGTGTAGAGCGGGTCATCAATGGCAATCACTAGCGGACGGTGGGCGATCATCTTTAACGCCTTCTTAACCACCTCTGTAAACTCTTTGTCTACAATCACCACTTTGCTTTCTGCATGTTGAAAGATAAATGCAATCGCATCAGCATCCAATCGGGTATTGATCGCATTTAACACCGCACCAGACATAGGCACGCCAAAATGCATTTCAAAGAGTTCTGGTAGGTTGGGAGCAATCACTGAAACCGTATCCCCCTCTCCGATCCCTTGCTTTTGAAGAGCAGATGCAAGTTTCCGGCAACGAACTTCGGTTTCTCGCCACGTTTTATGAATGTCACCATGCACGGTCGCAGTATAAGTAGGGTAAACCGCGGCTGCGCGCTCTAAAAAGCTCAATGGGCTCAAGCTTTCATAGTTAGCCGGCGTTTTCTCTAAGCCAATATGATAGATATTATGTTTACTCATCGCTTTTCTTCCTTAGCGCCCGATCAGCGTCGGGCGAACACAGTCCTTGTTTATCAGTCTTCGAGCACTTCTATCGGCTCTTCGACCTCCATCGGCTCAGCATCTCTGCGGCGATACTCAATTAAGAAGTACAGCGCCACACCAGCTAATAGACCATAACCAGCACCGTAGACGGCGAGAACCACGCCCATCGTACCTGCAACGCCCATTTGGGTGGCATTGCGCACCTGCTCAACCCCGACTGAAATACACAAGTAACCAGTAATCAGTAGCGTGATGGAAAGCGCAATTGGCAAAACCGGTTTAAACAGCGTAATGAGCGGCAACGCGAACAGTGCGATAAAGCCAACAATCCAGAAAACGCCAGCCCCACTGTAGATGCTGTCCATCGCGCTACGACCATGACGATAACGCTCTGCAATCGTCGCCATAGCACCAGTAAACAAAGGACCCGCAAGACCGGGATAAGGGGCAAAAAACGAATGGATCAAGTTGCGAAGAGCGGTCACCAAGTGCACTCGGTCAACGTTTACCTCAATCACTTCATCTGGACGAAGGTGGTCAACACGATCAAGCAAACTCTTACCCACGATGATGTCACCAAAAGCAATCACATAAGCAATTAAGGCGGTAGGAATCGCCATCCACAGCATCTCTAAACTTGGTAGACCGACTGTAAATGGTAGATAGTTAATCATTTCGCCAAAAGCTGGCGTTGAGACACCAAACTGGATATCAGGCAATGGATATTCACTCACCGCCCAGCCTACGCCCATCGCCACAAGAGTTCCCGGCACCATGCCATAACCAGCAATCACCTTTGCCCATTTGTGCTTGTTTACGTAGTCACGGAAATTAAGTGAAAACAGCACGTAAGCGGTAACCAAAAAGCCGATGATCAGTGAAACAGGCGTATTGGCTAAACGCCCGCCTTCACTGATTTCACCACTGAGTGCGGCAATCCCTGCACCAATCAAAATTCCCGCTTTGATAGAATCAGGAAAAAGATCCACCAACTTGCTGCCTAAACGGGTAATACCGAGAATAAAGAAGATAGCGGTTACAATCAGTTGCAAACCCACCAAGGCACGAATCGCTTCGGGACCAGGCTCAAAATTTCCGAGAAACAACAATACCACCGGAATGGCTGGTGTTATCCAACCTGGCACCATCGGCACCCCAAGTAGGTTGGGAAGCATAAAGCCAATACCACAGACTACGACATACGCCAGTGCAACGTCATAGGGAAGTCCTAAGTATTTTTCTAGTAGCGGAATCATCGCCATCCCGACCACAAACATGATCATGCCTTGGATGGTTTCCGCCATTTCCCAGCGGTAATGAATAAACGGCAAGCGAATCTTAAAAGGTCCTGCCGGCCAGTAAGGTTGCTCCATTCCATGAGAGCGTTTGATGACTGACATGCATACTCCTATTTCTGAGTGGGTTTTATTTTTTGATATTCTCGGAAATAAGAGCAACCCTGATGCCAGTGTTAATAAATTGTATAAATTAACTTCCTTTCTAGAAAACCACTCATGCAGCGACAGTTTAAAACCAAGGTTATCGTCATGTTAAATAAGAATATATTGGTAGACACCTGTTTAATCAATAACTAATCCGACCAGTTAACCGGTGTTAATAAATAGTAACACCCGACAATATAACCGCGCCTAACTCTGCATGTTGAGCGCAAAGCGCCCATGATGATGAGCGGCTTTCGCTCAATGCGCTCAGTCAAAATCAGGGCACTAAGGGAGGATAAGCTCGCCACTGCCCCAACATACGCGTTGCGGGCGCAAAGCCGCCTGTTTGCTGAGTTGTTCCAATGGCCTGATACTGCATAATTTTATGGGTATCTGGGTCAATATAAGATTGGAAACCTTGCGGGTCTTCCGGTAACGAGACTTTCAAGCCGGGTAATGCATTACGCAGCCCACTCACAGTTTGCGGTTTGGCTTGTCGCCAGCCAACATCCAGCACCCGAATTACGGTATACGCATCTTGAGCGATAAAAGTAGGAAATCGTTGAGTACGTTCAAAGAATGAATTGATATAAGTTTGGTTGGCAGAAGTTTCAGGCCAATTGATGTGTGAGCGCCCAGAAAGAACGACGCCTTCAGGCAGCGTATCGCCCAATCGCGACAGAACGAAGTAACCGCCTCCGGTGTCGAAATTGACAAAGTGGGTGCTCTCCAACAATCCCGCTCTTGCGGCCTGTTCAAGGAAAATAACCAGATCTCGCGTCCAATGACCACTCACCAACACATCTGGTGGGTCGGCAAGTAGCGCTTTGATGTAAAGGCGGTAATCGGTCTCTCCCAGCAAGCTGTAAAACTCATCTTTAACCTGATATTGCACATGATGCCGC
The DNA here is from genome assembly GCF_009938205.1 of Vibrio panuliri. Taxonomy (NCBI): domain Bacteria; kingdom Pseudomonadati; phylum Pseudomonadota; class Gammaproteobacteria; order Vibrionales; family Vibrionaceae; genus Vibrio; species Vibrio panuliri. Next base: position 1,361,225 of record NZ_AP019654.1, on the reverse strand, counting down.
TGCAAACTGTTCATCATTGTCTGCCATATCTGATGACCATACTCATAGTCAGGACCAATATAGGAGATGGTCTGCCATTCCATCTCTGCTTTGACATCACGTAGATATCTAGCTCCCGCATCACTTGATTGCGATGCGTCATTGTTTAAATGAAAATACCAAGGGTGTCGTTGATCTTCGGTGAGCCTAGCGGTGCTATGCCCTGCACCAAGAAATAAGATTTGATGTTGCTTTGCCAGTTGTGACACTTCCAAAGCGATATTGGAATTCACTACACCACATAACACGTCGACACCACGATGAATAAAGCTGGTCGCGATTTCTCGTGAACGGAACTGCTTACCCATGGTATCTGCGACATAAACACGTAGCTTGGGCGCGTCCTTCTCTCTATGTACTTCTTCTAGCGCCATTTCCAATGCCACGACAGCATCATTGCCCCATAACGCTGATGGCCCTGTTAGCGGATAAAGACAGCCAACTTCAAGATCAGCCTCTTGTTTTGTGGCGCCGAGAACCACTTCGGCTTGTAATATGGGACTGAGCAGCAGCGTAAAAATGAGTACGGAAAAACGCACTAACAACATTCTCATACTTCAATACCGAGTTTCTGCAAACGCCTTTTTAACGCATGACGGGATATATTGAGTAATTTGGCTGCATTGCCTTTGTGTCCGCCACTTTCAGCAAGTGCCGTCAAAATCGCGGCTTTTTCTTCACCTGCCAATCGAGAAGATATCACTTCTAAAGGCTCACTATTTGCGCCATAGAATCCTGACGACGAAGACGCCGTTTGCAGGGTATTAAACTCACTCGGCAACTTATCGCACTCTATTTCCGTTCCGCTGTATAACACAGATAGCCGTTCAACTAAGTTTTTGAGCTCTCGAATGTTACCCGGCCAACGGTACGCACTAAGGCAAGCGATACTCGCGGTTGAAAAACGAATCTGTGCGCCATCAACCGCAAACTGATGGGCGAAGTGATCAAGTAATAACGGAATATCTTGCGCTCGTTGCGACAATGATGGGAGCATCAGTGGCATCACATTGAGGCGATAGTATAGATCGGCGCGAAAACGCCCTTCTTCTACCGCGCTAGCCAGATTACAGTTGGTCGCCGCAATCACTCGGACATTGGCTTGCTTCTCTGTTGTCGAACCAACAGCACGATAACGCTGACTCTCGAGAAACGAGAGGAGCTTAGCTTGCAGAGCGAGAGGAAGCTCTCCTACCTCGTCAAGAAACAACGTTCCGCCATTCGCGACATCGATCAGTCCCGCACGAGATTTGCTTGCTCCGGTAAATGCGCCCTTTTCAACGCCAAACAGCTCAGACTCAAGCAAACTTTCTGGAAGCGCTGCGCAATTGAGCTCGATAAATGCTCTATCGGCCAAAGCACTTTGGCGGTGAATCTCCGCCGCAACCGCCGTTTTACCCGTACCGGATTCACCCAAAAGAAGAATGGTACGAGCTTGGCTTTTCGCGACTAACGCGAGCTCACTGACGAGCTTTTCCATCATTGGCGTTTGACCAATTAAACCTTGGTGATTGACCGCAGAGTTTTGGAAATATTGGCCAAGTTGGTTTTTGAGTAGCGTAATATCAAATGGCTTGGTAATAAAATCCTTCGCGCCTTGCTTAACCGCTTCTACCGCGATTTTTATATCACCGTGGGCTGACATCATTAACACTGCACTATCTGGGAGCATAGTGTTTAAACGTTGTAATGGCTGTAAATCTTCGCCATCCGGTAGTCTGAGATCAAGCAAGACCGCGTTCGGACGAGAGAGTTGAGCCTTACATAACCCTTCTTCCGCACTGTGTGCCACTTCAATATCAAAGTCATTGCAGCGCAAGGCAATTTGCAATGAACGCGTCAATGCAACTTCATCATCAATAATCAAAAGCGTTGGTTTACTTTTTACCGTCGCATTCATCGCAGTTTGATTCACAGACTGACTCCCTATCAAATCTCAACACGGCTTGAGTGCCCTTTAAGGGCTGACTATAAAATTCCAGTTTGGCCTGATTCATTTCTGCCAAACGCTGCGATACAGACAAACCTAAGCCGGTTCCTGTCGTTTTGGTGGTGTAAAATGGTTGATTGATGCTGGCTATCTGTTGCTCTGTCATTCCACAACCTTGATCGCTTACCATCAATGAAACCGTCGACTCGGTCTCTATCACGCTAAGTTGGATGCTACTTTCTGCCTTGGATGCTTCTAATCCATTGATCAGTAGATTCATTAAGATCTGCTGCAATTGGTTTTCATCCGCAAAGACTGATATGTCTGTCTCGACGCTATCATCAAGCACCAATATCACCCCCCGTTCTTGAGCCATCGGTGTCACCAAAGCGCTCATTCGCCGGATTAGTGCCTTTAACGCAACTCGCTGTGTTTGCGGATCCGGTGGGCGCGCGTATTCCAGCAAATTTGAAATCAATTGATTGATGCGCTCAATCTCACCCACCATCAAACTTTGCAGTTCTTGCTCTTCAGCTTTTTGATGCGACAAGGTCTGCACACACACTTTAATTGTCGCCAGTGGATTGCGAATCTCATGAGCAATGCCTGTCGCAAACTCTCCCCAAACGGCTTTGCGTTCCGCCTCTCCTCTAGCCAACATTAATGAATCTAAATGGGAAGTCATACGATTAAACGCCCCTGCTAAGAGCGAAATTTCATCGTGACCAGACACTGGTATTCGGGCAACCGAGTGACCCGCCGAAACAGCATTTGCCGCATCAATTAGGGGGAATACCCGCCGCCTAACTCGCTTGACCAGAAAGTAGAAAAACGTGGTGACCAGCGACAATACCAAGCCCGCCATAAGTAAAACCAAAATCCGCTCGTGTTCTCGATCTAATAACGGCTCATGGCCTGCATTGTTGACGAGTTGCCAATCCCCCGTTAAAGGCTCACGCTCATAACCTTGGTGGCTCATTGCTACGGACCGGCCCAAAGCGTCAAAACAATCGCTTGGCTCTTGTTCTCCAACGCAAAGCAGCGTCTCGTCAAAGCCCCCTGCGGAGAGATATTGCGTTAAGCTCGCCAATCGTAACTGAAATGCTAGATAGCCAACTAACTGCTGGCGCTGTCCTGCTAGGTAAACAGGAGTCGCCAGCAAATACCAAGCGGACTTACCACGTATTGCTGGTTGCGGGCCAATGAGCATCACCTCGCCAAAAGACGTTTTCGGTAAAGATGTCACTGAGAACTGCCCTACTCCCCAGTATGGATAGCCGCTCGCACTTTGACCCGCTAACGCATTAACTAACTGCCAATTTTGATCAAAAAACAGCGCACCATAAATTTCAGCGCGGTCGATATCGAAATGGATCAAGCTAAGTGTTTGGGCAAACTGGCTCGAAGGTAGGGTTGGATTAAATAAACCAGCGATGGCCGGAAGTTCGGATATCGCGGACAAGGCATGGGTATGCTGACGGGTGAAATGGTGGATGCTGTTTTTAACCTGCACTAGGTTCTGCTGCACACGCTCCTTTGCCATATCCGAGACCAATCCAGCGGTCATTCGATCATAAACCACAATGGTTATCAGCAAAGGCAAACTCGCCACTAGCAACGAAAGCACAAAAAAACGGCGAACAAGGCTGTTTTTCCAAAACTTGATCGTTTGTCTACTCGTGTAAGCCATAATGCAATCCAGCAAGGTAAGCCAATATGTCGCCTTATTCGCGGCAATAGAACCACACACTTATTCGTTTAACTTACTTTGTTTACTTATCGTGTGGGACGTGGTTTACCTTATCAAATTATCAACAACTAGTTAACACGACTAACGTCGAACAGCAATTCAAAGAGATGATCGTTTTATTGTGTTAAATCATGGGGTAAATTGATTGCATCCCATATTAGCCGTACCGTTTTCTTAAGGTGGTAGACAACATGGCCAATCCAGAATACCAAGAAAAGCTCGATAGTTTAGACAAACTGAGCGTCTGCTTATATCGCACCGGCATCTCACTGTTTGCAATAGCACTGCTATTTTTAGCATTGAGTTTGAGCTCGCTGTTTAACCTCACTCATACACTTTCGCTTTCGTTACTTATCACTGGCATCGCTGCGGCAATGTGTGCGGCCAACTTACATGTCTACAACAAATGGGTTCGTACCATTATTGTCTGGTCCGCTTGGATTGGTATTTTGCTCATACTCAGTGACCCGCAACAAGGCCGTGTATGGTTATCTCTGGGCTTTTTGTTTATCACTCTATCCGGTCTTGCGCTCAAAGAGTCGTTCTGCTTTAAAGTACTTGGTTTAAAAGTCGTGCCGATTTTGTTGGCAAGCTCGATTGGGCTTTTGTACTTCACTCAAACGATTTACGCGTCCATCTTGCTGGCACTCACCGGCCTCATCGTCGGCTATCTATCTTTCAAAAAATGGCAGATGCCACTCCATTTTGATATTGGAATAAAAGCCAACTACGAAATCTAGAGAGCAAAAAGCCCACTGTTCGAAGTGGGCTTACGCTAATTTCTGCAATGTTGCCTGAAACTTATAGCGCGATAAACAAACCAGCTAAAGCGGCACTCATCATATTGGCTAAGGTTGCTGCGGTCACTGCACGCACACCCAATTTAGCCACTTCGTGACGACGCTCTGGAGCCATAGCACCAATTGAGCCAAGTTGAATCGCAATTGAACCGATGTTAGCAAATCCGCATAGCGCAAAAGTAATGATCACTTGGCTATGAGCAGAAAGAGTTTCTTTAACATTAACGAAATCCAAGAAAGCGACAAACTCGTTGAGAACCGTCTTCTGACCAATCAAAGCCGCCGCAGAAAACACCTCATTCATTGGTACGCCAGCAAATAGTGCCAATGGCGCAAATAGGTAACCCAAAATGGTTTGCAAGGTTAGGTTATCAATACCGACTAGCTCACCAGCGGCTTCAAAACCGGCATTGACCATGGCAATCACACTGACAAAAGCGATCAACATCGTACCCACGGCCACCGCCACACGAACGCCATTCATTGCGCCAGAAGCCAAAGCATCAATAACGTTGCTGTCGGTACTCTTTTCTAACTCAATCTCCCCTTGCGCAGCGGAAGTCTCACGCTCTGGGACCATGATTTTTGCCATAAGCAAACCACCCGGCGCCGCCATAAAACTTGCCGCGATCAAGTATTTCAACTCCACGCCCAGTGCCGCATAGCCGCCAAGTACAGAGCCCGCTACCGATGCCATCCCCCCGACAATAACGGCAAACAGTTCTGAACGTGTCATGTTGGCTAAGAATGGACGCACCACTAAAGACGCTTCGCTCATCGATAAGAAAATGTTACTGGTTGCCGCCAATGATTCAACTTTGGAAGTACCCAGCGCACGCGCGATACCACCACCTATCACAAGGATAAGTTTTTGCATGATGCCCAAGTAGTAAAGCAGAGAAATGATCGCCGAAAGGAAGATAATCAAAGGAAGAACACGAATGGCGAAAATAAAGCTGCCGGTTGCCAATTCACCAAACACAAAGCCAATTCCTTGATCAGCAAATGCAAGTAAACCCGAAACACCGTGACTAATTGAACCGAGTAGTGATTGACCCAAAGGGAAATAGAGAACCAACGCGGCAAAACTCGCTTGTAGCGCGAATGCACCTAAAACGGTACGCCAGTTGATGCTTTTACGACTATCTGAAAGTGCATAGGCGCACGCCAAGATGGCGAAGATGCCTGCCAAGCTATAGATGATTTGCATTAATGTTACCCTGCTATGTATCTGTGCTAAATATCTAAAATTAAGGCGAACCAAAAATCAGACGCGCACAGGTGCAGGCAACATCGCAAAATGTTGTCTTGCCCGTTCGCAGATTGTTGGCCCGTAAACGCTCACAGTTACGCTGGGCCCAGTTCCTTGGGGCAAGTTTCCATTTTGCAGCCGATTGAAAGCCGACTAGGTAAACGTTTACGTACCTAGTCGAGCGCGGAGTATAGTGACTCGGTTTACATGTGACAATGATCACTTTTGTTAAATTTGACTGTTTTTATCCGTTTAATCAAAAAAGCATCAATTACGCTGAAAGTGATGAAAACTTAAAGCGCTAATTTGATCGATGTTTTACGCAATCAATCGATTATTGCTAATGTATAATCAAACGAGATTGATCAATCATTCAACACCGAGTTGGCTCTCACATGGAGAAACAGAATGTCATCATTACGACTTTCTCACCTTGCTACCATCAGCGCACTGGCGCTGTTTTCTTTTACAACCCACGCGAATGACGCTCTGCCATCCTCACCGGATCACATTACACAACCTTATCCCGTTGAACAGATCACCGAGTTGCATTCTGCTAAACAACTTGTCGCCCGATTCGAGCAAGACAATTATGACCTTCAACAGGTTGCCAAAAACCTCCAGCTACCCAGCTACTATGTTGAAAACTTGCCAACTGACCTTAACGCATTGCCAGTAGAGCAGAAAACGACCGGGTTTATTCGCTTACTGCTGCCAACTGTCACAGCGGTAAACAAGCAAATTTTAGCGGTGAGAACTTCGCTCAAGAAATTAGCCCAAAAGCCACAGTCAGACTGGACGCCACAAGAGCAGGCATGGGTTGCGCAGTTAATGGAATCTTACGCTGTAAAATCCAATGATATTGACGAACTGCTGCTGCATGTAGACATCATTCCAGTTGGAATGGTACTTGCGCAAGGCATTGATGAAAGTGGTTGGGGCACCAGCCATTTTGCCATCGAGGGCAATAGCTTATACGGTGAACATCTCCCTGCACACGGGGGCAAGTACCTGACAACGCCGGGTGGGCATGTAAAAGTGGCGGCATTTGATAACTTGTATGCGGGAACCGCAAGTTATATGCATAACCTTAACACCACTGGCGCTTACAAAGAGTTATGGCACCTGCGCAAACAACTGCGCGAGCAAAATAACCTTAACGGTCACCAGTTGGTTGCCGCACTCGCGCACTATTCCACTCGAGGTGAAGCGTATGTAGAGAACCTACGCGCCCTGATTAAGCATCATCAACTTGATAGCTTTGATCATGTTGTGCTGGAGGGTAATCGCAGCGAGCGCATTCGATTTACTCACAAGTGAGAATACCGCGAGCGGTTCGATAAGTAAGTAAAAGGGGCGCAAAACGCGCCCCTTACATTTAGGTATGTTGACCAAAGCACGTTAAGCCATCGCAGGCTCTTGCACTTCCACTCGTACCGCTGCCACTTTGAACTCAGGGATCTTAGCGTGCGGATCGGTTTCGGTCGTCGTCAGTCGGTTAACTGGTGACTCAACAAAGTGGAAAGGAATGAAAATCACCCCTTTTTGAATCCGCTTAGTCACAAAGGCATCTATCTCAATCGAACCTCGTCGGGTTGAAACTTTCAATCGTTGCCCATTACTGATACCTAGCGCCTCGGCATCTTGCACGCTGACCATCGCTCTTGGCCCGGCCAGATTATCTAACCCTTTGGTCTTGCGCGTCATCGTGCCTGTATGGAATTGCTCCAAAATACGCCCCGTTGTTAACACCAAAGGATATTCGTCATCTGGCAATTCGGCAGCATAACGGAACGGCACCCCAACCATCTGGCCTTTGCCCCGCGTAAACTGCGTTTGGTGCATAATACGGGTACCATGAGGGTTGTTTTTATTGCTTGGCCACTGGACACCATTCGGGGTGATATTTTCCCAAAGTAGACCTGCATACTGCGGTGTAACACGCGCAATCTCACTGGTGATATCGGCAACATGTTGATAGTGCCAATCTCCGCCCATTGCATTGGCGATCTGTTGTACAATCCACCAATCTTCTTTTGCCTCTCCTGGCGCTTTTAACGCTGCATTAACCCGTTGAACACGACGTTCAGTATTGGTGAAATGACCAGACTTCTCTGCAAATGAATAAGCCGGTAGCACCACATCCGCATACTGGGCAGTTTCCGTTAAGAAGATATCTTGTACCACAAGGAAATCTAACGCTTCCAACCCTTCAATCACGTGAGCTTGGTTTGGATCGCTCAAGACTGGGTTTTCACCCATCACATACAACCCACGTACCTCGCGATGGCAAGCCGCATGAATGATCTCTGTTAATGTTAGCCCCGGCTCTGATGGTAAATCAGGCGCGTCCCATTCAATTGCAAACTTTTGACGCACCATAGGGTTATACACTTTTTGATAACCTGGGTAGCTATTAGGCAGCGCACCCATATCACACGCCCCCTGCACATTGGATTGTCCGCGTAACGGGTTAATACCACCGCCTTCAATGCCTATGTTGCCGCACAGTAACTGCAAATTGGCAATCGAACGAACATTATCATGGCCTGTCGTGTGCTGGGTGATCCCCATCGAATAGTAAACCGCGGTACGTTTAGCCGTACCTATTGTGCGTGCCATGGCAAAAATATCGTCGGCACTCACGCCGGTAACTAGCTCGACTTTGTCTAACGCGTAAGCTGGCGACATCACCTCTTGTAGGAAGGTATCAAAGCCATCAACACGTTCTTCGATATACTCTTGATCATACCAACCGTTTTTGATGATCTGTTGCATCACCCCATTGAGTAACATTACATCTGTACCAGGACGATGAGCCAAGTACAGCTCAGCATGGTCAACCATATCAACGCGTTTTGGATCCGCCACGATTAGGCGCGCACCATGATGGCGAATTGCCTGTTTAATATGTGATGCAATAATCGGATGCGCAGAGGTGGTGTCTGAACCAATGATAAAAATCACATCCGAATGCTGAATGCTTGGGATGTCATTGGTCATCGCACCGCTGCCCAACGAAGCTTCAAGTCCGGTAACGGTCGATGCGTGACACAAACGCGCACAATGGTCGACGTTATTCGTCCCTAACTCACGGCGTATAAATTTTTGGAACGCGTAGTTGTCTTCATTGGTCGTTTTTGCTGAAGAGAAACCTGCCAGAGAATTACTGCCAAAGTCTCGCTTAATGGCAGTAAACTTCTTCGCAATTAAGTCTATTGCTTCTTGCCAACTGGCTGGCTGTAGCAAACCGTCTTTACGGATAAGTGGTGTGGTTAAACGCGCTTTATCACCGATAAAGTCAAAACCAAAGCGACCTTTAACACACAGCATACCTTGGTTGACGGGCGAATTCGCACCGGTGACATATTGAATACGGTTATTGGCTTCGTCTACGTGCATGGTCAACTTACAACCAACGCCACAATAGGTGCAAATGGTATCTACGGCTTTTAGTTGCTCCACCCGACCTTGCGAACGGTCACGTTTGTCGACCATCGCGCCAGTAGGACAGGCCTGCACACAGGCACCACATTGCACGCAATTGGAGTCACCCATCAACAATTTGCCATCGCAACTCTTACCAAAATGAGGCCGGTCATCTGGGCGAAGCGCTGGGCGTCCGTTGTGGTCATGAACGAAGTTTAAAATGCCGTGCACCGCTTGCTCACTGCATGCCTGAATACACTGACCACAACTGATACAGCGGTTAGCATCAAATTCAATAAACTCAGAGCTGCGATCAACGCTAAACTTGTGGCGCGGATCTTTTGCACGCAAGTTGAGCCAATCATGATGAGATTGGACATTGAGGGTGTAGTCAAAGTGCTGCTCAGCATTATATTCCGTTGAGTAATCACGCAGATCGCAACTGGTGTTAGCTTGACAGCCGCACTCCAAGCAACGAGCCGCTTCTTTTATCGCTTCTTCATTATCAAAGCCAAGCTCCACCTCAGCGAAGCTCTGCTCGCGCTGCGCTGGCGTTAACTCCGGCATGATGCTACGCGCCACTTTCTCAAAGTTTTCAAAATGAATTGGATCAACCTGTTTGAGCGCGGTTTCCTTGCGTGAGTTAAACGCAGGTTTTGGCATATCCGCCATATCACCTTCAAGAAATAGGTCGATGGCTTTCGCAGCAACGCGTCCATCCCCTACGGCTTCTACCGCCGTGGCTGGGCCGCGTCGAAAATCACCAATACTAAATATATTGCCCGTGCCCGTATGCATCGTGCGCGGATCAGATTCTGAGGTGTTCCAGCGGGTTAATGGCAAGGCTGGCGAATCGTTGTCTAAGAAACTTAAGTCTGGCTTTTGAGACACCGCAGCGATGACCGTGTCAAACTCTTGAGTGAAAAACTCTCCCGTCGCTTTCGGACTGCGACGGCCAGATGCATCAGGCGCACCCAATGCCATGCGCTCCAATCGTACGGATTGAACGCGCCCATTTTGATCGGCAATATTTTCGACCGGATTGGTCAAAAATAGAAACTTAACGCCCTCATGCTCGGCTTCAACGATTTCATAATCTTCTGCCGGCATTTCTTCGCGAGTGCGTCGATAGATTATAGTGGTATCCGCCCCAGCTCGTCTCGCAGTACGCGCACAGTCAATCGCCGTGTTACCACCGCCAATTACAGCGACTTTGTCACCTGTCGTGTAGGTACGCTCAGTGACATAATCTTTTAGGTAGTCAACCCCAAGGTAGCAGCCCGCCAAATCACTACCTGTGTAGTTCATTTCTACCGCCAGTGAGGCACCAACGGCGAGACAGACTGCATCATATTGCTCGCTAAGTTGCGACAAGGTAAAATCTTGCCCGAGCTTCTGCCCCGTTTTTACTTGCATTCCATTGCGACACATTAACTCGATTTCTTTATCGAGAATCGCTTTAGGCAGACGATATTCCGGAATGCCATATCGCAACCAGCCACCCGCTTTGGGCATTGCCTCAAATACAGTGACATCATAACCTTCGTTTGAGAGATAGTACCCAGCCGTCAGTCCACCTGGTCCACTACCAACAATCGCAATCGCGCGATCTTTACTCGGTTTTTTCTCTGGCACATAGGCTTCCTGTGCCGCCAGATCCGCATCCGCAGCATGGCGTTTAAGTTGGCGAATCGCTATCGAGTCATCCACCAATGAACGGCGACATTCACTCTCACAAAATGCCGGACAAACTCGCCCAATAGACAGTGGCATCGGCAACGTACGCTTAATCACTTCAATCGCTTTTTGATGATCATTTTGAGCGATATAGTACAAGTAAGATTGGATATCAACTCCAGCTGGGCACGCGGTTTTACATGGCGCTTCGCAATCAGCGTAGTGATCTTGCATGATTCGGTTTAACGCCTTACGGCGATGCTCTGTCAGTTGCGGAGACTGAGTAATGACGTTCAAACCAGAATAGACTTGGGTTTCACACGCGCGGACTGTGCCGCCACTTTCGACCTCGACAACACAAAGGTCACAAGGTACTTTATCGTTTGATTTATTCAGTCCGCAGAGCGAAGGGATCTCGACTCCACAAACCTTGGCAGCTTCCAGAAGTGTCGCGCCTTCTTCTACGATGCGGTATTTGCCATTAATTATAATTTCAATCATTAGGTGCCTGCAGCGAAGGTTAAATAGCCTTACAAAGGTTAAGGATACCTTCTAGCCTATTAAAATCGTACTACAAACCTCACACAAACTTATTTTACTCCACGTAAATTGCCTGAAACTTAATGTACTCTTTCGCAGCAACAAAAATAAACTATTGATAAATTAGATAGTTAAGAAAACCGTTTCACCATAAATCGCTCCTTTCCTCATCTGGTCATATCAGTGCTTCACATCCCGGTGCAATTTAGAGTTTGAGCAAATAACGCGCGGAAAAAGTGTTATTCCATCTTTAATCCGCTCTGACTTCATCCATACTTGATCGTAAACCTCTTCATTGCGTAGGTAACTGCATGATAAAAAAGCTTGGCTACATGGGCTTGGTTCCATTTGTGGTACTTCCACTGATGTTACTTACCCCACAATATGTGACACCGTCACTAACAACAAAGCTCTTCACTATGTACAGTGTCTGCATCGCGTCATTTATGGCGGGCACGCTGTGGGGGCGCGAAGTGGACAAGCCGTCCGCTAAACCCTACATGCTGATGGTATCTAACGGGATTGTTTTGTGTGCGCTCGCGTTTGCGCTAATCGCGGATTTCAAGATCATCGGCGCGATTATGGGGTTAATGCTGACGCACCTGATCAATTTCATCAGTGAACGAAAACGGGGTGACCAACGCTACTATCATTTACGTAAAGTGCTAACCGCCGTAGTCATTATCTGCCATGCACTGATGATCCTGCTGCTTTCTTGGAGTATTACTATTGAATAACGTAACCATCTTTTACGATGCCAGTTGCCCACTTTGTGTTAGAGAAATGCGCGCGCTGCAAACTCACCTAGCCACGCGAGCGAGTTTCGTTAATGTACTCGATGAGCAAAAGATGCAGACACATCAAGATATCAATGTAGAGCAAACCAAACGCGTCCTACATGTGATTGATGAGCAAGGTAAATTACGTTTGGGGGTTGATGCGAACGTCTACTTGTGGGAACTGACGGGAACAAAGCGCTATCTTACTCTACTGCGTCTGCCCATTATTCGTTCTATTGCCAATCTGGCGTACTGGTTGTTTGCACGTAACCGATATCGCCTATCTAGAGTGCTTACTGGACAATCGAAGTGCAAGCAATGTGATTTATAGCTAAACGCACAGACAAAACGCTGATCATTCCCTTCGAACCCTGATATATATTTATACTATTCACAATTTAACCATGGAAGAGTTATGAGAAAACATATCCACTTGTTAGTGTTGTCGTTGTGTTTGAGTGTGTTTTCTGTCGTTGCCAATGCTTCTGAACGAGCGAGAATTGCTTGGGAGAAAATTCAACAGGGAGCGATGGTCGTTGATGTGAGGACGCCACAAGAGTTTGCTTCAGGGCACCTCGACCAAGCGGTGAACTTCCCATTATCCGAGCTCGATAAGCACTTTGCCACTATCGACAAAGACCAGCCGATTGTCGTCTACTGCCGCAGTGGTAACCGTTCTGGTATCGCTTATGATTACTTGAGTGAACAAGGTTTTACTCAAATCCACAATGGTGGGGGCTTCACGGAGATGCAAGCTGCTAAGTGACGTACACATAAAATCGCCCGCATGGGCGATTTTACGTTTAGTCTCTCAACTGTGAGGCACTCTAGTCCTTCTCTTTGCCGTATACGCGTACACCCGCTTTCGAACCTTCTGAGTTACCATAAACATCGATGCTCTTAACGCAGCGGCGTTTTCCAAAGTAACGCCAAGCACTGAACTCATCTTTATCAAAGCCGCGATAAAAGTTAAATGTTTTGCTTTCACCATTTTGAAACTTCACCACTGCTTTACGCAGGTCTAACTCACGCTCGGCTTTAATTTGGATTGCATTGGTATAACGACAAACTAGTAACGGTACTTTTGCCGCATGCTTACCGTGCTCAAGCAGTATAGTGCGCCCTAACGTAAACTTATCATCGGCATGCGCCGTCGCGCTGAGGATTAGCGTGCTGACAAGCGCGCCGAGGATTATCGATTTCTTTACCATATTTATTCATACAATTGATATTGAGTCGGCGCGCATTCTATGAGGTAAATACATTAGGTGTTAGCGTTTTTTAGTCCGTCAGCGAAATTTTGGCAAGCCGTTGACATTAGGGTGGCAAAAGCTTGAGAAAGGAGACTATTTTGCGCAAAAGCGTGACATAAACTTTACCGGCAATATCGAACCTCCCGGCTCACCTCAACAAAATGCTTCCCCTCGGCGATGACTATAGTCCTAAAAGCGAAGAATAGCTTAGAGTATTAGTAATGCTTATTGGGCGACAAGCGCGTGCAGTCAGATCCGCAGAAATATAGCTCGTACATTTTTCGTGCAGTGTATCGGCTTTCTACTCGCACTGGGATAGTCAAGGTCGTATGTGACTGATAAAGTTACGTTTAAATGCAATCTATTGCATCTTACAGCGAGCACGTCGAGCACTCTAGCTCTGCGCTAAACGACAAGATCACGCGCTATTAAGATGTTAATTCCCCACATGCAACGCTCAAGGTTTCTATATGCGTAATGACTTGAAAAGTAGCCTGCTTTTTACTCTGCTTCTGCTTTCTTTCTCTCAAACCGTGCTCTCCAAGGACAAATTGCATATGGTTGATGTTGGAAGCCATAAACTGAATGTACTTCAACTTGGTACTGGTTCATCAACGGTCGTCTTTGACTCTGGTTTTAGTGATACGTTGGATGCATGGTTTAAGATTCAGCCTGAAATATCAAAATACGCAAAAACCATTTCCTATGATAGGGCTGGGATAGGCAGATCTGAGGTCGGACCGAATCCACGCAGCGCACAGCAAATTGCCACTGAACTTAAAACTGCTCTAGATAATGTCGGGGCTTTTCCACCCTATATTCTGGTTGGCTGGTCAGGCGGTGGTTTATTTCAAACGGTCTTTGCTGCTCGCTACCCTGATGATGTCGCGAGTTTGATTCTCGTTGATCCTGCGACAGCAGAGCATTACGACTATATGCAACACACGCAAGAATGGGCGGACACTTTTAGTCATTTAGATGAGTTAAATGCTGGTTATCGCGGTCAACTTGAAGCATTGGATCTAACAAAAATGCAAGTACGACAGTCTTGGCCACTATCGGAAACACCTGTCACATTGATTACAGCAACGAAACCACTAGGAGGTTGGCCTTTTAGCAACGAGAGTGAAATGAAATATTGGCAAAGCACCCACGAACGATTGGTGAAAAGTAGTCCAAATACCACCCATATTGTCGCAGAAGGCAGTACTCATTTAATGCCAATACAAAATCCTTCAATCATCATTAATGTGATTAAGCAGCATATTGAGAATCTGGCTTCAAAACCAATGGATGTTTTACCCGACAAGGCACAATAAAAGCTCAGACGGAAATCAGGTAAAAAAGAGGGTAAGTGCTGTAAGGCAACCTGCCAGTTAAAAAATACTAGCAGGTTGTAATAGGCTTAATAGACGATGTTAAGCCGCTCGATTGCGCTGGTTTGGTTTATTGTAAACCACACAAAAGTTACCGCGCTTGGTACGGCATTTTGAGCAACGCTCGCAGTCAACGGGTTTTCTATCTTCTTCTAGCCAACGCTTAATTAACATTGGCTCAGCCATTAATGGTCGAGACAGTGCGAAATATTGGATGTTGGTACGTTCTGCAATTTCCTCGATAGCACAGAAATCCCCTAGCCCACCAACGGTAATAACAGGAACACTCACCTCTTGGCTGATCACATCGCCATATTCGTGGAAATACCCTTCAGCTTGTAACGTATAACCGTCAAACTGTTCGCCAATCATCGTGCTCGCGTTACCATGGATGTTGCCAGAGATAATGATGGCATCAACACCGAGTTCCTCAAGCTTCTTACAGACCACACGGGTTTCATCGAACGTAGCGCCACCTTCAAAAAACTCCGTTGCCGTCAACTTCACTAGAATTGGGAAGTCATCACCAACCAGCTTGCGTGTTGCTTGGAAGATCTCGACTAAGAAGCGCATGCGGTTTTCTAAACTACCGCCATACTCATCTTCACGCTGGTTGTAGTAAGGGCTTAAGAACTGGTTAATTAGATAGGTATGCGCGGCATGAATCTCTACCCCATCAAAGCCTGAATCTTGCGCACGCTTACTTGCTAATGCAAACGCCTCCACAATATAGTCAATCTCAGCTTTAGTCATCGCTTTACCTTGCGTCTTGGTACCGCGTTCCGGGATATCACTTGGAGCAAAGATAATACGTTCACCAACATTAAAGGTGGTTTTTGTACCACCATAAGCAAGCTGCATTACAATCTTTGAATCGTATTGATGCACTAGCTCAGTTAGCTTTTGATATTCAGGGATAAAGGTATCATTATACATCCCCATCATACCTGCATTAGGTTTCTCCTCAGCGACAATGTTGGCGTAACCGGTGACAATTAAGCCAACCTCGCCTTGCGCCAGTTCTTCATAAATCTCATACAGACGATCCGTCATATGACCATCTTCAGTGGCGAGATTTTCCCACGTTGCACTGCGGACAAAACGGTTTTTTAGGGTCATGTTGCCAATACGGCTTGGTGAAAATAGGAAGCTCACATCCAATCCTCTAATTGTTTATTATTTTTTTCTCCTTGGGTATTTGCTCAGCCAACAATCGCGCTTCAAATCAATACCACTTCAAAAGGAGCAAGAACAAAAAAGAGAACAGCCATACATTGCTGTATAGCTGTTCTCTTTTGTGCACTTTAAACCACAAAGTTTATGGTGTGATAATACGCTGTATCGCAGTGAAAACCTTAATCTAGATTAAATTATCGAGTTATTAATAAAAAAAGCGACATCAAATCCTTTCGATGCCGCTTAGGTGTAGGAGCTTAAGGGGGTTAAGCACTTTCTACTAACCTTTCTAATTCACTTTGATTTTGTACACTCAAGAGCTTTTCCATCGCATCATCGCTATCTAACCAGTTCATCAAGTTCGAAATTGTGAGCACATGCTGTTCACTGTCTCCCGCCGCTAAGCCAATAAATGCTCGCACTGCGGAATGCTCTTGATCAAAACGAACTGGAGAGTGGCAAATCAGCAACGAGAGGCCGCCTTGACCTGCAATCACACCTTCATCTGGCCTTGCATGAGGCATAGCGAGATCATCGGTGAGAATGTAATAAGGGCCAATCTCATCGGTCACGCTGCGAATCGCTTCAATATAGTGCTGGTTGACGATCCCATCGTTTTGCAGCATCGCTATTGATTGCTCAAGCGCATCATCCCACGACAATTTCACATCGCTATACTTGATACGCTTGCCAAATAAGCTGGCAACTTGACTCTCATTATTCATTGAGTGACATCGCCTCTTTCACCGCTTGATAGACATGTTCGCCACTCACGCCGTGATTGGCTTTCACTTCTAAACTTTTGCCCGATTCGGTGAAACGGTCAGGAACACCAGCTCGGATCAACGGCGCGTGACGGGGTAAGCTGGCAATGCATTCTGCTAAACATCCACCTAAACCGCCAAGCACGGTATGGTTTTCAATGCTCGCCATCGCATACACACTCTTCGCTACACTGCGAACAAACTCGCTATTCAGCGGTTTTACTCTCGCAACATGAACCAACTTACCGCGATAACCTTCATCTACGAGTTTCTGATAGCCCTGCAACGCTTGCTCCATAGTCGAACCATCATGGAAGATGCAAAATTCTTCCCCACTGTCTTCGATGATGCCAATGTCCGTCACGATCGGCACTTGTGACTTATCGCGAATCGGGGCTGGCTCACGACCAACGCGAATATAAACCGGCCCATCAATTTTTATCGCAGTTTCTATCGCCGCTTTAATTTCTTCAGCATCTCCGGGAGTTAACACCGTCAGGTTTGGTATTACTCGGGTCAAGGCGATATCTTCGTTTGCATGATGAGAGGCGCCATCAGGACCATCATCCATCCCGATATGAGTACCAATAATCTTGATATTCGCTTTGGCGTAACATGCCATTCGAAGCGGATTCCATGCGATTCCTGTCGCCAAAATAGCAAAGTTAACGTAAAACGGAATAAACCCTTCAGCCGCTAGACCTGTGGTAAAACTCACCCCAGAACACTCAGAAATCCCCATTTCAAAGAAGCGTTCAGGGTAAGCTTTTTGAAACTCAATCGATGTGGTTGACGAGGCAAGATCACTATCTACAACCGCCAGATTATATTTGGCGCCAAGCTCAACAAGCGCCTGACCAATCATCTCTCTTGGTGCTTTACGTTCCATCTTTAACCCTCCAACTCTTTCATCGCAATTTCAAACTGTTCAGCGCTTGGGCACTTAGAGTGCCAGTCTCCATCATTTTCCATATAGCTCACTCCCTTACCTTTGACGGTACGCGCTAAAAGCGCCTTGGGTTTGTCGCTAGGATTGCGCTCAAAATATTCATAGGCTTGGTGAATCTGCGCCATATCGTTGCCGTCTTCCAACTCATAGATATCCCAACCAAAGGCTTTAAAGCGATCGTCAATTGGCTCGATATTGTTAACTGATGCAACGGGGTCGTGAGAGGAGAGCCCATTTAAATCAACCAATGCATAGAGATTTGACGCTTTCATATGACTAGCTTGAGACAGCGCCTCCCAAATTTGCCCTTCATGCAATTCACCATCGCCAATAATCGCAAACACCTTGTCTTCAGAACCTTTCAATCGCTTCGCCATCGCCATACCAAGCGCAATAGATAGACCTTGTCCTAACATACCAGTCGTCGCGTCTACTTCTGGTAAGCACTTGACGCTAGGATGACCTTGCAGACGAGAATCTACATTGCGGAAAGTTTTAAACTCCTCTCGCTCGATAATGCCTTGCTCATAAAGAATCGCGTACAACGCTGGCGTGACATGCCCTTTGCTCAGTACGACTTTAGCTCGCTCAGATTGATTGAAATCGACATAACGAGCGTAGGTATAAGTCATCAAATCAATAATGGATAATGCACCGCCGATATGCCCTGCTCCACCTTCGTAAACCATTTCAATGATCTGGCGGCGGTGTCGTCTAGCTTTTTGTTCTAACTCACTAATATTCATAATAAACTCCGAAACTATCTGTTAAATATTGCTGACTACACCGCGGCTTAAGGAAGCATTTTACCTAGGTAATAAACAATCAAGCCAAGTGCGACAAAGTCGGTTTCTGGGAACGAAGTGCCTGACAAACCAACACTTTCCATGATTGGGTAAATCAAGGCAGGTCCAACACCGATTAAAACCCCCACGACAAAAGAACCCGCAATTGCACCTTTCCAGCCACCCGATGCATTACCAAACACCGCAGCAGTCGCACCAATAAAGAAGTAAGGAATCGCTACTGGAATAATCACGTTACTGCCCATGATCGCCAGAACCCCCATCACAAGAAGTCCGCCAACAAACGCGCTGATAAAACCAATAACCGTTGCCGTTGGTGCGTAGGTGAACACCACTGGGCAATCAAGTGCAGGACGAGAGTTAGGGATCAACTTCTCACTGAAGCCAAGGAAAGCAGGAACGATTTCAGACAACAGCAAACGTACACCCGTAATGATGATGTAAAGAGCAGCGGTAAATGTCAGCGCTTGGAACATTGGGTAGACTAGCCAATGCATGCCACCAGCAATACTTTCAACCGTCTCTTTGCCCGCGGCAAAGGCAGCGATGTAGTAGAAAATACCGATACTGATGCTGACTGACACAATGTAGTCTTTAAAAATATTAAGCCAGCCTGGCAATTGAATGGTCTCAGTCGACTCTTTAGGATCACCAACTTTACTACCAATCCAACCTGAGAGTGCATAGCCAAGCGTGACATAGTGACCCATTGCGATCTCATCGCTTCCGGTAATTTTGCGCATCCATGGCTGACAAATCGCAGGGAAAATACAAGCAGACAGACCTAATAAAATAGAACCGCATACGATGGTGCTTAAATCACTCCAACCTAGCGCTTTGAACACTACGGTCAGTAAAGCGGCTAGATAGAGGTTGTGTTGCCCGGTCAAAAAGATGTTTTTGAATGGTGTAAACTTGGCAAACAACAGGTTAGCAGCAAAACCACATACCATGATAAGTGATACACACAGGGCGAACTTAGTTTGAGCAAGTGCGGTCAGCGCTTCAGCCAACGGCAATACGCCTTGGAGCCCAAATCCCTCACTGAATAGTTGTTGGAAGCTATCCAGTGATGCCACTGCCATGGCTGCACCACCGCCAAACACCAAAAAGCCAACGATGGTTTTAATTGTACCGGTCAAAACAACATCAAAAGACTTCTTCTGCATTACCAAGCCAAAGAACGCAATTGAACCGACTAAGAAAGGGGTGACGCCCAGTATTTCAAATACAATAAACTTCAAAATATCCATCGCTTAGCCCTCGAAGATCGGTAAGAGTTTTTCTCTGATTTCATTCTTGTCCATCAGATTTTGAATACCGACAGCGCGATAGCCCGCTTTCTCTACATCCGTCATTAAGTCCGACATTGTGACAACAAAATCAACATCACGATGCGAATCCAAACCGGAATAAACATCGTGTTTTACTTCAGCATTCCATGAGTTTTCGTTAATAACTTGCTCAACTTTGATCTTCAGCATCATCGATGAACCCATACCTGTGCGACATACAACTAGACCTTTCATTTCACTGTTCCTTTTTTTGGTTTTATTAAAATCATTTTCAAAATACACTTCATATTGAAATGATTTCTGTGATCAGACTATAATTTAATCAATTTCAATTTCTCGGATTAAATGAAATAATTTCAATGTTTGACACAGATCGATTTATCGATAGAGATCATGTCTTTGGCTCGTTTCAAGCTACTATGCATATAATTTCCACTTGTTTTCTCTGCAATGAGGAACGATGATGTAGCGGCGAAATTGAAATTTTTTCAATTAACCAGTAAGTAAGATGAGGGTTTTGTGGGGAACATTCTTAAAACGCTTGCAGATAAGAAACGAGAGCTCTCACCAATGTTCGTGAGAATCGTTGATTATGTCATTCAGTACCCTGAAGAAGTGATGTCTGAAACCATTACCAACACCGCCGAAAAAGCAGGGGTCAGCGTCGGGACAATTTCCCGTTTTTGTAAAGAAATAGGGTTTGGTAGCTTCACTGATTTTAAGGTAGCGATCGCGCGCTCATATCATCATCCTGCGCCCAGTGATAGCGAAACACAAGGCAGCTACGCTGGTCTCAAGGAGTTGATGTCGATTATTGATGCGAACTTATCGGTCGCCGATCAAGACCAAATAAAGGATGCAGCTCGTTTGATCCACGACAGTAACCATGTGTTGTTACTAGGCGCGCAAACCTCATCTTGTGCGTTGGAATTTGTTCGCGATAACCTCATTCGTTTAGGCATATTGGCGATACGGATTAATGACGTCCATGATGTGCTAAGTTGCTCACTAGAGGGTAAGCAAAGTACCGCGATTGTATTTTCAGATGAACTAGTATCTGAAACAACAATTGGCTTATTAGCTGAACTTAGAGAATCAAAAGTTCATATTATTAGTCTGGGCAAAAATTCAATGTCGCCCGTTATGGCCATCTCTGATATTACGCTTGTGCCGATCAGCAATGACCACGCTAAACCCGGTTTTGGTTTGCCAAAAGTCATCGGCGAATTACTACTTAGCGACATGCTCTTGAGACATCTTATTGAATTAGATGAAAAATACCCAGAGTCTCTCAACAAAAATGCCCAACGAAGTTTCTCTATTCAAGCCGTTATCCATGGCTTATCGAAAAAATTCATGTAACTTGTCGGCAATTCTAAACCGCGCAGATTAAATATTAATTTTCGACATTGGCGTTTATTTTATAAAATAAACGCCAATTTTGTTTCGCCTCTACCATTAATTAGAAATTCTAATCATGCCTTATGAAAAAATATTGTAATTAAATTGCAATTTTAATTTGACGAAGCTCACATTTTGAGTAATATTTACCCTGTCTTTTGAAACTTGATTACATAAGGTGGAGACTATGAACTCAGCACTACTATCAATGTTGGACACTGAAGAAACTACAAAAGTAGAAAACAATGCTCAGCAAAAAACTTCTACTCTTGCTGAAATCGCAACGCTTGCGGTGATGTTTGTATCTACATCAGCAGTAGTTTTGTTACTCAGCCTAACTTGGGTTTTGTAACCAGCCTTTCACGGAATTGAAAAAGCGATACTCCAGTGCAATTGCATGGAGTATCGTCTCAACTCATTAGTTTTTCTAAAACAAATCCACTTCCAACGCTACTCCCCTGCTACCATTACGGCGCACTTGCGGTTACGCGGCCGATTTTGATCAAAATCGATAAAGTAAATATAGCCCACACTGCCAATATTGATCTTGCCATCTTTGATGATGAACTGCTGACTTGGTCCAAATAGAGAAGCACGAATGTGTGCATCACCATTTAAAATTGTTCCCGGATCACATGGATAGTTAGGGTCATCCAAACTCATCAAGAACTCAAGATGCTTTGGACCTGGATATCGATAATCTGTGTTTTCCGTGAGTTCGCGAGGAACAATGCGATCCAGCATTCGATTCATATCAACTTGCAGAAACTCATCGCCATTAAAATCGAGATCATGAACAAACTCCTCGAAAATCACTGAACAAGTGGTGTGAGCCGTTTGTATCAGTACAGAGCCGTTCGCGACGCCACTTAGCTCGACAATCTTTTTCACTTCATCGGTAATGTTGTGATAAGAGACGCGTCCAGCGCATGACTCAACTGTAATCGTATCGTGATATATCATAATTTACCTACTGTACTAGCGCTTTAATCATAGAGTGTAAGGTCGCTTTAGGATCCTCGGCACAGACAATGCCACTTGTGCCACCCGTGCCTCCAGCCCCCGAACGAATTGCTTTGCGAATATCATCCTCCGTGCTAATGCCTGCCGCTTGTAACACTTGTGTCGTCGGCGAAATTCGGTGAATGATTTGGTTCGACTGTCTCATATACTCTTCATCAGCGGTCATTCCGGTGCCGATAAGCTCGGTCTGTTCGGCGACAATAATATCGGGTTTAAGATGTGCGATGAGTTCTGCATCGTGAATACTATCTGCACACACGATGGTGATCAGCCCTACTTCATTCGCACGTTCAATGGCTTTGGTTAAATCTGCTTGGGTGAGTGGGTTTTCCGCATGATTAAGAAACGTCGCTTCTGCACCTGCGGATTTAACGCTCTCAGGCAAAATTTTCCCCATCCCTCGCCCCGGCTTTATCGCATCAATATGTTGTGCCGTCACGATAAGGCGTTTGGTCGCTTGCTTAATTCTCGCAATATCTGCGTGCTGCGCGGTAAAGAACAAATCGATGTCAAACTCGATGGCAAGCTCATCTGCGTATAATGCCAACGCCAATGCTTCGTCACCATAGAGGTATGACTTAGGGTTAAGCGTGAAAAATGGCGCTGTAAACTCTCTTTTATTACTCATCGGCTACGCCCTCCATGCTTGTGTGGCGAACACTCGGTAATAGTGAGCCAATGTTTCTGCATAAGCTGCTGAAACCAAACGATTTAGAGTCAGCATATTGTCATGTTTTTCGGCATAAATTGCGCTATGAGCTGCGGTAATAAAGTCGGTAAAGATATTGATTTTACGAATCCCACTAACGGCACATTTATGTAGGTTGTCATCACCAGAACCTGAGCCCCCATGTAAAACCAACGGAATCTCAACTTGATCACGAATTTGAGCCAAAGCCTCGAAATTAATTTTGGGTACGCCTTTATAGTGACCATGCGCAGTACCAATGGATACCGCTAAAGAGTCGACTCCTGTCTTATCGCAAAACTCACGGGCTTGAGCAGGTTCGGTATATATCGAATCACTCAGTGTTGCCGACTCTAGCGTATCACCAGAGCCTACATGCCCAAGTTCTGCTTCTACCACGACACCGTTGTGATGAGCGATATCAACGATTTCTTTAGTGATGGCGATATTTTCGGCAAAAGGTTGCTTGGAGGCATCAATCATCACTGAGGTGAACCCCAATGAAATCGCTCTTTCAATTGTCTGTTTATCTTCACCATGATCAAGATGCAGAGCAATCGGTACTCGGGAATTTTGCGCTAAATGAATGCCAATAGATGCCGCGTCTATTATGTCTAGCTCTTTCATATGAGATTGAGCAAATGACAAGATAAGTGGCATTCCGTGCGCTTCTGCCACTTGTACAAAAGCTTTCGCCATCCGATAGTCCAAGAAATTCGCAGAAGGGATGGCAAAGCCACCCTCTTCAGCTTGCTTGAACATCTCTTGAGTTGTTACAAGCATAATCCACCTCAAGCCGTAATTTGTTGTTTGACAGTGTTAAACATTTCATCAACACCCATTCCGGTCAGTAGAGGCAAGCCCATAATGACTTTCTCTTTAATTTCAGGCGGTACGATAGTGGTGCTTATCACGATGTCATATTCATCGATACGCCCCATTTCATCAGCGATTTTTCCTTGGTAAAGGCGAACCTCAGAAGCTAGACCTTGCGTGTCTAACCAATCACGAACCTTATTTGTCACAACAGTAGAAGTCGCAACGCCAGTACCACACATGATTAGAAGCTTTTTCATAATAGTCACCTTTGATTATTTCACTGCAGCCGTATCTTGGCCGTGTTGCTGTTTATTTTTGCGTCCTGGAAGAATCTTATTGACGTAAACCAAGCCAGCGAGCACCACAACACCAATACTAAGGATGCCTGTCATACTAAATAGTTCTGCCAAACCGACGTACATCCATGTTGTCCACAATCCACCTTCTGCCATTGCTGTGATTGTGGTATTGCCTTGCAAGTCGAAGTTCGATGCGATAGCGGCCTGAGTCACTAATGGCGCAACCCATGAGGTGATGTATAGAATCGTCACCATGTAGAACGTACCCGCGATCACTGTTCGAATGATATTGCCGTTAAATACCGCGGCCATTAGACACACTAAGAAAGGAATTGTCGCCAAGTCACCAAAAGGTAGCGTGGTGTTTCCTGGTAGAACCACGGCAAGTAGAATAGTAATCGGCACAAGTAGTAGTGATGACGATAGTACAGCTGGGTGACCAACCGATAGCGCCGCATCCATACCGATATAGAGTTCACGATCAGGGAAGCGTTTTTGCACGAACGCGTTGGCAGCTTCAGAAATCGGTGTCAAACCTTCCATAAGCAGTGCGACCATGCGAGGCATAAGCATCATAACGGCAGCCATTTTTACTGCAAGTTGACCAAGACCCGCCGCATCGTAGCCCGCAGCCAAACCGATACCCAAACCGATAATGGCACCAATTACCGTCGATTGACCGAAAATACCAAATTTGTTTTGAATCGTTTCAGGGTCAGCTTTCCAGTTTTTAACCACTGGGATTCGGTCAAACAACCAGTTAAATGGTAATGCGAAGATAAAGCCCGGAATCGCTGTACCATGAGGGAACGTAATGTTTGGGAATCCATAGAAACGATTGATCACGCCACCAAGAATATCGCCGAACAGCAAAATCATCATAATATAGACACACGTTGCTGCGATACTGAGTGTCATATCGCCAGTTAGTGCATAAATAAGTGATGAGATAAACGCTGCGTGCCAAATGTTCCATAAGTCAACGTTAAGCGTTTTAGTAAGACCAAATAAAATCAAGACAAAGTTAAGTCCTAGACCAATCGGAATCGCCAATCCACCCAGCGCAGTACCATAGCTGATTGCCGCAGCTGCAGGCCAACCAACGTCGATCGTCGTTAACTCTAAACCAAGATTTTCAACCATTTGTTGAGCAGCAGGACCTAAGCTTTCTCCCAATAGAGAGATAACCAAGTTCAAACCAACAAAACCTATACCAACCGTCAGAGCCGACATTAATGCCTTACTCGGCTTTGTACCTAATACCATTCCAAAAACGAATACTAACGCTGGTAACACGACTATGGATCCAAGACCCATAAACCAATTAAGAAGTTCCATAACGTCCATTCCTCGAGTTTAACAATAGAAATACACCCATACTATTAATAGCAATTTACAAGCCAACTTTTAATCATTAAATATCAACAACTTACAGCTACACATTGAAAATAAATTAAGTGTGTAACTGTGTATAAAACGAAAAAAACCAGCTTATTAAAAGCTGGTTTTTTATTTCACCGAATTGGTTATAAAGCGTTAACCAATGAATCAAATTTACTAGTAAGCTCGGTGAAATTAATATCCTCGTCTCCACCATCAACCGTGAGTCTAATGACTGTCCCCTTTTTTACTCCCAGTTTCAGCACGCCCATCATCGATTTAGCATTGCAACTTTTTTCACCATTCTCTATACGAATATCGGAATTCATCTTACTGCAAATTTTAACCAAAGCAGCCGCAGGTCTGGCATGAAGTCCATCCTCAGCTCTAACCGTGATATCGATCGTTTTCATTGCATTTTCCTTATTAATCACTTTGAGATATTTGAGAAATATAAGACAGTTCTTGAGGCGATACGTCTATTCCATAAGCCTCTTCTATAATCGCGATTCCATCAGAGACAACGCTAAGATCATAATCGCCCGCATCAACAACGATGGCAGAGCCCTGCCCTTGATGACTGAGTCTTTCAATCATTCCCGCGATGTGTAAAACAAGTTTTAGCTTTATGTCATCATGTAACCGACTGAGATGTGCATTACTCTCTATATACGCTTGAATGTATTTGACGACGTACTTAGGGTTAAGGTACATAATATAGTCAGACAAGATATGTAAGCATTCATCGTAAATATTGGTTTCTTTATCTTTTGCTCCAATAATAGTAATAAATCGTGCATCACCATCCGATGAAAATAACTTCGATATGGAATAAAACGGCACATCAATACCTGGCCTAATGGTTCCAACCGCAAAAAGAATATTATTATTTTCTTGCAATGCATCTAGCTTTTTACTGCCGTGACGAATATCACTTAAGCTGAGAGTGATGATCTTAATATCGTTTCTATTGGCAGACACTGCTAACTCTTTAAGTTTTTGCGCAATAAAATCGCTTGACCCTTGACCGGTGGTACAAATAGACAGAATTGCATCACATTTTACTTTTTCTCGTGCATCTATCTGCTTGTCAAAATAACTGCGTATTTCATGAAGCGTTTTACCTTCTAGGTAGCTTTGCCTTAATACTTCTAACGCCACAGGGGTAGAGATGCTACTCAACGTAAATGTATCAATGCCCGTTGAACGTTGTATCGTCTCAGCAATAACGTCGGTTGTTCCCATATCGGTAAGGATCACAACGCCAGCGCCACGATCGATTGCCAACACTTGCTTTTCAATCTCATCCAGATGGTCTCTAAAACTGGAATCTAATGGGATATCAAACCAGCGCATATCACTGGTTTCAAACAACGTATTGCAGACATGTGCAATGTTCTGCGCAACACCATCACCATGGCAAATGACCATCACACCGACCGCACCTTTTTCCTCATTCAACTTAGCATTAAACAGCGCATCTAGACTGCTACGTAAAGCTTGAGGTAGTTGCTCATTGTCTTTAATGCTGTGGCAACTAAACGTCTCAACTTGGTTATAAATATGAAGATGTAATGCGACAAGATTACGCTCAGTAATCCCCACGACCTGACGATTGAAGTAGTGTTCCAGTAGCCAGTCAGTCAACGCCCATGTGGCACTTGGGATCAGTTTCGACAGAATGTTTTGATTATAGAAACAGGCGCTCAACTTATTCTTAATGTACGAGTAATAGTGAGAGAACAGCACCGCATCAGTTCGATCGTGTGATTGGATGTACTGAGTCAACAGATATTCGGCTTTACTGTCTTTAAGATAAACTTGCCCACATTCACTCAAAATTGCCACATCAAACAATTCAGGTTTAGACGAAGAAACCGCCCGGAGGTGAGTCGGCAAAAACTTATCATTGATGACCAGCTGTTTTTCGTTCTCAGGCGATGCCAGTAATGACGATGCTAAAATTTGCTTGATATCTGAGGTTAGCCGTCCCACAGCACCATCAGGGCGATACTTGACTAACTTAGTGATTACGCGCCCGGAAATAAGCAGATCTTTGCGAATACTTTCGTGAATCTGCTGCTCAAAAAGATTCAGGATCAATTCAAACAATTCGGTGTCCGCTTTGTCTCTCAAACTCGGCAACGTCAGAGTGATTGGGATACGGCGCATAAATGTTTTGAGTAAACTTTTCTCTGGTGACTCGGTGGTCGCCGCAACCAGCAACACCTTACAAGCAATGGGTATATCTGAGCCCAACTTACAGTAGTTATGTTTATCAATCAGCGAGAACAACATCTCTTGACCATCCGGTGGCAAGCGATGGATTTCATCAAGAAATAACACACCACCATTGGCCTTGTGCACCAAGCCTTCTCGGTCACTATTTGCGCCACTATACGCGCCCTTTGTGTGCCCAAATAGGTGGGACAATAGCAGTTGTGGGTTTTGATGGAAGTCAGCACAGTTGAAGTGGACAAATGGGACGGACTTACGAAAATGGCGCTGATAGTAGTCATGCATACAGTGCGCAAACAAGGTTTTACCAACGCCACTTTCACCAAAAATCATGGTGTGTAATCCATTGGGGGGATACGCAACTGCCGCTTTCGCGGTGTCGATGCACCCTCTCAGAGAATCACCACTACCAATCAATTTATCAAACGCACTTTGCGACTTACCGACCAATATCGCCGCATCAATAAAGCTGCCATCAACACGGTTTTCTAATCCTAAGTTGGCCACCAAACTATGAGTAACATAACCGACAGGACGTCCTTTTGTTTTGAGCAGTGTCCCTTCATGAACGAGATCATTCAGTAGTCGACTAACATTGGTACGACACAAACCGACAGCGTCTGCGATTTCGATAGTCGACAAGCCTAGTGTTCCATGTTCAGCATGGGTTGCTGCCTCTAGCTCAAGGATTTTTTCATAGACTTCAGTTACTCGTTTCATAAATTGATACCAAACTCAGTAAGAAAGTGCATACAACGATATACTCCAAAACCAATCAATACAGAGACAGGGGTCAAACACCCGAATGGGCAACGATTTCCTTATCTAGGTTTTAGTCAATAACTTCAATGGCGTTCAAATAATCGACAAATTCTTGATAGTCAGAAGCACACAAAAGCTTGCTCAACAACTCTTGATCCTGTACGACGTCAATCACTTCTTGCAGCGTATCTATTTGTTTGTCATTGGAGGAAATAGCTAGCATAAACACGATTCTGACGGAGACAGGCACATCATCAGTGCCCATGGCATTGAAACCGACAGGAGAGTTAAGCGTCATAACAGCAATAGAATCAGAAATTACATGTTCTCGGTCTGTATGAGGAATCGCGACACATATTTCTCCTGCTTCTAACCCTGTAGCGAAGCTCTCCTCTCTTTCCAACACCGCTTGTTTAAAGGAAGCTTTTACCTTACCGCTGGCAAATAACGAATCCGCCAACAAAGCGATAACTTCTGCGCGGGTGTCACAATTGTGCTTTAACAAAACATTGGATTTGCTAATATTTGATGTAAGCATATTGTTCTCATTTAACCTCTAAACTACTATAACTAGTATTCACTACAGCAATGCTCGTGCCAAAAAATTTCTTTTATTTTCAATTAGATAAAAAGCACACTAAACAATACGCTTGTGTGACAGTGTGATAAACCGGAGGGGATATGCATTTACTATCAGCTATAGGCTCTTTTATTAAGCCCCTATCTTTGAAGTTTTCAGAAGGCAAGTTTCATCTTTTTTATTTGTTCACGCTCACCAACCGTGAGGAAGAAAAATCGGTCGGTCATGCCACATCAACAAATCTCGTCAATTGGGAGCATCAGTCTGTTGTAGTGCTCGACGCAAACGGCTATGAGCCGATTGGAATTCACATCGACCACTTATCGGAATCGCAACAGTTTCCTCAGCTTTCCAGCAATAACTTTGTCATATTTTATCGCGATCTCAATGGAGGACTTCATTGCCGATACTGGGACAAATATAAAGACATTTGGCATCAAGCATCGCCAGAGATGTTTGCTTCTCAAACCAATGTGGATACATCGACCATCTCTATCGCCAATGATCCCGATAGTGGGTTTATCGCGCGACTGAACAAAGATAATGGACTCAATCTATCGATCTTCCACCAAAACAGCAGCGACGCCTACCAAACAAAAATAGATGACATTAACGCTGAAGAGGTGCGTTCTGCACGTTTAGATATTGGCTTATCGCTAATCGACAACCAGAAACTCGTTATCCTCATCACGCTGTACATCAAAGACAGCAATGAGAAGAAATACCTCAAATACGAAGTAGAGAACGGCAGCCTAATTGAGATTTCCCGAGCCGAAGAGACTGGCACTAAAAATCGAATGTTAAGCCTCACCAGTGGCCGAGTGTTGGAGTTTTCTATCACTGAAAACGCAAAAGGCATTATGGTGCTGCCAACCACGGTATCCTTTATGCAAAATAAGATCAGCCGTGGTAATCCGATTGAGATTCTGAATGAGTTTAATACCTTTAGAAAAATATCACCGGGCCCATTTTGCCCAATCGCAGCGACTTACAACATCCTAATTAACGCGACGCAGCTACAACTGGGCGAATCTTTAATGCTGGCACTCTATTCCAATGAGGCACCGCTATTGAGAGTGCTTAAACGGCAAGATGAGCAGTTGGACGTCACCTTTGGCTACAAAGAAACCCAACATCATCAGGTTATTGCCAGTCAAAATATCGATATTATCGTTGACCACAATATCGTCGAACTAAGAAGTGAGGATGCCCCACCCCTGCTGATTGAACTGCCTGATCAAAATAGTCGTACCGCTGGTATCTTAATTTGTCCGAGTCACGTCGAGGTCAATTTGGTGCTTGCCAATAGCTAACTTGCGATACCCAAGGTGTACCCCTGTCGCCTGAAAGTGTCCGTTTTACTCAGATATCACTGATTTGTGGCGATGATAAACAGCGCTCTAAGTTAATCATCGCCAACATCGTACCTATGATTGGGCATCACGTGTTGAAACCAAGAGCAATCACTAATGCGATGCACTCGAAAAGACATTGATCACAACCACGCCGCTCACAATCAGGGCCATTCCCGCTATCGCAGGCCAGTCCAGTTTTTGCTTAAACAGTACAACCCCGACTAAGGATATAAGTACCACACCCAATCCCGACCATATGGCGTAAGCAATACCTACAGGAATCGTTTTCAGAACTAACGAAAGAAAGTAGAAAGCAATGCCATAACCAACCACAACAACAATACTTGGCACCAACTTAGTAAACTCTTGCGAGTACTTAAGTGCGCCTGTCGCAATCACTTCGGCAATTATTGCAATAGAGAGATAGAGATACCCCATCAGATTAACCTCATTAGACCGCTATCCATTATGCGGCTTAGCTGGACATTAAGCCATATTAGGCAAACATGCTACCAATCAACATAATGGCGCCGGCAGATATCAACTTGGTAAACAGTACCACCCAGATACAGTCACCAAAACTGGCGCTCGCCGCTTTGCTCAGCAAGTAAACAAACAGGATCAGTCCAGCTGCCCACCCAACAACAGGCACAAGTGATACCAGTGAGACAATAACGGCGATAATCAGCAATGCTTTAAACTCTACCGACACAAAAGAGAGTTTAGAAGCGATATACATACAACACGTCGTTATAAATACATCCACAGCAAAAATAAGAGCTTCCGGTCCCATAATTAATCCAAAACATTCAGTCAGTTATCAACACTCTACTCAAATTACACTTCGATGTCAGTGACCTCAAGCTAAGCTTAAAAATAATCCAAGTAAAATCGTAATCACACTGAGCGAACGAGTGGCAAACCACCGTTCTTTCAGAAACCACACTCCCATCAATAAACCAAATACAATACTGATCTGACGAAGTGCAACAACAAGGCTAACATTGTCAGTCATCGTCATTGCACTAAGCACTAAACCATAGGTTGTTGCCATCATCGCTCCTGCAAGACTGCCATTTTTACGCATATGCCAAGCTTTGATGATTTCTTGTTTGTTGTTGGTCAACAAACACCAAAACAGGATAGGTAAACCCATTGCCCAAAACTGAGCACCCAAGTAGAAAACCGCACTCTGTTTGTCATTTAGCAGCGAGTATGCAGCTTGACTTAACAGGCTAAGGGCTTGCTTATCGATAATCGAATAACCCGCCGTCCCAACGGCCGCCACTAGCGCCCAAAATACCCCCCAATTCCAGTAAGCCTTGAACGTTACTTGCGTAAAGCTTGTGAGGGGTACAAACACGCAGCCTAAGGTAATCAAGGCAAATCCACACCATTGCATCAAGGTTAGAGGGAAGCCCAGCAACAAGTTGGCAGCGCCTACAATTAACACAGGAAGCGCACGAGCAATGGGATAAATCACGCCTATATCGGCATGTTTGTAGGCGTAGACTAAGCCGACCATGTACACAATCTGGCAAAAGCCGCTTAGCAGTAATAACTGCCAAAACTCTTTCGGCAAGCGTTCAAAACCGAGCACGGTCAAATACCACAACAGGTACGGCAATAAAAAAAACGAGGCAGCCAAACTTGCCGCCAGTGCAAAAGAAATCCCTGAGCCGGAATAGCGTTTGCCAAGCAGGTTCCAACCAGCGTGTAGTACCGCTGAAATAACCACCAGCATAATCGCAAGGTGTTCCATACCTATCCTTATGGGTAAAAAAATACCCAAATAACTTGGGTATTAAAGAGTCGAAAACTTGATGAGCTTTTAGGCTTAACCACCGATCTCAGCAATTGATTCAATGCTGATCGCATCATGACGCCAGTACTCAATATCACAATCAATAAGCTCACCGTGTTGATTGTAGTTGACGCGTTCGACCACCATCGCTGGCGTACCGGATGTTGCTCGCAGTGCTTGCGCAGTCTCACCCAGCAATGAACTGGTTGAAATCCGATAACGTGTTTTCTGATACACCATGCCAAAATGCTCACGATAGATATCAGTCAACGAGTTGGTCAAATCATAACTCAACAAATTAGGAAACAACTCAGGTCGAATATAGTTCGTCACGTAAACCACCGGACGATCCTCAAGATAACGCACTCGATCAACTCGATAAACATCGGAAAATGGCTGTAAGTGCAACAATCGAGCGGCTAGCTTATCGGCTAGAACGCCTTTAGCAGCCACCAACTCCGTCTTAGGTACACGGTTTTGAGCTTTCGCCATGTTGGGAAAGTTTAACGTTTGAGTGGGGTCGTAGCGCAATGGCTCTGGAGAAATAAACCAGCCTCGGCGATCCTCACGATAAATCCGCCCTTCCGCTTCAAGAAGCGACAATGCCTCACGCAGAGTAACTCGCGTTGTATCAAATGATTCAGCCAGTTTACGCTCCGCAGGTAGTTTTTGCCTTGGAGAAAGCATACCCGCTTCAATCTGTTCAACAATAGAGTCTTTAATTTTTACGTACTGCACTAGGTATCCTTATCTTTTACGCCAAGCTTGTGTGCGATTTTCTAATAACTTACCCAACGTCATCTGCACAATTTTAGCCATTGCAGCAGAAATCATGATCATTACCGCCATTGCTGCAGCTGCGCCAGTTTGTCCTGCATCATCCATATTCAAAATAGAAACGGACGCGGGAATCGTATCTGTCGAGTAAAGGAATACTACCGCAGAAGTCGTGGTTAATGCATTAACAAACAGATAAGTCGCAATATCTAAGATCGCTGGCAAACAGACTGGCAAGGTCACTTTAAAGAACAACTTGTACTGCGGTAACTTAACTGATGCCGCCGTCGCCTCTATTTCAATAGGCATCTGTTTAAGCGCCGTCAACGCTGTCATATGCCCCACTGTGTAGTAGTGCACCACAGTGTTGATCACCAAAAACGTTATTGTGCCATACAGTACATTCAGTGGATTGTGGGCATCATTGAAATAGAAAATATAGCCCAGACCTAACACCATACCCGGCACCGCCATCGGAACAACACTCAACATTTGCATCGCTTTACGAATCGGCGCAAATGCGCGTCCTTTGTCGATGCAGTAAGCCGCAACAAAGATCACTAAGGTACCAATCACCGCTGTCCAACTGGCCAGTGTTAATGAGTTGAAAAACGGGCTCCAGCCATAAGTACTCATCTCAGCGAAGTTGTAGTTGCTCAGCGTCAATGCCTTGTTCCAAGGCCAAAATGTCACTAACGAACCATACACCGCCATACCCAGTACCGCTAAAACGGCCAGTGAAATCAACAGGCAGTAGGCAAAACACACGGTGTCACGGGTTTTGTTAGGCTCCGGAATGTAGGCCACCGAGCGAGTATCAAACATGTTTTTTTGCTTTTTCTGCACCCAGCGATCTGCCATGAAGGCCAAGATTGCTGGGAAAAGTAACATAATGCTGGTGACGGCTCCCATCGCGAAATTCTGCTGTCCAACAACCTGCTTAAAGATATCCGTCGCCAATACGTTGTAGCCACCGCCAATGACCTTAGGGACACCAAAATCGGTAATCACAAGGGTAAACACAACAATCAGCGTGCTAATCAAACCATATTTAGCGGCAGGTAATGTCACCACAAAAAACGTTTTCAGCGGGGATGTTTTCAAAGCTCGCGCCGCTTCATATAAGCGCGCATCCGATGTTCGCAAAGATGTCGTTAAAATCATCAAAGCGTGTGGAAATGTCCAAAATATCAAACCGAGCGAAATACCAATTACGCCATAAACGGAGTGACCGGCGAGCACCTCCTTTGCAATACCCTGATTACCAAATAGAAAAATCAAGCTAATCGCAGGAAGCAGTGACGGAGCCAGAATTGGCGCTGTACCTAAGATCTGAAACACACCTTTCAATGGCATACAAGATCGCGTTAAAGCATAAGCGTATCCAAAAGCCAGCACGCCCACCACTGTCGTCACTAGAATGCCGATGGTCAAAGTATTACCCAACGAAATCCACAAACTCGAAGAAGCGAAATAGGTCGCGAAGTTAGCCAGACCAACGAACTCACCACTGCTATTTTGCACGGCTTTGGTCAACATCGCCCATAACGGCATAAGAATAAACAGCACCATCAAAATGGAGAGTGCAGTCAGGAGCACGAAGAGCACCAAGTTATCGCGGCTAACACGACCAAATATGGCGCGGGTTTTGTCTTGTAATCTGGCTGTATGAGTTGTCATTGTGGTAACCGTCATTGTATTTGCATCCATGTTTTCCAATTAAGCCGCTTGCGTAGAGGTTAGCGCCGGCGAGGGATAACCATGTATTCCCTGATCAGCAAACTGGATATAACGAACATCACCCACTTTTAGATTGAGCATTTGCACTGTCTCTACGGCAACATCAATAACAATAAGCTCGGCGTTTACATCATGTTGTAAGTGGCAGTCGACACGATAAAAAGCGCCTAGAAATTCTATCGCTCTAATACGAACCGGCAGTGAGCAACCATAACTCTCAACAAACTTGATCGACTCCGGACGAACTGCTAAGTCAAAGCGCTGTCCTTGTTCTACTTGCCAATTAGACAAATTAGGAATCGGCAACAAGGATTCGGCGATACGCATCTGCGTTGCTGTCGCAATTGAGGTTTCGATAAAGTTCATACTGCCGACAAATTCGGCGACAAACCGCGTCGCTGGCTGCTGATAAATTTCCTGAGGCGTCCCGACTTGCTCAATCACGCCATGGTTCATTACGACAATGCGATCAGCCATAGACAAAGCCTCATCCTGATCATGCGTGACCATAATCGTGGTAATGCCCAGTTGACGCTGCAGTTTGCATATCTCATCTCTTAAGTGAACCCGCACCTTCGCATCCAGCGCAGAAAGCGGTTCATCCAACAACAATAACCCCGGCGAAAGTGCCAAAGCACGAGCTAAAGCGACACGCTGTTGTTGTCCACCAGAAAGTTGATTGGGGTACTTTTCACCCGAAGTAGGCAAGCCAATCATCTCCAGCCAGTACTCGACTTTTTCCAGCGCTTCGCGATTGGTCATGCCTTGATTTTTAAGGCCAATGGCAATGTTCTCTTGCACCGTCAAATTAGGAAAGAGTGCGTAGGATTGAAAAACAATGCCAAAATCCCGCTTCTCAGGGGGGAGAAAAGTCGTCTCTTGTTGGTGTTGATAAATCTTGCCCGAAGTGGGCAAATCTAGACCAGCAATCGCACGTAACAAGGTGGTTTTCCCGCAGCCAGAAGGGCCAAGAAAGCAGATAAACTCGCCTTTCTCAATCGCAAGTGAGATCTGTTTTAACGCCGTGAACTGTCCGAATTGCTTCACAACGTTATCAATTTTCAAATAAGGTTGGTTAGTTGACATAACACACTCTCCAAATGGTATATACCAATTTTAGATTTTGATTATGACGCTAGAATGACGAATTTATAGACACAAGATTACAGATTGATTGCGGCGGTTTTACAAAGATAAAAAACGGGAGCATTGCTCCCGTCGTCTGGTCCACTTTTTCTAAAACCTAAGACTTAGGCTCTGATTTCGCATCAAACTTTTCTGACCATTTTGCCAACACATCTGCGCGCTTACTGCCCATTTGTGCAAAGTCCATCTTCGCCATATTTTGTTGTACATTAGGGAAATTATTGACGGTTGCTTTTACGGCTTTGTGCCCAACGACTGGGTACATTTCAACGTATAGCTCATTGGCCGCTTTCGAAATAGACCAATCGACAACGCGCTTAGCAGCATCAGACTCTTTGACTAGGCCAACAGCTTCCGACTCCCAGCCAATACCTTGTGGGGTTATAACTGCCAATGGCGCACCTTGAGTTTTTAACTTAGCACCGCGGCTTGCCATCGAGATACCAATCGCTACCTCACCCATACCAGCTTGCACGCAAGGCTTTGAGCCTGAGTGGGTGTAATGAGCAATGTTTTTATCTAACGCTTGCATATAGTTCCAACCTTGCTCCTCGCCCATGTTTTGCAACCATGCGGATACCTGCATATACCCGGTACCTGAAGAGGCTGGATTTGGCATAGCAATATGCCCTTTGTAAATAGGTTTGGTCAGGTCATCCCATGAGCTTGGTTTAGGTAAATTCAGTTGCTTGGCAACCACTTCATTGAAGCAAACCGCATTGAAGAAGGCGTCATTTCCATACCAAGCTTGGTTTGGTTGAGGGTCATTTAAATTGGCATGCAGTTCTGCAACACCTTGAGGAGTATACGGCTTTAACAAACCTTCTTCCTTTAGCAACGCCATAGATGACCCCGCTAATCCCCAAACAACTTCAGCTTGCGGGTTGTTTTTCTCTGCCAGCAGTTTTGCGGTCATGATCCCAGTGGAATCACGTACCCACTTAATCTCAATATCGGGATTTTCTTGTTCAAATGCTGATTTGTACTTAGCAAGAATGTCTGTTTCAAAAGCGGTGTAAACCGTGACTTCCTGTGCTGCATTTGCGTTTGTTGCTAGCAATGCAACCAATGCAGCCAGCGATCCTTTCATCAAACGGTTTTTCATCATTTTCTCCATTAATTCGGCTAATGTTGCGTGGTGTCTATTTCGCAACTTGGTCAATTTAACCAGCCATACCTGCTCATATTCTTTGGTATGTACCAGTTGGCAATACACACCCTACGCAGGCTATGTGACGAAAACATGAACAATCCATGGCAGTTTGGAGAAGGAAAATATAAAACTTAACTCACACTGTTTTTTAGCCATTCACAGAACAAGTTAGCTGCCGGTTTGTGCGTGTTGCGACAAAGTAAGTAATGCGCTCCTTCACTCGGCATATGCCACTGACCAACTTGCACCAAGATGCCCTGACGCAGGTGATCTTCCACCAACAAATCGCGCACCAACGCAACGCCCATCTGATTGACGGCAGCTTCAATGGCCAGCATTGAGTGGTCAAACTCAGCAATTAACCGTGAAATACTCTGCTGATATCCATGATATTCAAACCAGTGTTGCCAGGTCTCTTTGTATCCACCGGTTGCCAACCTTGGAGCATAAGCAAGTTCGGCCAAAGAGTTTATCGGATTGAGCCTCAAGAAACCTGGGCTCGCTACCACAATCCATCGCTCTATGGTAAGACGTTGCAACTCTTCTGTTTGCCACTCACCATAACCATTAATCACTTCGACATCAGCGATTGCACTACTATTTGGCAAGGCATTAGCTGTGGTCGTGAGCTTATAACTTATTTGCGGATGCTGACGGCGAAAATCTGCCAAACGAGGCATCAACCACTGCATGCAAAAACTGTGGGCGACATGGAGACAGAGTTGCTGATGGCGCTGCCGAGTAAAGAGATGCTCTGTGGTGGTCGACAAGCCGATAAAAAGCTGACTGACAACGGGTAAATAATCATGCGCAGCTGGCGTAAGTCGCAATTGTGTCCCCCGCCGTTCTATTAAAACAGCATCGAGATAGTGCTCTAGACTTTTCACTTGCTGGCTTACGGCGGCACGGGTGACATTAAGCTCCTGCGCGGCTTTGGTAAAACTCAACAAACGAGCGGTTGCTTCAAACGCCTTGAGAGCGTTTAGTGGCGGTAAATTGTGCATAACCTTCATCACCTTAGTGACCGACAAATCCATTGCCGCTAATCGTATGACGAAGGCATGACAAATTTATTAACCGCGTGACACTTGCTAACGGACCTTATCGGCTTTTCCCGCCGGCCCCGCGAGTTTAGCTAGCCACTTATCGATGATAAAAGGAGCCGTTTCACTGTCTTCTGCTTGCTCTTTACGGCGAACTGCATTTCGTACCATCATGGCGCCTAACCAACGAAATGGCTCAGGAGGAAAGTATCCTAATGGTCCCTTAGCCAAACCGCATTGAGTCCATTGGTTATCTAGTCCAAGCGCCATTGATGACAAGATTTTCCCACCCATGCGAGTTTGTGCGACGCCATTTCCTGAGTAGCCAAAACCATAGAAAATGTTCTCTTGTTGGTTCAAGCGGTCAAAAAAAGGAAAACCAGTAGCAGAACGATCCGATCCACCAGTCCAATTGTAGGCAAACTCGCTCCCTTTAAGACGCGGAAA
Source organism: Vibrio panuliri (assembly GCF_009938205.1). Classification (NCBI taxonomy): domain Bacteria; kingdom Pseudomonadati; phylum Pseudomonadota; class Gammaproteobacteria; order Vibrionales; family Vibrionaceae; genus Vibrio; species Vibrio panuliri. The sequence continues at coordinate 1,322,755 of NZ_AP019654.1, read as the reverse complement.
AATGGCATCAAATGCATTTCGCAATAAAGTTTGATAGTTACTCGGCTTATTAAACATGGTGTCCACTTTGTTTTGAAAAGAAAATTGATTGCCACCTTTACCCAGCATCAAACGGCCGTCAGGCGTATCACGATAGTAGTGAACAAAGATGCGCGAATCGAGTACGCTGCTCCCTTGTTGCCAACCAGACTGAGGTAAAGCGTCTCCCAAAGGTTGAGTGATCACCATATCAGAAGAGACAACCACAATACTGTTTTTAAACTGCTTAAAGTGCTCGAGCATCCAAGCGTTCAAAGCCAACACCACCTTGTCAGCTGAAAGCGTGCCATTCGGTGTGACAACCTTGGCAGGGTGACCATATTCAAGCTGCGTCATTGGCGTGTTTTCATACACTTCAATTCCCATCTCAATCGCAACTCTGCGCAAACCTCTCGCGAGCAACGCAGGTTGTACGCTCGCAGCAATCGCTGAATGAAAACCTTCTATATTGCGCGGCGAGCCGGTGCTGGTTTTCAGTTCACTGGCTAAACAATGTCGCCAGCTATTGACGCCAAGACGCTCTAGCTCTGCAACCACGGGCTGCATATTGCCTGTCTGGGCGCTGTTCGTCGCAGTGTAATAGACACCATTGAGTTCGAGTTGAGCGTCGATATCATATTGTTGACAAAATTGCTCAATCTCCAACACCGCTTGTTCTGACTCTTTCACTAACCATGCGGCTTGAGACTCGCCAAACAACTTTTTTAAAGTCGGAAACTTCGTTGACCATGTCAGCATACAACCGCCATTCGCACCTGATGCTCCGCTGCCGCAAAGCCCCTTATCAATGATGGTAATGCGCTTCTGTGGCGCTTGCTGTTTCAGTAAAATAGCCGTCCACAAACCGGTATAACCTCCGCCAACAATTGCGATATCCGTTGTTCTATCGCCCTTTAGTTCATTGGGTTTTTGTGGGTTTTCTAACTCGATAGCCTGTTTAAACCAATAGGATGGATGCGTCATTATTCTTTCCTTCGTGATAGGGATTACAAGCAATATCCAGCGCTACTTGAGCCTAGTGACTTGCCTACGTATCACTTTATGCGTTGGCGATAAAACCAGCGAGCGAGCAAAACTAACGCTCACCGTTAGAAAATGTTCCCTATCCCGCTTACCCCAATCCGTTCGCGTACCTCAAGAAAAATGAAACTTTTATGAAGTTGACTGGCTGACTATTTACCCGCCAATTGAGTCGCTGCTAAAGTAATCTTATCTGGTGTAGACCAAATTAAAAATAAAGGGATATAAGATGAACAACGACTATCTACTACTTACGCCTGGGCCACTATCGACCTCTACGACCGTACGTCAGGCCATGCTGAAAGATTGGTGTACATGGGATGATGAATACAACAAAGACATTGTCGAGGTAATTCGCCGTAAATTAGTCACCTTAGCAACCCAGCACCAAGGTTATACCAGTGTACTTATGCAAGGCAGTGGTACGGCATCAGTTGAAGCGACCATCGGCAGCGTCATACCTGCTAATGGTAAACTGCTGGTGATTGATAATGGCGCGTATGGCGCTCGCATTGCCCAAATCGCTCACTACTTAAATATTCCTTGTGTCACGGTCACTCCCGTCGAGACTCAGCATCCCGATCTCGCTGACGTTGAGCAAGTGCTGATGCAAGACCCACACATCAGCCATGTCGCCATTGTCCACTGCGAAACGACCACGGGTATGTTAAACCCTGTGGCATCATTTGCGAGCCTCGCAAAGCGATACCATAAAGTGGTCATCTTAGATGCAATGTCGAGCTTTGGTGGGATCCCATTCGACATTGGTGACATGGGTGTCGATTTTATGATCAGCTCGGCGAACAAGTGCATACAAGGTGTGCCGGGATTTGGCTTTGTGATTGCTAAGCAAAATGAGTTGGAAACTTGTCAGGGCCAAGCCCGCTCGTTGAGTCTTGATCTCTATGACCAATGGCAATGCATGCAAAACAATCATGGTAAATGGCGCTTTACCTCACCAACTCACACCGTTCGAGCGTTCTATCAAGCGCTGATTGAGCTAGAGCAAGAAGGCGGAATACCAGCGCGTCATTTACGCTACAAAACCAATCAAAAAACCTTGGTTGCGGGAATGAAGGCGTTGGGATTTACCCCACTTCTCGATGAAAAGCTCCACTCACCGATCATCACCTCATTCTATTCGCCCCAGCATAGCGACTACCAGTTTAAGCAATTCTATCAGCAACTTAAGGCGAAGGGCTTTGTTATCTATCCCGGAAAAGTCTCCAATGCAGACTGTTTTCGCATCGGCAATATTGGTGAGGTATACCCGCAAGATATCGAACGCCTAATTGAAGCGGTTCGCCATGCAATGTATTGGCAGCAGAGCTAGTGACAGATTACACCCCATTCAAGGAACTATGATGGAACAAGACAACACACTCACCCTGTTTCGCAGTGAAGGCGATATCAATACCACTCACGCACGCAGCAAGTGGTGCGCCTCTATTACAGACAGTCGAACACACAACCTGTTAGAGCGTGATGCAAACGTATTCTTGCACCAATCCATGTCGACCCCTTGCTTAGATAGCCTTGAACACGCAGAAGGTATCTATATCCAAGATAGCGCAGGAAAACGCTATATGGATTTCCATGGCAATAATGTTCATCAACTAGGATACGGTCACCCACACCTTATTGAGCGAGTCACTCAGCAAATTACCAAGTTGCCGTTTTCTCCACGCCGTTTCACTAACCAGATAGCAGTAGAGTGTGCAGAGAAGCTCACCCAGATATGTGGCGGGGAGTTAAAGCGAGTGCTGTTTGCTCCTGGGGGCACGTCCGCTGTCGGTATGGCGCTTAAACTGGCGCGGCATATCACTGGTAATGCGAAAGTGGTCTCACTCTGGGACTCATTTCATGGCGCTTCGCTTGATGCTATCTCCGTCGGTGGCGAGGCTTGTTTTCGCCACGGTATGGGGCCGTTAATGGCAGGAGTCGAACGCATCCCACCTCCGGTCTCTTATCGGGGCGCGTTTCCTATGCATGAAGGGAGCGATCATTACAGCGATGTGCACTATGCCGACTACCTTGAGTATGTGATTGAAAAAGAGGGAGGCATCGGCGCATTTATCGCTGAAGCGGTCCGTAATACGGATGTGCAAGTGCCTAGCCAAGCATACTGGCGACGCATTCGGGAGATATGCGATAAACATCAGGTGATGCTGATTATTGATGATATTCCCAATGGTATGGGGCGAAGTGGCGAATGGTTTACTTACCAAGCTTACGGCATCGAGCCGGATATCTTGTGTATTGGCAAAGGGTTAGGCGGCGGTTTAGTCCCGATCGCAGCCATGATCACCAAAGACAAGTATAACACCGCAGCTCAAATCTCCATGGGACACTATACCCATGAAAAAAGCCCACTTGGTTGCGCAGCAGCACTCGCCACCATTGAAGTGATAGAACAACTGCAACTGCTTGAAAAAACACGTGCTGACAGCAAATTTATGCGTCAGCAACTGATGGCAATGAAGGAGAAATATCCTCTCATAGGCGACGTGCGCGGCATCGGGTTGCTGTGGGGAGTTGAGTTGGTCACTGATCGCACAACGAAACAGCGTACCTTTGAACAAGCCGAAACGGTGCTTTATCAGTGCCTGCAAAATGGGCTCAGTTTCAAAGTTTCACAAGGCAATGTGATTCAACTTAGTCCGCCATTAATTATCTCTCGAGAACAACTCTCCCAAGCATTACATATCTTTGAACAGGCAATCGCCTCGGTATGCAGCAAACAAAATTAGGAACTGAATATGACTTTGAAGCAAACACTGGACACGCACTCGGCCATTCAAGCCGTTATTTTTGATTGGGCTGGCACCATCGTGGACTTTGGATCCTTTGCTCCGACCACCATCTTTGTCGAAGCGTTTAAGCTTGGTTTTGACTTTGAGATTACACTCGATGAAGCTCGCCAACCAATGGGCATCGGCAAGTGGGACCACATCCAAGCCGTTGGGCGTATTCCTTCGGTAGCATCTCGTTGGCAAGCTCAATTTGGTCAAGCAATGACAACCGAGGATATCGACAAAATCTACGCGGCATTTATGCCGCTACAAATAGCCAAAGTGACTGATCATGCAGAACCTATTCTCAATGCAGTAGAAGTCGTCAATAACCTTAAAGCAAAAGGGATAAAAATCGGTTCTTGCTCGGGTTATCCACGTCAGGTGATGGATGTGCTTGTGCCTGCTGCGGCTCAATATGGCTATTATCCAGACTACATAGTCGCGACTGATGACTTACCTCAAGGCGGGCGCCCTGCTCCATTTATGGCACTCAAAAATGCCATTGAACTGGGTGTCACCAATGTCAAATGCTGTATTAAAGTGGATGATGCGGTGCCGGGAATTGAAGAAGGGCACAACGCGGGGATGTGGACAGTTGGACTGTTGCTTTCGGGTAACGAAGCTGGGCTCACCTATCAAGATTACTTGCACGCGGATCAAGCAACCTTGCATAGCGCAAGGGAAAAAGCCCGCAGCAAAATGCTGGCAGCCAAGCCACACTACCTCATTGATACAATATCCGATTTACCGCAAGTTATTGTTGATATTGAGCGCCGTCTAGCACTTGGGGAGAAACCTTAACCCACCTCATTCCAACAAACCATTCCAGTTGGATTGCTGCGGTACAACGGTCAGTAATCCAACTCCTCACTTAACAATCAAACATCGCTATTTCATAAGCAAAGCTTGCGCAAACTCACCAATTCGCAATGAAATTACAACAAAAATGCTTACAAAATCACTCTCTGATAATTTACCAATTAGTAACACTTTAGTACTAGAAAATACACAACTACACTAATGAAAGATATTTGCTTGTAATTGCGTCAGGGAGACAAACAACATGCAATCGATTCTACGTCGCTTTCCTCTTTATTTAATTGTGAGTTTTGCGGTAACAATTCCAGTCACGATTGCCGTTACTCTCGCCGTTCTGGACATAATCGCTCTAAATGCTAAGTCACAAACGACGATCAAAGATGAGCAACTGGTGAACTTAGTGATTCGCTATGATGATTTGGCTCATAACCTCGCGGTTGAGCGAGGCTTAACTGCAGGGGTGCTGGGTAGTAAAGGGAATCCCGAGATAGTCAATAACCTCAGCAAACAGCGCACCAAAGTGGATAACACGTTAAACAATTTAAAGCAGTTTAAGTCCACGGTATTGCCAAGCAGCTTAATCAATACATTGCTTATCGATATTGATAAACAACTCGCCCGCTTGTCTCAAGTGCGTCAAGGCGTTGACCAGTTGCAACCGCAGATAGCACCCTTTGGTTATTACTCCAATCTAAACCAACTCATTATCGATAATATCGACTTGCTGATCAGTGAAACTCGCAGTCATGAACTCAGCGCTTTAGGTAAATCTCTTATCTCTGTTGTGATTATGAAAGAACGTGCTGGACAAGTTCGAGGGGCATTAAATGGCGTGTTTGCACGCGGCAGTGCGAGCCCAGTGGTTTATGCCAATATCAAAGGGTATATTCAATCCGGTGACTATGCTCAGCGCAGTGCAAAAATCATTATGCCAGATGAGTTCCTCAACCAACTAAGCCAACTTCAAACCAATAGTGCTTGGCAAGATGTCGAAAAAATCCAGCAGCAATTTTTGTCTCAAAGCAACACCCTCGATGCTATCCAAGGTCCTAAAGCAACTGACTGGTTTCCGATGGCAACCAAACGTATCGGACTGTTAAATCAACTGCGCAATGCGGTTCAAGATGATATGCAAACATATGCTTCCAACGTCTCTGCTCAGTCCATTTTTAATCGCAACTTGTTGGTTGTCGGAACCGCGGTTGGCGCACTGCTCATTGGCCTGTTACTTTTCCTCGTTGTCTCAGGTCTCAGACATCGCGTCGGGAAAATCAAATCTGATCTTAATGCAATGTCTGAGCAAAAAGATCTCACGTGCCAGTTGAACTCGAGTGGACATGACGAAATATCGTCGATAGCTGGGAACATCAATAAATTAATTAGTAACCTCAAGCATTTATTATTTGAGGTTACCAAAACGAATGACCACAACACCGAACGTTTAGTGCGTATTGTCAGTTCGGCGGAGCAACTTGAACGAAGTAGCCATTCCACCATCGCTAAATGTGACAACATCGCGACCGCCATGACCGAACTGGCTCAATCAAGTGTAGGCATTGCCGAATCAGCAGAACGGGCAATGGACGACACCAATGCTATGAACCAGCAAGTTCAAGCATGTCAGCAACAAAGCGAACGTTCATTTGAATCGGTACAGAGTCTTATTGATCAAATCAATGCGACAGAACAGTGCATGTCAGAGCTGGCAAACGACACTCAAAGTATTGGTCAAATTGTCGAAACCATTAATGGTGTATCTGAACAAACCAATCTACTGGCACTCAATGCTGCAATTGAAGCTGCGCGTGCTGGTGAACACGGCAGAGGTTTTGCGGTAGTTTCTTCCGAAGTGAGAGATTTGGCCCAGCGCAGCCAAGAAGCGACAGAGAATATTGAAAAACTATTGGCAAAAATCAGCGAAAAAACCCGCTTCTCCGTTGAGAGTATGACAAAGAGTAAACAAGCCAGTGATGTTACTTTTGCCTCCGTCAAACATGTAAATGAAAGCGTTTCAATGCTTGAGGCGAGCATTGAGCAAGTCGACAGCCATATTAGCTCCATCGCTCAATCAACCATTGAACAATCTAAAGCGTGTGAAGCGATTGATAAAGACGTCGATATTCTTAATGAAATCGCCCATCAAACCAGCAGCCAAGCAGATGATTTAAACCACATCGTCAATGGCTATCAAGCCGAGGCTGATGAACTAAAAGAACAGCTAGATAGATTTAAGCTGGCGTAATAACGCCCGGTTGACGCGACTAAGCACCCACCACTATCAGTAAAAAAGCCCGATACCTAACCAAAGGATATCGGGCTTTTGAGCAAAGAAAGAAATGCTAGATCAATAAATAGCATTCGGTCATAGCGTCACCTTGTGGTGACTCACCGCCAATCATTGCCATCCCTTGTGATGTCGTGACGGCGGCGCCATAGGCACAACCCTGAGGTAGTTGCCCTGCATGTTGCCACTCACAACCATCAAAACACCAAACATTATCGGTGAAGGTTTTGCTTAAACCTTGATGGCTATAGTACTGCTCAGTCCGGTAGTTACTTTGACTGCCAATAAAATAGGCGCCACCAGCGACAATCCACAAACCATTCACGTCGCCACAAAATGCTCCCGCAAGTCCTTCATGTTTCGGGTCATCTTCTACAATTGATGGCAAGTAGCTACTGGAAGTTAACTGACCCGCCTCAAATGTGAGCTGTTTGGTATGTAAGCTACGCAGTCCCGGTTTCACCTCCCCTTCAACCAATGTCAACGTACCATCACTGCGAAAAACACCCGCACCACAGTTGGCTTGGAATGGATTTTCAGCCACTCGGCTCCACTGCTGACTCTTGCAATCAAAACGGTAAATTTGCTGGTTCCATTGATACTCTTCAATAGGACGAGACATAAATTCAACCAAGGTTGCCTGTTTAAGATCGGGGGAAGCTTGTCGTTCCAATGCACTAAGTTGTGCCATCAAGCCATCAAACTGCACCTTGTTGTAGCCGCCAACAAAATAAAGGCTGTCATCTATTGCTATTCCCGCCCCGCCAAGCAACCCGACCGGAATATCTTCCGTCACTAAATGCCAGCTATCTTGTTGGCAATCATAGTAGTAGCCATCAACCAGCACCGTTGCATACCCGAGCTCCGTTGTAGTACCTGCGCCAGAAAACACATAGCAACCACCTCTTACAGGGACACACACTGCATCGTTACGAGCGACACCTGGAAACGGAGCCTTTGGCTGCCAATGTTGTTGCTCATTTAAATCAAGCATCAACCACTGCTCACCCATGCTACCTAACCCCGCAAAAACAGAGTCATGATGGGAGAACGCGACACCATTCTTAAGACCTAAGGGTAAAGGTGGCAATGGCAAAAACTGCATCTTCATGTTTAATCCTGTTGTTTAACTTGCTTTCCATTCCAAGACAGCATTGCTACTTTGGTACTTGCAGACTTATCTGCTTTTTCGCCACCAACCATAAGTACGCCTTCAGGGACAGTAAAGGAAAGCCCATAGGCAATACCCTCGGCAAGATCATTCGCTTGTTGCCAAGAGCCGTCTTTAAATACATAGGTTTGCGCGTTAAATGCTTTTGCTAGCCCGTTGTGAGCAAACATATTCCCTTTGTCGAATGCCTGTTTCGCACCATGGAAATTGGCACCACCAGCAACAATCACTGCGCCGTTACTTATCCCAGCAAATGCGCCTGCCACCCCTTCTTGCAAAGGTTGTGACTCAGGTGTCGGCAACGGATGCTCACTCATCCAAGGTTGCGCTTGCCCAAACTGATAGGTTTTTACTTCTGCGGTGCGCAGACCGGGTTTAATTTCGCCACTGATCAGTAAAGCGTTTTGCTTGCTGGCTACGAGCGCGCTACCACAGTTTGGTAAGTACGGAGAGAGACCTAACTCTTGCCATTGATTAGAGGCAGGATCGAAGCTCAGAACTTGGCGGTTCCACTGATAGTCGACCGGCTTCATCCCCATATAATCATCCACAATCTGTTGCCATTTTTCTGGGTTAGCTTTTTGGTCGGTCGATAAAATGTCAGATAAATATTGGTCAAAAAGCGGTTTGTTGTAGCCACCAAAGAAAACAACATGTTGATTGTCTGGAGAATAAGATGCCGCGCCTAACAGGCCAACGGGCGATGTGGTTTTGACTTGCGACCATGTGTTCGCGTTGGCATCAAAGCGATAGACAGTATCAAAGATAACCGGGGATTTAGCATTGGCATCAGCTTTGCCAGAGCCGCCAAAAATGTAAATATCCTCCCCAACCACTGATGCTGTCGCACCGTCTCTTGCTGGGCCAGTAAATGAGGCTTGTTTTTGCCAACCTTTGTCCAGATGCTTTAAGTCCAGCATGTAGAAGTCTTGCCCCAAAGAGCCTAAACCAACATAAAGTTTAGAGTCTACCTGAGCGCCCACCCCATTTTTGACCCCTTTTGGTAAATCAGGCCAAGTTTGATTCGCAGACACTGAGAAGGCAGCAAGCAAAGGTACCGTCAGTAATACAGGATAAAATGCTTTCATGTTCACTATTTCCTTATTAAGCGCGGCGGATTGACTCTGATGGTCACTACTCACCGCAATAAAACAAAAATATTTTCCACTACAACATCACAAGAAGAATATTTCCTTTATAAAAACTGCAAAATAAAGCCCGCTCACTGCAGGCTTATAATAAAATCAGCGGGTTATTTCATTAACGGGACAACAACCTTGGCAGTATCCAATACCGACTCTGAATACTCTGGGTAGTTCTCCAATAAGGTGTTCACTAACACATCAACCAGTAACAACGCCCCAACTTTAGAAGCAAACGCCCCACCAGTTAGCGGCCCTTCCGGTCTTGCTGCCACCAGCATTTCAGAACAAATAGCGCTCAATGGGCTGTGACTGATATTGGTTAGCGCAATAACAGGAATGTCGCGCTCGTATGCTTGAGTAACCGCATGAATCACTTCGCGTGTCGAACCCGAGCTTGAGATAGCAAACCACAAATCACCTTGCTCACTACGCACCGCATTCATCGCCGCCATATGTGTATCTTCAAACATGGTGACTTTTTTGCCAATTCGTAGCAGGCGATAAGCTAAGTAACGACCAACAATACTTGATGCACCAACCCCGACACAGTTGATGAATTTTGCCTCATGTACACGCTCACAAATACGGCTAAGAGATTTGCGGTCAATCAGTTTTGCGGTATCCAGTAGACCTGCTGATGCGTTTTGCGCTGAGACATCACAAATATCACCTTCAAGATCTTGTGGTTTCAGAGGCTGGGACTGGGACAAATCAACGGCAAGTGCCATTCGAAAATCAGAGTAACCTTTGTAGCCCATATCTCGGCACAAGCGAACCACGGTCGCCTCACTGGTTGCGGTATTACGCGCTAAGTCAGTGATCGTTTGATACTGAACCTCGTTGGCGTTTTCTGAAATATATTCCGCTACCACTCGCAATTTCTTGCTTAACGGCTCGATGTTCGAACGTAGTCGAACGAGTAGATTTTTCGGTGAGCCCATACGTTGCCTCATGTCAACATCATCATTTTGCTGCCGCAAAAATATCAAAATCAGCGTGTTAATGACACTGTTTGCCGCCAAAACGCTTTAGAATTCATACTACTTGAAGTAAATATCTTCGATTACGCGAGTGAGTAGACTTTTTTGTCGATGCTCGTGCTGAAAATATCACCTTCAACTAGGCTAGCAATAAAAGATTTATCCTTTATTGCTAGCGACTAAATTGAGCAGTCAGCCTTAACTACAGGTTAAGAAAGCCTGCATCTCGCATCTTCGCGACAACGTCAGCTTTTTGTGCGTCAGTGAGAGAACGAATCGGTGTACGCGGATTACCCGCATCAATACCGTGCAGTTGCATCGCTGCTTTACCTGCCGCCACACCGCCGTATTCCACCAATACGCGAATGATTGCAATAACATTGTCCATCAGTGACGTAACGGTAGCTTGGTCACCTTTGTTAAACGCTTCGATAATTTTTAGATACAGAGGTGCTGCGTAGTTATAAGTACTTCCCACGGCACCTACCGCCCCAACCGCTAAACCGGCGGGTAAGAACTCATCGACACCAAATGGCACGTCAAATTTGCCACCGCAAGCACGCACAGCGCGCTGGTATTCGTAGAGATCCATATTGTTAAACTTCGCGCCAGACAAGTTTGGAATGCGTTGCTCACCTTTGATCAAGAACTGCTCTAGATCGAGATTTACACCTGACATGCCAGAGTGGTAGTAGTAGAAGCCTTTTGATGGTGCTGCGGCCGCAACTTGAGCGCAATATTCCACCAAGTCATCGACACTACCCGGTTTAAAGAAACAAGGGCCAATCGCTGAGGTCGCTAAAATATCGAGAGTCTCTGCATGCTGCGTGAGTTCAATCGAGTCGGCAATGCTTAGAGCGCCAGTGTGAAGCACAATATCCAGTTTTCCATCAGCCGCTTTCACCCAACGCTCAGCGATCGCTTTACGCTCTTCTACTGAGCAGTGAATGCCTTCACCTGTCGTGCCACAAACATAAGCGCCAGTCACACCCTGTGCGATCAAAAGTTCGGCTATTTGATCAATGGCAGCAAAGTTCACTTTGTTGTTTGTATCAAATGGCGTGTGAGGAGCAGCAATCAAACCAGTCAATTTGTTCATTTTTACATCCTACTAAATCGGAGCCACCTTAGTGGCTCACTTGTTGTTTTAATCTAAATTTTATTGTCCGTAGCCGAGGAATAGCTCAGGCAAGAACAACGTAAACTGAGGGAAAATCGCTACCAGTGCTAACACAATAAACAGCGGCACAAGTAGTGGGATGACACCACGAGTCAGTACGTGGAAAGGTATATCGCCTACCCTTGCGACAACGAATAGCGCCATACCCATCGGCGGAGTCAAGATACCAATCATTAGGTTCAAGATAGCCATAACACCAAAGTGAACCGGATCAATGCCCACCGAAACCGCTACAGGAACAAGGAATGGAACCAGTAACAGCAGCAAAGCGAGCGACTCGATAAAGGTGCCCAAGAACAGCAGCAATAAGTTAATCAGAAGCAGCAGTACAAGTGGGTTGTCACTGATGCTAAGGAAGAAATCAGCCAACATTTGTGGTAACTGTTCGCGAGCCACAATCCAGCCAAACACCGTCACGCCCATAACCATAAGAGCTACAACTGCGGTGTTATTTACTGTCTCTTTTAAGATGTCGATAAAACCCTCAAACGTTAGCTGTTTGTATACCACTGTACCCAAGAACAGCGCGTAAAGTGACGAGACAGCGGCGGCTTCTGTTGGGGTAAACTTGCCCGAAAAGATACCACCGATAATGATGATAGGCGTAAGCAGCGATAAAAAGGCTTCTTTAAAGGCTTTTAGACGTTCACGACCACTCGCACGAGGCAGCACCATATAACCACGTTTTTTACAAATGAAGTAACTCATGATCATCAGCGCAAGACAGCACAAAATTCCAGGTACTGCGCCCGCCAAGAACAGAGCACCGATTGAAGTGCCTGAAACCACACCATAAATAACCAGCGGTACTGAAGGTGGCACCAAAGGACCAATAATGCATGATGCTGCCGTTAAACCGCCTGAGAAATCATCGTCATACTTTGCATCACGCATTGATTTGATTTCAAGCTGACCAAGACCACCCGCATCCGCAAGTGCTGAACCAGACATCCCCGAGAAAAGTAGACTCGCCATAATATTCACATGGCCCAAACTACCGGTGATATGACCTACCATTGCCTTGGCAAAATTGAAGATTCGTTCGGTGATACCGGCACTATTCATCAAGTGTCCGGTTAAGACAAAAAATGGCACAGAGAGCAGCGTAAAGTTATCCACGCCAGTGATCATCTGTTGCGCAGCAAAGTTAATACCAGTACTGCCTGTCAGCAGAAGAAACAACAGCGCAACGAAAATTAGGGAAAATCCCACCGGCATTCCTGCAAATAGCAGCCCTAGCCAACCAAAAATAGAAGTTGCCATAATTTACTACCTCTCTGCCATCTGCGAATCAGACGTCACCATCTCTTTATCGCGATTAGAAAACTGCTTTGCGATACCCATTAATTTCTGCACTTGGCGAAACACCATAAAACATCCACCAATCGGCAAGGCGTAGGTTTGCCATTTACTCGAAATGCCAAGAGTAATGAGTTCAAAAAACGCGGTACGTTGAACATGCTGATAACCAAGATAGATAATGGCGAAAATCGATAGAAGAACAGCAAACTCAAGCGAAAAAATTAACGCAATACGCGCTTTTTCAGGCAGTTTGTCAGAGAAAAACGTAATGTTGACGTGCGCACCGCGTTTGATTGCCATCGAACAGCCAATCATACACATGTACATAAATAGAACCCTTGCGAACTCCTCGCTCCAGAGCGAAGGATCATTAAGTAGCCAACGGCTAACGATTTGCCATGTCAGCACCACTAATAACGCAGCCATTAGCGGTACGGTGATGATCTCTTCTATATTATCGATAATCTTGCGTAACATTTTGAGCTCCATGGCTGGCCGCATTGGCCAGCCTAGAAATTAACACTAAAACTCAAGCCAAAACTGGCTCCGGCTGCTTACATTGCCGCAAGCTTTTTAACCACTGGTTCACCCAGTTTTTCTTCAAACTCAGTGTACAGAGGCTGCATCGCTTCGCGGAATGGCGCCAAATCAGGGTAAGTGACTTTCACACCTTCTGATTCGAAGAATGACACTAGGTCAGCTTCTTGTTGCTTAACAAACGCAGTGTGTGCTTCACCGGCTTTTGCCACCGCCTTGTTAACAATTTCACGCTGCTCTGGTGTTAAACCTTGCCATGTCGTTTCAGAGATAATCACCATTTGATCGTTCACGATATGGTGTGTCATTGCTAAGTTCGCCTGAACCTCGTAGAACTTCATGGTTTTAATTGCTGGCAATGGGTTTTCTTGACCATCTACTGCGTTGGTTTGCAGTGCTAGGTAAACTTCAGAGAAGGCCATTGGCGTTGGTGATGCGCCAGACAGGCGAGCAAAATTCAAGTTCGCTTTAGCGTTAGGTACACGAAGTTTTAGACCTTTAAAGTCTTCAATGCTATTTAGAGGACGGTTCGATGACGTTTCGCGAGTACCGTTGTACCAAGTATCCAATGCACGCCAGTTAAACTTAGTTAGCATTTCTTCACGAACACCTTGACCAAAGTCAGAGTTAAAGATGGCTTGTAGGTGTTCAAAATCACGCGCTACGTATGGCAGCATCACGGCTTCGGCGCGAGGGATCCATAACCCCATACGACCAAACTCAGCGTAAGTAATATCAAGGTCACCCATTGAGAGTTGCTGAAGCATTGCTCGGTCATCACCCAGCTGTGCACTTGGGTAGATAGCAACTTTCATCTCGCCGTTACTGAGCTCTTCAATGGTATCTGCCATTAGTTTTGCAGAATTATATTCCACTGAACCTACTGATGGTTGCATCCCCATTTTTAAAGTCGTTGCAGCTTGAGCGGATACCGATAGTCCTAAAGCAAGCATAGCGAAAGTAATCTTGTTCATGGCTTTCATAGTGTTCCCTTTTTGTTGTTCTCTACCTAGTTTCACGATTTTCAAAAATTTTTTTATTTTGTTTGAAAATTATTTTCGTTATGAATTATTATGGTGGTGAAGATTATTTTCAAACCAACTTTTTTTGAAATGTGATCGCGGACAAAAATTCGCCAGAGATATGATTTCTACCTGCTTACTCGACGAATTGTGTCAGGCTTTTATCAGCCTACACTCCGCTGTGAAAAGTCTTTTTTGAGAGGCCAAGCGTGAGAACAAATAATTTAAATATCAAGCAGTTAAAAGAGTCACTCCAAGGTCAAACCGTGGTATCAATACAGCCTGTTGTGGGCAGTCCATTAGAAAAGACCGAGATTATCGTCGCAATGGCAATGGCTGCCGAACAAGCCGGAGCCAAAGCATTGCGAATTGAAGGTGTCGATAACGTCAAAGCGGTATCTCAATCGGTCAATATACCGATTATCGGTATCGTAAAACGCGATTTAATCGACAGCCCTGTGCGAATCAGCCCATACATTGAAGATGTCAATGCACTCGCGCAAGCGGGGGCGACCATCATCGCCTTTGATGCCACCAATCGTGCTCGTCCTGTAAACCGTGATGTCATCGCGCAAGCAATTCAAACCACTGGCTGTTTCGCTATGGCAGATTGCTCCAACTTTGAAGATGGCTTGTGGGCAAACGAGCAAGGCGTTGAAATTATCGGCTCAACGCTTTCTGGCTATGTCGGCGGTGAAGAGCCAACCGAACCAGATTTGCAGTTAGTTAAACAGTTTTCTGATGCTGGATTCTTTACTATGGCAGAAGGTCGCTACAACACACCTGAACTGGCTGCACAAGCAATCGCTCATGGTGCAACCGCAGTCACCGTGGGTTCTGCGCTGACGCGTCTGGAAGTGATGATTCAATGGTTTAACTCGCAAACACAAAAGGCAGGAGCATTCTAATGTCGACATTGGCGATTGATATCGGCGGTACAAAAATCGCAATCGGGTTGGTAAAAAACGATGCTATTGTCGAGCGTCGCCAATTTCCGACACCGGTCGTTTCGCAAGCAAATGAGTTTGCACATTCCATACTTGAGCAGGCTGGCACATGGCTTAATGAGGCTCATCGTATAGGTATCTCAACGACAGGATTGGTCTCAGAGCAAGGAATATCTGCCATTAACCCCGATACCCTTGCTTTTCCTGCACCGTTTCCACTAAAACAGGCTTTGGAAAGCCTGACCGGTTTGCCCGTTGCCATGCTCAATGACGCGCAAGCCGCCGCTTGGTATGAATACACAAAACTGACCAATCCGGTCAGTAACATGGCATTTATTACTGTCTCTACTGGCGTCGGTGGCGGCATTATTATTGATGGCAAACTTCACAGCGGACACTCTGGCTTAGCAGGACACGTCGGTCACTTCTCGATTGATCCTAACGGTCCAGCATGCGGTTGTGGTCAAGTGGGTTGTGTGGAAGCCATTGCGTCCGGCACGGCAATCAAACGCTCAAGTGATCAGATATTTGAACCTGCAATCGATAATGTTGAATTGTTCGCACTCGCAAAAACCGACTTGATCGCAGAAGAACTTATTTCCCGTAGCGCAAATGCCATTGCCACTTTATGCTGCAACCTAAAAGCGACGCTGGATCTCGATATCGTCGTGTTAGGAGGAGGTGTTGGACTCGCTGACACCTATTTGCAACGTGTACAACAACATATTCATGCTCGCCCACAAGCATTCCAAGTTCCTGTCGTTGCCGCCCAAGGGGACTACGACGCGTGCTTATTAGGCGCAGCTTATCAGTTTAACGAGGAAGAGTAGTGGTTATGAAAGCTATCTCAGCGCCAAGGCTATTTGACGGAGAGCAGTATCGTTATGATGCTGCGCTGGTATGGAAAGATGGACATATTCATGCCGTCATGCCTATAAGCGAGCTACCAAAAGACATTGAACATCAACACTATGATGAAGGCGTGATCGCCCCAGGCTTTATTGACATTCAAGTCAACGGAGGCGGTGATGTGATGTTTAACAATGATATTAGCTCAAGTGCGATAGAAACCATCTGCCAAGCGCATCGTAAGTATGGTACTGCTTATCTGCTGCCAACACTGATTAGCTCAACGCCAGAGAAGATTGCGAAAGCACTATCCACCGCAGAGCAAGCCGTCAATGAGAAAATAGCGGGCATGCTTGGTGTGCATATTGAAGGTCCTTGGCTCAATGAGGCCAAAAAAGGCGCACATGACGCAACGCTGTTTTACTCGCCGACTGTTGATGACCTTTCCCAGTTCCCTTGGCCGCACAATGCTAAGGTGCTTATTACTGCCGCAACGGAGAAGATGTCACTGGAAGCGCTGCGTTATTTACAACAAGTGGGGGCGATCATTTCCTGTGGCCACAGTAATGCCACCGTTGAACAACTTAGCAACGACAAGCTCGCTGAGGTCAATGGCTTTACTCATTTATTTAACGCTATGTCCCCATTTGAGGGGCGTGAGCCCGGCGTAGTCGGCACAGCGTTGAACAGCGACCATGCTTGGTGCTCGATTATTACCGATGGTATTCACGTTCATCCAAATAGCTTTTTACTCGCTCACCGTGCCAAACCTCAGGGCAAATTGCTCATTGTCACGGATGCCATGGCAACCGTCGGCAGTAAAACCAATCGCTTTGAGTTGGATGGACAAATCATTGAAGTTATCGACAATAAACTTGTCAATGCTGAAGGCAGCCTCGCTGGCGCTCATATTGGAATGGATCAATCGGTTGCCAATGTGATTCGTTGGGGTATTGAAGAGTCGGAAGCGTTGAAGATGGCATCAACCTACCCTGCACTGGCGATGAAGGCGAATGACTTAGGTAAGCTTGCCTCGGGTTATCGTGCAGCAGCGACTGTGCTAAACGCGAACTATCAGACTCAAGCCGTATTGGTGGATGGTAAGCTGTACTAATCACCCAGTGCGCAATTTCAGATAAAAAAAAGCCGCAATATCCACTGATATTGCGGCTTACTATTTTATGCGCAGATTAAATTTGCCAATCTCCACCAAGCGACTTATACACCCCAACCGTCACTTGCGCGGTTTGCAGTTTGGCGGCAACTTGTCGATCAAGCATCAATCGATACTGTCTTTGTGCATCCAGAACCGTCAGATGATCCACTAAACCAGCCCTATACAACGACTTCGCCTTACTTAATGCCACTTCAGAAGATTGTCGCGCATGCTCAATACGCATTTGATTTTCTTGACTACGTCCATATGCAAACAGCATTGAATCAACCTCGGTAATGGCTGAGTTCACGGTATGTTGATAACCAAGCATGGCGCTTTCAAGTCGAGCATCATTGATGTCAACCATTGCTTCTCCTCTGCCACCATCAAAAACATTCCAACTCACACCAACAGAGCCCGCCCAACCAAATGAATCACTACTAAACAAGTCATCAAAGTTGCTCGCCGACAACCCCGGCGCACCGGTTAAGAAAAACTTCGGATAGCGATTGGCAACTGATGCGGCCAACTCTGAGTTAACCGCTGCGATTTCGCGCTCCGCCATACGAATATCTGGGCGTCGCTGCAACAGCTCTGACGGTAACCCTGTTGGAATTACCCCTTGAATTGTTGGCACAGCTTGATCCGTTTCTAGTCGTTTCTCTACCGCATCAAGTGGCTCGGCCAGCAAAGTAGCGATTCGCTGCTTATGTACCTGTTGGGCAATTTCCAACTGAGGAAGCAACGACTCTGTGGCTGCTAACATGGCTTGAGCTTGCGCTAAATCTAAGTCGGAACCATAACCACTTCTGACCACTTTTTTAACCAAATCAAGCGTTTTACGCTGGTCGGCAATATTGTCATTTAGCAGCTCAACTCGCTCTTGCGCGCCTCTAAATTGAATGTAGTTGTGCACCAAATCAGCGGTGAGTAAGGTGTTGAGTCCACTTTGGTAAATTTCTGCTTGCTCAACGCGAATTTGCGCTGCATCCGCTTGATGTCCGATGCGACCAAACAAATCCATTTCCCACATAATTGACGCTCCAACAAACCCGCCATCATGTTGGTTATCAAGCATAACCGCGCTGCCCATTTGTGGAGGCAATGCCGCGACACTGTCACCAATCGGGTTCAGCGCTGGACCGAGCAGCGAATCATTTTTGCTTAACTGATAGTTGTAATAGCCTGCTCCAACATTCACAGTCGGCACCTTAAACGACTCAACCACCGAATGATAACTTCGCGCCATGTTAATCCGTTCAGCGGCCCGTTTTAGCGGGATATTTTGTCGTTGCAGATCACTGACCATTAGGTTCAATGTTTGGTCGTCAAACTGCTGCCACCAATAGTCGCTGCTGTTTAGTTGCTCGCCATCACTGTATAGGTAACTTTCAGCCATAGTAACAGTTGGTTCTTGATAGTCTGGTCCTACAGCACACCCTGATAAGCTGATAATCAGGGCCAATGGAGCCAGTTTTAACGCTTTGCTAAGCTGTTTAGTTTTCATCTTTTGACCCCTTGGCTAAACCGATGTGGAACTGGATTCAAGACGCTTGTCATTGCTCTGTGTTACTTGCTCTGCCTGACTGGATTCACGGTAAGCCAAGCGGTACAAAGCCGGCATAATAAACAGCGATAACACCGTTGCTGCTGCCAATCCACCGATAATGGTCGCTGCCATTTGGTCAAACAGTAAGTCGCTGAGCAATGGAATCATACCCAGTGCCGTAGTCAGTGCACCCATTGAGATCGCCATGGTACGGTTAAGCGTTGCTTGTTTGATCGCATCAGACAATTCTCGACCATTGCTCCGTTCAAGCTCGATTTGGTCCATCAACACGATGCCGTTCTTAATGATCATTCCCATTAAGGTGATCGCACCAATCAACGCCATAAAACCAAATGGCTTATCGAAAGCAAGTAAGGCAAATGTTGCCCCTGTTGCAGCGAGAGGAATCGTGGCAAGAATAATCACCGGTTGCTTAAAGCCGTTAAACATAGCGACCAGAATAATCACCATAATCAGCAATGCTTTAGGTAACTGCTTCATAATGTCCGAAACAGCCTTATGCTCATCATAGTATTCACCACCCCACTCCATGCTGTAGCCAGGTGGTAGCTCAATTGCCTCGATATCGGCTTTGATGGCATTACGAACCAGAGCTGGTGTCGTGCTTCGATCCACACCCGCTTGTGCGGTGATGGTTTTAACTCGGTCACGGCGCCAAATCATGCTCTCTTCAACGCGTAAATCGAAGCCATCAACCACTTGTCCTAATGGCACTGAGTGCAAACCAAGCAACGATTTAACCGGAATGGTTTCTAATGAAGCCATGGTTTGTTCAGTGCTGCGCATTTGAATCGGTATCAGCTCATCATTGAGTTTCATCATACCTAAAGGCAGACCATCGGAAGCACGTTTCATTGCAAACGCAATATCAGTTCGATTAATGCCCGCTTTTCTTGCACGCTCTTGGTTAATAATCGGTTCAAGCACCTTGCTTTGTTGACGCCAATCATCACGCACATACTTCGCATCGGGATGCGCTGCCATAATCACTTTTGCTTGGTCAGCGAGTTGATGCAGCACATTGACGTCAGGGCCGGAAAATCTTGCCTCCACGGCGTATTTGTCCGTCGTAGCAAGCTTTAGTGCTCTAAAGCGCGGACGTGCATCAGGCAATTGTTCTTTTACCCATTGGTCGCCTCGTGCGACTAACGCTGAAATCGCGTGATAGTCAGTGGTGTTGATCAGAATTTGACCGTAAGCAGGATCGAGTGGCTCTGGCTCAACTGTCACAGAAAAGCGCGGAACGCTCGCCCCAATACTACTGGAGATACTGGTGACTTCTGGTTGCTCCAATAGCCACTGCTCAATGCGCTTCATATCAGCCGAAGTTTGCTCTATTTTCGCACCATTCGGTAGCCAGTAGTCAAAAAACACAATGGGACGATCGGACTGAGGAATAAAGTTCACCGATACATATGGAATCAATACCGCCGTCACCGCAATCAAAGGCAGCAGTGAAGTGAGTGCTTTAAGCGGATTATCCACCGTCCAACTGACCATCTTCTTGTAACGCGTTTCTTTTTCACCAGATCCGTTGTTACTTGGTTTGATAAATAACCAACACATCAACAAGGTAAACGTCATCGCCACTAACCACGACAGCAATAACGACGATGCGATGATAGAGAATACGGATGCAGCAAACTCAGCAGCGTCTGTCTGGGAGAACAACACGGGGCTCGCCCCCATAATCGCAATAACTGTTGCACCAAATAGTGGCAGTGCCGTTTCTTTTACCGACTCCAACGCTGCTTGAGTGCGCTCTACGCCCTTGTTCAGTTTGGCGATCATCATGTCCGTGATCACGATGGCGTTGTCCACCAGCATGCCAAGCGCGAGAATAAAAGTACCCAGCGACACGCGATGCAAATCGATCTCATAGATGTTCATATAGATGAGTGTCAGCAGAATCGTCAGTAGCAAACTACCACCCACAATTGCGGCACTCTTAAAGCCCATAAAGATCAGCAGTACAACGAACACGATCGCGACACTTTCTAGCAAGTTGCCAACAAAGTTATCGATAGATTTTGCGACTTCATCTGGCTGATACGCAACAGCAGAAATCTCAACACCAAGCGGTAAGCTGGCTTGATATTGGTCGATGATATCGCGAATTGTGTCACCTAAAGAAACGACGTTAATACCATTAACAGGACTCACCGCCAGTGTCACCGATGGCTCGCCGTTGTAACGGTTCTCCGTCACGGCTGGCGTTTGATAACCCATACGAACATCAGCAACGTCACCAAGGCGCACTAAGCCTGTACCCAACTCACTGACACCTCCTTTAATCACCAAGTTACGAATATCGTCTAACGATTGAAACTGAGTACCTTGATGAACACGAATTCGCTCAGTTCCTGCGTCAAACTTCCCCGCTTCATAAGTCATATTTTGCGCGCTAAGCTGATTCCATACCTGTGCAAATGAGACACCATACTGAGCCAATCGCTCATCAGGCATATCTATATAGACAGTGCGGGGTTGAACGCCATGCAGCTCAACTTTCTTAATCCCATCGACGGTTTTTATCTGGCGCTGTAGCTCTTCAGCATAACGACGCAACTCTTCCGGTTTCGCGTCATGGCTATGAATGGCAAATAGCATTCCGTACACTTCCGAAAACTCGTCTTGCACAATACTAATTTGCGCGGTGCTAGGCAGTTGCAGTTTTACATCATTCACTTTACGACGCAGTAAGTCCCATTGCTGCGGTAACGCCTTTGAATTGAGGCTCTCTTTTAAGTCCACAAACACCATCGACATGCCCGGTCTTGAGATAGAACGTAAGCGATTTAGCTCGCCCATCTCTTGGAGCTTGGTTTCAATGGTATCGGTCACTTGCAGCTCCACTTCTTCTGCCGAAGCCCCCGGGTAGAGCGTAACCACTACCGCGGTTTTAACTGTAAAGCTTGGGTCTTCCAACTTACCCAAATCGAAATAAGAGTAGATCCCCGCAATAATGCTCAACGCGGTAAAGAACATTAAGAACGTTCTTTGACGAATCGCAAATTCAGCCAACTTGATCATGATGCACCTTTATAAACTACGAATTACTAAGTCATCGGCGCGCTGGCCATCAACCAAGAAGTGACTTCCGCTAACCACCACATAGTCGTCCGCGGTCAGTTCACCATTGATGCAGGCTTGGTAGGCATCAAGGGAACGCAACTCAACCGGTGTGCTCACGACCTTATGTTCGCGCACTAAATTGACATGCATCTGCTCTTTACTGCCAACCAATGCAGAATAAGGAACGCAGTAATCTTGCTGGCTGGATCCGATATGGGTGGTAATAGACACAGACTTACCTGGGAACAACTGTGCTGCGCCTTTTTCAATGCGGTAGGTGACGGTGTAGGTTTGCTTAATCAAATGTGGAAGCGGTGCGACTTCAGTGACATAAGCATTGAGTGATTGCTTAGACTGGTACCAAGATACCGAGCCAATTTGCCCAACTTCAAACGACTTAATCAAAGTTTCCGGCACATCAATCTCAACTTCTAACTGCATGTTGTCTTGAATGGTTGCCAATGCCATACCCGGCAGAACTTGCTCGTGGGCTTCGAAGTCAACCCGACCAATAACACCATCAAATGGAGCACGTAATTGGGTGTACGCAAGGGTATCTTCCGCTCGTTGGATGTTCTTCTCCACCACTTTGATCGCTGATAGACTGCGCTCATAGCCACTGATCGCTCGATCTAAATTAACGGAGGCGATCGCATCATCTTGAGTCGCTTGCTTTACTCGTTTTAGTTCCGCTTTGGCTAACTTATGGGCTGATTGAGCTTCGAGCATTTTCGCTTGAAGTTCTTCTAATGCCACTTGATAGTCGTGCGGGTCGAGGCGCGCAATTAAGTCTCCCTTTTTGACCGTATCTCCTTTTGCGACAACAATTTCATCAATGGTTCCGGGTACACGAAATGCAAGCGAAGCTTGCTCTTGTGCAGCGACCGTACCACTGAAATGTTTGGCGTTATTTGGCGTGAACGTGCCCAGTTGAACCACCTGAAGTTTAGTTTGCTCGGTGGTTTTAGTAGCAACGTCTTGTGATTGGTTACAACCTGTTAGGCTCAAAGCGGCCGCACAAGCTATAGCGAGAGTGCTTAATCGATTCATATTCAATAGCTCCATATCTATGGAACTATTTTATTATCGAACAGTGTTCAAATAAGCCGTCTTATGTATGACTTAATGTCACGATTAACGTGACAATCAAGCGAGTTTAGGAATCTCTTGTATCAAATGTTGAATCAGAGCGCGACTGGCAAGATTCAGTGTTCGCGGTTGCGGATAGAGCAGATAACCATGCTCTGCTGTCGCTTTATATTGTTGTAAAATATGGACAAGTCCACCACTTTCAAGCTCTTTAGCCACCAAAATTCGGGGTAAAAATGCGATTCCTCGACCTGACAATGCCGAGTCTTTAATAAACGCGATACTATTTGAAACAAACTTAGAGCTAACTTTAATCTCACCCTCGGCAAACTGCCAGCGGTTGTCTACCTCACCATTCGGCCAGCGAAAACAGAGTGCGGTATGCTCAGCTAATGCTTGAATAGTGTCAGCTAATCCATGCTGGGTAATGTAACTGGGTGCCGCGACGAGACAGCGGTCCAATGGTAAGATCTTACGCGCAATTAAATCCGAATCAATTAATCCACCACCATGAAACGCGATGTCGAGTCCTTGCTGATACATATCGATAAATCCATTCTGTATCACTCGAACATCCAACTCCACGTCAGGGTGTTGATCAATAAAATCAAACAGAATCGGTTGTAGAACGTCGTGAGTCTCAGACAACATGCCTAACTTAATCTTGCCGGATACACGCTCATCTGACTGATTGATCGCGTGACTGGCATGATCAAACAGAGCCAGCGCTTTCAGTAACTCTTGGTGGTAGATTTCACCTTGATTGGTTAAAGAAAGGCTCCGTGTTGTCCGATGAAACAAGGGCACACTGAGTTTGCTCTCTAGCTCGCTGATACGGCGACTAACGTTCGCCCGCGGTAAATCAAGAGCATTTGCGGCGGCGGTGAAACTACCCAGTTCAACCACTTTTACAAACAGTTTTAGATCATCTATTTTCACGCAATTGTCTCTCGATACTCACAAAAGCTCTCTATTGTAGGGAATTATACTCAAGTCGCTAGAGAGAATTGGCATAATTGACTCGTTGGTTAGCTTAACCCCTCATCAAAGCGGCGTTGCTGATGGTAAAACACTTTATCTCGCTCCGAGATTTCTCTTAACACGCGACAAGGATTACCGACTGCGACAACATTGCTGGGTACATCCTTAGTTACAATACTGCCCGCACCAATCACGCTGTTCTCGCCAATGCTCACTCCCGGTAGAACCACCACATTGGCACCTATCCAAACATTATCTTCGATAGTGATCGGAAGATTAAACTGGGCGACATTGCGGCGTCTATCAGGATCAACCGGATGTCCCGCGGTGGTCAGGGTCACATTCGGACCTATCATCACATGATCGCCGATTGAGATAACCGTATCGTCCACTAAGGTGAGATTGAAATTGGCATAGAAGCTGTTGCCAACATAGGTGTTTCGCCCCCAATTGGCGTGCAATGGCGGCTCGATATAACACTCTTTGCCGACACCGCCCAACAAGCGGTGCAACAACTGCTCTTTCTGCGCAACTTGGCTTGGTCGTGAGTGATTAAAGTCATACAGTACCTCTAAACACTCACGTTGCTCAGCAATCAATGACACATCATTGCAATGGTACACTCCTCCTGAGTGCATTTTTTCTCGAGTATCCATACTCTCGCATCCCACCTTTTCGCTTAAAGCACAGAGCCTAACAAAGATCCGACCGTCACGATTTGCTTGTCAATTTTATACAAACAATGACGCCTCAATTCATGCCCCACGTCCACTTTAGGATGATCAAAATCCAAACGCGCATTGACCATACCCAAACGCTTCATCACCATCTGCGAAGGCGTATTAGTGATCGGAGTAAAGGCATAAACTTGCTCAACGCCAAGCACAAAGAAAGCATAACGCAGCGCTTGCTCTGCGGCCTCTGTTGCATACCCTTTTCGCCAATGCTTTTTCACCGTGCGCCAACCAATTTCAATCATCGGAGCACCTGGAATACCACTTTCGCCATCGAGCGCATTTAGCCCGACAAAACCGATAAACTCACCCGTTGCTTTTAGCTCCACAACCCAAAAGCCCCAACCATTCACATCAATTAGCGCTCGCAGTCGATCTGCCAGCTGATGGCTCTCTTGCTCGCTGAGCGTGGCTGGAAAATACTTCATTACTTCCGGGTCTGCACACATCTTGGCAAAATGGGGGTAGTCGTCATCTTCCCATTGTCGGAGTATTAGTCTTTTAGTTTCTAACATGTAGCCTCTTGAATTCGCTGGCTATTGCGCTAAACAATCGCCCTTAGCCAGATAAAATGCCTAATGGTCCTAAACTATTTTATCAGTCGAGCGAAACGCTTTTATGCTTTGGTGTTGAGAAAAGGGATGCTCAACGCATATTTAGTAAAATAACCCGATTAACAGCCGATCATTCTCTCTAAATTGAACAATGTTCGATCATACAAATGGATGAATTAGCTTTGTTTTTCCAACGAGCCTAACCAACTAAACGACCGGCAAAGAAAAGCCTTAGCATCATTTTCGATCACGGTTCCATGCGCCAATATTACACGCTGTGGTTGCCAAGAGAGAATCGTCAACATATGTTCACGCGCTGTTTGCTTGTTGAACTGAAAAGTCAGCCGCCAATCCAGTGGCATCTTTCCATTTGGTGCCAGTATTCCAACCACCTTCGCGATGTTTCGTTGCAGCGGCTTAAAATGTTGCGGCTCAAAGTTTTCTATCAAATCTGTGACGATCAATGTCTGAGTTGCTTTATGGAAGAACACGCTTTCTTCCATCACCGATGAGCCGGTAAATAGCAAGTGTGAGATTTCCTCATCCCAAGGCAGTTCACTTGACTGCGCTAAGCAGTTTTCAAAGTAAAGATCCTGACGCTTTTTCACCACTTGCGCGGTACCAAAAGTCTTTGCTGTTGGGAACGCTTGCTGCCATTGGGCTATAAACAGATGGTGTAGATGATTTGGCGCAATAAGGTAAGCCACCTCTCCTAGCGACTCAACCTGTTGTTGTAGTTCGGCAGAGAGTTCGATTGGGCTATGCACCCAAAGTTTTTGGTTGGCAAGGCGCACTATCGTCATTCGAGTTGAGAACGGAAAACCTAAAAAAGTGACGTTTCCACCATTAAAAATCCATATATTATCTGCTAACGCTATCATCACTTCCCTCCCTGAACTTGATGACTATGAATGTTACCTTAAACCCAAGACTATAACTGGGTTGCATATCTATTTTCTCAGCCGAGATGCCATTGATGTTTTGTCGCTAATGCGTTTAAGCGAGCTAAATCACTGGCAAATACACCTTGCAACCATGCCAACAAATCATTCGCGATATCGCTTTTCTGTGGCAAATAAGCAAAGTACTGCCAAGCACTTGAACGAACTGGCGTGCAATCAGGGGTGCACAAAAAGCCACGTTCGAGCTCAGGTAAAACAAGCAGTAAGTCGGTCACCGTTGCACCGTGTCCGGCAAGACAAGCACTAATCGCCAAATCTAAGCTAACAAATGAGGTATCCCTACTCGGCCTTACACCTCGATCTTCCTCTTGTGACAACCAGTAGCGCCAGTCGAGGTGATCATCGGTTGCATGCAAGCGTGGCATGGCAAGCATCTCTTGCAAACTTAATACTGATAAGCCTTCTCCTGAGGCGTAAACAGGCGCCATATACTCATCACGTAAAAAAGTCGCTTTGGGATGACCACGATATAACTCGGGTTGGCGAGTATTAATTATCGCAAGGTCACTTTGCTCGCGAGAGAGATCCCAATCACCTTCAAGTAATGGAATAATCACAATTTCATAATCAGGATAACGCTCGTTCAATTCACGTACTCGAGGAATAAGTATGCGAGTGGCAAAACTGATGGCACTTTTGATCACCAAACGCTTTTTCTCCGGTTGTGACCATTTTTCTAATAAGGTTTGCAATTCAAGGTAGTTACTGCGCAGTACCTCAAACAAAGCAATGCCTTTGTCACTTAACTCAATCGCTCGGTGTTTACGAATGATCAGCGTCGCGTTCAGCTCCTGCTCCAGAGCCTTGATTTGACGACTCACCGCACTTTGAGTGACATTCAACTCTTGCGCGGCTTGAGTAAAACTGAGCAATCTCGCCACCGATTCAAACACTTTTAAACTATTATGGCTAAACGGCAAATTAGGGTACGCTTTCACTCGACTTCTCACATAACTTCAGTTCATGCCAGAGTGACATATTAATCATTTGATCGCCATACAAATTCAGCGTTTAATTGGCGCAAATTAACGATTCTTTTTAATTACTCCAACCTGAGCAATCATGAGAAAAATACTCTCTTTAGCATTCCCCCTTATCATCTCTCAACTTATTGCTATGGCACTGGTTTTGACTGACGTTTGGATGATGTCACGCTTAAGTATGTCAGCCCTTGCCGCTGGAGGCCTCGGCGCTGCTATCTTTAGCTTCGTGTTTATTGTCGCAAGTAGCACAGTAGGTTGTGTCGCAAACTTAGTCGCTATCGCTTACGGTCAACGAGTTGCGAGACCCGAGTTTGGCAACCAACAAATTCGTTATGCGATCAAAGGTGCTGTGTTACTTGCAGTAATTCTATCTGCACTTCTTGTCAGTTGTTTTTCATTTGCGCCGCATCTGTTGCGTGTCGCGCAACAACCGGAGCAAGTGATCGCGCCAGCAATGCAATACGTGAATGCGTTGAAGTGGACAATGTTGCCGGCGTTACTGTTGCTAATTCTTCGAGGGTTAACCAGTGCTTTTGGCAATGTTCGTTCAATTTTGGTGATGTCTGTCGCCAACATTTTACTCAACATTCCAATTAGTTACCTACTTGCCTTTAAGTTTAACTTGGGCTTAAGCGGCCTCGGCGCTGGTACGGCACTCTCATCTTTAATTGTGATGCTAGGCTATGGGTACTGGGTGTTTAATCGCGCTGAATTTACTGAGTTTGCACCGTGGAAAAACCTCAACGAGTACTCGTTATCACTGGTGACTCCATTGCTCGCGATGGGTTTGCCTATCGGCATTGCGGCGCTGTTAGAACATGGTCTAATTTACGGTGGCACTCTGATGGCCGGTACCGTGGGCGTTGCCGCCCTCGCTCTACACCAAATACTGCTGCAATGTTTGAGCTTCACATGGAATATCAACTTTGGTTTTTCACAAGCCGCAGCGATATTAGTTGGGCAGGATTACGGTGCTGAGAACTATTCAGGTATCAGACAGACCGCCATGCGTAGCTTTGCTATCACCACCGTAATCAGCATCGTACTCGCTGGTGGGTTTATCCTGTGGCCAGAGTTTATTGCCGCTATTTTTAACCTTGATGGACAACTAACGGAACTTCTCACTTCGGTCCTTTGGGTCGTGGCGTTAGCCTTTGTTGTCGATGCTTGGCAGCTATTAGCGATTAATCTGCTTCGCGGTATGAAAATCGTACTTGCCCCTACCGTTATGACCGCGATTGGCTATTGGGCGTTTGGTATCCCGGCGGCATGGCTACTGCTAAAACAGTATCAGCTTGGTGGAATCTGGGCAGGTATTGGTATTGGTTTGGCTGTCACCGGTATTTTATTGCTCGCCCAGTTGATCGTCTCAATCAAAAAGCAGATGTTGCAACCACTACCCGCCTAACTTCACGACAAGCCGCGAGTCACTCTGGTTCGCGGCGCCACAATGTCGCATAATCACTGCCCAACACTTTTTCATTCACCTTTTATATGACCGATATTGATATTGAGTTTGAACATTTAATGCTAGAAATCCACGCAAGACGTTGGTCGATGGTTGAGCGGTTTCTATTCAGCTATTTCTGCTTTCGACAGGGCTTTTTATCTAAGGCCGGAAAACCAGACTGGCAAACAGCGCGTGATCAATCTCCTCAGTCTGTCACGCTAAGGTCACTTAAGCTGGCAGAACTTGAGCCAGTGGTTCCACATCAAGCAATCATTGGCGAGCTAAAACGTTACGAACGTGACGGTGAACTCACCAGACAAACAGTACAACGGATCTTAGATAGTCTGCTGCACTACGTCGTTATTTCCAAAACCGAGCAGCGAGTACTCAAGCTAGCAGGACTCGCCGATGCCATGCCCCCAGAGTGGTATCAATCCGGTGCAAAAGAGCCTTACGCTCGTTTTAAGAAGCTCGGTATTCAGTTCAATCTGTAGCACACAGTTACAACATGATATTTTGATTGTTCTAAAAGTTAGCCACGAAAACAGTGCTAGCTGCGTCTAAAATAGCATGTTTGCTCGGTTTTTATTGCCCAACTCTTGCTAACATTCTGCCCATCTTTTCTTTGCTCAAGCTGTTCAAACTCAGCTAAGCCGTATTGAGGTGTGGTTATGACCAAACGTTATTTAGACTGTTCTGCTTCTGATATTGCTCTTCTCCAAGGACAAACTTTGTTAGATTCCCTACGTATAAGTGAGGGGCGCATTTTAATGGCTGAAACAATCGGTGCATTACAACCGATGTTGGTATCAGTGAGTAACGCAGAGCTAGCGGCGAGCCAAAGTGCAGACTTGTTACTACTCAACTTGTTTGACGCTGACCAACCTGAAATCAAAGGTATGCCTGACGCTATCCCTGCCCAAGAACTTCTTAAAGAGTTAGCAAGATATACAGGGCGTGCGGTTGGCGTGAACTTAGAAGCGGTTGCACCAGACTACCAACAAAGCCATCAAGACTTTTGGCAAGTCTCTCCGGGTCGCTTAGCAACGGGAGAAAACGCACAAAAGCTTTATGAGATGGGAGCTCGCTTTATCACAATCACCGGTAACCCGGGCAATGGCGTAAGCAATGAAGCCATTTCTCATAGTTTGCGCTCAATCCGCGCCGCAGTGGGTAAACAAATGGTATTGATTGCAGGCAAAATGCATGCTGCTGGTATTTTGCGCTCTGGCAGCGAAAAGATCATCACAAAAGCCGATGTCAAAGAGTTTGCCGACAATGGTGTTGATATTGTGTTAGTGCCTGCACCAGGTACTATCGCTGGAATAAGCCAAGAGTATGTCGCTGAATTGATCGATTATGCGCACGAATTAGGCATTATGGCGATGACAGCCATCGGCACCTCACAAGAAGGGGCAAGTGTCGAAACTATCCGTCAAATTGCTTTGATGAGTAAAATGGCAGGAGCAGATTTGCATCATATTGGCGATACGGGGTGTGCGATCGGCATCGCGGTACCGGAAAACATTCGCGAATACAGCATTGCGATTCGAGGGGTGCGCCATACTTATGCGCGTATGGCGCGGTCAATCTGCCGCTAGACCTGACTAGTTCGATTCGCGGCGAAAATGCATTTTTGCCGCGATTACGGCGGTTTCAACTGAAGCTTGTGGGTCTTTGAGCAACTGCTGAGCGAAAGCAAACAGCGTGGTCGATATTGCCTCACTATCTTGCTCTATTGAGTCAATCTTGATCGGCAAACAATCAAGAATGTCATAGTTATCAAACGTCCCTAGACGAATCGAGTTATCCAATAAATGGTGCTCAGAAAGGTACTTTAAGACCCCTTCTAATAAGGAATACGATGCAGTAAATACCGCATGCGGTACACGACCAAGTTGATTCACCGCTTCCGCCATTAGTTCGTAACCAGAACTTGGCTGGTAGTCTCGACTCAAAATCAATGTTTGGTTAGGCAACAGATTGGCTTGCTCTATTCCTGCTCGATAACCCGCTAAACGTTCTTGACTGGGCGATAGCAAGTCTTGCCCACCAATATAGAGGCACTCATCACACCCACTTACCAGACGCGCCACCAACGCCTTCGTCGCTCGGTAAGCATCCGTCTTAACATTGACAAACTGGCTATCTGCAAAAGTTCGGTCAAAAAATATCACTGGTGTGGCTGTGACCCTTTCACGATAAAATATCTCATCGGGCATTGCAGATGCCACCAGCAATAAGTCTACCTGCCGCTTAATCAGATCTTGCACCACTTGCATCTCTTGTTGTTGATCGTCATTCGACGACGCGATCAACAACTGATAGCCCGCTACGCGCAACAGCTTCTCTAATGATTTGGCTGTATTCGCAAAGCCCATATTGGCCAAATCTGGAATCACCAAGCCGATGGTATAAGTTTTTTTTGATTTCAGTGCGCGCGCATAAACACTTGGGGTGTAGTTATGTTGTTTAGCAATGCGTTGTACTTTCTCGACGGTATCAGCATTAATACGGTGTTTTTCTGCGTGCCCGTTAAGCACAAAACTAACCGTCGACTTGGATACCCCTGCCAAGTCAGCAATATCCGCTAATTTTAATTTCTTTTGACTCATGTTGCGTCCGTTATGAGCTATCGCGATTGAACATCACTCTCTGCTGCGTATGCTAACTGCTTCGCCTGCCTCTGTCAGTCATTGCGATACTTCCTCAGCCAAACTTAAGAGAACATACCCCGTTTTCGATCACAGATCTGAGTAAATTCATCAACTCGCGAAACAAGTTTATTGATTTGCTAAACCGTTTTAGCAATCATATCAGCAACGCTTCAATTTTCCAATTTAAGGTGCAAACTATGAGCAAAGTATGGCTAACCGGTGACGCCGTTGTTGACCTCATCCCTGATACAGAATCAACTTACCTCAAATGCCCAGGCGGTGCGCCGGCAAACGTGGCTGTTGCAATCGCTCGTTTAGGTGGCGATGCCGCTTTCTTCGGCCGAGTGGGACAAGATCCTCTCGGGCGCTTTATGAAGCAGACGCTCACAGCAGAGCGAGTAAACACGGATTCGATGTTGCTTGATGATGCACATCGCACCTCAACAGTGATCGTTGATTTAGACGACTCAGGTGAGCGCAGCTTTACTTTTATGGTGAAACCTAGTGCTGATCAGTTCTTAGAACTTTCTGACATACCGACCTTTTCTCAAGGCGAATGGCTGCATGTTTGCTCAATTGCGCTGGCAAATGAACCAAGCCGCAGCACCACATTGGAAGCGATGCGCCTAATAAAGCAAGCGGGTGGTTTTGTTAGTTTCGATCCAAACCTACGCGAAGAAGTATGGGCAAACCCAGCAGAACTTATTCCAGTGGTTCGCCAAGCCATTGCGCTTGCTGATGTGGTGAAATTCTCCGACGATGAACTGATGCACCTTACGCAAACAGCAAGCCTTGAACTAGGTTTAGCGTCCTTGCAAGAGTTTGCGAATACCCTCGTTCTTGTGACGCAAGGGGCGAAAGGGGCGCTTATCGTCTTTGGTGGCGAGCAAGAGTTAGTGTCTGGTAAAGCCGTCAAACCAACCGACACTACAGGAGCAGGTGATGCTTTTGTCGGCGGTTTACTCGCCAAACTTTCCCAACACCTTGAATGGGCAAATCGAGATGTAATTTATCAAGCGGTTAACTGGGCCAACGGCTGCGGAGCATTGGCAACCACGCAAAAAGGCGCAATGACGGCGCTACCGACTCAAGTCGCACTTGCTGAATATATTGGTTAACTACAAAACCAAAATCCCCGCTAGCTAAGCGGGGATTTTTTCTATCACCAAGGAAAACTATCATCAATTAACTTGAAAGGGTGCTGTCGCCGCTTTCAGTATCTTCACAATCGCGTTTGCTTCGCCGCCATTGACCGACATTGCCGTCGCGCACTTGTTGGTAAATACTCTCGATGTCATCACTGCCTCACCGCCATTAACAAACAGTTCCACCGAGGAGTTATCTGCAAGAATACGTAACTTAACCTTTTGGCTAGTCAGCGGCAGTTCTCTTTGCGTATCCATTGCACGGTTAAGCGTACGGCTACGATCCAAAATCAATCGTTGATTCTCTTGCTCAGCTTTAATCACCAAGGCACTCTCTTGATCAACAAATAGATTCAAACTCTGCCCCCACTCTAGTGTTATCGACATATCAAAACATTTGGTGCCAATATCAATGCGTTGCTGGCTAAGTGATAACTCAAGTTGTTTATCAACCAGAGCGCTCATTTCAGCAATCGGCCACTGACAAAGCTTACCGTCACGTACTGATAACTCACGTAACGCGGTCAGTTGATGAACCCAGCCTCGACTTGGTTGATCAATCTCATCGGGTAAGCCCATCCAACCCGATAAAACTCGGCGACCGTCGGCTGTTACCATGGTTTGTGGGGCATAAAAATCGAACCCGTAATCAAGGTGAGCAAAATCAGACAAGCTTGGTGAATTCTCATTCCAAGTTGCTTTGAAGTAGCCATTATGATGAGGAATCGTGTTGTACTTAGAGAAAGACTCAATCCCTTGAGGACCAATAATGGCAAACCATTGGCCATCAAGTTCAAACATATCGGGACATTCCCACATATAGCCCATATCCCCTGTCTCATCACCATACAGCTTATCAAACCGCCAATGATGCAAATCGTTGGAGCGATAAATAGCTAAACGCCCTTTCAAATCCGTTGTCTGCGCCCCCAATAACATTAACCATTCGTCATTACGACGAATGATTTTGGGATCTCGAATATGCGAAGTTACTCCTGGAGGAAGTTCACCTATTACAGGGCCATATTTTTCAAAATGAATCCCATCTTTTGATGTGGCTAAGCATTGGGTAGTATGACGGTCTCGTTGTGGTCCGATTCGCGTATTTCCAGTGTAGAACAACATCAGTTGCTCATCCTGACTTAAGGCGTGACCGGAAAAAACTCCATGACTGTCAAACCAATCTGAAGGCGTTAAAGCAACAGGTTGCCAGTGCCAGTTGACCAAGTCTTTGCTAGTCAAGTGCGCCCAATGTTTGTCCTTGTGAACACAAGCGTATGGATACCACTGGTAAAACAAATGGTACTCACCATTATGGTAGATAAAACCATTTGGGTCGTTAAGAAGTCCCTGCGGTGGAGAGATATGCCATTGAGGTCGATAATCACATGGTACGGGCTGACAAAATGGTCGCAGTTGCTCCAATTGACGCTCACTAATTTGACGACCAAGTTCGATCAACTGACTGTCAGTAATCATCTCAGTGCGAACAAAAGTGAGTTGCGTCTCCTGCTGAACCTGTTCAACCGACTCAACCTCCGTATTATGTTGGTCAATTAGCTTAGCATCCAACACAACTAAGATTACTCGCTCATCAGGGCTGAGTACTCTCGCGATATTTTCTATACCACCAGCAATCTGGATAAAACTTGATAACGACATCAAACAAACCTATAAAATTGGGAACGTTTGCAAGAATAGAAAAATTCATCGTCAACAACAAGTCTCTGTCACTTAAACCACAACACTTCGTGATCTAAGACACAAAAAAAGGAAGCCTCGCTTCCCTCTTGTTCAATGCAATATACTCGGCGCTCATGCCCTTAACTTAACAAGTTTCCCGCTCCACATTATCAAACGTGAGTACCACTTTACTCATCTCTTGTGGCTTGCCGTCAATGAGATCAAGGAGTAATGCAGCACCCTTTTCTCCTGCTTTTACAAACGGATAGCTAAAGGTAGAGAGATTAGGAGACACCACGTAACCGAGCTCATCGTTACCGACCCCCAGCACTTTTACCTGCTCACCAACTTTAATGTTGGCTTCTTGCAAGGCTTTAATCGCGCCAACAGCAATGCGGTCCGTTGCGCAGAACAAACCATCAAGCTGTGGATAGTCATGTATAATGCGTTTTACTTGCGCATAACCAGACTCGATGGAGAACTCACCGTGACTGTGAAACAACAAAGGCGATGCCCCACGCATTTGCAGTGCTTGTTCAATACCCTGCGAGCGGAGCTTATCTACTGCAATATCAGAGGCATCAACACCAATAAAACCAATCTGTTGACAACCTTTATCAAGTAAGCGATTGCCAGCTTCAAACCCCACACGCAAATCATCATGTACTACGCTTGGGATGTTAAATAGCGAGCCATCTTGCCCCACTAATACCACCGGTGCTTTAGATGCCTTAATAGCATTAACCAGTTCCATATCAATATGCGTCGCGTACAACACAATCCCTTCAACCCGCTTTTGGTTGTAGATATGAATATATTCAATCTCTTTGGCTGAGTCTTGCTGCGAACTTGCCAGCAAGACGTGCTTTCCCGCCGCGTCAAACACGGCGCTTAAACCGTCAACCCCTTGCGAGGTGGCATTCGAAGCGACGCGAGGGACAATCACCCCAACCAAGTTAGTCTTTTGGCATTTCAGATCCTTTGCGACTTGGTTTACAACATAACCGCACTCTTTAACTGCCTGCATGACCTTGATTTTGGTCGCTTCTTTTACGCCATACTCGTTGTTGACTACGCGAGATACCGTAGATTTTGATACGCCAGCTAATTTCGCTACGTCATGTAAGCTTGCCATTCACTTTCCTATTGGTTTGCTTGGGAATGTTTGCAGAAAACACCTCAGTTTGAGTATGAATTTTACCTAGTATCGTGATTTTAGCGAATGTGTTTAGCTGATCCAGTTCACATAAACCACCAACATCCTTTGACGTTGATGGATAAATCCACAAGAATTCATTTCGCAAACGTTCCCAAAAGTTCTCAATCTTTTTCGAACACACTTTAATAAGAACTAGAGCCACATAATTTACTGGGGTTTGGAATGAACTATCCAATAATCGCAAAACAACTGCTTGAGCACCTTGGAGGTAAAGATAACCTACAAGCGCTTGCTCACTGTGCTACTCGCCTACGTCTCGCTTTAAAAGATGACTCGCTTGTTAATGAAGACGCGGTCGCCGAACTTGAGGGAGTAAAAGGTCAATTTAAAGTTGCCGGTCAATACCAAGTTATTTTTGGTTCAGGCATCGTCAATCAGGTGTACGCAGAAATGGCGAAACTCACCGGTATGACGGAAATGTCGACCAGTGATGTTGCATCAGCAGGTGCGCAAAAACAGAATATTGTTCAGCGTGCGGTCAAAGGCCTGTCTGATATTTTCGTACCAATCATCCCAGCGATTGTCGCTGGTGGTCTGTTAATGGGTATTTTTAACCTGTTAACCGCACAAGGTTTATTTATCGACGGTCAATCTTTGATTGAAGCAAACCCGGACTTGGCCGATCTTGCCAGCATGATCAACACGTTTGCGAACGCCCCGTTTGTCTACTTACCAGTTCTGTTGGCATTTTCAGCCAGTAAAAAGTTTGGCGGTAATCCATTTTTAGGTGCAGCGCTTGGTATGTTGATGGTTCACCCTGACTTACTCAATGGCTGGGGATTTGGCGGTGCAAGCGTAGCGGGTACCATCCCAACATGGAACATCTTCGGCTTTGAAATTCAGAAAGTAGGCTACCAGGGCTCAGTGCTACCTGTTCTGGTCTCTGCGTTTATTCTGGCGAAAGTCGAGAACGGCCTACGCAAGTTTATTCCATCGGTTCTCGATAACTTGCTTACGCCAATGTTAGCTATCTTTATCACTGGTTTCTTAACCTTTACTCTAGTTGGACCAATTACTCGTGATATCGGTTTCCTACTGGGTGATGGCCTGAACTGGCTATATGATTCGGCGGGCTTTATCGGTGGTGCCCTATTTGGCTTTATTTATGCGCCTTTTGTTATCACAGGCATGCATCACAGCTTTATTGCCATTGAGACGCAGCTCCTTGCCGACATCGCTGTCACTGGTGGTACGTTTATCTTCCCTATCGCGGCAATGTCTAACATTGCGCAAGGTGCAGCAGCTCTCGCCGTAGGTTTTACAACTCGAGATACCAAATTAAAAGGGATCGCAATGCCATCAGGGGTGACGGCGCTACTAGGCATTACCGAGCCCGCGATGTTTGGTGTTAACCTCAAGCTGCGTTACCCATTTATTGCCGCTATCATCGGTGCTGCATCGGCAAGCGCGTTCATTACACTATTTAATGTTAAAGCCCAAGCGTTGGGTGCGGCAGGTCTTCCTGGGGTGATTTCAATTGTTCCAGATAAACTGGGCTACTATGTTGCTGGTATGGCAATTGCGTTTGTGATCACTTTTGCGCTGACGCTAGTTTTAGGCGCTCGCGATCGCATCAAAGCGAAGGCAACTGCCACCGCGTAATCATGGCAGCGCCATTTGTAGGCTAAGTCTGACAAAACCCCAAGTTCATGCTTGGGGTTTTTGCGTATGGCGTCCCAGTTTTATTAAATCTTAATTTGCTTAATTCGAGAACAACCAATCCGTCACATTTTGATACATATAAGTCGCTTATAAATATCATTATTCAAACGAGTTAATATTTGTTAACTCACTCTTATCCAAGCTCTCACGTCGCTCTCAGACAAGCTCATTCATCATATTCAAACAGGATTTTGGTATGTTTCTTGATAAAACTACAATTAGAACTCGGCTTATATTAGCTGTACTTGCCCCTTGCCTTGCCTTATTGGTCGTGGCCGTTTTAAGTGTTAGCTCTATGAGCAAAATCCAAACTCAAACCGAAGCAATTTATCTCAATACCGCTGACCCGATGCGATCAATGGCAGAAGTCGCATCACGTATTCCCCGTATGCGCGTAGGTATTGATATGATGCTGCTCCAACAAGTGGAATCCCTGCAAGATAAGAAAGGGGTGTTAACGCGTGTGAAAGAAACCCGCGAAGAGGACATTCCTGAACTTGTCACCTCGTTAGAGCAAGCCGTTGCTGCGCAAGTCAATCCTGAAATGAAGCAAGAAGCTACTGCACTTAAAGCGGCAATGGAAAAGATGGTCAATGAAGAGCTAACCCCGATGTTAGCCGCATTCGAACGTGGTGATATGGCAACCGCGAGCCAAATCTATCAACAACAATATGCCAAAAGTTACGGTACCCTGCGCAAACAAGCTGCTGCAATTCTAGATAACTTACTCGTGCAAGCGGAAGCGCAACATGCACAGAGCGAGCAGACATTCGTCAAGGGCGAGTACACCCTGTTTGGGGCCATTGCTGTTGGCTTGCTACTCTCTTTCGCAATCGCCTATATTGTGGTCAGTGATATGCGTAAAAAAGTCGATGCGCTGAAGAAAGACATGAACCACGCCGCGAATGACTTGGCACTCGATGTTCGCCTTGATGTCTCTTCAAATGATGAACTGAGTGATATTGGGCGAAGCTTTAACTCGTTAATGGATCGTGTGCATGAATCCATTTCTGAAATTATGACCAGCAGCCATCGCATGTCAGAAGCCGCTGAGACATTGGCTAGTCAAGCACACCAAACTCAGCAAATTTGTGTCTCACAACGTGACCGCACAACGCAAGTCGCCACAGCTATTAATGAACTTGGTGCTACCGTAGGTGAAATTTCTTCGAATGCTGCAAGCGCGGCAAATATTGCCAGAGAAGCAACCGAACAGGCGAACGTCGGCGTCACGAAAGTCACCGAAACGACCAGTAATATTGAGTTCTTATCTACGGAAATTGACGGAGCAAAATCTGTGGTTAGCTCGCTTGCGGTGCAAGTGGAAGATATCAGCTCAATTCTAGAAACCATTCGCAGTATCTCCGAGCAAACTAACCTGTTGGCACTCAACGCGGCAATCGAAGCCGCCCGTGCTGGTGAGCAAGGACGCGGTTTTGCTGTAGTAGCAGATGAGGTACGCAATCTTGCAAGTCGCTCTGCGGAATCCACCGAAGAGATCCAAGGTGTGATCAATCGCCTTCAGCAAGAGTCGACCAATGCGGTTGATTCCATGTCACGTGGACATGAGCAAAGTACGATTGTTGTTGAGCAGTCTGAAGCGGTGGCGCTATCACTGCAACAAATTAACGCCTTTATTGAAATGATCAACGACCAAAATACCTTGGTGGCGACCGCAACGGAAGAGCAATCAACCGTAGTGAATGATATCAATATGAACATTAGTGAGATCAGCACCTTAACAGATGAAACTGCGCAGGCGGCCGACCAACTTTCTGCCAGCAGCGAAACTCTCAATGGGCTCTCAAGCCAGCTTGAAACTCTGGCTAAACGATTTAAAGTTTAGCCCTATCATGAGACGAAAAAAAACCTGCCGCTTGGCAGGTTTTTTATATCCGTCTCTTTAAGTATTAGTCGCGTAGAGTTGCGCCAAACTTCTCTGAAACGTGAGCAACGATTGCATCAACCGCACCTGCGATATCTGCATCTTCAAGCGTGCGCTCTAGAGACTGTAGCGTTAGTGCGATAGCTAGGCTCTTCTTGCCTTCTTCTACGCCTTTACCTACGTACACGTCAAATAGACGTGCGTCTTTCAAGAACTCACCACCCTGCTCTAGACAAGCGTTTACGATGTCGCCAGATGCCACTGCTTCGTCGACTACTACCGCGATATCACGACGGTTTGCAGGGAACTTAGACAGTGCGACTGCTTCTGGAATCACGCGAGTGTTGATTGCATCCCATTCGATTTCGAATACGATAGTACGACCGTTTAGACCGAACTTACGCTCTAGTTCTGGGTGTACCGTACCAATCACACCGATCTCTTTGCCATCTAGTACGATAGCTGCAGATTGACCAGGATGTAGCGCTGGGTGCTTAGCGGCAACGAAAGAGTAGGCTTTTTCGTTTGCAGATAGCTCAAGTACCGCTTCTAGATCCGCTTTAAGATCGAAGAAATCAACGGTTGCTGTTGCCATATCCCAGTGTTCTTCACCGCGAGTACCCGCGATAACACCTGCTAGCATTGGCTCTTGACGCATGCCGTTTTCTGCCGATTCACATGGAATGAAACGCAAGCCGTATTCGAATAGACGAACACGTGGTTGCTGACGTTTTTGGTTGTGAACCACAGTATTTAGCAGACCTTGGATTAGACCTAGGCGCATTGCTGACATGTCTGCCGAGATTGGGTTTGGCAGAACAAGTGGTGCAACATCTGGCACGATCAGTTTTTGTTGCTCAGGCTCTACGAAGCTGTAAGTAATTGCTTCGTGGAAACCACGGTCAACCAGCAGATCACGCACGCGTTTTAGCGGTTGGTCCGCTTCAACGTGGTTGTGCATAGTCAGTGCAGCAATTGGGTGTTGATTTGGAATGTTATCGTAACCGTAGATACGACCAACTTCTTCAATCAAATCTTGCTCAATAGCAATGTCGAAACGCCATGTCGGTGCAACAGCAACCCAACCTTCAGCATTTGCTTCAACTGTCATACCTAGACGCTCTAGGATCTCTACCACGTCTGCATCCGCAATGTGGTGACCCAGTAGGTTGTCTAGTTTAGTGCGACGAAGTGCTACTTGGTTTGGCTTAGGTAGGTCTGCTTCAGACTCCACTGCCACTACTGGTGCAACTTCACCACCACAAATTTCGATTAGAAGCTGTGTTGCACGGTCAACGGCTTTGAATTGTAGTGCGTAATCGACACCACGCTCAAAACGCATAGATGAATCAGTGTGTAGACCGTAGCTACGAGCACGACCACGAATGTGGTCAGGAGCAAAGAATGCACACTCAAGTAGTACATCTTTAGTTTCAGTGCTAACGCCTGAATCTTCACCACCGAAGATACCCGCAATTGCAAGCGCTTTATTGTGGTCAGCCACTACAAGAGTATCGGCGTTTAGCTCTGCTTCACTGCCATCTAGAAGTACTAGCTTCTCACCTTGCTCAGCCAGACGTACAACGATGCCACCTTCAATCTTAGCAAGGTCAAATGCGTGCATTGGTTGACCTTGTTCTAGCATTACGTAGTTAGTTACGTCGACTACTGGGTCAATTGAACGCATGCCACAACGACGTAGCTTCTCTTGAATCCAAAGCGGTGTTTCTGCTTGAACGTTTACGTTTTTGATCACTCGACCAAGGTAACGTGGACATGCCGCAGGTGCTTTGACTTCAATTGAAACCGTGTCAGTGATCGTTTCTACTGCAGCTTCAACTGCTGGCTCTGTAACGTCAGCGCGGTTTAGAACGCCCACTTCACGAGCAAGACCACGAATGCTGAAACAGTCTGCGCGGTTAGCCGTTAGGTCAACGTCAACAGTTACATCGTCTAGACCTAAGAATTCGCGGAAGTCAGTGCCAACCACTGCGTCTTCTGCCAGTTCCATAATGCCGTTTGATTCTACATCGATACCCAGTTCAGTGAATGAACAAAGCATACCGTGTGAAGGCTGGCCACGTAGCTTGGCTTTTTTGATTTTGAAATCACCCGGTAGAACAGCGCCTACCGTTGCAACTGCAACTTTTAGACCTTGGCGACAGTTAGCCGCACCACATACGATGTCTAGAAGCTCTTCTTCACCTACGTCAACTTTCGTTACGCGCAGTTTGTCAGCATCTGGGTGTTGACCACACTCAACAACGTGACCCACTTTTACGCCGTTGAACGTGCCCGCTACAGGTAAAACGTCATCTACCTCTAGACCAGCCATAGTGATTTGGTGTGTTAGTTCGTCAGTGGTAATCGCAGGATTCACCCACTCACGAAGCCATGATTCGCTGAATTTCATTGTGCTTGATCCCCTGGATTACTTGAACTGTTTTAGGAAACGAAGATCGTTTTCGAAGAACGAACGCAGATCGTTTACACCGTAACGAAGCATAGTTAAACGCTCGATACCCATACCAAATGCAAAACCAGAGTATTTCTCAGGGTCGATACCTACGCTGCGCAGTACATTCGGATGAACCATACCGCAGCCTAGTACTTCTAACCATTTGCCGTTCTTACCTTTCACGTCAACTTCTGCTGAAGGCTCAGTGAATGGGAAGTAAGAAGGACGGAAACGAACTTCCACTTCTTCTTCAAAGAAGTTACATAGGAAATCGTGTAACACACCTTTAAGCTGTGCAAAGTTCACGTTTTCATCAACAAGCAGACCTTCCACTTGGTGGAACATTGGCGTGTGCGTTTGGTCGTAATCATTACGGTATACACGGCCTGGTGCGATGAAGCGGAATGGTGGTTTACCATTTTCCATCGTACGGATCTGTACGCCAGATGTGTGAGTACGCAGCATCAAGTCTGGGTTAAAGAAGAAAGTATCGTGATCAGTACGTGCTGGGTGATCCGCAGCAATGTTCAGTGCGTCGAAGTTGTGGAATGCATCTTCGATCTCTGGACCAGCTTCAGTGCTAAAGCCTAGCTCGCCAAAGAACTTCTCGATACGTTCTACAGTACGAGTAACTGGGTGTAGACCACCGTTTTCAATTCGACGACCTGGTAGAGTCACGTCGATTGTTTCAGCAGCGAGTTTCGCTTCTAGCTCAGCACTTTGTAGTGCGTCTTTACGCGCAGCGATTGCTTGCTGTACTACGCCTTTTGCTTTGTTGATCTCTTGACCAGCTTCGCGGCGCTCTTCCGGTGGCAGTTTACCTAGGCTTTGAAGTTGAGCCGTTAGCTCACCTTTTTTACCTAGATACTGAACACGCACTTCATCAAGTGCGACTAGCGATTGTGCAGCTTCAATTGCTGCGCTCGCATTAGCAATGATCTCTTCTAGATGTTGCATCGTTTCCTCATCTACCTACGCCCCCTTTTAAGCAAAGCTCAAAGCGAGTGACATAAGTGGTAGTTCCATAAGCGTCCCAATCGGGATCTTGGGTCTTTAAATAGCTGTACATAGTAACGAATGACACGTCTAAATCCAATCTGAAATCACTATTCTCACTGTCTTTGAGTAAAAATTCGGCTCTAATATTGATAGTTGGAATTTTTATACCCACATCAAGGGATATAGACATGTGCAAAGGAAGTCAAAATGTCGTTAATCGTCAAACCAATTCTGGCTGAACAGAATGAAGAAATATGCAATATAATCAAAACGGTAGGCGCTGAATTTGGCGCTATTGGTGAAGGGTTCGGACCATCCGATGCCGAAGTAGAGGCGATGAGTCACTACTACACTGAAAAAAACAAAAGTTTATATTTAGTCGCCACGATTGATGGTGACGTCGTAGGAGGGTGTGGTCTTGCTCCACTCAATCATTCCGATGATATATGCGAACTAAAAAAACTCTTCCTTTTGCCCCAAAGTCGCGGTTTGGGATTAGGTAAGAAACTCACGCTCGCATGTTTAGACTTTGCCAAGCAGCAAGGGTTTAGCCAGTGCTACTTAGACACTTTAAGTTCCATGCATGCTGCTATCACTCTGTATGAAAAAGTCGGCTTTGAGCATTTAGATGCTCCGATTGCTAGCAGCATACACGGTAGCTGTGATGTATGGATGATAAAATCACTATAGAGCTGAGCAAATCG
Organism: Vibrio panuliri; assembly: GCF_009938205.1. Classification (NCBI taxonomy): domain Bacteria; kingdom Pseudomonadati; phylum Pseudomonadota; class Gammaproteobacteria; order Vibrionales; family Vibrionaceae; genus Vibrio; species Vibrio panuliri. The sequence goes on along the minus strand of NZ_AP019654.1, from coordinate 1,279,699 downwards.
GCTTATGGGCGCAATAAAAATCCATTCAAACGTTGATACTATTCCACGCTAAGCCAAGCGGATACTCGATTTCGCCCTGCTGCTTTTGCACGATACACTGCGTTGTCTGCGACTTTAATCAGATCGTGATAACTCTCCATCGAACCCAATCGCTCAGCGACACCAACACTAATGCTGCCACGCCAAAATGCTTTACCCAGATCGAGTTGCAGTTCTGATATTGACTCTTGCGCTTGGCGAGCGACATACAGACCACCTTGTTGGTCGGTATTGGGACAAATTACAAAGAATTCATCACCACCCAACCGACAAACCACATCATCATTGCGAAAATGATGTTTAAGCAAGGTGGCAATCTCTTGCAAAACCAAGTCCCCTGCATCATGCCCTGCACTATCATTCACCTCTTTGAAATGATCAACATCGATCATAATCGCCACCAGCGGTTCGTTTTTAACCGATGCGACATCCCACAACTGTTTGAGTTGGCGCATTGCACAGCGGCGATTGGGTAACTGGGTAAGGGAATCCGTCAGCGAGAGTTCCTCTAACTGCTCATTGGCTTTGAGCAGCTGCTTAGTGCGCTCTTGCACCATATCTTCAAGATTTTGGTTAAGCTCCAATAGCGCCTTATTACGCTCAGAAACTTGTTCAAATAGGCCCGTTAGCGCCGCAAGTAGTGGCTCTGTGCTACTATCTGAGGCCTTTTCCTCTTCCTCATACGCCACTTTGGCATCAATCCCACGGTCAATTTTCGCCAATTGGCGAGACATGTTTTTGTCGATACCTAGGATGTGGTAAGCCAACCAATGGATAAGAAAGTTGAGCAACAGTTCAGATGCCCGTTTGTTTTCCGCATTCACAAACGCTTGCATGCTAATGATCTCAGTCATAAACGCTCGATGCACCTTGATGTGCCGTTGTAAATGCTCTGAGTAGATGCCTTTTTGACGCATCAAGGCTTCTTCTTCGCGGAAATGAAACTCTGAATATTGGGAAAGCTCAAACAAGATGGTTCGAATATCGTGCAGCGAAATGGTGTTTTCGGCGACCAACACACCATAGCGATTAATAATATCCACAAGAAACTGATGTTGTTCATCGACTTCATCAATCCCCGTTTCATAACAACTGTCCCATTGGAATGAGTTCATAGGCCAACCTTTCCGCAACTGTTTTTTAATTATTTAGTTATATTTTGTGTAACATTCTATCCAATTTAGTGTAATAACTCATACTTATTATTTAAAAAAAGGGAGCTTGATCTGCTCCCTTAGTTTGTTTTTACGCGACTGGTCTATAGCGCTATTAGCTAAAAATAATACTCTATCGATAGTTCAACAAAATCATCGCGCCGTGCAAAATAGAGTAAGTCAGTTGGCGTCTGATTTTCGAACCACCACGCATTCAATCGCCATTTCAAATGATTGGTTAAGCGACTCGATGCTTCTAACTTACCGTTATAGACGTCACGGTGATCGAGATCCTGCGTTAACCCAACAAGCACTTCTGTCCCCGCTTCATCATTGAGAACAAAGCGACTGCCAATAAACAGGTCATTCTGCCCAACAGATTGAGCGTTATTTCCTCGGCTGTCATAGAGATATTCAGCTATATAGCCAATATCCAAAACAGAGCCAAATACGCCAATATGGGTGTATTCAAAGCCCGCTACGCTGGCGGTATGGTGATCAAAACTATCCCGATATATGGCTTCTAGTTTCCATAGCCAGTCACCAACAATCCCCTGCAGATCGACACCCAATTGTGAAGATTGAGCATAAAACGGCACCAGTACTAATTGGTTGCTATGGGACGCTACACGATAGTAAGGGTCTCGATTGGTACCATTAAAATAACTCACCCCAATATCCCAATCGTCAAGCATCGCACTGTACCTAAAGGCATAGTCTAGATGAGCTTGTTTTCTTGATGATTCGTACATCGCATCTGAGACAATCGGCAACGGCGGTCTAAGTCGCCCATCGAGCCCTGCAAACGTGCGTTGTCGAAAGTAAGGTAATAAGATTGAGTCCAGCGTCCCCCAAGGTTTGATTAGCGCAAGATGCAGCATTGGTTGTCCTAGTTTCTGCTCTCCATCCACCGACTCCACTGCATCGGTTTGATTGACAACATCGACCAGATGCGCCGACTCAGTCACTCCCCAAAATACTTTCCCAACGCCGATGCGCAACTCATAATCATCCCAATATTTAAGCCACAGCGCCTCGCGTAGATCTGCATGGGAGCGTTCTTGATCCAAACTGTCATAGCGATAAAACGGCACCAGAGTAAAGCTCGATGAACCATCCTCCCCCTGCCAATAGAGCTCTGGTTGCAATACCACCGAGGTTTGACCTTGGCCTTGCCCCTGTGTCCCTTGCGACAGAAACTGCCGATGTTCTAGGTTTACCTGCCCACTCAACTCGAGCGCACTCGCAAATTGGCTTGCCATGATTAATGTGCCAAGTGCCAACTTGAAATAAAACTGCATCACACCCTACCTAATCCGTTTGAGGATGTTCTGCTGAAAGTCTTTGGTCGTTAACCCGGTTTGAAACTGTAACTTGCTGGTTATCAACTCGGTACGCTTCCCCGAAAGATGGTTGACCATGACCATTTTGTGCGCTCGCCAATATTGATTGAGGTACTGGTGATATTCACTGAATGTCAGTGTTTTAAGCAACGCGCCTCGGCGGTCATAAAACTCGACTTTTAACGGACGATAGTGCTCCGCATCGAGCCAAGTAATTTGCTTGCTATAGCCTGAGTACTTATCTGTCGGGATCTGCTCTAGAACATAGCTATTCACTTGAGCAAATTCTTCTTGTTTGAGTAACTTAAAGCGGTACTTCTCCAGTTCAAATGAACTGAGGTCTTCGTAAGAAAACTCACTGCCCATAAAAGGACCAGACTTATTGCGCGATGAAATACGTTTAACTCGCTTCAAAGCAGGAAGATAAAGCCACTGGTCGTCCGGCTCCGCGATGTGTGAATGGTTAAGAAATGCCGTGCCTTTTACGTCACGCGGCTGATCAAAAATCGTTAACCCTTTATCCCCATCATCATCCACTTCAAGGCTTTTTAAGCGCATCAATCGCGTACTGCTTGCTCCTTGGGCATCGGTTAATATCATCTCCATTTGGCTTAATGAATCCCCCCACCCCTGATCGCGATTTTTTCTTTCTGTGGCAATTTCCAACCCTCGCCCATCCTCAGCGACAGCAACTGGGATTAGATTGGCACAGACGATGGCCAATACGACGGCACTCTTGCGCCAAAGTTTCGCGGATAAATTCATAATGTGACTCCTTGTCTTGTTGCTTGTGGGGTTGAAACTGACTCTATTGCCGGCTGGTCGGAATAGGATTGGTCATGTTGCTTATCGAACTTCATCAGCAACGCGGGGAGAAAAACAAAATCGACAACCAAGGCAATAAAGATCACGATGGCACTGAGCAGTCCCATATCCGAGTTCAGTCTGAAGCTGGACATTGCGAGTACGGAAAAACCGGCAACCAAAACCACGGTCGTTATCCATAACGCTCGTCCAACCGTATGAAAGGCGTAACGAATCGCCTGCTGAGTATCTTGGCCACTGGCACGTGCTCGTTGGTACTTAGTAAGAAAATGCACCGCATCGTCCACCACGATCCCCAAGGTCAATGTCACAACCACGGATAAACCTAAGTTGATCTCACCGGAAATCAATGCCCACAGACCAAACCCGATCACCGCTGGTGCCACATTTGGCATGAGGCTAATCAGACCCAAGCGAAGGGATTTTAGCGCGAATATCATTAAGGCAGAGACGAGCAACAACGTAATAGGCAGCGTTGTTAGCATACTTGCCATGTTCGTTTCACCTATGTGGGCAAACATCAAGTTAGGACTGGAAGCCACCACTTGATACTGGGAAGCATGCTCCTCAAACCATTGGTAAATCTGCTGCTCAAGTGCGACCAGTTCTGCACTACCACGGTTTTGCGTCGTTACGACCAACTTAACCGACGACTTATCAATATTGAGCTGATTATTGAGATCCAAACCAAATGGCAAGGACATTTCATACAACAGCAAGTACTGCGCAGCGAGTTGTCTGTCTTGCGGTAAGCGATAGTAACTCGCTTGGTCGCCATGCATATTTTGATTGAGCCGTTTGTAGGTGTCACTTAGCGTGGCGACATGATCTATGTTTGGTTGGCTTCGTAACCAATCAGTAAACTCACCCAACGCAGCAATAAACTTTGGTGAGGCAATACCTTGTGATTCCGCAGTCTTTATTGCAACGCTGATATTGGTCATGCCACTAATCTCTTTCTCCATAAAGTCTGCAGCTTGACGAAAATCACTGGTGTGGTCGAAATATCGGACTGAGTCGTCATTGACTTTATTGAGTGGAATCGCAAGCCCAGCTAAACAAATCACCACAATCGATAACGGCAACATAATGCGATGATAATCGATGACAAAATCTGCTAGACGGTCAAAAATACTTGGTTTTTTCGCCGTCGATTCGGGCGCACTTACCACTGTTATCGGCAGAATCTTTAGCAAAGCAGGTAACAAGGTGACCGACAAGCCACATGCGAGCATAACGCCCAATGCCGCGACATTGCCAAACTGTTGCAATACTGGCGAATCGGACATGTTCATCATCAGAAAGCCAATCGCGGTGGTGACTGAGGTTATCAATATCGGCATCGCATTAATCGCGACGCTATGGTCGACCGCAGCCAATCTATTCGCACTATGCTTCATTTTGTGGCGCATCGCCGCGATGATATGGACACAATCGGCCACCGCGAGTGTCATGACTAAAGTAGGAATATTGACGGTTGCAGTAGTGATGTACATACCAAGCCAACCCGTAATTCCCAATGTTGCTGCAACAGAACCAACGATAATTATGAGAGTCGCCGCAACGCTCAATATGGAACGCAACATGATGGTGAGAAAAACTAAGATGATGAGAAACATCGCAGGGACAAGTGTCGCGCTATCATCTTGCGCAGCTTTAACGAACGCACCATTTAAAGCAATGATGCCAGCTTTGTGAAACTCCACCTCTGGGTAGTGTTGGCGATAATCATTGATCAGTTCATCAACGTAACGGTTCACCTCAACGGACTCGGCGGTTTTATCAATTTCAGGCATCTGTATCGTAATATTGATCACCGATACCTTACCCGATGCTGAGACCATCGAATTAACTAATGCAGGTTCATTTAGTGCCACTTGCTTGACGTACTCAACACGCGCTTTAGTCAGCGGGTGCTCTTCAAGCAATAAGTCTTCAACCAACAGGTCATCTTGCACTGCTTGGGTATGTTGATAGTTAGCCAGTGAGTCGACCCGACTGGTGTATGGCACCAGCCAAGCCTGCTCGGTTAAATGTTGTATCAAGGTCAATGTTGATACAGTGAATATTTCGCCATCTGTCGGCGCAATAACAATTGAAATATTGTCAGATTTTGAGAACGTCGCTTGTATCTCATCAAAGGCTTGCAGCTGTTGATTGTTCCCATCAAAAAAGATTCGATAATCTCCTTCAAAGTAGAGATTTTTGCCGCCGTAACTGGCAACGACTAACAACAACACGGATAGAAGCAACACCAGCCAAGGTTGCTGGGTTAATCGGGTATACCACACTTTCGTGTTGTACTGATTTATGTTCATCACACTCTCCATTTGTGACGTTTCGTCAAGAAAGTTGAAAGAAAAACCAGATCACTCTGGTTTATCAATCAACAAGCTATTTGGATGTACTCACCCAGCCAAAAAATGACGATTCGTCACAAACGGTGCTTAAAAACGCCCTTTTGGGGCGTTTAGCTTAGCGGCCGACGGAAGAGAGGTACTCGACTTCGGCACTAAACAGCTCTTTCTCAACACGCTGCCATGTTTTCCGGTAATCCCACTGCGAGGACAAGGGTTTCCAATTTAGACCATCAAGCAACATATTGGCATTGTTGAGTACGGTGTAAGGGTCTTGTAAGCGTTTAATACAATGGCTTTGTCCCGAGCTCTGTGTAAGAGCATTGGATCCAAAAGCAATCGCCCAATTGGCAAACACGATAGAGTCAGAACCTATACCAGCCGAATATTGTAAATCGCCCTGTTCGACAGCCGTTTGGACCAATCGATCAGCGTACTCTACAACTTGCTCCTCAAGTCGACTGAGCTCTTTGACTCGCTCTGCGGATGCTTTTTCCAGTACCCAAGGGCTTTTAGCCATAATCGCACATGTTGATAAAACAGGCTCCAAGCGGGTGTAAATTCGATAACCAACATGCATCGCGACCACTTTCTCGCGACTCGAACCATCGAACGCATCCGCTCTTGCAAACAATAATGCTTCCGCTTTTAACGAATGGATACACAGCGCAAGAACCACATCTTCCTTACTACAAAAGTGATTGTAAATCGTTCCTTTTGAGTATGGACTCAAAGCGGTTAGCTTATCCATGGTCAAGTTGCTAAACCCTTGCTCTTGTACCAAAGACTTTGCCAACAAGACGAGTTCCACTTCACGATCGGCTATGGCTTGCTTTTTACGGCTCAACCCTAACGTGCAACCGCCTGCGTTTTTCTGCTCTTTCTTGTCACAGCGAAAACCAAACATCTTTGTTTACCCGTTTATTTTGTACTCCTTGATACCGAGATTATAACACGAACAAATTTTCACACCGAACTCAATTTATGACGCATCGTCATTATTGACGAATCGTCACAATAGTGCATTTATTGCTCATATACAAGCAATTTCACTAATCACTTAGCTTGATAGGTTGACGATAGACGAGCAAACACTCACGCTATTTCATATACTCAAATAACCTCAAGATGCTTGGTCCAGCAAGAATAACTGGGTTTGTAGGCAAGGCAACGAGTTGAGGGTCTAGCGATTCTATTAAACTGCGCGCTTGGTAGTCAGTGATGATAAAAAAGGAAGGCAACTTATGAAATGGATTATCTACTGGTTACTGCCTCTTCTGTTCGCACCTGCCTATGCGCAATCATGGCAAGCAGAATTATTGTTATCTGGACGCGGCGTACTTTGGGGCATGGCAGTGATAGATGAGCAAAGAATACTCCTCACTGAACGCCACGGCCAAGTCGGGATCCTTAACCACCACACCGGTCAATACCGCGTTATTTTCGATTTTCCCCATGTGTTAGCAAAAGGGCAAGGAGGCTTGCTTGATGTGGCGAAATCCCCGTTTGACGCCCACCGCTACTACTTCAGCTACAGTCGCGATCTACCCACAGGGATTGAGACCGTTTTAGCCAGCGCATCTTTAGTCGAGAATAAGCTCGTTAACCTAGAAGATATTTTTGTCTCTTATTCTGGTTCAAGTACTGGGCGTCACTTTGGCAGTAGGATCACTTTTGATGAGCGCTACGTGTACTTTTCTATTGGCGATAGAGGTCAAAGAGCCAATGGACAAAACAAGCAGACTCACGCCGGCAGTATTTTACGTTTACTGCCCGATGGCAGTGTACCTGACTCCAACCCATTCGTATCAGAAGGCAAGAACGCCAGCGCCATTTGGAGTTACGGCCATCGTAACCCTCAGGGCTTGTTTTACGATTCGGCAACCAACCAGCTTTGGTCAGTTGAGCACGGCCCGAGAGGCGGTGACGAAATCAACTTGATTGAGCAAGGACACAATTATGGTTGGCCAGTGACATCCCATGGTAAAGAATACTGGGGTCCACTGGATGTTGGCGAAGCCAAAGAGATGCCTGGCATCCATTCTCCAACTCAAGCCTATGTCCCCTCAATTGCTCCTAGTAGTTTGCTTATCTATCGCGGAGAACGCTATCCCGAGTTAAACGGTAAACTGATTATTGGTGCATTGAAATTAACTCACATTAATGTCATCGAGCTATCAGAAAATGGCGCTGTTCAAGAAAGCCGTATTGTCGAGGAGTTGGGTGAACGCGTGCGCGCACTGATCGTTACGCCTGACGATAAACTGCTATTTTCAACCGACAGCGGCAAACTCTATTTTTTACAACCCAATAGCGGGTAAGAACCGGATTGCACCGGATAAAATACACTGGCCCAAGCGGTACGGTTGCGCCCCGCTTTTTTACACTCATAGAGAGCTTTGTCCGCAGTCGAAAACAGTGACTCAACCATAGCATCAAAGTCAGCCACCTCGTTTTGAGCTTGGCTGAGTTGCGCCAGTGATCCTCCTATCGATATCGTGATTCTGCCATAACCGGCATTGCCACTATGAGATAGATTTACCTCTTCAACTGCACGGCGCATCTGCTCACCAACGCGTTCAAGCTCGGCTTTATCACGGCGGCAACAAAGAATGACAAACTCTTCTCCTCCATAACGAAAAGCGAGATCGACATTAGTCAGCTTTGATTGCAACTGAGCGGCGACGGTCACTAACGCCTTGTCCCCTTGCATATGCCCGTATATATCGTTGTAGGCTTTAAAGTTGTCAATATCACATATTAGCAACCCCACCGCCTTGCCGGCTCTAAGGTTGCGCTCTATGTAAGTCGAGGCCGCATGGGAGTATTTGTATCTTGACCCCAGCCCCGTGAGAGAATCCGCATCGGATTTCGCCCTCAATGAATCCAGTTGTTGGTCAATCTTGAGCAACAAACCACGATATGCCTGCGCTAATTGACCAATTTCATCACTGCGTTCAAGTTCTGGGAAACCATCCAAACTGCGATAATTAACCGTCTTAGACATACTGTCCGCTAAGCGTTTCAACGGTCGGACTATCCAATATGCCACCCAATAGACGACAAGTGAGGCCAATGAAAGAGCAATCAAAGCTTCAAGAACAATTGAATAAGTTAAGCTTTGCTTGAAATCCCGCAGTTCTTGAGCATCAAATACCGCCCAAATTGAGCCTCCATTTTGATTTCTAAGCGGCAATAAAACATGCAGAGTGTAAGTAGATTCATCGAGAGAGTAATAGGGAGAAAACGTGGTCGGTTTTTCCCATTTGAGTTCAAAGGTCTCTTCTTTGCGCACGCTATTCGCCAGCAAACGCTGCTCTGCTTTAGCGCGCTCAAGCAAGTAGTTAAGCTTTCGTACTTGCAAAGTGTTGTATGACTCCACCAGCTTCAGCATCCCAGTCAACTTGTTGACCCGATCCGCTGATTGCTTAACCTCATCGCTGGCTAGATCGGCACGCCAGACTTTACTTTGGTTCGGCACATAACGCACCACCACCGATTTACGCGAAAAGTCAGAAACACCAGAGATCTCGACAAAAAGCATATTTTCGATCGCACTGAGAGTATCGATAGTGGACGGGAGTGTCATCGCTGCGTAGTTGATGCCGCCCACTGCGGCGGAGAAAGGATGAATTTGAGATTGGAGAGACTGCTTTGCCAGTGTTGCGGAAAAATTGACCTGTCGATACCATTCGCTCTCATAACGAGCCACACTCATTCCACCGATAATGACTAAAGCCAGCAGCAAATGAGAAAGAAACAATGTTTTGCTAACGGTTAGCTTTTTTGCCGATGCAATCATACCTTCTCCACTACTTAAATGACTTTTGCTTCTCATCAAAATCCGAGCACACGCCATGAGAACAATATTCTTGGTAAGTTGAATGACACGATTCACAAACGTCAGGTCTCAATGAGTAATGACTATGACTGACATCCTCACCCTTGGTGTTGTAACTGCCAAATATCGCTTCCCCACCAATATGCTCGGTCACTAAAATTAGCCCTGCCTCCTCTGCATAAGCGACAATTGTTGGACCATCACTATAAGGGCCGTGACTTAAATACTGCTCTAACTTGCTTGGATTGACAAAAATCGCCACTGATGAGCCTTGAAAACCATTAACCCAGTTGTAGGACTGAAACACTGCCTGTCTAAAAAGTGATGCACTTGCAGGCGGTTCACTCGCAGCTGGATAAATCATCCCTTGTCTGACTTCTGTCCAGCTATCCCATCCCACTGGATAAGAAGCGAGTGATTCGGCCATCGCTTGCGGTACAGCGCAAAAATGGGCTAGCAAGCAGCCACAGCCAAAAAGTGTTCTTCTCAGTACTGGGTCCATCACACATCCCCATGCCGACGATTATGCCAAAGAGTGCACATCAAGATAGTATGAAAAATTATGACTGAATGACAATGGTTTAGTGAAAACCGTGTACTTAATCCCCAAGCCTGCGGAGTGAATCCAAATCTAGAGGAATTCTTGCACGGTTTTCAGAACAATCGAGGTTGAGAATTGAGAATTGAGAGTTGAGAGTTGAGAGTTGAGAGTTGTAATGTGGAGATAGCAAAAAGCCCCGACAAGTCGGGGCTTTAAAACTTTGGAGCGACTCGGCTGGATTCAGACACGAGGTTCCTCGCATAAGCCAATCATTCCAATAAAATTTGGAGCGACACACGAGGTTCGAACTCGTGACCTCAACCTTGGCAAGGTTGCGCTCTACCAACTGAGCTAGTGTCGCAAGATGGAGGCGCCTCCCGGAGTCGAACCGAGGTCCACGGATTTGCAATCCGCTGCATAGCCACTCTGCCAAGGCGCCATCTCTACACCCTTAAAACTCTCTCGAGTTCCTCTTGGGTACGGGATGCATTCTACGGATTCGCTCTAATGAGTCAACACTATTTTTCTATTTTTGAATCGTTTGGCTAAAATACACTCAAAAGCCACTAATTTGCTCACTTTACTTGCAATTCAGATGGTTAATTAGCGTTGATTTCCAACATTCACCGACCTCGTGGATAGGTCGCACTCTGCAAATAAATGACCGAATATAAAAAAACGGGCGATTGCCCGTTTATTTATATTTGATCAGTGATGCTCTTCATTCAACAAGTCATCTTTCGCCGCTAACAGATATTGTGCCATTGACCAATATGTCAGCACGGTCGCGATATAGAGCGCTGCATAGCCTAGCCAAATCATCCAATCATCGTAACGCCAAATCAGTACCCAAAGAGCAAACATCTGCGAAACCGTTTTTACTTTACCGACCCAAGAAACCGCAACGCTAGCACGCTTACCAATTTCAGCCATCCACTCGCGTAAAGCCGAAATTATAATTTCGCGTCCAATCATCGTCACTGCAGGAATGGTAATCCAAATAGTATGGTAGTGCTCAGTAATTAGAATCAGTGCCGTAGCCACCAATACTTTATCGGCAACAGGGTCGATAAAGGCGCCAAATCGGGATGTCTGACCCAACTTACGAGCCAGCATGCCATCGAGCCAATCGGTAAAACCGGCAACCCAAAAGATCATAGCTGCAGCAAACGGCGCCCAACTGTAAGGTAAATAAAACGCCACGACAAAGACTGGTATTAGAAAGAGTCGCAGTAGAGAAAGAATGTTAGGGATGTTGAGACGCATATTATTGGCTCTTATGGTTTGCGTTTTGCGCTGTTTGCTACCGAAAAAACAGGCTCTTATGGTGCTGGATTTTTATTATTGTTTCAATGCTTGATAAATGTTTTCTGCTAAAGAAAAGCTAATACCGGGTACTTTGGCGATTTCTTCAACACTTGCTCGTTTTAACTCCTGTAATCCGCCCATGTATTTTAACAAGGCTTGTCGACGTTTTGGCCCCACCCCCTCAATACCTTCTAAGGCACTGGTACGACGCGTTTTTCCACGCTTGGCTCGATGTCCCGCAATCGCATGGTTGTGGCTTTCATCGCGAATATGCTGCATCAAATGCAGTGCAGGAGCATCACTTGGCAGATGAAACTCATCCCCATCGGTGGTGATCAATGTTTCCAAACCCGGTTTGCGAGTGACACCTTTGGCAATGCCAATTAATCTTGGACGTTTCGGCCAATCACCCCAATGCTGGCTGATGATCTCATAGGCACGATTTAACTGCCCCTTACCGCCGTCGATAAAGACAATATCTGGGATCTTCTCAACATCGAGTTGCTTTGCGTAACGACGCTCTAGCGCCTGCCCCATCGCTGCATAGTCATCACCGCCAGTAATACCCGTAATATTGTAACGACGATACTCTTGTTTAACGGGGCCTTCTTGATTGAAAACCACACACGAAGCTATGGTGCTTTCTCCCATGGTGTGAGAAATATCAAAACACTCCATACGTTGAATTGAGCTCAAACCCAGTAAATCACGCAGTTCTTTAAAGCGCTGAGAGATCGTCATTTTGTGGTTAATCTTGGTGGTAATCGCCGTCAATGCGTTGGTGTTCGACAACTTGAGGTAACGTGCACGCGTACCCGTAGGATTAACGTGAAACAACACCTTGCGTCCAGCAATAGACGAGAGCGCATCCTGAAGGGACTCTGTCTCCTCGAGTAAGCCTTGATTAAGAATAATCCTCGTCGGCACTGTGCGTGCTTCATTGTGGCTCAAATAGTACTGGCTCAAAAAGCTATAAAAGACTTCTTGTTTCGTGGTGTTGTTGGGGATCTTTGGAAAGTGGCTGCGGCTACCCAGCACTTTACCTTGGCGAATCATCAAAATATGAATGCAGGCAATGCCGTTTTCCTGAGCAAACCCGAGCACGTCCAAATCGTCCATTGAATCTTCTGAGACAAACTGCTGTTCCTGAACGCGGCGAATCGCTTGTATTTGATCGCGAAACTTAGCCGCCTCTTCGAACTTTAACTCGCGACTGGCGGTTTCCATTCTACTTATCAGCGTCTCTAACACCTGTTTATCTTTACCGCGTAGAAACAGGCGCACGTATTCCACTAACTCCTGATACTCTTGATCAGAGATAATGGTTTTCACGCATGGACCAGCACAACGACCAATTTGATACATTAAACATGGACGAGTACGGTTGGCATACACCGTGTCTTCACATTGTCGAACGGGAAAGATTTTCTGAATAAGATGCAGGGTTTCACGCACCGCTCCGGAATCCGGATAGGGACCGAAATACTCGCCTTTGCGTCGCTTTGCGCCACGATGCATCGACAAACGCGGATGCTGATGTCCACTAATAAAAATATAAGGATAAGATTTATCGTCACGCAACAATACATTGTACTTAGGTAAGTACTGTTTAATGTAGTTGTGCTCGAGAATTAGCGCTTCCGTTTCGGTATGAGTCACCGTCACATCGATTTTGGCGATATGACTAACCAATGCGCGAGTCTTTTCGCTATCAACCTGTTGGCGAAAATAACTCGACAAGCGCTTTTTGAGGTCTTTGGCTTTTCCGACATAAATAACCACCGACTCGGCGTTATACATGCGATAAACGCCGGGTTGGTTAGTTACTGTCTTTAGAAAAGAAACCGAATCAAAGCGAGAACTCACTATAACGTCTCGGTGTCTAGCATCCCATGTCGGATTGCAAGGTGGGTCAATTCTACATCGCCGCTAATACCAAGTTTGGCAAATAGGCGATAGCGATAACTATTGACCGTTTTTGGACTCAAGCTCAGCTGCTCGGAAATATCCGTGACCTTTTGACCTTTGGTAATCATCATCATGATCTGCAGTTCGCGCTCAGACAGATCGGCAAAAGGGTTTTCCGATGCTGGAGAAATTTGGCTTAACGCCATCTGTTGAGCGATCTCTGGCGAAATATAACGCTGGCCGCTGTTTACCACGCGGATAGCATTTACCATTTCGTCTGGCCCTGCGCCTTTGGTCAAATACCCCGCCGCACCTGCTTGCATCACTTTAGTTGGAAACGGATTCTCCGTATGAACAGTTAAGACAATGATCTTTACATCTGGATTGAATCGCAGGATTTTTTTGGTCGCTTCTAAGCCACCAATTCCCGGCATATTCATATCCATTAATACGACGTCAGCATGGTTGCTTCTGCACCACTTTACTGCGTCTTCACCGCTTACAGCTTCCCCTGCTACGTTCATTCCACGGACGTCTTCTATAATACGTCGTATCCCTGTGCGAACCAGCTCGTGATCATCTACAAGGAAAACACTAATCAATCTTGTATCTCCACACTATGTTGTTTTGGCTCTACACCCACCGAGGACAGTGGATAGCAACTTGGTTGCCTAGTTTAACTCAAAAACGAAAAAATCATCACTTCGAATATGTGCGCAAACGCAAAGTTTAGCAAGTACTAATTTTCAGATATCGATCTCGCCTGGCAAATATAATACCCATCAAATAGTTACTAACACGCTGCTCACAAACCCATCAATTTTGCTTTTCCAGTGTTTTATTTTGTTACATTGATTGAAAATGAAACCAATTTCATTTATTTTCACGCAATGATAATCGTCAGATTATCATGCATATGAATGCTAATGAGTAAAGTTAGCACTGAATAATGATTAAGGACATATTATGAAAAAGCTACTAGCGGTGGCAGCATTAGCTGCAACTCTTCCTCTGTCTCAAGTTGCTATGGCTGACCAAGACATCGGTTGTGGTCTAGGTACTATGATTTTTGACGGCAAATCTGGCAAAGTATTTAAAGTGCTAGGTGCAACGACAAACGGTACTTCAGGTAACCAAACTTTCGGTATCACTTTCGGTACTCTAGGTTGTGACGGTAACGGCACTATCTCTTCTTCTGAGAAACTAGCTCTATTTATCGACGGCAACATGGACAACCTAGCGCGTGACATCGCGAAAGGCGAAGGTGAAACTCTAGCAACTCTTTCTGAAGTATGGGGCGTTCAAGAAGCTGACAAAGCGGCATTCAACACTCTAGCTCAAGAAAACTTCGCAGAAGTATTCAAATCAGAAAACGTAACTTCTCAAGAAGTTTTTGCTAACCTAAACAACCTAGTTGCTGAAGATGCAGCACTAGCTGGTTACGCAATCTAATTAAAACTCAATTGCGAGTTTAAAGTGCCCTTATCAGGGCACTTTTTTGTCGTTGTTTAGATAGTTAAGTGATGTGCCTGCACTTCCAAAGCACTTAACTATCTAAATACAAAAATAATTCTACGGATTTGAATGAACTATTCACTGATATCTAAAGCACTACTCGTGGGATGTGGGTTTTGCCTTCCCGTCTTTGCCTCTGCAAACCCTACCTTCGATGTTGAACAGTTGGCGAACGACCCCTACTGGCTCAAACTCGGCCACTACATTCCTAAGACCTTTTCGGGTTACAAAGGAACAGTGGACAGTGATGAATTCTATCTTTCTCCTCAAGGAGCCTCTTCACCACAAAGTGAACTTCAAGCCACCATTGATGCGCTTTATCACCCAGAAGCGGCCATTGCCCAGCAAAAGCGCTGTGAATATCCAGCTCGATATACGTGGTTGCAATCTAAACTAGGTAAAGATGCTCCGCTCGACTGTCCTGAATTGGTGACATGGCGAGAGGTGCTCGATCCGGAAGGCATGACACTGGTCTTCCCTACCGCATTTATGAACAACCCATCATCGATGTTTGGTCACACCCTATTGCGTATTGACGCCAAAGATCAGACTCGCCATAAAGAGTTGGTCGCCTTTGCCATCAACTTTGCCGCTGAGCCACAAACTCAAGATAATGCTGCGCTATACGCCATTAAGGGCTTAGTTGGCAGCTACCCTGGACGATTTACCGTCATGCCTTATTATCGTAAGGTACGCGAGTACAACGATATTGAGTCGCGAGATATCTGGGAATACAAACTCAAACTGAGTGAGCAAGAAGTCGAAAGAATTTTGCTGCACCTTTGGGAAATGCAGCGCGCGGAATTTGACTACTATTTTATTGATGAAAACTGCTCATACCAACTTTTGGCTCTGCTAGAGCTAGCCAGAGACGACTTGCAGTTGATTGATCAGTTCCCATTACATGCGATTCCCTCAGACACCGTAGAAGTGCTCAATAATGCCGATTTAATCGAGCCTCCTGCTTATCGTGAATCTTTCGGTACTCGCTTGCTTCACCAAGCCAACGAAATTGACCCAAAACTTTATGATGCAGCGGTTGCGGCGAAAGCGGGTGAATTTCCAAGTGCTGAACAGTACAGCGACACTGAGCGAGCCGCGATCCTTGAGTTTGCTTATGAGTGGTTAAACTTCGAACTGTACGACTTAGGTCTTGAACGTGACCCTACCGCAAAACGGTTAACCGAACTGCTTTATCAGCGCAGTCGAATTAAAGTCGACTCACCATTTAGCGAAGTCCCTACTCCGGAAATTTCACCAGAAAAAGGACATGCCTCTGCTCGAACAGGTGTTGGTTACCAATACAGCGAGCAATACGGTTCCATGATGACCTTTGAAGGGCGTGTGGCGTATCACGACTTGCTAGACTCTCAACAAGGTTTTATTCCTGGTGCAAAAATTAGTTTTTTCGATACCCAACTGAGTGTCGATGAGCAAGGAACATCACGCCTAGACAGATTCTATTTTATTGATGCCATGGCACTTGCCCCAAGCAATCGCGTATTTGATAGCCTAGCGTGGAATGCTCGCATTGGTTATGACCGCATGCCAAATGAAGGCAAAATGGAAAGCCGCTGGTTCGGTCAAGGGGGTTACGGTAAAGCATGGGGTGATGCTGAGTCATTGCACTTCTATGGCTTGCTTTCTGCCGAAGTAAGTGGTGGTGCACTCACCGACTATGATGCTACTTTGGGCGGTGGTCTTGAGGCTGGTATGGTATACCAATTAGCTGACAATCATCGTGTTGCGCTTCAAGGTCAATACCTCGCCTTGCTCGATAGCGATGCCGACCAAAATGCCAAAGCGACCGCAAGCTGGCATTGGCAACTTGAACGCAATATTGCCGTACGTAGCCAAGTGAGCTACCTACATTGGGGAAATGAAGAAATTTCGGGCAAAATCAATGCGTTCTTCTATTTCTAAACCCACAACGCTCACAACAAGCATTTACTTATTGAGCTAGAAAACTATTATAGGGCGAGCAATCGCCCTTTTTCATCTCTACCACACCTAAACTATGCTTAATAAGCGAGTTTTTTACAGGATACTTCGTTGACCATTCAGCAAGGCTTTTTACTCACCCGCCAAGCGCGTGATTTAAACGGAACCACACAAATTGAACTGTGGGTAACCAGCGAAGATGGCCCCTGTCAGTTGTTGATCAACAATGAACGTCCAGTATTTTTTGTCGCGCAAGATCAGCAACAAGCCACTCAGCAAATAGCACAACAAATCGGAGTAGACTGTGACATTAAGGCTCTACCCCTAAAACACTTCGACCAAACGCCTATCGCGGCGTGTTACTGTCAGAGCATAAAAGCGGCGCAGCGCTTATCACAACATCTTATCCAACAGGATATTGTCCCATTCGAGGAGGATATTCGCCTCGCTGACCGATATCTGATGGAGCGATTTATCCAGGGCAGTATCGAATTTGTCGGTCAGTCAAGTTCGCAACCTGGCTACCACAAAGTCGTCAACGCAAAATGTCGTAAATCCAACTATACGCCAAGCCTTAAGGTTGTTTCGCTCGACTTAGAGTGTTCTGAGAAAGGCATCCTCTACTCTATTGGTCTTGATAGCCCGATGGACAGCCGAGTCATCATGATTGGCGATCCACAAGCCAGCGAGACACCGATTCAATGGGTAGCGGATGAAAAAGCGTTGCTAGAGGCATTGATTACTTGGTTCAAGCGTTTTGATCCCGATGTGATCATTGGCTGGAACGTGATTGATTTCGATTTTCGTCTTCTCCACAAGCGCGCTGACTGGCACAACATAAAACTGCAGTTGGGACGTGCAAATCAAGCCAGCTTTTTTAGAACCTCGAATACCACTTCGCAAGCGTTTATCTCTATTCCGGGTCGAGTCGTTATGGATGGTATCGACACGCTAAAAAATGCGACCTACCATTTTCGGCGCTGGTCACTAGAATCAGTCTCCCAAGAGTTGTTGGGAGAAGGTAAGCAAATCCACAACGTTCATGACCGTATGGCTGAAATTAACCATATGTTTCGCCATGACAAACTCTCGCTTGCTCGCTATAACCTGCAAGACTGTGTGCTAGTAAACAAGATTTTTGCCCATACCCATCTTATCGAGTTCGCCATAGAACGCGCTAAGCTGACTGGTGTGGAACTGGACCGTATCGGCGGCTCTGTCGCAGCCTTTACTAACTTATACCTCCCTCAGTTGCACAGAGCCGGATACATTGCGCCTAATCTTCAGCCCGAGAACTGGCTTGCCAGCCCAGGCGGCTATGTGATGGATTCCATACCCAATCTATATGACTCAGTGCTGGTACTGGATTTTAAGAGCCTTTATCCCTCGATTATTCGTTCATTTTTGATTGACCCCATGGGACTGATAGAAGGGTTAAAGCAACCGCTTGGTAAAAATGCCGATCAGGCTGTTGCTGGCTTTCGCGGTGGTCAGTTCCATCGGCAACACCATTTTCTGCCCGCGATGATTGAACATCTATGGGCGGCGAGAGACGTTGCGAAACAAAATAATGACAAAGCGTTCTCGCAGGCGATTAAGATCATCATGAACTCCTTCTACGGCGTTTTGGGCTCGTCTGGTTGCCGCTTCTTTGATACCCGTTTGGCGTCAAGCATTACCATGCGCGGGCATGAAATAATGAAGCAAACCAAAGCGTTAATAGAAGCAAAAGGCTACCAAGTGATTTATGGCGACACCGATTCCACCTTCGTCTCGCTTAATGGTCAATTTAACCAAACTCAAGCTGATGAAATCGGCAAGGCATTGGTTAACTACATCAACCAGTGGTGGAGCGATCATTTAGAACAAGAGTATGCGCTCAACTCAATCTTAGAGTTAGAGTACGAAACTCATTACAAGAAATTCCTTATGCCGACGATACGCGGACAAGAAACGGGCTCGAAAAAACGATATGCGGGTTTAATCGGTGACGGGCAAGAGGAACGAATTGTGTTTAAAGGACTTGAGAGCGCACGAACCGATTGGACGCTACTCGCACAATCCTTTCAGCAACAGCTCTACTCCATGGTGTTCCACAGTGAAGACCCGACCCAGTTTGTTCGCCAGTTTGTTGAAGATACTTTGGCTGGTCGTTACGATGAACGTTTGGTGTACCAAAAGCGCCTAAGACGCAAACTCAGCGAATACCAAAAGAACGTTCCGCCTCAAGTACGTGCCGCACGCATGGCTGATGAGATCAACGCACAGATGGGCCGACCACTGCAATATCAAAACAGAGGTCAAATCGAGTACTTAATCACTCTCAATGGGCCTGAGCCGCAAGAGTACTTGAAAAGTGCTATCGACTATCAACACTATATCGATAAGCAACTCAAACCCGTTGCCGACGCCATTTTGCCGTTTATCGGTTTAGATTTTAAAACCTTAAGTGAACCACAGTTAGGTTTGTTCTAAAACAATGTTGTGATGCGTCACGCTTCGATTGCGGGTGGCTATATACTGCTTCAGTTTAGGTAAAGAGACCGACTTACAGTAGTACCAACCTTGAATCGCAAGATGATTACGCATCGGTATCCGTTCTAACTGCATTTCACTTTCTACCCCTTCAACGACAACATTAAGGTCTAAGTCTTGTGCAACACTAATCAAGCCATTAAAGACCTTCTGCCCTTTAACGTTCTCCAAAGTATGAATAAAGGAACGGTCAATTTTGATCGCATCCACGTCAAAAATGGTTAGATAGCTCAGCGACGAGAACCCTGAACCAAAATCGTCAATGTAGATCTTAGCGCCCACGCGGTGCAGCGCGTGTAACGATGCTTCGACCGTTGGGCGGTCTTTTAACAATGACTCCTCGGTGATCTCAACATTAACATACTCACCGACACGACCAATATACCCTGCTATTTGGTTCATTAAATCGCGGTCGAGAATCGTCTCTGGGGTGAGGTTCACACTGGTTGGAATTGCCCACCCTTGAGCAATCGCTATTTTCAAATCATGAACCACTTGAATGACCGCCCAGCGGTCAATGTCTTTCATCAGCCCAGCCTGTTTAAACACCGGCAGAAACGTGCCAGGGTATTCGATATTACCTTGCTTATCAATCGAGCGAATCAAAGCTTCGCAACCCACCACCTTTCCAGACACCCGACAAACCTGTGGTTGATACTCTAAACAGAACTCTTTGTTACTAAAGGCATGCAGTTTATCTTCTAGTTCTTGCTGCTGTTTAAAATCATTCACTAACTGAGAAACTCGGTCATCACTTAAAGTATGAGCTTCTTCGGCGCGGCGTGAATACGTGGTATCGAAGGATGAAAATAGAATCGTTTTATTGCTCGTTACCCGATTGTTCATTAACACAAAAGGCGCATACACTAAGCATGAAACCCCGATATTGAAAAGCTGTAAAAAGCTGGCATTGATATCTCCTTGCGTCACAATCCAAGCATTGATAAATACTGGACTACTGAATGGCATCCCAGTCACAGGCATCGCAACCCACCCATGGCTAACTGCAAAATACGCAACGATTGTATTGGCCACTGGCGCCAGCAAAAAAGGGAGAAATAATCTTGGGTTAAAGATAATAGGCAACCCGAACAGCAACACTTCATTGATGTTGAGCATACCGAGTGGCAAACTCGCCAAGGCGATTAAACGATATGCTTTGTTTTTGCTAAACAACAGCAATGCGACCACAAGGCCTAAGGTCGACCCCGCACCACCGACAAAGGTGAATACCGCCATAAACGAGTGGTTAAGAAAATGCGCTGTGGTTCCCGTGGTTTGCATTTCAAACTGCGCAACATCAACCGCGTTTTGCAACACATCAACCAAAGGCAATAATGCGTAATAGCCGTGAATGCCTAGAAACCAGAAAAAAGAGTTTAACATCGCAAACATTGCGCCAAACTCTATTGGCGAGTCACTGTAGTTGATTGAAAACAGATTGAGTAAATGACTCGATTCAATAAGCAGGATAATCGACGAGTTGAGCGCCAAAACAATCACACCCACCAAGATCGACGGGATAATTAAGTTAAGCGACTCTTTTACGATTCGACCTAGATGATTGTTTGAGACAAGTTTTAGCCAACGTAGCCCATAGATATGGGCGATCAAAGGCACCGCATAAAGTGGGGTGACAATAGAGATCAACAACTCAAAGATAACCGTACTTTGGGTCACGCTAAACAGTTGGTTGAAAAGCGATAAGTAAACAATCAAAACCAGCGCTATGGGAGGGCGAGGTAAACGCCAGCGCATCGCAAGGATATACGCCAGTGCTGCGGTTAAAAGGATCGGAAAGAGATCATTGACGAAATAGTAGAGTTCAAAAACCGTTTTGACCCATGCTTCGTCCCGACCAAAGATAAACTCTCCCACCGAGGCGATAAACAGGGTCAAGGATATGATCATCAAACAAGGCAATATCCACAACAAACTTTCTCGGATAGCCTGAAGTTGCTCGGTAATTAGCTTTCTAGCTCTCGCTAAGTGATGATTAACTGGAATTGACAATCTCGTAGCTCGTCCTTGAACAACACATAAAATGAGTGTAAATCAATCGCTTGCATTTGGGTGAGAGCCGAGTCAATTTAAGTGCGGATTCTGAGAAACATCCCATAAATTCATAAAGTTGTGACAGGTTGTGTGAGGCATATCAACCAGAGTTGACCGCCAATCAACTTACCCAATCCGAAACTCAGTTTTTTTGTATTGTTTGACGAGCCAGTCACCATAGGAATCAATCATACCGATGATGGATCGCTTCGGGATCACTCGCGAAGAGAGCATAATGACTAACCGTTCAACCTCTACCTGCATCTCTGGGTGATAACGCAAAAAGTGCTTGCCACACTCAAGCGGAGAGTCATACCAATTACGGTCTCTCGGTATAACCAGAGAATAACTCGCCCTCAACATTTTCTTGGCAATGATTCGTTGCGATTTGTGCAACTCTTGGTCATCTTTCGCTCGAGCAATACGATTACGATATACCGCCAACCAATCTTCAATGTCCATATTCCAGTGTTTTGCGATTTCCCAGCTAGGTTCATAATCACCAAAACATTCTGACAAGTTTTCTCCGTAGACACACATAGCGCAATGGCGAAGTAAAAAACCCCACGAAAAAATACTATCCAAAGAGGCAACTTCACTCACCATCGCGGTCTTAAAATTGATTTCCGTGATGTGGGGATAACGTTTTTGAAACTGCCACTTAATGGTATTAAATAGCGTTGTACGTTGCTGGGCAAAGCTCTGATGGGAAACAATAATCACATCAAGATTGGAGCGATGCAAAAGCGCACATCTTCTGGCCACACTGCCGTAGACATAGACACTATGAAGATTGCTTGCCAAGCCCGTTCTTAGCGCAGAGACAAGATCTGCGACGGCCTGACTATACTCTGTTTGTAATGGTTGTTTAGGATCGATTGGCGATAAAATCATCAAAAAGTCTGAAACGAATTTAGGTAGTCGAGTATGTTCTCTCACTGCGAAGTTTCAATCAAGACTATCCGGTGGTTAATTCCCTATTTGATGCGATTTCTGTTATTGTCGAGGCTCGTATATCAGGGATATAATGCCGCCCTTATCACTCATATGAAGGAAATTGTTCATGCCTAAGGCAAGTGAGCTAAAGAAAGGTTTTGCTATTGAATCAAACGGCAAAACACTGCTAATTAAAGACATCGAAGTAACCACTCCAGGTGGTCGCGGTGGCGCTAAAATTTACAAGCTACGTTGTGTTGACTTGAACACAGGTGCTCGTGCAGATGAGCGTTACAAGTCTGATGACGTTGTTGAAACTGTTGATATGTTCAAACGCGCGGTATCTTTCTCTTACGTTGATGGCGACGAGTACATCTTCATGGATAATGAAGACTACACTCAGTTCACATTCAAACAAGCTGATATCGAAGACGACCTACTTTTCATTACTGAAGAGATCCAAGGTCTGATGGTAGTACTAGTAAACGGTACAGCGGTAGCGATTGAACTACCAGCAGCGGTTGAGCTTGTGATCGAAGAAACTGATCCATCGATCAAAGGTGCATCAGCGTCTGCTCGTACCAAACCAGCTCGCCTATCAACAGGTCTTACTGTACAAGTTCCTGAATACATCGCTCAAGGCGACCGTATCATCGTGAACACTGCAGAACGTAAATACATGAGCCGTGCATAATTATGACTGAACTGATTTCTTACGATGACGTAATTGACACCGCTTATGACATTTTCTTGGAGATGGCACCAGACAACTTAGAAGCCGCTGATGTGATTCTTTTTACTGCACAGTTTGAAGACCGCGGTGCAGCCGAACTGGTTGAAACCGGTGACGATTGGATTGCTCACGTCGGATTTGACGTAGACAAAGAAGTGTATGCTGAAGTACGTGTCGGTCTCGTCAACGAAGAAAACGACGTACTGGATGACGTTTTTGCTCGACTGCTTGTCAGCCGTGATCCAGACAATAAGTTCTGTCATATTTTATGGAAGCGCGATTAATTACGCTGCTTTGATACAAAAACACCCAAGCATGCTTGGGTGTTTTCCTATCACTTGCTAATTACTTACAGCTTGTAGAGCTTTAAGCATTTAGACCCCTCGCAAGTGATAGAGGAGATCGATCCGTCGACTACGTGATTAACTTTCGCCTTTAATTGTCTCTACACGAGCTTTTAGTTTTTGCCCAGGGCGGAAAGTTACTACGCGGCGCGCGCTAATTGGAATGTCCTCACCTGTTTTCGGGTTACGACCAGGACGTTCGTTCTTTTCGCGCAGGTCGAAGTTACCAAATCCTGAAAGCTTCACTTGCTCGCCATTTTCTAGCGCCTTACGAATCTCTTCAAAAAATGCCTCAACCGTTTCCTTGGCATCGCGTTTACTGTATCCAAGCTTTTCAAACAGGTTCTCGGCCAAGTCGGCTTTTGTGAGCGCCATAGAATTATCCTCAAAAGCTGTGTTAAACATCACTGCCTTTCGGCAGCGCCAAAGCATTTCGCCTAGCCAATCAATGACATAGACACATCAATTGGAAGTGTATGCCAACCTTATGATTTTCGCCAACTTTTTTCTGTCAAGATAATGAAAAATCATAAAAATCATCTAGATACATTCTCTAAATTAGGCAGGAAAGCGAAATTATCTCGACCGATGCCAATTATAAGTAGTTATATTGTCTGTAAAATAACTACATTGCGAAATTTAAGACTAACTCAGCAAGACAAGAAATTTGTGAGATAAATGTAACTATATAAATTAATTCCAGTTATTCGTATTAGAAATAACAAAACGATGTACTAAAAAATCAGTTTGCACCCACCTGCATAGCAATTGTTAGCTTAATCGCTAGACAAAATTGCTTAAAACTGATTGATAATGCGACATAGCGCGTATGACACTGGTTTACAACACTAGTCAAAATATGGATAAAATTACGCCAAAAGTAGTAAACATACGTAATGAAAGCTTATATGGACGTAGCGCAAGGCATTTTGTCGCTTAAACAACACGTTGACTCTAGCGCCCATTCTCAAATGACTGGAGCCGTTAATGTTTGATCACATTTTGCATCCTGTGTTTATTCTCCTGATTGGAGTCGCACTAATCGTCGCCAGTTGGGCCGTCTACTTTATCCGCTCGCTGCGTTTATCCTATTCGGGTTTTGATCGCCGAATTGGCACCCCTTACCTACTCTATTCTTCATCAATCTTGATGTGGGTGATTGCCAACGCCTTTTTCTATTCCCCTCTACTTACTCGGGTCGACGAAGCACTCGTCGTCAGCATGGCGCTGTTTACTAATCTCGCCGCATTTGCTGCGTTTGTTTTCGCCTGTCTGATCACCCAAGTACTGGTTGTTGATTTAGAAAAGAAGTGGATGAAGAGGTTACAAAATATCCTTATCGCTGGGCTGTCTATCTTCGCCATTTACCTAAACTACCTACCCGGACACACGGTGTTAGATGTGAGTGTCGCCGAAGTTGGACAATTTGAGATCATCTTTGGTCCTCAGACCAAATGGTTTATCTCCTCTGTCGTCGTGTTGATCGGTCTCAGCTTACATAATGTGGTACTTTACTCCCATCAAGCCAGACCGTTACAGCAAGTAAAATCACTATATATGCTGACAGGCATTTTTATCTTTATGATTTCCTCGGTAGTGATAAACGGTGTTGTCCCCTATCTCTGGCAGGATTTTTCACTCACTTGGCTTCCCCCAACATTTGCGATTAGTGAAATGCTATTGATCGGCTATGCGCTGATTACATCGCGCTTCTACAGCAATCGCCATGTGCTCTACTCTGGTTTATCTCTCATCATTACCAGTGCTGTCATTGTCATTCCGCTGTGTCTGTTTATTAATGCACTGTCTAGCTCCGATTTTAGCTTGATTATCACTATCAGTTGCTTGGTCACAGGTTTTACTTGGGCGAAGTTACAGCGCATGATCAGTCGATATGTTAGCGAGATTGTCTTTGGACAAGCACACTCGCCAGAGCGACGCATTCGCTCACTTGGGGATGAGTTTCAAAAATCAACCGCGAATGCGTTCGCTGAAATTGCCAAGACATTGGATATCGCGCCCAATGAGTTGCAACTGGTTTCGAACCTTCAAGATGAAAAGCTCTACACTTCGCAACTCTACAATCAGGATAGCGTCCTGATTTTTGAAGAAATTGAAGAATTAGTCTTGAGTAAAGCGGCAGTTGGTAAACAGCTGAAGAAAATTTATTTCAAAATGAAGGCAGAGCAAGTCTCGCTTGTTTTACCGATCTTTGATTACAACAACCGCATGAGTCATCTGCTTTTGGCCAAGAACAAACGCAGTGGCGAGATCTACTACTTTGAAGAAGTGAAGGCACTGCAACATGTTCTCGCGAGAGCGCAAGGCTATATCAATGCTGATCGCAAGGTGCATCAAGCTCAAGCACTGGCGAACTCGATCGCCCATGAAATGCGCAACCCCCTCGCCCAAGTTCAACTGCAGTTTGAGAAGCTCGACGAAAAACTCAATCAAAATGCCTGCCAAGAGACTCTAAAAGTTGAGTTAGATAAGGGGCAAGCAGCGATTGAACGTGGTCGCCAATTGATCGATATTATTCTGCGCGAAGTCAACAATGCCTCATTAGAACAAGAGCCCACCAGCGATGTTTCAATGCGAAGCGCTGTCAATCAAGCGATTGAACGTTACGCCTATGATTCTGATGCCGTTCGCGAGCGAATCCACGTCGATATTAGCGGTGATTTCAGTGCCAAGGTCAACGAAACCCTATTCAATTTCGTTATATTTAACCTTCTACGCAATGGTATTTACTATTTTGATTCTCACCCTGATGCGCAGATTGAAATCAAAACTCTATCTGGAAAGTATGAAAACTTCCTAATTATTCGAGATACGGGCCCTGGTATACCAAGCCCTCTGCTCAACCGCATCTTCGATGATTTCTTCTCTTATAACAAACCTGGCGGAAGCGGTTTAGGGCTTGGCTATTGTCGCCGAGTGATGAAGTCCTTTGGTGGCTCCATCCAATGCTACTCAAAGATAGGTTGCTACACAGAGTTTCATCTCTCGTTTCCTACAGGAGCACTTTCTTCTTCGCCGCTAACCTTACCGGAGTCGGAACCTGACCATAGCCAACTTGAGCCGCAAACAGCAACCGCAGAGTTGACAACCGTTATGGTGGTTGATGATAAAGATATTCAACGCCAGTTAGTGAAACTCTTGCTTACTCAACTCGGTTACAACGTGATCTTAGCCAACAACGGGCAAGTTGCAGTCGATATGCTCGAGCAAAACCATATCGACTTCATTTTTATGGATGTACAAATGCCGGTTATGGATGGTTTCCAAGCAGCCTCTATCATTAAACAAAGACGCCCTAACATTCCTATTTATGCGCTATCAGGAGAGTCCGGTCAGGCAGAGCTAGAGAAAATTCGCCAAATAATGGATGGCCGTTTAACCAAACCTACCACCAAAAAAGCGCTACAGCAGGCGCTGGAATCTGTACTAGTGTGACCACGGTTAACAATCGGTAAATTAACTGGCACTTAATATGCTTGATGATCGCTAGGTGGCGAAAACATGCCACATTGCGCTTGGAGGCAACTGCTATGAACCGTTACGCCTATTATTCCCTGATTCATCATGGCATGAAAAGTATGTTAAACGATCGTATGGGGCACTATTCCGAACCTGAATTTCATCAATACCTTAACCTAATGATCGGCAAGGATAGCTGCTCGGCGATGAGCGACGAAGAACTGATCTCCGCGGTAGACAATTTGCGCAGTGAAGGTTATTTGGAAGAGTATAAATCACTCATTCCTTACTAAGGTCTGTTTTGACCAGCAAGCATAAAGATAAAATCGAGTGAAACACTTTGTCTCGTGGGGCGATTTGGGTAGACTGACGCCATTACATTATTAATTGATAGCTTCCATGAAACAACTGATCGACTTTATTCCTCTGATTATCTTTTTCGCCCTGTATAAGCTCCAAGACATTTACGTTGCAACTGGTGCGTTAATTGTCGCCTCAGCGATTCAAATTATTGTCACATATGTGCTGTACAAAAAAGTCGAAAAAATGCAACTCATCACCTTCATAATGGTGGCAATTTTCGGCGGCATGACAATCTTTTTGCATGATGAAAACTTCATCAAGTGGAAAGTGACTATTGTCTACGCTCTATTCGCTATCGGACTGACTGTTAGCCATCTCGTTGGCAAATCTGCAATCAAAGGGATGCTGGGCAAAGAGCTCACTCTTCCAGACCCGGTTTGGGCTAAGGTCACTTGGGCATGGGTCGCCTTCTTTAGCTTTTGCGCTGCGCTTAACGTTTATGTCGCGTTTCAACTTCCTCTCGATGTTTGGGTCAATTTTAAGGTGTTTGGTCTACTCGCAGCTACCTTCGGCTTTACCATCATTTCAGGGTTTTATATCTATAAACATCTGCCCAAAGAAGAAGATAAATCATAAACATTTGCCCAACAGATGATTTTCATCTTGTGTTAGGTATAATTTAAAAAGAGCGACCTTAATGGTCGCTCTGCTGTTATTAACCTATCGTTCACTCACTGAAGTGACGTCATTAAGTTGTGGATGTCAAAATGAGTCAGGAAATTTGCTCACCTCGAGGCCAGCTTCTTCTCCGCACCCTAGCCATGCCAGCCGATACCAATGCCAATGGCGATATCTTCGGTGGCTGGATCATGTCTCAGCTCGATTTAGCTGGAGGAATACTGGCAAAAGAGATCTCTGGCGGACGAATTGTTACCGTGTCAGTCTCTAGTATCACTTTCAAAAAACCCGTCAGAGTCGGTGATGTCGTTTGTTGCTACGGCGAATGTACCAAGATTGGCCGTTCTTCGATGAGCATTGACTTAGAGGTATGGGTCAAGCCAGTTAAGGAACATGGTCTTGAAGATCGCTTTATGGTCTGTGACGCAACATTTAACTATGTGGCGATTGATGGAAACGGTAAACCCCGTCCGATTCAGTGTTAATCAGGACAAATCTACTCACAGTTTCGATAATGTATCGCCTAACACGCATTGCATTAAGGTAAAGTAACTCAGGTCAACAAGGTTGCTTAATCAAATAAGGAAATCCACATGTGGTATGTTATTTTTTCACAAGATGTTAAAAACTCGCTAGAGAAGCGACTAAGCGTTCGCCCAGAACACCTTGCTCGCTTGCAAACCCTTCAGGACGAAGGTCGCCTTCTTACCGCAGGTCCAATGCCAGCGATAGACTCAGACAATCCAGGCGAAGCTGGATTTACTGGCTCCACCGTTATCGCCCAGTTCGATTCACTGGACGCAGCAAAAGCTTGGGCGGATGCTGATCCGTACATTGCTGCTGGCGTGTACCAATCGGTTATCGTTAAGCCATTTAAAAAAGTATTTTGATTATGAAAATACGCACTTTTGCTTGCCTGCTTGTGATTGCCTCGCTTGCGGGCTGTGCAAGTAATTCAGAGCAGCAACAACTTGAACTACTGGCTAAGAACCGTGCGAGCTTGCTCTCAGGGGAACTACCACTTGAAGCGGGTCCCCTGTCAATCATGCGTGCCAATGCTAAGGGCAGCACGATTGAAATCATGATGGTATACAATCAAGACCAAGCCGGGGCGAAACCAATAGAGCAAGTGATGAACAACGGTCTTAACTACTACTGTAGTAACCAAGAGACAAAGGCGAATCTCGATGCCGGATTAAGTTACCGCCTCAAGATGCGTAACACACGTGGGCAACTGATGCTCGATCAGTTTGTCACGAAACAAAGCTGTACCACGCAGCGCTAGTATCAAAAGCCTTGGTAAATCCCAAGGCTTTGCACTTTCTTGCATTATGCAACTGACTGAACTAACACATCCCAATGACAGAAATATGAATCTTTTCTTTCATTTCTGCACGCCCGCCGACTAGTTAAATATATGGAAAATAAACCATTTAACTCCTAGTTAACACAACAATCGTCCTAATATCTGCCAAATTGGTAGAAAAAACATCTTTAAGTTGATTGACGCTGAATCCAAGCAGTTCTAAATTTTGATAAGGTTGAACAACAAAGGACTCCGCTATGAAACGTGCAAGCAATTCTTATCGCCTTCAATTGATCAAAGAAGTGGCAACTCGACAAGAGCGACTGCACAGCGGAGACCCTCTCGCCACATATATCCAAAAAATGCTCGATGAACAGCCAAATGTAGAGCAGCACATTGAACATCATCAACGTTTTAGTGGGTGCCATTTTGATGACCACGCTGGAGGTTGGGTCAGCGATAAATGGGGAATGAAGTAGCATGTTGAGCCGTTGACCTCCGTCACGACAAACAGCGATTAACCTCAATAATAGTTAGTCAAACAGATCCGTCTGCGCCGAAGGGGATGGGTCGGTTTGGTTTTGGTCGTTAGCCGGAGTTCGGTTAGCCATTTTACGACGATAGCGTTGGCGACACAGTTTAATTACGTGCAATTTTTGGCTGGGGCTCATAGAAAGCCAATTAAACCGCTCTTCTCGCTTTCGCATACAGCCTTGGCAATACCCTTTTTCATCAACACTGCAAACGCCAACGCAAGGGCTAGGCACTTCAAAAAATTCTAATTGCTCCATTTGCCCCCCAACAATGTAAAATAAATCAAGAAACCATGACTAAATACTGACACAAACACCAACTTGTTGCCTATAATAAGCAACGATGAAAGTTCATCGTGGTATACATAATGTATACCTTATTGTTTTTTGGAGTTTAATACTATGAAGCTTAGTTTAAAAACGTTACTTGCGGCAGTTTCTCTACCTGTTCTAATGACTGCTTGTGCATCAAATGGTGACGACGTGAAAACTATTACTGAAGCTGATCTACAACACCACAACTGGGAATTGGTTCAAATTGATGGCAACGCTATTCAAGTTGAAAAAGGCGAGCAAGCACCAAACCTAGAAGTTGGCGAAAAAATGACTGCAAACGGCAACGCTGGTTGTAACACTTTCTTTGGTCAAGCTGAGCTGAAAGATAACCAGTTCCGCATTGAAAAAATGGGCATGACCATGAAGATGTGCATGGGCGAAGCGATGAACGTTGAAAGCGCTTTCTCAAAAACACTGTCTGATTGGAGCGACATGACGCTAACTAAAGATAGCCTAGTTCTGAAAAACGACGCTCACACGCTTGTGTTTAAACTAAGCGACTGGAAAAACTAATTTCCAATCCAATAGCCAATTAGAGAAAAGAGCAGCCAGCGCTGCTCTTTTTTATGCCCCTTCCCCACGCTTTTAGGCTGTACTGCTTGTAATTTGCCTATTGTCCGCACATTTTAAGTACAATTAAGTAACAACAAACACAAATATCTAAAAACTTTCAGTTTTTTTGGTTCATAATGAATGAAACTGTCGCAAGCTCCGGTCTACATCAAGACCTTAACTTCAATAGGAACCATTATGACAAGGCTGTTTACCCTTCTCTCGACATTACTGGTCACATTTAGCGCCCTAGCCGCAGATAATTGGCAAGCCATCACTGATAAAGCCAAAGGACAAACGGTTTATTTTCACGCTTGGGGAGGAAGCCAAGAAATCAATAATTACCTCCGCTGGGCTGCCGATGAAATGGCCGATAAATATGACATCACCCTCAAGCATGTCAAAGTGACCGACATTGCCGAAACCACGGCGCGTTTGATTGCTGAGAAAGCCGCAGGCAAAAATAGCGGTGGCAGTGTTGATATGGTTTGGATTAATGGCGAAAACTTCAAATCAATGAAAAACAACGACCTACTGTATGGGCCATTTGTAGAGAAGCTGCCAAGCTGGCAGTTTGTCGACAAAACCTTACCAGTCGACAGTGACTTCTCTGAGCCAACACTGGGATTAGAAGCGCCTTGGGGTGTTGGACAGCTGGTATTTATTCACGATACTGCTCGATTAAACAATCCCCCGCAGTCATTTTCTGAGCTGTTGAGCTACGCCAACGCGTACCCTAATCGAATTAGTTACCCGCGCCCACCTGAGTTTCACGGCACGAGTTTCCTTAAAGCATTACTGATTGAGCTAACAAACAACGATCCAGTATTAAGTCAACCGGTTAACCCAGATGACTTCCCCATGATCACTGCCTCGCTATGGCAATACCTTGATAACTTTCATCAAGTAGCATGGCGACAAGGTAAACAGTTCCCTACCGGTTCATCAGAAATGACTCAATTACTTGATGATGGGCAACTGGACTTAGCCATTACATTTAACCCAAATGCGGTGTTCTCAGCCCAAGCAACAGGCAAACTGGCTCCCACTACCGCAGCTTATGCAATGCAAGCGGGTGCCTTGTCAAACATCCACTTTCTTGCGATACCATGGAACGCCAACGCGTCAGAAGGCGCTCAAGTTGTGATCAACTTTTTACTGAGTCCGGAAGCACAATCTCGTAAAGGTGATTTGAACATTTGGGGCGACCCTTCTGTATTAGACAATCAGTATTTAAGTGGCAGTGCTAAAGAAACCAAACTGTTTAAATCCATCGCAGAGCCACATCCTAGCTGGCAAATCGCCTTGGAAAAAGAATGGTTACAAAGATACGGAAACTAGCTGTTCACAATCCTCATGCTTAGACTTAGTTATATTGTACTCGTCGTCGTTTGCTGTTTACCAATCATCCCCGGTTTAACCGGGGTTCTGGTATCCTCACTGGGCTATATTCCCCCTATAGCAATGACTGAGTTCAGCCTGATTGGTTACCAACAGTTAACCACATGGAATGGTATCGAATTATCCATCGCCACGACGCTTTTTAGCGCCGTCGCGAGCACCATGCTCGCCGCTTTGTTTTGCTTTGCGATTGTGCAAAGGCTGTGGCTTAGTCGTTATTGGCACAAGGTCGAAACCTTGCTCGCCCCCTTGCTAGCACTACCTCATGTTGCCTTTGCGATCGGTTTTGCTTTCCTTTTTGCCCCAACTGGTTTTATTGCTCGCTTAGCATTTGAGCTGCTGAATTGGCAAACAGATACCAGTGCTCAAGCCTTGTTGGTGAATGATGCTTACGCACTGGGTTTAACCCTAGCGTTGGCGTTTAAAGAGTTACCGTTTCTGCTGCTGATGAGTATTCCGGTGTTACAACAACTCAAATTAGAGCAAAGCTACAAAATAGCTACTATGCTTGGCTACTCTCCTGCTCAAATGTGGTTGAAAATCGTCTTTCCACAATGGCTGAGTAAAATGCGCTTCGCGCTTTTTGCCGTGATCGCTTACGGCGCATCAGTGGTGGATGTCGCTCTGATATTAGGCCCGACGAATCCTCCAACGTTCGCCGTACTGGTATGGCAATGGTTTAATGACCCAGAGCTGGCTCTTTTACCTCGCGCTTCCGCAGGCGCTGTTACCCTGTTTGCGTTGGCAAGTGGATTGATGGTGTTGCTAGTCGTAGTCGAAAAGAGCGTCGTAACTCATTTCAATCAATGGCAATTTTCCGGACGCGCAGGTCGAAGACTGCCCGGTATCACGATACTCAGTAGCGCGCTGTTACTGGGGGTAATTATCTTGCCCTTACTGACCGTTTGGAGCTTCGCCCAGCGGTGGCGTTTTCCTGATCTTATCCCGAGCCAATTTAGTCTACGCTTTTGGCAATTTGAATGGTCAAACATGGTGCCAACCCTTTTGAACAGCGTCCTAATAGCGCTCATAGTGGCATCGATTGCCCTGCTGCTTGCACTCATCGCTCATGAGTTCAAGCTAAAATATCGCTGGCACTTGCCAGACTACCTGATCGCACTTCCGATGCTGATACCTCAACTCTCAATGTTATTTGGCATTCAGGTGGTTGCGCTCTATCTCGCCAGCGATCATTTTGTCTTTTGGGTGGTTTGGTCCCATATTTTCTTCGCCTTTCCCTTTGTTTATTTAGCATTAGATGGACCTTGGAAAAGCTATGACCCAAACTACACACGCGCCGGTTTAAGCCTAGGCAAATCCCCATTGCGTGTGTTCCTCATCGTTAAGCTAAGGATGCTACTTCCTGCACTCCTTTATGCATGGGCTGTAGGCGCCAGTGTCAGCTTAGCGCAATACCTACCAACGCTAATGCTCGGTGGAGGCCGCTTAGCCACCATTACCACTGAAGCTGTGGCGCTATCCAGCGGCTATGACCGTCGAGTGACGGCAATTTACGCACTTTGGCAAGCTCTGCTACCGCTGGTCTTTTTCTCTGCGGCGTTACTCGCCAGCCGATTTACCACTCGACGTTCTTCGTCTGTAGTTAAGGAACGAACAGTCAATGACTCTTTTAATAAAAGACCTCACCATCTATAAGCAAACGGGCGAAGCATTGCTCAATCGTTTCAATATTTCTATCGCTCCGGGAGAAGTGGTGGCAATTATGGGTCCCAGTGGCTGTGGCAAATCAACGCTGCTAAACGTCATTGCGGGTCACCTAAGCGACGATTTTGAGTTTCAAGGGACAATTGAGCTCAATAGCGAATCGATTGAGCATAGTGAACCACACCAACGGAAAGTGGGTGTATTGTTTCAAGATGACCTGCTTTTTCCACATTGGAATGTATGGCAAAACCTCGCATTTGCCTTGCCCAATCACATTGTCAAATCCGAGCGGAAACAGCGCGCACTCAACTGCTTAGAGCAAGTAAACTTGCAAGACTTAGCGGACTCTTACCCAGAGCAAGTTTCTGGAGGACAACGGGCGCGCGTCAGTTTGCTACGAATGTTACTTGCCAAGCCTCAGGCAGCACTACTTGACGAACCATTTAGTAAGCTCGATAAGGCGTTACGAAGTCAGTTTAGAGATTGGGTGTTTGAACAACTGCAACGCGCTAACGTACCA
The DNA here is from genome assembly GCF_009938205.1 of Vibrio panuliri. NCBI lineage: Bacteria > Pseudomonadati > Pseudomonadota > Gammaproteobacteria > Vibrionales > Vibrionaceae > Vibrio > Vibrio panuliri. The sequence continues at coordinate 1,245,550 of NZ_AP019654.1, read as the reverse complement.
ACACTGCTCGTCACCCACGATTTGGATGATGTGCCCAAAGGCGCAAGAGTGGTTGAATGGTCATGGGGCAACGCTGAAAATCTCGCTCAGGCATCGATTCAATCGGAGGACGATTATGCTCGATAAATTTAGCATCAAAGTGATCCGAGCTCCCTTAGCACAAACCGCAAAGCTGCTTAGCCATAAAGGAATTACAGCCAACCAAACCACACTGTTTGGCTTCGCGATGGGATGCTTGGCATTTCCTGCTCTGGTTATGGAGCACTACAGTTGGGCTTTGCTACTGATCATTATCAACCGAATATGCGACGGCTTAGATGGCGCTCTGGCAAGAATTCACGGCATTACGGATGCGGGCGGTTTTCTCGATATCAGCCTAGACTTCCTCTTTTACTCACTGATTCCATTCGGTTTTGTGGTCGCCAATCCTGAGCAAAATGCGGTCGCGGGGGCATTTCTGATTTTTTCTTTCATTGGCACAGGTTCAAGCTTTCTTGCCTTTGCCGTGATGGCTGGGAAAAGGGGGATTGAGAACCCCGTCTATCAAAACAAGTCGCTCTACTATATGAGTGGACTCACCGAAGGAACCGAGACCATCGCTTGTTTTGTGTTGTTCTGTTTGCTGCCACAACATTTTGCTTTAATCGCCACCATCTATGGCATTGCATGCTGGTTTACCACCGCAACGCGCATATGGGGCGGCTACAAAACCTTAAGCGACGATGAGGAAGCGATTAAACTGCCATAAAAAAGCCCCTAGCGGGGCTTTCAATTTATTCTCAATGGGTTATTTGGCAAATACCAAGCATTTGAGCGAAGCCTGCTCATCAATGTCGGCGAACTCTTCAGGGTTAGCCAGACGCATTTTATAATGCAGATCTGGCGCCGCTTCTGCCATACCATCAATTAAGAACTGACAGTCTACCGCTGGAGAGTTCACACATGCCAAAACCTGCCCCTGTTCAGTAAGCAATTCAGGCAAACGGCGTAAGATTTTCGCGTAATCTTTACTCAAGGCAAAACTGCCTTTCTGGAATGATGGTGGATCAATGATGACGAGATCATAAGGACCTGACTTCTTAATCTTGCCCCAAGATTTAAAGATATCATGCCCCATAAACTTAACTTGATTTAAGTTATGGCCGTTCAACTTATGATTTTCACGTCCTTTGGCCAGCGATGCTTTCGCCATATCCACATTGACCACTTGATCTGCACCACCAGCAATGGCGGCAACAGAAAACCCACAAGTATAAGCAAATAGGTTTAACACATTGGCATGTTTGGCGTTGTCTCGGGTCCATTCACGTCCTAAACGCATATCAAGAAATAAACCGAAGTTTTGGTTACGCCCAATATCTAATTGATATTTAAGACCTGATTCTTCAACCACTGGACGTGAGTCCAGTTCTCCCAAAAGCACTTCCGATGGTGCACCATCTGCATAACGATGTTGAAGTAACATCACATGACCTTGGCGTTTTTGCCAAATCTCAGTTTGAGAGAGCGAGAGTAAGCCCTGCTTTAACTGCTCAATAAAAGCGTCATCAGCGGCTTTAAATAGGTTAACAATCAGTTGCCCTTGCAGCCAATCACAAGTCAACTGCTCTAGACCCGGCCACTTTTGACCGCGGCCGTGAAAAAGGCGACGCACTTCATCTGGCACGCTATGCAATTGTTGCTCAACATGGCTTAAAAATACGGGAATTTGGTTTGTTTGCATTACTGTTTCTACTTATTAATGTTTGGCCATGCTAGTTGCCAAGGTTGCAACCATGTGTCGATACCTATCTGGACTTCTTTGTCCTGCCACTTCTCGCCTAAATCCGGAGTGCTTCGTGGGTCGCATGTAAACTGATAGGTTTGGTTTTGAAAAGGGAAACTCAACGCAAAGGCATGTAAGTATCCGCGGTCTGCCTCATTGCCTGCATTATAGATAGGATCACCCACAATAGCAGAGCCGACGGATTTAAGCGCGACACGAATTTGATGCGTTTTACCGGTATGCGGCTTACATAAAAACAATCGTTCTCCCGGCAAGGCCGCGGCAGAGAAAAACTGGGTAACTGCCGGATTGTGCTGAGTGTTGACTAGCTTCCATGCCGAACGGCGAGAGCGCTCCATGTCTCCACAGATCAAGCCCTGCTTCTTTTTCGGTTTTTTAGTCCCAATAGCAAGATAGAATTTTTCAACTTGTCGGTTGGCAAAACATTGAGACAGCTCACTCGCTGCTGCTGAGGTTCGCGCCAAGAGCAATAGACCCGATGTCATCTTATCTAAGCGGTGAACTAAATAGAGGTGATCATCGCCACTTTGCTTGGCGACTTCGGCCAGTAGCATGGTGTCGCCACTATCCTTATGTACCGAAACACCTGGGTGCTTATTGATGATCAAAAAATCTTTATGAGTGTATAAGATGTCAAACATGAAAACGGCTCCAACTAGGAGCCGTGAGTATATACGCAAACTGCCATTGTCTAAACAGTTAGCCGAGTCGGAATTTACCCATTATGGTCTCCAACTCCTCCACTTTATCGTTGAGACGCTGAATATCCGTAGAACTATCGCCTGCAAGCTTTAAGGAGCTGTTCGAAATATCACTGATCAGCGTGATATCTGCGGTGATTTCGCGCGTGACTGCTGTCTGCTGCTCCGCCGCAGTGGCAATTGAATTAATCATACTCTGCACACTCGATGCGCCGCCGACGATCTCTTCCAGTGCACCTACCGCCCCAGCACTTTGACTGACGCCAATTTCGACTAAGCGGCGATTGTCTTCGGTATACGTAACGGCTTCTTGAGTACCGACTTGAATCGCTTGAATGATGCCCGCAACTTCTTGAGTGGCTTTTGTGGTTCGCTCAGCAAGTGCACGAACTTCATCGGCAACCACCGCAAAGCCTCGGCCAAATTCACCAGCACGCGCGGCTTCAATCGCAGCATTCAGTGCCAGCAAGTTGGTTTGAGCCGCAATGTCTTCTATCACTTTAATCACTGACCCAATTCGCTCTCCATGGCTACCAAGCGTACTCATTTGCGATGACATCTCTTCCATTTGAGCGCTGACTTGTTCAATGCTGGCGACCATTTCGACAATCACATCGCGGCCCGAAGTCGCCACGCCCTCAGAGCTTCTTGCCTGCTCAAAGGTTGTCGTACTTTGATGAGCCACTTCCGCTATCGTCTGACTCAGCTCTTCTGATGCCGTTGCGATCAACTGTGCTTTATCAGCTTGCTCAGATGCCCCTTTAACTAAGTCTGCACTGACACTCGTTAACTCCGATGCCACTGTCTTAACTTCACTGGTCACGTTGTTGATAGAACCAACTAATGTACGCAGTGAGTTTTGCATAGTATTAATTGAGTCAGCTAGGCTGGCGAGTTCATCCCCAGAGTGGTCGCGAATATCCACTGACGTAAGATCACCACGCGCCACTTTTTGCGCAGCTTGATCAAGCACTGTCAAACGTTTAGTAATTGAGCTCGACAGCCAATACGCCACACCACCTGTGGTCGCAATAGCAAGAATCGACAACAGCATAATTGTCATTTCAATCGTATCAAACGAAGCCGTTAGCGTGGTAAGTGCAAGTTGAGAGCCTTCAATCTCATCCTTTGAGACCTTATCTAATATCTGCTCTATCGGAATAAGATTCGCCTGATAGGATACCCGCAATGCTTCGATCGCTTTTTCTAACGAACCTCCGTTATTCAACTCAGGCAACACATTGCGCTCAAATTGACTGGTAAAGTTTGCCATATACTGCGCAATCTCAGTAATGTTGGCGAGGTCTTGTGGTTTATCTTGCTCGAGTTTTTTAACGTCAGCCAATACTCTCGAAAACTCATCCTTGTTGCGATAATAATCATTTAATGCGCCCTCAGTGCCAATCACAACGCCAGTCGCGTCGCGATACACATCGCCAGCCTCGTCAAGCAACATGAGATAGCCCACCACTTCCGGAACATCATCGTTCCTAATTTCATCCGCAACTTGATGCGAGGACGTCACTTCTAACCAAGTAATGCTCACGATAAGCATTAACAAAGCCAGCACTGTGCCAAACCCCAAATACAATTTCTTCCTGACAGAGAGCGTCACGATTCACCTTCCATTATTTTTGTATCGCCATTCCCGCACCACAGCGGTCATTCACTAAAACGCGATTATTCTATTAGAAGTAGCGTGGAGACAATCCTCAATGAGCACTTTGTGCGCGAACAATGCCTGAAAACAGAATTTCCAACTACACTTTGCGAGCCACTTCAAAGTTATTGTTTTTATTAACAATAGCCCAGTCATTATTTTGATCACTTTATGAGCACAAAGTCACATAACGTCCTGCCTTAAAGGGAACAAATGTACGCTCAAATAACGAAAAAAAGCCTACAGTGTCACCACCGTAGGCTCTTAAAAATCGACCGTTTTGGTTTATAGTTTCTTAGAAACCAGTGCACCCAGTCCTATAATCACGAGGCCCAGCACCATGATTTCACCCTTCCCACTATCAAAACCAGCTTTAACACCAGCAAATGCAACGATAGCGACAGCAAATGGAATCACATACTTAACTAAGTTGTACCAAACACCAAATAACGGGAACTTAACCTCACCTTCATTGGTAATTTCTTTCTCTAGCTCTTCACGATTGAGGCGCCAGCCAGCAAAAATACAGACAAACATACCGCCAACGGCAAGGAAGATCTTATCGGTCAACAGATCAAAGATATCGAACGCGCCGGTATCGAACAGTTTAGGTCCGGTTCCGCCAAGTGAAAGCGATGCAAAGACACATAGGGTCGCCATAACCGCACTGGCACTCAGCACGGCAGTTGGGCGCTTCATGCCTTTCTCATCAATGAGGTAAGAAACCACAACTTCTAGCAAAGAGACCGATGAGGTGAGTGCCGCAACACTTAAGCCAATAAAGAATAGCAGCGCTAGCAGAAGGCCAATCACCCCGCCCATCTCAGCAAACAGTTGCGGTACCACCACGAAAACCAAACCCGGGCCAGCAGCTGGTTCCATGCTAAATGCAAACATCGCTGGGAACATAGCGACACCAGCAAGTAGTGCAACCCCGGTATCCATTGCCGTAACCATAGCGGTTGTTTGAACTAGGTTCTCTTTCTTCCTTAGGTAGCTACCATAGGTGATCATACAACCCATACCTAAGCTCAAAGAGAAGAAAGCTTGTCCTAATGCAGCCAGCACGACACTGCTGTCGACTTTAGAAAAATCCGGTTTAAATAGGAACTCAAGACCTGCCATCGCACCTGGTAAGCTCAACCCTTTCACAGCAACCAAGACCAGAATCAAAAAGAGTAGAGGCATTAATATTTTGCCCGCTTTCTCGATACCGCCTGAAACGCCACGAATCACGACAAAAATGTTAAGTAACAGATATAGCCCCATCCACATTAGAGGCTGAACCGGATCCGAGATAAAGCTGCCGAAGCTGTCGCCAATGGCTTCCGGAGTACTCAAAAGGCCAGTGGCTATTTTGTAAATATACGCCACTGCCCAGCCGCCTACGACTGGGTAGAAACCCATAATCAATAGACCACTGAGTACCCCTATTACGCCAACGAACGTCCAACGACGATCAGTCGATTTAAATGCACCAACGGCTGATACACCTGTTTTACGACCTATCGCGAACTCCGTCAGCATCACGCTGAACCCGATAAAAATTACGAAAAGAAGATAAATAGCGACGAAGGCACCGCCGCCACTTTCACCTGCTGTGTATGGAAACTTCCAAATATTACCCAGACCAACTGCAGAACCTGCAGCGGCCATCACGAAGCCTAGTTTAGACCCCCAGCTATCGCGGGGTTTAGTGCTTGTAGTTGTAGCCACATTATCACCATTTATTTATTGTTGTGTTTGCTTAATGTCGGCGTCTTAAAAGTGTAGGTGTATTATAATTTTTACACTTCAAAAAAGTATGTGTGACGCTCTGTGCATGGCAAGTAAAACAGTTTGAGATTAGAATTGGAACCCCATGATTCTACATTTATATCATTAAGGGCGTTTTTACGTCTTAACTGCTGCTTTTTTACTCACTCAAAACATTTTATAACAACTTCTTTTCATTTGCACACAGATAAAGCTCACTGGATTAACAATTATTAGTGTGTTCTCCGCCTTTCGATAGAAAAAAATATTTCTGGTAAAAAATCCGCAAAATCCTCAGCTTTTGTTGTTAACTGCTCTCAAATCGGCTTAGTATTTAACTAATTGTTCTAATTGGGATCGTTAATGGAAAAGTTTTACCATTTCGTCACCTTAGCGAGTATCGTTCTCTACTGGATATTAGTTGCTGGTGTGACACTACGTGTTGTACTTAAACGCCGTGCGGTCAGTGTGTCTCTTGCCTGGCTAATGGTGATATACATCATCCCTATTGTGGGGGTTGCCTGCTATTTCTTGTTTGGTGAACTGAACCTTGGTCGTAAACGCGCAGATCGTGCGAAAGAGATGCTGGCACCGTTTGTCGACTGGTTTTCTAAACTCAGTGACTGCCATGCGCATTCACCGGAGAACTTTGGTCGTCATATTTATCGCATTGATGAACTGTGTAACAACCGCTTAGGCTTACCTGCATTAAGTGGCAATGAACTGTCACTGCTCAAGTCACCCGAGTCGATTATGCGTTCAGTGGTAGAGGATATAAATAAAGCCCAACACACGATTCGCATGGTTTTCTATATCTGGCACCCTGGCGGAATGGCAGATGAAGTTGCGAACGCACTCATACTCGCGGCCAATCGCGGCGTTGAGGTTAAACTGTTGCTGGATTCTGCGGGTAGCCCGAGATTCTTTCGCAGCCCATGGGTCGCTAAGATGCAACAAGCAGGCATTACCGTCGTACAAGCATTGGAAGTGAAGCCGTGGCGGATTTTTCTTCGCCGACTTGATTTGCGTCAACACCGAAAAATCATTGTCATTGATGAGCAAGTGGCCTACACCGGCTCGATGAATATGGTGGATCCTGCCTACTTCAAACAAGACTCTGGCGTAGGTCAATGGATCGACATTATGGTGAGAGTAACCGGTCCTACCGTCAACGTACTCTCGGCGATTCATTGTTGGGATTGGGAAGTAGAAACAGGTGAACGCGCCTTTCCTACGCTGCCTGAATGCCGCCTTGACCAGCATCAATCGCAACACCCAATACAAGTTGTGCCTTCTGGACCCGGTATGCCTGAATACCTAATCTATCAGGTATTAACGCTCGCCATTAACCAAGCGAATAAATCAGTTCGTATTACGACGCCTTATTTCGTTCCGAGTACCGACTTACTTGAGACCCTCAAAATGACGGCTCAACGCGGGATAAATGTCGAGCTAATCATTCCGCACAAGAATGACTCACTTATGGTGCAGTGGGCATCACGTGCGTTTTATAGTGAGTTGCTGTTAGCGGGTGTAAAAATCTATGAGTTTTACGGCGGCTTACTGCACACCAAATCGGTCGTGATTGATGAGCAGTTCTGCTTAGTGGGAACGGTAAACATGGATATGCGCAGCTTGTGGCTTAATTTTGAAGTGACACTGGCGATTGATGACCAAGAGTTTACGCATCAAATGCATCAGCTTCAGGATAGCTATATCGCGCAATCTCATACCGTCGCATTGTCGGATTGGCGAGAACGTTCGATTTTCTCGCGCTTTCTGGAAAGAACCTTCTATCTATTCAATCCTCTCTTATAGCAACATCAGACCGAGCTAAGCCTCGGTCTGATATCTTATGGCTAAACACTCTAACGCTTAGCCTTGCTTTGTCGCTAAGAGCATGTTTTAAATATGGCTATCGATCATCGACAAGGATTACACATGTCACAAAGCAAGCAGACCACGTTTGTCACCGCCGGACGCAAAGACAAATGGACAAATGGGGTGGTAAACCCGCCAGTACAACGCGCCTCAACGGTAGTGTTTAATACCGTTGCTGAGAAAAACCATGCCATTACCAATCGCGCAAACAAAACCTTGTTTTATGGTCGCCGCGGTACCAATACCCATTTTGCCCTTCAAGATGCGATGGTCGAAATTGAAGGAGGGGTAGGATGTGCACTCTACCCTTGTGGCACGGCAGCAATTTCTAACTCCATATTGGCTTTTGTCGAAAGTGGTGATCATATTTTGATGGTAGATACCTGTTATGAGCCCACCCGCGATTTTTGTGACAAAATCATGAAGAAAATGGGCGTAGAAACCACTTACTTCCCTGCAACAATCGGTGCGGAAATAGAAAACCTTATCCAGCCCAATACTAAGGTACTTTTCCTTGAATCACCCGGTTCAATTACCATGGAAGTACAAGATGTCCCAACCCTTGCTCGTGTTGCTCATCAGCATGACATTATTGTTATGCTTGATAACACCTGGGGAGCCGGTGTGAATTTTTCACCCTTTGACCATGGAGTTGATATCTCGATTCAGGCTGCAACCAAGTACATTGTTGGCCACTCTGACGTGATGCTAGGGACCGCGGTTGCCAATCAAAAATGCTGGGATCAGCTGCGCGAACAAAGCTACCTGATGGGACAATGTGTTTCCGCGGATGATGCTTACCTCGCTCTAAGAGGTATTCGTACATTAGATGTGCGCTTACGTCAGCACGCGGAGAGCAGCCTCAAAGTGGCAAAATGGTTACAAACCCGCCCTGAAGTTGACCATGTTCGCCATCCTGGGTTAGAAACTTGTCCAGGACATGAGTTTTTCAAACGTGATTTCACGGGGGGAAATGGGCTGTTCTCATTTGTGCTTAAAACCTGTAACAAAGCAGCCACCACCGCCCTACTCGATGGTATGAAGCATTTCAGCATGGGTTACTCTTGGGGTGGATTTGAGAGCTTAATTTTAGCCAATGAGCCCAACAGTTTTGACCGTTTACGTTCGGTTTCTCACCCTCACTTTGATGGCACGCTGATACGACTACACATTGGTCTAGAAAACGTTGACGAGCTGATCACTGATCTCGAAGCGGGACTTGCTCGCTACAATGCCGTTATTTACCAGAGTGAAGCCTCGCACCCATAGACAATCACCATCTTCTAAAGAAAGGGATTTAAGGGTAGAAAACAACAAACAGCCCGTCGGCAAACGGGCTGTTTTACTTTGCACGACAACACTAAGACGATGAATGTTGCCCCTTGATTGGGCAATGGGTTAAATGATCATCTACCATGCCCGTTGCCTGCATAAATGCATAACAGATCGTTTCTCCAACAAACTTAAACCCGCGTTTTTTGAGAAACTTACTCATCGCTTTTGACTCAGCACTCGACACGGGCACATCAGACATTTCATCCCAATGATTGACGATCGGCTTATGGTCAACAAACTGCCAAAGGGCGTTAGACAAGCTGCCATACTCATCAATAAGCTCAAGCGCCGCTTGGGCATTGCTGAACACCGAGGCAATTTTTCCGCGATGCTTAACCACATCAAACTGGGCAATGATCTCCTCAACCCTCGCTTCAGTTTGAACCGCAAGCTTTTTGAGATCATAGTCTTCAAAGGCTTGTTGATACCCTTCTCGCTTCTTGAGAATAGTGATCCAACTTAATCCAGCCTGCGCCCCTTCAAGAGTAATAAACTCAAACAACGTTCTGTCGTCGTACACGGGAACGCCCCACTCTGTATCGTGGTACGCCAACTCCAAAGGGTGTTTAAGCGCCCATGCACATTTTGTCACTTCCATCATTGTCTCTCATTCACATTTTCACCTAGCTTAGCTTGGAATCGCTACGCGATGGAAGAGACGATACAACACTGGCACCACTATCAATGTGAGCACCGTAGCAAAGCCAAGACCAAACATAATCGTTACCGCCATTGGTTTAAAAAAGATATCGGGCAGCAGCGGCACCATACCAAGGATTGTCGTAATGGCAGCCATACAAACAGGACGAACGCGACTTAACGCCGCTTCAACAACGGCGGTATAGGGTTCTTTACCCGCACCAATTTCAATGTTGATCTGATCAAGCAATACAATACCATTTTTCAACACCATCCCTGATAAGCTGAGAAAACCAAGCAGTGCCATAAAACCAAATGGCGTATTTAGTGCTAACAACCCCGTGGTGACGCCAATAATTGCCAACGGCACTGTACACCACACAATCAGCGGCTCTTTGACCGAGTTAAACAAGAACACAGTGATCAAGAACATAAACAGATAGCCTAAAGGCATGGTGGTGAACAGCGAGGCTTGTGCGTCTCCTGATGATTCATACTCCCCACCCCACTCAAAGCTGTAACCGGGTGGCAGTTCAATCGCTTCCACTTGCTTTTGGATACGTTTTTGCAATGTTGCCGCGGTTTCTTCACCCAAGATATCTGGGTCAGCCATCACTGTCAGCATACGCTTGCGGTCTTTTCTGACAATAATTGGATCTTCCCACAACATTTCATACCCTAATGTCACTTGTTGTAGCGGGATGTATTCACTTAACGCTGGGCTCCAAATCTTCATCCCCTCGATATTGCGAATATCGACCCGTTCATCTTCGGGCAAGCGCGCGACTATCGGCATAAGTGTCGTGCCATCTCGATATACCCCGACGCCTTTACCTGAGAAGGACATGGCTAAAAAGTCATCCACATCAGACTTAGTGATCCCATAACGTCTGGCTTGGCTCTCATTGAACTGCGGCTCAAGCACTTTGGTACGCTGTCGCCAATCATGACGTATATTGGTTGCCCCTGGGTCGGCATGCATAATCGCTTCCACTTGCGCCGCGATTGAACGCAATACCGTTGGGTCTGAACCGATGACACGCGCCTCAATTTTCGCCCCACCGCCAGGTCCTAACTCTATTTGCTTCAGTTTGTAGTTAATTTCCGGGAAGTTTTGCTCCAAATGTTGACGAAAACGGGTCATTAAATCGGCCAGCATTTCATAATTCTCTACCCGAGTGGTGATCTCCCCATAAGCTGCATAGCTTTTTTCCGGAGCGTACGTCAACATAAAGCGCTGTAAGCCTTTGCCCGCTGTCGTTGTCACATGCTCAACACCTTGCTGATCTGAAATCCAGCTTTCTAACGCGGTTAACTTGGTATTAGTTGCGCGAATATCCGTACCTTCAGGTAACCAAATATCAGCTTGGAAAATAGGGGTCGTCGACGACGGGAAAAATGATTGCTTAACGTGAGTAAATCCGTAGATACTGGCTGCTAAGCCTACCACCAGCACAATCATCGTCATCCACGCGCGTTTCATACAGAACTGCAAAAATCCTTTGTAAACAACAAAGATCATTCCGTTGTAAGGGTCACTGTCTTCACCACCTTGAGGCGCTTTCTGCCCTTTAAAAAATAGATCAGCAAAGAAGGGCGTAAGAGAAATGGCAGTAAACCAACTTAGCATCAGTGAGATCAATAGCACGGTGAACAAGGTACCACAGTACTCACCCGTCGAATCTTCTGACAAGCCAATCGGCGCAAATGCGGTAACCGCGATCACCGTCGCCCCCAAGAGCGGCCACTTGGTTTGAGTAACAATATCTGTTGCGGCTTGTAGCCTTGTTCTCCCTTTCTGGGTCCCGATCAGTATCCCTTCAACCACCACAATCGCATTATCCACCAGCATCCCTAACGCGATTACCAATGCGCCTAACGAGATTCTTTGTAGGTCGATCTGGTAGTACTTCATAAAAATAAAGGTACCTAAAACGGTCAGCAGCAAGATCAAACCGATCAGCAGCCCAGATCTCAACCCCATAAAGAACAGCAAGACGATAATAACAATCGCCACCGCTTGACCAAGGCTGACAACAAAGCCTCGTACTGACTTATCTACCTCTTTCGGCTGGCTATATATCTCAGAGATTGCGACACCGACGGGTTGCTGGTACTTAAGCTCCGCCAAGCGACGGTCAAAGCGCTCGCCAACTTTTACCACGTTAACCCCTTGAGCAAATGACACCCCAACATTGAGCGCAACACGCCCATTAAAGGTGATCACGTTCGTTGGCACATCAATATAGCCACGCTTAATCTCAGCCACATCTCGTAAGTAAATAAGACCTTGCGCGCCACTTTCAGTGATAATCAAATCACCAAGCTGGTCGACGTTTTCAAACTCGCCCGTTGGATGTATGCGGATATATTCGCTACCAATACGCACCGCTCCGGCGGTAGAGACCACGTTTTGAGTCGAGAGTAAATTGAATACCGTTGTCGGCGCCAAGCCTAAGCTGCTTAATCGCTTCATTGAGATTTCAATAAACACTTGCTCTTGCTGCTCACCGGTCACTGACACTTTGCTTACACCATCGACCAATTCAAGTTCACGGCGCAAGTAATCAACGTAATCAAGCAACTCTTTATAGCTATAACCTTCACCAGTCACCGCAAGCAAAATACCGTAAACATCGCCGAAGTCATCAATCACTTGTGGGTCGTTGACACCGGGAGGCAACGCGCCTTTTAAGTCATTGACTTTTCGGCGTAATTCATCCCAAATTTGCGGTAGGTCATCCGGACCATAGTTGTTTTTCATTGTCACCGTGATTTGTGATAGCCCACGGCTTGAAATCGAGTTAATTTCATCCACATAGGTTAACTGCTGAATGGCTTTCTCGATGGGATAAGTCACTTCCTCTTCAACTTGCTGAGGCGTTGCTCCAGGATACGAAGTCACCACCATGGCATCTTTAATGGTAAAGGCGGGATCTTCTAAGCGACCTAAGCCAAAAAACGAAGCCACACCGCCAATTAGAAATATCAGAGCAATCATCCAACTGATAACACGGTTACGGATAAAGTACGCAGCAATACCCGTGACATCATCGTCGCTTTGAGGCGCGTCTACTTTATTATTCATTGCCAACCTCCTTGTCGATTACTTCAACCTTCGCACCTTCCGTTAAGCGCGAAATCCCTGCTATCACGACTTGCTCTCCCGCTTTGACTCCAGATAAAATCTGTATTGAACGCTTTGTCGCCTTGCCGATCACGACTTGTGTTTTGTGCACCGTGCCATTACTGCTAACAACCCAAACGAACTTATTTTCACGCCCCAAATCATCCCCATCTTGGTTAAAAATGGCTTCTATTGGCACTTGAACACCTTTTTTTAAATCAAGCCCCACTTCTTCACTGTTTGAGGTCACTTCAACCGCCATCCCATCAAGGAGATATTCATCCTCCGGCATTGGTAGTGACAGTGTCACGTTAAATGTTCCTGTCTGAGGGTCCGGCTCTGTCGTAAACTCCTTAATCGCCGCATGATATTCATTGCCACTGGGCACTTTCACAATCGCATCAATACGCGCCAAGTCATCTTGTTTTGGTTGATTGACATATATCCGGTCAGGCAGTTGTATCAGGATCTCAACACTGTTCAAGCTATGGATATTGACAATATTCTGCCCAACTTGGATGTTCTCAAACTGGTCAACTGAAACGCGAGAAATGATCCCGTCTACGGGGGCTTTAAGCTGAGTGAACGACAAACGCAGCTTCGCCAACTCCAGTTCCGCCAATGCGATGCGTCTTTGAGCTGCGATTTCATCAAATTGTGATTTGGCCAATAAGCCTTTGTTCACCAGCGGCTTGGAGCGTCGATATTGACTGTTGATCACTGAGTAACGAGCAGAGGCATTGTCAACATCAAGCTGATAATCCGTAGGTTCAATCTCAGCGATTAACGCGCCTCGTTCAACTTTATCCCCTTCTTTTACATAAACACGGCTAATCTCACCTGCCACTCGGAAACTCAGATGTGAGCGTTCAGCAGCGTTCGCAACCGCAGGAAAATAGAGGCTGTCTGTCGGTGGATCTTGCTCCACCGTGATCACTTCCACCTTGGGAAGACCAAAGTCCGTATATGGTGCTGGCTCACTGCATGCAGTAAGAATGGTCATCAGCGAAGTTAGTACTATTGTCCGTTTCATCCTACAACCCTCGCTCCTTGACCCATTCTCTCACTTTGATGCCACGCTCAATCCCGCTAACACCCGAGATAACAATTTGGTCGCCGTCATTCAGCCCCGTGACCACTTGCTGTTGGTCATTTAACTCAATCGCAGCTTTTTCAACGATACCTTGCTGATTCACTCGCCAAACACAGGTTTTGCCGTTTTCCTCGAACAATGCAGAGGTCGGTATACTAGTGGCACTGGATGAAGCGGCAACGACCCGCACAGTACCTGACATACCCGGTAAGATGCCGGTATTTTCCGGTCGCTCCATCACCATGGTCACTTTGTAGGAACCCGTTTTGGGGTCAGCTTCGGTATCGATTTCTTGGAAAGTTAACGGGTATTCACTACCTGGAAACGCATCAAATGCCATATACGCCTGTGGATTAACGCCGACGGTAAAGCGATTCAAGAGATGATCGGGCAATTGAAAAAAGACCTTCATCAAGCGGTTAGTCTGAATGTTCATCACCCCTTTCTTCGCTTCGATAAACTCGTGGTTTTCCGCCGGAATCAGAGAAATGGTGCCATCATAAGGGGCGACTAGCTTGGTATAACGTAAATTCGCATTGGCTTGATCAAGCGTTGCTTTTGCAGAATTGCGATTCGCTTTTGCTTGGTCAAAATCTTGCTCAGAGACGACTTTATCGCGACGTAACTTTTTACTGCGCTGGTATTGCACATCAGCGAGTTGATACTGAGCCTGCGCTTGTTGAGCCAACAGCTCATATTCATCAGGATTAAGCGTCGCCAGTATTTGCCCCTTGCTAACCGACTCTCCCGCTAATACGTCGATAGTTTGCATTAAGCCGGGAACACGAAAGGCCAAAACTGCGCGGTCTCCCGCTTCTGTTGTCGCAGGGAAACGACGCTCAAAGGCAGAGTTACCAACAGTGACAGAAAACAGCTTCGCAGGTCTGGATTCAGGTTCAGGGACGGGAGGAAGTTCTTTACCACAACCATAAAGCAGCATGGCAATGGTGAGTAGCGAAAAAGTCTTGAGCATAATCAATCATCCATTTGTTTTGCTAGGCGCAAAAGCCCTTAACAAAAGATAGATGACTGATCACCACTCTGCCACTTTGTTACGTAATTTTCGCTAATAAAATGAATAGCTTGAGAGGTCATCACAACCCCTCACTCACTCAGGTAAGATCTTGTGCAGGATTAAAGCTTACTAAACTCACGGTTCACTTTGAATGTGTCAGAGGTGACATAAGCTTCGATATTACGCAGCTTGCCCTCCAAGTGGGCAAAGTCCTTGTCCAGTGTTTCTAATAGCTGCTCTGGCGACTGCCCTGCCTGCCAAGGCTTGCTTTTTAAGGTGTGCTCTTGTTGCACCTTAAGACTTTCAACATAGTTCGCTGGCTGTTTCTCTAACATTAAGGTAAGGGCAATATAGGCTAATACGACCAAAAAAGACCCACCTAGCAGAGCGGCAGAAATCACTAAAATTCGCACTAGCCACACTTCTGCCCCAACATAGTTAGCAAGACCCGCACATACGCCACTTAGCTTACCGTTAATGGTATCGCGATAGAGTTCTTTACTCATAATTGCGCCTCCAATTTGGCGACTCCGCATCCAAGATACGCTCTAATGTGTCTACACGCTTCTGCATCGATTCCGCACGCTCAGATAATTGCTCTAAACGTTGATAATCTTCTTGAGACAGACCGCTGCTGGTTTTACGTTGACTGCGGTAGTGAAGGATTAACCAAAGCGGAGCCACAAAAATCATAAACACGATCAGTGGTACAGCAACCCAAAACAAAGACATAAGTCACTCCTAAATGTAATCAAATGATAGGCAAGCGTACTACTCGCCTATTTTGCAATGATAATTCCAACGTTATCAACGACTACTTCTTTTCTTCCATCTGTTGCTTCAGTTTAGCAAGCTCTTGTTCAATTTCGTCTTGAGCTTGTAACTCAGCAAACTCTTGGTCAAGAGATTTGCCTTGCCCCGTTTTGGCATAAAGATCCGCTTCCGCCTCTAACTCATCAATCTTGCGTGAATACTGGTCAAACTTTGCCATTGCTTCGTTAGTTCGTGCGGTATGCAGATGGCGTTGAACATCACGACGGTTGGAAGCCGTTTGACTGCGGATCGCAAGCGCTTGCTGCTTAGCACGCGTTTCAGTGATCTTGCTTTCTAGCTTACCAATCTCACCCGTCAGTTTTTCAATTGTTTCTTCAACCAAGGTTTGCTCTGTGTGCAAACCTTTTAAAACATCTTGTAGCTTTTGCTTTTCAATCAAAGCTGCGCGCGCCAAATCTTCACGCTGTTTGGTCAGTGCAAGTGTCGCTTTTTGCTGCCACTCGGTGACCTGATCTTCAATTGCTTCAACTTTGCGTGCCAATTCTTTCTTGTCAGCAATTGCTTTAGCAGAGTTAGTTCGTACTTCGACTAACGTGTCTTCCATCTCTTGAATGATCAAGCGGATCATTTTTTCTGGATCTTCCGCTTTATCTAGCAGAGAACTGATGTTTGAATTCACGATATCGGCAAAACGAGAAAAAATACCCATGGACGACTCCTTTTTTGGTCAAATCTAAGTAAAGACAGTTAGATATTATCAAGTCCCATGCCAACTTTATTAATCGCTACAATTCAATAACTTACATAAAATCACTTAAATAACAGCTTGTATAACTGATAAATTTAACCAACTATAGGTGAAATTTACCAACTTTATATGCCGAGCCCACTATGAAGCAAAACCTGATAGGCGAGTCTCCTGCGTTTCTCTCTGTGTTAGACAAAGTTTCCAAGCTTGCCAACATTGAACGTCCTATACTGATCATAGGCGAGCGCGGTACGGGTAAAGAACTTATCGCCCAACGACTGCACTATTTGTCAAAGCGTTGGGACCAGCCGTTGATTTCACTCAACTGTTCAGCCCTTAGTGAAGGATTGATTGACTCAGAATTATTTGGTCATGAGTCCGGCTCATTTACTGGCTCTAAAGGCCGTCACAAGGGTCGCTTTGAACGAGCAGAGAATGGCACTTTATTTTTAGACGAACTCGCCACTGCACCCTTGTTAGTGCAAGAAAAATTATTGCGCGTGATTGAATATGGTCAATATGAGCGTGTTGGTGGGCATGATCTTCTTAGCGCAAATGTTCGTTTAGTTTGTGCTACCAATGCGGATCTACCCGCTTTAGCTGACCAAGGAGCCTTTCGAGCCGACTTACTCGACCGCCTAGCATTTGATGTCATTCATCTGCCGCCGTTACGCGAGCGCAAAGAGGACATTTTGTTGTTAGCCGAGTACTACGCGATAAAAATGTGTCGTGAACTCGGTTATGAGTACTTCGTTGGCTTTACCTCTGATGCGAAACAAAGCTTACTTGACTATCCTTGGCCCGGTAATGTTCGTGAGCTCAAAAACGTCATTGAACGAGCGGTATATCAACATGGACAATCTGAGTATCCGATAGAGGACCTCATTTTCGACCCGTTTGCTCGCCCTTCTGCCATCGAAAGCGTCGCAGATGAAGATAAGCCTGCACTTGAACGTCAATTTGAATTTCCACTCGACTATAAGGAGTGGCAACAACAACAAGATCGTGAGTTACTTAAAGCCGCCCTTGAGCAAAGTAAATTTAACCAGCGCAAAGCGGCAGATTTACTGGGATTAAGTTACCACCAACTGCGCGGGATGGTGCGCAAATATGATTTAAACCGAGAGAACCAGTGACTAAAGATTGAGTAATCTCCCCTCACTTGGCAATGTGGTTGTACACTTTGTGCCTGAGGGACTCTAGTTAGACTGGTTTAGAAAGCAACTATTAGTGGTCAATGCTTTGGGGCTTAGGCATAATTGAGGGTTCCATTGCGCTATAAACGCTGAAATTTATGAGAGCATTCATACAATTGACAATTAGCTTCTTCGCTGCCGGCCTTTTATCTGGTTGTGGAGAAGACATCAGTCACGAGAAAGCACGCCAAACTGGGTTCGTATTTTGTGGTCAAGCAGGGCCAGCAACCTTTAACCCACAGTTGGTAGACAGTGGTATCACATCAGAAACTTTAAGCTCACAGCTTTTTGATACTCTGTTGACCCTTGACGCCAAGACCTATCAACCGAAACCAAGTATTGCCGAAAGCTGGCAGGTTAATGATTCCGGTACTGAATATATCTTCAACTTAAAGCCGGCAGTCTCATTCCAAACGACAGAATGGTTTACACCATCTCGCCAACTCAACGCAGATGACGTGGTGTTTAGTTTCGATCGTATTATTGACCCGAACCACCCATTCCATCCAGTGGGCAATGGCTATCCTTGGTTTAGTGGTATTAACTTTCAGAACCTTGTGCTTGATGTCGTCAAGCTTGATGACCACCGAGTTAAGTTTGTGTTAGCCAAACCAGATAACACCTTCTTATCTAATATCGCCACCAGCCATGCGGTCATCCACTCAAAAGAGTACGCCCATCAGTTGCAACTACGCGACGAAATGGCACTGCTTGATAGCCATCCGGTCGGAACCGGGCCATTTTATCTTGCCGACTACCAAGTCAATGATTTCGTTCGCCTAAAACGTCACGATGGTTACTGGGCTGGCAAAGCCAAAATGAAGCAAGTGGTGTTTGACATTTCCCATCGCGGTACGGGCACGCTGGCAAAATTGCTGCGTAACGAATGTGATGTGCTCACTTCACCACGCTCAAGCCAAATTCCCACCATTGAAGCGCACGAGAAACTCACGTTAACGGCCAAACCCGCGATGAACATTTCCTACATTGCGGTCAATACGGAACATCCTGCATTGAGCGACGTCAGAGTGCGTCGGGCCCTCAATCATGCCATTAATCGACAAAATATCCTTGATTCCGTCTATTACGGCACCGGTAGCCAAGCTTTTTCAGTTCTACCTCAAAACTCTTGGGCGTATAATGGTGACAGTATCCAAGTTCGTTATGACCGCAACTATGCAATTGCACTTTTGCGCGATGCAGGTTTTGCCGACGGTTTGACCCTCAATATGTTGGTGCCATTAGAGCCGCGTTCTTATAACCCAAGTCCGCGTAAAACCGCTGAGTTGATTCAAGCGAATATGGCAGATATTGGTATTACCCTTAATCTACTGACCGATGATCGCTTTAGCGGTGTCGCAAACGACAGCAATCAACAAGTTGATCTCTATTTAACGGGGTGGATTGCGGATACTGGCGATCCTGATAACTTTTTAAGACCCCTACTCTCTTGTGATTCAGAGAAAGCAGGGCCGAATATTTCACGTTGGTGTAACCCTGATTTTGACTTCCTGCTTGATTTGGCATTAGAAGTAGAAACACCACGTTATCGAATCAATTTATACAAACAAGCGCAGAACATTGTTAATTCAGAGTTCCCTGTGATACCGCTTAACCACGGTATGCAGTTCCAAGCGCACGATAGTTCACTGGTAGGTTTTAAAATGAGCCCATTCAATGCTCAGCCATTCGACTTAGTAGAGAGGATTCACTAGATGTTTCTCTACACCGTTCGACGACTGAACTTATTTATTATTACTTTGCTGATCTTAACGATTGTCGGCTATAGCTTGTTGCGCCTTGACCCCAACTCACATTGGGCGATGCAAAACTTTTGGACAGGTTGGACCGCCTATATCGGCGAGTTAACCCATTTAAACTTTGGAGTAAACAAAGCCGGCGTTCCAATCATTGATGAATTAAAAACCGTCTTTCCTGCCACCCTTGAACTAGGGTTAATTGCCTTTATGATCTCGCTGATCATTGGTATCCCCATCGGTACTATCGCGGGTATGAAGCAAGGGAAATGGCTTGATACGATTATCTCGTTCACTTCCATGTCGGGCTATTCAGCGCCTATTTTCTGGGTGGCGCTATTGATGATCATGGTCTTCTCTTTGCATTACCAAGTGTTTCCAGTCGCAGGGCGTTATGACCTACTGTATCAAATCGAGCATGTCACCGGTTTTGCACTTATCGATGCGTTCCTTACTGAAGGACCGCAACGTGCCCACGCGCTGCAAAGCGTAATTGACCACCTGATATTGCCTTGTTTTGTTCTGGCGCTGGCGCCGACCACTCAAGTTATCGGATTAATGCGTGCTTCGGTGTCTGAAGTGATGAGTAAAAACTACATTCGTGCTGCACGCATCAAAGGTCTCTCGACACGTGAGATTGTCACTCAGCATGTGATGCGTAATGCGATTCCGCCAGTTATCCCAAAAATCGGTGTGCAACTGTCGAGTATGCTAACTCTAACGATTGTCACTGAATCTATATTCAACTGGCCGGGCATAGGTCGTTGGCTATTAGATGCCCTTGCGAATCAAGATTACGTTTCGATTCAAGCCGGGGTCATTGTCGTGGCTACCTTGGTTCTCACCGCCAATATTCTCTCTGATTTGGTCGGTGCGATGGTCAATCCATTAGTAAGGAAAGAGTGGTATGCTAACCGATAACATCTATCAAGAAGAGCGCATTCCGACTCAATTCGAGCGATTTTGGCGCAGCTATCGCAAAAACAGCCTCGCGATGTTTGGACTTTGGTGTTTAATCATTATCGCTCTTCTCACTATCGTGGCACCATGGATCACACCTCATGATCCGCAAGCGCAGAGCGGTGAATTGTTGCTGCCTCCTTCTTGGAACCCAGCAGGTACCGTTGAGTACTTCCTCGGCACCGATGACTTAGGTCGCGATATTCTCTCGCGCCTGATCGTAGGCTCACAGCCAACCTTTGGCGCCGCGTTACTTATCACCGTGATTGCCGCAGCGATTGGTTGTGTCATCGGAACACTGGCAGGAATGACCAAGGGGCTGATTTCGAGCACCTTGAACCACTTGCTAGACACCGTGATGTCAATCCCATCGCTACTTCTGGCAATCATCTTTGTTGCCTTCCTTGGGTTTGGCGAATTCAATGTGCTGTTGGCGATCTGTATCGCCTTGATCCCGCGTTTTATCCGTTCAATATACATCGCGGTACACAACGAAGTTGAAAAAGACTACGTAATGGCGGCACGTCTAGATGGGGCGAATAATTTCTACTTGTTGTGGAACTCAATTTTGCCCAATGTGCTCGTCGTGTTCGCCACTGAGTTCACCTTGGCACTGTCCATTGCAATTCTAGATATTACTGCTCTTGGCTTTCTTGGCCTTGGCGCGCAAGCTCCCAGCGCCGAATGGGGTGCAATTTTGGGCGACTCTGTTGAGCTGATTTACCTTGCTCCTTGGACAGTAACCCTACCAGGACTGGCAATCATGTTTACTGTTGTTGTTGTCAACTTAGTGGGAGAAGGCGTCCGCCAAGCTCTCAATGCAGGGGTAGAATAATGCCATTACTTGATATTCGACACCTGACAATCGAAATTGAAACACCTCAAGGACGGGTTAAAGCGGTTGATCGCATGAGCATGACGCTCAATGAAGGTGAAATTCGTGGTTTAGTGGGCGAGTCCGGCTCAGGTAAGAGTTTAGTCGCGAAAGCCATTGTTGGTGTCTGCAAGGACAACTGGACAGTCACCGCAGACCGAATGCGCTTAGGCAATATCGACCTACTTCAACTCACACCACGCGAAAGACGTCGAGTTATCGCGCGCGATATCGCAATGATT
The DNA here is from genome assembly GCF_009938205.1 of Vibrio panuliri. Classification (NCBI taxonomy): domain Bacteria; kingdom Pseudomonadati; phylum Pseudomonadota; class Gammaproteobacteria; order Vibrionales; family Vibrionaceae; genus Vibrio; species Vibrio panuliri. Next base: position 1,224,007 of record NZ_AP019654.1, on the reverse strand, counting down.
TTCCAAGAACCTTCCACCTGCTTAGATCCCTCTGAAGAAGTTGGAAGACAATTGATTGAATCGATTCCATCACGCTCATTTGAAGGCAAATGGTGGCAACGATTCCAGTGGCGTCGTAAGCAAGCCGTCGCGCTTTTGCACAAAGTGGGGATTAAAAACCACCGTCAAATCATGAGTAGTTACCCTTATGAGCTCACTGATGGTGAATGTCAAAAAGTGATGATTGCGATGGCGATTTCCGCTAAGCCAAAATTGCTGATTGCCGATGAGCCAACCAACGATTTAGACCCAATTACACAGTCTCAAATCCTACGTTTGCTCAGTCGTATGAACCAGATCAACAACACCAGCATCATGTTGATCGGACACGATCTTACCACGATAACGCAATGGGCTGACCGTATTACAGTCATGTATTGTGGTCAGTCGGTTGAGTCCGCTGACACAGATAAGATTCTTGCCAAACCAAAGCACCCATACACCGCCGCGTTGCTAAAAGCGATGCCGGACTTCTCTGAGTGGATTCCACATAAACAGAAGTTACAGTCACTGCCTGGCACCATTCCACCGCTGCAGCATCTTCCGATAGGCTGTCGCCTTGGACCTCGTTGCCCTTATGCTCAACGCCAGTGTGTAGAGATACCACTTCCGCAGCGGATTAAAAACCACAAGTATTCTTGCCACTTTCCATTGAACACGGAGAAAAAAGGATGAGTGCTTTACTCGAAGTCACCGACTTATCAAAAGTATTTATCAGCCGCCCTGGCTTGATCCGTAAAAAGGAACATGTTGCTGTAAAACCGGTCAGCTTTACCCTTGAAGCTGGTCAAACGATTGGTTTTATTGGACAAAATGGTTCGGGTAAGTCGACATTAGCGCGAATGCTTGCGGGTATGGTCGAGCCAACTTCCGGAGAAATCCGAGTTAACGGCGACTTACTTGAACATAAAGATTATGCCACACGCTGTAAGCTGATTCGGATGATCTTCCAAGACCCGAACACGTCGCTCAATCCTAAGATCCAAATCGGTAATATCTTAGAGGGACCGCTGAAACGAAATACCAATATGCCACCAGAGGCGCGAGTAAAACGGGTAAAAGATACTTTGCTGCGTGTGGGTTTGTTACCTGAACACGCCTACTTCTATCCACAGATGCTGGCAACGGGGCAAAAACAGCGTGTTTGTTTGGCTCGTGCTCTTATCTTGCAACCATCAATCATTGTTGCTGATGAAGCACTCAATGGTCTTGATATGGCAATGCGCTCACAGATCATCAACTTGTTTCTTGAGTTGCAAGAAGAGATGGGCGTGTCATTTGTCTATGTATCGCAGCATATTGGAACGGTAAAACACATTACCGATAAAATTATGGTGATGCACGAAGGTGACGTCGTCGAAGCTGGGGACACACACAAGGTCCTTTGTGATCCACAAAGCCCCATCACTCAGCGCTTAGTTGAAAGTCACTTTAATAAAGCACCGGGATTCAAATAGGGACGTTGACAATGGCACGGATCGCCTGTCTTTTCTTATCCTTGATTTTCTCCTCTCCCCTTTATGCTGTTGGGCAAACGTGGCTAGATCCTCACTTCGTTCAACAAGCCTTTCTAGAGGTGGCACTTAAAAACGAGCATCAGCCCGGAGATAAACCTCTCGCCAAGTGGCATCAACCACTCAAAATATGGCTCCAGCATAAAGTCGGTGATCAGGCGCTCCATGAATCACTTGTCGATGCGCATATTCAACATTTACAGCAAATCACCGGTCACCCTATTTATCGTGTCAGCACTCGCCAACAAGCGAACGTGGTATGGATATTTACCCGAGAGTCTCAGTGGCAGCAAGATATCCGTGAAGAAATGGGGCAGGAGGCGCTTAAATACGTACGTGGTGCGATATGCAAAGCGAGCTATTCCGTCTCCCCGCGCACCAATGAAATCATCAAAGCTAGCGTGATTATTCCTGTTGACCAAAGTCGAAGTCATGGAAAATTACTTGCCTGCATCGTCGAAGAGATCACTCAAGTTATGGGGTTGCCGAATGACTCTGAACTCGCCTACCCTTCGATTTTTAATGACTATACGCCTGACGATTTTTTATCACCACTTGATGTCGTGCTACTCAAGCTACTCTATGAGCCCAAACTTAAAAGCGGAATGAACCAACAGCAAGTCACTCAGCAACTCAAGTTCTTACTGCAACGCTATCAACATGATGAAGTGTTAAAAGACGCGGTCACTGTTGCCCGTTCTGCCCCGTTACGCAAAATGCTCGAATAAAAAAGCCCATCCTTAGGATGGGCTTGAAAATTCCGACTTAGTCACATGATGACTTAAGCAAGTTCAGTTTGTAGCCATGGCCAGCCTTGCTTCTTACGGCTTAGCGTATTTTCCATCATTAGCATGCCGTCTTTCTCATGCTTAACTAGCTTCTCAGCCCACTCACCTTTGTAAAGCAGACGAGTTTGCGCTGTCGTGATGTCTGTTAGCATCACAGCAGCGAATGCAAGACCTTCTTCAGTGCAACGACGCTCTAGATCAGCTTCTAGAGCATCAATCATGCCGTCAACTTGCTCTAGCGTTGCAAGTTCAACTTGACCTACTACTACGTCACGACCGTTGAATGGGTAACCTTTAAGGTCTTTTTCAACAAGTTCAGCTGCAGATAGACCTTCGATGTCGGTCTTAGCAATCAGTAGATCTTTAATGAACGCATCAACATCTTGTACATCAGCTATCGCAGCAAGCTCAGCCACTGCATCTTTATCTTTTTGAGTACAAGTTGGTGAAGCAAAACCGACAGTGTCAGACAGGATTGCTGACATCATAAGCTTCGCGATTTGAGGAGTGATTGTGTGACCTTCAATCTTGAACATGTTGAATAGTACAGTGTTGGTACAACCTACAGGCCAGATCCAAGCTTCCATTGGGTTCACTGTCATCACGTCACCTAAACGGTGGTGGTCAACGATACCTAGGATTTCTGCTTCAGCCACATCATCTGGTGCTTGTGCTAGATCTGAGTAATCAACTAACCAGATTTGCTCGCCAGCAACTGAAGTACGTAGTTCTGGAGTTTGAGCACCAGCGACTTCTAGAATATGTTGAGTTTCACGGTTGATCTCGCCTTGGCGAATTGGCATTGCTTCAACGCCACGTGCTTTTAGTAGCTCAGTGGCTACGATTGCACTACAGATACTATCACTATCAGGGTTCTTGTGACCTACTACTAGAATCATTGCTCTTCCTATTTAAGTCTTACTACTCGCCTAAGTTATTTCTGCACCCACTTCGATGTGAGTTTTTAGGCAATTTACTTACGAAAGCCGATACTTTACCTGATTTTTATCATTTGTCATCGGTAAATTCGCGAGAAGCGAGAAGCGAGAAGCGAGAAGCGAGGAGCGAGAAGCGAGAAGCGAGAAGCGAGAAGCGAGGAGCGAGAAGCGAGAAGCGAGAAGCGAGAAGCGAGAAGCGAGAAGCGAGAAGCGAGGAGCGAGAAGCGAGAAGCGAGGAGCGAGAAGCGAGAAGCGAGGAGCGAGAAGCGAGAAGCGAGAAGCGAGAAGCGAGAAGCGAGAAGCGAGAAGCGAGAAGCGAGAAGCGAGAAGCGAGGAAATAATAAAGGGTTGCCTTATTTCAGCAACCCTTAGGTGGCTTTAATCAAAAACTGATTATTTGTGGCGCTCTTTGAGCTTGTTGATCACATCATTGAATGACAAGCCTTGGTCTTGCAGTAGAACAAACAAGTGGTAGATGAGATCAGCAGATTCACAGACTAATTCCGCCTTATCACCCGACGTTGCCGCAAGCGCGACTTCAACGCCCTCTTCGCCCACTTTTTGCGAAATACGTTTGGTACCACGAGCGTAGAGACTGGCGGTGTATGAGGATTCGGGATCGGCATGTTTACGCTCAGCCAAAAGCTGCTCAAGTTGATGAAGCCAAACCAGTTGCGATTCTTCTTGCTTATCGCCATCCCAGCACGTTGTCGTCCCTGTGTGACACGTCGGACCGATGGGGTTAACTTTAACCAGTAAGGTGTCGTTGTCACAATCAAGGGCAGCATTAACCAGATTTAGCACGTTGCCCGAGGTTTCACCTTTGGTCCACAAACGCTGCTTAGTTCGGGAAAAGAAAGTCACATGACCTGTTTCGCCTGTTTTTGCCAGCGCATCTTGGTTCATGTAACCCATCATTAATACTTGGCTCGACTGAAAATCTTGCACAATAACTGGCAGTAAGCCATCGACTTTATCCCAGTTGATACGCTGGTTTAACGCAGCAATATCGCTTACTTGGAAACTCATAACTTCACCTCTACTGGTCGCGCTACTACACCTTGTGCAAGTAGATACTGCTTTAACTCACCAATATTGATCACTTGTTTGTGGAACACCGATGCCGCGAGTGCGCCATCAACGTTGGCTTTATGGAAAGCTTCAGCAAAATGCGCCATCGCGCCAGCACCGCCAGATGCAATCAGTGGTACCTTACACACTTCACGCACCATATTGAGCTGTTCAATATCGTAACCGTTGCGTACGCCATCTTGGTTCATCATATTCAAGACAATTTCACCTGCGCCACGCTTTTGCACCTCTTGTACCCAATCACGGGTTTGCCATTGTGTCGCTTTGGTACGAGCTTCATCACCGGTGAACTGATAAACCTGATATTTGCCCGTCTCTTTGTCGTAGTAAGAGTCGATGCCCACCACGATGCACTGCACGCCAAATTTATCGGCTAGCTGAGTAATCAGCTCTGGGTTTGCCAGTGCTGGTGAGTTAATTGATACTTTATCGGCACCAAACTCGAGAATACGGGCGGCATCTTCTGCCGATTTAATTCCTCCCGCAACGCAGAAAGGAATATCAATAACTTCCGCTACGCGCTTCACCCAGCTTTTGTCGACTACTCGCCCATCGCTTGACGCAGTAATATCGTAAAACACTAGCTCATCTGCGCCCTCTTCGGCGTAACGTTTGGCGAGCGGGACGATATCACCAATAATTTCATGGTTACGGAACTGAACCCCTTTGACTACCTGTCCATCTCGAACATCAAGACAAGGAATTATTCGCTTTGCCAACATGCAAATGCCTCCTCTGCGGTAAACTTGCCATCAAGTAGAGCGCGACCCACAATCACGCCCGCGACACCAGTGCCTTTCAACGCTTCAATATCGGCTAAGTTGCCAATGCCGCCTGAAGATTGAAACTGCACTTGCGGATACTGCTTACAAAGGTCGACATAAAGCTCGACGTTCGAACCTGCTAATGTGCCATCGCGCGAGATATCAGTGCAAAGTACATGCTTTAGCCCCACAGTTAAGTAGTCATCAATCAACGCTTCAATAGTCACGCCAGAGTCTTCTTGCCAACCTGATATCGCGACCTTTCGCGTGCCGTCTGAGTCAATGTTGATATCCAGAGCTAAGACGATTTTCTCCGCTCCGTATTTCTCCATCCAACCTTTTACCAATTTGGGTTGTTTAACGGCTGTTGAGCCAACCACCACGCGTTGGGCGCCCGCTTCTAGCAAGTCGACCACATCTTGCTCGCTGCGTACCCCACCACCAATTTGAATATTGGCCGGCGTGCTAGCTAACAGCTTGGCAATCAGATCAAGCTGGCGAGCGGTCGTGTCTTTCGCACCGGTTAAATCAACCAAATGTAACCAATTGGCGCCAGCTTGGTGATAAAGGTTGAACTGCTCAGCCGGATCAACCTTATATTCTGTTACTTGACCGTAGTCTCCCTGGTAAAGGCGAACTACCTGTCCTTCTATTAAATCTAACGCTGGGATAATCACGTGTAGGTCCCTCTACAAATTTAAGAAATTCTCGATAAGTTTGGCGCCAGCGCGGCTAGAGCGCTCCGGATGAAACTGCACCCCGTAGTAGTTGCCGCTTTGCACAGCGGCGCTAAACGGCTGACCATAATCACACTCTGCAATGGTATAGTGGTCGACAGGCATGGCAAAACTGTGCACGAAGTAGAAATATTCTCCTTCTTCGATACCTTTAAATAACGGATGCTCTGGCAGCGACTTGACGGTATTCCAACCCATATGTGGTAAAGGCAGGTCCCCAGTTTGCATCAGCTTAACTTCACCCTCACACAAACCTAAACACGCGACTTGCGCGTCCGCTTTCTGCCCTTTTTCTTGGGAGAACTTACCCAACAGCTGCATACCCAAGCAGATACCTAACAGTGGCTTTTCAACTTGCTTGACCAATTGGATCAAGTTACGTTCTTTCAAGTTTTTCATTGCCTCACTGGCAGTGCCTACTCCCGGTAAGAAAAGCTTATCGGCGGCCAGAACAACTTGTGGGTCTTTTGAGATTTCTACCTCACAACCTAAACGCTCAATCGCAAATTTAACTGAAGAGACATTGGCACAACCGGTATCAATAATGACGACTTTCTGTGGTTTCATAATCCCTCCTACAGCACGCCTTTACTACTTGGCAACTCAGTACCTTCCACTTTGATCGCTTGACGCAGTGTCCGACCAAAGGCTTTAAATAGGCTCTCGATGATGTGGTGATCATTATCACCTGACGACGATAGGTGGAGCGTACAAGCTAGTGTATCGGTTAATGAGCGGAAAAAGTGCACCACCATTTCGGTCGATAGGTCTCCGACTTGCTCACGACTGAACTCAGCTTCAAACTTAAGGTAAGGACGACCTGACAAATCAAGCGCGCATTGCGCCAAACACTCGTCCATTGGCAAGCTAAAACCAAATCGACCAATGCCACGTTTATCACCCAGCGCATCTTTCAGTGCTTGCCCTAACGCCAGAGCGGTATCTTCGACCGTGTGGTGGTCATCGATATGCAGGTCGCCTTCCACTTGGCAAATCATTTGAAAACCACCGTGGGTAGCGATTTGATCGAGCATGTGATCGAAAAAGCCTAAACCGGTTGAGATCTGGTTGCCGCCTTGCTCATCAAGATTAACGCGTACTTTAATATCAGTTTCTTTGGTGGTGCGAACCACTTCTGCGATACGTGCATTCACCGTCAGATCTTTGAGGATTTGCAGCCATCCCATCGTCTCGGGGTTATATTGAATCCCACGAATCGCCATATTCTCGGCTAATTGCAAATCCGTCGCGCGGTCCCCAATCACCACAGAGTGCTGGAAGTCGACCTTGCCACTTTGCAGATACTCCTTAACCATGCCTAGCTTTGGTTTGCGGCATGAACAGTTATCTTCTTCAAAGTGTGGACAAATCAGAACGTCATCGAACTTCACGCCTTGCGAGGTGAAAATCTCCATCATCATATCGTGTGGCGCATCAAAGTTGGCTTGCGGGTAGCTGTCCGTACCCAATCCATCTTGATTGGTGACCATAACTAACCGATACCCCGCCTCTTGGAGTGCGAGAAGGCTCGGAATAACAAAAGGTTCTAGCTTAAGTTTATCAAGACGGTCGACTTGGAAATCAACGGGAGGCTCAACGATCAAAGTACCGTCGCGGTCGATAAACAAGATTTTTTGCTGCTTGCTCACTGGAATATCCTTATTTATTTGCGCTCTCGTTTTATACCAGAGCGCATCATGTTTGATTTTGTTAGCGTGATTAAAAACTACGCGTAGAAATTGCGAATAAAACCTAACGTTTTTTCGCACTCATCACGATTGCCGACACTGATACGTACGCAATCTTGAATTGGCGAGTTGCGCAATATAATCCCGCTTTCCCAAGCCGCCTTAAACAAGGCATCGCCATCAGGGAACTTGACCAATAAGTAGTTACCCCAGCCATCAAACACCTGCACGTTATCAATCATCGATAGTCCAACTTGCAAATAAGCGCGATTGGCGTTGAGATCGAGCACTTGAAACTTAGCGCGCGCTAAGCCCGCTTCAGAGAGCGCTTGAATTGCAATATCGGCAACGGGTACTGGTACAGGGTAAGGCGCGATGACTTTATTTAGCACATTGATAATTTCTTCACTGGCTAACGTAAAACCGCAACGTAACCCCGCCAGCGCAAAGGCTTTTGACAAAGTGCGCAGAATTGCAAGGTTGGGATACTGAGCGAGCAAATCAACCGTTGATGCTTCAGGGCAAAAATCGATATACGCTTCATCCATCACCACAATCGCACGGTCTTTCGTCATCTCTAGCAAGCTGATAATGTCTTCACGCTTCACCAAATTACCAGTTGGGTTATTTGGGCTACAAACAAACACCAATTTCACCGCATCTAAGTTGGCTTCGATGCCCGTTAAGTCGAGTTGCCAATCACTGGTTAGGGGCACGGTTTTACGTTCAACGCCAATCGTCTCTGCACTGATCGCATACATACCGTAAGTTGGCGGGCAGTAAAGGATCGCATCTTCTCCCGGCTCACAAAATGCACGAACCAACAACTCAATACCCTCATCGGCTCCCCGTGAGGTGAGCGTTTGCTCTGGCTTGACGCCAGCATAAGCGGCATAAGCTTCAATCAGAGGCTTGGGCTGACACTCGCTATAGCGATTGAGGCGAGTAAAGTCGGTCTTATACTCATTATCAAAAGGGGACTCATTGGCATTAAGCCACACGTCACCACTACCACCGATTCGGCGCGCTGACAGATAAGGCGTTAACTGCTGAACCTGTTTACGTGCTAACTTTTCCATTACGCCTCTCCTTGTTGAAGCAGTTTTTCGACACGAATTGTTACCGCACGTTTATGTGCATCTAAACCTTCCGCTTCGGCCATAGTGATCACAGTTGGAGCCAGGTTTTGCAAACCTTCCGCCGACAGCTCTTGCACCGTCATACGCTTAGAGAAATCAGCCAAACCCAAGCTTGAGTAGGTACGAGTGTAGCCATAGGTCGGCAACACATGGTTCGTCCCAGAAGCGTAATCCCCAGCAGACTCCGGAGACCAATCTCCTAAAAAGATTGAGCCTGCATTATCGAGCAGAGGCAACAACTCTCTTGGGCTCTTGGTCTGCACAATCAAATGCTCAGGACCATAGAAGTTGGAAATTGAAACGGCTTGGGTTAAGGATTCAGAAATAATGATTAGACTGGATGCCAATGCCTGTTCGGCAATATCAGCACGGCTCAGTTGCTTGAGTTGACGCTGAACCGCGTCAGAAACCTGATCGGCCAGAATCGGCGATGGGGTCACTAACACGACTTGCGAATCTGGCCCATGCTCTGCCTGACTGAGAAGATCCGCTGCAATAAAATCCGCATCTGCCGACTCATCGGCAATAACAAGCACTTCAGAAGGCCCTGCGGGCATATCGATCGCCGCACCACGAAAATCATTGCTTACTTGGCGTTTGGCTTCAGTCACATAGGCATTGCCCGGCCCAAAGATTTTATCGACTTTGGCGACGGTTTCAGTTCCGTATGCCATTGCAGCAATCGCCTGACCACCACCAACGTTATAAACTTCATCAATATTACACAGCTTAGCCACATATAGGATTTCATCAGCAATCGGCGGAGGCGAACATAGCACCACCTTTTGGCAACCAGCAATCTGCGCAGGCACGCCAAGCATCAACACGGTAGAAGGCAATGGTGCGCTACCACCTGGGATATAAAGACCAACCTTTTGGATCGGACGAGTCACTTGCTCACACAGCACCCCAGGTTGCGTTTCAACTTTAATTGCTTGCGGCTTTTGCGCTTTGTGAAACTTGGCGATATTGGCGTAGGCTTGCTCTAACGCTTGCTTCATTGTCTCGCTTAAACGAGCAGATGCAGCATCAATCTCCGCTTTAGTAACACGAATAGACTCCGGTTTTACGCGGTCAAACTTCTCGGTTAACTCAACCAGCGCCGCGTCTCCTTGCGAGCGAACCTGAGCAATCACATCCGACACTGCCGCGGTAATATTTGCCCCTTCGGCAATCGCTGGGCGTTCAAGTACGGCATCTTGCTGAGTTTCACTTAATGATTGCCAAACAACACTTCTCATGGCAATTACTCCATCATTTTTTCAATTGGCAAGACGAGAATCGAACTGGCACCCAGCTCTTTAAGCTGCTCCATCGTTTCCCAAAATAGATTTTCAGTACTCACTAGGTGTACCGCGACGCGTTGCTTTTCAGCAGACAAAGGTAGAACCGTTGGATCTTCTGCCCCTGGCAATAAGGCTTTGATCTGCTCAAGGCGGTCCACTGGGGCGTGCAGCATAATGTACTTGGACTCTTTAGCTTGTTGTACACCTTGCATACGAGTCAAAAGCTTGTTGATAAGCTCTTGCTTATCTGCATCAAACTCACCTAGACGTTGGATAAGTGTGGCTTTTGAACGGAAGATAACCTCCGCTTCTTTCAAGCCATTAGCCTCTAACGTTGCGCCTGTTGAAACTAAATCGGCAATCGCATCAGAAAGGCCTGCGCGAGGAGCTACTTCTACCGAGCCAGTCAGCATACAGGTAGAAAATGGCACGCCTTGTTTATCCATGTAGGCTTTGAGCAATTGTGGGTAGGTAGTCGCGATGCGTTTACCAGCAAGATCCTGAGGGCCGTTGTAGACTTCGTCTTTATTGATTGCGATCGACAATCGACAGCCACCAAAGTCAAGTCGACGCAATTGGACAAACTCGCATGGCTCCCCGAGCGCTTGACGGTCTAAACGCACTTCTTCAAGTTCGTTCTCGCCGATAAAGCCAAGGTCAACGACACCATCCATAATCAAACCAGGGATGTCGTCGTCACGAACCAGTAACAAATCAATTGGCATGTTGAGTGAGTGAACAACCAAACGCTCACCCATGATGTTAAATTTTACGCCACACTTCTTCAGCAATAACTGGCTTTCTGTGCTTAGGCGACCTTTCTTTTGAATAGCGATTCTTAGGCGTTGTGTTTGCATTGCGTTATCCCTGTGCAAATATTTGATATTTAAATAGTTTATAAGCCCTGAAACTGAAAAACCCTCGGGAGATATGAGTCTCCCGAGGGTTAATTCTTAAAATCTTTGACTTAAGCCTCCGGGAGTTTCCTGCCTCCCGGGTACGCGTACATCTCCCGAAAGACTAGATTGGGTGATGGTGATGATGAATGTTCATAACAAAATTACGCATACTTATTAAAGCTCTTCACTTCTGCTTGGTTGATAACCACACTAACCAAGCTGTTAACTTTTTTCAACCATTAATTTAAGATTTTTTCATCTTACAACAAACCCGCTCGCTGCTCTTTGCCATAAGTGAGTAACCGCGAGAGCGCGTCACTAAGATCACACAAGCCAACCTTCCCTATCCGGCATGCTTAATGACAAAAAAAAAGGAAGCCGAAGCTTCCTTTTGCTGTTCATCAGGCGACCTTACTGGCATGCACTCATCTTTGATTTTGCTAGCAGGTTCAACACAAAGCAAACGATAACAAACGCTAAGCTCGCTGCCGCAAATGACACCGCTAAACTGTCCGTCATACCCAGTACAATGAAACCAACACAAGATACCAGTGCAACCGACAGCGCATAAGGCAACTGAGTCGCGACGTGGTCAATATGGTTACAACGGGCCCCTGTTGAAGACAGAATGGTGGTGTCTGAGATAGGTGAGCAGTGATCACCAAACACTGAACCAGCAAGCACAGCACTTAACATCGGTAGCATCAATGCAATATCCGTGTTGCCTGCCATATCACCCGCGATTGGCAACATAATACCGAATGTTCCCCAAGAACTGCCTGTCGAGAATGCCATCACCCCTGAGAGCAAGAATAGGATCACTGGTAACCATCGTGGATCGATATTGCCTTGCGCCAATGTCGACAGATAGCTACCTGTTTTCATGTCGCCAATCACTGTACCAATAGACCAAGCGAAGATGAGGATTAGAATCGCACCAAACATCGATTTTGCGCCAATCCAAAGTGTGCGATTAATATCAGCAACAGGTAAACCCTGTTTGAATACGGTAAACAACGCAACAAACAAACCAACTAGACCACCGTAAATCAAAGAGGTGCCAACATTGGTGTTCTCAAACGCGCCTAGTAAAGCAAATGGTTTACCCATTTCTTCCAGCGCTTGACCACCTGTGTAAAGCATAGAAGCAACGGTCGCGACAACCAAAGCCACGATAGGCAGAACCAGATCAGACACCTTACCTTTGTCGCTTTCGGCAATGTCTAACTCTTCATCCAATTCACGAGCGGCTTCCAAATCATCACTTTGCTGATTGTCAAAGCCTCTGCCTTGTGAAGCAGCGATTTCATGATCGCGCATTTTGCCGACGGTTAAACCAAACCATGCAACCGCAAACACCATTAGAAGCGCGAAGATCGCATAGAAGTTCATCGGTACCAAACGCATATACGCGCCCAGTGCTGAGTATTCTGTAATACCATGAGAAACAAGGATGCCACTGATAATCGTCATAATGTATGCCCCCCAGCTTGATGCTGGCATGACGACACACATAGGTGCAGCGGTAGAGTCGAGAATGTAAGCCAGTTTAGCGCGCGATACATAGAAGCGGTCTGTCACTGGACGAGAAATTGCGCCAACTGCCAAACTATTAAAATAATCATCAATGAAAATGAAAATACCTAAAAAAGCGGCCAGTAACTTAGCGCCACGCTTACTTTTTACGCGAGACTGCGCCCAGTCAGCAAAAGCACGTGTACCACCCGATAGGGTAAGCAATGCGGTCATCATCCCTAGCAATACTAGGAAACCAACAATACTCATATTGCCCGCGTTAATTGAACCGTCTTCAACAAAGACGCCAAATACGGTGTTTTTCACGTAAGTGAGCGCATTGCCCATTGAGTAGTCAGCCAGTAAAACGGCACCTAAAACGATACCCATGCCTAGCGACAATAAAACGCGACGTGTAACAATCGCAAGCGTAAGTGCCACTACTGGAGGCAGTAGTGATAAAGGAGATGATGCAAAATCGATTAAACTCATGATCTTCGAAACCAGTAATAATTGGTTAGAGATCTACTGCAGACACATAGATTTCAGATCTATGCATGTTGAACATAGCGACAGGGAAGCGAACACTCCACCCAACCCTACAGTAGCGCTCCATAGTTATACAAATAATAGACTATGGCAGTGTTGCCCCTATTCGAACGCAACCCCAGCGAGTGGCTTTGATATGCCAGTTCACTTCGGCGGATAAGACCTTTTACGCTTGCTCATTGGCATCACCCCAACAAACGTTACTGATTCTTCCCGCGCCTCTACCGCACTGACCAAAGATTAAGCCATATAACAAAGATGTTAACTTAGCATTAACCAATGCAGTGCATTAGGTAACGGTCATTGTACTTATCTGATTCACTTTTACAATACATCTAACTAGAAATTATATACTCGAGTGATTTGCGTATACACAAATGGTTTCAAGATAGGCTATTTGGTAACACACTCCCCTCGTTGAACCAAGCACCTTGAGATAAATCCAACCAAATGAAAATATAGCTACCCCGCTGTTGGTTTTGATTTGTTTTAATACAATCATGCCGGAGGCAATTCTCATAACGATGTGATTGCATACAACACTTAACTTGTTATTACTCGACAATACGTCTCATTTATGGGAGGTCAATTAAAAATCAGTTATACCAATTTAAACTATTCCCTATTTCTGAGATAAAGGCTTAAGTGGGGATAATCAATGAAGTCGGTATTATTTCATAAATTAACTGGAAGTTATGAAACTAAGCACTATACTTAGCGCTTGCTGTTTATTCAGTGTGCTCATGCTTTATGTTAACAATAGAATGTGATGTGAGCTTAAAAGTTTCGCATTCTCGCTTTTCTAATTATTTATTTTATTTAATTTACAATAATTGAATTGTATTATTCTAGTTAGGATATTAATATTACTTTGTTGCTTACAATTATATTGGTGAGACGTTATGTCGGAATTAACAAAAACTCTTTTAAACATTCGTAGTCTTCGCGCTTTTTCTCGTGAACTAACTCTTGAGCAATTAGAGGAAGCACTAGAAAAGTTAACTATTGTTGTTTCTGAGCGTAAAGAAGCAGAAGAAGAAGAACGCGCAGCCCTTGCTGAGCAAGAAGCTAAGTTGTCAGCAATTGCAGAGCAAATTGCAAAAGATGGTATCGACGTTGATGCACTAATTAGTGCGCTAGCGGGTGAAACTAAATCTAAAACTAAGTCTAAACGTGCGCCTCGTCCAGCGAAATACAAGTACCTTGACAATGGTGAAGAAAAAACTTGGACAGGCCAAGGTCGCACACCATCAGCGATCCAAGCGCAATTAGATGCGGGTAAATCTTTAGATGATTTCCTAATCTAATTCAAAAAATGAAATAAAAAAAGCTCCCCATTGGGGAGCTTTTTTTATTCATAACTAAGATTAAAGAGCCTATTTTCATAGGCTCCAACTCAATGATTATCTTTCCCAGTATGCCTCTTCTAGGCTATCTTCACGCTCAGGCAGACCACGTGATAAACGAGGAGAATGCTGAACTAGTACTTCATAACTAGCACGGTTTGAGTATTTACATACTTGAGAGAACGAAGAGTAAGTTAAGAAAGCATAAGCATGTTTGCTTGAATTAGGCACGTTTTCTTTGTGGTATTTATTCGCAGCCATATCATGCAACAACGCAGAAAGCGCCGCATCACCTGCGCCATTAGTGTTCTTAATTTTTTCAGGTCCACCCATATATGGCGAAATATGTGAGTAAACTTTAATTGGGTTTTCACATAGTGCTTTGGTCGCCGGACGGCTAAATTCGTAACGGTTAAACTCGGCAATACAACCTGGCAATAATGGCAACGTTGTTTCACGTTTCGCTTCATCTTCACTGTAGCCAGCCATATAAAGACCTACAGGTCCTGCCGTGCACAATACAAGATCAACCCAATCCAACGCTTTATCTGAAGCCGCCAAAGGATCATGTTCACCTGTTAAAGCTTCCGCTTCATCCTCATTCATTGCTACCACACTCACGTGTTGCTGCAGGAAGTCTTGCCAGAATTTCGGATCGTCTTGAATAACGAACTTTGTTCCCAAAGTCAGTACTACTGGTACATCGTATTTTTTTGCATACTCAATTGCGCGCATCGTTGCCGCAGGCATTGGGTCGCCAGCTTTACAGCGAACGAGGTAAGCAGTCAGAACCAGTGCCGAAGCATTCTTGAAGATTTTCTCCGGAATACTGTCTGGCTTGAGTTGGTTCATTTGACCTTCGCTGATAGCAAAAGTACGCTCACCATCTTCAGTAATAAGCGCAAAACAACGACCAATCGCACCCTCAACACCTTGTAGGTAGTTAAGATCCATGCGGCTTGAAGTGTTGCATAAGTATCGGTAACCATAGCTACCGATCTTAATGTCTTGGCTCATAACACCAAGCAGAGTCGACTTATCGTCAGCTAATACAGAATAGTTATGAAGTGTGTTACCAATCGTACCACCAGCGTATTCATTAGTAATAAGACCACTTTCTTTCAGCTCGTTATAGAGCGCTTCCGCGGTTTGATCATCAATAACTAACGAGTGTCCCTTACTCAAACCGTATTTTTCAATTAGCTCTGAGCCAACTTTTGCTTCAATGTCTACCAAGGTTTGGTCAATACCGATGATGTGGGTACGAGACATTTTCTTGCTTGTTTGCGCTTGGCTCACTAAAGGATCACGCGCATGTACTGGGAAGTAGTGCTTTGATTTACGTTGACCAGGAAATTTCATAACTTAGGTTCTGTTTAAGGGGTGACAGGAAGTGCGGATTCTACATCGCGAAATAAAGAGCGGCAATAACTGGGAGTATAGCAAACGTTTTCGCTACTCACCTTCCATAAAACTAAGGTCTGGTAGGCAATCTAAATGCTCAGAATAGCGTTTTAAATTGAACTCACCTTCACTCTTCATAACATCGAATATTTCAATCGCAACGGCACATGCCATCATAGCAATCGCATCTTCTCGGCTTGTTCCGGTCATCATTAAACGCATCAAAGTTTCTTTTACTTTGATTGGATTACCATCGGCCAATTGATTCTCAATCACCTCAATTAAATCTGATTCTTGAAGAACTTGGTTTTCATCACTCATCGTGCATACCTAAATAAAAAATAGTGTGTTGATAGTCTCATCAACGGTTGAATTTCGCTTACTATGCCATATATAGAGGAGTCGTCGTATTAAATTCAGCAGATTTTTACCTGACCAGACTGAAAAACTTCGAATTTCGAAGTGTGATTTCGATCTCGGATCTGTCCCAGTGAATGGGTTTCTGTTAAAATCTGCCCCCAGTTAATTTTTGTGGTGTTAAGCAATGTCTGAGAACTGTACTGACAACAGTCAAAAGAAAGTCATCGTTGGTATGTCTGGCGGTGTAGATTCATCGGTTTCTGCGTATCTTCTAAAAGAGCAAGGCTATCAAGTGGAAGGCTTGTTCATGAAGAACTGGGAAGAAGATGACAACGAAGAATACTGTACTGCGGCGCAAGATCTTGCCGACGCACAAGCAGTATGTGACAAGCTTGGCATCCATCTGCACAAAATTAACTTTGCCGCAGAATATTGGGACAATGTCTTTGAGTACTTCTTAGAGGAGTACAAAGCAGGCCGCACGCCAAACCCAGATATCTTGTGTAACAAAGAAATCAAGTTCAAGGCCTTCCTCGAATATGCCGATGAAGTGCTTGATGCCGACTACATTGCTATGGGTCATTACGTTCGCCGTTCGTTCCCTGAAAATGGTGAGAAACCACAGATGCTACGTGGTTTGGATGGTAACAAAGATCAAAGCTACTTCCTGTACACACTTAGCCATGAGCAGGTGGCTCGCAGCCTATTCCCTGTCGGCGAGTTAGAAAAACCGGAAGTACGCAGAATCGCTGAAGAACAAGATCTAATTACCGCGAAGAAAAAAGATTCGACGGGTATCTGTTTTATCGGCGAACGCAAATTTACTGACTTCTTATCACGTTACTTACCTGCTCAACCGGGTAAAATTGAAACGCCTGAAGGTAAAGTGATTGGCGAACACCAAGGCTTGATGTACCACACCCTAGGTCAACGCAAAGGCCTCCACATTGGTGGCACCAAAGGTGGTGGCGGTAACGAAGATCCATGGTACGTAGCTGAAAAAGATTTGAAACGTAATGTATTAATTGCAGTACAAGGTGCCGACCACCCACTTTTAAAATCTAATGGGTTAATCGCGTCACAATTACATTGGGTCGATCGCACAGCGATTAATCAACCGTTACAATGCTCAGTGAAAACACGTTATCGTCAAAGTGATATTCCGTGTACTATCATCCCTGTGGATGACAACACGATCAAAGTGATTTTCGACGAACCACAAGTTGCTGTGACACCTGGTCAATCAGCAGTTTTCTACCTCGGCGATGTATGCCTTGGTGGTGGTATCATCGAACAACGTATTTAATCAGACGTATTATCAGGAGTAACTCTACGTGGCTAACACTCTTTATGACCGCACTATTGCCTTTGCAGGTATTTGCCAAGCTGTGGCACTCGTTCAGCAAGCAGCAAAAAACGGTTATTGTGACACGGACGCGTTTGAAACTTCACTGAAAGCGATTCTGAATACTAACCCAAGCAGCACACTCAATGTGTTTGGTCGTGAAGCCGATCTGAAGCTTGGGCTAGAGTGCTTAGTGGAAGGCATTGATAGCACCCCTGCGGGAAGCGAAATAACTCGTTATATCATTAGCCTAATGGCGCTTGAGCGTAAACTCAGCAGCCGTAATGATGCGATGGCACAGCTTGGAGATCGTATTCAAATGCTTGAACGTCAAGTGGAGCATTTCTCCTTAACCGACGAGCAAATGATCAGCAACTTGGCGAGTGTCTATCTTGATGTTGTCAGCCCTATTGGCCCACGCATCCAAGTAACTGGCACGCCGACCGTATTGCAGCAAACCAGCAACCAACACAAAGTACGTGCATTGTTGCTATCAGGTATTCGCTGCTCGGTGCTTTGGCGACAAGTTGGTGGTAAGCGCCGACATCTGATCTTCGGACGTAAAAAGATGGTCGAGCAAGCAAAAATTCTACTCGCTCGAATGTAAATTGAACACGCGGCCTGCCGCGTGTTTATTTTTTCCGAGTAAAACAATCTTCGCGCAAACGTTTGCGCAATATTCGTGACAATTGCCACAGTTATTGGTATAAAGCTCACGAAATTTAGAAACCCAATTCAGGAGAACATCATGGAACTGTCAGCATTGACTGCTGTTTCACCAGTAGACGGTCGTTACGGAAGCAAGACAATTGCGTTACGCGAAATTTTCAGTGAATACGGTCTACTAAAGTACCGTACTATCGTTGAAATCCGCTGGCTACAAAAGCTTGCTGCTACTGCTGAAATTGCAGAAGTGCCTGCGTTTAGCGCAGAAGCAAACCAATTCCTAGACGACCTTGCTGCAAACTTCTCTGAAGAAGATGCACGCCGTATCAAAGAGATCGAGCGTACAACTAACCACGACGTAAAAGCGGTTGAGTACTTCCTAAAAGAGAAAGTAGCAGACGTTCCTGAACTGCACGCAGTCAACGAGTTCTTCCACTTTGCATGTACTTCTGAAGACATCAACAACACCTCGCACGCTCTAATGCTAAAAGAAGCGCGTGAAAACGTGATTCTTCCAGAAATCCGCAATCTTATCGACGCTATTAAAGCGCTAGCAGTGGAATATCGCGATATTCCTCTTCTATCTCGTACGCACGGTCAACCAGCTTCTCCATCAACAATGGGGAAAGAAATGGCAAACGTGGCGTACCGTATGGAGCGTCAATTTAAGCAAATTGAAAATGTTGAAATTCTAGCGAAAATCAACGGCGCAGTAGGCAACTACAACGCTCACCTTTCAGCTTACCCAGAGCTAGATTGGCATAAGTTCTCTGAAGAGTTTATCACTGAGTCTCTAGGTGTAACTTGGAACCCTTACACAACTCAAATCGAGCCTCACGACTACATCGCTGAGCTATTCGACGCTGTTGCTCGTTTCAATACTATCCTGATTGACTTCGACCGTGACGTTTGGGGTTACATTGCACTAGGCCACTTCAAGCAAAAAACCATTGCTGGTGAGATCGGTTCTTCAACAATGCCTCACAAAGTTAACCCAATCGATTTTGAAAACTCAGAAGGTAACCTAGGTCTTGCGAACGCTGTATTCGGTCACCTAGCACAAAAATTACCGATTTCTCGCTGGCAACGTGACCTAACTGACTCAACGGTTCTACGTAACCTTGGTGTGGGTGTTGGCTACGCAATCATCGCTTACACTTCTACGCTTAAAGGTATCAGCAAGCTGGAAGTAAACCGCGAGGCACTGCTTGCTGAGCTAGACAAAAATTGGGAAGTACTAGCAGAGCCAGTACAAACGGTAATGCGTCGTTACGGCATCGAGAAGCCATACGAGAAGCTAAAAGAGCTAACTCGTGGTAAGCGTGTAGACGGCGAAGCAATGCGTAATTTCATCGACGGTCTTGAGCTCCCTGAGCACGAGAAAGCACGTCTGAAAGAAATGACGCCTGCAAACTACATCGGTCAAGCAATCGAGCTAACTGACAAGCTGTAACGCACTGTTAAAACGACAAAGCCTCCAATTGGAGGCTTTTTTATTTGGTTGAAACTGAATTACTGTTTTTGAAAGAATATGGTTACGGTGGCGACTTGAACGCCGAACTTTTTCACTTTAGTGATATTAAATAGATGTCGCTCATCTTGACGAAATAACCAGTCATCCATCGCGACTGTGATGGTCAATCCTTCGTATGGCAACTCAAAATCATATTGCCACCGCATTGCATTGCCCTGCTCTGCGCCATGGGCAAGGCCAATAATATCTTGTGCAGTGCCTTGATAACGACCATCGGCAAGTTTATTGATATGCCAAATTCTCTGCTCTTCAACGCCATCGCTGTAGACAAAGTCTTCAACCAACGTTAATTTCTCACCTTCCACTGTACCCACTATAGATACTTCAAAGCTGCGCGTTTTGTTGCCTGAGAAATCTTGCACCATACCCCACGCCGTCACCTCACCCTCGAAGTAATCAAATAATGCAAATGCCGGGCTACTTTGCTTATAATCATCAAGTTGTGAGCCACAACCAACCAAAACGAGTAAGCTGGACAGCATTGCCAATAATCGCACTCTCATTATCTCATTCCTATCAGTTGTTGCCGCAAATCGGCATATTCACTCTTGGGTGATAACCAAATAGAAAGAAAGGCATCATTGAGTGACTCGTCAGAAATTGAACCGATATGGCGGCTTTGTGAAGGCCGCGGAGAGTAGACAAACTTACCAGTCGAACCATTGGTTACGTAAGTTAACGTCTGTCCTGACTTGATATCGGGAAAAATGGCTGAAAGCTGATCAATCCAACGTTTAGCATCTTGCTTGGCAAAACCCAACTTCAACCATTGCTCAAACGTAGCATCTAACAGCTGCTCTTGGCTGATATTGCGTTGATACTCAATGGTTAACGCTAATGGATGGGGCGTCACATCAAATGACTGCTGCTGGTAAATTCCGGACGGTGTCAGCAGTCGCGACTGGTAAATATCGAAAAAAAGTATTGATAACTGTGCTTGCCCGACTTGCTGCCAACTCTGCCAGTTGTCGACATGCCGCCAATCGGATTGATTCCCTTGCGCTACAGAAGAATAGGTTGGTAAAGAAGCAGTCAAAGCGGTACTCAGTATCAATGCGTTAAGCCAAGGTGTCGTTGCTATCTTCATGTTGTTTACCCTTTCCATTGTTTACTTTCATACAGAGCAGGACAATTCCTATCCACTCAATGAAAAACAACACAATTGCCACAGGTAAGGATACGCCTAGTGACACTGCACCCAGTTTGTAGCCAGCGAGATAACTTGCCGCGCCAGCGAGTCCACCAACAATAGATACGAGCCATAACGGATATTGGCTCACGACTTGGGTAAGAAAGTAGGCATACCAGCAAAAAGCAGCCCAGAGTAATATCAACCACGTTGGTAACCAGTGGTGGTCAAAAATCAATAATCCAAAAGAGACATTCAAGCTATCAAGAGTGACGCCCGTCAGGGTTAACAGTAGCCACGGCCACCATTTAAAGCCTTGAACACGCACAGTCATCAAAAGCATCCCCACCACAATAACCAAAGTGAGCCACTGCCAAGACTCTCTTCCCAGCACCGCGAGAAACCAAACCAGTTGGAACAGTGTGGAAACGATGACAAGGCGTTTTAGCTCACTCATACGCTATTAAGGACGCTGAAATGTCATATGAACAGTGCTAATAGTCTTCGCTTTGAACCCGCCTTCGCAATAACAGAAGTAGTAGTTCCACATACGAATAAAGCGCTGATCGAAACCAAGGTCTTCAACTCGTGACAGATTCGCGTTGAAGCGTTGATACCAGTGGTTAAGCGTTATTGCGTAGTCTTCGCCTATATCAAACAGATCGCGAAGCACTAAGTCACTGCTTTGAGTGGCTGTTTGGGTTAATGCAGTAATGGAGGGCAAGAAGCCACCGGGGAAAATGTATTTTTGGATAAAGTCGACGCTATTGCTGTAACTTTTGTATCGCTGGTCAGCAATGGTAATCGCTTGAATAGCCATCAACCCTTGAGGTTTTAATAGCGATTGGCATTTTTTAATGTAAGAGGTCAGATATTCCTTGCCCACCGCTTCTATCATTTCTATCGAAACCAGCTTATCGAATTGCCCTTCAAGCAGACGATAATCTTGTTTAAGTAAAGTGATCTTATCGCTTAGCCCTAGCGCTTCGACCCGTTGCTTAGCGAACTGGTATTGGGCATCAGAGATGGTGGTGGTGGTGACATGGCAGCCGTAATTCTGCGCCATATAAATGGCCATTCCCCCCCAGCCGGTACCAATTTCCATCACACGGTCGCCAGCAGTCAGGCGTAGTTGCTGACACAGGCGTTCCATCTTGTTGATCTGTGCCTGTTCTAACGAATCGTTTTGCTGAGCAAACACTCCTGAGGAGTAGAGCATATTGTCGTCAAGAAACGTCTGATATAACTCGTTACTCAAATCGTAATGCGCATGGATATTTTTTTGCGAGTTCTCCAAGGTGTTGCGATTAAACCAATGGGCGACGCGATTAATTGCATCGGTGAGAAAACTGGTTCTGTTCTCTAAGTTGTCTAACGTTGCAAGGTTGCGTGCCATAAGCTCCGTCAATGCAGTCAGATCCGGACTATCCCACCATCCATCCATATAAGCCTCCGCAGCCGCAATACTGCCTCCTTTCAATAGGCGGGTATAAAATGCAGGGTTACGTACGATAATCATTGCGGATGGATGCGAAGGGCCGCCTTGACCAAAGCTTTCCCTATGTTCGACTTTACCCGTTTCAAATTCTTCCACCACGGTTAAAGCGCCAACAGAAATTTTACTCATACAACGGTAAACAACACTTCTCGCAGTTTGTTCAATCGACGACAGTCGCTTTGGAAGGGTTAGAGTTTGAGTTGTCATCTTCCTATGCTCCTTTGTTTGATTTTTCTTGGTGGTCTGAATCTTGGCGATACTTAGGATGAGAGTAAAAAGGAGCGCCTTTCCACCATAGTTTTAAAGCATGCCAATAAATCCCTATGGTGACTTTTACTGCCATCACCGGAGTCACGATCAGTTTCTTCGCTAAAGCAAATTCACTTAACGGTTGCTTGCGCATCGATAGTGTCGCGTCAAACTCTTTATCTTCTCTGTGGCACTCCAAATGGACATGTAGACGACTAGACAGGGGTTTGACCATCCAGTGATATTTTTGCTCTACTGGGTTGAAAGGAGAGACATGAAAAGCTTTGTCATGTTCGTAACGACCATTACCTGTTGCTGGAACGACGTAATAATGTCGCTCATTCCAAGGGGTATTACTGACTTCCGCCAATAGGTAACGCCACTGGTTGTCACAATCATAAATGTAGTAGAAGTTGACGGGGCTGAAGTAAAGACCGAGGTACCTTAAGTGAATCACTGCTTCTACGCGTCCATCGGCAATGTTGTCGCCCGTGAGTTCACATACTTTGTCCAACACAGCGCGTTTCAGATCACCTTTACCAAGATAGTCTTCGCGACGAAACCTTGCCCAATGCCACCATTTATCCCCCAATCCCCAAACATGACTAAATACCAAATCTAGTTCATCAAGATCTAAGCATGGCATAAATAACGGGTAAGAAAGCGAATGCTTCACAGGTGTAAAACGACGATGTCTGACCGAGCCAACCAAGAGTGCGCTTTTCATCTACGCCGCTCCCTTAATTGGGGAATCAACCGCCTGCTCCTCAAGCGCCTTGACTACATCTAGCGCACTGCGAACACCATCTTCATGAAAACCGTTGTACCAATACGCCCCACAGAACCATGTCTGTTGCTCACCATTAATGGTGCTACGCTGCTTCTGAGCCGCGATTGACTCAGTGTTAAATACCGGATGGCTATAGTTAAATGTGCGCAAAATTTTGCTGTTCTCAATCAAATCTGCACAGTTGAGAGAAACACAGAACGTATGTGGGCTCTCAATATGCTGTAAGATATTCATGTTATAGGTCAAAGAAGGCGGTGCACTTTGCTCACTGTCCGAACCATCAAGCCGATAATTCCATGATGCCCATGCTGCTTTGCGCGTCGGCAAAAGTTTGGTGTCCGTGTGCAAGACCACTTGATTAACTTGATAGGTTAAAGACGAGAGCACTGCTTGCTCTTGATGTGAAGGATCAGCCAGCAATGCTAATGCTTGGTCACTATGACAAGCAAAGATCACCTGATCAAACCTCTCTGCTGAACCATTGACCATCACAACTACGCCTTGACCATCTCGAGTTACACTCTGCACGGGCGAGTTGAGCTTGATCCGATCAGCAAACCCCTGTGTTAAAGCTGGGATATACTGTTTGGACCCTCCTTTGATCACATACCACTGAGGGCGATTAACCACATCCAACAAGCCATGGTTTAAGAAAAATCGAGCGAAGAAACCGAGTGGGAAGGCACGCATATCAGCAAGGGTTGAAGACCAAATGGCCGCTCCCATCGGGAGAATGTA